>NZ_JAFCSX010000002.1:0-1112037 GCF_049895725.1 Afipia sp. DC4300-2b1
GCTCCAACCCGCCTAAAACCTCGACCCGCATCGCCTGATGACCTTAAAGCTAGACTTAAGGTCACACGCTTCGCGAAATATACCGCATCAGACAAGACGGCGCTCGTCGGATGCGTACGCGGAACCGTAGAGCGCGTCATAAGCAGCCTCGTTCAAGCTCCGCGTCGGCGCATCGATGACAACGCAGCCGCGCGCAAGACCGATGACGCGATCGGTGAAGGTTCGCGCATAGCCGACCTGATGCAGGCTGCAAATCACGGCAACGCCTTCGTCGCGGGCGATGTCCTTGAGAAGTTGCATGACCCCGGCAGCCGAACTGGGGTCGAGACTTGCAACCGGCTCGTCGGCGACGATCAACCGTGGCTCCTGGGCAAGCGCGCGCGCGATCGCGACCCGCTGCTGCTGTCCGCCCGAAAGCGTGTCGGCGCGCTGGAGTGCGTGATCGAGCATGCCGACACGCTCCAGGCATTCGAACGCCTTGAGCTTGTCCGCGCGTTCGAAACGGCGGAATACACCCCGCCAGGTCGGTAAATGGCCGAGCCGCCCGGCAAGTACGTTGTCGAGAGCCGTGAGCCGCCGCACCAGATTGAATTGCTGGAAGACGACCGCGATTTGCCGTAGATCGCGGGGCGTCAGCCGCTCGATCTCGGTGCCGCCGAAGCGAATGCGCCCCGTGTCCGATTTGGCCGAACCGGTGATACAGCGAAACAGCGTGGTTTTACCGGCGCCGCTCGGCCCCAGAACCGCAACGAACTCATGCTCCATCAACGTGAAGCTTACATTCTCTACCGCCGATCGCGCACCGAAGCTCTTCGAGAAGCTCTCGACGGAAAGTACCGGCGGCTTGCCGACAATGTCCGGTTGCGGGCAAAAGGCGAGCCCATCGGCAGATATCCTGTTCACGGGGTCACCCATTGGTCATACGAGCCTCTTGCGCAGCCACCCCGACAGCCAGTCCAGCGCCGTCACGACAATGAGGATGACCGCTATGATTGTGAAGAGCCGGGAGAAGTCGAGAAGGTCCATGCTGTTCTTCAGCTCCTGACCGATGCCGCCGGCGCCGACAACGCCCAACACCGTGGAGGCGCGGACATTGAACTCCAGCCAGAACAGCGAGGTTGAGAGCAGAAGCGGCAGAATATCCGGCAGGAGCCCATATGTGAGTGCAGTAAGCCGTCCCGCACCGGTTGCGCGGATCGCATCGTGAGGACCGAGGTCGGTGCTTTCGATCTGATCGGCGAAGAACTTGGCGGCCGTGCCGGCCGTATGAAGCATTATGCCGAGCACACCTGCGAACGGCCCGAGCCCGACCGCCGCCACGAACAACAGCGCAAACACAAAGGAATCGATCCCGCGCAGCGCATTCAGAAACCATCTCGTCGGGAAATACAGCCACGGTAAAGGCGTGATATTGCGGCTCGCAAGGATTGCAAACGGCAGTCCGATCAGTGTGGCCAGCGTTGTGCCGATCGCTGCCATCGCGACCGTCTCCGCCGTTCGCCAAAGGAACAGCGGGAGCTCGTCGAACCTCGGCGGCCAGGCCCGCGACAGCCAGTCCCAAAGTTTAGGGAGACCCATGCCGAGCTTGCCGAGGTCGAGTTGTGCGAGATCGGCGGCCACGAGATAGAACGCAACAATGGCCGCAACGAGCAGCCAGCCTTTGACTCGCGCAACGCTGAATGTGCGTTGCGCGGCTTCGAGCTTCGCCAGCGCTTCTGCAGCGGTTTTCATCCCGCCGTAACGAGTGATCGCACCGTCGAGGAGACGTCCCGCTCCCGTAGCGTTCATCTCACACCTTTGCCTTGATCTTGCCGACGGAGATACCGGCATTTTCGATCGACCTGTAGGAGGCATGGGTCGCCGCGACGAAGCCGGTGTACCGGTTCGGCAGCAGCAACTTTGCCTGTTCGACCGTGATCGCGGTCAGGATGGCCTGCACTTTGCTCGACATCTCGGCGGAAGCGTTGGCGGGTACCGCGATGGCATCGTTGGGCAGCGGGTCTGATGTCCAGATGATCTTGTTTGAGTCCTCCTTGACCCGGCCGGACGCGATCATTGCATTGCGGTTGCGGTCGAAGTCGGTAGCCATGTCCACTTGGCCAGACGAGACGGCGATCTCGTTGGCCGCGTGTGTGGCCCCGTCACTGTACTTCCAGAAGGCCTTGGGATCGATTTTCCAGACTTCCTTTGCGTAGAAGGTCGGGATCAACCAGCCGGAAGTGGAGCCGACGTCGGCAAAGGAAATCGACTTGTCCCTCGTATCGTCGGGGAATTTCGTCACCTTGAGATCGGGCCGCGCAATGATGATGGCCTGATAAGTCGGCTTTTCATCATATTTGGCGGTGGCGACCGCCCGACAACCGGTCGCATTGTTGGCAATGATGTAGCCCCACGGCCCCATCCACGCCAGATCGAGCTGACCGCCGCCCATGGCAACTGCCATCCCGGCCCAATCGGTGGTCGCCGCCAGCTCGAAATCTGCACCGAGTTCTTTTGCAATGTGGGCAAATACCGGTCCGAACGCCTTTTTCGTGTCCTCGGGGTTGGGCAGAAGCGGCCCAACCGCGAACCGAAGCTTCTTGGTCTGCGCGATGGCTGGCCGAAAAACTGAAGTGGCCGCAGCCGCTGCCGCAGTGGTCGCCAGGAACTTGCGTCTGTTAATGCTCATAACGTCTCCACACATTGCTAGATCGAATAAGGACTAACTTAAGGGTCTGTAGATTGATGCCTTCGCTCGCGAACTCGACGTACAGCGCTCCGCCGGCGACCAGCACCGCACGGACCGAGTTTCTTTCATCCAAGCCCCGTTTCCAGAAACGGGGCGGACACACCCAGATCGCTCCACTTGCTTCCGCAAAATTCGCCGTAAGCCCGACCTGCGGCGCAAATCCGGCTTCGCAACTGACGGCGACATCGGCCCTGACCCGCACGTCGCAAGAATCAAACGCGCGCGGTTGTACCCAAGGATTGCGCGCTCAATTCACCTCGGCGGGACGATCGTAGAGCAAGCGCCGCGCCCGCTTCTGGTTGTCGAACAGGCTGAACCGTTCTTGCGCTTCGGGCGGCATCGGAAAGGGCACGGGGCACGGCAGTGCGACCATCCTCGGGTTGCGGGTCGATTGTCCGCAAACCATGTCCGCTTCATACTGGTCCCAGTTCCTCACGCCCAACAGCGGCCACGCGTCAGCCGCAGCATATCCAATCAAAAGCAACCGGCGGGGCTGGGCGGACATGTTTGGTCCGGAGGCGTGCATTGTACGGACATGGTGGAACGACACGGTCCCTGCCGGACCAACGCACTCTTCGGCGCCGGTGGCGTTCACAGGATCGGCATCCAGATCGACCGCGCTGCAGAAGTACCCGGTATCAGGGTTGTGGTGATCGTAGATCTTGCCTTGGTGCGAGCCAGGCAGGCACAGCAGAGGCCCATTAACACTGGTGATATCGTCCAGGAACACGCCCACCGTCAGGAACGCGTCGTTGGTGTGCGGATAAAAGCACCAATCCTGGTGCCACTCGACGGGCGAACCGATCCGGCCCGGCTTCAGGTTGATCTTGGAGTTGTGTACTCGTACGTCTGGGCCGATCAGCTTCTGGAGACTATCGATAAGGGCGGGATGTCGCACGAACTCCCTGAAGAAGTCGAAGTGCCTGTGCGGCATCTCGATTCGACGAACGGCGGGTTGTTCCGGAGTGTGGGATGGCTCGAGCTCGAAGGTCGGCGTCGGACTTGTTAGCGCTGAGGCTTCGACAATCAACTCGTCAGTGACACGCCGCAACTCGCCGATCTCCTGTTCGGCAAAGAGCCCCTCGGCGACGGTAAAACCTTTGGTGTGATATTCGGCGACGTGACGATCCGTCAACATGCTCCGCTCCTTCCTGGTGACGG
Source organism: Afipia sp. DC4300-2b1 (assembly GCF_049895725.1). Lineage (NCBI taxonomy): Bacteria > Pseudomonadati > Pseudomonadota > Alphaproteobacteria > Hyphomicrobiales > Nitrobacteraceae > Afipia > Afipia sp. DC4300-2b1. Next base: position 3,890 of record NZ_JAFCSX010000002.1, read on the forward strand.
GCGGCGCGATCAGCGACGCCGCCCCGTTCGAAATCCCCTCCAGCGCTCACTTGTCCACTCAAGCTAGCTGGCAACCCGCGTTGTTCTGATAGCTCTCTGCGGTGACAGGGGCGTGTATAGTATGTGTCGGTGGTGCGACATTCGCTCCATTGCGCAAAAATACTGCCTGGATCGACTGTTCGATTAGACAAGTGGCTTAGACCAGTTGTATGGCTGTGTTGATTGTCATGAATGCAGAAAGACTCCTGCAGCAGACACGAAACCCGCTGCAGTTTCGCGACATAAGCATTACAAATTATCTTCTCCGCGCAGTGGTCTACGTTAGCGCAACCGAGCCGCATTATTCCCGACAGCAACCATCTTCGATGCGATGTCATCATGAGCGAACAGCAGCAAGCCCGGCGACGGTCGGACCACGAAGAGCGCGGGGTCTATCTTCACATTGCACGGCAGCTTCAGGGACGTATCCGCGCCGCCTATAAATCGGGTGACCGGCTGCCGTCGGAGCGCGCGTTGGCGCACGAGTTCAATGTGCACCGGAATACGATCCGGCGCGCGATCGAAGCGCTGAACAAGGCGGGCATAATTTCAACGACCTGGGGCGCCCGGAGTGTCGTGACGAAGAAGCGGCTCAACCATCGTATCACCTTCAATACGAGTTTCACCGCGTCGGCACTGGCGGCAGGCGTTACCCCCAGAACGGAATTGATTTCGGCCGCGGATCTCCCGTCCCGCACCTCGCTCCAGATCTGTCGCCGCGTCCTGCAAAGGGACCCGACCGGCGAGGTCACCACCGTTCGGTATATGGACGACGAGCCCGTTTGCTGGATCCGGCAATTGCTGTTTGGGTTTAATGCGCAGTGGCTCATGGAGGGCTTTACTGGAGCTTCCGTCCACGAATGGATGTGCGAGAAGATCGGCGTCAGTCCTCAACGTATCGAGACCATCGTCGGAGCCGATCGCGCAACGAGCATCGATTGCAAAATGCTGCGGGTGCCCCGCGGGGCCTCGATCTTGTATTCCCACAGCGTCAACAATGATCCGCGAACCCAGGAATTGATGGAATTGTCGATCACTCGCTTCAGGAGTGAAGCCGCGGAATTGAGAATGACGCTGTAGAAGCCCGGTGGAGCAAGAATGCCGGACTGCGAAAGCCACACACGACGAACGCGCCACAATAGCCCTTAGGACTTCTTGAGCCTCCTTCCGTCTTCTCAACCAGCTCAATCACCATCTGCGTACTATCGCATTCGAACCGTTGATTTACGGCGCATTCGCGCTCGGGCTGAAATCTCGGTTTGCTGGAGAGGCCGATCCTGACCTCTGGAATGTGCTGAGAGGAACTCGCCACTCACGACACCGGCCAGCGAATTGCGATGGCGGGCCAAGCATCGACCTGATGTACAGGTGTGAAGAGATCATTTTGAAGCAATTTGACGCCTTCTGATCGGACGATTTTGGTTCGTCTTGGTTCAGTTTGCGTCGGAGAACCTGCGGCGACGTTTGCATGATCGAACATTACCCCGGCACGCAGTCGTTCGGCTGACATCCCATCGTCATGCATCAACGACGAACTCCTGAAACAGTTCGATCTGTCCCCTTCTGTGTTGCCGGATCCGCCTCGAACGCCTGCTTCCCCTTTGCGCCCCATAGCTCGCGCGCCTGTGCGCCTTGATCGCTTTTGAGCTTGTCTGCCATCCAAAGCAGCGCGCCAAGGATGGTAGCGCGATCATCGCCGGTCAGGTCGATGAGTCCAGCTTTCACGACGAGCCCGCCGAGTTCGATCAGATGCCGCGTGCGCTTGCGGCGCTCGACTTGCCATGTGCGCATATCATGCCGAGCCCTTGCTGCCTGGCGACGGTTGCGCGCCGCCCAGTTTCGCCGGAGCGCCGCCAGTGTTGCGCTCAGCTGCCGGTGCAGTTCGCCGCGCCCGGCCCTGAAAGAACGCGGCCCCACGTTTTGCCCATGCCTCCTTTCTTGCAGTGTCCTTCGTCTCTGCCAGCATGATCAGTGCGCCTGCCAGTTCGTCGGCGCCGAGGCTATCTGCTCCGGTGGCGATGACCACTTCGCCGAGCTGCTGCACCTTGCGGCTCTTGAGGTCGCGTGCCTTGTCCTGAAGTGCTTTCAGTTCCCCATCGAAATCCCGTGGCTTGCGCATCACGTTCTCCAGCAATGTTGATGGAGTGATGATAGTCGAGCGCCCGGTGTAATGCTGTAAGGTTACCGGGACGGCTTGAGACGGTGTAATCCCGCCCGAGAATTTTTCGAAGGAGGGCGCGCTTATACGTCGTTCCGACGTGCGCTTCTCCGTGTAGATGATTCGGTCGCGATGGCGATCTATCATCTTCACGTCAAGGTCATTGGCCGCAAGTCTGGCTCCAGCGCGGTGGCGTCGGCCGCCTACCGCTCGGGCTCGCGGCTGCGCGACGAGCGGCTTGACCGCAGCCACGATTTTTCCGGCAAGCGCGGCGTCGCTCATTCCGAGGTGATGCTGCCTGAACATGCGCCGGAAGCGTGGAGCGACCGTGAACGGCTCTGGAACGATGTCGAGGCGTTCGAGGTTCGCAAGGACGCCCAGCTTGCCCGTGAGGTCGAATTCGCCATCCCGCGCGAGATGACGCAAGCTCAAGGCATCGAACTGGCCCGCGACTTCGCGCAGGCGGAGTTTGTAAGTTTGGGCATGATTGCCGATCTCAATGTGCATTGGGACATCGGCGAAGACGGTCTGGCCAAACCCCATGCCCACGTCATGCTGACCATGCGCGCGATGGACGAGAATGGCTTTGGTCCCAAGGTCCGGGACTGGAACCGCACGGAGATGATCGAGCGTTGGCGCGAACGCTGGGCGGGGCTTGCCAATGAGCGGCTGGCGGAACTCGACATCGACGCGCGGATCGACCATCGCAGCTTCGAGGCGCAGGGGATCGCGCTGGAGCCGCAAAGCCAGATCGGCGCACCCGCGCAACGGATCGAGCGCGAAGGAAACGAGGCCGACCGCGCCGAGATGCACCGCGAGATCGCGCGCGGCAATGGCGCGCGGATCATCGCCGATCCTTCCCTCGGGCTGGACGCGATCACGCGACAGCAATCGACCTTCACGCAGCGAGACATAGCGAAGTTCGCCCACCGTCACAGCGACGGTCTCGACCAGTTCAATGAGGTCATGGGCGCGATGCGTAGCGCTCCAGATCTTGTCGAACTCGGCAATGACGCTCGCGGCGAGGATCGGTTCACCACCCGCGAGATGATCGAGGCTGAACAGCGCCTGCACCGCGCCGCCGAACTCATGGCGGAACGGGAGCGCCATGAGTTGCGTGACACGGATCGCGAAGCGGCTTTGGCGCGTGCGGAAGCGCGCGGCCTTGTCCTTTCGAGCGAGCAAGCTGATGCGCTGTCGCATGTCACGGATGGGCGCGATTTGGGCGTCGTGGTCGGCCATGCCGGAACGGGAAAGAGCGCGATGCTGGGCGTGGCGCGGGAGGCATGGGAAGCAGCGGGCTACGAGGTCCGGGGCGTAACACTGTCTGGCATTGCGGCGGAAAACCTCGAAGGCGGATCGGGAATCTCGTCACGCACCATTGCGAGCATGGAACATGGCTGGGGACAGGGCCGCGACCTGCTCACGATCCGCGACGTGCTTGTCATCGACGAGGCGGGCATGGTCGGCACACGGCAGTTGGAACGCGTACTGTCCCATGCTGCCGACGCCGGCGCCAAGGTCGTGCTGGTCGGCGATCCGCAACAGCTGCAAGCAATAGAAGCGGGAGCGGCCTTCCGCTCGATCCATGAACGCCATGGCGGTGCCGAGATCGGCGAGGTGCGCCGTCAGCGCCAGGACTGGCAGCAGGACGCCACCCGTGATCTCGCCAACGGCAAAACCGGCCATGCGCTGGAGGCCTATCGCTCTCACGGCATGGTGCATGAGGCCCAAACACGCGAGCAGGCGCGCGACGATCTGATCGACCGCTGGGACCGCGACCGGCAGGCATCGCCGGACCGTGCCTGCATCATCCTCACCCATACCAATGACGAGGTGCGCGCGCTCAACGAGGCTGCGCGGACGCGGATGCGTGCCGCCGGTGATCTCGGCAATGAGGTGCGTTTGACCGTCGAGCGCGGCGACCGCGGCTTCGCCAGCGGGGATCGCGTCATGTTCCTGCAAAACGAACGTGGCCTCGGCGTGAAGAACGGCACCCTCGGCACCATCGAACAGGTGAGCGCGCAGTCCATCACCGTTCAGACCGACGATGGCCGATCCGTGCACTTTGATCTCAAAGATTTCAACCGCATCGACCATGGCTATGCGGCGACCATCCACAAGGCGCAGGGCATGACGGTGGACCGCATCCATGTGCTGGCGACACCGGGCATGGATGCCCATAGCAGCTATGTCGCCCTGTCACGACACCGCGACGGCGTGGAGCTGCATTATGGCCGCGACGATTTTGCCAATCGGGACCGGCTCACCCGCACCCTGTCGCGCGACCGGTCGAAGGACATGGCTTTGGATTACGAGCAGCGCGATCCGGTCCAGAGCTATGCCGAGCGGCGCGGCATCACCTTCGGCGAGCGCGTTGCCGAAATTGTCAAGAAGATCGTGCCGGAGAAAGTGCGCAACATGTTCGACGGCCTGCGGCCGTCTCCCCACGCCGTCCCTGGCCCGGACGGCACGCGGAGGCTGGAACTGGAAGCGTCGGAAAAGAAGTCGGTGGAAGACCTGGAAGCGGCGCTGCGCAAGGCCCGCACCAAGGCGCTGCTCCGCCATGCCCAAGCCGTGGATGCGATCTTCGATATCCATGAGCGGGGCGGCAAGGCCAGCCCGACACAGGTGAAGGAATTGCAGGAGGCCCGCAAGGTCTTCGAGGGGGTGCGGCCCTATGGCTCGCACGACGCCGAAGCCGCCTACAAGAAGAATCCGGAACTCGCCCGCGAGGCGGCTGGCGGCCAGGTCAACCGCGCCATCCGCGCGCTCCAGCTCGAAACCGAGCTGCGGACCGATCCGAGCCGCCGCGCCGACCGTTTCGTGGAACGCTGGCAGAAGCTCGACCACACCAGCCAGCGTCAATATCAGGCTGGCGACATGTCCGGCTACAACGCGACGCGCTCGACGATGGGCGACATGGCCAAAAGCCTCGAACGCGATCCGCAAATGGAATCCATCCTCGCCAACCGCAAGAAAGACCTCGGCATCGCGTTCGAATCAGGCCGCCGGCTCGGCCAGGAGTTGGCCTTTACCCACGGCATCGACCTTGGCCGCGGCCGAGGCATCGGAATTTGACCCATCCTATTTTCCGCCGTCTCTCCGCCACGCTCCAACGAGTCGAAAAACCCCTCTTGCGCGTCTTCGAACGCCAGCCTGTCTGGTCTCAGCAGCCGTCAGAAACAGCCAGCAGGAGGCCGCGCGGCCATGCGCGAACCGGACCGTATCATCCGTCTGAAAACTGTCCTTTCCCGGACCGGGCTGTCCCGGTCCACCATCTACCGCAAGATCGCCGAAGGCACGTTCCCGGCTCAGCTCAAAATCAGCACCAACGGGACCGGCTGGCATGAATCCGACATCAACCGCTGGATCGCAGATCCTGTCGGATGGCGTCCGACAGGCGAGTTCGATGAAGTCCGCTGAGGTCAGTGGTTGCCTGCCTTCGGCCAGACCATCCGGCGGCATGTCCTTTTGCTGCTGACAGCAGTGAACCGGACCGGCCTGAGGCCGTAAAGGCTGGCGCTGTCGCCCCCCGCTTCGCGGCTTCGGCCTTGACGGCCTGACGCCGCCCCGGTTTGGGCTCTCCAAGCAGACAAGGCGGATAGCGCTCCCAATCCGGACTGCTATGCCCTGCACCAACCATGTGCTTGGCAACGGCTGCGACGACGCCTGCGCCGTGGACCGCAAGGCGCTGGAAAGCCGCGTGCTGACCGGGCTGCGCGAGCGCATGATGACGCCGGAGATCGACGCCGAGGTCATGCGCGCCTATTCGCAGGAAACCAATCGACTCAACCGCCAGCGCCGAAGCTCATTGGAATCCACCCGCCACGAGCTTGCCGAAGCCAGGAAAGGCCATCGCGGAGATCGCGCTCGTCATCGAGCAACGCGGTTGGCACCGCGCCCTGTCCGACCGGCTGACCGAGCTTGTGGCCAAACAGACAGCCTCACCGCCCGCTGAGCGGACGCCATAGCGTGGCACAGCGCAGACTTGGGCTGTTCACCTACGCCAAGACGCGTGACACAATGCGTACCATGGCTCATCCTCGCAGATCCCATGACCACGTTTCGACGAACAAGGCAGTGTCGAGTGTGGACAACGATAAGAGTACCGGAGTTGATCCGATCGACCCCTCGGCCCTCGGTTTTACGAAAGTAGCGTACGCGGTCGACGAGACACTTGAGTTGCTCAGTATCGGCCGCACTGCGCTGTACGCAGCGGTCAAACGAGGTGATCTCAAACGCGTCAAGTTCGGCAAAAAGACGTTGTTTTACGCTGCCGACCTTGCCGCGTTTATGGCGCGGCTTCGGCACCTGAGCGAATCGGATGAGAGCCAGGGCGATCACGGGCCTCGCTAGATATTAGCGCCTAAATGCAAGATTGACCTGCAGCCCGCCGTGGCACCGACAATCAAGCTGCTCGTGCCGGACCAACTTCAAAAAGTACTTTCCCGACTGATAGCGATCGAGCTACCTTCGTAGTTCGATCGGACGCGATGGACGACCAGAGCGCCGCTGGCGACTGCACGTAGGGCCGGCGGACCGATCTTCTTCCCCTTGGCAACTTTGTTGGTATCTTTGTTGGTACCCGTTGAATCAACATTTTGATAAGACCAAGAAACCCCTCAAGAAAAGCAGCTTCATATGGCGGCTGCCGGGCCCACCAACCATATCAAGAGGTTGAGAGCGCATTGAGAGGTGTCTCCGGTCCCGGCGCAACTTCGGATAACCAGGCTAACGCGCGGCGGGCCGCGTCTTACCACCAGCCTCGTTGCATCGGAACGTAGAACTGGCCGCCGCCCCGGCGCGGTGGCGGATTCGGATTGCGCTGAAAAAACGCGTCGAAGCCGCCGTCGTCCTGCCGGCCGCTGCCCCAGCCGTTGTCGTCCGCCATCAGAACCTCGCTTGGCTTGCGCGTGATGAAGCCGCCTTGAGGCTGGTCGCTCAGCACGACGACAAATTCGGTTCGATAGTTGGTTTCTTCGCTCAGCGGCTCGTCTGAAATGACGATCGAGGATCGCGGCAATGCGGTCGGCGCAACGCGGTCCAAAATTTCCTTCGGGATGGTGATGCGGTCGAGTGCGCTTTTTGCGCCATCGCCGTTGTCGATGGAGACGGCCGTCCAGCGCAGACCTGCGTCGTTGCGCGCCACTGCCGTGAGCACGTGCGTGCCGAGCGGTTTGCCGGGATCGCGGATTGCGATTGGAACTTCGATGCTCGCATCAAACACTTCGCCGCCGCCGTCCGGCGCCGGCTTGTGCGTATTACGCCGGACATAAAGAGTCCGCGTCGCGCGGCTGATGTAGATCGAGACCGGCTCGGCAGCGAGCTTTGCATCGAGAGCCGCTTTTGCTGTGTCGGCTTTCTTTGTCTGAGCCGTCTTGGCGGCTTCCTTCGCGGCGCTGGCTGCATCGAGCTTCGATGAGGCGTTCGCGTTGTCGGCGTCGAACCGGGCCGCCAGTTCCGCTGCCTTGGCAGCAGCCTTCTGTTGGCGGTCCTCGGCCTTCGCCCTGGCTTGATCGGTCTTGGCGGTGGCCAGGGCTTTATCGGCGAACACAAGCTCGGCGTCGGCCCGCGCCTTGAGCCGTTCGAGCTTGCGCAGAGACGTTGCGAGCAGAGCGGATTCTCGGGCGGCTGTGGCGGCAGTCTTCTTTGCCTCCTCGGCCGCCATGGCGGCGTCCGCGGCCTCGCGTGAAAGCGTCTGGGACTTTGCCGGAGCAGCTGCGATGACCTCCGCGTTCGGCACGAATAGCGATAGCGACGGATGAGAAAAGTCGGCTGGGGCAGCATCGTCCGGCGAAATGATCACCCGCATTCCGATTCGGGTCATGTCGAACAGCTTCTCAGCAAAACCGAAAGGCATCCGCACGCAGCCGTGCGAGGCCGCATAGCCGGGCAGCGGTCCGCCGTGCAATGCGAGGCCGTTCCAGGTGATGCGCTGCATGTTCGGCATCGAGGCATCGTCGTACATATTCGAGCGGTGGTCTTTGTTTTTCTGGACGATGGCGAAGACGCCAGCGGGCGTTTCGCGCTCCTTGACGCCCGTCGACACCGGCGCGCGCAGGATCCAGCCCTCGGCGTCATAGATCGTAACCTGCTGGCTCTTGATCGACACGATTGCCATGATCGGCTCGCCTGCCTCGCGCGGCGCTGCCGTCTCGGCAGGTTGCGCGCGGCGTGCCGGTTTCGCTGCGGCGTCGGCGGTCGGGGTCAGCAGTGCGGCTATTGCTGCAAACATCACCACGGCGGATGGTCCCCAACGACGCATCGCCATAGTGGATTTCGCCGACGTCAATCGATCCACCATTCCATTCCCCGTTGCAGCGCGTGTCTGCTGCCGTGACCAACCTCACATATCCGACTCGTGAGAAACAAGCATGCTCGCCGTTGAAGTTGGCGCAAAAACGGACGGCGAGCGCTCGCAGGCCTGCCATCCGACGCCGTTGCTTACAGGCAACACTTCCGGGAAAAGGGTGGGAGCCGCCCGGTTAGGCCATTGCGTGGCCATGACCTTGCTCGAACAATCAAGGGCGTCCGCATGTTTGGCTGTGCACTCCGGTTCCGATGAGGCTGGAATGATGAACCTGCAGCGACCTTCAATGCAAACCCCTATGTTGCGATCCGCCGTTTTTGCGACCGGGATTGTCGGCCTGCTGGCGACGGGGTCAGAAGCACCCCAAACAGCCGTCGCCGCTCCGCGCGACGATATCAGTTCTCACTTCACGGAATACCAGCCCGCCGGTAGATCACAGCCACGCTCAGTGCTCAATGACGATCTTGCGCAAACCGATGCCGCGATGGGCGAACTTGCAGACGCAGTTGCCGAAGCACTCATCGCTTTGGACAGGCAGATCCTGGTTGCCAAAGCTGCCTCGATCAATTCGCCGGATGTGCCGCTAACGCAACCAGCGCCTGTGCAACTCGCGAGCGTGGATCCGTTGGACGTCCAAATCGGCAGGCCAAACAAGGCTGTGAACTCCACCGAAATTGTCGATGAGTGCCTGGTGATGGAAATATGCGTCGATCGATATCTGTGGGCTCTCTATGAGAGGACGTTCAAGGAAGACACCATTAAGGTGCCTGAACGGAGGAGTGTTACCGTCAAGCGCAGAGGCAAGATGGTGACCGTGACCAGAACGTTCACCAAGCTGGTCGATCAGGATTTCGGATGGAAGGACCCGAAGGCGGCGGAACGAGTCCGCATGTCCATGCAGGACTATGTGATCGGCGGCATGGACCGGAGCTTCAAGCTGAAATTGTTTCATATGCTTCACGCGGCGGAGGCCGCGGGTCTTTCGCCCGGCATCACCAGCGGATTCCGTGACGACTACCGTCAGTCGATCGCAAGCGGCCTTAAGGCGGCGAGCAACAGGTCGTATCATGGCGGCAGCTTGCGCGGCGGTTATGGGCATGGGCTCGCGGCTGATGTGGTGAGTGTCGACGGCGGGACGCGCAATCAGCGATGGACTTCTTCCGACAAACTCTGGAAGTGGGTTGATGCGAACGGGAGGGGGTTTGGCATCGGGCGCCCGTATCTCGGCAGGGACCCGCCGCATGTCGCGCCGGTCGATGGCCAGGAATTTGCAAGACACAGCCGTGGCACCAAACAGGCGGCATCGGAGGTGAAGACGGCAAAGAAGGCGGAGGTAAAGAAGGGCGACGTGAAAAGGGCCGACGTGAAGAAGGTGAAGCGCGTTGCCACGCGCGACCACTCACGCCCCGCGAAACGCCCGAGAACTGTAGTCGCTTCAAAGCTGAATCGAGCTGATTAGCTTGGGTCCGCTTGGAACGAAGCCCTGGCGACAATTTTCGAACATCATGGGGCGCTAGCAAAATAGTGCGGCAGGTGATTGAACGGGAATTGTCCAGTCAATTGCCGGCGCGGTCCACGTGTTCGATTCGTGGAGGCGGGGTGGCCTTTCCCGGGCCATTCTGTTCGTCAAACAGAATACGTTCGGCCGCTCCGGCAAGATCATCATATTGCCCGCTTCTGAGCGACCACATGAAAGCTCCGAGCGCTGCGGCTCCAAGTGCGAGCGCGATCGGAATCAGGTAGAAGAAATCAGTCATCGCGCCTCCCCCACCCGAAGCGCATACAACTGGCTGGCGACGGGATTATCCGCGCGCAGCTTTTTGTCAGGGCGCGAGCCCGTCAGACGCAGGGCGTTGGCGATCACAATCAGTGAGGAAGCCGACATCGCCACGGCGGCAATCAGCGGCGTGACATGGCCGAGAATAGCAATCGGCACGGCAATCACATTATAGCCGATTGCGAGAGCGAGGTTTTGACGCACCAAGTGTCCTGCGCGGCGTGCAACGCCGATTGCCAGAGGCACCGCAGTCAGGCTTTCGTGCAGGAACACCAGATCGGCAGTATTGCGGCTCACGTCGGCCGCGGAAGCCGGCGCCATGGAAGCGTGGGCGGCGGCCAATGCTGGTGTGTCATTGAGGCCGTCGCCGATCATCAGCACGCGCCGTCCTGAAGCCGTCAGCACTGCTATGTGATCTGTCTTGCCACCAGGTGAAACGCCGGCGAGATAGGCGACGTCGAGCGTAGCGGCGAGGTGGCGCACAGGCTCGTCGCGATCTCCTGACATGATCTCGACGCGGTGTCCCTGGGACAAAATCTCGGCAACGCTCTGGCAAGCGTCCGGCCGCAGATCGTTATCGAAATGGAATGCGCCTCGCAGCCGTCCGTTTTCCGACAATACGACACTGGAGGACGAGTCGTGCTCAGATCCATCAGTCAGGGCCCAATCGGGTCTGCCCAGCCGGTACTGTGTTTCACCAATGCGGGCTTCAAGACCAGCTCCCGGAATTTCGGAAATCCTGGTCACAGCCAATGGCGCAACACCGCTGTCTCGACCGGCCGCGGCGATGGCGCGTGAATAGGGGTGACGGGAGTGTGATGCGATCGACGTTGCGATACCAAGCGTAGCTGGATCGACGGACTCGCCATTGGCGAGTTTCACGCGATCCAGGGTCAGTGTGCCGGTCTTGTCGAAAACCACGGTGTCGATCTCGGCCATGCGCTCCAGCGCACCGCCGTCCTTGATCATGATGCCGTGTTCGAACAGCCGGCGAGCCGCAACGACCTGTACCATGGGAACGGCAAGACCAAGCGCGCATGGACACGTAATGATCAGAACTGCGATCGCGATGGTTATCGCCCGGTGTGCATCGCCGGCGGCGATCATCCAGCCGATGAGTGTCAGCAAAGCGGTGAGATGCACGACGGGGGCGTAGAGCCGCGACGCGCGGTCGGCGATACGGCGATACACGGAGCGGCCTGCTTCGGCAGCTTCCATCATTCGTACCATTTCCGCGAGGAATGAGTCCTTCGCAGCCGCGGTGGCGACAATGGTCAGAGGTCCCGTCAGGTTCAGCGTTCCGGCTGAAAGCATTGCGCCTGCAACGGCCGGTTGCGGCCGGCTCTCTCCGGTAACGATGGCGCAATCGATGTCCGATGTTCCCTTGATCACTTTAGCATCGACCGGCACGCGTTCGCCCGCAGGCAGGATGAGGATCATGCCTTGCTGGATTTCGCCTACGGGCAGATAGGTATACGCGCCGTCGTCGTGAACGACAAGCGCTCCGCGCGAGGCAAGGCGAGCAAGCCCATTGACGGCATCACGAGCACGCTCTCGCATCATGTGATCGAGCGTCCGGCCGATTAGCAGAAAGAACAGCAGCGAGATGGATGCATCGAAGTAGGCATGAACACCATGGGTGATCGTCTCATAGAGGCTCATTCCAAATGCGAGCAGCACGCCGATGGAAATTGGGACGTCCATATTGGTCTGGCCATGACGCAACGCGCTCCAGGCGGACTGGAAGAATACATGGCCCGAATAAATTAATGCAGGACAGGCGATCAACGCGGACAGCCAATGAAACATGATGCGGGTATCCGGCTCCGCGCCGACCCAGATCGCGATCGATAGTCCCATGATGTTGCTTGCTGCGAATCCGGACACCGCAAGCGCGCGTATCAGCTCCGTCAGCGTCTCATCCTTGCGTTCCGCGTCGAGATCGTTGAGGTGAGCGTGATAGCCAATCCTCTCCAGCGTCTCGATGAAGGGCGGTGGCCGCTTGTCGGTTTCCCAGCGGACCGAGACCCGTTTCGTCGACAGATTGACGCGCGCCTGCTCGACGCCGGGAAGCGCACAAAGCGCTGTCTCGATCTTCTGGATGCAGCCGCCACAATGAATCGAAGGTATGGACAGATTTGTCTGGCGAATCCCGTCGCTGACAACATGGCTGGCGAGCAGCAGTTCGTCATCCGCGATATGCGGATTGGTTATCGCAAGAGCGAGTTCGGCGCCGGGTGCGCAGCAACTCATCGGCTACTCCATCTCCGCGCCGTAGCGCGGCCTTCGCGGCGGCTATGCTTTACGATGCTTCGGCTGAAACGGCTCGATAGGCGTGCCAGGTGCCGTGCCCGAGCACAGGAAACACCACGATCAGTCCGACAAGCCCGGTGACCAGGCAAAGAAGAAACAAGGCGAGGACAAGGGCGCCCCATGTCAGCATCACCGGCAGGTTGTTCCAGACCAGTGCTGTGCTCGTTCCCATGGCTGTCAACGCATCGACGCGTTCGTTCAGAAGCATCGGAATAGAGAATGCGCTGATTGCAAACGAGAAGGCCGCGAACAGTCCCCCGATGGCACTGCCGACGACAAGCATCGCCCAACCGGTGGGCGTGGTGAACAACATCGAAGCGATGTGATTGAGGCCGGGAAACGGCACCAGACCGAAGAACAATGCATAGACGATGACTGCGGCGCGCATCCAGGTGATCATCAGCAGACACAGCAGCACCCCCGCGAACAGGATTTGCCCGCCGGACTTCGGCTTGACGAAAATCATCCGCGTGAGACTTACCGGCAAGCCGGCGGCCAGCCGCTGGCTCTTCTCATACAGGCCGACGGCGAGAATCGGACCGACAACCATGAACCCGGCGAAAGCCGGAAACAGGATGTAGTCCCATCCAAACCGGAACAACCCGAGAACGATTGCGATCGATACCAGAAATATCATCAAGCCATATGCAAGGCTCGAAGCCGGTTGCACGACGAGATCACGCCAGCCAGCCGCCAGCCATGTGAAAGCGTCGGATGGGGCCAGTGACCGATTCCAGCGGTTCTTGACCGGAAGTGGTGGCACAAGGCTCGGGATCATGGTCATGCGAAGTTACTCCGCCGATAGTTTGGTTGGCTTCGCGGCTTTTGGCGAACAGGACGATTTCGCCGCGCTGAAGCTGTTCTTTCCTTCGCTCGCCTCACCACGACGCACGTGATCGACGCACTCCGGCTGCGAGGTTACAGCTACATAAAGCAGGTGCGCATTCGCACCGACAAGCAGAATAAGGCCGAGCCCAGTCACCAGCATGATGAATGGCTTCAACCTCAGCCGGGCAGGGGATGTTGCAGCGTCCATCATTGGCCGGTCGCTCGTTGGTCGAAAAGGTAAAGCGCGAGAATTTTACGGTCGAGCGGTGTCAGGCGGCTTTCCCACGTTGGCATGCGGCCCTGCCGGCCGCTCCAGACAGTGTTGAGAATGGATTGCCTGTCGCCGCCATAAATCCAGGACTTGTCGGTCAGGTTGGGCGCTCCGAGATCGGTCTTGCCCTTGCCGTCGTCGCCGTGACAGGCGGCGCAGGTCGCCGCGAATACGGTCTTGCCAGCCTCGATCTGCCCCGGTTTTGCGTCGTTCGCGGTAGAGGGGGCGGACAAGGTCTGCACATAGGCGACGACGTTGTCGACATCGGCCGACGGAATCATCTGGTCGTGACCGAATGCGGGCATCTGCGAGACGCGCGTGTCCGGATGCGTCGAATTGATACCGACGCGGATCGTCTCCGCAATGGCTGCAGGATCGCCGCCCCACAGCCATGACGAGGTGGTGAGATCAGGGAAACCTGGGCGGCCCTTCGCGTTGAAGCCATGGCAGGCGGCACAGTTGTCGCCGAACAACGTCCGTCCTGACTGGCGAACGATGTTCATCAACCGCGGATCGGCCTGAATGGTCGCATAGCTGTCGGTTTCGATCTTTTTCGCCCATTGATCGCGGCCGAGCGCAGCCTGCTTGAGCGTATCTTGCAGGTTCTGCCGGTCATCAAGCCCAAGCAGTCCCTTTGTGTAGGTCACACCAATCGGCCACGCCGGCATCAACACCCAGTAGCCGAGCGAGAACAGGGCCGTCAGGACGAGGAAGAAATAGACCGGACGAGGGACCGGCGTATTCAATTCCTTGATGCCGTTCCACTCATGTCCGGTGGTCATATAACCGGTATGAAGATCGCGTTCTTCTACCGCCATGGCTTGTCCTCATCGCGCAAAATGGAAGTCGCGGCGCGATCGAAGCTTTTTCTGTTCGACGGCCAGTAGGCGTAGACCAAGACGATGATCGAGAGCGCGATCAGGTAGAACAATCCGAACGATTTCGAAAACCACACCAGCGTGTTGTGCTCGACATCCATGACTATTTCGCCTCCGCAACGGGCTTGTACGCGGCATCTGTCAGCCGGCCGAGAATCTGGAGATAGGCGACAAGCGCGTCCATCTCGGTCAGATCGCCCGGCTTGCCGTCGAACGCGCGAACATTGGTGGCCGCGCCGTACCGCTTCGTCACGCCCTCCGCGAACGGAGTGTCCGGTGCAGCCTGTCCGTAGGTATCGGCCGCGGCATTCGCGATCATGTCATCGGTGTAGGGGACACCGACTGCGCGTTGCGCCTTCAGTTGCAACCCCATGTCATCCGTCCTTAGCGCGGTCCGTGATAGCCAGGCATAGGCGGGCATCACCGAGACGGACATCACGTCACGTGGATTGTTGAGATGGGCGACGTGCCACTCGTCCGAGTACTTGCCGCCGATACGTGCCAGATCAGGACCGGTACGCTTTGAGCCCCAGAGCATCGGATGGTCGTATTTCGATTCGACGGCCAGAGAGTAGGGACCATAGCGTTCGACTTCGTCGCGCAGCGTGCGGATCATTTGCGAGTGGCAGGCATAGCAGCCTTCGCGGATGTAGATATTGCGGCCGGATAGCTCTAGCGGCGTGTAGACGCGCATATCCGGTGCGTTCTCGACGGTCTGGTGGATCGTGAAGAGCGGGGCGATCTCGACCAGTCCGCCGATGCTGGACACGATGACAATGCCCAGAACAAGGCCGATGGCTTTCCGCTCAAGTTTGTAATGCAGTCCGAACATCGGCTTATTCTCCCGCCTGAAGGGCAGGCACCGCGGCAATTGCCGGGCGATCGGCCGTTGTTTCGGGCTCAACGCTTGAGGCCGCCGTCTTGATGGTCATCCAGATATTGTAGCAACCGACCACTGCGCCGATGAGGAACAGGAGGCCGCCAATCGCGCGGGCAATATAGTAGGGCCGCATGGCAACCAGCGAGTCGACGAAGGAGTAGGCCAGCGTGCCGCTCTCGTTATAGGTCCGCCACATCAGTCCCTGAATGATCCCGGAATTCCACATTGCGAAGACGTAGACAATCGTGCCAGCAACGGCGAGCCAGAAGTGAACTTCGACAAGCCTCGGCGAATACATGGTTTTGCTTTTCCACAACCACGGCACGGATGCGTAGATTGCGCCAAACGAGATCATCGCCACCCAGCCGAGCGCCCCGGCATGGACATGGCCGACGGTCCAGTCAGTGTAGTGTGAGAGCGAGTTGACGGAGCGGATCGCCAGAAACGATCCCTCGAAGGTTGTCAGTCCGTAGAACACCGCTGCCACCATCATGAAACGCAGCGTGGCGTCGTCGCGAACCTTGTCCCAGGCGCCGTTCAGTGTCAGCAGCGCGTTGGCGGCAGACGCCCATGACGGTATGAGTAACATCAGCGAGAAGGTCATGCCCAGCGTCTGCACCCACTGCGGCAATGCCGTGTAATGCAGGTGATGCGATCCCGCCCACATGTAGAAGAATGTGATGCCCCAGAAGCTGATGATTGACAGGCGATAGGAAAAGATCGGCCGGCCCGCGCGCACTGGCAGGTAATAATACATCATGCCGAGAAAGCCTGCCGTCAGGAAAAACGCGACGGCGTTGTGGCCGTACCACCATTCCGTCATGGCATCCTGCACGCCGGCGAACAGCGAGTAGCTTTTGGCGTGGCCAAAGGACACCGGCACAGCCAGGTTGTTGACGATATGCAAGATCGCAACGACCAGTATGAAGGCCATGTAGTACCAGTTGGCCACATAGATGTGCGGCTCTTTACGCCGGGCCAGCGTGCGCAGGTAGATGCCGAAGTAGACCACCCAAACGATCACGAGCCAGATGTCTGCGTACCATTCCGGCTCCGCATATTCTTTCGACTGCGTAATGCCCATCATGTAGCCGGTAACGGCCAGAACGCAGAACAGGTTGTAGCCGAGCAGCACGAACCATGAGCTGAGCTGGTCGGGAAGCCGGGCGCGCGATGTGCGTTGCAGGACGTAAAGCGAAGTCGCGATCAGGGCGTTGCCGCCGAATCCGAAGATGACGCTCGTGGTGTGGACCGGCCGCAACCGTCCGAAGCTCGACCATCCGGCATCGAATGTGAGTTCGGGCTTGACCAGCAGCCACGCCACCCAGTCGCCGACGAACAGGCCGAACACGGCCCAGACCATAGCCAGAATGATGCCTAGTTTGGTCGGATCGTCGTAGTAGTGGGCCAAGCGTTCGTCGCTGGGCTCCGGCTCGTAATAGACCGAGATGATCTTGAAGATTCCGGCAAGCGCGGCCAGCACGATCAGCAAGCCGTGCGCGCCAAGGATGTCATCCCTTCCCGCGACACCCAGTGCCAGTCCGCAAAGACTGACGGCAAGCAGAATAATCAGCGCAAGCTGTCGCTCGCTCTTTGTAAGTTGCCCCATCATCATTATCGCCCGTTCCAGCCAATTTGGGCTGGCTCCCTGCAATTAAAATCAAATGCGCGCTGACCGTGTCGATGAGCGCACCAAGCCTACGCCCCGACTTTGGAACCTGGAAGTCTATTAAAACTGCTGCAGCACCTCGGGTTGCTTCTCTCAGGCTATGCCAATGATCGCCGTTGTCTTTGCGCCAGAGCAAAGACATCAGTCCTAAATCCTGTCGCCTAGCCTCCGAAAGAGCTGAAGCGGCATGCCGATCTGGGCTTCCATAAAGAAATATTTTATATATATCTTATTCACATTCAGCAATCTGGATTCAGAAGCCGCAATGCGATTGACCAATTTCTCGGACTACGCACTACGCGTGCTGCTTTATGCCGCCGCACGTCGCAACGCATTGATCACAATCGAGGAAACGGCGCAGGTCTATGGAATATCCCGGGCACACCTCATGAAGGTCGTGAACCAGCTGACGCGCGCCGGTTTTCTGAAGGCGGTGCGCGGACGCTCCGGCGGACTCGAGCTGGCCAGGCGCCCTGAGAAGATCAGTCTTGGCGACGTGGTTCGGACCACCGAGCCGGACTTTGCGCTGGTCGAATGTTTCTCGCCCGAAAACAAGTGTCTGATCACGCCGCGCTGCCGCTTGCGGGGCGTTTTGAATGAGGCGTTGGCGGCTTTTATTGCAACGCTCGACCGCTATACGCTGGCCGACCTGGTTCTTCGCCCGGAGGATTTTGGAATTCAACCGGCTGCGTGAGCCGCGGCCCATTGAGGATCGAAAAAATGAGTGATTTGGAAGCAGGTGGACCTGAGCGCCGGGCGCGGATCACAGCCGATATCATGGCAGAAACCGGCATCGATGAGCCAATGATCGAGCGCCTCGTCAGGTTGTTTTATCAGCGCATCCAGGCTGAGCCTGTGCTCGGACCGATTTTCGCGACGAGGGTCACAGACTGGGAGCATCATATCGCAAAACTCTGCGCGTTCTGGTCTTCGGTTGTGCTGATGACCGGCCGTTATCACGGACAGCCGATGAGGATGCATATGGATCTCCCGGTAAGCGGGGCACATTTCGACCGCTGGCTTGAACTGTTCGAGGGCACGGTTGCGGAGGTATGTCCACCGGCCGCGGCCGCGCATTTTATGGAGCGTGCGCGGCGGATTGCGGACAGCCTTGAACTGGGAATTGCAACGACGCAGGGCAGGATCGACGCACCAAGGCACTTGCGCTCGCAGTCCGGGCAGCTCAGTGGCGTCGTGTGCTCGGGATAAAACTTATGCGGCTGGCCGATAGGTCGTAGGCGGTGGGGCAGGCGCCCGGCACGCCGGTCCTGCGGCTGAAGGGTTGTTCGAGGCTGATGGTCTGGCAGGAGAAGCGGGCGGCAAGTTCGTTTGCGCTGGCGATAATGGCTTCGTCGATCAACTGGCCAGGCATCCGTGCGACCACGAGATTGCCAAGACATAGTTTTTTACGTGCCCTCAGATCGATATCGATCCGGTATCCAAATAGTGCATGAATAAGGCCACGGCGATCCCGGATGGCGATCAGGCCGGTGCGATCCGATGGTTGGCGGCATCGACGCCGAGCGAAGCGCAGCCATTCTTCCAGCGATATGCTGGCGTCATGCAGATAGACCAGCGGGTAAGCGGACTTTGCGTCTTTTAGGCCGATCGAATGCGCTTGAAAATGCTGATCCATCGCCAAGTGAGCCCGCCGCCGACCGTATCCAGTAAAAAGGCAGATTGGACGGTTCGCGGCCCTTCCGGCATTGATGTGCATCAACTATCTGGCACTTTGACATAGATCAAAAATGCTGGACGATTGCGTATATATAGAGAGACAGGTCAACACGGACGGCATCGATGGACAGGTTTGAACAGTGCACGGCGGCGGGCGAGCCATGCAAGCACAATCGCAGCAGTGCCGGATGCGCCGAATGCAGCGTTCGCCTGGTAAGCGTTTGTGGCGCTCTCGAATTGTCCGAGCTTGAGGCACTGGAACGCATCAGTCAGCCGACGACCTTTGCGCCCAAGGTGATGCTGTTCGATCAGGGGGCGCTTGCCAGCCACGTTTTCAATGTAACCGAAGGTGTCGTACGACTTTACAAGTCGCTGCCCGATGGTCGGCGTCAGATCATGGGATTTGCATTGCCCGGCGATTTTCTCGGCCTTGCTTTGATGGATCGTTACGGCGTGACGGCTGAGGCGATCACACCCGTCAAGGTGTGTCGCTTCCTGCGTTCGTCGTTCCTGTCTTACATCGACGGCAAGCCGCATCTGCTGCGAAGGTTGCACGAATTCGCCGGGCATGAGCTCAGCCTCGCACAGGATCAGATGCTGTTGTTAGGCCGCAAGACGGCAGAAGAGAAGGTTGCCGCCTTCCTTGTCAACCTTCAGGCTCGCTACGCTAGAATCGGCCCGATGTCGGTCACGGTTGCCTTGCCGATGGGACGGCAGGACATTGCGGATTACCTGGGACTGACGATTGAGACGGTGAGCCGGACACTGACGAAACTGGCGCGCGAAAAAACCATACTCATCGTGCCCGATGGTGTGAGGTTGCTTAGCGCAGAGCGGCTGGATCACCTGACCGCGGCCTGAACATGTATCGGTTTTGACTTGGCTCAAATGGCCACTTGATCAACAAGCGTAAAAGCTTCTCCACAAGACTGGAGAAGACCATGCCCACAGACACCATTCTCGCTATCGTCCCGGTTATCCTTCTGTTCGCGTTTTTTGCCGCCACTATGGTGTGGGCTGATATCTATAGCCGTAAACAGTGATGCTTGAATCTTGGGAGCGATTCACAACGACAGGATGCGCCCATTACGGACGCATCCTGTCGCTGCCTTAGAATCCTCAGACGGCCGCCGCCTTGTCCGCCTGAAGAAAACGTACGGCCTTGATCCATTCCTGGCCGATGGTCAGGTCGGCTTGCGACAACTGGTGCCCGGTGGGCAGCACCGGATGCTGAACATTCGCACCAGCCTTCGTCAGCAGCGCTGCTAGCTGCGCCGAGTTGGTCGCGGGGATGATCGGATCGAGCTTGCCTGACACGATCAGCACCGGTTTGTCCCTGAGATCGGCCTGCGGCGGTTGCGACAGCGGCACCATCGCACGCAGCAGGATAGCACCCGCAAGAACATCCGGCCTGAGCAGCAGCATCGCAGCCGCGATGTTTGCCCCGTTCGAGTAACCCAATGCGACAGGCGCAGCGATGCCGTAGCGCGCGCGTGCGGATTCAACAAAATCCGCAAGCTCGTCGGCGCGACGTTGTACGTCGTCCTCGTCGAACACGCCCTCGGCCAGCCTGCGAAAGAAGCGCGGCATGCCATGCTCGAGCACCTTGCCGCGCGGCGACAGCAGTGCCGATCCCGGCGAGATCGTCTTGCCCAGCGGCAGCAGGTCGTTCTCGTCGCCGCCCGTGCCGTGAAGCAGCAGGAGCGGTGGTGCTTCGAGCCGGTTTCCCGGCTCGAAGCGGTGGATGAAGTCGTTACTCATCACGCAGCCTTTCCAAGCGGAGGCAGCACGGCCTCGATTTCCTTGCGGTGGGCTTCGAGGAACCTCGGCAGTTTCAGATCCTGACCGAGCGTTGCCACCGGTTCGTCCACGGCGAAGCCGGGAATATCGGTTGCGATCTCGAACAGGATGCCGCCGGGCTCACGGAAGTAGACCGACCGGAAATAGTTGCGGTCCTTCTGCTCTGTCGGATGCAGGCTATGTTTCTCGATCAGCTTCTTTGTCATATCGGCCTGATCGGCATCGTCCTTCGCCCGAAAAGCGATGTGGTGAACCGATCCGGTTCCCTGCCGCCCAGGCAGGAAGCCCTTGGCTTCATAGATGTCGACCAAGCCGCCGGTGACGAGGCCAGGGGCTTTGAAACGGATCACCGATCCCTCACGAGCGGATTCCTCGAAGCCGAACACGTCGGTCAGGATCGCACCGGTCCGGGCCGCGTTGTCGAGCAGCAAGGTGACGCCATGGAAACCTCGGATCGCGTGTTCAGCCGGCACATCACCGTTGCTCCAGCCTGCCTCGTTTTCCGCGCCCGGAACGCCGACCAGCGCGAGGCTCATGCCATCGGGATCGGTGAACGGCAGTACGGACTCGCCGAACCGCTTTTCCAGCGCTTCGTGGGCGATACCTTTCTCGATGAAGCGATGCGTCCAGTAGCCCAGCGAGCGGGCCGGAACGCGGAAGGCAGTCTGCTGGGTCTGGCCCACGCCGCCGCGGCCGGGCGCCGCGCCTTCCCAGGGGAAGAACGTCAGGATCGTGCCGGGGCTGCCGGCCTCGTCGCCATAATAAAAGTGATAGGTGCCTGGATCGTCGAAATTGACCGTCTTCTTGACGAAGCGAAGTCCAAGGGCGCGGGTGTAAAAATCGTAGTTTTGTAATGCGTTACCAGCGATAGCTGTGACGTGGTGAATGCCGGACATGGTGTCTTCTCCTGCGTATGAGGCGGATCAGCCTCTGGTGCAGGAATAATTGGTCGACGTTTATTTGAAGACAATCAGCGCTTTCATGGCATCTCTGTCTATGATTTGATGACAATCTTCAAGGTCATCGAATGCTCTTCCCCGGGAATCAATCACATGGACAAGCTGGCCAGCCTTCGGGCGTTCGTCAAAGTGGTCGAACTCGGCAGCTTCTCCGAGGCGGGGCGACACCTGCGGCTATCGCGCTCGGCGATCAGCAAATACGTCAGCGAACTGGAGCAAAGCCTCGGCGTTCAATTGCTCAACCGGACAACGCGTCACGCGAGTCCTAATGAAAACGGGCAGATGTATTTCGAACGCGCGCTAAGCATCCTCGCGGACATCGATGCCGCGGATCAGGCGGTTGCGCATCTGCAATCCACGCCGCGCGGACTTCTTCGCGTCAATGCGCCGATGTCGTTCGGGACGTTGCAGCTCGGGCCTGCGATCGCCGACTTCATGGAGGCGAATCCCGAACTGCAAATCCATCTGGTTCTGAGTGATGAACAGGTCGATCCGGTGCAAGGCGGGTTCGATGTCACGCTTCGCATCGCTGATCTGGAATCCTCAAGTCTCATCGCGCGCAAGATTGTCCCGATCGAGCGCGTCATCTGTGCGTCGTCATCCTATCTCGAGCGCCACGGCATTCCCACTCATCCAAACGCGTTACGCAATCATGCCGCGCTCACCTATGGCTTCTTGCTCACCGGAAATCAGTGGAAACTCACAGGCAGGGACGGCGATCACTGGATCCAGCCGTCATGGCTGTTATGCGCCAACAATGCCGAAGTCCTGTGTGACGCGGCTGTGAAGGGACGGGGCGTAGCGCTTCTGCCCACATTCATTGCAGGCGCTGCATTGCGTGCGGGCAAGTTGCGGACCGTCCTCGACGATTACAAAGCTCCGCCGCTGACACTCTACGCAATTTACCCGCCGACGCGGCATCTGGCTGTGAAGGTCCGGTTATTCATCGATTTTCTTGTTGCACGGTTCAGTGCCGGTCCGGAAGGAAAGCTCAACACGGTGTGAGCGGAAATTCCTTTGACTGCCGGCAGAACGGCGTCGTTGACCTGTGTCAAGCAAGCGGCAATTATTCACCTCTCCACGGGACCACGACCTGTGGTTACGCACCCGCCAGTGATGACCGGCAAGTGCGATCACGTCAGAGGGGAGAGCGATATGGCCTTCACCATCAATGTTAATGGGACAGCACATAACGTCGACGTCGATGGCGATACACCGCTGCTGTGGGTGTTGCGCGACGTTCTGGGTATGACGGGTACGAAGTTCGGCTGCGGTATGGCGCTGTGCGGCGCCTGCACGGTCCATATCGACGGAGTTGCAACGCGCTCCTGCATCACCGATATCGAAAGCCTTGGCACATCGAAGGTCACGACGATCGAGGCGATCGGCGCGACGCCTGCCGGCGCCAAGATCCAGAAAGCCTGGCTCGATCATGAAGTGCCTCAATGCGGCTATTGCCAGTCGGGACAGATCATGTCGGCATCCGCGTTGCTGGCCGACAAGCCGCAACCGACCGATACGGATATCGACGATGCGATGAGCGGCAATATCTGTCGTTGCGGCACCTATGTCCGCATCCGCGAAGCCATCAAACTCGCAGCGCGAACATAGGGGAGGCTGACATGAATCTCGATCACATCGCGTCTTCCATCCCCGATGCGACTTTGTCGCGACGCAGCTTCCTCGCGACCACCGCCGCCGGTGGCGCTTTCATGTTAAGCCTCAGTCTGCCTCTTGGGAAAAGCGAAGCAGCTTCGCCCGAGGGCTTCGCGCCGAACGCCTTTATTCGTATCGGAAGCGACGGTCAGGTTGCTCTCACCATGCCTTATGTCGAGATGGGACAAGGCACCTATACCTCGATTCCAATGCTGATCGCGGAAGAATTGGACGTGAGCTTGAAGCAGGTGCGTCTGGAGCATGCACCGCCAAACGAAAAGATTTATGCCAACCCGTTACTCGGCGTGCAGGCGACTGGCAATTCCAACGCGATGCGCGGCGCATGGAAGCCGATGCGCGAGGCCGGTGCGACCGCGCGATCCATGCTGGTCGCGGCTGCAGCCAAACGCTGGGCGGTCGATCCGGAATCTTGCCGCACGCAGGATGGCGAGGTGGTGCACCCGCAGACGAACCGGCGTCTGACTTATGGAGAGCTTGCCGCGGAGGCTGCGAAACTTCCTGTGCCGAAGGCCGTCGCGCTGAAGCCGGCGGCGGATTTCAAGCTGATCGGGACGCCGGCCAAGCGGCTCGATGGACCGGGAAAAGTCAACGGGACTGCGGTCTACGGCATCGATGTTCGTCCGCCCGGCCTGAAAGTCGCGACGCTTGTACAATCGCCTGTGTTCGGCGGACGCGTGAAGAGCGTGGATGACGCGGAAGCCAAGGCGGTCAAGGGCGTGCGCCAGATTGTCCGGCTCGACGACGCCGTTGCGGTGGTCGCGGACCATATGGGCGCGGCAAAGAAAGGGCTGGCTGCGCTCAAGATCGAATGGGACGATGGCCCCAATGCCGGACTCGCCACGGCGGATATCGCCCGCGAACTCGAGCAGGCGACGCTCCGTTCAGGACCTGTCGCGCAGAATCTCGGCGACGCCGATAAGGCGATGGCGGGCGCTGCCACCAAGGTGGAAGCGATCTATCAGGTGCCATTCCTGGCGCACGCCACGATGGAGCCGATGAACTGCACGGTGCATCTGCGCAAGGACGAGTGCGAAATCTGGATCGGCAACCAGGCAATTGCCCGCGTTCAGGCGATGGCAGCGAAGGCGGCGGGCCTACCCGCGGAAAAGGTCATCGTGCACAATCATCTCATCGGCGGCGGTTTCGGCCGGCGGCTGGATGCCGATGGTGCGGTCCGCGCGGTCGAAATCGCCAAACACGTGGATGGTCCTGTGAAGGTCGTATGGACCCGCGAGGAGGATATCCAGCACGCGATGTATCGGCCCTATTGGTTCGATCGCATTTCGGCCGGGCTGGACGACAAGGGCATGCCGGTCGCCTGGAAGAATCGTTTTGCAGGCTCGTCCGTGATCGCGCGGTGGCTGCCGCCGGCTTTCAAGGATGGACTCGATCCCGATACGACGGAAGGCGCGATCGATCTGGTCTACAACTTGCCGAATTTCCACGTGGAATATGTACGCGTGGAGCCGCCGGGCATCCCGACAGCGTTCTGGCGCAGTGTGGGTCCTTCCCACAACGTCTTTGTGACCGAAAGTTTCATCGACGAACTGGCGGCGGCAGCCAAACAGGATGCGGTTGCCTACAGGAGAGCGCTGCTCGACAAGTCACCGCGCGCCAAGGCGGTCCTTGATCTCGCCGCCGAGAAAGCCGGCTGGGGACAAGCGTTGCCAAAGGGAAGCGGCCGCGGCATCTCCCTGCAATTCTCGTTCGGGAGCTACATGGCGCACGTGGCCGAAGTCGAGGTGTCGAAAGACGGCGCCGTTCGGGTCCGCCGGGTCATCTGTGCGGTCGACTGCGGCACGGTGGTGAATCCCAATACGGTCCAGGCGCAGATCCAGAGCGGGATCGTCTTCGGTACGACAGCGGCGCTCTACGGCGAGATAACGCTGAAAAACGGCCGTGTCGAGCAGGGCAACTTCGATACCTACCAGATACTGCGCATCAATGAGGCACCGGCTATCGAAGTTCACGTCGTTAAAAGCACGGAGCCGCCGGGCGGCATGGGCGAGACCGGAACATCGGCGATCGTTCCCGCTATCGCCAATGCGATCTTTGCGGCAACCGGCAAGCGCCTGCGCAAGATGCCCATTGATACCAGCGTGCTGAAATCGGCGTGAACGGTTGGGCTTTGCGCCGCTGAAGGCGGTGATAAGTTTGAGGAGGCAGAAGCCGGGCCAGCGTGTGCTCTTTCCCGACCGGCGCGGTGGTGGGACAGTGATGACGGTATCAACGTCGTCCTTCTTCACCGGCTTGCCATGCTCATCGACCAGAGCGACGGACTTTTGGTCCCGTTGTCTTTGACTGGAGCGCCAACGGTCCGGAGCCGTTGCCGATCCACCGGTCACTCCATTCGGTTAGCGCGGTGAAGGACAAGCCAAGCGATTGGCCATGTCGGTGAGCGGATACGCGACCCGCGCGCGTTGCCCGTCGTCGCGATACTCTCTCCGCTCCATGACGCCGGCTTTTACAAGCCGGCGAGGCGGCTGCCGAGTGCGGGCAAATTCCCGAAGATTCCAAGAAGCGCGCAAACTGCATCGTGATCGTCGAGGAAGTACCTGCCGGAAACTGGACTTTCGGCGGACACGATTTGTCGCGCATGCTGGTGTCGTTTGTCGCCACGGTGCTTTCTCCGAAGCTCTCGGAGAACGCTTCGGTGCTCGCCTGCTTCCCGACAGCGCCGCCAACACTGAGTTGCCGCCGTTCTTTGCACCCCCCCACAGCGCCGCTCATCTCACCGACGAGGCTGGGCAGCCGACCAATGCCGCGCGCGATGAGATAATCTCGTTCTTTGCCCGCCGGCTCAAATCGTGACTAAATGCGAGCGATCTTAACTGGTTCGAGGCAAGGCAATGCAAATTGCAGTTATGGGCGCCGGAGCCGTCGGTTGCTATTTCGGCGCGATGCTTGCGAGGGCCGGGCATAGGGTGACTCTGATAGGGCGGTCCCAGCATGTGGAGGCGATCAGGCAGCACGGTCTCCTCCTTGAGCACCGCGATTTCAAGGATCACGTGCGGGTAGCCGCTACGACTGACGCCATCGGTGTTGTGGAGGCGGATGTCGTTCTGTTTTGTGTAAAATCGGCTGATACAGAGGCCGCTGGACGTCTGATCGCACCTCACCTGAAGCAAGGTGCTGTGGTTCTGTGTTTGCAGAACGGTGTTGACAACGCAGAGCGCTTGCAAGCTACGATCGATCAGATTGCTGTTCCAGCGATCGTCTACGTCGCGGCCGAAATGGCTGGCCCCGGTCACGTCAAGCACCATGGCAGGGGCGAACTGATCATTGGCGCCTCGCCTTCTAGTGCGAGTATCGCCGCAACCTTTACACAGGCTGGCGTACCTACCACAGTCTCCGACAAGGTCGCCAATGAGTTGTGGCTTAAGCTCATCACGAACTGTGCCTACAACGCGTTGTCGGCGGTCGCACAAATGCCCTATGGGCGGCTTTTCAAAGTCGACGGCGTCACGGAGGTGGTCAGGGCCGTCGTACGCGAATGCACTGAAGTGGCATCGGCGCTGGACATTGCCGTACCGGAGAACATCGATGAAACGGTGCTGGCCCTGGCGGGATCGATGCCAAATCAGTATTCGTCCACTGCGCAGGATCTGGCGCGCGGCAAGAAAACCGAAATAGACTACCTGAATGGCTATGTCGTCCGGAAGGGTGAGGAGCTTTCCATTCCGACGCCAGCGAACCGGGCGCTCCTTGTCATGGTCAAGTTGCTTGAAGAAAAGACGCAGCAAGCGATCTGACGAACTGCGCGGCGGCGGCATCCTGAGTGATTTGATGATGCAGCGACGACAGTTTGCTGTTGTCAGGCCAAGACACTTGCTGATATTGCGCGCCTCACAACCATCGTGTTGACGAGAGGCGCGCGGAATGAATCGGAACGTTGGTATTGTTGGCGTCGGAATTATGGGCACCGCAATGGCGCGAAATCTGCGCGAAGCGGGCTTTAGCATCGTTGGTTACGATCCCGTGCCGTCGGCGGCTGAGCGTCTCAATTCGCTGGGCGGGCAGGCGCTGATGTCTCCCCGCGCCGTTGCCGAAGCGGCGCCGATTGTCATCATGTCTTTACCGAAGGCCGAAGCGTTGACCGAGGTCATTAGTGGCGTCGATGGTATCGCTCAGGCCGCAGGGACCGGACAGATCGTTATCGAATGCTCCACATTGCCTCTCGACATCAAGCAGGCCGCGCATGACGTCATGCAGAAGAACGGCAAGGTTCTCCTCGATTGTCCGATCAGCGGAACGGGTGCGCAGGCGGTTGCCAAGGATCTCGTGATCCTGGGCAGCGGTGACCAGGCGGCCTTCGAGCGCTGCGCTCCGGTTTTCGCCGGCATGTCCCGCGTGCAGCATTACCTTGGACCATTCGGACGCGGCAGTATCATGAAGTACATCGCCAATCATCTCGTGACGATCCATAACGTTGCTGCAGCGGAAGCCATGGTTCTGGGCATTAAGGCAGGCATAGATCCCGCTGTCGTCTATGACACGCTTGCTGACAGCGCGGGCACTTCGCGGATGTTTCAGATGCGTGGTCCTTTGATGCGCGACGAGCGTTATGACGAGCCGACGGCGACAATCCGCATGCAGCTCAAGGATATTTCGATCATTAATGCCTTCGCGGCCGATCTCGACTGCGCGCTGCCGGTCTATGCGGCGGCATCGCAAGTCTACCACGCGGGGGCGGCACTCGGACGCCGGGAACAGGACACCGCAGCGGTCTGTGCCGTGCTTGAGACAATGCACGGAATTGACCGGACGAAACTCAAGTCGTAGAGCAATCGGCGCATTTTGCTTCTCATTCGCTCGGTTTGAGCACCGTCATTGAAGGGTAGGGCTGGCATGGCCGATCTGACTATTATGGTCGCGCCGAATGGCGCGCGCAAAGGCCATGCCGAGCATCCAAATCTGCCGCTGACAACTGAGGCAATCGCAGCGGATGCGCTTGCATGCAAGAGTGCGGGCGCGCAGGCCATTCATATGCACGTTCGCGATGCGGATGGTCGTCATACGCTTGATGTGGCGCGCTATCTGGCCGCGACCGAAGCGGTGCGGCAGCTCACTGGTCCGGAGTTCGTCGTCCAGATTACAACTGAAGCGGTCGGCATCTTCAGCCCCGACGAGCAGATCGCCGTGGTACGAGCCGTTCGCCCCGAGGCAGTCAGCATCGCGACCAAGGAGTTGATCCCGGACCCGAGCGCGGAAAGCGCTGCTGCGGACCTGTATCGATGGGCCCACGAGCAGCGCATTGCCGTTCAGCACATCGTCTATGCTGCAAATGAATTCGACCATCTGCTCGATCTTGTGAAGCGTGGGGTCATCCCCGGTCATCGGCATTCCGTCATTTTCCCGCTTGGCCGATATGCCGTGGCTCAGGAAAGCGATCCCGCTGAACTCGCGCCATTCGTTGCGAAGGTTCGGGACAACGGCGGCGCGGAACGCTTCGATTGGTGGGTTTGCGCTTTTGGCGCATTCGAGACGGCATCGCTGGTCGCCGCAGCCGCGATGGGCGGGCATTGCAGGATCGGATTCGAGAACAGTTTCATCAATGCGGATGGAAGCCGGGCCGGCAGCAATGCTGAGCGTGTTCGGGATTTGCAGGCTGCATTGTGCGGAATTCATCGTCCGCGCTCGTCGCGAGCGCAGATTTTGAGGGCGCTGGGTCGGCCAGACTAGGCTACCGCGAAGGGTCTAAAGGCCAGCTTCGCATCGGGAATTTCGAGATTTGGCAGGGATAGATCAGTACGCCGCGCGCTTTGTGCGGCGCACTGAGCTGCGCCGTGCTTGCAATTCCGGTTCTGTTGCGTTATTTATCGGGTGATAAAATAAAAAGCTCAACAAGCTCGCGGGAGTGAAGACATGAAAGTCCTTGGTTTCAACCACCTTTCTATTGGCGCGAAGAACCTCGAAGAGTCCGCCCGTTTCTATCAGACCGTGCTGGGCATGGAGCTGATCCCGACCTACAATTTCGGTTTCAAGACCAAGTATCTGCGCTGCGGAGATCTTCAACTTCATCTGTTCGAACTCGAAGATAGTGTTCCGGTCTATCAGCACTTCGCCCTCGACGTTGACGATTTTCATGCAGCTTATGAGAAGGCTAAAGCGATCGGAGCGCTCGATTTCTCGGCCTTCCGCAATGCAGTCAACGAACTGCCGGACGGCTGCGTACAGATGTATCTGCGTGACCCCGCCGGCAATCTGGTTGAGATTGACTGGCCGGATGTGAATACGCTGGATCGTTCGCGTATTCCGGAGATGAAATTGCTGTCCGAGTTTGCGACTCAGGACGACGAAGGACTGCGAGCATCGCTCTATCTCGATCGTCCGCATATCAAGCCAAATGCTCCGAGAAAAGCTGCGGCGCGATAGTTTCAGGGAGGCGAGCATGTCAGGGACTGTCCATAAGCTTGATCTGGATCGGCGTTCGAACGGTCAGGACGGCGCATACTCAGAAATGCTGGAGCGGGCACGCGCGCTTGTTCCAATGTTGCGTGAGCGCGCTGCCAAGACCGAAGAGATGCGGCGCCTTCCGCCTGAAACGGAGAAGGAGCTTCACGAAGCTGGTTTGTTCCGAATTCTCCAACCCAAGCGGGTCGGCGGCTCCGAGCTTGATTATGTCGCGTTGGTCGATTTCGCTGATGTTGTCGCGCTTGCCGATGCGTCGGTCGCATGGAATCTCGCGAACCTGGCCAGCCATCACTGGATGCTCGGCATGTTCGATGCGCGCGCGCAGGACCTGATCTGGAACGAAAATGTCGATGCCCTCATTGCATCGTCGTTTGTGTTTCCAGCCGGCCGCGCCACGAAAGTCGCCGGTGGATATACCCTGTCGGGCCGTTGGCCGTTCTCGTCGGGTGTGGATTCAAGCACGTGGAACATGCTTGCGGGCATCGTGTCGTCCGAGGACGATGCGGATGGCGTGGAATACCGGATATTTCTGTTGAAGCAGTCCGACTACAAGATTCTCGACACATGGAGTTCGACCGGCCTGAAGGGGACCGGATCGAACGACGTCGAAGCCAAGGATGTGTTCGTTCCGGATTACATGACGCTTGCGGTCAAGGACGTTGCCGGTGGCGCGACACCTGGAAGCGCGGTGAATCCCGGTGCGCTCTACGCCTTGCCGGTATTCTCCCTGTTTCCGTTTGTCCTGTCAGGCGCGGGCCTGGGCAATGCGCAGGCGTGCCTTGATGACTATGTCGGGATCGCCAAGCATCGCGCTTCGACCTACAACCGCGCAAAACTTGGCGACCTGCAGACGACGCAAATCAAGATCGCTGAAGCCTCCGCGAAAATCGATGCGGCACGTCTCATCATGCGCCGGACGTGCATTGAAGCGATGTCTGATGCCCGCCATGGTACTGTTCCCGATCTCTCGGAAAAAACCAAATACCGGCGCGATGGGGCATATGCGGTCAATCTGTGCACCGAAGCGGTCTCGACGCTGTTTTCGGCGAGCGGCGCGCGGGGCCTTTACACGACCGGCGCATTGCAACGGCAGTTCCGCGATGCTCACGCAATCAACGCTCATATCGCGTTCAGCTTCGATGCTGCCGGAACCAACTATGGTCGCGTTGCGCTGGACTTGCCGTCCGAAAACCTGACCCTCTGAGGCTCGGTGATGGTTGCATCGCAGAACCCGACGGATTTCAGGAACGAATTGTCGAGCGACAGTTCGCCGATCGATCCGCGCGATTTCCGGAACGCGCTGGGGTCCTATGCCACCGGCGTGACGGTGATTACGGCGGCAACGCCGGACGGCCGGCAGGCCGGCCTGACCTGCAATTCGTTTGCGTCGGTATCGCTGAATCCGCCGCTCGTCTTGTGGAGCCTGGTATCTTACTCTCCAAGCATGAATATCTTTCAGAACGCGAGCCATTTTGCGGTCAACGTGCTCGGAGCATCCCAGCAGGGCTTGGCAAAGCAGTTTGCCACGCGGGCCGAGGACAAGTTCGCTGGGGTGTCCTGGAAACCCGGTCTTGGCGATGCGCCGGTTCTGGCAGATGCGGTCGCCACATTCCAGTGCCGTAGCGCCGACCGCTATTACGGGGGCGACCACGTTATTTTCCTTGGTGCTGTAGAGGCTTATGATTACAACCGTGCGGAGCCGCTGCTGTTTGCACGCGGAAGTTTTGGTCACTTTGTTTCTGGGGCATAACCCCAGCAGGTCTTTATGAAAAAGAAACCGTCACCATCGGTTGCGCGGGTCAAGCAGAAGCGCCTGTCTCCCGAGGACCGGCGTCAGGAATTCGTTCGCAAGGCGACTGAGTTCTTTTCCGAAGAGGGATTCAACGGTGGCACGCGTGAACTCGCGCGCCGGCTGGGTGTGACCCAGCCGCTGCTGTATCGCTACTTCCCGAGCAAGGAAGAACTGATCAAGGAAGTCTATCGCAAGGTCTATCTCGAGCCCCTCGACACCGGCTGGGAGAAGCTTCTCACCAACCGTTCGCGGCCCATCCGCGAGCGCCTTGTGCAGTTCTACGAAGCTTATACCAACGTGATCTTCACGCGGAAATGGCTTCGGATTTATCTGTTCTCCGGCCTGAAGGGCCTGGACATCAACCGCTGGTATGTCGGCGTTGTGCGGGACAAGATCCTGACGCGCATCATCAAGGAAGTCAGGTTCGAAGCTGGTCTGCCGACGCAGGCCAAGCCGACGGCATCCGAGATCGAAATGGCGTGGGTCTTCCACGGCGGCATTTTCTATTACGGCGTTCGCAGGTACATCTACGAGATGGAGCCGCTTCAGGAAAAGGAAGAAATGATCGCGAATGCGATCGACGGCTATCTTGCGGGATTTGCACGCGTGTCCAACAATGTTGCCAAGCGGCCGGCGGTGAAATCAAACCGGCTCAATGCCGCCGCTGGCAGCTGATCGCTGAATGGCTTCGAACGTGCGAACGTTCATTAGCATTTCCTCATGGGTTACGGGATACAGGCTTCCGCCGAGCGCCGCCCTTCCGAAAGCTTCCAGATTATCCCTCACCGCAGGGTGGGGCTGATAGTAAGCGGTTTCCGGTGGCCGATCGCGCTGAACGCGTGTGACGTCCCAGCCGGTCGGGCTCTCCGGATGGGTCCGGTCGCGGATTTCCATCCAGCCCTTTGATCCCAGCAGCGCGAGCCGACCCATAAATGGCGTTGCGAGCACCGCGTTCAGAGTAGCCGTCGTTCGGTTCTCGAAACCGATGGTGATCGAGAGCGTATCCCCGTTTGCAAAATGGCTCCCGAGCGTGGCCAGTCGCGCCCAGACGTGAGTGGGCTTTCCGAGAATCCCGATCGAAAGATCGACCAGATGAATACCGGTTGCCGAGAGGGGGGCGACGGGATTGTCCGTATTCGACAGGCGCCAGTTATCCGGCGGCAGATTGAGGAACTTGTCCTGGCTGAAGTTGCCCTCCAGCACGAGCGCATTGCCGAACTCGCCATCTGCGAACCGCTTGCGCAACTCGATCACGGCGGGCTCGAAGCGGCGCTCATGTCCGATGCCAAGTTGCACGTTCGCCTTTCTGATAGCGGCAATGGCTCGCTCTGCATCTGCTCCGGTCGTGCAAAGCGGCTTCTCGCAAAACACATGACGGCCGGATTTAGCGGCAGCTTCGATCTGCGCCGCATGGCGATCTTGGGGCGTGCAGAGGATAACGGCGTCGATGTCGGAGCGCGCCAGGGCATCCTCGAAGTGGCCGGAAGTTTCAAGCCCCAGCGCGGCACCTTTCGCGCGCATGGGCTCGAGGGGATCGATGCCCAGCACCGGCCTGATGACCTCGCTGGCCGCAAGATTGCTGGCGATGGTCTGTCCCCACCATCCCAGTCCGACAATGGCGGCTCGGATCATGTTTGAACTCCAATCGGATTTTAAGCCTTGGCCATCTGGTCGCGATACCAGTCGCCTATTTCGCTCGCAGTCATCAAGGCAACGCCGTCGTGGCCGATCACATAGTCGAGCAACTGCTCAAGATACTTGATCCGGTGCGGAACGCCCGTGATGTAAGGATGAATTGAGATCGCCATGACACGAGCGTTTTCTTCGCCTTCAAGATACAGCCGGTCGAACTGGTCGATGCATCGGCGCATGAACTGATCCGACGCCATGTGTTGTAGCGCGTGAACGACGATGTCGTTGGTCTCGACAGTGTAGGGAATCGTCGTGATTGTGCCATGCGGGGTATCGATGTCCTGAGGAAGATCGTCGATCACCCAATCCGCGACGTACTCGATCCCGTTCAGTCGGAGAAGATCGAGCGTATCGTTGGTTTCCGTCAATCCGGGACTTTCCCACGAACGCGGGGCCTTGCCGGCGAACTTCGCAATGGTGTCGACAGCGCGCTTGATGGCGTCGCCCTGGTTGTCGAGTTTGTGCATTGGTCCTTGAAGGAAGCCGTGCCCCATGAATTCGAATCCGGCATCGCGCGCCGCCGCCGCGACGCGCGGATACGATGAGCAGACATTGCCGTTGATGGCCAGCGTGGTCGGAATGTTCCGGTCGGTCAGCGCCTTCAACTGCCGCCAGAAGCCCGCGCGCATTCCGTATTCGTGCCACGCCCAGTTTGGCACGTCAGGCAGCAGCGGCTGCCCCATCGGTGGGCTGAGAACCGTGCGCGGCATCGCATTTTCGATCCGCCATTCTTCGACATTCAGGATGATCCAGACCGCCAGCTTCTTGCCGCCGGGAAGGACCAGCTTGGGGCGATCGATGAGGGCTTGGTAGGGGACGCGATCGGTGAGGGCCAATGGAGATTCCTGCTTTAGCAACTACTCTGCGGCTCTTGCCTGTCTGGGCGAACCTGCGTTCACCAGCGGCAAGACTTTTTCCGCCGTCAGGATCATGGATCTTCGCCCGAGTTCGTGGTCTTTCCAATCCTTGCCGGCATAGAGCAGCGTCCCGAATGTGCCGACCTCGTTCTGAAAAGCAAGAAGCTGATCGGCAACGCTGTCCGGCGTGCCATAGATGATCAGCTTGTCGCAGATCATCTCCAGCGTCACCTCGTCATCCGGCTGATCGCGGCGCGTCTTGAACAGTTCGATCCGTCCATTCTTCTTCAGCTTCGTGAACAATGAGCGGTAATAGTTCACATATGGACCGTTGGGATCGGTGGCATAGGCTTTGGCAGTCGCGGCATCGTCAGCCACGAAAACGCTCTTGGCGACACGCCAGTTTGCGGGATCCGCGGGGCGACCGCCGCGCTCGCAGCCTTCAATGTATTTCGGCCAGTGGCTTTTGACCCATGCGGGCATCAGGAAGTTTGCAGAAATCGGGTCCCATCCCCGAACGGCCGCTTCGGTAACGCCCTTTGAAAAGGGCGCGACCGCTGTCACGACGATTGGCGGATGCGGCCGTTGCAGCGGGCGAGGGATGTAGCCCTGGCCGATTTCCTTGATTTGCGTTCGCTGCGTGGACACCGTCCAGTACTTGCCTTGCAGATTGTACGGCGGCTCTCCCGACCAGATGCCAAGCACCTGATTGATCGCCTCGAGGAACATCTCGTTGCGGTTGAAATCGAGATTGCCGAACAGTTCCGCATCGGACAGGAGGCCGCCGGGGCTGATCCCGAAAATGAAACGGCCATCGAGCATATGGTCCAGCATCGCGATGGTGGCTGCGACCGTTGCAGGATGCGTGTTGGGCATATTGACGGTGCCGGTGCCCAATTTGATCTGCTTCGTCGCGGCAGCGATCCAAGCCAGAAATGTCACGCAGGACGTGATGTTCTCTGCCTTGTCGGTGACATGCTCTCCGACATAGGCCTCGGTAAATCCGAGTTCGTCGGCGAGCAGGAAGGCCTCGCGATCCTCGGCCAGCGACTGCCGCCAGTCCTTATCCAGCGGATGGATCGGCATGGTGAAAAAGCCCAGCTTCATTGTGCGTTTCCCGAGACGTTTGTTTCTGAACGCAAGAGTAACGATTGTGGGCTATTAGAAAAATGATTATTCCTACTCAATTGCATTAAGAAAGTTGATGGATGATTTCGCTTCGCCAGATCAGGTCTTTTGTCGCGGTCTATGAAGAGGGCTCATTCACATCGGCTGCCAAACGGGAGGGCGCGACCCAGTCCGGGATTTCGCAGCATCTCAAGCAGCTTGAGTTCGAACTCGGGGCAGCGTTGCTGGAGCGTAATGGCCGCAACATCGAGCCGACACTCGCCGGGAAACTCTATTATCGCGAGTGCGTGGACGTTCTGAAAAAGCTGGAGGCGGCGCAGCAAAGTGTCGCGGTCAATCATGTCCGCGGCGCGATCCGCGTGGGTCTGATGCCAACGTTCACCAGATCGCTGCTCGCTCCGGCGCTCGACAGGTTTCTGACCTCCGCCCCGGGCTCCGAGATCAGCGTCACTGAAGCCTATTCGGGCGTTCTTACCGACATGATCCTGAAAGGCGAACTGGATTTCGCCATTGTGCCGGCGTTTGAGGGGGTAACCGGGATATCGCATCGCCTTCTTGCACGCGATCGGGAGATGCTTGTCAGCGCGAAGCGGACCAAAAGCAATCTGAAGCCGGTCAGGCTTTCAGACCTTGATCCGCTCAAAGTGGTTTTGCCCGGTCCTCAGAACACCCGCCGCCGCAACATCGAAACGTACTTCACCGCCAATGGCGTTACGGTCGCGCAGCGCCTCGAACTCGACGCGATGATGGGCACGCTGCAATTTGTCGCAGCGAGCGACTGGGTCGCCATTCTGCCCTTTGTGATGATGGTTTCGGACCTGGACGAGGATCGCTTCGATGTCAGGCCCCTCGATGAGCCGCCGTTTTATTCCGAGTTCGTTTTGATCGAGCCGGCACGAAAGGTGATGTCCCCGGCGGCGGCTTTATTCGCTGAAATTCTCAAGATGGAAGCCGAACGGGCGCTTCTTGTTTTTCAAAAACGCACTGGTGCGCAGCGAATATCGCAACGGCGCGCGACGCGACCAGCGGTTCGGCGCTAGGAAATTGTGCAACGCGAAAGCCTTCGTTTCCCGGATCTTCCAATTGTGAATTCCGTAACCCTGTCTTTGATTTGTCTTATCTCGCTTATCCATACAGAGGCGGTGAATCGCCTTGATGTCCGGCCGTCCACGTCACGACCTGTTCATGGCAGCGAAATAATCGTTCGATAAACAACGCTTGACCTTTGGTGCGCGGCACCCTCTAATAAAATCCAAGCCCATCATAAAATGAGGCGAGGGGAGGTTGCCGGAATGAAAGCTTCGGCTTTCAACTATGCGCGTGCTTCAAGCGTCGACGACGCATTGGATCTGCTTGCTTTGCACGGCGATCAGGCGAAAGTGCTCTCCGGTGGTCAAAGCTTGATGCCGGCCCTGAATCTCAGGCTGTCGGCGCCGTCGCTGCTGGTTGATATCGGCGCCATTGCCGAACTGCGCGGGGTCTCCGTAACCAATAGCGTTCTCAAGATCGGCGCTCTCACGCGGCACGTCGATGTTCAGAAGTCCTCGGACATCGCCAAACACGCTCCGCTTTTGACCGAAGCTATCGCGCATGTTGCTCACCCGGCGATTCGCAACAGAGGTACTATTGGCGGCAGCTTGGCGCATGCCGATCCGGCATCGGAACTTCCGGCGTGCGTCATCGCGCTTGGTGCATCCATCGTTGTGCGCGGTAAGGACAGTGAGCGCCGCATCCCCGCGGCCGACTTTTTTACAGGAATCTACGAAACATTGCTGTCGCCAGAAGAGTTGCTGGTTGCGGTAGAGGTTCCCGTCGCAATGCCGAACTCCGTCCACTTCTTTCACGAATATGCGCGTCGCAAGGGCGATTACGCCATCGTGGGATTGGCGGCATCCGGGGTTCTTGAGCGGGACGTGCTCTCGGATCTCAGGCTCGGCTTTTTTGCGGTGGGCGACAAACCGATGCTTGCAGGCGCATCAAAGCATCTCATCGGAAAGCCTGTAACGGCATCGATGCTTACCGACGCACAGGCTGCCCTCGATGAAGAGCTTGATCCGCAGGAGGATCAGCAGGCTTCGGCTTCCATGCGCCGCTATCTGGCGCGTCAGCTTCTGGAGCAGTGCGTTGTGACGTTGCTCGGCCGGCCCGATCTCGAAACGAGAAAGCTCGCATGACTGATCTAATGCCGATCTCGCTGATCGTGAACGGAGAGCGCGTGTCCGCGAGCGTGTTTCCTCGGCTCAATCTGGCTGATTTCCTGCGGGAGCATCTGTCCCTTACCGGAACGCATGTCGGTTGCGAGCATGGCGTTTGTGGTGCTTGTACCGTTCGCGTCAATGGTGACATTGTGCGGGCCTGCCTGCTGTTGGCGGTGCAGGTGGAGAACGCGTCCGTTGAAACGATCGAAGGTCTGTCGGACAGCGGCGAGATTTCCGATTTGCAGGCCGCATTTCAGGATCGCAATGCTCTTCAGTGCGGATACTGCACGCCGGGGATGCTGATGGCGGCGCAGGACATCCTGAAGCATGAGCCACAAGCTGACCGCGAGCAAATCCGCGAGCATCTGTCCGGCAATTACTGCCGCTGCACGGGCTATCATGCAATCGTCGATGCCGTGGAAGCCACGGCACGCGCACGCGCGGGGCGGGTGCGATGAACGATAGCTCAATGAAGCAGCGCGGTCTTTCCGTTCTCGACCGCCCGAATTCGTATATCGGCAAGACGGTGCCCCGCCCCAACCTGGGACGGCTCATGCAGGGTCGCGGCCAGTATGTCAGCGACCTGACGCTGCCGCGCATGGCGCACGTCGTATTTCTGCGTTCGCCCTACGCTCATGCCAGGATTCTGAAGATCGACGCGACCGAGGCTAAAGCGATGCCCGGCGTGATCGCGGTCGTGACCGGCGTTGAACTCGCGAAGGTCATTTCGCCGTGGGTTGGTGTCCTGTCGCATCTCAAGGGCCTGAAGTCAGCGCCGCAGCATGCAATCGCCGTCGACCGGGCTTGCTGGCAGGGCGAAGCGGTGGCCGCCATTATTGCGACCAGCCGCGCGCTCGCCGAGGACGCCGCCGAACTTGTCTCGGTGGATTACGAAGAGCTCGTGCCGGTGACGGACATGCGCACGGCGCTCGATCCTGCAACACCGGTGATCCATCCCGATCTCGGCGATAATCTGGCTTTCGAGCGTAATCTCGATGCCGGAGCTGTTGATCAGGCGTTCAGGGAGTCCGACGAGGTAGTGGAAGCCGAGTTTGTGTTCGGCCGCCACACCGGTGTCACGCTCGAGCCGCGCGCGGTGCTTGCGGACTGGAACAGCGGCGATGAGCGTCTCACCGTTTATCTGGGCACCCAGGCACCACATATGGTGCAGAACATTGCCGCCAAGCATCTCGGTCTTGATGAGGCGCAGGTTCGGGTTGTCTGCAAGGACGTCGGTGGCTCATTCGGCATCAAGGTCCATATCTACGCGGACGAAATGGCGACATTGGCGCTGTCGAAGCTGCTGCGCCGCCCGATCAAGTTCGTTGCGGATCGGGTTGAAAGCTTCAACACCGACATTCACGCGCGAGATCACGTTTGTAAGGCGCGAATCGGCGTCAGCAAAAACGGCACGATCAATGCATTCGAGATCGACGACGTCACCGGTATCGGTCCGTATTCGATGTATCCGCGCACCAGCGCGATCGAAGCCAATCAGGTCGTCAATCTGGTCGGTGGACCCTACACGACACCAAACTATCGGGCGCGGACCCGTGTCGTTTTCCAGAACAAGAACGTCACCTGCCAATATCGCGGTGTGGGGCATCCGATCGCATGCTCGATCACCGAGGGTCTGGTCGATCTTGCCGCTCAGCGGATCGGGATGGATCCATTCGAAATTCGGCGACGCAACCTGATCCGCGATGACGCCTATCCGTGCGGTTCGCCATCCGGGTTGAAGTTCGAGGCGCTGTCGCATCACGCCTCGCTCGACAAATTGTACGCGATGATGAATTACGGTGCGCTGCGCGCCGAGCAGGCGGCCCTGCGCAAGCAGGGAATCTATCGCGGCATTGGCATCGCCAGCTTCATCGAGGTGACTAACCCAAGCGCAGCGTTCTATGGCGTTGGCGGGGCGCGGATTTCCTCGCAGGATGGCGTCGCCGTTCGCCTGGACGCCACAGGTCGCGTAATCTGCCAAACCAGCATCACCGAGCAGGGGCAGGGATCGGAATCCCTCACCGCACAGATCGTCGGCAGCGTGCTTGGCGTATCGATGGAGTGTGTGCGAGTCATTCTTGGAGATACCGACAACACGCCTTACGGCGGTGGCACCTGGGCGTCGCGCGGCGCCGGCATCGGCGGCGAAGCCGCGTTGCAGGCGGCCAAGGTTCTGCGCAACAACATTCTGGATGTCGCGGCTGCTATTTTACAGGCCAAGCCGGCGGACCTGGATATCGCTAACAACGCCGTCGTGGACGTTCAGGGCGGCCAGCAACGTATCGAGCTGCATGAGCTCGCCCGAATCGTTTACTTCAGGCCCGATACCTTGCCGCCGGGCTTCCAGCCCGAGTTGATGGCGACACGCCATTTCGTGCCACGCGAGTATCCGTTTGCATTCACCAACGGCATTCAGGCTTCCTGGCTCGAGGTCGACACCCGCACTGGCTTTATCAAGCTGCTCAAGCACTGGGTTGTCGAGGACTGCGGCACCATCATCAATCCGCAACTCGTGGACGAACAGATCCGCGGCGGCGTCGTGCAGGGACTTGGCGCAGCGCTGTACGAACACTGCATCTACGATGAACGCGGACAGCTCACCAACGCCAACATGGCGGACTACCTGGTGCCGATGTCAGGCGAAATGCCGGATATCGATGTCGGGCATATCGTTTCTCCGACGCTGGATGGCGAGCTTGGCGCCAAGGGGGCCGGAGAAGCCGGGACCGCGGCGGCCGCCGCCGTTGTGGCCAACGCAGTGAATGATGCGCTGTCGCCGTTCAATGTCACCGTGACCGAAATTCCGCTAACGCCAAGAGTCATTCTTACCGCTCTCGGGCGCATCTGACCGACGCTACAAAACAATATCAACCTCGGAGGAATACATGGCCAAGAAGACGACAGGTTCTAACTCGATTTCGCGCCGCCGCCTGCTGACCACAGCCAGTGCTGGCGCCGTTCTGGCGGCCTCGCCGTTTCGCATCAATCTTCTTCAGGCACAGGAAGCGACGATCAAGGTTGGTTTTCCCGTTCCGCTGACCGGTCCCTACGGCACCGAAGCCCAGGACCAGGTGCGCGCAGCGGAAGTTGCCATTGCCGAATTCAACGAGGCCGGTGGTCTCGATGGCCGCAAGGCCGAGTTGCTGGTCCGCGATGACAAGCTCAATCCTGGTGAAGCGGCGACCCGCACGCTGGAACTGATCGAGAAGGAAAAGGTCAACTTCATCGTCGGCAGCCTGTCTGCGTCCGTTCAGCTTGCAGTGAACAACGTTACCAAAGAGCGCAAGATCATCTACAACTCGATCAGCCAGTCGGACGAAATCAACGAGGCCAAGGATTTCAGCAAGTACACGTTCCACGAAGCGCTCACGCCGCATCTGACCGCGGGCGCTGTCGGACGCTACGCGTTCTCGAAGTTCGGCAAGAAGGTCGCGTTCCTCACTGCGGACTATGCTTATGGCCATGAAATGGTGCGCGGCTTCCAGGAAGCCGGGAAGGCCTTCGGGATCGAAAGCCTTGTCGATATCCGGCATCCGCTCGGCACCACGGACTTCTCGGCACTGTTGCCGCGCATTCAGGCTTTGAAGCCGGACATTCTCGTCATCAGCAACTTCGGCCGCGATCAGCAGATCGCGCTCAAGCAGGCAACCGACTTCGGCATGAAGAAGAGCATGAAGATCGTTGCGCCGATCCTGCTTTATACGGGCCGCATCGCTGCCGGCGCGCAGGCATTCGAAGGCGTCGTCGGCGGAACCTCGTACTACTGGGGCATTGAAGACAAGGTTGCCTCTGC
This sequence comes from Afipia sp. DC4300-2b1, assembly GCF_049895725.1. Classification (NCBI taxonomy): domain Bacteria; kingdom Pseudomonadati; phylum Pseudomonadota; class Alphaproteobacteria; order Hyphomicrobiales; family Nitrobacteraceae; genus Afipia; species Afipia sp. DC4300-2b1. The sequence goes on from NZ_JAFCSX010000002.1 coordinate 45,003, forward strand.
AAAGGCGTTCAACGATCGGTTCCGCAAAATGCACGGCGGCAAGGTCCCGTCGGACTACGGCGCGCTGGGCTATGCCGGCGTCAAGACGCTGCTGATGGGCGCCAAGGCCGCCGGAAGCCTCGACACAGACAAAGTCATCGCTGCGGTCGAAGCCTTGAAGTACGATTACTACAAGGGCCCTGAATATTATCGCAAGTGCGACCACCAGGCCGTGCAGTCGGTTCTGATCATCGAGTCAAAGTCGAAACCCGAGAAGGGCGAGTCCGACGTGTTCAATGTGCTGGCGACTGAAGAGCCAAGCGAAAAGAACCTGCGCACCTGCGAAGCGCTCGGCCACAAGTCCTGAACTGTGAACCAGCAGACGCGCGTCCCTCGCGGGGCGCGCGTCTTACTTGGAGATAACTATGGCCGGCCTGAGCTTTGATCTGATCGCACTGCAACTCTTCACCGGGTTGGCGCTTGGCGCGATCTACGTGTTGTTCGCCATCGGCTTGTCGTTGATTTTCGGCATGCTGACCGTGGTGAACTTCGCGCACGGCGCCTTCTATATGGTTGGAGCTTATGTCGGACTGTTCCTTCTCTCGCTGGGCGGGAACTTCTGGCTCTGTCTGGTTGCCGTCCCGTTGATTGTCGGCACTATCGGACTTGTCGTCGAACGGTTCCTGATCCGGCCGCTCTACGGCCGCGGCATCGACTATCCGCTGCTGCTGACGTTTGGTCTCAGCTACGTCATGGTCGAACTGATCCGCATTGCCTTCGGCAAGAGCGGCTATCCATTCGATACGCCGGAGCTCCTTCAGGGCGCGGTCAATATCGGTGTCGGATACTTCCCGCTCTATCGTCTGTTCGTGATCGGCGTCGCGGCAGCGGTCCTGCTTGGCTTGTGGCTCTTCCTTGAGCGTACCAGCTTTGGTCTGATTATCCGTGCCGGCGCACGCGATCCGCAGATCGTTCGCGTGCTTGGGGTCAATGTGGCACGGGTATGGCTGTTCGTATTCGGGATCGGCTCGGGAATTGCCGCGCTGGCCGGGCTTCTCGCGGCGCCTCTGCAAGGCGTTATCCCGGAAATGGGAGCGACTATTCTCGCGGAGGCCTTTGTTGTCACCGTGGTTGGTGGCATGGGCTCCATCGGGGGCGCGGTCATCGCCGGCCTGCTGGTTGGCGTGGTCGTCAGCATGACGTCGCTGTTTGCGCCCGAAATGGCCAAGGTTTCAATCTTCGCCCTGATGGCAATTGTTCTCCTCATCCGTCCGCAAGGCTTCTTCGGCCGCGCGGGTCTCATGAGCTGAGGCGGGTATAAAGTAATGAATGAGTTTTCTCAGACCCTGACCCAGCCGGCTGTCGCATCGGCGAGCTGGTTCGATTTCGCCAAGCGTCACCGCGCGATCCTGGCGAGCATCTTTGTGCTGGTGTTTCCGCTGGTGATGCCGTTCACCGCGCTGGCCGTGAACATCCTGATTTACGGGCTCTATGCCGTCGGCTTCAATCTGCTGTTCGGATACCTCGGGCTGCTATCCTTCGGTCACGCCGCGCTGTTCGGCACCGGCGCCTATCTCTGCGGCATCGCTATCGTTCATCTCGGCTGGCCGTGGTATGTCGCGATTGGGATGGGCATTCTCGGCGGCACTGTCATGGCCGCCGCGATCGGTTCACTGGCGATCCGTACTCGGGGCATTTACTTCGCCATGGTGACGATGGCCCTGTCGCAGTGCGTTTTCTATCTCTTCTATCAGGCGGTCGATTGGACCGGCGGCGAGAACGGCCTGCGCGGAATCAACGTTCGCGTCATCGACATCCTCGGTTTCAAATTCGACTTTATCAATCCGCTGACGCGGTACTATGTCGTCGCGGCGTTCGTCATCATGGCGCTCTTCGTCCTGTCGCGAATTCTGGCGTCGCCGTTCGGTGCTGTGATCGAGGCCGTTCGCGAGAATGAAGCACGCGCGCGCGCATCGGGGTATAATGTCACGCTGACGCGGCTGATCACATTCATCCTGTCTGGTGCATTCTGCGGTCTGGCCGGTGCATTGATGGCGTTGCACCTGTCCATCGTGCCGATCGAAATCCTGCACATCGAGACATCGGGCATGGTTGTCATGATGTCTTTGCTGGGCGGGATGGGCACCTTCTTCGGTCCATTCGTTGGCGCCGCGGTTTTTCTGCTGCTTGAGAATCTGGTGTCGTTGTGGACCGTCCACTGGCAATTGATCGTCGGCGCGGTGTTCATGATCTGCGTCCTGTTTTTCCCGGCGGGCATCTGGGGAACGATCTTGAAGCGGATCAACAAATGATGACTTCGACAGATACATCGCAGGTCATCCTGCGCACCACCGGCGTGAGTAAGTCGTTCGGGAAGTTTGTGGCCCTGAACAACATCTCTGCTGAATTCTCGCGCAATGCGATCACATCCATCATCGGCCCGAACGGCGCCGGCAAAAGCACCTACTTCAACCTGCTGTCAGGCGCGTTTCCTCCGTCCAGCGGCAAGGTCGAATTCGAGGGGCGCGATGTGACGAATATCGCGCAGCACGAGTTCGCGCATATGGGGATCGCAAAATCGTTCCAGATCACCAACGTGTTCCCGCTGTTGACGACGCGGGAGAACGTGCGCGTCGGATTGCAGGCCTTTGTGTCGCGCTACGATATCTGGCGTCCTCGGTCCAGGCTTCCGGGTCTTATTGAGAAGGCGGATGCGCTGCTCGCGCTGGTCGGCCTTTGGGATCGCCGCGAGCGGTTGGCCAAGGAACTTGCGCATGGTGAACAGCGTGCGCTTGAGATCGGGATGGCGCTGGCCGCGAATCCGCGTCTGCTGCTGCTGGATGAACCGACAGCGGGCATGAGCCCCGAAGAAACCCGCGTGATGATGGATCTGATCGTGAAGCTCTCGAAGGAGCGCACGGTCATTCTTGTCGAGCACAAGATGAAGCTGGTGATGGGTATCAGCGACCGGGTGCTGGTTCTTCACCACGGCGAACTGCTTGCTCAGGGAACGCCAACGGAAGTCCGCCAGAATGAACAGGTCAAGCGAGTCTATCTTGGCCAGCGGGAGCACTGAAGCGATGTTGCGCGTCGAAAATCTCAACTCCTGGTATGGCGCGAGCCATGTGTTGCAGGATATCGGCCTTGAGGTGAACAAGGGCGAGATCGTCTGTCTGATCGGCCGCAATGGAGCCGGCAAGACCACGACACTCAAATCGATCATTGGTTTACTCGACAAGACCCGCGGATCGGTGGTGTTCAAGGATAAGGAAGTGCTGGGCCAGCCGGCTCACGTCCGCTTCGGTCTCGGTTTGGCGTATGTTCCAGAAGAACGCCGCATCGTGCAGGGACTGACCGTGCGTGAGAATCTGCGGCTCGGCCTTGTTGCGTCGCCTGCGAAGAAGGAAGAAGTCCGTCGCATTGCTCAGATCGCGGAAATTTTTCCCCGTCTGGCGGAGCGGTTGGATCAGGAAGCCGTGACAATGTCTGGCGGCGAACAGCAGATGCTGGCGATTGCGCGTGCGATGATATCGAAGCCCGATCTCATCATGCTGGACGAGCCTTCGGAAGGTATCATGCCCGTGCTCGTCGACGAGATGTTCGAGCTGTTCCGAAAGATGAAGTCGGAAGGCACAACGATTCTGCTGGTTGAGCAGAACGTCGAACTGGCGCTCGATATCGCCGATCGCGCCTATGTCCTGGACCAGGGCTCGGTTGTGCATCACGCGACTGCGGCCGCACTGCTGGCCGATGATGAAATCAAGGAGCGTTACTGCTCGGTGTAGCCTGAAGAAGCTGCTCCGGGCGATCGCTCGCCGACAAAATTATCATTCGATAAATAATGCAAGGAACATCTCCATGAAAGTCGACAGAGCTGCAATCTATGAAGCCGCCAAGAAACTCTCGAACTGGGGCCGGTGGGGTGCTGACGATCAGATCGGAACGCTCAATAACGTGAGTCCTGAAGATGTCATCAATGCAGGCAAGCTCATCAAGAAAGGGAAGGTGTTTGCGCTTGGTCTTTCGCTGAAAGAGCCGATTCAGTCCGGCCTGTTCGGAGGCCGCTGGAATCCAATTCACACCATGCTGGCGACCGGCACGGATGCCGCAGCAGGCAATCAGGACGTTCCTTCGCCGTATCTGCGTTACGCCGACGATGCGATCAACATGCCCTGTCAGGCATCGACGCAATGGGATGCCCTCTGCCACATCTTCCTCGATGACAAGATGTACAACGGCTACGATGCCAAGTTGGTCGACGCCCGCGGCGCGAAGAAGCTCGGCATCGAGCACACGCGCGACAAAATGGCGGGCCGTGGCGTGCTGCTCGATGTCGCCCGGTTCAAGGGCGTGGAGTCGCTCGATGACGGCTATGCGATCACCAATGCGGATCTAAATGCCTGCGCGAAGCATCAGGGCGTTGAAATCCGCAAGGGCGATTTCGTCATCGTTCGCACCGGCCACCAGGAGCGATGCCTGAAGAAGAAAGACTGGTCGGGCTACGCCGGTGGCGATGCGCCGGGCATGGCATTCGAAACCTGCTACTGGATTCGCGAGAAGGATATCGCCGCAATCTGTACCGACACCTGGGGATGCGAGGTTCGCCCGAACGAGACCAATGAAGCAAACCAGCCGTGGCACTGGGTGGTGATCCCGGCGATCGGAATCTCCATGGGCGAAATTTTCTATCTGAAAGAACTCGCGGAGGATTGCGCGCAGGACAAGGTCTATGAATTCTTCTTCACCGCCCCGCCAATGCATCTGCCGGGCGCGGCCGGGTCGCCAATTAATCCTCAGGCAATCAAGTAATCGCGGAGGCACCCGATGACAAAGTATCTCAAGCGAAGCCGTGATGCCGCCCAGCGGGCGGAAGACGATACGAAGGTCCGTACTGCAGTCGAGGGGATTCTTGCGGATATCGAAAAGCGTGGCGACGACGCGGTTCGCGAACTGTCGGTGAAGTTCGACCAGTGGGACCGCAAGGACTACCGGTTGACCGATGCGGAGATCAAAGACTGTGTCGGGCAGCTTTCCAAGCGGAACATCGACGACATCAAGTTCGCGCAGGAGCAGGTGCGCAATTTCGCCCAGCATCAGCGTGACTCGATGAAGGATGTCGAGGTCGAGACGCTGCCGGGTGTCGTTCTCGGCCAGAAGAATATTCCGGTCAATTCCGTCGGCTGTTATGTGCCGGGCGGCAAGTACCCGCTGCTGGCATCCGCACACATGTCGGTCATCACCGCGAAGGTCGCAGGCGTTTCGCGCATCATCACCTGCGCGCCCCCGTTCCAGGGCAAGCCGGCTCCCGCCATCGTCGCCGCCCAGCATCTAGCCGGTGCCGATGTCATCTATTGCCTCGGCGGAATTCAGGCTGTCGGTGCGATGGCGATCGGAACGAAATCGATCGCGCCGGTCGATATGCTGGTCGGGCCGGGCAACGCTTTCGTGGCGGAAGCCAAGCGGCAACTCTACGGCCGCGTCGGTATCGACCTTTTCGCCGGGCCGACTGAAACGCTCGTGATTGCCGACGATACAGTTGATGGCGAGATGTGTGCCACCGATCTGCTGGGACAGGCAGAGCATGGGCCGAACTCGCCCGCGATCCTGCTCACCAACTCGGAAAAACTCGCACGAGAGACAATGGCCGAAATCGAGCGCCTTCTGAAGATACTGCCGACTGGCGCGGTCGCGGCCAAGGCGTGGGAAGATTACGGCGAAGTGATCGTCTGCGATTCCGAAGAAGAGATGGTGAGAGAGGCTGACCGCATCGCCTCCGAGCATGTGCAGGTGATGACCCGTGATCCGGACTATTTCCTGAAGAACATGACCAACTACGGCGCCCTGTTCCTCGGACCGCGCACCAATGTGGCTTACGGCGACAAGGTGATTGGCACCAACCACACGCTTCCGACCAATAAGGCGGCGCGCTACACTGGCGGTCTGTGGGTCGGCAAGTTCCTCAAGACCGTGACCTATCAGCGCGTCCTGACGGATCAAGCCTCCGCGATGATCGGTGAGTACTGTTCGCGGCTTTGCATACTTGAAGGCTTTGCGGGTCATGCCGAGCAGGCCAATGTTCGCGTGCGTCGCTATGGCGGGCGCAACGTGCCTTATGCGAGCGCGGCGGAATGAGCGCTTTGCCCACAACGCCGGCGTTCCGGCTTGACGGGCGGCGCGCGCTTGTCACCGGGGCGGGCCGAGGCATCGGGCTCGCCGCGGCGACGGCTCTTGCGGAAGCGGGTGCGCACGTCACACTGTGTGCACGCACTGCCAGCGAGATTGACGAAGTTGCCTCCGCTCTGCGCAAAAAAGGCTTTTCGGCGGATACGCTTGCGCTCGATGTGACAGACGTCGCTGCGTTTCGTGCCGCGATGGAGGCGCGCGGGCCTTATCATGCCTTCGTCAACAATGCCGGCACCAACCGGCCCAATTCCTTCACCGAAGTGCCGGTTGAGGATTTCGACGTTGTCATGAATCTGAATGTGCGGGCGGCATACTTCGCCGCCCAGTCTGTTGCGCGACGGATGGTGTCGGCGGGTGTATCCGGTTCGATCATCAACATGTCGTCGCAGATGGGGCATGTCGGCGGCGTCAATCGCTCGCTCTATTGCGCGTCGAAATGGGCGATGGAGGGTTTTTCGAAGGCGATGGCGCTCGACCTTGCAGCCAGCAAAATCCGCGTCAACACGCTGTGCCCGACCTTCATCGAGACGCCAATGACCAAACCTTTCTTTGAAAATCCGGCGTTCAAAGAGAGTGTGTTACAGAAGATCAAGCTCGGTCGCCTTGGCACAGTCGAGGATCTGATGGGGGCGATCGTTTTCCTCGCCAGCGATGCATCTGCGCTGATGACCGGTTCGTCCCTGGTGATCGACGGTGGATGGACCGCCGACTAGAGGTTGGCCTCCGCGCCGCGCCGCTATGTCGCTCCCACGCGTTCTCCATCGAGGCGATTTGCTAGTTCACGGACTGTGAGGAGACTAGTCTATAGTGGCGCGAATAGAAAAGCGGCGCGGTGTTGTTTCACCGCGCCGCCAAATTCAGCTCAAGGGTGCTTATCGCGGACCTTAGCCCTTTGCAACCTCGTGGTTGGCCATAGTTTCCAACGCTTTCACCATTGCGGAGTGATCCCAGGCGTTGCCGCCGTGGGCGACGCAGGCATTGAAAAGCTGTTGCGCCGTCGAGGTGTTTGGCAACGATACGCCGAGTGCCCGCGCGCCTTCCAGCGCGAGATTGAGATCTTTCTGGTGCAACTCAATGCGGAAACCGGGATTGAATGTGCGCTTGATCATGCGCTCCCCGTGCAATTCGAGAATGCGCGACGTGGCAAGTCCTCCCATCAGCGCCTGCCGGACCAGAGTTGGATCGGCACCAGCTTTCGAGGCGAACAGCAGACCCTCGGCGACGGCCTCGATAGTGAGTGCAACGATGATCTGATTGGCGACCTTGGTGGTCTGGCCGTCACCGTTACCGCCGATCAGGGTGATGTTCTTGCCCATCTTCTCGAACAGCGGTTTGACGGTATCGAACGCGCCTTGTGGCCCACCCACCATGATGGTCAGCGATGCAGCCTTCGCACCGACTTCACCGCCGGAGACCGGCGCGTCCAGATAATCAGCGCCTTTCGCATTGACCTTTTTTGCAAATTCCTTCGTCGCGATCGGCGAAATCGAACTCATGTCGACGACGATTTTGCCTTTCGAAAGTCCTTCCGCAACGCCGCCGGCATTAAAGAGTACCGATTCAACGTCGGGTGTGTCGGGGACCATGAGGATGATGACGCTGGCTTTCTCAGCGATCTCCTTGCCTGATTTGCACGCCGTGGCGCCGGCGGCAACGAGGTCCTTGGAGGCAGCGGATTTCTCCAGAACAAACAGGCGATGTCCGGCGGCTTGCAGGTGGCCCGCCATCGGCCGTCCCATAATTCCAAGGCCGATGAACCCGATATCGGTCATTCTTTGATCTCCCTCGTTTTTTAATTACGCATCGACCGTATGCGGTTCGTACCACCCAAGACCGTCCAGGGTAGTGGTCTTCGGCTTGTACTCACAGCCGATCCAGCCACGATAGCCGATCGCGTCCAGATAGCGAAACAGGAAGGGATAGTTGATTTCGCCGGTGCCGGGCTCGTTGCGGCCGGGGTTATCTGCAAGCTGGATATGCGCGATACGGCCGAGATGCCTTTTCATGGTTGGAGCGATGTCACCCTCCATGATCTGCATGTGATAGATGTCATATTGAATAAAGAGGTTCTCGGAGCCCACTTCCGAAATGATCTGGAGTGCCTGCTCTGTTCCGGTGAGGAAGAAACCGGGAATATCGCGGGTGTTGATCGGCTCGATCAGCAGCTTGATATGGTGCTTCGCGAGTGCATCTGCAGCGTAGCGAAGATTCTCCACCAACACGGCGCGAAGCTCCGCAGAGTCGGAGCTGGCCGGTGTAATGCCGGCAAGGCAATTTACCTGACGGCAGTCCAGTGCCTTGGCGTATTCGATGGCGCGGCTGACGCCATCGCGGAATTCTGCGACCCGATCGGGAAGGATTGCGATTCCCCGTTCACCCGCGCCCCAGTTGCCTGCCGGAAGGTTATGCAGCACCTGGGTGAGACCATGCTGCTGCAACTGCTCGCCAAGCACTGCTTTTTCGTAGTCATAGGGAAACAGATATTCCACGCCCGCGAACCCGGCCGCCTTTGCTGCCGCGAAACGGTCGATGAACGGCAATTCGTTGAAGAGCATGGTCAGATTGGCTGCAAATTTTGGCACGGCGGAATGTCCTTTTCCTGTTGGTCGTTAGACGGGCAGCAGCTTGCCGCGGGACGTCTTTTCCGGACTTGCTGGCGTGTCATCAAGCGGCAGGTCGAGCACTTCCTCGAATTCGACGATATTGTCGATCTCGGTGCCCATCGCGATGTTGGTGACGCGTTCGAGAATGAACTCGACCACGACCGGGACGCGATACTCCGCCATCATCTCGCGTGCGGTTGCGAACGCCGCCTGCGCTTCTTCGGGGTGGGTGACGCGAATTGCCTTGCAGCCGAGCCCCTCGGCGACGGCGACATGATCGACGCCGTAAACGCCAAGCTCCGGTGCGTTGATGTTTTCGAACGAAAGCTGCACGTGGTAGTCCATGTCGAAGCCGCGCTGCGCCTGACGGATCAGACCCAGATAGGAATTGTTCACGACGACATGGATGTAAGGCAGCTTGAACTGTGCGCCGACGGCAAGCTCCTCGATCAGGAACTGGAAGTCGTAATCGCCGGACAGTGCGACGATCTCGCGTTCCGGATCTGCGGCACGGACGCCCAGCGCTGCGGGCAGGGTCCAGCCGAGCGGGCCGGCCTGTCCGGCATTGATCCAGTTGCGCGGGCGATAGACGCCAAGGAATTGCGCACCGGCGATCTGCGACAATCCGATCACGCTGACGTAGCAGGTGTCACGGCCGAACGCCTTGCTCATCTCTTCATAGACGCGCTGTGGTTTGATCGGCACGTTATCGAAGTGACTCTTGCGCAGCATGGTGCGCTTGCGGTCCTGAACGGCCGCGGGCCACGCCTGGCGCTCTTTGAGCTTTCCGGCCTTGCGCCACTCCTTCGCCACCGTGACGAATAGTTCAAGCGCTGCCTTGGCATCCGAGACGATGCCGAAATCTGGATTGAACACGCGGCCGATTTGTGTGGGCGCGATGTCCACATGCACGAACGTGCGGCCTTTGGTATAGGTTTCGACTGATCCGGTGTGGCGGTTAGCCCAGCGGTTGCCGATGCCGAGCACGAAGTCCGACTCCAGCATCGTCGCATTGCCATAGCGGTGGCTGGTCTGAAGGCCGACCATTCCGGCCATCAGAACATGATCGTCCGGGATTGCGCCCCAGCCCATGAGTGTTGGCACCACGGGAACATTGACGATCTCGGCAAACGCGACGAGAAGGTCGGATGCGTCGGCATTGATGATGCCGCCGCCCGCCACGATCAGCGGGCGTTCGGCAGCGTTGAGCATTTCAAGTGCTTTCTCGACCTGCTTGCGCGTTGCGGCTGGCTTGTAGACGGGAAGCGGCTCATAGGTCTCGTCGTCGAATTCGATTTCGGCGAGTTGCACGTCGAGTGGCAGGTCGATCAGCACCGGACCAGGGCGGGCGGACCGCATGATGTGAAATGCCTGGCTGAAAACCCGCGGCACCAAGGCTGGTTCGCGCACGGTGACGGCCCATTTCGTCACTGGCTTGGCGATCGACTCGATGTCGATAGCCTGGAAATCTTCCTTGTAGATGCGGGCGCGGGGAGCCTGTCCGGTGATGCACAGGATCGGGATCGAATCCGCGATAGCCGAATACAATCCCGTGATCATGTCGGTGCCAGCCGGGCCCGACGTCCCGATACAGACGCCGATGTTCCCCGCCTTGGCCCGGGTATAACCTTCGGCCATATGCGACGCGCCTTCGACGTGGCGCGCGAGAATGTGATTGATCGATCCGCGTTTTTTCAGTGCCGAGTACAGAGGATTGATCGCGGCGCCCGGAACGCCGAACGCACAGACGACGCCTTCCTTCTCAAGGATACGCACCGCCGCATCGATTGCCCGCATCTTCGCCATGTCACACCTCGAATGGGTTAAGTTCGGATGCAATCATCGCGAGGCGTGCTGGCCGGCTCAACGGCCTTCAATTTGTTTCCCGCGATACGATGCCCGCGCGAAAATCTCTCGCGCGATCAAATGCCTAGGATGAAGTAAAAGTGAAAACGGTTTTGGCAAACCGGGCCGCGCGGCAGTCAGCTTTTTCGCGCAGCAGGGGGCATGATTCCGCCAAGCGCAACCGTCAGTTCGGCAGCGACGTCGCGCACGATGTTACCGATGACCGGCAGGCGTTCGTCGGTGAAGCGGGAGGTCATGCCGGAAACTGAAATCGTGGCGAGTGGCTCACTGCAATCGTTGTAGACCACGGCGGCAACGCATCGAAGTCCAATGCGGGCTTCTTCGTCATCCACCGCATAGCCTTGCTGCCGGATTGTTTGCAGCGCTTTGAAAAGTTCGCCGGGCCGCACGATGGATTTCTCCGTCAGCCTCGGCATTCCCTGGCGATGGATGATCGCGCTCACATCTTCATCGGAATAGGTCGCCAGAACGGCCTTGCCGACCCCGGAGGCCACCATCGCCACGCGGCCGCCAACCTTGGTGAGCGAGCGCATGATCTCGCGGCTTTCCACGCGCGTCAGAACGATGATGGTTTCGTCGTCGACCACCGCGAGATTCGCGGTTTCCCGCGTCAGGTCTCGAAGTTTGCGCAGGTACGGCATGGCATGGGCGACAAAATTCCGCCGCCGCGCGAACGTCGAGCCGACGGAGAAGCTGCGCACGCCGATGTGCCACTTGGCTTCGCTGCGGTCGAATTGCACGAAACGGCGCTTTTCCAGCGTCGTCAGCAAACGATGTACGGTTGATGTGGACAGGCCGGTGCGCACCGCCAGATCGGTGAGCCGGTAGCCTTCATCGTCTTCGGCAAGGGTCTCTATCAATGTCAGGGCGCGGTCGACGGACTGAACACCGCCATCCCGGCCTTCGGTCTCTGTCTCAATGCCGACACGGGGCTCGACAGATTTTCGCCGGATCACGCTTTTCTTCATCGCCTACCTACGGCCTGCGGATAGAAGTGAAGGTCGTGCTGGGAACAAGGCGGGTGCCGCCTTTGGAGGCGGCACCCATTGTCAGAACTTACAGCAGGCCGGCGCCGCGTGCCCACTTATATTTTGCACCAAGCACTTCGACCGGAAGTTCGGTCGAGTACGCGTAAGCCGGGATACCGTTCTGATAGAGGTATTCAGCGGCTTCCTCGACCTCGACGTCACCGGCCAACGAGGCGACCATCGGCTTGCTGATACCCTTGGCTTCCATTTCCTTCTTCACCTCGACCATGTTCCTGGCGAAGACCATTGGCGGCGTGACGATGGTGTGCCAGTAGCCGAGGATCAGCGAGTGAATGCGGTCATCCGACAGGCCGAGCTTCACGGTGTTGACGTAGGTGATCGGCGGTTCGCCGCCGGTGATGTCCACCGGGTTGCCAGCAGCGCCGAATGGCGGAATGAACTTGCGGAACGCCGCATCGAGGTCCGGCGGCATCGCCATCAGCGACAGACCGTTGTCGACCACGGCGTCCGACAGCAGCACGCCTGAGCCGCCTGCGCCGGTAATGATGAGCACGTTCTCGCCCTTCGGGGTCGGCAGCACCGGAATGCCGCGAGCGAATTCGAGAAGCTGACGCAGCGAGCGGGCGCGAATGACGCCAGACTGCTTCAGTACGTCCTCATAGATCTTGTCGTTACCGGCGAGTGCGCCGGTGTGCGACGACGCAGCCTTCGCGCCGGCCGAGGTGCGGCCAGCCTTGAGGACAACAACCGGCTTCTTCTTGGAGACACGCTTGGCGGCTTCCGCGAAGGCGCGGCCGTCCTTCAGATCCTCGCAATGCTGCGCGATGATCGTGGTGTTCGGGTCCTGTTCGAAGAAAGCGAGCAGATCGTCTTCGTCGATGTCGGACTTGTTGCCGAGACCGACAATCGCCGACACGCCCATCTTGGCGGACCGCGAGAAGCCGATGATGGCCATGCCGATACCGCCCGACTGCGATGACAGAGCGGCGTGGCCCTTGACGTCATAAGCGGTGCAGAAGGTCGCGCAGAGATTGGCCGGTGTGTAGTAGAAGCCGTAAATGTTCGGCCCCATCAGGCGGATGTCGTATTTCTTGCCGACCGCGACGATCTCTTCCTGAAGTTCGGGCGCGCCAGCCTCGGCGAATCCCGACGGGATCAGCACGGCGCCGGGGATTTTCTTCTCGCCGCATTCGGCGAGTGCTGCGGCGACGAACTTCGCAGGAATGGCGAATACCGCCGTGTCGATCACGCCGGGCACATCCTTCACGCTCTTGTACGCCTTGATGCCCATGATCTCATCCGCTTTCGGATGGATCGGATAGATCTGGCCTTTGTACCCGCCGTTAATGAGGTTCTTCATCACCGAGTTACCGATCTTGCCGGCTTCGGATGACGCGCCGATCACGGCGACCGCCTTCGGCATCATGATGCGGTTCATCGCAGTGACGATTTCGTCATTCGAGCGCGGAGCAGGACGCGGCTTGTAGTCGAAATCGACGACAATGCGCACGTCTGCGGCGATCGCGTCTTTCTTGGTGGCGAAAACCGGGTTGAGATCGAGTTCCACGATTTCAGGGAAATCGCTGACGAGCTGCGAAACGTTGACGATGATAGCCGCCAGAGCCTCGCGGTTGACCGGATCGCCGCCGCGAACGCCGTTCAGCATTTCGTGGGCTTGAATTCCATCGAGCATGGAAAGCGCATCGGCATTGGTTGCAGGCGCGAGGCGGAAGGTGACGTCTTTCAGAACTTCGACCAGAACGCCGCCGAGGCCGAAGGCCACCAGCTTGCCGAATGAGCCGTCGGTAATAGAGCCGACGATGACTTCAGTGCCGCCCAGCAGCATCTGCTGAACCTGGATGCCTTCGATCTTGGCATCGGCCTTGTACTTCTTGGCATTTGCCAGAATTGTCTCATAAGCCTTTTCGGCGTCGGCGGCTGTTTTCACGCCGACAATCACGCCGCCTGCTTCGGTCTTGTGGAGAATGTCGGGGGAAACGATCTTCATCACCACCGGGAAACCCATGCCGGTCGCGATCTTTGCGGCTTCGGCGGCGGACTTTGCCACGCCTTCCTTTGGGACCGGAATTCCGTAAGCATCGCAGACCAGTTTGCCTTCCGGCGCGGTCAGGCTGGTGCGCTTGTCGGCCTTTACGGCGTCGAGAATTCTCCGAACCTCAGCTTTTGCCCGTTGTCCGACGTCGATCTTGCGAGCTGCGTCCTGCGAATGAGCCATTACACTTCCTCCTGTCACGTCCATTTTTGAAATCTGGTTGCGCGCGGGTTGTCGGACGGTCGTTCCCGAGCGCTTAGATCACCACATCTTGGCGTTTGCCCGCACGGATTGAAGCGTGCAGAGACAAAATGTCCATCTTTGGCATTTGGTATGCCAAGAACCATCTTTGTCAAGCCTATTCACTAGGCCCTGCGGCACCGGGCGCGTTGCTTGACATGCTGGCATCTGGTATGCCAAGAACCTAGGCAACGCTTCCGTGGTATACAGCCCCTCTGGAAGAGAGGGAGATGATTCATGGCTACTCAGAAAATCTCAAAGGCACCATTGAATGAGCAGGACATTGCGATCGTTCGCATTGCGCCTGAGGCAAGTTTCAAAAACAAGGCCTATGACGCTTTGAAAGAAGCCATTCTCAAAATGGACATCTACGCCAGCCCTGAGCCCGTGATGCTCGACGAGCGCGCGCTGTCGGAACATCTGGGTGTCAGCCGCACGCCGATCCGCGAAGCGATCGCGATGCTGGAGCAGGACGGTTTCGTCAAGACGGTTCCACGCCGTGGCATCGTGGTGGTGCGCAAGACCAAGGCCGAAATCGTGGACATGATCCGGGCATGGGCTGCGCTCGAGAGCATGGCCGCGCGTCTCATCACTACGACGGCGCGCAAGAAAGACATTTCGGCGCTGCGCAACTTCTTCAAGGACTTCAACAAAGACCGGCTACCGCAGGATCATATCGAAGAGTATTCGAAAGCGAACATCGCGTTCCATCAGGCGCTGATTTCGCTGAGTGAATCTCCCGTCCTGGTCGATATGACCAACGACATCCTTCTGCACGTGCGTGGCTACCGGCAACTGACGATTGGCCGAACCGACCGCACCGCGGTGTCTTTGCCGGAGCATCTTGCCATCATCGAAGCGCTCGAGGAGCGCGACACCGAGCTCGCTGAAAAGCGCGCCCGCGACCACACGCTTGGGCTTGCGACCTACGTCGAAACCCATGGACAGGAAATCTTTACGTAGACCAGACGATCAAAAAAAGAGACTAGGGAGGCCACCGATGCTGACGGCAGCGAGTAAGTTAGAGGCGACGACTGCGAATGATGCAGAGCAGGAGCTGACAGATGGTTTTCATCTGATCATCGACGCGCTCAAGCTTAACGGCCTCAATACGATCTACGGCGTGCCGGGGATTCCGATCACGGACTTCGGCCGCATGGCGCAAGCGGAAGGCATTCGTGTTCTTTCGTTCCGCCATGAACAGAATGCTGGTTATGCCGCGTCGATCGCCGGCTTCCTGACGAAGAAGCCGGGCGTCTGTTTGACAGTGTCGGCACCGGGCTTTCTTAACGGCCTCACAGCGCTCGCCCACGCCACGACCAATTGCTTCCCGATGATCCTGATTTCCGGCTCGTCGGAACGCGAAATCGTCGATCTTCAGCAGGGCGACTACGAAGAAATGGATCAGCTCGCGGTCGCGAAGCCGCTGTGCAAGGCGGCGTTCCGTGTGCTGCATGCGCAGGACATCGGTATCGGCGTTGCGCGTGCGATCCGTGCTGCGGTGTCGGGCCGTCCCGGCGGTGTCTATCTCGATCTGCCGGCGAAGCTGTTCGGTCAGGTTATGAATGCGGACGCCGGCAAGAAGTCGCTGGTGAAAGTCATCGATGCGGCGCCGGCACAGATTCCGGCACCCGACTCGGTGAAACGCGCGCTCGACGTGCTCAAATCGGGGAAGAAGCCGCTCATTATCCTTGGCAAGGGCGCGGCTTACGCACAGGCCGATGATGAGATCCGCACTCTGATTGAGAAAAGCGGCATCCCGTTCCTGCCGATGAGCATGGCCAAGGGCCTTCTGCCCGACACGCATCCGCAATGCGCCGGTGCGGCACGCTCCACGGTGCTGAAGGACTCCGACGTCGTCATGCTGATTGGCGCGCGCCTCAACTGGCTGCTGTCGCACGGCAAGGGCAAGACGTGGGGCGACGCGCCGAAGAAGTTCATCCAGATCGACATCGAGCCGAAGGAAATGGACTCCAACGTCGAGATCGTCGCGCCAGTGGTCGGCGACATCGGATCGTGCGTCTCGGCGCTCGTGCAGGGCATGGGCAGTAACTGGCAGACCCCGCCGGCGGACTGGATCAAAACCGTCCAGACTAAGCGCGACGACAACGTTGCCAAAATGGCTCCGCGCCTGATGAACAACAACTCGCCGATGGACTATCACGGCGCCCTCGGCGTCCTGCGCACCATCATCAAGGAGCGTCCCGACGCGATTCTTGTCAATGAAGGCGCAAATACACTCGATCTGGCGCGCGGCATCATCGACATGTATCAGCCGCGCAAGCGCATCGACGTCGGCACCTGGGGCATCATGGGTATCGGTATGGGTTACTCCATCGCCGCTGCGATTGAGACCGGCAAGCCGGTGCTCGCGGTCGAGGGCGACAGCGCATTCGGCTTCTCCGGCATGGAGGTGGAGACGATCTGCCGCTACAAGCTGCCGGTCTGTGTCGTGATCTTCAACAATGACGGCATCTATCGCGGCACCGACGTCAACCCCTCGGGTGGCCCGGACGTGGCACCTACGGTGTTCGTGAAGGGCGCACGTTACGACAAGATGATGGAGGCCTTCGGCGGCGTCGGAGTCAACGCGACGACTCCCGACGAGTTGAAGCGAGCGGTTAACGCGGCGATGGATTCGGGCAAGCCGACACTCATCAATGCGGTCATCGATCCCGCTGCAGGCAGCGAAAGCGGCCGCATCGGCAATCTCAACCCTCAAAGCGTCTTGAAGAAGAAATAACTGGTCACACGGCAGGGAGCATGTCGCTTCCTGCCGATTTCAGTCCTCGCACTCGGCGTCAGAAGGCGTCGACCGATACGGAGTATTACACGATGACACAGGCGCTGAAGGGCGTTCGGATTCTCGATTTCACCCACGTCCAGTCAGGACCGACGTGCACGCAGTTGCTGGCATGGTTCGGCGCCGACGTGATCAAGGTGGAGCGTCCCGGCGTCGGTGACATCACCCGCGGCCAGCTGATGGATGTCCCCAATGCGGACAGCCTCTATTTCACGATGCTGAACCACAACAAGCGTTCGATCACGCTCGACACCAAGAACCCGAAGGGCAAGGAAGTCCTCACCGAGCTGATGAAGAAGTGCGACGTGCTGGTCGAGAATTTCGGTCCGGGTGTGCTGGATCGTATGGGCTTCCCCTGGGAAACCATCCAGAAAATCAATCCGAAGCTCATCGTCGCCTCGATCAAGGGTTTCGGCCCCGGTCCCTACGAGGATTGCAAGGTCTATGAGAACGTCGCGCAGTGCACCGGCGGTGCTGCATCGACCACCGGTTTCCGCGATGGTCTTCCTCTGGTGACAGGTGCGCAGATTGGCGATAGCGGCACCGGCCTGCATCTGGCGCTCGGTATCGTTACCGCCCTCTATCAGCGTTCGACCACCGGCAAGGGCCAGAAGGTTACTGCGGCAATGCAGGACGGCGTGCTCAATCTGACGCGCGTCAAGATGCGCGACCAGCAGCGTCTCGCCCACGGTCCGCTCAAGGAATACAGCCAGTTCGGCGAAGGCATTCCGTTCGGTGATGCTGTGCCGCGCGCTGGCAACGATTCCGGCGGTGGCCAGCCCGGCCGCATCCTGAAGTGCAAGGGTTGGGAGACCGACCCGAACGCCTATCTCTATTTCATCACGCAGGCTCCGGTCTGGGAAAAGATTTGCGACGTGATCGGCGAGCCCGGCTGGAAGACGCATCCGGACTACGCCAAGCCGGCTGCGCGTCTGCCGCGTCTGAATGAGATTTTCGGACGCATCGAACAGTGGACCATGACCAAGACCAAGTTCGAGGCGATGGAAATTCTCAACAAGGACGACATTCCGTGCGGTCCGATTCTGTCGATGAAGGAAATTTCCGAGGACAAGTCTCTCTATGCCACCGGTACACTCGTCGAGGTCGATCATCCGACCCGCGGCAAGTACATTTCGGTCGGCAATCCGATCAAGCTATCGGACAGCCCGACCGTGGTGACGCGCTCGCCACTGCTGGGCGAGCATACCGACGAAATCCTGAAGCAGGTTCTCGGCTTTAATGACAATCAGGTTGCGGAGATTCACAATTCGGGTGCTCTTTCGCCACCACGTAAGGTCGAAGCAGCCGAGTAAGCATCTGACTTGCGAGACCAAAGGCCGGCGAACTTCGCCGGCCTTTTTGTGGTTTTTAGATACCTTCAAGTCATTGATACTGTGTGGGAAAGTTGAGACATTTCGTCGCGTCCAAGGCCGATGTTGCGATGCACTAACGCAAATGCTGCTATGCGGAATCTCGTATTGAGTCTGGCATCTGGTATACCTAGATTGGCCATGACGCAGCGCGATGCCAGCGCTGAATTCATCGGTTCTGAAAGGCCCTCCCATGTCCAAGACTGCTTCGATCGGCTTTGCTTCTTGCAACGGGCTGTTCCGTCAGCTGATTGCTTTCGTTGATAATTTCCTGATGAAGAGCGCCAAGATTTCCGCCAGGAATGGCGATCTGCCGCGGTTCGGACTGTGACGATTAAGGTACTGAGCGCTCGCAGATAATCGCGAGCATCGTATTAAATGACATTGTGAAAGGCCCCGGTTTTCCGGGGCTTTTTTGTTGAGCGCGCACACTGGCGAATAGTGCAGTGCCGCACTGTGGTGTCTGGAATAACTCTTGTGTCCTGGCATATCGCATACAACGATGCGTTTCAGGCAGCAGCTGTCGGTTTTCAATAGAACAGCGCGCCTTGGGAGAGGGACCATGGCTGATACCGTTCTTACGGTGTCCAGGCGGCCGCGCCGAAAGGCGGATGGCGTGACCATGGCTGTTGGCGCGAACTTCCCCACAACGATCCTGGCTGACCCGTTGCCGCGACGTGGCTGTGAAGTTGCCATGCAGCGTGCATCGTATTCAGCCGTGACTACTCTTCACGAACGTTTCTGGAGGCAGACGAACAGACGTCACCAGGGATCGAACTCTGCAGGCTGCCGTAGGCAGATTTTTGGAATTAAGCCGCCGTTGAGCGGCGTGAAACAACGGGTGGGAGAAACGCAATGATGTTGTCGTCTTATCGAACGTTAGGTCTTGCACTGGGAGTTGGAGCTTCGCTGGGTTTCGCATCCAGTCCCGCCTCGGCGGCATGGGAGCCGACCCGGCCGGTGGAGATCGTGGTTCCCGCCGGTACCGGCGGCGGCGCGGACCAGATGGCCCGCACCATCCAGGGCATCATCACCAAGCACAATCTGATGAAGCAGCCGTTGGTGGTGGTGAACAAGGCCGGCGGCGCCGGCGGTGAAGGTTTCCTTGATGTCAAAGGTTCAGCAGGCAACCCGCACAAGCTGGTGATTACCCTCTCCAACCTTTTCACGACGCCATTGGGTACCGGCATTCCGTTCAGCCACAAGGATCTGACGCCGGTCGCGATGATGGCGCTGGATGAGTTCATCCTCTGGGTGAATGCGGACAGCCCGTACAAGTCCGTGAAGGACTACATCGAGGCCGTGAAGGCGAAGCCCGGTGAGTTCAAGATGGGCGGCACTGGATCGAAGCAGGAAGACCAGATCATTACCGTTGCGATCGAGAAGGCGTCGAACACCAAGTTCACCTACATTCCGTATCGCGGCGGTGGCGAAGTTGCGGTCCAGCTTGTCGGCAAGCATGTCGATTCCACGGTCAACAATCCGATCGAAGCCGTCGCGCAATGGCGTGGCGGAGCCGTCCGCCCGCTCTGCGTGTTCGATGCCAAGCCGCTCCCCTACAAGGACGTAGTCGCAGATGGAAAGTCGTGGGGCGACATTCCGACATGCAAGTCGCAAGGGCTCGATGTCGAGTACGTGATGCTGCGCGGATTCTTCACATCGCCGAAGGCGACCAAAGAGCAGGTCGACTATTACGTGGATGTGTTCAAGAAAGTTCGTGAAACACCCGAATGGCAAAGCCTGATGAAGGATGGTGCCTTCAATCAGACCATGATGGTCGGTCCTGAGTATTCGGCATGGGTCGATAACGAACAGAAGCGGCACCAGGCATTGATGAAAGACGCCGGCTTCCTGGCTGCACCACAATAATTTCAACGACAGATGCTGCCGGCGGACAGGTTCCGCCGGCAAAGGCTTCAGCGTGGGGAAAAATATGAGCGAGCATTCTTCTGGGGTTGGTCAGCGCGGGCCGTCGCATCGATGGACGGAGTTCGGCGTTGGCGTGTTCTGCATCCTGTTCGGGGTGATCACGATTATCGGGAGCATGAAAGCGGGAGCTGGATGGGGGGCGGAGGGTCCCAAATCCGGATTCTTTCCCTTCTACATCGGCATCATCATTGTGCTGGCGAGCTGCGTGAACTGCATCCAGCTTCTGATGGAGCCTGATGACGGTCAGCTCTTTGCGGATTGGGGACAGCTTCGCCAGGTCCTCTCCGTCTTCGTGCCGACCACCATTTACTGTCTGAGCATCCCGTATCTCGGCATCTATGTCGCCTCGGTGCTTCTCATTGCTCTGTTCATGAAGTGGCTCGGCAAATACCCGTGGACTACAACTGCTGCCGTAGCGCTCGGCACGCCGCTAGCAGTCTACCTGTTCTTCGAAAAATGGTTCCTCATTCCGCTGCCAAAAGGCCCGCTGGAAGAGTTGCTTGGTCTCTAAATTCCCGCTGCGGCTGAGGACATTGACATGGAAGAAATCGTAAATCTGTTTCACGGCTTCGCGACGGTACTGCAGCCGTTCAACATCCTGGTCATGGTGATCGGGATCGTTCTCGGTGTGGTAATCGGAGTGCTGCCGGGTCTCGGCGGCGCAAATGGCGTGGCGATTCTGCTGCCGCTGACGTTCAGCATGCCTCCAACGTCGGCGATCATCATGTTGTCGTGCATTTATTGGGGCGCGTTGTTCGGAGGCGCCATTACATCGGTGCTGTTCAACATCCCAGGTGAGCCGTGGTCCGTGGCCACGACGTTCGACGGTCATCCGATGGCACAGAAGGGCAAGGCCGGTGAGGCGCTCACTGCGGCATTCACATCGTCATTCGTCGGTGCATTATTTGCCGTGATCATGATCACGCTGGTGGCGCCGCTGGTGGCAAAATTCGCGCTTCAGTTCGGCCCGGCGGAAAAGTTCGCGGTCTTCTTCATCGCCTTCTGCAGTTTCATCGGCATGGGCAAGGAGCCGCCGTTCAAGACAATTGTCGCGATGATGATCGGCTTCGCGCTGGCGGCGGTTGGTCTTGACAGCATCACGGGACAACTGCGTTTGACCTTCGGCTTCTCCGAAATGCTTAGCGGATTCGATTTTCTGATAGCGGTCATCGGGCTCTTTGGAATCGGCGAGATTCTTCTCACCATGGAGGAGGGGCTCAATTTCAGAGGCAAGCCGGCCAAGATCAACGCACGGGTGGTGTGGGACACATGGAAAGAACTCCCGCGCTATTGGGCGACGTCACTGCGCTCGTGTCTGATCGGTGTGTGGATGGGTGTTTCGCCGGCCGGTGCGACGCCCGCGTCGTTCATGAGCTATGGCATCGCCAAGCGCATGTCGAAGCAGGGCAAGAATTTCGGTAAGGGTGAAATTGAAGGCGTGGTCGCGCCCGAGACTGCGGCGCATGCCGCAGGCACGGCTGCGCTGTTGCCCATGTTGTCACTTGGCGTTCCGGGATCGCCGACGGCTGCGGTGCTGCTCGGTGGCTTGCTGATCTGGGGATTGCAGCCCGGGCCACTGCTGTTCGTCGAGCAGAAGGACTTCGTCTGGGGCCTGATTGCCAGCATGTACCTCGGCAATTTCGTCGGATTGATCGTGGTGCTGACTTGCGTGCCGCTGTTCGCTGCGATCCTGCGCATTCCGTTCAGCATCATCGCGCCGGTGATTCTCGTGCTGTGCGCAATCGGTGCTTACACCGTTCACAACAACACCTTCGACGTCGTGATGATGATGGTGTTTGGCGTGGTCGGTTACGTCATGAAGAAGTGTAACTATCCGATGGCGCCGCTGGTTCTTGCCATCGTGCTTGGCGACAAGGCGGAGGAAGCATTCCGGCAAGCGTTGCTTGGATCGCAGGGCAGCCTCGGCGTGTTCTTCTCCAACGGTCTTGTCGGATCGATCATGACCTTGGGATTGATCGCCCTGTTCTGGCCTTTGATCTCGAACGGCTGGGCGCGGCTGTCGTCGCGCGCACCGAAAACGGCAATGTAAATAAGGAGAAAGAGCTTCTGCGTTTCGGATACTTGGGGCCCGTCGCAAGGCTTCTCTGAAAGAGGATTGTCCTTTTGAATGGCCTCGGCAACCGCCGGGGCCATTTTTCTTGCGCAAACCCATTACAGAGGTGCATAGCTAAAAAGTCGCAGTTCCTTCGAATACCTCTTGCAATCTGGCATATCATATACCAGCCTTCCCCGCTGTAGCGTCTGCCGAACTTTAACAGAGCAAGGGCGCACTCGGAGGAACGATGACGGATACGGTTCATACGGCGGCCCCGGCGGCTGCGCGCGTCAGCGATACCTATCGCTGGGTCCAGTTGGCGATCGGCGTTGGCGCCATGGTGATGATCGCGAACTATCAATACGGCTGGACGTTCTTCGTCCCCGACATTCAGAAACAATTCGGATGGGATCGCGCATCGATCCAGTGGGCGTTCACGTTGTTCGTGCTGTTCGAAACGTGGCTGGTCCCCGTCGAGGGGTGGTTCGTCGACAAGTACGGTCCGCGCATCGTTGTTCTCGTCGGCGGGGTTCTTTGCGCGATCGGCTGGGCGATCAATGCACAGGCCACAACGCTCAACGGTTTCTACCTTGGCATGATCATCGCGGGCATCGGCGCCGGCGGTGTCTACGGCACCTGCGTCGGCAACGCGCTCAAGTGGTTTCCCGACAAGCGCGGTCTTGCCGCGGGCATCACCGCTGCCGGCTTTGGTGCTGGCTCCGCGCTCACGGTCGCGCCGATCCAGGCCATGATCAAGAACGACGGCTTCCAGAACACCTTCCTTTATTTCGGTCTGGGGCAGGGCATCATCATCGTGATCCTCTCGTTCCTGATGTTCGCACCGAAGGCGGGACAGGTGCCGCCGCCAGTTGTGAATGCCGCGCTTCAGCAGACGCGCCGTAACTACGCGCCGACCGAAGTTCTCCGGCATCCAATTTTCTGGCTGATGTACTTCATGTTCGTTATCGTCGGCGCCGGCGGACTGATGGTGACTGCGAACCTCAAGCCGATCGCGGTTGACTGGAAAGTCGACAGCGTTCCTGTCACGCTGATGGCCATGACGATGACCGCGGTGACATTTGCCGCGACCATTGATCGCGTACTCAACGGTTTGACACGCCCGTTCTTCGGCTGGATCTCCGACATGATCGGCCGCGAGAACACCATGTTCATCGCGTTCGGCATGGAAGGCGTCGGCATCTATATGCTCTACCTCTGGGGTCACGATCCGGTCTGGTTCGTGCTGCTGTCGGGCTTCGTGTTCTTCGCGTGGGGTGAGATCTACTCGCTCTTCCCCTCGACCTGCACGGATACTTTCGGGTCGAAGTTCGCGACCACCAATGCGGGCCTGCTGTACACCGCGAAAGGAACGGCAGCGCTGCTTGTGCCTGCCGCGAACTACATGCAGCAAAGCTCGGGCACGTGGGACATGGTCTTCATCGTGGCGGCCGGCGCGAATATTCTCGCTTCGCTGCTTGCCATCATCGTGCTGAAGCCCTGGCGCAAGTCAGTGGTCGAGAAATCGATGGCGACGGCCTGACGCGCAACGACCTGACTGTCTCAAGAGCGCGCTCATCTCCGGATGGGCGCGTTTTTCTTTTTCTGACCCGATTGACTCATACCGGATGAGTGGGGCAATCTCTGGTATACATAATACAAGACAGGGATTTGATCTCATAAGCCCTGAAAACAGGGCGTTTCTTGACCTCGGTCATGACGGGAGGATTGCGATGGATATCCACGAATATCAGGGCAAGGCAGTCCTGAAGACTTTCGGCGTGCCGGTGTCGGCAGGTGCGCCTGCGTTCACTGTCGATGAAGCGATCGCTGCGGCAAAGTCGCTGCCGGGTCCAGTCTATGTCGTGAAATCGCAGATCCATGCTGGTGGCCGCGGCAAGGGCAAGTTCAAGGGATTGCCGGCCGACGCAAAGGGCGGCGTGCGGCTGGCGAAGTCGATCGATGAGGTCGCAAGCTTCGCCAAGGAAATGCTCGGACGCACACTGGTGACCGTGCAGACCGGGCCCGCTGGCAAGCAGGTCAATCGCCTGTACATCGAAGACGGCTCGGACATCGAAAAGGAATTCTATCTCTCGATACTGGTCGATCGCGAAACCTCGCGGATCGCATTCGTGGTGTCCACTGAGGGCGGCATGGACATCGAGAAGGTGGCGCACGATACACCGGACAAGATCGTGACCTTCTCCGTCGATCCCGCGACCGGCGTGATGGCCCATCACGGTCGCAAGGTTGCGCAGGTTCTTGGCCTGAGTGGCGATCTCGCCAAGCAGGCTTCGATCCTCACCTCGCAGCTCTACAACGCGTTCGTCGCCACCGACATGGCGATGCTGGAGATCAATCCGCTGGTGGTGACGAAGCAGGGCGACCTGCGTTGTCTCGACGCCAAGATCAACTTCGATTCCAACGCGCTATATCGTCACCCTGAACTGATGAAGCTGCGCGACCTCACCGAAGAGGACGAGAAGGAAATCGAGGCGTCGAAGTACGACCTGAACTACATCGCGCTCGAAGGCACCATCGGCTGCATGGTCAATGGCGCCGGACTCGCGATGGCGACCATGGACATCATCAAGCTCTACGGCGCCACGCCGGCGAACTTCCTCGATGTCGGCGGCGGTGCGACCAAGGAAAAGGTCGCGGCGGCGTTCAAGATCATCACCTCCGATCCGAACGTGAAGGGCATCCTGGTCAACATCTTCGGCGGCATCATGCGTTGCGATGTCGTCGCCGAAGGCGTGGTCGCCGCGGTGCGCGAGGTCGGCCTCAGTGTGCCACTGGTGGTCCGGCTGGAAGGGACCAATGTCGAACTCGGCAAGAAGGTCATTGCCGAATCCGGATTGAATGTCGTCGCCGCAGACGATCTCGACGATGCCGCGCAGAAGATCGTTCGCGCCACACGAAAGGAAGCCGCGTAATGTCCATCCTCATCGACAGCAATACCAAGGTGATTTGCCAAGGTTTTACGGGGAAAAACGGCAGCTTCCATTCCGAACAGGCGGCGCTCTACGGCACGCAGATGGTCGGCGGCACCTCGCCCGGCAAGGGCGGCTCCACCCATCTCGGCCTGCCGGTGTTCGACACGGTGGCGCAGGCGCGTGAGGCCACCGGCGCGGACGCCAGCGTGATCTATGTTCCGCCGCCAGGCGCTGCGGATGCAATCTGCGAGGCGATCGACGCCGAAGTGCCGCTGATCGTCTGCATCACCGAAGGCATTCCGGTGACCGACATGGTGCGCGTCAAGCGCGCGCTGGAAGGATCGTCGTCGCGTCTGATCGGTCCGAATTGCCCCGGCGTGATGACGGCGGGTGAATGCAAGATCGGCATCATGCCCGGAAATATTTTCAAGAAGGGCAACGTCGGAATCGTCTCGCGCTCCGGTACGCTGACCTACGAGGCGGTGTATCAAACTTCAGCCGAAGGCCTCGGTCAGACCACCGCGGTCGGCATCGGCGGCGATCCCGTGAAGGGCACCGACTTCATATCGATGCTCGAACTGTTTCTTGCCGATCCCGACACCAAGTCGATCGTGATGATCGGCGAGATCGGCGGATCGTCGGAAGAGGACGCCGCGCAGTTCATCAAGGACGAAGCGAAGCGCGGACGCAAGAAGCCGATGGTCGGTTTCATTGCCGGACGCACCGCGCCTCCGGGCCGCCGCATGGGCCATGCCGGAGCGATCATCTCCGGCGGCAAGGGTGATGCCGAATCCAAGATCGCCGCGATGGAAGCAGCCGGCATCCGTGTCTCGCCGTCGCCAGCGCGCCTCGGCAAGACTCTGGTGGATGTGCTCAAGGGGTAAGCGCTCGCGCGAGTAATCGCGCGACGACGGACCGCTGATCTTTCTCATCCGTTGCGATTCATCAAGATGCCCGGGCTCGTCCCGGGCATTTTTGTTTGCGATTGATCCCGCTGTGTCATTGAGAACGCAGCGAAGTGATCCAGGTAAATCATCATCACGCGAAGACTGGATTGCTTCGTCGCCACGCTCCTCGCAATGACGAGGAAACGCATCGCATCTGTTGATTTCGCATCATTCTTCCACTTCCAGCAGACGAGAGACGATTGCTGTGCGCTTTCAACGTCTTGGCGTCGGATCACGGCGCGCATCGCTGCATAAGGCGAAGTGGTGACGAACTCCGCCGCAAAGGGCGGAGTGGTGACGGCATGATGGCCGCCGTTTCGTCCGCGAAAACCGGCCAGGTCCGCCGGTGGGATACCACAGCAATTAGGAATTCGTTCCTATTGACTCTTGGCATAATGTATACCAATCTCAGCCAATCAGAGAGGACATGGCTGTCCTCCAGCATGAACCGTCCACGGGGAAGGTCATCCCCACCAGCGAGGAGGTTGTGATGAGAGTCGGAGACATCCTGAACAGGAAGAGCACCCGTATCGCCACCGTCCGCATGAACGAAACTGTCGCCACTGCCGCGCGGCTGCTGCGCAACGACAATGTCGGCGCGCTTGTCGTGAAGGACGTCTGCCGCACCGAGGGCAATGTTGCCGTCGGCATGTTCTCTGAACGCGATGTGGTGCGCGCCGTCTCCGAGCACGGGCAGGCCGGCCTTGCCATGAAGGTTTCCGCGCTGATCTCGGTTCAGAAGCTGGTGTCGTGCCAGTCCACCGACTCGATCGAACACGTGCGCGAACTGATGATCGACAATCACATTCGGCATGTGCCGGTGATCGACGACCACACACTGATCGGCGTGATCAGCATCCGCGACATCAACGCTGTGGATGGCCTTATTGCAATTCCCGAACTCGAAGCGACCCAACCTGCGTTTGTTGCCTGACGGTTCTCCCTGCAGAGCGCGATCACATGATCTCCCCGGTGGTGTGATTGCGCTCTGATCTTTTTTCGCTTCGCGATATTTCGGGAAACACCATGAAGATCTGTATTTACGGCGCAGGCGCGATCGGAGGCTATCTCGGCGTGCAGCTCGCGCGGGCGGGCGCTGACGTCAGCCTGGTGGCGCGCGGCGCGCATCTCGCAGCGATGAAGGCCAACGGGTTGAGGCTTCTGATCGGCGACGAGGAGCGGGTGGTTCATCCGCGCTGCACCGACAATCCAGCCGAGCTCGGTCCGCAGGATTTCGTCATCATCTGCCTCAAGGCCCATTCGATCACCGGCGTGATCGATGCGATGCAGCCGCTGCTCGGGCCGAAAACCCGCATCGTCACCGCGGTGAACGGCATTCCGTACTGGTACTTCTACAAGCATGGCAACGAGTGCGAAGGCTCGGCGCTGGAGAGCATCGATCCCGGCGGCCGTCAGTGGAAAGAACTTGGACCGGAGCGCGCCATTGGCTGCGTGGTCTATCCCGCGACCGAGATCGAAGCGCCGGGCGTCATCCGCCATGTCTATGGCGACCGCTTCCCGCTCGGGGAGCCCTCCGGCGAGAAGAGCGCCGATGTCGAGGCGCTGTCGGCGATGTTCGTCAGGGCCGGGCTCCAGGCGCCTGTGCTTGAGAACATCCGCGACGAAATCTGGCTCAAGCTGTGGGGCAACGTCTGCTTCAACCCGATCAGCGCGCTGACCCATGCCACGCTCGATGTGATCGGCAGCGATCCGGGCACGCGGGCGGTTGCGAAGTCCATGATGGTGGAAGCCCAGACCATCGCCGAGAAATTCGGCATCCGATTCCGCGTCGATGTGGAGCGGCGGATCGAGGGCGCGCGCAAGGTCGGCGCGCACAAGACCTCGATGCTGCAGGATCTCGAACGCAGCCGGCCGATGGAAATCGATCCGCTGGTCACGGTGGTCCAGGAGATGGGCACGCTGTCGAAAATCCCGACGCCGTCGATCGATATCGTGCTGGCGCTGGTGGCACAGCGCGCCAAGATCGCGGAACTTTATTGAGCGTGTAAGAGCCAACTCTCTGTGGTCGTCCCGGCGAAGGCCGGGACCCATACTCCCTGAAGTTAGCTGTGATGCGCGATGCGTTTTCTATCGTGAAGCCGGTGGTTATGGGTCCCGGCCTTCGCCGGGACGACGATGAAGGTTTGGAGGTTTTACCGTGACGAGTTGGGTTCGCTTTCGCCATCAGGATCAGATCGGGTTCGGCACGCTGTCGGGCCAGAACATCACCGTGCATCACGGCGACATGTTCGACAGCCCGAAGGCGAACGGCAAAACGCTCGCGCTGGCCGATGTCGAACTGCTGGCGCCCACCACGCCGTCGAAGATCGTGGCGCTGTGGAACAATTTTCATGCGCTGGCGGCGAAGCTTGAAAAGCCCGAGCCGCCGGAGCCGCTCTATCTTTTGAAGGCGCCGACCACAGCGGCTTCACCCAATGCGGTGGTGCAGAAGCCTGCCTGGTACGACGGCAAGGTGGTCTATGAGGGCGAACTCGCCATCGTGATCGGGAAGGTTTGCCGCGCGGTTTCGGTCGAAGAGGCCGACGATTTCATTCTCGGCTACACCTGCGTCAACGACATCACCGCCGCGGACATTCTCAACAAGGACCCGACCTTTCAGCAATGGGCGCGCGCCAAGGGATTCGACGACTTCTGCCCCTTCGGCCCGGCCATCGTGACCGGTATCGACCCTGCGTCGCTCACGGTCCGCACCGTTCTCAACGGCGCTGAGCGGCAGTCCTACAAGATCTCGGACATGATCTTCTCGGCGCAGGAGCTGGTCAGCAAGATCTCGCACGACATGACGCTGCTGCCCGGCGATATCATCGCCTGCGGCACGTCGCTCGGCGTCGGCGTGATGAAGGAGGCGGTGAATTCCATTACCGTCGCCATCGACGGCGTCGGCGAACTGACCAACGAATTCAGGAACTGATGTTTGGTTATCCCGGCCTTGGGTCTTTCTTCACCTCGCCCCGCGCTTGCGGGGAGAGGTCGCGAGCGAAGCGAGCGGGTGAGGGGCAATTTTCTTGTTTGATGGATGTTAGCCCCTCACCCGGAAGCTTCGCTGCGCTTTGCTTCCGACCTCTCCCCGTAAACGGGGAGAGGTGAAGAAGCCTCACCGTGAATTCTCAGGTTCGTTCTTCGTCATCTTGGTGCCGGTGAGTTCGGCGAACGCCGGGCCAAGGCCCGCCATGCGCACCAGCAGCGAGAGATCGTTCTTCTGCGTGCCGTTCAGTTGCGAATAGAATGCGCGCGTCGCGGTCTTCAGGCGGGTGATGGCGTCGCTTTCGGTGTCGAACGAATCGTCGCGATCCTTCTTCAGCCGCTTCTGATAGTCCTCGATCTGCAATGTGACCTCGCGCATCGCGCTTTCCACCGGCTGCCAGTATTTTTGCTGCGCCGGCGTAAGGTTGAGCCGCTTCTTGATGCCGGCGATCTGGGTGTCGTTCAGAAACAGCCGCGACGGCTTTTCGGATTTCGCGGCCTGCCGGCGCGGCAGCGTCACCGGCGCGTTGAGCCAGGCGCGTGCGGTCTCATACATATCATTCGGCAAACCGGCGTCCGTGCTCTCGGCAGGGGCAGGCGAGGCGATCACGCGGTCCTGCTTCGTCATCGCGTTGGAGACCGGATACCGAGCCTCGAACACGGGCTCGTCCGGCGTCAGCGACGCCGAGGCGCGCTGGAAGAACAACTGGTCGCCGAGCAGCCATCCACCCACGGCGGCAAGGGTGCCTGCGCCGCCTATCAGCACGAGATATGTTGTCCTGATCGCCAATGGGTTTCTCGATCGCGGGTTTCCGGTCGCGGAAAGCCGTCAAGTCTGCCGCAAAATGTTGAACAATTGTGGCTTTCCGAGGCTCCGACTCTAGCAGGCCTCGGCGCCTCCTTGCCAATATCGGGTAAATTAGCCCATTGGGGCCACTTTCGCAGCGCAAGACAGGGCAGCCCGGATCGGTTAAAGGGAGCGCAGCAGCGACAGGTTCCCCCGTTTCGGGATCGTCACCTCGTCCCGGAGAACATCAATGAGCGACAAAAAACAGGACGCCGGCAGCGCAATGGCGCAGTACGACGCAGAAGGCCGCGCGGTGCGCGCCAATATGGAAAAACTGCGCGCGCTGCGGCTCGCCAAGGAGGCTGCGGAAGCGGCATCGGCGCCCCCGCCCAAGGCGAAACGGGCGGCAGCGGCGAAGCCCGCCAAGAAGGAAGCCCCGGCGAAGCTGTCCGACTGGCTCGCCAATCAGCAAAAGGGCGGATTTCGCACCTGAGGAGCATGATCCTGAAGCGGGAACCCGTTTTCGGATCAGCTCATGCTCCCACAGCAGGCGGCATGACGGGAGAGCGCCATTGACGACGGTCTACGATTTCTCGGCTGCGACGCTGGACGGCGAAGAGCGTCCGCTCAGGACCTATGAGGGGCAGGTGCTGCTGATCGTCAACACCGCGAGCGCGTGCGGGTTCACGCCCCAATACGCGCAGCTCGAGGAGTTGCAACGCGCGCTCGGCCCGCGCGGCTTTTCGGTGCTGGGTTTTCCGTGCAACCAGTTCGGCGGGCAGGAGCCGGGCAGCGCGCAGGAGATCGCGGCGTTCTGCTCGCAGAAATACGACGTGACGTTTCCGATGTTCGCCAAGATCGATGTCAACGGCGACAAGGCGCTGCCTCTGTTCGATCACCTCAAGCGCGAGAAGCCGGGGCTGCTCGGCGCCTCGATCAAATGGAATTTCACGAAATTCCTCGTCGACCGCGCCGGCAAAGTCGTCGCGCGGTACGGCTCGACCACCTCGCCCAGAGCGCTGACCCGCGACATCGAAAAGCTCCTGTCATCCGGGACGCTGTGATTTAAGACCGCTGTAACTTCAGAATAACAAGAAGCAGGATATGACGATGAGCGAATTGCCCGACCGCCTCTCCACCGACCCCCGCAGCCCGTACTACAACGCCGAGGTTCTCTCGCGCGATGTCGGCATCCGCTTCAAGGGCGTCGAAAAGAACAACGTGGAGGAGTACTGCGTCAGCGAGGGATGGGTGCGCGTGACCGCAGGCTCGTCCAAGGACCGCTACGGCAATCCGCTGACCATCAAGCTGACCGGCCCGGTCGAGCCGTATTTCCGCGACGAGCAGTAAGTTCGATTCTGCCGCTGCCCCTTTGCGGGCGGCGGCTAATGGCGGCGCGCGTTGGCCGCTTCGGCGCGCTGCCGCGCCGTCTCAAAGGCCGCCGCGGATTCGTCGTGCCGCTCAAGCTTCTGCAGGCTGAGGCCGATGGCCGCCCAACTGTCGATCAGGCCGGGCATCAGCGCCACCGCGCGCTGATACGCCGCCAGCGCGTCTTCATACCGGGCGAGGCCGGACAGCGCGTTGCCCCTGTTGTGATGGGCCAGCGCATAGTTCGGCTGGAGCGCGGTCGCCCTGTCGAAATCGGCCAGCGCAGCCTCAAAGTTTTTCAGATCGTTGTAGACCGTGCCGCGATTGCTCAGGGTTTCGGCGTCGTCGGGAGTGATCGCAAGCGCCTGCGTGAACTGTGTCAGCGCTTCGTCCGGGCGGCCCAGCGCCTTGAGCGCAAGCCCGTGATTGTACAGCGCGACGTGAGCGCCCGGATTGAGCTTCACGGCGGACCGCAGAAACCGCTCGGCTTCGTCGTATTTTCCGGTGCCGACAAGAATGGCGCCGAGCACACTGAGCGCCAGCGGATGATCTGACGTCCTGCGCACCAGCTTGCGAAGGGTTTTCTCGGCCTCGCGCGTGCGCCCGGCCTGAAGGAGCGAGATCGCTTCACTGAACAGGATGTCGGTCGAGGCGGCCACTGTCGATCTCGCTGAAATTGATGTGGAGTTGATGTCGGCCGGTGCCGCCGGTGCTGCCGAGAACCGCGGCAGGCCGGAACTCATGGTTGGACGATATAGTATCCGCCGACGACGAGGATGAGCGCGAGCACCACGATGACGCCGAGGACGGCAGCGATGATCGCTCCCAGTCCATGCGAATCCAGCCAGTTCTGAAGTGCTCTGCCCGCTCTCATGCCGGTCTTCTAGACCAGTTTGCGCGGAGATGGAAACCGGGGTGCGGCAAAAAGGACCGGACGGTTACCGGGCCTTTTTGTTGTCCACGACTTCGGTCACTGGCCGGTCGGTGCCCCGGACGGTTTCCTCGCGCCAGTTGCCCTGGCCGTCCTCGAACTGGATGACCTCGGTCCGGCCGGGCACCCGCTGTTCCGCCGCGGCGCGGGTGGCGGCCGCGCGCGCCGCCTCGTGGGTCGGAAAGGTCTCCGAAAACACGTTGTTGAACTTGTACGCCCAGCCGCCGTCGTGCTCGACTATCTCGTAGACCACCTTGACCATGCTGGCACCTCAAGTTTGCGGCGGGACTGGACCCTTAACTTGATCCCTGCCGCCGCCGATTTCAACGTCCTGATTGCTGCAGGTTCCAGCCGGACGGCTAACCCAGCCCGCCCAGGACATCCTCGACGATCCTGCGTTCCTCAGGCGTGAGCGGGGTTTGCGGCGCAATCGGATCGCCCACGGCATAGCCCTGCATCTCCAGCCCGGCCTTGATGCAGGCGGCGAGATTGAACCGCGCGAACACCTCGTTGACCCGCCACAGTTTGCGCTGAAGCGTGATCGCTTCGTTCCAGCGCCCCGCCTTGCACAGATCGTAGAGCTTCACGCTTTCGCGCGGTACGATGCAGGCCGGTCCCGCCATCCAGCCGACGCCGCCGATCAGCATCACGGCGGCGGGAATGTGCGCCGATGCCGCGAAGACGCGCATCCTGTCGCCGCAGCGGTTGATGATGGAGAGCAGGCGCCCGGTGTTGTTCGAGGCATCCTTGATGTACTGGATGCGCGGATGCTCGGCGAGGCGCGCGATCACGTCGAGGGTGAGATCGGAGCGCTGGAAATTCGGATTGGTGTAGATCACCACCGGAATATCGACGGCGTCCGCGATGGCGCGGAAATAGGCCTCGACCTGCGCGTCCTTCACCGGGAAGTACGCTTCCAGAATGGCGAGAATGCCGTCCACACCGAGCGCCTGATAGGCCCTAGCCTGCGCGACGGCGTCTGCCGTCGATGTCGATGCCACGCCCGCGATCACCGGCACACGCTTGGCTGTGGCCTCCACCGTTGCCTTCACTACGGTGGTGCGCTGCTCGCGGCCGAGATAGGCGAACTCGCCGGTCGAGCCGAGCGGCGTCAGCCCGTGGACGCCGGCCTTGATCATGTCGTCGCAGAGCCTGCCCAGAACATCGGTCTTGATGCTGCCGTCGGTTGCGGTCGGCGAGACGAGGTAGGGAAACACACCGTGCAAGTCTTTTGGCAAGTCTTTTGGCAGGTCTTTTGGCAAGTCCTTTGGCAGGTCTGTTCGCTGGTCGGTCATTGCGGGCTTCGCTCTCTTTGGGGCGCGTTAACGATTGACGCCTGTTTTCAACGTTTCGATTGAACTTCGCAACCCTCGCACAGCATGATGTGGACGTGCTGCGTGCATGCGACACAAGATGTCGGTCAGCCATCTGGCTAGCATGGTATGAATCGCTGATTCGGGCGCGTTTCGTTCCACCCGCGTTCCAAACCTTAAGATCGCGCAACATCTTCGCTGGTTACCCCGTCACGTTATGAGACAGTTTGCGCCGAACGTGCGGAAACGTGCACGATGCCTTGAGCCAATGATGAGGTCGGACATGACGAGATTGCTGATTGCCGCTGCGCTGCTGACGCTGATGCCGCACGGAGCGATGGCGCAGGACGTGCCGGGCATCGAGATATGCACCGCCGAGAAAACCATGGAGCGCCGCACCGGCTGTCTCCAGAGCAATGTGAATTTCCTCAAGGCGTCGCTGACCAAGGCTTCATTGGAGAGCCAGCAGAAGATCGACGCCGCCAACCGGCAGATCGATGCGCTGAAGGCGACCGTGATCGGGCTGCAGAACACTGTGGCTCAGTTGCAAGGTCAGGTGCAGGCGCTGGGCAAGCCGGCGAACGGCGCAGCCAAGGACGCGCCGAAGGAAGCGCCAAAGGCGCCCGCCGCGAAGTGACACGGGCCGCCGCTGGATATTCAATGTCGTCCCCGCGAAAGCGGGGACCCATAACCACCGGGCGGAACGTTCGGGAGAAATTTTTCGCCCATCCAGTGCAAACTCGATGTCAGGGAGTATGGGTCCCCGCCTTCGCGGGGACGACGTGTGGTGGGTTCATGCCATGAGTTCTGCTTCTTCATCAAAATCGAAGCGTCCCACGCGGAAAAAACCCGTCGCCTTCGTCTATGTGCTCGGCTGCTTTCACAAGGGCCGTTACATCTCCTATGTCGGCTGGACCAATGACGTGACGCAGCGGCTTGCGAAGCACAACAATGGCACCGGGGCGCGCTCGACACGCGGGCGGGCCTGGACGTTGCTGCACACCGAACCGTTCCAGACGCGCAACGAAGCCATGAGCCGCGAATGGCATCTCAAGCGCGACCGGGCCTTCCGGAAAAAGCTGATGGACGCGGTGAGGGCGGGGCAGAGCGCGTCCTCACCTCGCCCCGTTCTTACGGGGAGAGGTCGGATTGCGAAGCAATCCGGGTGAGGGGCGCTTTCGCGAAATCGTGATTATTTGCAATATGCCCCTCACCCCAACCCTCTCCCCGCAGGCGGGGAGA
Organism: Afipia sp. DC4300-2b1; assembly: GCF_049895725.1. NCBI lineage: Bacteria > Pseudomonadati > Pseudomonadota > Alphaproteobacteria > Hyphomicrobiales > Nitrobacteraceae > Afipia > Afipia sp. DC4300-2b1. The sequence continues at coordinate 79,580 of NZ_JAFCSX010000002.1, forward strand.
GGGAGCGCGTCCGCGAGATTCTCGGAAACTGTAAATGACCCCGGCGACCCCATCCCCATCCCCGATCGTGATCGACGCCGCGCACACCCGCGCCAGCCTGCCGTTCGACCGGCTGATTGCCGCATTACGCGAAGCCTTCACTGTCGGCGCGGACGTGCCGCTGCGGCACCATCATTTCATGCCGCAGCCGGACGGCTCGACCGCGACCATTCTCATCATGCCGGCATGGCAGCGCGCCTTCATCGGCATCAAGATCGTCACGATCTTTCCGGAAAACGGCAAGCGTGCCCTGCCGGGACTGTTTTCGAGTTATCTGCTCTGCGACGGCGAGACCGGGCAGCATATCGCGCTGATCGACGGCAACGAGATCACCTCGCGGCGCACCGCGGGCATCGGCGCGCTCGGCGCGGACTTTCTCGCCCGCAAGGACGCGCGCAGGCTGCTGGTCTGCGGCTCGGGCCGGATCGCGAGCCTCACAGCGGATGCGTTTCGCGCGGTGCGGCCGATCGAGACTGTCGCGGTGTGGAATATCAACGAGGCGGGCGCAGCGCGGCTGGTGTTCGATCTCCGCGCCAGAGGCATCGACGCCCATGTCGCGACCGATCTGGAGCGCGCGGTGGGCGAGGCGGATATCGTGAGCTGCGCGACGCTTGCGCACAAGCCGATCATCAAGGGTGAATGGCTGAAGCCCGGCGTGCATCTGGATCTGGTCGGCAGCTTCACGCCGTTCATGCGCGAGGCCGACGACGAGGTGTTCCGGCGCGGGCGCATCTGGCTCGATACTTACGATGCGCTGAAGGAAAGCGGCGAGCTGCTCGACCCGATCCGCGACGGGGTGATTGCGCCAGATGATATTCGCGGTTCACTCAATGAGCTGTGCAAGGGCGAACGCAAGGGCAGGACCAGCGATAGCGAGATCACCGTGTTCAAGGCGGTGGGCAACGCGCTGTCGGACATTGCGGCGGCAGGGCTGGTGTGGAGGGATTTTTCGGCGAAGGGCTGATACGTCTGGCACGTCATTCCGGACAACGCGCTTTTGCGCGTTGATCCGGAATCCAGCTTTTATTGAGCGACTGCTGGATTCCGGGTTCGCTCGCAAGCGCTCGCGCCCCGGAATGACGACGGGGTTTGATAAGCCGGCCCTGCGTCCTCGCGCTGGTCACAACGGACACGAGCGGATAGATTTTGCTTCGTCAAATGGTGAGGCCCGCATGCTGGACTGGTTCGGTGGTGATTACGGCCCGCTTCTGGGACGGTTCAGGCGATGGCTGGACGGCAAGCCAACCCGCGATTTTTCCAGCTCGCCGCCGCTTCATAAACTCGGGCGGCTTGGACTCATGGCGCTGGCGCTGATTCTTCTGATGGCGCCGCTCTGGTGGCTTTTCACACGATAGATCTGCCGTTCCCGCACTGGTCATCGCTGAATCCGCGCGATAGGTTTTGCGTGCAAAAATCAAAAACACTGTCCGGGAGGTCTTCATGTCCAACATCCGCGTCATCGCAACCGGTCTCGAGTTTCCAGAAGGGCCGGTGGTGATGCCCGATGGCTCGGTGGTGCTGGTGGAAATCCGCCGCCAGACCCTGACGCGGGTTTATCCCGACGGACGCAAGGAGATCATTGCGAAAATTCCTGGCGGGCCGAACGGCGCGGCGCTGGGACCGGACGGCAAGATGTACATCTGCAATAACGGCGGCTTCTCCTGGGCGCCGGGTCCGGGCGGCAACATCATGCCGGGCGCGCCGCGTCCGTCGGAATATATCGGTGGCTCGTTGCAGCGTGTCGATCTCTCAAACGGCAAGGTCGAGACGCTGTTCACCCATTGCGGCGAACGGCAGCTCAAGGGGCCGAACGACCTCGTGTTCGACAGGGAGGGCGGGCTCTGGTTCACCGATCTCGGCAAGCGCCGCGCGCACGATCTCGACGTCGGCGCCGTCTACTACATGAAGAAGGGCGGCACAGAACTCGTCGAGGCTGTGCCGCACATGCTGCCCGCCAACGGCATCGGCCTCTCGCCGGACGAGAAGACCGTCTATGTCGCCGAGACGCCGACGGCGCGGCTATGGGCGTTCGCCATCGGTGTGCCGGGACAGATCGCGCCGGTTGAACCGATCTATCGCGGCGAAATGGGCAGGCCGATTTCCGGTCTCGGCGGCTATCAGATGTACGATTCGCTGGCCGTGGAAGCGTCCGGCAACGTCTGTGTCGCGACGCTGATCTCGGGCTGTATCTCGGTGATCGCGCCGGATGGCAAGCTGGTGGAGCAGGTGCCGACCGGCGACAACGTCACCACCAACATCGCGTTCGGCGGGCCGGAACTGAAGACCGCCTACATCACGCTGTCCGGCAAGGGCGAGCTGGTGGCGATGGACTGGCCGCGCGGCGGCCTGCCGCTGAATTTTCTGAGTAAGTAAGGCGCATCCCATGGCATGGCTTGAGCCGATAGTTCTCGAAGGATCACATGCGCGGCTTGAGCCGCTGTCACGGGATCACGCCGCCGAACTCACGGAGGCCGTGCGCGACGGCGAGTTGTGGAAGCTCTGGTACACCTCCATCCCGTCGCCGGAGGCGATGCAATCCGAGATCGAGCGTCGTCTCGGTTTGCAGGCGGCGGGATCGATGCTGCCGTTCACGGTGAAGGATGCCGATGGCAAGGTCGCCGGCATGACGAGCTACATGAATGTCGATGCCGCCAACCGGCGGGTCGAGATCGGCTCGACATGGTATGCAAAGCGGGTGCAGCGCACTCCGCTCAACACCCAGTGCAAGCTGCTGCTGCTCACCCATGCCTTCGAGACCCTGAACTGCATCGCGGTGGAATTCCGCACGCATTTCTTCAATCATCAGTCGCGGCGCGGCATCGAGCGGCTCGGCGCCAAGCTCGACGGCGTGCTGCGCAGTCACCAGATCGCGCCGAACGGCACCCTGCGCGACACCGTCGTGTACAGCATCACCGCCTCGGAATGGCCGACGGTGAAAGCGCACCTGACCTATCAGTTGCATGAGAGGACGCGGTAGTCGGGCGCGCCGTGTCATCCTGAGGTGCGAGCCGCTCTTCGCGGGGAGCCTCGAAGGATGACATTTCTGGCGGGTGTTGCCACGAGGCGCGCAAGAGCGCGCACCTCAGGATGACGTTCCTTGCCTCCGGTTCCGGATTTAACTTTCGCGGCGGGCATTAAGGTTTAAACGCAGGTTTCGTTGCGCGCGCAAACCGCCGGACTAACGTCTGATTGCGGACAATTGCCCATGTCCGTTAACGACAAGACGGGGCCGTCGGCCGGTATACTGCGATCGGCGGCCCTCGCCATGAGGCAATCATGTCCGAGGCTGTATTCGTTCTTGTTCTGGTGTTCGTGGCCGGTTTCGGCATCGGCTACGGTGTGCGATCCCAGATGGTCATCATGCGCCGAGCCAAGGCCCGCCGCAGGGTGTGATGGGCCCGCCGCGCGGAAGCATTACGCGTCAGCGCGCAGCGCAAGCGAACCGATAAATTCAGGTGACGTCGAGGAATCGGCGGATCTCGTCGAGAAAGATCGGCAAGCCCGAATCCTGTTCGAGCGGGATATGATTTTTGCCCGGCAGCGTGACGAGGCGTGCGCCGGGGATACCTGCTGCAAGCTCCCGGCCTGACGCAATCGGTACCCTTCGGTCATCGCGGACATGCATGACGAGGGTGGGCACCTTGATTTGCGGCAGCAGATCGCGGACGTCGAAGTTGATCACCGTTTCCAGATATCTGACGGCGCATTCAGCCGACGCGCTGACACGCTGGGCTTCGTTGAAGGCGTCCATCTGTTCCTTCGTCGCAGCGGGGATCATCGACGCGGTGAAGAGTTGCCGGAAGGTCGGCTCGTTCGCGCCCCAGCCGAGCTTCATCAGCGTTTTCATCGCGTCGAACTGCTCGCGTGCGGCGGGCGTCACGTTCGGGCTCTTGTAGACGCCGGCGGCAAAGCCTCCATAGAGGATCAGATGCGAAACCCGTTCCGGATGCCGGATCGCGAATGCGATCGCCACCGCGCATCCTTGAGACAACCCAAGAATCGGAAACCGGTCCAGTCCCGCCGCGTCGGCAACACTCTCCATGTCGCTCACCCAGTGATCCAGCGAGATGTTGCCGACGTCCCAATCCGACAGCCCGTTGCCCCGCGCGTCGAAGCGGACCAGCGAAAAGCTGGAAGCCAGTTCGAGCAGGAGACCGCGGAAGATCGGCAGTTCCCAGTCGTATTCGAGATGCCCCAGCCAGTGTGCCGTGCGCAGCAACGGCGGGCCGTTGCCGACCTTCGCGAAAGCCAGCCGGACGCCGTCGGCCGCCTTGCAGTAGCGGATCTCCTGTTGAAGATTCGCGCCGGTCAGAATGCGCGCCGCCTTGGATGAGCCGTCATGGAGGTCGATCGCAAAGACCTCGATCGGCCGTGCGATGTTCTTCAGGTTCTGACGGCCCATTTCGCGGAACTGAAGCTTGAGCTTGCCTTCGATCTGATCGAGCACCTGCCGGGAAATACAGATGCCGCCCCTCGGCGCGATACTCTCCAGCCGCGCCGCGACGTTGACGCCATCGCCGAAGATTTCGCCGCCGTCCTCGATCACATCGCCGATGTTGATGCCGATGCGGAATTCGAGCCGGCTCTCCTCGGGCACCTTCGCGTTCCGTGTAATCATCGCGCGCTGGATTTCGACCGCGCAGCGCACGGCTTCAACCGCACTGGCGAACTCCGCCAGCAATCCGTCGCCGGCGGTGTTGATGATGCGGCCGCGATGTTTCCTGATCCGCCGGTCGATCAGGTCGTGGCGGTGCGCCTTCAACTGTGCGTGGGTGCCTTCCTCGTCGGCGCCCATCAACCGGCTGTAGCCGGCGACGTCCGCGGCGAGAATGGCTGTCAGGCGGCGATCGACGTGCTTCTTGGTCACGCGGCACCTCGCATCCGAGGCGGCCAGTCTATGCGGGCGGGGCGGCAGTGGCCAGCATGGCGTCGCGCTTCATTCTGACCCGGTGGCAAGGGCCTTGTTCCCGCGCGGGCGCGCTCAGCATTCCGCGTCGTCCCCGCGAAAGCGGGGACCCATAATCACCGAATTCACGTTAAAGCGAGATGCCTGCGCCGCTTTTTCAGCGCCAAGCCAGAACGATGGGCTGGGGTGTCTGGGTCCCCGCTTTCGCGGGGACGACCAGTTGAGGAATGGTGCGTCGTTCGAGAACGCACGCCATTCAGCAAACAGAGACCGCGCTCAGACTTCCCGGCGGCTGAGGAACGCGAGGCGCTCGAACAGGTGGACGTCCTGCTCGTTCTTGAGCAGGGCGCCGTGCAGCGGCGGGATCAGCTTGCGCGGATCGCGTTCGCGGAGCTGCTCCACGGTCATCTCTTCGTTGAGCAGCAGCTTGAGCCAGTCGAGCAGTTCCGAGGTCGAAGGCTTCTTCTTGAGGCCCGGCACTTCGCGCACCTCGAAGAATATCTTCATCGCTTCCTGTACCAGACGCTTCTTGATGTCCGGGAAGTGGACCTCGACGATCTCGCTCATGGTGTCGATGTCGGGGAACTTGATGTAGTGGAAGAAGCAGCGGCGCAGGAACGCGTCCGGCAGTTCCTTCTCGTTGTTCGAGGTGATCATGATGATCGGGCGCTGCTTCGCCTTGATCGTCTCGCCCGTCTCGTAGACATGGAATTCCATGCGGTCGAGTTCGAGCAGCAGGTCGTTCGGGAATTCGATGTCGGCCTTGTCGATTTCGTCGATCAGGAGCACCGGGCGCTTCTCGCTGGTGAACGCGTCCCACAGCTTGCCGCGCTTGATGTAATTGGAAATGTCGGACACGCGCGGATCGCCGAGCTGGCTGTCGCGCAGGCGCGAGACGGCGTCGTACTCGTAGAGGCCCTGCTGCGCCTTGGTGGTGGACTTGATGTGCCAGGTCAGCAGCGGCGCATCGAGGGCCTTGGCGACTTCTTCCGCCAGCACGGTCTTGCCGGTGCCGGGTTCGCCCTTCACGAGCAGGGGACGTTCGAGCACGATCGCGGCGTTGACCGCGACCTTGAGATCATCGGTGGCGACGTAATTCTTGGTGCCGGTAAATTTCATCGAAGGTTGCCTTGTTAAGTCCTGTTCGCCACGCGGAACACGAAAGAGTTCAAACAAGAAGCGACCGTTTTTGAAACGGCCGCTTCCGAGGATCGATTAGGTCGTCACGCCCGCCGGATCAACGACAGGATGACCAGCACGATGATGCCGCCGATCGCGGCGTTGATGATGGCGCGGATGATGCCCGTGCCGAGATTGATGCCGAGTTGCGGCAGCAGCCAGCCGGCAACGACAGCGCCGACGATGCCTATCACGATATTGCCGAGCAATCCGAAGCCGCCGCCCTTGACGATCAGCCCAGCCAGCCAGCCCGCGATCGCGCCGACGATCAGCCAGACGATAATGGATTCAATGCCCATCAGCCAAACCCCCTGTTTAAAACGCAGTTATCTGCGTCCCGGTCAACGCCGCGAACCGTCCGGCTGGAGCGGTCCGGGTGGCGTCAAACAACAGTTTAAATGAAATGGCACGGCACGCCAGCGGGCGCCAGTGCTGTTTTTGAACGCAAACCTGCCTTGCAGGGCTCAGGTCTGCTGATTTCGAGCAGACCCGTATAATCGGATGTTGTAGCTTCACCTCTCCCCATTGGGGAGAGGTCGGTGCGCGAAGCGCGCCGGGTGAGGGGGTTCGATTTCAAGATATTGAGCATCGAACCCCTCACCCCGACCCTCTCCCCCGAGGGGAGAGGGAGTTCATGCACTTGACGGAAGCGGCTTCGGAGGCGATCTAGGTCCCATGTTCCTGCAATTCTTCACATCGCTGCGCGACGCGCAGGTTCCGGTTACGCTGCGTGAATATCTGACGCTGATGGAGGCGCTCGACGCCAATCTCGCGGATCAGAGCGTGGAACATTTCTATTATCTGTCGCGCGCGGCACTGGTGAAGGACGAGCGCAATCTCGACAAGTTCGACCGCGTGTTCGGCACCACCTTCAAGGGCCTCGAAAGCCTGCTCGACGCGATGGAGAAGGCGGAGATTCCCGCCGAGTGGCTGCGCAAGGCCGCCGAGAAATATCTCACCGAGGAAGAGAAGAAGCAGATCGAGGCCATGGGCTGGGACAAGCTCATGGAGACTCTCAAGAAGCGTCTCGAAGAACAGAAGAAGCGTCACGAGGGCGGCAGCAAGTGGATTGGCACCGGCGGCACCTCGCCGTTCGGCGCGAACGGTTACAATCCCGAAGGCGTGCGCATCGGCCAGGAGAAGAACCGCAACTTCTCGGCGGTGAAGGTCTGGGACAAGCGCGAGTTCAAGGATCTCGACGGCAACGTCGAACTCGGCATCCGCAACATCAAGGTGGCGCTGCGCCGCCTGCGCAAGTTCGCGCGCACCGGTGCGCCTGACGAACTCGATCTCGACACCACCATCAAGGAAACCGCCAATCACGGCTATCTCGACGTGCACATGCGCCCCGAGCGGCGCAATGCCGTGAAGGTCCTGATCTTCTTCGACATCGGCGGATCGATGGACGGCCACATCGCGCAGGTCGAGGAACTGTTCTCGGCGGCGAAGGCCGAGTTCAAGCACATGGAGTACTTCTACTTCCACAACTGCCTCTATGAAGGCGTGTGGAAGAGCAACAAGCGCCGCTTCACCGACCGCACGCCGACCTGGGACATCCTGCACAAGTACCCGCACGACTATAAGGTCGTGTTCGTCGGTGACGCCTCGATGTCGCCCTACGAGATCGTGGTGCCGGGCGGGTCTGTCGAGCACGTCAACGAGGAGCCGGGCTCGGCTTGGCTGGAGCGCGTGACGCGCACCTATCCGCACACGGTCTGGCTCAATCCGGTCGCGCGCAAGCACTGGGATTATTCGGAATCCACCACCATCATCCGCAAGCTGTTTTCCGAGCGCATGTTCCCGCTGACGCTGGAAGGCCTGGAGGGCGCGATGAAGGAATTGACGCGGTAGTTTTCTCCCTCGCCCTGCGCTTGCGGGGAGAAGGGCATCGCGTGATTTTTCATGTTGTCGTCCCCGCGAAGGCGGTGACCCATAACCCCTAAGCCATCGTTATCGTGCTCTCGGCGTTCCAGCTCTTCGGCTCCTAAAGCTATGACAGTGAGTATGGGTCCCCGCCTTCGCGGGGACGACCCGTTGTGAGATGTTGTATTCTCCTTCATGCCCGGGCTTGTTCCGGGCATCCACGCCTTTAAGGTGGCGGGCAAGACGTGGATAGCTGGAACGAGTCCGGCCATGACAAGAAACGAAAGAGCTGCCCCCAAATGCCCTCCACCATCACCCGCGGCTACAAGAAACTGCTCGACGAGGCCAACGCCCAGATCGAGACCATCAATGCGGCGGAAGCCGTCGAACGTTTTCCGCAGGGCGGCGTGGGACAGGATGAAGTCGTGATCGTCGATCTGCGCGATCCGCGCGAGATCGAGCGCGAGGGCCGCATCCCCGGCGCATTCCATTGTCCGCGCGGCATGCTGGAATTCTGGATCGATCCGGACAGTCCCTATGCCAAGCCGGTGTTTCAGGAAGACAAGAAGTTCGTGTTCCAGTGCGCCTCGGGCTGGCGCTCGGCGCTCGCCGCCAAGACCGCGCAGGACATGGGCCTCTCTCCGGTGGCGCATCTCGGCGGCGGCTTTACCGCATGGAAGGCCGCCGGCGGGCCGATCGAGAAGGTCGAGCCGAAGAAGACTTAGTTCAATCATGAACCGTCACACGCGGGCTTGACCCGCGTGTCCATCTTGAAAGATGGATTGCCGGGTCAAGCCCGGCAATGACGATTGAGGAAGAATGCCCATGCCCACAACCGATCCTCTCGTTTCCACCGAATGGCTGGCCGCGCACCTGAACGATCCGCGCGTGAAAATTCTCGACGCGACGTTCAAGCTGCCCGGCGTGCTGCCGCTGCCGAAGGACGACTATCTCGCGCAGCACATTCCGGGCGCGGTGTTCTTCGATGTCGACGCGGTGTCGGATCACGCAAGCGCGCTGCCGCATATGTTTCCCAGCGCCGAACAGTTTGGACGCGATGTCGGCGCGCTCGGCATCAGCAACGATGACACCGTGGTGCTGTACGATGCCGGAGGGTGGGTCGCTGCGCCACGCGGGTGGTGGATGTTCCTGTCGTTCGGCCACCAGAATGTGCGCGTGCTCGATGGCGGGTTGAAGAAGTGGCTGGCGGAAGGCCGCGCGGTCGAAGGCGGCGAGGTGAAGCCAAAACCCGCGGCGTTCAAGGCGACGTTCGATACAAAACGCGTCCGCAGCATGCAGCAACTGATTGGAAATCTTGAGAGCAGGGCCGAGCAGGTGATCGACGCGCGGCCGAGCGCTCGCTTCGAGGGCAGCGTGCCGGAGCCGCGTCCGGGTCTTCGCGGCGGACATATTCCCGGTGCGCGAAGCGTGCCCTATGCGGGGCTGTTCGATGCCAATACCGGCGCGATGAAGCCGCTCGGGGAACTCCGCGCGGCGTTCACCGGCGCGGGGGTCGATCTCGACAGGCCGATCGTCACGAGCTGCGGCTCGGGGGTGTCGGCCGGCGTGCTGACGCTGGCGCTGTACCGGCTCGGGATTGCCGACACCGCGCTCTATGACGGCTCATGGGCGGAGTGGGGCGAGCAGGGCGGACCGCCGGTCGCGACCGGGCCGGCATAGCCGGGCCGTCTCAACCGCCGAACAGCGGAAATGCTTTTTGCTGCTGCCGCAATTGTTCAGCCCGTGCGCGTTCCTCCGCGCGGGCGCGAGCGACCTGACGCCGCTGTGCGACGGCGAGCGGATTGACGCGGCGGACTTTCTTCGCCGCAGGCCAGGGGATCGTCGCGGAGGCCGTTGCTTCCGTCGATCGTTCCAGAGACGCAACCGTCTCCGTCGATCGCGGTTCGGAGGCTTCGGTTTCCGAGGGCTTGGCCTCGGTTGGCTTCGCTTCGGGTGATTTCGTGTCCACTCGCTTCGGTTCAGCCAGGCGAGTTTCGGACATCGCATCGACAGCTTTCGCTTCGGAGATCCTGAACTCGGAGGCCTTCACGTCGGCGGGCCTTGCTTCAACCGGCTTCGCCTGCTGAGGCTTCTCGTCCTGAACCTTCGTCTCGGGGGCGCCGGCTTCGGACGTCTGAACATCGGTGGATTTGACGTCCGCAGCCGATGTCTCCGCCGCAGGAGCCTCGGCGCTGGGCTGTGCATTCAGGGCGGCGGCGGTCTCTGCTGGCGGAGTAGGTTCGGCCGGAGTTTGCTCGGCGCTCCTGGCCGCGTCGCCGGTATCCGGTTTCGCGATCTCGGCCGGCTTCGCGTCCGGCAGGTTGCGCGGAATGTCGCGGATGATGGCCTGCTGGCGGATTGTTCTCTCCGGAGCCGGCTTCGCGTTCAGCGCCTCGACCCGCAGCATCGCCAGCGTCGGTCCGCTCATCTCGAACTGCGGCGCCAGCATCGGCTGCTGCGCCAGCCGCCACGACGGGAGGCTCGCGAATTCCTCATGCGCCGCGCGCAGCAGCGCGGCCGCGCCGAGGCCGAAGATCAAAATCGAGATCGCCAGCACCGTGGTCGCGAACAGGAGTCGGAGTCCGGGGAGCATGGTGAGGTGTCCTGCCTTCGGCGGCGGAGGCGCGAAGGTCTTCGAGCCAAAACTGAACGCATGGGAACGCTGGAAAACGCAAATCTGGAGGCTGACGGGTAGGCAAAAGGCCACGAATCAAGCCCCTCGAGAAGGATACCGCACGCCATGGATTTGCCCGAAAAAAGTTCGGCCGGCGCTGGGGACTGCGTCACATTGTCGGGAACCTGTTGCACGGCTGCAATCTCGCGAAAAAGTCAGCCATTCCGGGCGCTTTTTTCCAACGAATGTCTTGAATGCGCCGCTATCCTGCGCGAACTGCCGTTAACGATACGGTGGCGGGTTCGCGCTATATAAGGGGCATGATGTTCAATCGGCTTTCCAAGGGTTTTTCTGCCAGGTCTCTCACGACGGCTTTTGCGGTTTCCGCAGTGGCCGGCCTCTCGGGTGCATCTGTCGCACTGGCGCAGTCCTATCCGCCGCCTCCGGGCTATTCGCAGCCGATCCAGCCTGCGCCCTATGATGCGCGGGACGATCGCGGCGTGCCGGACTTCGACCGCCTCGACGGCGACGACCGCGGCACCGCGCTGTCGCCTCCGGGCTATCAGCAGCAGCCGAATTACCAGCAGTCCGCTCCGCAGCAGCAGAGCTACCAGCAGCCGGGCCTCGACCCGCGCGGCCCGGTGATGTCGCCGGACGATCCGCGTTATGGCCGGCCCACGGCCTATTCGCCGCCGCCAGCCTATTCGGATCGCGGTCCTGCACCGGCACCTGCCTATTCAGATCGCGGCCCCGCGCCGATCTACAGCGACCGCGGTCCGCCGCAGGGCGCCGATTTTACCGACCGTCCGCGTCCGCCTGGGACAGTGGACGGCGCGCCGACGGGCGCGCTCGATCTGCAGGCGCCCGGCACGGCGCAGGGCGCCAACGGCCGCTCCGTGATGTCGGCGTTGCCGCCGGAAGAGCAGCCGGAAACCGGCCCGCGCAAGGAATTGCCGCCGAACCTGCGGCGCACCGAGGTCAATTATCCGACCAAGGAGCCGGCCGGCACCATCATCGTCGATACGCCGAATACGCACCTCTACTACATTCTCGGCAATGGCCGCGCGATCCGCTACGGCGTGCGCGTCGGCCGCGACGGCTTCACCTGGACCGGCGTGCAGAAGATCACCCGCAAGGCGGAGTGGCCGGACTGGCATCCGCCGACGGAAATGATCGAGCGCCAGCCTTACCTGCCGCGCTTCATGGCCGGCGGTGATGGCAATCCGCTCGGCGCGCGTGCGATGTATCTCGGCTCGACCGTGTACCGCATCCACGGCACCAATCAGCCGTCGACCATCGGCCAGTTCGTATCAAGCGGCTGCATCGGCATGCTGAACGAGGACGTCACCGACCTGTTCGAGCGCACCAAGGTCGGCACCCGCGTTGTGGTGCTGCCGGGCGGCAAGCCGCCCGCACTGTCGCAGCCGGTGACGGCGTCCGCGCAGCCGTATCAGGGCGGACCTGCGCCCGCGCCGATGGCGAACGGTGCTCCTGCACCGCGTCCGACCGCGTCGATGGGCGTGCCCAATCAGGGGCCGACGGTCGTGCCGCCGATGCCTGCGCCGGTCACCATCCGGTAGTTATGGTCATTCCGGGTCCGCGCAAAGCGTGCGCGTCCCGGAATGACGAGTGTCAACAAGCCCGGCCTTCGCGCTGGGCTTTTTGTTTGCGCATCACATGCAACCTTTGCAAATTTGCGGTCTTGATGGAGTGACAACGACCGAGGAAGGAACCCGCATGGCCAAGAACAAGAGCACGATCTGCGTCTGGTACGACAAGGACGCGGAAGAGGCCGCGACGTTTTACGCGAGCGTATTTCCGGACAGCAAGGTCAACGCCGTGCACAAGGCGCCGAGCGACTATCCGTCCGGCAAGAAGGGCGACACCATCACGGTGGATTTCACCGTGGCGGGCATTCCCTATATCGGCCTGAACGGCGGGCCGATCTTCAAACACAACGAAGCGTTCTCGATCTGCATCGCAACCGACGATCAGGCGGAGACTGACAAATACTGGAACGCCATCGTCGGCAACGGCGGCCAGGAAAGCGCCTGCGGCTGGTGCAAGGACAAATGGGGCATCTCGTGGCAGATCACGCCGCGTGTCCTGACGGACGCGATGGCCAAGGGCGGCGAGGAAGCCAGACGCGCGTTCGAAGCGATGATGACCATGAAGAAGATCGACGTAGCGACAATCGAGGCCGCGATACGCGGGTGAAGGCTTTGTCCATTCGTCATTGCGAGGAGAGGGTTGGGGTGAGGGGCAAGCTGCCCACATCACGGATGCTTCCGCACCTCACCCGGATCGTTTCACGATCCGACCTCTCCCCGTAAACGGGGAGAGGTGAACACTACGTCATCACCCGCACCGGCGCGCCGCTGAGCCACGCGGCGATGTCCTCGACCATGTCGCCGTAGTAGCGCCGGTAGTTGTTCTCGGTGACGTAGCCGAGATGCGGTGTCAGCACGACATTGTCGAGTTTGCGCAGCAGATGATCGAGCGGCAGCGGTTCCTGCGAGAACGTATCCAGCCCCGCGCCTGCAATCTTCCTGCGCTGAAGCGTATCCAGCAACGCGGCTTCATCCACGATCGGTCCCCGCGCGGTGTTGACCAGATAACTTGTCGGCTTCATCTGTGCGAGATCGTCGCGCGTGATCAGCCCGCGCGTGCGCTTGCTCAGGATGGTGTGGATGGTCACGATGTCGGCGGTGGCGAACAGTTCGTCCTTGGTCGCGTAGCTCACGCCCGCCGCGGCGCAGGCCTCCGGCGTCAGGTTCTGGCTCCAGGCGATCACGTTCATGCCGAGCGCCTTGGCAATCGCCGCGACCTTCGTGCCGAGCTTGCCGAGACCGACGACGCCGAGCGTCATGCCCTCCACATCCTGCCCCATGGTGGTCTGCCAGAGTTCGCCATCATGCATGCGCGCGTTCTCAAAGCCGATCTTGCGCGTCAGTTCCAGCATCAGGCCAATGGCAAGGCTTGCAGTGGCGTTGCCGACGCCGCCGGTGCCGCACACCGTGACGCCGCGCTCTTTCGCGGCCTCAAGATCGAACGAGGCGTTGCGCATGCCCGATGTCAGCAGCAGTTTCAGCTTCGGCAGCGCGGTCAGCACCTCGCGCGGAAACGGCGTGCGCTCGCGCATGGCGCAGACGATCTCGAAATCCTGCAACGCGCGCACGGCTTCGTCCTGTGAGGCAAACGGCTTGTCGAACACGGTGATGTCGATCCGGTCCTTGAGCGATGACCAGTCCGCGAACTTGAGCGCGACGTTCTGGTAGTCGTCGAGAATGGCGCAGCGCAGGGGCATTTGTTTGCTCTCTTTGTTATGTCCGCAAGAAATCGCGATGCACTCCCTCTCCCCGTTTACGGGGAGAGGGTTGGGTGAGGGGCGCACGCGCGGCTTGCCCCTTACCCGGATCGTTTCACGATCCGACCTCTCCCTGCAAGCGGGGAGAGGTGACGCATGTCGTAAGCGGCGCGCAGTCGTCATCCTTCGAGGCTCGCAAGTGCTCGCACCTCAGGATGACGACCGATTGTCTTGGAAATTTTTACTTCGCGGTCTTGCCGAGTTTCCGCGCGCAGGCGGGGCCGGGGCCGCGCATATAGTGCCGTTCCGGGTGATAGGGGTCGAAGGCCGCCCGGATGAAGGTGCGCCAGAATTCGGCGATCTCGGCCAGCAATCCCTTGGAAGAGGAGGCCGTGCGGGGTGCGGACAGGTCCGCGATGCCGGGTGTGATCGATGTGCTGTGCGTCGTCATGGCTTCTGCTCGACGATCTGTATTCTTGATTCGTGTGACGCTTGCTTATTGGTCGCGGCGCGCCTGTCCGCGGTTCGAACCGGCAGATTGCGCGGATTCGATTAAAAAGCCGTTTTCGCCGCGGCAATGGCCTCAGATCGCTGGAAAATTCTCTCGGCAGCCTTTCCAAAACCCTACCTTTGGAGGGCGTGCCGGTTGCCCTTTGCGGTTCCCGCCGCTACATCAACGGCAGCAAATTTCCCCGCACAACGAAGGTTTTCCGGAACCGTCAAAGGATCACGATGGCTCGCCAGTTCGTCTACTTCATGCAGGGTCTGACCAAGGCCTATCCGACCCGCAAGGTGCTCGATAACGTGCATCTGTCGTTCTATCCCGACGCCAAGATCGGCGTGCTCGGCGTCAACGGCTCGGGCAAGTCGACGCTGCTGCGGATCATGGCCGGCATCGACAAGGACTATAACGGCGAAGCCTGGGTCGCCGAGGGCGCGCGGGTCGGCTACCTCGAACAGGAGCCGCAGCTCGACGCCACCAAGACCGTGCGCGAGAACGTCATGGAAGGCGTCGCCAAGCAGAAGGCGATCCTCGATCGCTACAACGAACTGGCGATGAACTACTCGGACGAGACCGCCGACGAGATGACCAAATTGCAGGACGAGATCGAGGCCGCGGGCCTGTGGGATCTCGACAGCAAGGTCGATCAGGCGATGGACGCGCTGCGCTGTCCGCCGGACGATGCCGACGTCACCAAGCTCTCGGGCGGTGAGCGCCGCCGCGTCGCGCTGTGCCGCCTGCTGCTCGACCAGCCGGATCTGCTGCTGCTTGACGAACCGACCAACCATCTCGACGCGGAATCCGTGTCGTGGCTGGAAGGCCATCTGCGCAACTATCCCGGCGCGATCCTGATCGTGACCCACGACCGCTACTTCCTCGACAACGTCACGGGCTGGATTCTCGAACTCGACCGCGGCAAGGGCATTCCCTACGAGGGCAACTATTCGCAGTGGCTGGTGCAGAAGCAGAAGCGCCTGGAGCAGGAAGGCCGCGAGGACGCCGCGCACCAGAAGACGCTCGCCCGCGAGCAGGAGTGGATCGCGTCCTCGCCGAAGGCACGTCAGGCCAAATCCAAGGCGCGTTATCAGCGCTATGAGGACCTGCTAAAGCAGGCCAGCGAGAAGCAGACCCAGACCGCGCAGATCATCATTCCGGTGGCCGAGCGTCTCGGCAACAACGTGGTGGACTTCGAGGGGCTCAGCAAGGGCTTCAACGATCGCCTTCTGATCGACAATCTCACCTTCAAGCTGCCGCCGGGCGGCATCGTCGGCGTGATCGGCGCCAACGGCGCGGGCAAGACCACGCTGTTCAAGATGATCACCGGACAGGAAAAGCCGGATGCCGGCACCATCACCGTCGGTGAGACGGTGCATCTCGGCTACGTCGATCAGTCGCGCGATGCGCTCGACGGCAAGAAGACCGTGTGGGAGGAAATCTCCGGCGGCAACGATCTTATCCTGCTGGGCAAGAAGGAAGTGAACTCGCGCGGCTATTGCTCGGCGTTCAACTTCAAGGGTGCGGACCAGCAGAAGAAGGTTGGCGCGCTGTCGGGCGGTGAACGCAACCGCGTCCATCTCGCCAAGATGCTGAAGTCGGGCGCCAACGTCCTGCTGCTGGACGAGCCGACCAACGACCTCGATGTCGACACGCTGCGCGCGCTCGAAGAGGCGCTGGAGGATTTCGCCGGCTGCGCCGTGATCATCAGCCACGATCGCTGGTTCCTCGACCGCATCGCGACGCATATCCTCGCCTTCGAGGGCGACAGCCATGTCGAATGGTTCGAAGGCAACTTCCAGGACTACGAGACAGACAAGATGCGCCGTCTCGGCCAGGATTCGGTGATCCCGCATCGCGTGAAATACAAGAAACTGACGCGGTGAATGCTCCGCTGGACAGCGATCTCGACGCGCAGGAGCGTGCGCTCCTCGCGATGGATGTCGCCTGGGTCCAGTGGCGGTCTGAATTCCGGCAGAAGCTTTTCAAGGACGGCGTGCTCGACCGTCCGCTGCGCAGCGTGTTCGAAGCGGACATGATCTTCAGCATCGTCGCGCATCATGCGCTGCTCGGGCGGCCCGTCACGCTCAAGGAGCTTGCGACCTATTTCGGCATGATCGCAACGGAGGCGACCGTTTCGCGTCACATCGACGATATGGAGCAGGGCGGACTCGTCGAGCGCCGCCTCGATGCGAGCGACCGCCGCCGGATGTTCCTGATCCCGACGCGGCGGCTCGAGGGTCTGGGCCACGAATTCCAGCGTGCGCGGCTGCGAATCATGCAGGAAAATGGCTTCGTCTGGAATCGCGGAAAAAGCGCGGAGTAAAATTTCGTGGGGGATGACGACAACAAGGTGACGTCCGAGGAAATCGGCGCGAGTCCAGCAGTTACATTCAATCTCAGCGAATGCACGATCGATGCGCAGGAGCGCGCCGCACTGGCCATCGATGTCGCTTACGTTCAGTGGCGTGCGGACTTTCGGCGCACGGTGATCGCAGCCGGCGTGCTGAACCGGCCATGGCGCAGCGTGTTCGAGGCCGACATGATGTTCAGCATCGTGGCGCATCGCTGGCTGGCCGAGCGTCCGATCACGCACAAGGAGCTTGCGACCTATTTCGAGATCTTCGTGACCGAAGCGACAGTCTCGCGACATCTCGATGACATGGAGGAAAGCGGCATGATCGTGCGTCAGACCGATCCCGACGACCGCCGTCGTATCTTTCTGCTGCCGACGCGGCGGCTGGAGACCATCGGCCACGGATATCTCCAGGCGAGAATCCGTCTCATGCGCGAAAACGGTTTTGTCTGGGTGGGGCGCAACGAAGCCGCCAGCGATCTTGCATGAGCCGGCGCCGAAGGGCAGACGTCACGCTCGGGTAATCTGGCCATCGCTTGCCGGGTGACGTAGAAAGGTCATCCGAAAGCGTGGAGCGTCACGATGGCCGACTGGGATGCGCAGCAATACCTCAAATTCGAGGACGAGCGGACGCGGGCGGCCCGCGACCTGCTGGCGCAGATTCCGGTTCAGGACGCGCGGGGCGTTGTGGACATCGGCTGCGGGCCCGGCAATTCCACCGAGCTTCTTGCCAGGCGCTGGCCGCAGGCCAAGATCACCGGCATCGATACTTCCGCGGACATGCTGCGCCAGGCCCGCGAGCGGCTGCCGCAGCACACCTTCATCGAGGCCAATATTTCGCACTGGGCGCCGCCGTCCGGCACCGACGTGCTGTTCGCCAACGCGATCTTCCAGTGGGTCCCGAACCATCTCAAGCAGTTGATGCGTCTGGCCATGGCGCTGCCGGACGGCGGAGCGATGGCCGTTCAGATGCCGGACAACATGGATGAGCCGTCGCATGTGCTGATGCGCGAGGTGGCGCGCCTGCCGCAGTTTCACACCCAGCTCGCGCACGCGCTGGAGGCGAGGGGCGAGTTGCCGAAGCCCGGCGTTTATTACGACGCGCTGCGGCCGCTGTGCCGGCGGATCGACATCTGGCACACCATCTACAATCACGTGCTCGAGGATGCTCCCGCCATCGTCGAATGGGTCAAGGGCACGGGACTGCGGCCGTTCCTCGATCCGCTCGAAATGCCCGAGCGCCGGGAATTCCTGGAGGCCTATACCGCGCGTATCGCCGCGAGCTATCTGCCTCAATCCGACGGCAAGGTGCTGCTGCGGTTCCCGCGGATTTTCATCGTGATCGTCAAGTAGCGCCGCAGCCTGACAAATCTGACGTGATGATGTCGAACGGGAAAATCCGCTGCGGTGAAAAGCCGCTAGAGCGCGCCTCGACAGAATCTGACATGTTCCTTAGCTGAGTACCGTCTGAAAACGGCCAGCCGGAGCACACATGTCCCTTACGCCCGATACCCCTTTGCCACCACGAGGCGATACCTCGCTGCGTCCGATTCCGATGCTGATCTTCGGATCGCGCTGGCTGCAATTGCCGCTCTATGTCGGTCTGATTGTGGCCCAGGGCGTTTATGTCATTCTCTTTCTGAAAGAGCTCCTGCACCTCATCACCCATTCGTTCGACTTCTCCGAGCAGCAGATCATGCTGGTGGTCCTCGGTCTGATCGACGTGGTGATGATCTCCAATCTTCTGGTGATGGTGATCGTCGGCGGCTACGAGACATTCGTGTCGCGGCTGCATCTCAAGGGCCATCCCGACGAGCCGGAATGGCTGAGCCATGTCAACGCCAGTGTGCTGAAGATCAAGCTCGCTATGGCGATCATCGGCATTTCCTCGATCCACCTGCTGCGTACCTTCATCGAAGCGGGCAACCTCGGCGGGGCGGGCCGCACCACCAACTATACCGAAGCGGGCGTGATGTGGCAGACCATCATCCACGGCATGTTCATTCTCTCCGCCATCGGCATCGCCTATGTCGACCGGATTTCAAACGGGCCGGTGCTGGCGCCGAACGGCGAGGGCGGGCATGGCGGCACGAAGGGACATCACGGGCACTGACGCAGCCACGCGAAAGCCGTCATTGCGGGCGAAGGATGAACATGGATTTCTCCTTGTTCCGTCATTGCGAGCGAAGCGAAGCAATCCCATGTCGGACCCGCAGCGATGATCGATAAAAGACTGGATTGCTTCGTCGCTGCGCTCCTCGCAATGACGTTGTTTCTGATTCCGCAGTCTTCACGCGCCGCCGACGCCGGCTTCACGAACTTCGTCGCCTCGCTCTGGCCCGAGGCGCAGAAAGCCGGTGTCTCGCGCGCGGTGTTCGAGCGCGAGACGCGCGGGCTGGAGCCGGATTATAAATTGCCGGATCTGCTGCTGCCCGGACGTCCATCGACCGGCGCGCCGTCACAGGCCGAATTCGTGCAGGTGCCGGCGGATTATCTGAAGGAGGCCAGCATCGCGCGGCTTGCCGCCCACGGCCGCACCCTGATGCAGCAGCATGCCGCGACGCTGAAGGCCATCGAGCAGCGCTTCGGCGTCCCCGGCACGATCATCCTGGCGATCTGGGGCCGCGAGACCGACTACGGCCGTTACGCGCTGCCGTATGACGGCCTGCGGGTGCTGGCGACACAGGCCTATGTCGGGCGGCGCAAGGACCAGTATCGCGGCGAATTCATCGAGGCGCTGAAGCTGATCCAGAACGGCGATGTCACGCGCAAGGATCTGCGCACCTCATGGGGCGGCGCGACGGGGCTGACGCAGTTTCTGCCGTCCGAGTTGTCCAAGCACGGCGTCGATTTCGACGGCGACGGCCATATCAATATCTGGACATCGGTGCCGGATGCGCTTGCCTCTGCCGCGCAGCAGTTGAAGAACAAGGGCTGGGAGCCGGGCCTGCGCTGGGCTTATGAGGTTCGCGCGCCGGCCAACGCCGATTGCTCGCAGGGCGTGCCGGAAGTGACCCGGCCGATCTCCGAATGGCTGCGTCTGGGCTTCGTGCCGGTGCGCGGCCTGCGTTTGTCCGCCGCCGAGCAGGCGCAGGAGGCATCGCTGTTGCAGCCGGAGGGAATCTACGGCCCGGCGTTTCTGACGACGAAGAATTACTTCGTCATCAAGGAATACAATTTCTCCGATCTCTATGTGCTGTTCGTCGGCCATCTCGCCGACCGCATGGCGGGCGGCCAGCCGTTCGCGACGCCGTGGTCGGCGTCCACGCAACTGCGCAGCGCCGATGTCGAGGCGATGCAGAAGCATCTGACGCGGATCGGCCTCTACTCGTCCAAACTCGACGGCAAGGCCGGGATGCAGACCCGCGCGGCGCTCGGCGCCTATCAGAAGCAGGCCGGGCTGAAGGTCGATTGCTGGCCAAGTGCGGACGTGCTGCGCGCCATGAGCGCGGGACGATAACTCGTCATTGCGAGCGAAGCGAAGCAATCCACTCTTAAGAAGACAAGCTGGATTGCTTCGTCGCTGCGCTCCTCGCAATGACGGAGCTTCTTTAAAAACAAAAAACCCGGCCGCAAGGCCGGGTTTTGAAACGCATGTCTCACGACGCAATCGTGAGAAATTCAGATCAATCGCAAACCTGAACGCGGCGAACGCGCCAGCCGTAACCGTCCCAGAAACGCTCGCGCACGAGGCGGCAGGCGGGTTCTTCAACGTACACGGGGCCCGGAGCGTAGCCATAGCCGTAAGCCGGACGGCTGTTGGCGATCGCGGCGCCGGCGATCGCGCCGCCGAGAATGCCAAGGCCAACGCCAGCGGCAACAGCGCCACCATCACGCGCCTGAGCGGCAGGCATCGCGGTTGCAAGCGAACCAGCGATCGTCGCGACCGCGAGGAACGCTGAAAGAACCTTCTTCATGTTTATCTCTCCTCAGATCACGCCACAGCCCGGCGCAAGGCGATTGGTCTGCAAGAAGCCAATGACGGAACTCAAGATAGCCCGATTTGGCCCCCGTTAGAAAGTACCGGCGTCATCCCCCACCGGCGATTCAGCATTGTCCCGGCGCCAATATAGCGGATTCTGGCCCCCGGACCCTTACAAAAAACGCCCCGGAGCGGCTTTTGCCGTCCGGAGTGTACCTTTCTTCCAAGCCCGGACGGCCAAAAAATGGCCGCCCGATGAACGGTTGCGTCAGTTACAAACCTGCACGCGGCGGACGCGCCAGCCGTAACCGTCCCAGAAGCGCTCACGCTGCCAGTAGCAGGGCGCGCCACCGTAATAGACGGGGCCGGCGCCGTAATAGCCGTAGCCCGGGCCATAGTAACCGCCGCTGTTTGCGATCGCCGCGCCTGCGATGGCGCCGCCGAGGATGCCGAGGCCCACGCCGGCCGCGATGCGCCCGCCGCGCGCTTCGGCGGGTGCCGGGGCTGCGAGGGCGGTGACTGCGACAGTGGCGGCAGCGGCAACTGCCAAGACGATCTTTCTAGCGCCGATCTTCTGCATGGCTTTCACCTTTCATCGTTGTGACCGTTAGATAACGGGTCCCGGCGGTGAAGGTTTCACAGTTGCGTTGAACGGGATCTGAATGGAGGGGCCGGATTTCAGCCATCATCAGGCGCGGGCATAAGAAAAACGGCGCCTCGCGAATGCGAAGCGCCGCTGGAATTTTCGAAAGCCGCGCGGATGATCCGCGTGGCCGATGATCAGAACAGCGAAGCGTACTGTTGGAGACCAGCCTTCTGCACGAGGCCCATCGCCGTGCGCTTCTGGTCTTCATCGAGGGTGGCGAACAGCGCCGAGGCTGCCGGAGCGAAGCGGCGGACGGCGGCTTCGTTAACCTGCGGTTCGCGGGCGAGCGCACGCAGTGCGCTGGCGACTGCGGGCCAGTATCTTGCCTGTTCGGCCTTCAGTTTCAGCGCGGCGCGATAGCGCATGATGGCGACTTCGCTCATCGCCGACTGGAACATCGAAATCTTCTTTTGAGGCGCGGCGGTTTCGGCACCGACGGACGCAGTGAAGTCCTGAGCGGAGGCGGGTGCAGTGACGGCAATTGCCAGCGTGGCAACAACAGACGCAATCGCGATTAGCAATCTTCGCATTTGTCTCACTTGTGTGTGGGGAATGATGGTGGCGAGGTACGTGCCATATGTGACCAAAATGCGATGGGTTGAGTTAACAAACCCAGAAAATCCGGGTTGATGCACCATTAAGGTTTAGGGGCCGGATTTGTTCCCAAAAAACAATGCTATATTTGCAGCCGTAACATTCGCTCACGAAAGGTGAAGCGGGTTCCTTGGTTAATTCAGGAACATGAACGACGGAATCTGCCGATAAATGCTGGATATTCGCAATGATTGCGATTCGCGGCAGTTTAATCAGCGCGCGGAATCCATCGTTTCGGCGAACAGTTCGAGCGAGCGAAGCGCGAAGGCGCGCATGTTGGCGATGCGATTGCTGTCGCCGGTCTCAAGCGTAATGGCGCGCGCGAGCGGTCCCGCAACCGCCATGCATGAATGCCCCGCGGCGTCGCCGTAACGGTTGCCGCTTGGGCCGGTCGCGCCGGTCTCGCTCAGGCCCCACGTGGTGTTGAGAAGTTCGCGCGCGCGGTTCGCGAGCAGGGTGGCATAAGGCTCGGTCGCCCCGCGCATGCCGATGGCTTCCATTTCTTCCTTCGTGATGTTCACCAGCGCCGCACGCGCACGCGGCGTGTAGATCACGCCGCCGCCGCGGTAGTAGGCCGATGCGCCGGGTACGGAGAGCAGCGCCGCCGAGATCAATCCGCCGGTGGAGGACTCCGCGACGGCGATGGTTTCTTTTCGCGCGATCAGGGACGCGGCGATTTTTTCCGCGAGCGGCAGCAGCTTTTCCATAGCGGGACTTTCAGTATGAGGGCGACGTAAGCGGTACGAGAGGAGAGTCCTGATGCAAGATGATGTCTGTCTCTCTGCTCGTCCCCGCGAAACCGGGGACCCAGAGATTGAGTACTGGATTCCGGCTTCCGCGGGAATGAGCGGATACTTGTATCGGCGCAGATCAGAGCTGCGTCTTGTAACGCGCTTCGACAGCGTCCTGACTTTCCGGCGTGCCCTGGCCGGTCTGCTCGTGGATGACCTCAGAGATGCTCGGCTGAGCCGAGCGCGCCACGCGCGCCTCCGGCGACCACAGCTTCGAGCGCATCAGCGCCTTGCCGCAGTGGAAATAGACTTCGCGCACGGCGATATCGAGCACGGCGCGCGGCAGCTTTCCGAATTCGATCATGGTGGCCAGCACGTCGGCGTCGGCCGAGAGCTTTGCATTGCCGCCCACGCGCAGGGTTTCATCGAGGCCCGGCACGAAGAAGATCAGTTGCACGTAGCCGCTGCCCGACAGCACATTGCGGAAGCTGTCGATGCGGTTGTTGCCGGGGCGGTCCGGCATCAGGAGGCGCGTCTCGTTTTCAATGCGGACGAAGCCGGGATTGCCGCCGCGCGGGGAGGCATCGACGGTGCCGTCGGGACCCGCCGTCGCCAGCACGCAGAACGGCGAGAGGCCGATGAAATTGGCGGCATGGCGGTCGATGCGCGGAAGCTGTTTCGCGATCACGCGGTCGGTGGGCGGCGCGTAGATGGCGCCGAGGTCGTCAGGTCCGATATGCGTCACGCCGTCGTGCTCCTGCTTCTTGCGATGCGGAAGTTTAACCCAATCTGCAGCGCCCCGCATTTGGAGGCTGCGCCACAGCGCGCCTTGCAGGCAGGTTCCGTTTAGATCGATTCTAGATTGGATTGCAGCGGCTTAGCCAGTTTGGAATAGCTTAAAACTGGCTGTTTTCCTTTTGCATCGGGGGCTGCGGTTTAATACCTGTTGGTCAACAGTCCTTACAGGTTCTCCAGACATCCATGATTGTTTGTTCCTGCAACGTCCTGACTGACCACGACGTGCGTAACGTTGTGACCCAAGCTAAGGATTTCCCGCGCACGGCCGGGCAGGTCTACGGCTGCTTGGGCTGCAGCGCCGAATGCGGCCGTTGCGCCCGAACCATCAAGAAAATCATGGACGAAGCGCTGGGCGCCTGCGCCAAGGCTTGCTGCTCGGGATGCCCCCACAGCCATCACGAAGCCGCGAACGAAGACCAGCAGCCGGTCGTCCTTCTGGCCCAGGCCGCCTGCTAAACACCTTCAGACATTCAAATTTCCCCAGCCTATCCCGGTCCCTCAGCCCCGGGGTTGTACTTGCCCGTAATCTCATTTAGAACGCTTCTAAATTGAATTGGGACCGTCAAGCGACGGTTCCGCAAGGGAGTGCAACATGAAGGGCGACCCGAAGGTCATCGATTATCTCAACAAGGGACTGCGCAGCGAACTGACGGCGATCAATCAGTACTGGCTGCATTTCCGGCTGCTCAATCATTGGGGCCTGAAGAGCATGGCCAAGCATTGGCGCAAGGAGTCCATCGAGGAGATGCACCACGCCGACCGCTTCACCGACCGCATCCTGTTTCTCGATGGCTTCCCCAACATGCAGGTGCTGGATCCCTTGAGGATCGGCCAGAACGTCAAGGAAATCCTGGAATGCGATCTCGCCGCGGAAGTCGGCGCGCGCACGCTCTATCAGGAGGCGGCGACCTACTGCCACAGCATCAAGGACTACGTCTCGCGCGACCTGTTCGAGAGCATCATGAAGGACGAGGAGCATCACATCGACTTCCTCGAAACCCAGCTTGATCTCGTCGAGCGCATCGGAATCCAGCTTTACGAACAGAAGCATGTCGGCGATATCGGCGACGACAATCCGCCCGAAGGCGAGGGGCACTGATCGCTCCTGCCATCAATCCAACTGAAGACAAAGGCCCGGACCGCTTGCGCGGCTCCGGGTTTTCTTTTGGCTCTTACTTCCGCCGAAAATGCTCTAGCCTCGCCGGCAACAAAAACATTTGGGAGAAACGCGATGACCTACGACTGGCCCGCGATCGTCGATGATCTCAACACGCTGCTGAAGCTTCGCTCGATCCCGTTCGGCATGAAGATGTTCGCGCGGCGCGAGGACATGGAAGCGATCCCGAAGATCCGCCGGCCGCAATCGGTGCATACGCTGGATCAGATCGTGGCGCAGGCGGCGCGGATCGGCTGGACGGTCGGCATCACCAGCGATGATCTCGTCGGCGCGCAGTGCCGCGCCGTGGTCGGCCTCGGCGGCGCCAAGACCGAGGCGTGGCAATCCGGTCAGCACATGACCGGCGTGTGGTTCTCGACGCAGCAGGATGCGCAGGCGCATCAGGAAGCGATGCACTGCGTGCCGGACGGACAATACGATGCGCTCGCGGTCGGTCCGCTGTCGTCCGGCAAGCTCGATCCGCCGGACATCGCGCTGTTCTACGCGACGCCCGGTGCGATGATCTATTTCATCAACGGATTGCAGTGGTCGGGCTACAAGCGGTTCGACTGGAGCGTGGTCGGTGAATCCGCCTGCGCGGACTCATGGGGCCGGGCGCTGACCACGCGATTGCCGAGCCTGTCGATTCCATGTTTCGCCGAGCGCCGCTACGGCGGCGTGCTCGACGAGGAAATGCTGATGGCGACACCGCCGGAATATCTCGTCAGCGCCATCGCCGGCATGAAGGCGCTGTCGAAGAACGGATTCCGTTATCCGTTCGCACAGTATGGCGTGCAGCAGGACGTGCGCGCCGGCATGGCGGTGAGTTATCCGGGCAGGGCGTAGGGCGTATCTGAAGACCAACACTCGTCATTGCGAGGAGCCATGAGCGCGTCTTGGACGCGCTTTGGCGACGAAGCAATCCAGCTCTTTCCTGTAGCTATGGATTGCTTCGCTCCGCTCGCAATGACGATCGGGAGACGCCTGCGTTCCTCACGATCCGTCCGCCGGCACGAAACATGTGATCTCGATGTTGCCGCGGATCGTGACATACCACACCACGGCGCCGCCGGTGGGATTGCCGCCGGTGCGGATGATCGCCTTCTCCGGCACCAGCCACCACGACCCCTCGATCGGCACCCAGTAGCTGCCCTCGCGGACATCGTAGTCGGTGCGATGGCCATCCGACACGTCGCAGCACGGCACGCCGGCCGGACTGCGCGCATCCTTGAACCATTTGCGGATGTGTTCGGGGACATCGCCGAATTGCCCGCGATCGACCGCGAGGGCCGCAGCAGCAGACAGCGTCAGCGGAATCATCAGGGCAAGGCGAAGCGGCCACCTCATGCGATCCTCCGCGATCAGAATCGTCAAGAGTTTCGGACGGCCATCTGAAGGCGTCCAGACACACCCGCGCGAGGCACCGTGTTCTTCCCGCGCATAGTTGAGGCACGATGCATCGCAGCATCGGTTACGCCTTCGCGGCGCGCTTCTTCTTTTTCGTCTCTGGCGGCGGCGCGGGAGGCGTCAGCGGGCAGCCGGCAAACGCGGCTTCAAGCGCGGCGGGCGCGCCGTCGAGCTTGAATTCGGCGGTGGTGCGTCCGGCGGCGAGCGAGCGAATCCGGATCACGAGCGTGTTTGAGGTCGCAAGTTCGTTGACGAATGTCGTCACCGCCGCCCGGTCCTCGATCACGACGGTCCGGTATTCCTGAAGAAAGCGCGCGGCGATATTGTCGTGGCCGGGCTTGTCGTCGAAGCGATAGCCGAGCGTCGAGTTCGGGTCGGTGCCGACCTTGAACTCGAAGGCGAAGCGCACCATCGGCTTGCCATCGAAGCAGGTGAGCTGCATCGAAGCCATCTTGGCGTAATCGGCGAAACTGTTGGAGGCGTTGTCGACAATCAGCATCGCGCTCGGCACCGGAACGCCGGTGATGCGATCGGTCTGCTTCTCGATCTTCCAGTTGCCGGACGTTGTGGTTGCCGGGGTGGCCACATAGGGATCGCGCATGGCGCACGCGCCAAGGCCCGCGCTCAAGCCTGCGCCCAGCAAGACGGCCATCACGGCGAACGCGACACGACGCACAACGCAATCCCCAGCCCGTCCTTATCCTGCAACCGGAGCGGGTAGGGCGCAAGCGGGTTTATGCCGGGCGTGTTTCCTCGACCCGGATTATCGCGGCGGCGAAACCGACGGCGACCGAGAGCGCCAGACACCAGAAGCCGACATAGACATACATCACCGCAGCGACTGCGCAGCCGGACGCGAAGAAGCAGATCGCAAGCGCAAGGCGGCTGAAACGGGTTTTCACCGCCACACGCTCCTCGGGTTTGGTGCCGGTGAGGAGATCGACGGCGTCAAGCGTGACCTGAACGGTCGATCCGGTCATCATGGTGGACGGCGGCAGGCTGGCCATGTGCACGCGCTGCACGGCGTTCTGCATAGCCATCGCGGCGACGCCGGCAAATCCGGTCAGCAGCGCCATCGGTGTGTTGGCGTCGGGAAACGGGCCGTACTGCACGGCGAGAAGAAAGAACGCCAGCAGACATGCGACTTTAACCCCGAGCAGGATCTGCATCGCCGGCAGACTATGCGCGCGCAGCGCAATGCCGGCGAGCCGGGCGAGCGCGATCACCGCGACGAATTCGGGCAGTGCCAGGATCTTGCCGACGATGCCGTGGCTGCCATGCACCAGCGCCGCGCCCAGCGTGACGAAATTTCCGGTGACATGCGCGGTGAACAGCCCGGCGAGACCGAGGAAGCCGGCGGTGTCGACGAAGCCGCCGTTGAACGACAGCAGCGCCGCGACGACGTTGGATCGGGTGATCTGTTTCATATGCGGATGCTCGTGCTCGGAGTTGAAGTCACCAGATCATGGTATGTGCCGGATCACGCGCAGAATCCGCAGCAGGATCGACGAATGATAGAACGTGTAGCCGGTCAGGGCGGCCGCGGCGCCTGCGGGAATCCATCCAAGGATCAGGCCCCAGAACTCGAATTCCGAGATCAAGATAGCGTAGAGAATGATCATTGTTAAAGAAGCGCCGAGAAATGCAGAAGCCATGCGCACCCGGTGTTCCGCCTTGTCGGCTGTGTCCCGTCTCTTGACGGCAATGAGCTTGCCCGAAGAGTAAATTTGATAACTTACGGCTTCATCGCCGATAAAGGGGCGGCCTTCCTTCGCCCAATGAAAGGCGTCGGCGCGATCCTCGAATGTCCTTTCGTTGGTCGCGCCATCCAGTGACTTCAGTCGGACCTTAAAAGTCATCCCGTGTGTCCCGGTTAGGCGTGCGCCGGTCTAGGTTTCATCATCTGCGAACAGCCCGACTTCTTCGCGCACGGCGTCGATCGGCTGGATCGCCGCCGACCAGAAATCCCACGCCGGAGCGAACAGGTCGGCGGTGGTGTCTTCACCGCGCGCCCAGGCGTAAAAGAATTCCTGCGGCTCGAAGGCGCCTGTCGCAGCGCCGGCGACATCGTTGAGCGGAATGCCGAGATGCCAGCTCAGCATCACCGGCAGCACGTGACCCGACATGGCGTTGACGCGATGCATGGTCGCGGTCAGCGTCGATGTCATCAGTTCGCCGCGCGGCGAGGTATCGTAACCGGCGAGCACGTGGGTGGAATCGTGCGGCACGGCGAATTCGAAATTCAGCGCGGTCGGCTCGCCGGGATAGGCGTAACCGTTGGCCTGATAGAACGTTGCAAACGCATGGCCGAACGTGTTGTCCGGCAATCGCGCCAGCGCATGAAAACGCCTCGCCAGTGCGGGATCGGGCTCCGCGCCGTAAGGCTGCAGCCACGGACCCATCTCGTCGGCAGTCCATGTACGGCCGGTCACGCTTTCGAGATTGGCGAGGAGCATGTGGGCCTTGGCGTCTTTCAGATCGCCCAGCGCGATCCGCGCCAGATCATGGACAAACTCGTCCTTGACGCCGAGCGAGTCCGCAAGCTTCACGACCCCGCTGAGCTTCGCGGGGTTGATCGTACCCTCGACGAGCGCCATGACCGCTGCGAAACTCACGGCCTGCGCGGCAAGAGCGGGATCTTCGGCAAGTTCGGCCTGCCGGTAGGGACTGAGCGGTGTCAGCCCCGCGAGGCCGAACTGCGGCTCGAGATGAAAAATATAACGCGTCGCTGCGGCGATGGTCTCGTGGTCGATTTCGGTCGGCATTCCCTCGGTTGCGGCAATGCCGAGCATCACGGCGAGGGTGCTGCGGGCCTGATCCAGCGTCGCGGGAATGTGCATGGGGTCTGCCGCGTTCCTACCTGAACTGCGTCTGGCAGAGCGGACTGAGCCTTCTGACGTTCTTCTGCATGCAGGCGGTGATGCGCTTCACGTCCGGGACGAACTCCCGGCAGTATTTCATCGCGTCCTTGCGGCAGGCACGGCGCTGCTCCGGCGTGCCCGCGGCATGTGCCGACGAGGCGTAAGCCATGGCGATGGCCGCACAGGCGGCAAGGGTTTTGACGAGCGGTCGGGTCATAATCAGGGTCCTGGTGAGGGAACCGTAACCCGATCGTTCTCGCCCATCAAACGGTAAACCGGTGCTGGCGAACTCCGGTTTTTCGTCTGGCATAATCCTGGACCAGCATCATCGCTAATGATGTGCAGGGACCTCAGCGCCGTCGGCCGAATACTGCCGGATCTTGTTGCGCAGTGTGCGCACCGAGACGCCGAGAACCCGAGCCGCATGGGTGCGATTGCCGTCACAGCGGGCAAGCGTTTGCAGGACGAGTTCGCGTTCGATTTCCTGGACTGTGGCGCCGATGAGCAGCGGGACCACCTGGCCCGGTGCCACGGCCGGCGCATCAGGCAATAATTGCGATGCGCGTACGTGCATTTCCTGGGTCATCGAGACCTCCTGACCACTGCTGCACCTGTCAGGGACGCAGACTATATCCAAGGTTCTCCGATCTCAGCCCGGGTTGAGGGTGGGCCGATAGGGTTAACAGGACCTTAATTTCCGGGATAACCCGTTCATGGAACTCGTGAATCGGAACCCGATGGAACCGCCCGGGATCGCAGGAGAAATCGGGCCGGCTGCGAACACACGCCTAAAATTTGCGCGTCTCACCGCCGGGAATTAAGTGAGATGCAGGCCCGCGCCGGGCGTGAAGGGAAGAAGACTCATGTGCCGCAACATCAAAACGCTGTTCAACTTCGAGCCGCCCGCCACCGAAGACGAAATTCACGCGTCGGCCTTGCAGTTCGTGCGCAAGCTCTCCGGCTTCAACGCACCGTCGAAGGCGAATGAAGAAGCGTTCAACCGCGCTGTCGCCGAAGTCTCCGGCAGCGCGCGCAAACTGCTGACCTCTCTGCACACCCACGCGCCGGCGCGCGACCGTGAGGTCGAAGCGGAGAAGGCGAGAGAGCGGAGCCGGGCGCGGTTCGGCTAAACGCAAAACGGGCCAGCGAGAGCCGGCCCGTTTTCTTTTGCGTTGCGAAGTGCTTCAGGAGCGCGGCATTGCGATCGGCACGAACCTTGGATCGCTGGCGCGGCGGTCGATTGCCGCGACTCGCAGCAGGGCTTCAAGTTTCAACAAAAAAATTTCCGCCAACATTGTCATAATCCCTTCCGGTTGACTGTATGGCAGTTGGACGCCGACTCAACGCCGCGCGTTCAATGTCTGAAATAAAACTATGCCTCGCCGTTGTCGTTCGCAATGGTCTTGCCGCCGGATGATAGGAAGTTAACGTTACGCACCGCCATCGGGGACCGGAGGCATTTGATGAAACGTGTCGTCGCACCGCTGCTGTTCATACTCTCGCTGGGCTGCGCGGCGTCTGTCGCGCAGGCCGACACCTCGGACCGCTTCGCCATGGGCGGCTGGATCGAGAAATTCCAGCCGGCCATCGATCAGGCCAACGCCAGCGGCGAACTGTTTCGCATCCGCGGTCACTGCCAGTCGAACTGCACGCTGTTTCTCGGGGTGCGCAATGTCTGCGTCGAGCGCAGTGCGCGGCTGCTGTTTCACGCCGGTCATGGCCGCGGGCCCAACAGGCATGTCATCAACGCCGGTTCGACCCAGCGGATGCTGAACGCCTACAACGGAAAGCTGCGGCAGTACGTCGTCGCGAACGGCTATTTGGAAAAGCTGGAGTTCAGCACGATCTCGGGCGCACGGATCATCGACGAGTTCGGCTACAGGGAATGTCCGCGCGGCGGGTGATGCCGCGCGTCACGCCGCGCGCTGCGCCAGGAAGCCCCAGTCCCACGGCAATTGCCGGGACAGCCGGGGTTTGCGCAGGCCGTCCACCGACCAGGGATAATACACCTTGGCGATCCGTGTGACCTCGAAGCCGGTCCCGGAAACGGTGGAGATCAATTCGTCGCGCTCGTAGAATTTCTGCCAGACGCCGTCACGGTGAACGAGGCCGCCCGCCTTGATCCTGTCCGCCGACGCGCCGAGCTTGTTGACCATCAGTTGCGACTCCATCGACGGCACCACCACCAGCGCAAAGCCTTTCGGCTTGGTGACATCGGCCATGGTCGACCACAGCGCATCGCGCTTGGCCTGACGCGGCGAGGTGATGACGTTCAGGCAGACCGTCAGGTCGGCGACGGTGCCGAGGACTTTGGCGGACTGGGTGACATCCATCGCGAGCCATTTCGCGTTCGGAAGGTCCGCGCACCGCTTCCTTGCACGCGCGACAATGCGCGGCGCGAAATCGATTCCGGTGATCCGCTCGAAGCGGTGTCCGAATTTCTTGACGAAGCTGCCGACTCCGCAACCGAGATCGACCAGCTCAAGATTTTTCCGCGAGCGGCAGGCCGCAGCAACGAAGCGCGGCATCTGCCCGCTCGTCTCGTCCGTCACGATGTCGCACACCAGCGACTCGAATTTGGCCGCGTGCAGATCCCATTCAACTCGATTCACAGGAACCTCCGCCGGTCATTGTGACGCCCGAATCGATTAAACAACAGAAATCGGCGCGGCGATATGCACCGCAGCGCCGAATCTGTTGATCGATTCTGCTGCTTCAGGGTTCCGCTTGCGCCATTGGCGTTTTACGAATCTGCGCCGTGGGCTAGTGTTGATTCGGTTTTGTCGGTCCGCTTCGCAGCATCCGCTGCTCATTCCTCGTCCACACCAATCCGGAGAATCCCCATGCGTTTGCCATCTGCCATTCGCGCCGCGCTGATCGCCGTGACGGCGCTCATCGGAGCCGGCCTGTCGTCGGCCCATGCCGACAGCGGCACCGTGTCGCTCGTCATCTACAAGGCCGGATGGTTCATCGGCGGTTCGGGTGGCACCGGCACGCTGAACTTCCGCGGCAGGTCCTATGCGCTGTCCACCGGCGGCATCGACTACGGTCTGGTGTTCGGCGGATCGAAGACGGTGCTGCGCGGCCGGGTGAGCAACATCAACCGTCCGTCGGATGTGGCGGGTGTCTACGGCGCGGCGGGCGCGGGCATTGCGGTGGGCCGCGGCGCACGCGCGATCGTTCTGACCAACCAGAAGGGCGCGGTGCTCGAACTCTCCGGTCAGCAGACAGGATTGATGGCCAACGCCGATCTGAGCGGTCTTGCGATCACGCTGAAGTAAACGTGCGCAACCGCTGCGCTCGCTCAAAGGAAAAAGGCCGGACGCGAGTCCGGCCTTTTGTTCGATCTCGCGAGGTTTCGCGGCTTGCCGCTATTTCTTGTCCTTGCGATGCTTCTTTTTCTTCTTGTGATGATCGTCATCGCTGTCGTCGTCGAGCGCGCCCGCTGCAAGAGCCGCGGCGTGGCGGGAGGCAGCTTCCTGCGCCTCGCGCTCCTTCGCTTCCTGCTCGCGCTTGCGGCGATGCTCTTCCCATGCGTCGAAAATCGTCTCCAGCCAGGGAAGGATTTCCTCGAAAGACGGCAGGCGGCCGGGCGGCCCCTGCTCGCCGCGCGGGCCTTGCGCACCCACGGGGCCTTGCTTGCCCTGCGGACCTTGTTCGCCGCGCGGGCCCTGCGCGCCGGGTTTGCCCGCCGGTCCGGCTTCGCCGCGCTTGCCCTGCGGTCCTGCTTTGCCCGGCATCCCCGGCTTGCCGCGCGGACCTTCCGGCCCGGGCCGGCCCGGATGTCCTTGCGGTCCCGGCTTTCCGGGTTTGCCTTGCGGGCCTTGCGGTCCGCTCCGAGGTTGCCGTGTGGTCGCGTCGTTCGCCACGTCTGCACTCCAGGTAATTTGCTACAGGTGATTTGCTACAGGTGATTTGCTACGCCGTCCTTCTAGCAGCGTTTTCATGACTGCCATAATTCAGCGGAAGGACGCCGCCTTTGAAATCGGCGGCGCTAGCCGTCTCCGCCTGCTGCAACAGTGGCTTGCGCGGTCTGTCGCGCCGATGCGCGGGATCTGGTCCATGCATCATGGCCCAGCATGCCGACAGCCATCGCGGCGACGAACACGATCACCGGCAGGCTCAGCCCTGCGAGATTGACCAGCGCCGGGCCGGGGCAAAGACCGACCAGACCCCAGCCGATCCCGAACAGAGCCGCGCCGGTCACCAGCGGTACGTCGATGTCCTTGCGCGTCGGCCAGAGCGACTGCGCGGCGAAGACCGGCGGGCCGCGCCGCCGTGCGAGCACAAAGCCGATGCTCGAGACCGCGACCGCGCCGGCCATCACGAAAGCCAGCGTCGCGTCCCACGCGCCGAAGATGTCGAGGAAGCCGAGCACTTTCGTTGTATCCGTCATGCCGGAGATCAAAAGGCCCGCGCCGAAGATGAGTCCGCAAATGAAGCTCACGAGAACGAGCGGCATCGCATCAGCCTCCCATACCATGACGCACGACGGCGACGGTGAGGATCGCCGCCGCCATGAAGATCGCGGTGGCGACAAGCGAGCGCGCGGACAGCCGCGCGACGCCGCACACGCCATGCCCCGAGGTGCAGCCGCCGCCCATGCGGCTGCCGAAGCCGACCAGCAGACCGGCGACGACGATCACGATCAGGCTCGCGGGCATGGCGGGTGAGGGGAGCGGCGTGCCGGCGGCGAGTGCCGCGGTCAGCGGCGCTGCGATCAGCCCCGCGATGAAAGCGAGCCGCCAGCCGCGATCGCTTGTCGCGGACGCAAGAAGCCCGCCGAAGATGCCGCTGATCCCTGCGATGCGTCCGGTCAGCAGCATCAGCATCGCTGCGGCGAGCCCGATCAGCGCGCCGCCGATCAATCCGGAAAGAGGCGTGAGGTTATGCATGGGCGCTCCATCGAGGCATGCCGGGTCAGCGCGAAGCATATCATAGCGCACGATTGCGCGCGCTTACCCTTTGATCGGCGATGACGGCCTCAATCCCGGAAGCTGAACGGAATGCGCGGATCGTCGATCGGCAGGCGGCACTTGTCCGGATCGCGGGGATCGTAAACCCTTGTCGGCATATTGATGAACGTCGCGTCCTCGCCGAGATTTTGCACGGCATGAACGATGAAAGGCGGAATGCGCAGCAGGCGGGGCCGCTCCTTGCCGAGGATCAGAACCGAAAGCTTGTTGAAGGTCGGGCTGTCCTGCCGGATGTCCAGCAGCACGACCCTGAAGCGGCCGCGCGTAAATGCCAGCCGGTCGGACTGATGGCGATGATACACCCAGCCGCGGAGCGATCCTGCTTTCGCCTCCACCTCGTAGACATGCACGATGGGCTGGCTCAAGCCGTCGCGCGTGGTGAGAAGTTCGGTCAATCCGCCACGATGATCGGCGCGCGTGACCAGCGGCGTCACGGTAACGCCGTCGATCAGATCGGCGGTAGTTGCCGCCGGTGCTGGCGTCGGCGCAACCGGCGCGTCCTGAACGAAATCGTCCGGGGTGAGGAAGGTGGCGGGGGTTAAGTTCTTGGACGTGTTCATAAGGTGTGCCGCCTGACGGAAAGGCGAGACGTATACACCAGCGGGCGCGCAGGGGAAGGTGATCATCACTTGTAAACTCCAAGAACTGATTGCAGGAATAAAATCCGATGCAGGTTCTGTGCATGCTATGCTGAACGCAAGGAGAGTTTGAGATGGCGATGGAATTGTATGTCCTATCCGACCATCGACTGGAATCTATTGATGAGTGGCAACGGGCGATTGACGTAGGTGGCTTTCCGGTGCGGCTCTTCACGGGGCGGCCTTTCATCGAATTGAGCGGTATATTGCCGGTTCAACTCGGTGACAGGCAGACAGCATTCGAATGTGGTCACTGGGATCTGGGTGATCTAGTGGAAACCTATACCGACATCGATTTCGGCCATCGCTGGAAATATACCCTCGCGTTTCGCTGGACTGGAAATCCCTATGAAGGGATCGCCGCTTACATGGCGGGTAGTGCATATGCCAAGGCGACCGGTGGCGTCGTTTTCGATTGCGAGGAAGGAAAGATCATCTCGCCGGAGCGCGCAGGCGAAATTGCAGGAGAACTCGAACGCGACATTCCGATGATCGAGGAGGCGCTGCGGCGGATGACTGAGAAGCTTCGGAAGTAAGGGGAAATATGCTGGGAAAGAAAAAAGGCCGCGCTTTCGCCCGGCCTTCTGTTCCCGGTGGATGCACGGGTCAAGCCCGGGCATGACGTTGAGGTTATTGCGGATCAGAAAGCCTTGTTGCTTTCCTTCACCGCTTCCGCCTCGACATAGACCTGTCCGCCCATCTTGACGAACTTCTCGCTCATCTGCGCCATGCCGTCGGCGATCACGCCCGAGATCGTCATGCCGACGCCGGGGAGCTTGCCGTCGAGATTGAGCGCGGCCTTCTCGTTGTCACCGAGGGTCGCCGCGTAGTCGCGCACGTCCTGCGTGATCTTCATCGAGCAGAACTTCGGTCCGCACATCGAGCAGAAATGCGCGACCTTGTGCGCTTCCTTCGGCAGCGTTTCGTCGTGATAGCTGCGTGCGGTATCCGGATCGAGACCGAGGTTGAACTGGTCCTCCCAGCGGAAATCGAAGCGCGCGCGGCTCAGCGCGTCGTCACGGAGCTGCGCCGCCGGATGGCCCTTGGCGAGATCGGAGGCGTGTGCCGCGATCTTGTAGGTGATGACGCCGACTTTCACGTCATCTCTGTTCGGCAGGCCGAGATGCTCCTTCGGCGTGACGTAGCAGAGCATCGCACAGCCGAACCAGCCGATCATCGCGGCACCAATGCCCGACGTGATGTGATCATAGCCCGGCGCGATGTCCGTGGTCAGCGGCCCGAGCGTATAGAACGGCGCTTCGCCGCACTCCTTGAGCTGCTTGTCCATGTTGATCTTGATCTTGTGCATCGGCACATGGCCGGGGCCTTCGATCATCACCTGGCAGCCCTTGTCCCACGCGATCCTGGTAAGTTCGCCGAGTGTTTCGAGTTCTGCGAACTGCGCGCGGTCGTTGGCGTCGGCGATCGAGCCGGGACGCAGGCCGTCGCCGAGCGAGAACGAGACGTCATACTTGCGCATGAGGTCGCAGATTTCCTCGAAGTGGGTGTAGAGGAAGCTCTCCTTGTGATGGGCGAGGCACCACTTCGCCATGATCGAGCCGCCGCGCGAGACGATGCCGGTGACGCGGTTGGCGGTGAGATGGATGTAGGGCAGGCGCACGCCGGCATGGATGGTGAAATAATCCACGCCCTGTTCGCACTGCTCGATCAGCGTGTCCTTGTAGAGTTCCCAGGTCAGCTTGACCGGATCGCCGTCGCATTTCTCCAGCGCCTGATAGATCGGCACGGTGCCGATCGGAATCGGCGCGTTGCGGAGAATCCATTCGCGGGTGGTGTGGATGTTGCGGCCGGTGGAGAGGTCCATCACGGTGTCCGCGCCCCAGCGGATCGCCCACACCATCTTGTCGACTTCTTCCTCGACCGATGACGTCACGGCGGAGTTGCCGATGTTGGCGTTGATCTTGGTCAGGAAGTTGCGGCCGATGATCATCGGCTCGAGTTCGGCGTGATTGATGTTGCAGGGGATGATGGCGCGGCCGCGCGCGATCTCGCTGCGCACGAATTCGGGGGTGATGAAGGCGGGAATGTCGGCGCCGAAGCTCTCGCCGTCCTTCAGGGCGGCTTCCGCGCGCTCCAACTGCTGCTTGCGCCCGAGGTTCTCGCGCGCCGCGACGTAGATCATTTCCTTGGTGATGATGCCCTTGCGCGCGAATTCAAGCTGCGTGATCGGCGCATCGCCGACGCCGCGGATCGGCTTGTGGTGCGCCTTGAAGGCGGCAGCCGCATGGGAGGCGCCGACATTGCCGTTGTCTTCCGGCTTGATCTGGCGGCCTTCATATTCCTCGACGCCGCCGCGTTCCTTCACCCATGCAAGGCGATTGCGCGCCAGACCGGCGTTGACGTCGATGATGACGTTCGGGTCGGTGTAGGGGCCGGAGGTATCGTATACGGGCAGATTGGGCTCACCCGCGCCCTCGGACAGAATAATCTCGCGCAGGGGGACGCGCAGGTCCGCCGCCTCGTCGGGCGTCACGTAGATCTTGCGCGACGACGTCAGACCGCCGGTGGTGACGGCGGGCTTGATGTCGGCCGTGTTGATTTGTTTGTTCATGGCGTCCTCCTTTGAAGGATGTCTCAGGCAACTTCTGGATAATCGGTGAGCCAGGCGCGCACGCGCGCGTCCGGATCGGCGTTCTGGGTGACGTCGCTGACGACGGCGATGGAATTGGCGCCCGCCGCAAAAATATCGCGGGCCTGTTCGAGCTTGATACCGCCGATCGCGACCAGCGGAATGTCGCCGATATCGAGCTTCCACGCGGTGATGCGCTCGATGCCCTGCGGCGCGAAGCGCATCGCCTTCAGGGTGGTCGGAAAGATCGGGCCGAGCGCGATGTAGTCCGGCTTTTGCCGGAGCGCGTTGTCGAGTTCGTCTTCATCGTGCGTGGAAATGCCGAGTGTCAGCCCGGCGCGGCGGATCGCAGGAACGTCGGCCTCCGCGAGGTCTTCCTGGCCGAGATGCAGATGCTGCGCGCCTGCGTCGATCGCCGCGCGCCAGTAGTCGTTCACCACGAGCCTGGTCGGCGTGCCCTCGGTGACGGCGAGGGCTTCCTTCACGATGGCGAGCGCCGCCGCGTTGTCGAGATCCTTCGCGCGCAACTGAATGGTGCCGGCGCCAAGTTTCGTCAGCCGCGCGACCCACGCGACGCTGTCGACCACGGGATAAAAGCGATCAGGATACGGCATGCCAGAATGGTGTCCCAACGACAGGGGTTGACGGAGAAGCGAAATCGCGCGCGCCCATCAGCCCCGCTTCGTATCCCGCGCGGCCGGCTTCGGCGGCGAGACGGAAGGCGTTGCCCATGGCGACAGGATCGTCGGCCTTGGCGATGGCGGTGTTGAGCAGCACGGCGTCATAGCCGAGCTCGAACGCTTCAGCCGCATGCGACGGCGCGCCGATGCCGGCGTCGACTACGAGCGTGATGTCGGGGAAGCGGGCGCGCAGCAGCTTCAGCGCATCGCGGTTGGTGATGCCGCGTGCGCTGCCGAT
Organism: Afipia sp. DC4300-2b1; assembly: GCF_049895725.1. Taxonomy (NCBI): domain Bacteria; kingdom Pseudomonadati; phylum Pseudomonadota; class Alphaproteobacteria; order Hyphomicrobiales; family Nitrobacteraceae; genus Afipia; species Afipia sp. DC4300-2b1. The sequence goes on from NZ_JAFCSX010000002.1 coordinate 117,577, forward strand.
CGGAGAGGCCCACGGCATCACAACCTTGCATCCGGCATCGACCAGGCGCGAGGCGACGCTGAGATCCTCGGTGCAGTAGGGAAACACCTCGAAGCCGTCCTTGATCAGGATGGACGCTGCCTCGACAAGTCCGACCACGTCGGGTTGCAGTGTCTCGTCGTCGGCGATCACTTCCAGCTTGATCCACGGCGTGCTGAACAGTTCGCGCGCGAGCTTTGCCGTGGTCACGGCTTCGCGCACGCTCTTGCAGCCGGCGGTGTTCGGCAGCACGGTGACTTTCAGCTCGCGGATCAGCGACCAGAACTGGTCGCCGGTCTTGCCGCCTGCGGTTTCGCGGCGCACCGACACGGTGACGATTTCGCTGCCGGCGGCGCGGATCGCGTCCTGCATGATCTTCGGTGACGGATAGAGCGCGCTGCCGATCAGCAGGCGCGAGGAGAATTCGCGGTCGTAGAATTTCAGCATGGGGCGTGCCTCGCGCGACTCCCTCCCCCCTTGCGGGGGAGGGTTGGGGAGGGGGGTGAGCTGCAAGGACGGTGGTTGTGATACCCCCACCCCCGACCCCTCCCCACAAGGGGGAGGGGAGCGGATGGTGCGAGCCTTCGCGGAGACGACGTGGAGAGATTTTTCATTTCATCCCCCCTGCCGGGGCGTGAGGATTTCCACTGAATCATTGTCGTTCAGCGCCGTCTCGGCCCAGCGCGCGCGTGGCACCACGTCGTAGTTCACCGCGACGGCCAGATGCGTGCCTTCATATTCAAGTTCAGCCAGCAGCGCGTCGACGCGCGTGGCCTTGGTCTCGACCCGTTCGCCGTTTACGATCAGAAACATTGGACGCTCACGAACATTGCATCACCTCGTTATCGATGGCGCCGCGCTCGACATAGGCGAGCGTCAGTTCGGCAAGGGCAGGCGCCAGCAGGAAGCCGTGGCGATAAAGCCCGTTGACGGAAATGCGCTTCGCGTCGATCGCGATGCGCGGCAGGTTGTCAGGGAAAGCCGGGCGCAGGCCCGCGCCGATCTCGACGATGCGCGCCTCGGCGAAGGCCGGATGCACCGCATAGGCCGCCGTGAGCAGTTCCAGCGCGGAGCGCACGCTGACGCCGGTGTCTTCGGCTTCGACAGTGGTTGCGCCGATCATGAAGCGGTTGCCGTCGCGCGGAATGATGTAGAGCGGCCAGCGCGGATGTATCAGCCGCACCGGGCGCGACAGTTGCACCTCCGGCGTCTCGATGATCACCATCTCGCCCTTGACGCCGCGCAGATCGCGCGTGCCAGATTCTCGTGCTGCAAGTCCGCGGCAATCGATCACGATGCCGTTTTTGATTTCTTGGGCGATCTTGTCGGGCTCGCAGTCGCTCTGGAATTTGATCGCGGCGCCCGCTTCGGCAAGCTTGGCATGCAGCTTCGGCAATACGGCGCGCGGCTCGATATGGCCTTCGCCGGCAAAGAACAGCGCTTCGCGAAAGCGGCCGTCGAGCGACGGCTCGAGTTCTGCAATGCCGGATGCATCGAGACGTTCATGATCGGTGGTGAGCTTGGCGAAACGCTCAAAGTCCGTGCGGTCGCGCGGATGCGATACCACGAGCGAGCCGTTGAACGGTGTCTCGGGAATCTGCTCGCGCCACAGATCGAGCGAGCGGATGCCAAGCCGCGTGATGACGGGTTCGGAGCTTTCGCGCTCGCACCACGGCGCCAGCATGCCGCCAGCCAGATGGCTGGTGGCCTGCGTCATCGCGGCGTCACCGCGCTCGTGCAGAGTGACGTCATAACCCGCGCGCGCGAATAGCAATGCCTGCCATGACCCGGCAATGCCCGCACCGATAATATTGACGGAAGATTCCCCTCGCGGAGATGTGGCTTTCTGTAACATCCCTGTCCCTTCGCCGGCATGACCCGGATCAGGTTCAAAGGGTCACCGCGCATCACGCGGTATCTCAGCTCCACGCCGGAGCCCCCCTCGGAACATCAATACGATAGACCCGATGATCCGGGGTTTCAATGGCCGGAGCCCCGACGTGGCATGGCTTTTCCGCATCGTGGGAAAGCGTTTCCGCATTTCGCATCGCAAAGATTGGCGCACAACGCCGCAGGTAAGGGTTCGTTGACCTTGCCGGGGCGCGATTTTGAGGCCGTTCCACGCCGGTTTCCGGGGCCCGAGTTTACCCGGAATTATGCCGCCGGTGGTTAGGTCGCGGAAACAGGTTCCGCGCTTCAGGATCAATAATGAGCATCGCCGGTCTCGATCACATCGGGCACAAGCCAGGCACGGCCGGGAAAACCCTCGGGCAGGTGCCGGCATGGCTGTGGTTCGGTGCCGGGCTGTTTCTGTTGTTCGTGATCGGCGGCAATCGTGCGCTTCAGGATGCAGACACCTACTGGCAGATCGTGGTCGGGCAATCGATCATCGATCATCGCGCGCTGCCGCAGACCGACGTCTATTCGTTCACGCGATTTGGCGCGCCGTGGATGTCGTCGTCCTGGCTGGCGCAGGTTCTCTATGCCGCCTCATACGCGATGGCCGGCTGGGCCGGGCCTGTGATCCTTGCCGCGCTCGGAACGGCGGCGGCATTCGCGCTGCTGGTCCATACTCTGTGCCGGTATTTTTCGGCGGCGCATGCGATCATCGTGGCGATGGCCGCGGTGCTGATGTCCGCGCATCATTTCGTCGCGCGCCCGCATCTGCTGGCGCTGCCGGTGATGGTGGCGTGGGTTTACGGTCTGGTGAAGGCCAGCGATGCGCGCAGCGCGCCGTCACTCCGGCTGCTGCCGCTCATTATACTGTGGGCGAACCTGCACGGCGGCTTCGTGCTCGGGCTGGCTCTGATCGCGCCGTTTGCGCTCGATGCGCTGTGGAATGCGGAGGCGTCGCAACGAGTCTCGCTGGCATTGCGATGGATGGCATTCGGCATCTGTGCGCTGGTTGCAAGCTGGATCACGCCCTACGGCTGGAACTCGCTGCTGGCGGCGCGCCAGATCCTCGATCTCGGCGATGCGATGCCGCTGATCGCCGAATGGCAGCCTGCGGATTTCGGCAGTCTCGGTGTGTTCGAGGTCTGCCTGCTGGCTGCGGTGGCCGCGGCGCTCTGGCGCGGCATCGTGCTGTCGCCGCCGCGCATTCTGCTGGTGCTCGGCCTGCTGCACATGGCACTCTCGCACAACCGCAATATCGAAGTGTTCGCGCTGCTGACGCCGCTGGTGGTTGCGGGTCCGCTCGCTGCGCAGCTCGGAAGAGCTGAAGCCGTTGCGCGGACAAGAAGCTGGATCGGCGTTGTCGCTGTTGTTCTGGGTGTCGTGGTGGCGACCACGGCCTTTGCCGTGAGCCACGCCTTTTCACCGATGGCTGCACAGACACCGGCTGCCGCGGTCGATGTGCTGAAGGCGCGCAAGGCATCGCGAATTCTCCACAACGCCGGCTTCGGCGGCTATCTCATCACGCAGGGCATTCCGACCTTCTTCGACGGACGCGGCGAACTTTATGGTGCGCCGTTCCTCGTCAAGACGTTCGATGCGCTCGCGCTCCGGGACGTCGACGGATTTCTCGGCCTGCTCGACAGTTACAAGATCGACGCGACGCTGCTGACGCCGGACACGCCTGCGGCCGGACTTCTCGACCGGCTCGATGGCTGGCAGCGCATCCATACCGACGGCATCGCCGTCGTCCATGTGCGCAAGTCCGGCACGGCCAATCCAGCAATCAAACCGGAAGGCGCTGCGCGATGACCGCACAGGCAATCGACGCAGCACCGGCGGAGCGCTGCACCCTGCCGCTGTGGGTCGGCCTTATCGTCTATGCCGTGCTGCTGAGCACCGGCAACCGGCTGCTGATCGATCCCGATACATTCTGGCAGGTCGCGGTCGGACAGTGGATGGTCGATCACCGCACGGTGCCGCTGACCGATGTGTATTCGTTCACGATGCAGGGTCAGCCATGGATGTCGACGCAATGGCTGGCGCAGGTGATCTTCAGCCAGGTCCATGGATGGTTCGGCTGGGCGGGGCTTGTCGCGCTGACGGCGCTGGCGATCGCCGTGACCTACATGTTGCTGACGCGGTTCCTGGTCCGTTATTTCGGCGACACGCCGGTGATGATCCTGCTTCCGGTATCGTTCCTCATCGGACTGCCGCATTTCTACGCGCGGCCGCATGCGCTGGCGCTGCCGGTGATGGTGGCGTGGGTTGCGGCATTGCTGTCGGCGGCTGAGCGGCGGCAAGCGCCGCCGTTCGTCTTGGTCCTGCTGATGACGCTGTGGGCGAACCTGCACGGCGGTTTCGTTCTCGGTCTCATGCTGATCGGCCCGATCGCGCTGGATGCGGTGCTGAACGCCGAAGCTCCGGCGCGGCTGCGGCTGTTGCTGCGCTGGTTTGTGTTCGGTCTGGTTGCGCTCGCAGCGAGCTGCCTCACGCCCTATGGCTGGAATTCGCTGCTGGCGGCGCGCGCCATTCTCAATCTCGGCGAAGCGCTCACCCTGATCCGCGAATGGGCGCCGGCCGATTTCAGTTTCCTCGGTCCGCTGGAGGCCGGGACGCTGCTGATCATCGTGCTTGCGTTCCTCAAGGGCGTGAAGCTGCCCTTGATGCGCACCGTGCTGTTCGTCGGTTTACTGTACATGGCGCTGGCCCACATCCGCAACGCGGACGTCTTTGCCCTGCTGGGGCCGATGGTGGTCGCGGCGCCGCTCGCCGCGCAATTCGGCGGGCGAAACGGCGAGGCGGGCCTGACCTTTCCGCAGTCTCCGGGCATCGCGTCAGCACTGACCGTTGTGCTGATGGCCGGCATGACGGTGGCGGCGCTTGCCATCGGCCACTATCGCCCGGCGGAAAACATGTCACCGGCCGCGGCGGTGCAGGCGCTGAAACAGCATCAGGCGAAGCGGGTGTTCAACGATTACGACTTCGGCGGCTACCTGATCTCGCAGGGTGTCGCGCCCTATATCGACGGACGCACGGAATTGTACGGTGAGAAATTCGTGGTCGAGCACAGCGCGGCGAGGGGCCTGCGCGATCCGGCAAGCTTCTTCGACCTGCTGGAGCGCCACAAGATCGACGCGACGCTGCTGCGCAAAAAGACGCCGGGCGCGCAACTGCTCGACCAGATCGACGGCTGGCGCAAGGTCTTCGCCGACGACGATGTCGTCGTTCATGTCCGCGACGCGAATGCGCGTCATACCGTCCAGCCCAACGTCAAACCGCCTGAAGGCGCAGCGCGATGACGGCGCAGGCCAGCGATGCTCCGGCAAGGTGGTTGTCGTTGCCGCTGGTGACGGGCGTCTGCGTCTACGCGGGACTGCTTGCGCTCGGCAACCGGATGCTGGCGGATCCCGACACGTTCTGGCAGATCAAGGTCGGCCAGTGGATTCTCGATAGCGCCGCCGTTCCGCAAGCCGACATCTTTTCCTTCACGATGCAAGGCCAGCCGTGGATCTCGACGCAGTGGCTGGCACAGGCCTGTTACGCGCTCGCTTTCTCGGTCGCGGGCTGGGCCGGACCCGTCGTCCTGACCGCCGCGTCGATCGCGGCGGCATTTGCAATGCTCGCGCGGTTTCTCGAACGTCGTCTGGATACGTTCGTCGTGCTCATTCTTCTGCTGGCAGCGCTCGCGATAGCGTCGCCGCATTTTCTGGTGCGGCCGCACGCGCTCGCCATGCCGGTGATGGTGGCCTGGGTGATGGGCTTGATCGCGACGGCAGACCGCGGCGGTGTGCCGTCGTTCTGGCTGCTGCCGCTCATGACCCTTTGGGCAAACCTTCACGGCAGTTTCATTTTCGGCCTCGTGCTGATCGGGGCGATCGCACTCGATGCCATGATGAGGGTGGAGCGGCCTGCGCGCGTGAAGTTATTGCTGCGCTGGTTCGTGTTCGGTCTCGTCGCGCTCGCGGCGAGCTGCATCACGCCCTATGGCTGGAATTCGCTGCTCGCGGCCCGCAACATTCTCAATCTCGGCGCTGCGCTGTCGATGATCACCGAATGGCGTCCGGCGGACTTCACGCGCTTCGGTACTTTCGAGGGCGTTCTGCTGCTTGGGCTGGGAGCGATCCTGTTCAAAGGATTGAAGCTCCCCTGGATGCGGATCGCGCTGACGCTCGGGCTGCTTCACATGGCGCTGGCGAGCGCGCGCAATGCCACCGTGCTGGCGCTGCTGTTGCCGATCGTGCTGGCTGCGCCACTGGCTGCGCGTTTCGCGCAGGTGGCGATATTGCCGACGAACGGCACACGGCTACGGTCGACGGTTGCAATGGCGGCGCTGGTGCCGGTTATCGCGATAACAGGATTTGCGATGGCGACCGGCCGATACGCGCCACCGTCCGGCATTGCGCCGGCCGTTGCGGTATTGAAGGAGCGCGGCGTATCGCGGGTGCTGAACGATTACGATTTCGGCGGCTATCTGATCTGGTCGGGAGTGCCCGTCGCGATCGACGGGCGAACCGAATTGTATGGCGAGCGCTTCATGGTGGATGTCGATCGCGCCATGACTCTGAAGAGACCCGACGCGCTGTTCGATATGCTCAAGTCATACCGCATAGACGCCACCCTGTTATGGCGGCGGACACCCGCCGCGCAACTGCTCGATCATGTCGACGGCTGGAAGAAAGTTTTCGCCGACGACAATGTCGTGGCGCATGTGCGCGATCCATCGGCGCGTCATTCGGCCGAGCCGGAAATAAAGCCGGCTTCAAACTGAAGCCGGCCTGCTTTCTTATCAGTGATGGTGGCGATGATGACGATGCCGCCGCGCGGGCAGCACCTGCGCGTTCGCGTCGAACGGCGTGATCGATGGTTCGGCCTGCGCCTGAGGCTGCTGGCGCGGCAGAAGGCCCTGACGTTTCGCCGCATAGTAATAGCCGCCTGCATAATAGGAGACCGCGCGGTTGTGATTGCCGCCCGCCGCCTGATACGCGCCGGCGAGATACTTCACGGCGTAGGTGAGGTTGGTGTCGGGATCGAGCAGGCCTTGCGCTGTACCGGTGTAGCCAAGGCTGCGCGCGGTCGCGAGCTTGATCTGCATCATGCCGTAATTGCCCTTGCTGACGGCGCGGGGATTGTAGCGGCTCTCGCGCACGATCACGCGATGCACGAGTTCCGCGGGAACTCCGTTTGCGGCGGCGTGACTGGCGACCATCGACTCGTAGTTGGCGCGCTGCGCGCTGGCGGGATGAATCAGCATCATCGCCGCGGCTGCGGCGAGCAAGACTCGTTTCATGATGTAAATCCTCAGCAATGAATTTTTGGAGATGGGTTCAGCGCGGGCACTCTGTGCAGGCGCGACGACTGGCCCGGCTCAACGGCCATGGGCGCAAGCGGTTCCAGTGCGGAGCAAATGTGGAGAGAACGTGTCGCGAGTGTTAACGCGGGAACTCGCAGGAATTAACGCTCTGATATGAGCAGCTTGCAGCTATGCGAACATGGGGATGAGCTATGCGCCGGCGATTGCGCCGTTCACGGCTGCAAATTCGGCAGCGATGTCACCGCGACACTGATTGAACCTTCCGCTTCCGCGATGATCCGCAGCGTGCTGGAGTCGAATGCAATGCTGCCGAGGCGCACACTCGACACCGATGCTTCGACACGAATGCCTTCATCGTTCTTGCGGAAATCCGAGACGATCGCCGAAATTTTCTGCTGCGCGTTCGCAGCGAATGTCTTCAGATCGATGGTGGCGCGCTGCTCGAGCGCGCGTTGCAGATATGGGATCGCCGGGCGCGCAGCGGCCCCTAACAGGCCGAATGCGGAATCGGATTCGACCGCGAGTTCGAGATCGGTCAGCCGCAGGATCTGTTGCGCCTGATCCAGCACCGGGCGGCCCCAGATGTGTATCGTGGCTTCGCCGCCGAGGCCTAACCAGCTCTTCTTCTCCCTGGCGTTGACGAGCAGCGAGATCAGGAGCCGCTGACCGGCGGCGGCAACGCTCGCGCTTTTCACCGTGACATCGACCGAGCCGCTGCCGTCTTCAGGAAACGTGCGGCCCTTCAACTGCGTCGCGATGATCTTGCTGACTTCGGTGAAGGGCAGATCGATCGGCACGCCGATGGCGATGCGGCCGCGATCTGGCGGCGGCACAATGTCGAGATTTGCCGGGAACGGGCAATCCGGCTTGGTCTCGGCGGGAAGCACGCGTGTCTCCGCCTGCAGGCCGAGCATGAAGTTCACCGAGTTGGGATCGATGCGCGGCTGGGCCGCCATCGCGCGCACCGGCCGCATCTCCAGCCAGAGCGTCGGCATTCCCACCGCCGCCGGAGGCAGGGGTATCGAACGGCAAAGTTTCGCCCATTCGCGCCGCGCATTCTGTTCGAGCGAGCGATCATTTCGCAGCCGCGCCTGCAACTGCGCCATCTGCTCGTTGACCGTCTTGTCGATCACCGGCTTGACCTGTGCAGGCACCGCGACTTTCGCGCCTGCGATAGTGAGACTGCTTTCGCCGAGTGTCACCTGTGCGGTCAGCTTCGGATCGATCCGCCACTCCCGCAGGACTTCGGGCTTTGAGGTGATCGCGACATTGCCGTGGATCGCGGCATTCGCATTCAATTGTTTGATATTCACACTGCCGAGCTGCTTGACGGCGTTGCTGCCGAGCACGTTCCCCAGCGCATTGCCGAGCGCCGTGCCGCTTGCCGCCGACAGCGAGCCAAGCACGGTCAGCTTGCCGTCGAGCGGTGTCGACAGCGACAGCGCGTTCTGCACGCCGCTTGCGGCGATCGGCCCGCGCGTCACCGTCCAGTTGATGTCGGCATTCTGGAGAATCTGGCTGACGGGATTGTCCGCCTTGCCGCCGAGATTGCGCGGCGCGGCGCGGTCGAGCCCGTCGCGGAGCGCGGCGATCGAGATGGAAATCGGTGTCAGGATTTCGGAATTGCGCGAGACCGGCGGGAGCGGCGGCAGCTTCGCCAGCACCGGCTTCTCAACTGTCGTCGGCCAGAACCTGTTCATCGCATAAAGACTGGCGGCGAACGATGCGACGAGCACCGCCAACCCGAGCAGGATGAATTTCAAGCGCATAGCGACTCCGGCAGCATCATGACAACGATGCTACAGGCGGTGTCCGCGGCACGCCACCCCGCGTGAGGCAGCGGTATGGATCAACCTATCGGAGCAACTCTTTCGGCAGCTTGTCCTTCGGTGTGCCCGGCAGCTTTTTCTGCAAGGCAGGGACTGCGGGCTGGCCGGGACGCGGTACTGCTGATGGCACCTGCGGAATGCCGAGACGGTTCGGCACACCGAGCCGGTTGAAAATCCCCCCCGGACCTTGCATCGCCGGCGCACTCGGCACCGCGGATGGCCGCTGCAATCCGCCCGGCACGCCAGGTTGCGGTTGAAGCGCGGGCCGGTTCGCGAGGCCCGGCTGGCTCGGAAGCGCCGGCCTTGACCCCAACTGACCCGGTGTGCCGGGTGCTCTTTGCAGTCCGCCCTGGTTCGGCAAACCGGGGCGCCCCGGTTGGCCAGTGCCCGGCTGCAAATTGCCGCGCTGTCCCGGCGGGTTTTGCAGGCCCGGCCGCCCCGGCTGGCCAGGTTGATTCAGGCCCGGACGATTTGGCTGCCGGGGCTGATTGCGCAGGCCTGGCTGGTTCGGCTGTCCCGGCCTGTTGTTCAGGCCGGGCTGGTTGATGCCGCCGCGTTGACCCGGCTGATTCAGGCCGGGGCGCTGGCCGGGCTGATTGAGTCCGCCGCGCTGCGGAGCGTTCGGATTGAAGCCGGGCCGTCCGAAGGCCGGCGGACGATTCGGATTTTGCAGACGGAAGTTGCGCTGCTCCACCACAACCCGCCGTCCGATGTCCTGCATGGTGTGAACGCGCTGCATGAAGCCGCGATCGCGCGCGATCATCTGCGCGGACATCACCATCGGCATCGCGGACATGCGCATGCCGAAGCCCGGCACCATCGTGCCGCGCACGGTGAAGCCGCTCGCAGCCTGGGTCAGCATGCCGAGCGGCGCGCCGTCGCGCGCCCTGACCTCGATGCGGCCGACCTTGCCGTCGGCGTCGGGATAAAGCTTGATCCCCACATTGTTGGCATTAGCCATGGACGCAGCGCCTTCGGGCACTTCGACGACGCCGGTCGTGCCGCGAATGCCGAGCGTTGCGGTCGGCGTTTCGATCTTCATGTCGCCGGTCTTGGCAACCGCAGCAGCAACGAAGGCCATGGTGCCGCGCGTGACGTTCAGAAGCGCCGCGTTATCCTTGGACCCTTCCTGGTAGACGAAATTGTCCACGGCCACGCGCGAGCTTGCGGAGAGATTGAGCGTGGTGTCATCGCTGAACGTGACGCCGAGCGTTGAGTTCTTGCCGGTCTGAAGAACGTCGCCCTTGAAGATGTCGTCTTGCAGTTTCAGCGGACCGGTCATGCCGCCGCGCGTGACGGTTGCGGTGCCTTTGAGGATGGCGACATTGCCGGCGGGTTCGTCGCTGGCCTGCTGGGACGGATCTGCCGCAGGCTGATCGGCTGGAGCGGACGGCGTTGTTTGCGCGGACGGTGCGGACGAATCCGCCGGCGCCGGGGCGGGGCTCGCCGGTTGTGCGGGTGCGGCCTGTGCGAACTGGATGATGCGTTCTGCATGGGCGGGCGCAAGGGCGAGGCCGCACAGCATCGATGCAACGAGCAGGGCAGAGCGCATCAACATATTCACCTGCTCGGGGAGCAATCTGAAAGGCGGCACAATGGCATCATTTTTGACAGCCCTCGCAGGGCGATGCAACGCCACGCGCTCTGGCAGCCGGATTTTTCATTGCAATTGTGATGCGAAAGAGGTGGCGGTTCAAACCCCGCGCGTCATCGCTCGGGCGCGATCGTGCCGCCGGCGCGACGCCAGGCCTCGATGCCGCCCTGGATATGGCGGGCCGTGGTAAGTCCGGCTTCCTGTGCGGCCTGCACGGCCATCGCGGAGCGTTCGCCGAACGCGCAATAGAACAGCAACTGATTGCTGGTGGACGTGCCGAGCTGGTGAAGGACGCCGCCCGGTTTCACATTGTCTTCGAGAGCAGGGTAAGGCGCATGCAGCGAGCCCGGAATGACGCCGTGCTTCTCGCGCTCGCGCCGTTCGCGCAGATCGATAAGCACGACGTCGGACCGGCCGGCCATATCTTTGGCTTGCGATGCCGTAAGCGCCCAGCCGCGCCGCGCGACTTCGTCCTGTGCCAGACCCATATGCAGGTTGGCCGGCACCGCCACATCCATCATCTTCGGATTCGGCAGGTGCAGGCTGTTCATCAGGTCGACGTATTGATCGACCGACTTGACCTGCAGCCGCGGGTTACAGGCTTTTTCCTCGCCGATGGTCGAGACGGTGTCGCCCTTATAGTCGTGCGCCGGAAAGATGAGCGTCTGGTCGGGCAGCTTCAGCAGGCGGCCGAAGATCGACTCGTATTGCGCGCGCGGGTCACCGTTCTGGAAATCGGTGCGGCCGGTGCCGCGAATGAGCAGCGTGTCGCCGGTGAAAACCCGATCGGGCAGGATGAAGCTGTAGGAATCATCGGTGTGGCCCGGCGTGTAGAGCACATCGAGGCTGAGGCCCTCGATGTCGATCTTGTCGCCGTCGGAGACGCGCATCGACACGACATCGACGCCGCTCTGCTCGCCCATCACGGTGATGCAATGGGTCTTGTCGCGCAGCGCGCCGAGGCCGGTGATGTGGTCGGCGTGGATATGCGTATCGACCGCCTTGATCAGCTTGAGATCGAGGTCGTGCAGAAGCTGGATGTAACGGTCGACCTTCTCCAGCACCGGATCGATGATCAGTGCTTCGCCGCCGCGGCGGCTCGCAAGAAGATAGGTGTAAGTGCTGGAAACGCTGTCGAAGAGCTGACGGAAAATCATGGAACCATGATTGCAGATTCCTGTGAGCGATCAAGGGTGGACCGCGTCACTCAATCTGACGATCCGCTTGGCGGACAATATCTCTAGAACATGCCCAGCACGATCGCGCCGACCAGAATAAACGACGCATACGCTGCAACGACGCTCAGAGGTCCGACGATGGTCATGGGGAATCTCCCTTGGCTCAACGCTGGGTCATGTAACGCGGACGCTACCAAGACGTTCCCCCTTCAAAAAAGTCAGACCTGCTGACGGATCATCGGCCGCGGCGCGCCAACATGGTTAAAAAACCTTGAATAACAATGCGTTGAAGAGTCTTTAATTATCTTCGGTGAACTTGCGCGGATGACGCGTGGAGTGAGTTGGTTCGTCGTCGGCTCCCTTGTCCTTGTTGCGCTGGCGGGTTGCGGCCGCGGTTTCATGACCGCCGAACGCGAACCCTGGCGGGCTGAGGCGGAGAAGGCGTGCCTGAAATCCGGTGCGGTCAAGGAGACTGCCGATCTCGTCCGCATCGATCCGATTTCCGGCCCTGGCGCGTGCGGAGCTGAATTCCCGCTGAAAGTGGCGGCACTCGGCGAGCCGATGAGCAGCCTCGGTTACGCCGACGACCTGCGTCCGCCCGGCAGCATCGGCAATCAGCCGCGCTGGCCTGCATCGCAGCCGCAGTCTCCGTCCTATCAGCCGTCCTATTCGTCGTCGCAGCCGCCATCCTATCCATCATCATCTTATCCGTCGCAGCAGCCGTATCCGGCGGCGCGTTCGCCGTCGTTTCCAGAGCAGGCCGGTGCGCCGATGCGGTTGAATGCGCCGGGAACAGAGCCGCCGGATGAGGAAGATCTGGCGGGGGCTCCTGACTCCGCGTCGCCGACCATCAGCCGCCCGCAAACCCGCGCGCCCTATGCCGCGCAGCCTTATCCTCCCGCGAGCCAGCCTTACACGCCGCCGCGTCTCGGCCCTTCGCGGGGCTCGCCGGTGAACGGGTTCGGCGCTGTTGCGGTGAAGCCAGCGGCAACGCTGGCGTGCCCGATCGTCTCGGCGCTCGACCGCTGGCTGGCGGACGCGGTTCAGCCTGCGGCGCAGCGCTGGTTCGGCTCGCCGGTCGCGGAGATCAAGCAGATTTCGGCCTACTCATGCCGCGGCATGAACGGCAATTCGCGCGCGCATATTTCGGAGCATGCGTTCGGCAACGCGCTCGACATCGCCTCGTTCACGCTGGCGGACGGGCGGCGCATCTCGGTCAAGGATGGCTGGAAAGGTTTACCGGAAGAGCAGGGCTTCCTGCGCGATGTGCAGGCCGCCGCGTGCCAGCAGTTCAACACCGTGCTGGCGCCGGGATCGAACGTCTATCACTACGATCACATTCACGTCGATCTGATGCGCCGCGCCAGCGGACGCATCATCTGCCAGCCTGCGGCTGTGTCCGGCGAAGAAATCGCGGCGCGCGCGGCACCACGCGGCTATGCGCTGCGCGATGGCGGCGTCACCGGCTCGATCGGGCAGCGTGTGAAGCGGATGTTCGCGCGCGGTCCGCTGTCGAAGGAAGACCAAGAGTCGATCGAAGACGAATCCCGCGTCAGGGAGCGCTGACTAGCTTTGAATTGGCGGCTGCAGACTTCGCAGCAATGCCACGAGCTGACTTTGTTGCCGGGTCTGGGTCTTGCGGAAGACATTCTCCAGATAGGTCCGCATCGTGCTATAGGCAACGCCGGTATCTTCCGCCGCTTCCCTGACGGATCGTCCCGATGCAAGTGAAGCTGCGAGACTGGCTTCGCGCGCCGTAAATCCGAACAGATTACGCGTCTGCAGCTCGAATCCTGCCTGCACATCCAGATTGATTTCGCGTACGAAAATGGCGGCGCAAGGCTGAAGAAAAGGCCCGCCATTTAGGTTGGTCTCGGCCAGCGGGCCGATCGACATAGAAAGATTTATTGGTCTCAAAGCGTTTCCGCTGCGGATCATGAGGTCCCCGCCGGTGCCGGAAATGACACCATCCGTCGCGCGGCAGGCGTCAACGATCATCCTATGAAGCGCCGACATGCTTTCGGCATTGTTTGATATCAGGTGTCCTGAGACTTGCGTAAGGAGGCTGCCGGGGCGTGCCATGATTTTTTCTGCCGCCACATTTGACGCAATGATGCGCATGTATGCATCCACGACAATCGCGCCGAACGGCAAATGCGAAAACGCAGATGCCAGCGGTTGCATAGACTTGAATTGCCGGCTGATCTTCGTGGCGCGCACAAGATGCGGTGCGAGGTATTGAAGCAACTCCACGTCGTTCGCGTCAAATTTATCCTGATGACGTCCGCGCTGCACGTCGAACATCCAGAATGATGGCCCGGAGATCATCAGTTTACTGGCGATGCCGCCGTACATATCCTGCGGCGCCATCCATTCATTCCAGAACCTGCTCTTTTTCAGAGCTTCTCCCGCAATATCGTGGTCATGGTAGATGGTGCCGACCGGCACTACGCCGACTGCATCGAGCAGCGGATTTGCAAGGCTAGCCAGTTCATCAATATAGATCTGATGGAACTTCGAATCAAAACTGGTGCTGATAGAGTCGTTAGGCTGGAGATCCGGTCCGATCCTGGCGAGGCAGGCTTTGGAGCCATGAAACAAATTACAGAGACTGTCGACGGTATCAGGCCATTTGCTCAGGTCGTAAGCGCCCTCGTAAATATCAGCGATGACGCGAGACAAAAGCTCCGGTTGAATATCGATCATAAAAAACGCCCGCCAGAATTCCAAAATAACAATCGGTGGTTTGGTTGATGCGATCAAGCTGTTGCGTGCTGAAATTCGCGGCTGACCGGTATGCGGTGTGATCGGGAACTTTTGCACGACGAACTTTTTGGCCGATGAGAAAACGGTTCCACGAGTAAAAAAGCCCGGCACGAAGCCGGGCTTTTGATGTGATTTTGAAAATTCGATCGTCTTAGAAATTAGTATGCGGCGAAGTGATAGTTCAATCCGGCGCGAATGATGTGACCGGTATTTTTATAGCTGATAACGCCGGTCTCAGGAGGGCCGCCGACGGGGAGCAAGTTCACGTCAGAGTTGCCCAAATCATAGTAGAGATACTCAGCTTTGACGGACCAGTTCGGCATGAATATGTGTTCGACGCCGCCACCCGCAGTCCAGCCCGCTTTCCATGCATTTTCGCTTCCAGCGAGTGCCGAGGCTCCAGGCACGGAGAAGATTTGTGCAGTGGACTGGACGTGGCCGTAAGCAAGACCGCCAGTCACATAGAGCAAGGTATTGTCGATTGCGTAGCCTAACCGGGCGCGAACTGTGCCAATGGCGTCAAGCTTGCGATCGAAGGTCGTCGTTGTGACGCCAGGTCCCTGGGTTACAGCCACGGTGTCGCGGAGGCTGGAATACATCAAGTCGGCTTCCCCACCGACAACAACGCGGTCGTATTGGCGGTTGCAGCCGATGGTGCCGCCCACAACGGCACCGTCCGGATCGCTCGCAAGCCGGGTAGGCACGTTGCCGAGGAGAATCGAGGTGTCCAGACCGGGGCTTGTCGCTCTGATACGCGGGTCACTATCAGATCCACCGGTTCCGGGCGTATAGCCTGCGGTGACACCGATATAGCACTTGTTCCAAGGCAAATAGGCGATCGGTGCTGCTTTGTAATATGGCCGGGCAGGCAGATCAGCGGAGTCAGCCTGGCCTGAGATGAGAAGGGCTCCAGTGAGAGCAATGGCAGATGCAAATTTCATTTTCATTCTCGCTTCCAATTCCATGTCGGGAACGTAGCGACTCAATGCGAAGAAAAAACAAGGAACTGAGCGGAACCCGGTTTTGCTTTTCTCGTGTTGCGCGACTGCACACGACTTGCTGAACAGCCCATCAAACACCGGCATTTGCTGAGGAAGTTCACCGGCAAATGCCGGGTATCGACTCCAATTTTCGCGACCTGATTCATTAGAACAGACGCGCGCGAAGCGTTGCGCATGTCCAGCACGGTGATTCTCGCTGGCTCTCTGAAACGATTCCGCCTTGCTCAGTTCTTAGCACGATAGCCGGCGAGGAAAACTCGCGTGGCGCTGTCGACCACCGTTGCGATTTCCTTTTTTGTCGGGGCAGGCTTGACCTGAAAGACGTAAGGCTGAAACAGCGTCGCCTGGCACATCATCATGAACTGTGCACCAGCGAGATAGCAGTCGTCGATTGCAAGCTCCCCGGCTTTGACCCGCGCTGCAAGATAATCGCCGAGCAGGCGCATGGTGTGGGCGATAACGTGATCATAGAAACGCCTGCCGACATCCGGCATCCGTTCCGCGATGGCCATCACGGTTCTGACCGCTGAACCGCCATCCGGGCGGCACACGATTTC
The DNA here is from genome assembly GCF_049895725.1 of Afipia sp. DC4300-2b1. Lineage (NCBI taxonomy): Bacteria > Pseudomonadati > Pseudomonadota > Alphaproteobacteria > Hyphomicrobiales > Nitrobacteraceae > Afipia > Afipia sp. DC4300-2b1. Next base: position 133,727 of record NZ_JAFCSX010000002.1, read on the forward strand.
CAGATAGGCGCGGCCGAATGCGCGCAGGCTGGTTTCGGCATCCTGCGCCGGGTCGAAGTTGAACGCCTTCTTGCCGTGCTCGAGACTTTCCTGTTCGACGATGGCCTCGAAAAGCCGGTTCTTGTCGGTGAAATAGACGTAGAGCGTGCCTTTGGAGACGCCAGCGGCGCGGGCGATCTCGTTCATGCTGGCGCCGTCGAAACCCAGATCCATGAAAACACGCCGTGCGCCATCCATGATCTGATGGCGCTTCGCGCTGTCTTCGTCGCCGGACGCGACCGTCAGGTGGCTCTGTGTAACCATTTGTTTAGTCTGTTTTTTCGTTCCGCTGTGGATCGCGCCGCCGGAAAGAATACGGGAACCCGTAATGCGGTATCCAAGTATCGCCTTAAAATACATTTGACCGAACCGTTCGGTCAATGATAATTTTGTCGCAGGCCGGGTTGCCGCTATCGGCGCCGGGCGTGTGTTTGAGTTTAGAATTTAAGGAAATAGTGATGGCTGTGCCTGCCCGAGACCAGGTCGCAAGGGTTGTCCACCCCAAGCCTGATGCATCCGACACCGATGCATCGCACGCCGTTCCGGCGGCGGAGATCGAGCAGCGTTCACGTCCTGCGGAGCAGCCGGCCCCCGACGCGCCGGTGGCGGATGGATCGGATGATGCCGTCGGGCAATCCGCCAAACCGAAATCCAAAACCCGCAAAAGGGTTCTGGTCGGCGTCGGCGCGGTTGCTGCGCTTGCCGGCATCTATTTCGGCTACCACTACATGGTCATCGGCCGTTACATGGTGACCACCGACGACGCCTATGTGCGCGCCAACAACTCCACCATGGGCGCGAAGATCGCCGGGCACATTTCCAAGGTGATGGTGGGCGATAACGCGCGCGTCGGCGCGGGCAATGTCCTCTTTATGATCGATGACGGCGACTATCAACTGGCTGTCGAAAGCGCGCGCGCCAAGGTCGCGACGCAGGAAGCCACCATCGAGCGCATCGGCCGCCAGATCGCAGCCCAGCAGAGCCAGGTCGATCAGGCCAGGGCACAGCTCGTTTCGGCCGAGGCCGGGATCAAGCGCGCGCAGTCTGACTTTGAACGTCAGGAATCGCTGAGCACGAAGGGCTTCGCATCCAAGGCGACCTTCGACGTTTCGCAGGCCGGTCGCGATCAGGCCGTTGCCGCGGTGCAGGCCGCGCGGGCCACGCTTGAAGCCGCGGAAACGCAGGTCGACGTCATCAAGTCGCAGAAGGCTGAAGCTGAAGGCCAGTTGCAGGAACTGCGCGCGGCGCTCGCGAAGGCGGTGCGCGATCTTTCCTTTACGGTGGTGCGTGCGCCGGTTGACGGAATTTTCTCCAACCGCATTGTCAACGTCGGCGATTATGTGCAGCCGGGCCAGCGGCTCGCCAACATCGTACCGATCGATGACGTTTATATCGACGCCAACTACAAGGAAACGCAGCTCGGCCGCCTGAAAGCGGGGCAGCCGGTTTCGATCACGGTCGATGCGGTGTCGGGTCGCACCATCAACGGCGTTGTCGACAGCCTCGCGCCGGCCTCGGGCTCGGTGTTCACGCTGCTGCCGCCGGACAACGCCACCGGCAATTTCACCAAGGTGGTGCAGCGCGTGCCAGTCCGCATCCGCGTGCCGTTCTCGGTGGCGCGCGAAAACCTGCTGCGGCCCGGCATGTCGGTGATCACGACGGTGAACACCAAGCCAAACCCGGACCACGTCGATCCGATCGCGGCGCGATAACAGCACAAGGTCCCGCATCGCGGGCCTTTAGGACAACGTGATGTCGTCAAACACCGCATCGCCTACCATGGACGGCATTCCGGCGTCGCCGGCCGTTCCTGAGACGATCAGCACGCGGCGGCTGATCGCGTTCCTCATCATGGTGTTCGGGATGTTCATGTCGATTCTGGACATCCAGATCGTCTCGGCATCGCTATCCGACATTCAGGCTGGCCTTTCGGCAAGCTCCAGCGAAGTCTCCTGGGTCCAGACCGCATATTTGATCGCCGAAGTGATCGCGATCCCGCTTTCGGGTTTTCTGTCGCGCGCACTCGGCACGCGACTTCTTTTTGCGATCTCCGCTGCCGGTTTCACCGCGGCGAGCTTCATGTGCGGCCTGACATCGACCATCGAGCAGATGATCCTCTGGCGCGCGGTTCAGGGTTTTCTCGGCGCGGGCATGATTCCGACGGTGTTCGCGTCGGCCTACACGATCTTTCCCCGTTCCAAGATGCCGATGGTGACGCCGATCATCGGCCTTGTGGCGACGCTGGCGCCGACGGTCGGCCCGACGGTCGGCGGTTACATCACCGACGTGATGTCATGGCACTGGCTGTTCTTTATCAACATCGTTCCCGGCATCGGCATCACCATTGGTGTGTGGATGCTGGTTGATTTCGACAAGCCGAACTTCAAGCTGCTCGAGAAATTCGACTGGTGGGGGCTGGCATCGATGGCCGGTTTTCTCGGCGCGCTGGAATATGTGCTCGAGGAGGGCCCGCAATACGACTGGTTTCAGGACCCTTCGGTGTTCTGGATGGGCATCGTCTGCGCGTTCTCGGCGGTCGTCTTCTTCTGGCGCGTGCTGAGGGTCAAGGAACCGATTGTCGACATCCGGGCCTTCACCGACCGGAATTTTGCGCTTGGCAGCATGTTCTCGTTCTGCGTTGGCATCGGGCTGTACGGGCTCACCTACATCTATCCCCGTTATCTCGCGGAAGTGCGCGGCTACAGCGCCTTGATGATCGGCGAGACGATGTTCGTTTCCGGCATTGCAATGTTCGCCACCGCGCCGCTGGTCGGAAAGCTGATGACCAAGGTGGATCTGCGCTATCTGATCGCGGCCGGCCTCATCATCTTTGCCATCGGTTCCTGGCAGATGACCTGGATCACGCGCGATTACGATTTCTACGAATTGCTGTGGCCGCAGGTCTTCCGCGGTGTCGGCATGATGCTGGCGATGGTCCCGGTGAACAATATCGCGCTGGGTACGCTGCCGCCTGACCGCCTCAAGAACGCCTCCGGACTTTTCAACCTGACGCGCAACCTCGGCGGCGCGGTGGGTCTTGCGATCATCAACACGGTGCTCGATCACCGGACCGATCTGCATATTTCGCGGCTTCATGATCGCGTGACATGGGGCAACGCGATGGCGGTCGAGACGCTCAATATGCTGACGCAGAAATTCCAGGGCGCGGGCAATGCTTCGCTGATGGCGATGAAGCAGCTGTCGCAGATCGTGCACCGGCAGGCTGTGGTGATGAGCTTCGGCGACGCCTTCTTCATGCTGACGTGCTTCTATCTCGTGCTGAGCACGCTGGTCTTCTTTGTCCGCAAACCCAACGTGATGGGACCGCCGCCGGACGCGCATTGAAGATCGCCGGCAGCCGTGGCAAACACGGTACGGTATCTCAATGACACGAGTGGCGAATGAGTTTCATCAGCGGCGTCGGACTGACCGCATTCGGAAAACATGAAGGCCGCTCGACGCTCGATCTGATGACCGAGGCGGCCGAGGACGCGCTGTCGGATGCAGGCCTCAGGCGTGCGGATATCGACGGTCTGTTGACCGGGTACTCCACCACCATGCCGCACCTGATGCTGGCGACCGTGTTCGCCGAGCACTTCGGTGTGCGGCCGTCTTATGCCCACGCCATTCAGGTCGGCGGCGCCACGGGTCTGGCAATGGCGATGCTGGCGCATGAACTGGTCGAGGCGGGGGTCGCCAAAACAATTATGGTTGTCGCGGGCGAGAACCGTCTGACCGGACAGGCGCGCGACTCGGCGATGAGCACGCTGGCTCAGGTCGGCCATCCCGACTACGAGGTGCCGCTCGGCCCGACCATCCCGGCCTATTACGGATTGCTCGCCTCGCGTTACATGCACGACTACGGCCTGACGCAGGCCGACATGGCGGAATTCGCGGTCTTGATGCGCAACCACGCGATGCTGCATCCCGGCGCGCAGTTTCACGATCCGATCACGGTGGCCGATGTGATGGCCTCGCGCGAAATATCCTCACCGCTGAAACTGCTCGATTGCTGTCCGGTGTCGGACGGCGGCGCGGCCTTTATCGTCAGCCGCGAGCCGACGAGTGACCATCATGTGCGCGTATTGGGCTGCGGGCAGGCGCATCTGCATCAGCACGTGACGGCGGCGAAATCGTTGTCCGATGTCGGTGCGGCAGTCGCGCTGAAGCGGGCGCAGGACAAGGCGGGCGTCGCTCTGAGCAATATCAGGTATGCCGGCATCTATGACAGCTTCACCATCACGCTGGCGATCCTGATCGAGGAGCTTGGCCTCGCGCAGCGCGGCGAGTCCGCCGCGCGTGCGCGCGGCGGCGATTTCGGCATCAACGGTGCGCTTCCGCTTAATACCCATGGCGGACTGTTGAGTTACGGTCACTGCGGCTGCGGCGGTGCGATGGCGCATCTGGTCGAGACGCAATTGCAGATGACGGGAAGGGCAGGGCAACGGCAGGTGCGCGACGCATCGCTGGCGCTGTTGCATGGCGATGGTGGCGTGATGTCATCCCATGTCAGCATGTTTCTGGAGCGGGTGCGATGAGCGAAGCAGCAGAACTCAAAGGCTGGACCGACGGAGCTGACGCGATCCTTTATCAGTCATGCGGCGCGTGCCGCCATCTCTGGTACTTCCGCCGTGCGTTCTGTCCGTCGTGCGCAGACGCGTCGCCGCAGACTCACAAGGCAAGCGGCAAGGGTGTGGTTTATTCCACGACAATCGTTCGCCGCGCGGCGACGCCGGACGCTAAGGCGCACGTGCCATATGCGATCCTGCTGGTCGATATGGCGGAAGGCTTTCGCATGATGGCGCATGGCGACATTGATTTGTGCATTGGATATCAAGTCGTCGCGGAATTCAGGCCCTTTACCGGCCTGCGCACGCCGTATTTCGTCAGAGCGTAGATGTTGCTTTTCACCTCTCCCCGTTTACGGGGAGAGGTCGCGAACGAAGTGAGCGGGTGAGGGGCTGTGTTTGGGGCATGTTGAAAATGCCCCTCACCCCAACCATCTCCCCGCAAGTGCGGGGAGAGGGAGAAGAGATGCGACGTGTCGTCGCGCGGACATTGCCGAATTTCAATCAGCCGGTACAAAATTTGCCGTAATTATTGCCCAAAACATCATCAGCGGCTCACGCAACGTTGAGTCAGCATTGCTCGAACGCGGGAGGATCGCATGGATTTGAAGTTTGCGTTTATCGCGACCCCGCGAGTCCTGCGCATTCGCGCCTCGGCATTCGGATACCCCATCGGTTAACCCCGCGGTCCTCCGCGCAAGGTTGCCGGCTGCCATCGGTTCTCCGATGGCCTGTCCGTGGTCGTCCGGTTCGAGTTGTCGCGAACCTTCGCTGACCAGATTCCACAACCTGTTTCTTTGACACGTGACGATTGCGCGCGGCGCTGCCCGCTGCGTCGTCCCTCATTTGGAGTCGGCTTGCGCCAGCGCAGCCGAAACATGCCATGACTCTGTCTCGTAATAAAAAGTCCGCCTTACGCGCGGTGCTTCCATTCGTCTTCCGCCACTGGCGCAATCAGCCGGCGCGGCTCTCCGTGGTTGCCGGTGGCCTGATCGCCGCTGCGGCTGCGGACGTCTTCATGCCGCTGTTCGCCGGAAAGCTGGTGGACTCAATTGCGCGAACCGATCCAGCCGCGGCGCGTCACGGGGCGATGATCGCTTTCGGTGCCATCGTCGCACTCGGTCTTGTGGCGATGATCACCCGTTTCGTCGGCCTGAAGGCGATCATCCCGTTCACGCTGCGCATCATGTCGGATGTAGCGCAGAAAGCCTTCGTGCGAATCCAGCGCTTCTCGACCGACTGGCACGCCAACAGCTTTGCCGGCTCGACCGTGCGTAAGATCACGCGCGGCATGTGGGCGCTCGATCTGCTGAACGACACCATCCTGATGGCGCTGATCCCGTCGCTGGTGGTGCTGCTCGGCTCGACCATCCTTGTCGGCTGGCACTGGCCGGTGCTGGGTGCCGTGATCGCGCTCATGACGGTGATCTATGTCGGCATGACGGTTGCGCTGACCACCAACTACATCGCGCCGGCGGCGCAACTGTCCAACGCGCTCGACACAAAGGTGGGCGGCACGCTGGCCGATGCGCTGACCTGCAACGCGGTGGTGAAGTCGTTCGGTGCGGAAGCCCGGGAGCACGGGCGTCTCGGCGGGGTGCTCGGCAAGTGGCGCCGCCGCGCGACCCGGACATGGTCGCGCTACACCTATGTCGGCACGGCGCAGCATGCCGTGCTGGTGTTGATGAGCGTGACTGTGATCGGCGGCGTGCTGCTGCTGTGGGCCGCGGGCCGTGCGACGCCGGGTGAGGTGGCCTATGTGGTGACGACCTATTTCGTCATTCACGGCTATCTCGGCGATATCGGGCAGCACATCAGCCATCTCCAGCGTTCGGTGAACGATATGGAGGAGCTGGTGGCGATGCACGACGAGGTGATCGGCATTGCCGATGCGCCCGATGCGAGGCCGATCAAGGTCGCCGGCGGCGGCATCGTGTTCGACGATGTGACGTTCCACTATCGCGGACACGACACGCCGCTCTACGACCGGCTTGCGGTCAGCATCAGGCCCGGCGAGCGCGTCGGTCTGGTCGGCCGCTCCGGCTCCGGCAAGACGACCTTCGTCAAGCTGGTGCAGCGGCTGTACGACGCAACTGGCGGCCGCATCCTGATCGACGGTCAGGATGTCGCCAAGGCCACGCAGCAGTCGCTGCGCAGCCAGATCGCCATCGTGCAGCAGGAGCCGACCCTGTTCCATCGCTCGCTCGCGGAAAATATCGCCTACGGGCGGCCGGGCGCGAGCATGGCGCAGATCGAGGACGCGGCGCGTCTTGCCAACGCGCATGACTTCATCATGCGGCTGCCGAAGCGTTACGAGACGCTGGTGGGCGAGCGTGGCGTGAAACTGTCGGGCGGCGAACGTCAGCGTGTGGCGCTGGCGCGGGCCTTCCTTGCGGACGCGCCGATCCTGATCCTGGACGAGGCCACATCAAGCCTCGATTCGGAATCGGAAGCCTTGATTCAGGAGGCGATGGACCGCCTGATCCAGGGCCGCACCGCGATCGTGATCGCGCACCGTCTGTCGACCGTGCGCAGCCTCGACCGGATCCTCGTGTTCGACCGGGGCCGGATCGCTGAAGAAGGGACGCACACATCGCTGGCCAGGCGTCCCGGCGGCATCTACCGCTCGCTGTTCGAGCGGCAGGTGCTCGAACTCGACCGCATGTCGGCGGCGGAGTAAGGCCTTGTCCCACAAGAACGCGAAGCCGGAATCGAGAGTTCCGGCTTCGTCACCCCGCGGCGCAGCCGTCGAACACGCAACGCCTTTCGACGCGGGTGATGTGATCGGCGATCACGCGGGCAGTGTCTTCGGGATGGGTCAGGATCATGAAATGCGCAGCGCCTTCGGTTGTCACGAGCGACGCGCCCTTGATGTAGATGCTCAACAGTTCGTTGGCGCGTTTCACGGCCGGGTGACTTTCCGCGCCCCGCACGACCATGACGGGAATATCGATACCGGCAAGCACCGGCGGGAATAGCTCGAAGGCATAAGCGCTCGCCCAATCGAGAATGTTGACGTGTGTCGTCTCCATTGCATAGGCGCGGACACGGGACGGCCATGACGCGAAGGTGCCGCTGCCGCCGTAGAAGTCGATCATCGATGAAATTGCTTCTTTGTCTCCGCCGCGGAAGGCTGCGAAATAGGCATCGGACATTTCCCGGAACGTGCGGTAGTGCCGGTACTCGCCAATTTCCCGCAGGATGTTGACCGCCGGGGCTTCCATGATCGTCAGGCTTTGCAACGGCACCCTGGCGCGCAGTGCGACGGCGAGCGAAGCAAGGCCGCCAAACGAATGACCAACCAGGTGGACAGGGCCGCCCGCTCGCCGGATGACGGCCTCAATAAGTTCGGCCTCATGAGCGATCGAAGGATTACGTGCGGTGCGGCGCTCGGTGGTTCCGCCATAGCCGAGCAGGCTGGTGGTTATGCACCGAAAACGGCCGTTCAACGCGGAGATTACCGGCCGCCAGGCGGCGCCGGTGCTGCACGAGCCGGGCACGAACACGATGCTCGGGCCGTCGCCGGTTTCGTCATAGTCGAACGCGTCAATGAATGGTTCGGCGATCATCTGCTTGTCCTGACATCGGTTAGCTGAAACGGGCTGCGGCAATGGAGACGCAGCCCGTCCGCATTCAGCGCTTGTTGATGACGATCTCGAGATACTCGCTCGGGACAACCAAGGCGCGGTCGCCGGAGCGGTTGAACTGGGTGATGAGGGCTCTGATGTCACGCTCCAGAGCCGATTGCGCCGTGGCGTCGAGCGCCGCAAATGCCTTGAGCACCGGCCCGTAATAGGTCCTGAAGACGTCCAGCCAGTGATCCTGCGAGCGATAGCGGAAAGTGAAATGCCGCTGCGCGGTCACAATGGATGAGGCGTCGGGCTCGAACATCTCCTGGATTCGCTCCCGCGTGCCCCACAGGGCTGGGGACTTCACACCCGCAGGCGGGGGAACGTGCTTGCCGATGGTCTTGAACAACTGGCCGATGAAGCCGTCGGGCGTCCAGTTGGCAAGGCCGATTTTGCCGCCCGGCTTGCAGACGCGAACCAGTTCGCTCGCGGCGAGGTCATGGTTCGGAGTGAACATCACCCCAAAGGTGGAGACCACCACGTCGAAGCTGTCATCCGAAAATGGCAGCGCTTCGGCATCGGCTTCACGGATCGTGAGATCGAGCCGGTCGGCAGCCGCACGCTCCCGGGCGCGTTCGAGCAGCGCGACCACATAGTCGGTCGAAGTGACATCGCACCAGCGGCGCGCGGCAGCGAGAGACACGTTGCCGTTGCCGGCTGCGACATCCAGCACGGTTTGCCCTGCGCGTATGTCGAGCGCTTCACACAACTGCTCGCCGACGATCTGTAGCGTGGTGCCGACAACGGCGTAATCGCCGGACGACCAGGCTCCTTGCTGGCGGGCCTTGACCGCCGTAAAGTCGATGGGTGCCTTGCTAGCGGTATCGACGGAAGTCAGCATGGTTCTCCTCCGATTGTTCTGGGATAGCCCCGAGAGGGGGGCAAGCATCGGATCCGGCAGTTTCGCCATTTCCTCGACGTACCGTAGCGGCCGCACATGGAGACGAGCGTGGTAGCCGGCGTGGAAAAGCACGTGGAATCGGGTCGCGCCGGCCGCGGTGATTTGTCGCTGCAGGTGCAATTGCTTGGCGCCCTGACGATTTCCCGAAACGGCGCTGCGCTGAAGTTGCCGGCGTCGCGCAAGGTGCGCGCGCTTCTCGCCTATCTGGCGCTGGCTCCGCACGCGGTGCCGCGAAGTCAGCTTTGCGAATTGCTGTGGGACGTTCCGAGCGATCCGCGCGGTGAGCTTCGCTGGTGTCTCAGCAAGCTGCGAAGTGTCGTGGACGAGCCGGATCGGCCGCGCGTTGTGACCGATGGAGATACTGTCGCGTTCGACCTGACGGATTGTCTCATCGACGCGGTCGAGATCGCGCAGGCGACACAAGAGGGACTGGACGCGCTGCCGCCTGAGCGGCTGCGCGCGCTGTCGTCGTTGTGTCACGGAGAATTTCTCGAAGGCTTCGAGATCGATCGCAACCCTGCTTTCAACACCTGGCTCACCGCGCAGCGCCGCCAGTTTCGCAGCCGCCACGCGGCGTTGCTTGAACGGCTCGCCGGAAGCGAAGCTGGCGTTGAGGTGTTCGGATATCTGGAGAAATGGCTGGAGCTCGCGCCGTTCGATCTGCGCGTTCACGAAAATCTCCTCAACGCGTTTGCCCGGCACGGCCGGATTCGTGAGGGTGAAGATCATCTGTCGGCGACGGCACGGCTGTTCGATGCCGAGGGTCTCGATTGCGCGCCGATCCGGGAGGCGTGGCGGGCAACTCGGGCCCATGCGGACGGATCGCCGAAGCCTCAGGTTCATGCGGCTGATCTGTCGATCATCGCGCCGACCGGGACCGACAGCATCATCACGCCTGCCGAGAGTGTCATCACGTCACCTCGCCGAGCCTCCATCGCCGTCATGCCTTTTGTCGAACGGACCGCCGAGGCGTCGATAGCCCCGGGCGGGCCTGCGGGCGGTCTCGCTCATGACCTCATTACGAGACTCGCAAAGCTGCGAAGTCTCTTTGTCATTGCACAGGGCACAGTCTTCGCCCTGAGCGAGCGGCATGTGGGGCCGGAGGAAGCCGGACGCATGCTCAATGTGGATTATGTTGTCAGCGGATCGCTGCAACGTCGGGGCGATCGCCTCACCGTGACCGTCGAACTCGCCGAGACCCGCTCCGCCCGGGTGGTGTGGGCGGAGGTCTTCGATCAGAAGTCAGACGATGCATTCTTCGTCCTCGGTGAAATCGGCGACAGGATCGTTGCGTCCATCGCGAACGAAATCGAGATGATCGAGCGCAACCGCGCGATGCTGAAGCCGCCCAGCTCGCTGGATGCCTGGGAGGCCTATCACCGTGGCCTGTGGCACATGTATCGATTCAACAAGGCCGACAACGAGCGCGCGCAACAGTTTTTCCAGACCGCAGTGCATCTCGATCCCACCTTCTCGCGGGCGTATGGCGGTCTGTCCTTCACCCATTTCCAGAACGCTTTTCAGGGATGGACCAGGCGCGAGCCGGAGGTCGAGCGTGCCTTCGATGCCGCCGGTCAAAGCCTGATGGCCGACGACCGCGATCCCGGCGCGCACTGGGCCATGGGCCGGGCCCTGTGGCTGCGCGGCCATCAGGATCAGTCGCTCGTCGAACTGGAGCAGGCGATCGACCTCAGTCCGAATTTTGCGCTCGGGCACTACACGCTCGCGTTCGTTCATTCGCAGGGAGGCGATCCGCGGGCTGCCGTGCGGTTCTCCGACCATTCGCGTCACCTGAGCCCGTTCGATCCGCTACTGTTCGGCATGCTCGGCGCCCGCGCGATGGCGCTTGTGAGGCTAAAGCAGTTTGATGAGGCTGCGGAGTGGGGCCTCAAGGCCGCAGCCCGTCCCAATGCCCACGCGCATATTCTGGCGATAGCCGCTTATTGTCTGGCGCTGGCAGGCCGCCTTGAAGAGGCACGTGCTCAAATGGCGGCGATCCGCAAACGACTTCCCGGATATCGTGTCGATGATTTTCTGACCGCCATGCAGTTCGCGCCGGAGAGCGCCGAGTTGTTCCGGCAAGGGGCGCGGCGCATCGGCTGATCCGGGCGCCGAATGACTAACGCAGGTTGACCGTTTTGCGGCTGATCGCGTCGCGGTCCTGAAAATCGTCGCCGTCGTTCAATGAAGGAACAAGATGCGGCGCCATCGTGTAAACGGCGTAGCCGCTTCTCGTTCGTTTGGCCTGATAGAGCGCCTGATCGGCGCGGGCAAGCAATTCGTCCGGTGCGAGCACGTCGTCCGTCAGCAGCGCGATGCCGACGCTGGTGCCGATCTCGATGGTGTAGCCATTGACGCTGTAATAGCTGCCGATGTCCTCGACGATGCGGGAGGCCAGTCCGGTGGCTTGTTCTCGCTCGGCGACGCCGGTCTGCACCAGCACGAACTCGTCGCCGCCCAGCCGCACCAGCAGGTCGCTTGCCCGGGTCAGGCGGGTCAGCCGCCGCGCGACTTCCCGCAGAATCGCGTCGCCTGCGGGATGGCCGTAAAGATCGTTCGCCGCCTTGAAGCGGTCGAGGTCGAGGCTGTGTACCGCAAGGCCGTGGCCGTTGCGCTGTGCATCGGCGATGACGGTTTCCAGATTTTCGTCGAGGCCGAGCCGGTTCGCCAGACCGGTCAGTGCGTCTTGCTGCGCGAGGCCCGCGAACTTTCGCTTGAGGGTCAGTTGGCTGACCGCCGTCGCATAGGCATGTTTGACGATGTCGAACGCGCCGAACAGGAACATGAGCGTGATGAGCCCGAGGCAGACGTAGATCAGTCCGCCATTCAGGATGCAGGCGATGCTCGGCGGAACGGCGACGATCAGGACGTTGAGCAGCGCCAGCCGCGGGCGATAGGCGACGCGTGTCACTGTGCCCGCGGCATAGGTGGAGATCACTCCGCTGATCAGCATATGAACCGTCGGGTCGGGGAGCATGAAGCAACGGACGCCAATCGCGCTGACGGTCGCTGCGGTCGCAATGCTGCGGATCGCGAACCGGCGTTCCCAGATCATGGCTGCGTCGCGGGAAAGCGGCCTTCCGGTGGCGGCGCGATGATAGCGGCGGATCATCCAGATGCGTTCGATTGAAATAACAATAGCGATCAGCGTCAGCGCCAGAACGTAGGGGTCGCCCGTTTGCGCGAAGATGGCCGCGCCGATCACGCACTGGCTCAGCAGGAAGACGACAATCGACGGCGTCGCGCTGAAGAGATCGGCGATGATCTCGACATAGATGCCCTCCGGGAGCCGGTGAGGGCGGAGCAGTTGCAACGGTGAAATGGCCATCGGATGCAATTCTTCCTGCAAGCCCCCTATCGAGGCCTATCCTCGTACTTAGCGGCCCCCGGTAAAGTGAAGGGTCAGCGGAAGGCTCAAAATTGAGGGAACTGGAACCTGTTTGCAGGTCATGGAAGGAAATCCCAAGCGGAACACGGGCCAAGCCATGCATCCGGCACCCGTGGGGTGAGCCCCTGGAGCAGCACCGAATGTGAAGCGCTTCACACGGAAAATGTGGTTTCGTAGCCATGTTGGGCAGGTGATTGCATTCAGCGCGATGCCCGACGGCGCAATTTCTGTCTCCGCAGCAACAGATTCGTGCTTAGGTTCCCGCAATAAGGCCGCTTGCTGCTTTCAATCTTGAAATTGTAATTGCCGCTCCCTGATGATCTCGGATCGGGAGCAAGGAGCCATTGTCATGAACAGGGTGAGCAGAGCGCTTCGCTGTCTGGCCGGCGCTATCTTCGTCAGTGCAATTTATGCGAGCTCCGTTGCCGCGCAGCCGATCGGCGCGGGTTGCGTGCTGGATCAGGCGGCATTTGCCGGGCGGCAGGTCCTGCGCTGCGAGGGCGGTCTGACCATTACCGTCGAGAGCGGTGCTCAGTACTCGCTCGCCGATCGCGACGGGAACGGGAAAGCCGACACGGCTCGTCTGAGCAGCAGGGCGTTGCTGCTGGACGCGCCCAAGGGCAGTCTCGGCAAGGCGGGCTTCCAGGTCACGACACCGCAAGCTATCGCCGCGGTGCGCGGCACGAAGTGGGCGGTGGATGCAGACGGAAGCAAGACGTCCGTGTTCGTCGTGCGCGGCCGCGTCGCGGTGCGGCGGCCGGAGTCGGGGCGTGCCGTGGTGCTCGGCGCCGGTGATGGTGTCGACGTGGAGGCCGGCACCGGTCCGCTGACCGTCAAGCGCTGGGCGCCCGCGCGTGTTCAGGCCCTCATGGCGCGCTTCGGACAATAAACGCCGATGAAGCGACTGCGACTCCCGACCTTGGCGGCGCTCGCTCTCGCGGGTTTGTGGGGACTCGGGCTTGGTCTGCTTCATTTGCGCGGCGACGCTTGGTTTCTCGATCGCTTCGAGGCAACGATGACCGATCTCCGCACGCTCGTTCGCGGAAAAACCAGCCCGCCTGATCTCGTGACGATCGTTGCCATCGATGATGACGTCGTGCTCAGCCAGGGCGGTTACCCGCTTCCCCGCGCGGCGCTGGCCAGAATCGTCGAGGGACTCGCACGCTTCAAGCCCAAGGTGATCGTGATCGATCTGCTTCTTGTCGATCCGGGACCGGAAAGCGGCGATCGGGCCCTCGAGCAGGCGCTCGCTCAAAGCCCGAGCGTGATTGCCGCCGCCGCGGTCTTCGCGCAGGGCAAGCAGTGGATCGCGCCCGGTGACGACGGGCCGCTTGCAGGTGTGCCGAGCGCCGACCGGTTCCTGTTGCCGTTGCAGCGCTTCGCCGATCGCGCCGCGGTCGGCGTGGTCAATGTCGCGACCGACCAGAGCGGAACGCCGCGTTTCTTTCCCATGCTGTTCAGGGGTGGCAACCGCATTGAATCATCGCTGCCGCTGCGTGTCGCCGCTGTGGCGGCTGCGGAAAATCCGGGCGTGGAGCCGGATCGCCTGACGCTTGCGGGCAAGTCGATCCCGACGGACATCGGCCACGTTCTCCCGCTGAGCTTCTACGGCCCTCGCGGGACGATCCCGACATTCAGCGCCGCTTCCGTGCTCAACGGACAGATAGACAGCAAGACGATCCGCGACCGGGTTGTGGTGATCGGCGCAACCGTCACCGGCGGCGGCGACGTGTTCCCGACGCCCTTCGATTCCGTGCTGCCGGGCGTAGAAGTCATTGCAACTGCCATTACGCATTTGATGGCGGGCGATGGGATCGTCCGAGACCGGCGTGTTCGGCTTGCCGATGTCGGCTTTGCGGTCGGGTTGCCCATGATCCTTGTCGGCCTGCTGGCGTGGCGCCGCAGCGTTGTCGCGCTGGTGATGATCGCGGTGGTTTTTCTGGCGTGGCTGGGATTGAACTTCACGGCATTTTCACGCGGCATCTGGCTGAGTGCGGCGCTGCCGATGGCCGCCGCAATTCCGCCGGTCTTACTGTTCGGCGCTGTGCAGCTCTGGCAGGGAAGGCGGCGTGCACAGTATTTCGCAATGAGGAACAGCCTCCTTCAGCAATTCCAGGCTCCCGTCGTGCGCGACTGGCTGACCCGTCACCCCGATTTTCTTTCGGAGCCGGTCCATCAGAACGCAGCCATCGTGTTTATCGATCTGTCCGGCTTCACGGCGCTGAGCGAGACGATGGACGCGGATGAGATCCGCGACCTGCTGAAGTCTTTCCACGCCTTGATCGACAAGGAAGTCGTCGCGACCGGCGGCGTGATTACAAGCTTTATGGGGGATGGCGCGATGATCCTTTTCGGATTGCCTGAACCCGCACCGGATGATGCTGCCAATGCAGCACGGTGCTGCGTCAGTCTCTGCACCGGTACTCAAAAATGGCTTGCGTCGCTGCCGCCGCCGATCGCTGCACGGCTCGGATTCAAGGTCGGAGCGCATTTCGGGATGATCGTTGCATCCCGATTGGGCGGCAGAAGCTATCAGCACATCACGGCGACCGGCGACACCGTCAATGTCGCGAGCCGTTTGATGGAAGTCGCCGCGCGGCAGGGGGCCGAGCTTGCGATGAGTGCGGAGATGCTCCGTGCCGCCGGTGCCAACAATGCGTTGTCAGCGTCAGGTTTTCTCAGCGGACCTCTGGACACGAAAATCAGAGGGCGGTCGGGCTCGCTGACAATCTGGCTCTGGAAAAATTCGCCCGGTGACGACGCCCTGTCCCTGGCCAGTTAACGGGCGCCAAATGGCGAGGGGTCCGGCGTATTCCGCCGAACCCCTCATTCTTGCGCATGATCTTTTTCGGATCATGCGATCGGTATCAGCCGGCCTGTAAGCCGGGTTCTGTAGGGCCTGAATGGTTCGCACCACGCAGACGTGACGGCCATTCCTCTGGGACGCAAGTTACCTTGCGCCTCAAGCAACCTACCCGGACAGCGGGCCTGACATCGCCCCGCGGAGTTATCGCCCGAGAGCGAACTTTCCACTGTGCCGTCCCTATTCGGTTTTGCTCCCGGTGGGGTTTGCCATGCCGTCTCTATTGCTAGAAACGCGGTGCGCTCTTACCGCACCTTTTCACCCTTACCTTCACGGAGTGAAGGCGGTTCGTTCTCTGTGGCACTTTCCCTGGGGTCGCCCCCGCCGGATGTTATCCGGCACCGTATGTCGATGGAGCCCGGACTTTCCTCCCCGGCGACCTTTCGATCCTGCCGGAGCGGCCGTCCAGCCGACTGACAGCGCAGTGATGGGCGCGCCGGCGCAATAGGTCAAGAGGTGAGGAGCGCTTCTTTCGGCATCAGCGCGAGCAGATCGTTCAACGTCGTCAATGTTGAGGTGTCGGCGATGCCGTCGATCCGCTCCGGACGGAAGTGCCGCTGGAAGGCGGCGACCACGTCCATGGTGGCCGCGTCATAGAGTCCGTTCAGCGGAACGCCGTAACCGAAGCTCGCCAGCAGCTTTTGCAGGGCGAGTACATCGTCGCCGGATTGTCCGAGCATGGTCTGCACGCCGCGCACGATCGGCGCAGGTTCGACCCAGAGGCCGACGCCGGAATCCGCCAGCAGCCGCCATGGAAACTTCTCGCCGGGATCTTTCTTGCGGCCCGGCGCGACATCCGAATGTCCGAGGATGCGATGCTTCGGAATATCGCGGCGGATCATGATGCCCTTGCACAGCGCGATCACCGCCGCGATCTGCCGCAATGGAAAATCGGTGTAGCCGAGATCGTGGCCCTGATTGACGATCTCGATGCCGATCGAAAGCGAGTTGATATCGGTCTCGTTGCCCCACGACGATGCGCCAGCATGCCAGGCGCGATCGGACTCGCGCACGCACTGGACGATGTTGCCGTCCTCGAGCACGACATAATGTGCGGAGACTTCGGTGCCCGTCGTACACAGCCGCACGATCGCACTCGCGGCATCGGCCATCCCGGTGTAGTGCAGCACGATCATGTTCGGCGCCAGCACGCCCTTGCGGTCGCCGAAGTTCGGCGATGGCGTGACGGTCGACACGACGGATGAATCGGGCACGAAGTTCAGCATGTCAGCAGGTTCCCCCAGGCAAGTCATCGGGACGCTGACGCTTCGATCCAAATCCAGCAGACTCAAACAATCCTCGCGGCATACAGGGACTCGAAACTGGGCGAGAGAAGGGCGGTAGCGGGCTAGTGGTCCGATTCTGACATTCGCTTCGCGGACTCGCCGCCCGCTGGGCCGCGAATGTCGAATCCACTCCACCCGTCGTGATACGGCAATGCATTTCCGGTGCAATCGGCGCGGGTTCCATGGCCGGTTCTTGCCCCCAGAACATTGTGCATGGCCGGGTTGCTCGCCGACGCCGCGGAAGACACCTTCTTTAAAGGCAATTCTCCGCGTCAACCATTCCTTAACGATAACTGCCGCCAATGAAGGATGGAGAGTCGCGCCGGAACGGTGCGGCTGTGGTCCTTAAATGCGCAAAAAGCCCTGCGAAAAGCTCGATGGCTGGCCAGAAAATCCCATGCGGAACCTCGAATTTAAGGCGCGTCATCGCCAGCGCTTCCGCGTTCAGGTCGATCTGGATGCCGGAAAGGGCCAATCTGGGGCTGTTCGGCCGCGATCTTGCGGACCGGCCCGGATATTCCGGCCGGCATGCGGCCGTCTTTCACCGGCAGGCGTTTGAAATGTCGCCCGACGATGCACCCGTACGTCATGTTCCGGTTCTCGGCCGCGAAGCGGTCGAGGCGCTCGCGCCCCGCGACGGCGGCATTTACGTGGACGGAACGTTCGGAGCGGGCGGCTACAGCCGCGCAATCCTGAAAGTTCCCGGCACCCGCGTGATCGGCATCGATCGCGACCGCACCGCGATTGCCGGCGGCTTCGATCTCGTGGACTCCTCGGCCGGGCGGCTGACGCTGGTCGAGGATCGTTTTTCCAATCTGGCGGACGTCTGCGCGGCGCAGGGCATTACGGCCGTCGATGGCGTCGTCATGGATGTCGGCGTCTCCTCGATGCAACTCGATCAGTCCGAGCGCGGCTTCTCGTTCCGCCTCAACGGCCCGCTCGACATGCGGATGGGCCAGGATGGGCCGACCGCCGCCGATGTGGTCGCGAAGGCGTCCGAAACCGACCTCGCCAATATCATTTATATCTTCGGCGAAGAGCGGCATTCCCGCGCCGTTGCGCGCGCCATCGTCGCGGCGCGGAAAGAAGCGCCGATTACAACGACACGCGCGCTGGCCGACATTGTCTCGCGCGTGGTGCGCTCCAAGCCGAATGAAATTCATCCCGCGACGCGGACGTTCCAGGCGCTGCGCATCTTCGTCAACGAGGAACTGGATGAACTTCACGCGGCGCTGGTGGCGGCGGAGCAGATGCTGAAGCCGGGCGGCAGGCTGGCCGTGGTGTCGTTCCATTCGCTCGAAGACCGCATCGTCAAGAATTTCCTTAACGAGCGCGGCAAGCGCGGCGGCGGTTCGCGGCATCTGCCCGAAATCGATCAGGCGTTGCCGAGCTTTGAAATCCTCACCAAGCGCCCGATCGTGGCGGACGATGAGGAAGTCGCGGACAATCCGCGCGCGCGCTCCGCGAAGCTGCGCGCCGCTGCGCGCACCGATGCGCCTGCGCAATCGGAGACCGCATCATTCGACTGGCCGCAGCTTGCCGACGTGATGAGGGGAGGCTGACATGCGGTTTGTCCACCTTTTTGTCATCTGCGCACTGATCTTCGGCGCGGCCTACGTCTACCGCATCAAGATGGAATCGACGGTGCGGACCGAAAGCGTTCTCCGGCTGCGTGCGGACATCCGCAAGGAGCGCGATTCCATCGCCGCCCTCAAGGCAGAGTGGGCCAAACTGGAATCGCCGAAACGTTTGCAGGAACTCGCCTCGCGTCACCTGTCGCTGCGTTCGATCGAAGCCATACAATATGACTCGCTGAAGAACCTGCCGCCGCGTCCGCCGAGCTTCGTGAGGCCGGGCGATCCCGATCCGATCGGGACCATGATCGAAAGCGTCGATCTGGAAGCGCTTGCCAAGGCCGCGTCGGAAGATGAAACGCTCACCGGCTCGATACCCAAACCGGAGGGCGCGCAGTGACCGAGCAAATCACACCGCCTCCGGAACCCTGGCGGCAACGGCTGATCCGCACGCTGCTTTACGGAAAGAACGTGGACCGCTCGGCCAAGGCGCGTGCGCGCGTCGGCCTTGCGATCATCGCTTTCGCGGCGGTTTACGCGATCATTGCCGGCCGCCTCGTCATGTTCGCGATCGGCGGCGATGGTCACGGCACGCGGCGCACGGCCTCGCAGGACGCCGTCGCCACGGCGCGGCCCGATATCCTTGATCGCAACGGGATGATCCTCGCCACCGACGTCAAGACGCCGTCCCTGTTCGGCGAGCCCCGCCGCATTATCGATAAGGACGAGGCGATCGAGCTTCTCACCGGAACGCTGCCGGACCTCGACGCGGGCGAAGTGCGGGATCGTCTTTCGTCGAAGAAGGGGTTTGTCTGGCTGAAGCGCGAAATTACGCCAACGCAGCAGAAGGAAATCTATCGTCTGGGTCTCCCCGGCGTCGGGTTCCTGCGCGAGAACAAGCGCGTGTATCCAAGCGGCCCCGTGGTGTCGCATCTGATCGGCCATGTGAACATCGACAACCAAGGCATTGCCGGCATCGAGAAGTGGCTGGACAGCAACGGTCTGGCCGACCTGCATCGGGCCGGCTTCGCCACGGACCGGCAACAGGAGCCCGTGCGGCTCGCAGTCGATCTGCGCGTCGAACATGCGCTGCGCGATGAACTGCTCAAGGCCAAGGACAAGTTCAAGGCGAAGGCGGCCGCTGGTCTGGTTTCGAACGTCAATACCGGCGAAATCATCGCGATGGTCTCGGTGCCGGATTACGATCCTAACAATCCGCGTGAAGCCAACGACCCGACCCGCATCAACCGCCTGACCACCGGCGTGTTCGAGATGGGCTCGACGTTCAAGTCGCTTACGCTTGCGATGGCGCTGGATTCCGGCCGCGCCACCGTCAACACGCTCTACGATGCGCGTGCGCCGCTGACCTACGGCAAGTTCAAGATTCATGACACCCACAATCTGGGACGTGCTGTCCCCATGTGGGAGGTCTTCACCGAATCCTCCAACGTCGGCGCGGCGCGTGTCGCGCTGTCGATGGGCGTTGAGGCGCACAAGGCGTTCCTGCGCAAGCTCGGACAGCTCTCGCGGCTTCGCACCGAACTGCCCGAAAGCGCAGAGCCGCTGGTGCCAAAACGCTGGGGAGAGTTGAACACCATCACCATCGCATTCGGACACGGCATGGCCGTGGCGCCGTTGCAGGCCGTGATGGGCATCAACGCGCTGGTCAATGGCGGCTATCTGATCCCGCCGACATTCCTGAAGCGATCACGCGAGGATGCGATGCAACTCGCCAAGCAGGTCGTGAAGCCGGAAACCAGCGCCAGCATGCGCTACATGATGCGGCTGAATGCGGAGCGGGGCACGGCGCGCAAGGCCGACGTCAAAGGCTATTATGTCGGCGGCAAGACAGGCACCTCGGAAAAGGTCGTCAACGGCCGCTATTCCAAGAAGCAGGTGCTGAATTCGTTCACGGCCATCATGCCTGCGGACAATCCGCAATATCAGCTGCTGATCATGCTGGACGAGCCGCAGCCGCTGCCCGAAACCCACGGCTTCATCACCTCGGGCTGGAACACGGTCCCGACCGGCGGCAAGGTCATCGAGCGAATCGCCCCGCTGCTCGGGATGGTGCCGCGGTTCGATTTACCGCCGTCCGACCGCCTTATTCTTGCGGCATCGAAGGAAAGCCGGTAACCGCTCACGGAGTTTTGTGGACGTGCGTATCCCGCAGCGCGGGCGCCGGTTCTGCGGTTAGAATACGCTATGATTCCAAATCCGGGGTGAGATGAAGTTACGCGATCTTTTCAGCGGGGATGCCGTGGTCGGCGCGCAGCATGCCGATGTTGCGGTCGCGGGGATCGCCGTGGACAGCCGCGTGGTGAAGCCCGGCGATGTTTTCTTCGCGCTGGCCGGGACCAGGACCGACGGTGCGCGCTTTATCGATCAGGCGATCGCGTCCGGCGCTGCCGCTGTCGTCAGCGACCGTATTCCGGAGGGCGACGGTCGCGTTGCATTTATTGCCGTGCCGAATCCGCGCCGCGCGCTGGCGCTCGCCGCGGCAAAATTCTATCCGCGTCAGCCCGCGACCATCGCCGCCGTCACCGGCACCAGCGGCAAGACTTCGGTCGCGGTGTTCACCCGGCAGATCTGGCAGCGTCTCGGTTATGCAGCCGCGAGCATCGGGACCATTGGCCTCGTGTCGCCGAAGCACACTGTCTACGGCTCGCTGACCACGCCCGATCCGATCGCGCTGCATCGGTCACTCGACGAGATCGCGGGCGAGGGCGTGACCCATCTGGCATTCGAGGCGTCGTCGCATGGGCTCGACCAGCACCGGCTCGACGGGGTGCGCGTCAGCGCGGGTGGATTCACCAATCTGTCGCGTGACCACATGGATTATCATCCGACTGTCGAGCACTATCTCGCAGCGAAGCTGCGACTGTTCACGGATCTGGTCGTCGATGGCGGCGCGGCGATCATCGCCGCCGATCACGAACATTCGCAGGCGGTGATCGATGCCGCGCGCATCCGCAAGCTGCGGATCATCACGGTCGGACGCAAAGGCGAGGGCATCAGGCTTGTCGATGCGGCTGTCGATGGCTTTGCGCAGAAGCTGACGCTGGAGCATGACGGCAAGCGCACTCAGGTGCGGCTGCCGCTGGTCGGAGAATTCCAGATCGAGAACGCGCTGGTTGCGGCTGGACTTGTGATTGCCACCGGCGGCGATGCGGAGCGTGTGTTCGCGGCGCTTGAGCATCTTCAAGGAGCGCCGGGACGCCTCGAACTGGTCGGCGAGCGCAACGGCGCGCCGGTATTTGTCGACTACGCACACAAGCCCGATGCGCTGGCGAAAGCGCTCGAAGCGCTGCGCCCCTATACAAAACGCAAACTCGTGGTGGTGTTCGGCGCGGGCGGCGACCGCGACGCCGGCAAGCGTCCGCTGATGGGGGCGATCGCCGCTGAGAACGCAGATACTGTCATCATTACCGATGATAATCCCCGATCGGAGAATCCCGCCTCGATCCGGGCCGCCATCGTGGCGGCTGCGAAAGGCGCGAAGGATATCGCCGACCGCAATGAGGCGATCCGCGCCGCCGTCGCAGGCCTGCAACAGGGCGATGCGCTGCTGATCGCGGGCAAGGGTCACGAGACCGGACAGATTGTTGGAGATAAAGTTTTGCCGTTCAGCGATCACGACGCCGCCGCGGCGGCATTGGCGGAGCATGCTGCATGAGTGCGCCCTTGTGGACCAGCACCGCGATGGCGAAGGCGATGCAGGCCTCGACGCGCGGCGCATTGCCCGATGCGATCACCGGCATTTCGATCGACAGCCGCACACTGACGCCGGGCGAGGCTTACTTCGCCATCAAGGGCGACGTGCACGACGGGCACGACTTCGTTGAGGCGGCGCTGAAGAACAGCGCGGGTCTTGCGGTGGTCTCAAAGGCGCATGCGGACAAGTTCGCCGCGGATGCGCGGTTGCTGGTGGTCGAGGACGTGCTCGCCGGGCTGGTGGACCTCGGCCGCGCGGCACGGGCCAGGCTCGGCGGAAAAGTCATCGCGGTGACCGGATCGGTCGGCAAGACCTCGACCAAGGAAGCGTTGCGTGCGGTGCTTGGCGCGCAGGGCGAGACCCATGCATCGGTTGCGTCCTTCAACAATCACTGGGGCGTGCCGCTGACGCTGGCGCGTTGCCCGGCGTCGTCCCGGTTTGCGATCTTCGAGATCGGCATGAACCATGCGGGAGAAATCGAGCCGCTGGTGAAGATGGTGCGCCCGCATGTGGCGATCATCACCACCGTTGAGCCGGTGCATCTGGAATTCTTTTCCGGGATCGAGGCGATTGCCGACGCCAAGGCTGAAATTTTCTTAGGCGTCGAGCCGGGCGGAGCGGTGGTGCTCAACCGCGACAATCCGCAATTTGCGCGCCTGACCAAGAGCGCCCAGGCAGCGAAGATCGAACGTATCGTCTCGTTCGGCAGTGACGAAAAAGCCGATGCGCGGCTGATCGACGTCTCGCTGCATTCCGCATGCTCGGCGGTGCACGCCAGCATTCTTGGCCAGGACATCACTTACAAGATCGGCATGCCGGGACGGCACATGGCGATGAATTCGCTCGCGGTGCTGGCCGCGGCCTCCGTCGCAGGCGCGGACCTTGCGCTGTCGGCGCTGGCGCTGGCGCAGCTCAAGCCCGCCGCCGGGCGCGGCGTGCGCGAGGTGCTGACCCTCACGGAAGGCACCGCCACGCTGATCGATGAAAGCTACAACGCCAATCCGGCTTCGATGCAGGCCGCGATCAACGTCCTCGGTCAGGCCAGTGTCGGTCCGCGCGGGCGGCGCATTGCGGTGCTCGGCGACATGCTGGAACTCGGCGTGACCGGCCCCGATCTGCACCGCGGCCTCAGCGAAGCCATCAAGGCGAATAATATCGATGCCGTATTTTGCTGTGGTCCGCTGATGCTCAATCTCTGGGAGGCCCTTCCTTCCGCCAAGAAGGGCGGCTATGCCGATCATTCCGCTGCTCTCGAACAGCAGGTTGTCGCCGCTGTCGGCGCCGGCGACGCGATTATGGTCAAGGGTTCGCTTGGTTCTCGTATGAAATTGATTGTAACTGCGTTGCAGAAGCGTTTTCCCGAAAAGGCCGCGCTCGACGGCGCCACCCACTAAGGCAATTGGAATGTTTTATTGGCTCACTGAATTGGCCGGCACCATCCCCGGCATCAATGTGTTCCGTTACATCACCTTCCGCACTGGCGGCGCGATGGTCACCGGAGCGCTGTTCGTGTTCATGTTCGGGCCCTGGATTATCGACCAGCTTCGTCTGGCGCAGGGCAAGGGTCAGCCGATCCGTGCAGACGGTCCGCCGACGCACCTGGTGACCAAGAAGGGCACGCCCACCATGGGGGGGCTGATGATCCTGTCGGGACTGATCGTCTCGACACTCCTGTGGGCCAACCTGCGCAATGCGTATGTCTGGATCGTGCTGCTGGTCACGCTCGGCTTCGGCTTTGTCGGTTTCTACGACGACTACCTGAAAGTCTCCAAGCAGACCGACAAGGGATTCTCCGGGCGCTCGCGTCTCGCGGTCGAAGGATTGATCGCGCTGATCGCCTGCACCTGCATCATCTGGTTCGGCCGCGACGCGTCCGTCACGGCTGTATCGATTCCCTTCATCAAGGAATTCCTCCTCAACATTGGCTGGTTCTACGTGATGTTCGGCATGTTCATCATCGTCGGCGCCGGCAACGCGGTGAATCTCACCGACGGTCTCGATGGTCTCGCGATCGTGCCGGTGATGATCGCGGCCGCGAGCTTCGGCATGATCGCCTATCTGGTCGGCAACGCGGTGTTCGCGGAGTATCTGCAAATCCGTTACGTCCCCGGAACCGGCGAACTCGCCGTGCTCTGCGGCGCCGTGCTCGGCGCGGGCCTCGGATTCCTCTGGTTCAATGCACCGCCGGCGTCGATCTTCATGGGCGATACAGGATCGCTCGCCCTCGGCGGCATGCTCGGCGCGATCGCGGTCGCCACGAAGCATGAAATCGTGCTGGCGGTGATCGGCGGGCTGTTCGTGGTCGAGGCGCTGTCCGTCATCGTGCAGGTGGCGTCGTTCAAGCTGACCGGCAAGCGTTTCTTCCGTATGGCGCCGATCCATCATCACTACGAGCAGAAGGGCTGGACCGAACCGCAGATCGTGATCCGGTTCTGGATCGTCTCGGTGATGCTGGCGCTGGCCGGTCTCTCCACGCTCAAGCTGCGGTGAACGCGTGACGCCTGTCACTTCCTTCAAGGGCAAGACGGTTGCCGTGTTCGGCCTCGGAGGGTCCGGGCTTGCGAGTTGTCATGCGTTGAAGGCGGGCGGCGCGGAAGTGATCGCCAGCGACGATACGCCGGCGAAACTCGCGGAAGCGGCGAGGGCCGGTTTCATCACTGCGGATCTGCGGACGGTCTCCTGGGCGAATTTCGCGGCGCTGGTTCTGACGCCGGGCGTGCCTCTGACCCATCCTCAGCCGCACTGGACGGTACTTGCTGCAAAGCAGGCAGGCGTCGAAGTGATCGGCGACATCGAATTGTTTTGTCGCGAACGCAAGCTCCATGCGCCTGACGCGCCGTTCGTCGCCATCACCGGCACCAACGGCAAGTCCACCACCACCGCGCTGGTCGCGCATCTGATGCGCGAAGCTGGTTACGACACCCAGATGGGCGGTAACATCGGCACCGCGATCCTGTCGCTGGAGCCGCCGGCCAAGGGCCGCGTTCATGTGATCGAGATGTCATCATACCAGATCGATCTCACGCCGTCGCTCGATCCAAGCGTTGGCATCCTGCTCAATGTCACCGAAGATCATATCGACCGTCACGGCAGCATCGAACATTACGCCGCAGTGAAGGAGCGGCTGGTGGCGGGCGTGCAGCGGAACGGGACCGCGATCGTCGGTGTCGACGATCACTGGTGCGCGGCGATCGCCGACCGCGTCGCGCAGGCAGGCAGGAATGTCGTCCGCGTGTCGGTGAAGCATCCGGTAGCCGACGGCATCTGCCTCGAAGGCGACACCATTGTTCGCGTTGATAGCGGAGCCCGGTCGCGGATCGCGAGCATCAATGAGATCGGTTCGCTGCGCGGACTGCATAACGCGCAGAACGCGGCGTGTGCGTCGGCCGCGGTGCTGGCGCTCGGCGTCAGTCACGAGATGTTGCAGCAGGGACTGCGCAGCTTTCCGGGCCTTGCGCATCGCATGGAGCAGATCGGGCGCCAGGGCAATGTGCTGTTCGTCAACGACTCCAAGGGCACCAATGCCGACGCCGCGGCGCGTGCATTGTCGTCGTTCAAGGACATTTTCTGGATTGCCGGCGGCAAGCCGAAGACCGGCGGCATCGAGAGCTTGCGCGAATTCTTTCCGCGGATCCGCAAGGCCTATCTGATCGGCGAGGCGGCGCAGGAGTTCGCGGCGACGCTTGGCGATGTGCCGCACGAAATCAGCAAGACCCTTGAGGAAGCGGTGCCGCATGCTGCACGCGATGCGCAAGCGTCTGGTGTCGGAGAGCCGGTTATCCTGCTGTCCCCGGCCTGCGCCTCTTTCGACCAGTTTCCGAATTTCGAGAAGCGGGGCGACCGTTTCCGCGAAGTCGCCAACGCGCTGCCGGGCGGCCTGACGCCTCCCTGAAGCGAGCCTCTTCCATTATCCGTTGCACTTTGACGAGATTTTTTCTCGTATTTGCCCATCCTTAACCCTCCGGAAACCATGATGCGGGAGTAATACCCCGTTAACCGCTCGTGTGGCGGTTCGCAGGTCCGCATCGCTGTGCAGCTAGCTCAATTTGCGGACCGGCGAACCAAGGCCACACGAGAAGTCATATTTATTCAGTGTCCTTCCGAATCCGAAGTTCGCTACGGAACGTGCAGCAGGACTGGCGAACTTCGGATTCGAAAGGACACTGGTACCAGGATGGCGGACGGCCCATGATCTCCCGCGAACAACGCACACCCTTGAGCGAATGGTGGTGGACGGTGGACCGGCTGCTGGTGGCTGCGTTCATCACGCTCATGCTCGGCGGCGTGATCCTGTCGCTGGCCGCGAGTCCGCCGGTGGCGGCGCGCATCGGCCTCGATCCGTTTCACTTCTTCAACCGGCATGTGCTGTTTCTGGTGCCGTCGCTGATCGTGATGCTCGGCGTGTCGTTCCTGTCGCCGCGTCAGGTGCGCCGCACCGCGCTGGTTGTGTTTACGGTCAGCATCCTGCTGGTCGTGGCGACGCTGCTGTTCGGGCCGGAGGTGAAGGGCGCCAAGCGCTGGATCACCATTCTCGGCATCAACATTCAGGCCTCGGAATCCCTGAAGCCCGCTTTCGTCGTTCTCGTGGCGTGGCTGTTCGCCGAATCGGCCAAGCGGCCGGAAATGCCGGCGACGTCGATGGCGCTCGGCTTGCTGCTAATGACAGTCACGCTGCTGGTGCTCGAGCCGGACTTCGGCCAGACCATGCTGATCCTGATGGTGTGGGGCACGCTGTTCTTTATCGCCGGCATGCGGATGATCTGGGTGTTCGGTCTGATGGGCGCGGGCGCGGTCGGATTGTTCGGCGCCTACATGATGGTGCCGCACGTGGCAGGCCGCATCAAACGCTTCATGGACCCTGCATCGGGTGACACGTTCCAGGTCGACACGGCGATGGAAGCCTTCACGCATGGCGGCTGGTTCGGACAGGGGCCGGGCGAGGGGACAGTGAAGCGCATCTTGCCGGACAGCCACACCGACTTCGTGTTCGCCGTGGCGGCCGAGGAATTCGGCATCATCCTGTGCCTCGCGCTGCTGGCGCTGTTCGCCTTCATCGTGATCCGCGCGCTGTCGCGGGCCTATGCAAGTGAGGATATGTTCGCGCGCTTTGCCGCTGCGGGCCTCGCGATCATGTTCGGTATCCAGGCGTCGATCAACATGGCGGTGAACCTGCACCTGATGCCGGCCAAGGGCATGACCCTGCCGTTCATTTCCTATGGCGGCTCGTCGATGATCTCGCTGGCCTACGGCGTCGGCATGTTGCTCGCGCTGACGCGGCAGCGTCCGCGCGTCGAGATGGAATCGATCGGCGCTGCCAACGCCGCGCACGGCTTCGCCTGACGAGGCGGTTATGCCCGACACACCTCTCATTATGCTGGCGGCGGGCGGAACCGGCGGACACCTGTTTCCTGCCGAGGCGCTCGGCGTGGCGCTGATGAAGCGCGGCGCACGCGTGCGGCTGATGACCGACTCCCGCGCGGTGCGTTACGGCGGAATGTTCACCCCCGACATGATGGATGTGGTGCCGAGCGAAACCGTCCGTGGGCGCACGCCGTGGGCGCTCGCGCGCACCGGCGCAATGCTCGCGGCCGGCGGCGCGATGTCGCTCGCGCTGCTGTTGCGGCAGAAGCCGAAAGCCGTGATCGGGTTCGGCGGCTATCCGACACTGCCACCTTTGATTGCGGCAAAACTGCTCGGCATCCCGACGATCATTCACGATTCCAACGCCGTGCTCGGCCGCGCCAATCGCTTGCTGTCGACGCGGGTCAGCGCGATCGCGACATCGCTGCCTGGTGTGCTCGACCGCGATCCGGCGCTGGCCGGAAAAGCGACGGTCACCGGCACGCCGATGCGGCCTGCGATCCTCGCTGCCGCTGCGGTGCCTTACGCTTCGCCGGATACAACGGGGCCGTTGCGTCTGCTCGTTGTCGGCGGCAGTCAGGGCGCGCGCATCATGGCGGACATCGTGCCGCCGGCGATTGAGAAACTTGACCCGGCGCTGTGGCGCAGATTGAGCCTGGTACAGCAGGTGCGCGAGGAAGACATGAGCCGCGTACGCGCGGTCTATAATCGTCTCAAGATCGAAGCCGAACTGGCGCCGTTCTTCGCCGATCTGCCAGCGCGGCTCGCAGCAACGCATCTGGTGATCTCGCGTTCAGGCGCTGGCACTGTCGCCGAACTTGGAGCGATCGGTCGTCCGTCAATTCTGGTGCCGCTCCCCGGCGCAATCGATCAGGATCAATTCGCCAATGCCGGCGTGCTGGAGAAAGCAGGCGGCGCGATCCGGATTCCGCAAAACGAATTCACGCCGGATCGTCTGGCGTCGGAAATCTCCACGCTCGGGGCCGATCCGGCGCGGCTGACCACGATGGCGACCAGCGCGCGTTCGGTCGGACGCCTCGATGCCGCGGAACGGCTCGCCGATCTCGCCGCGAAGATTGCGGGAATTTAGCTCCGCACCCCGTCATTCCGGCGACACTCTCCAATATGACGAAAAAGTCATGCGGCGCCGGGCGATCTGCCCGTTCTTTCCGCATGTCACAAGCCCGTGAGTTTGTTGCGCTGCGCGATTTTGAATCGAAGTGCTTTGTGAAGGGGCGCAACGCCCCTGAATAATCACGGAGCAAGATCATGAAGTTTGTGAAACTCGTTATGGC
This sequence comes from Afipia sp. DC4300-2b1, assembly GCF_049895725.1. Lineage (NCBI taxonomy): Bacteria > Pseudomonadati > Pseudomonadota > Alphaproteobacteria > Hyphomicrobiales > Nitrobacteraceae > Afipia > Afipia sp. DC4300-2b1. The sequence goes on from NZ_JAFCSX010000002.1 coordinate 162,346, forward strand.
GGTGGCTGTCAGCGTGGCGACAGGCGCATACTGCACATTGGAAGCTGTCGCGCAGACCAACCCGCCGGTGGCGGCGAAGAATGTGGTGCTGGTGCACGGCGCCTGGGCCGACGGCTCAAGCTGGGGTGAGGTGATCCCGCGTTTGCAGGCCGCAGGATTGCATGTGACCGCCGTCCAGAACCCTCTTAGTTCCCTTGAGGATTCCGATGCGGCGACACGCCGTGTGCTCGCCCTTCAGGACGGTCCGACCGTGCTCGTTGCGCATTCATGGGGCGGCACAGTCATCAGCGATGTCGGCAACGATCCGAAAGTATCGTCGCTGGTTTACGTTGCTGCGCGGGCTCCCGATGCCGGAGAGGACTTCGTTGCGCTGTCCGGCAAATTCCCGACGGGTCCCGTGCGCGCCGGCATTCAGACCCATGACGGCTATACGCGTCTGTCGGAAGACTCGTTCCTGAAATATTTCGCCAACGGCGTTCCGCACAAGCAGGCCGAGTCGCTTTACGCGGAGCAGGGCGACACCGCGGCGTCGATCTTTGCCGGCCGCACCACGCAGGCGGCATGGCACGACAAGCCGTCATTCTATGCGGTGTCGAAGGACGACAAGACCATCAATCCCGATCTGGAGCGCTTCCTCGCCAAGCGCATGAACGCGACCACGGTCGAACTGGATGCCGGTCATCTGTCATTGGTCTCGCATCCGAAGGAGATCGCCGACCTGATCATCCAGGCTGCGGGTCAGCACAAGAGCTGATTGTTGCAGATTGCCGCGAGAGAGCGTGCATCCACTAAGTCGTCATTGCGAGGAGCGCTTGCGACGAAGCAATCCATTCCTTCTGTTCTGCTTCGCTCCGCTCGCAATGACGAAGAGGTCATTCCTGCCTCGCAATTTCCGTCACAACTTCACGTGCTCAACCAGGTAATCCAGAAAGGCCCGCACCCGCGCCGGCAGTTGTCCGCCATGGCCGACGAACACCGCATGGATCGGTTCGAGATCGCCCGGATTGAAGTCTTCAAGCACTGGCACAAGGCGGCCCGCCTTGATATCCGCATCGACATGAAAGCGGGCGAGCCGGGAGAGACCTGCGCCTGCAACGGTCAGCCGTTGCATGGCCTCGCCGTCTGAAACCAGCGCAGTACCGACAGGCGGCACGGAGACGATGCCGCCGCTGCTGTCACGAAACGGCCAGCCGTCCATCTGCTTTGAAAAGCAGAAGCCGAGCATATTGTGCTTGGCAAGATCGGCGGGCGTGCGCGGCGTTCCGTGGTCCGCGAGATAGGCGGGCGCCGCGACCACGACCATCCGGCTCTCGCCGAGCTTGCGCGCGAGCAGACGGGACTCGCGCAGCGGTCCCACGCGGATGGCGATGTCCGCGCGCTCTTCCATCAGGTCCACCACCGTATCGGTCAGCGCCACGTCGACATTGACGCCGGGATGCAACTTGAGAAATCCGGGCAATAGCGGCAGCAGCCAGTGCAGCCCGAACGGCACGCTGGTATTGACCCGTACGCGGCCGCGCGGGGTTGCGCCGATTGCGGCTTCGCGCTCCGCCGTATTGATATCGTCGAGAATGCGGATGCTGCGGTCGTAATAGGCCGTGCCTTCCGGGGTCAGTTGCAGCTTGCGGGTCGACCGGTTGATGAGGCGCACGCCGAGCCGGGTTTCCAGCCGCGCCACCAGTTTGCTGACCGCGGATGGCGTCATCCGGAAGGCGCGCGCCGCCGCCGAAAAGCCGCCCAGTTCCACCACACGGGCGAACACTTCCATTTCGCCGGATCGGTTGACGTCCTGACGTGCCATTGTGACTTTGTTTCACAAATATTGTTACTTATGGCAGTCTAGTTCACGAATGGCTTTGCGTCCACTTCTCCGAAGTTGCCGGCGGTCGGCCGGATTCGCCTGAGGGATGCTCCATGCCACTCGCACTTTATGCGCTCACCGCCGGCGCTTTCGGAATCGGCGTCACTGAATTCGTCATTATGGGCCTGCTGATCCAGGTCGGCGCCGATCTCGGCGTCTCCATTCCGGCTGCGGGCCTGCTGATCTCGGGTTATGCGCTTGGCGTCGTTGTCGGCGCCCCGATCATGACCATCGCCACCGCCCGCTGGCCGCGGAAGACGGCGCTGCTGGTGCTGATGGCGGTCTTCACCATCGGCAATCTGGCCTGCGCCCTTGCGCCGAACTACTGGACCCTGATGGCCGCGCGTGTGCTCACGGCCTTCGCGCATGGCACATTCTTCGGGGTCGGCTCGGTGGTCGCCACCTCGCTCGTGGCGTCCGACAAGAAGGCATCGGCCATCGCGATCATGTTCACGGGCCTGACCGTCGCCACCATTCTCGGTGTGCCGTTCGGGACCTGGCTCGGTCAGCATTTCGGCTGGCGTGCAACATTCTGGGCCGTGACGCTGGTTGGTGTGGTTGCTTTCGCCATCATTGCGCTGCTGGTGCCGGCCAGCAAGGAAGCGCCTGAAGCCTTCAATCTCAGGGAAGATCTTGCGGTTCTCAAGCGCGGCCCCGTGCTCGCTGGCTTGCTCACAACGGTGCTGGGATGGGTCGGCGTATTCGCTGTCTTCACCTATCTCGCGCCGCTGCTGACCAAGGTCACGGGCTTCTCCGATGCTGCCGTGTCGCCGATCCTGCTGGTGGTCGGCATCGGATTGCTGATCGGAAACCTGCTCGGTGGACGGTTCGCCGACAAGCGGCTCATGCCTACCGTATTTGGCAGTCTGTTCGCACTCTCGGTTGTGCTCGCACTGATGACATTCGCGGTTCACAACAAGATTGCAGTGGTTGCCTTTGCCGCTCTGTTTGGTGTTGCAGCGTTCGCGACGGCTCCGCCGCTTCAGATGTGGGTACTGGACAAGGCGCATGGTGCCGGCCAGTCGCTGGCCTCGAGTTTCAACATCGCGGCGTTCAATCTCGGCAATGCTATCGGTGCGTGGCTCGGCGGTGTTGTGATCGATCGCGGACCGGGCCTGGAGTCGGTGCCATGGATCGCGGCGCTGGTGCCGCTGGCTGGTATGGTGCTGGCGATGGCGAGTTATCGGCTTGAGGTGCGCGCGAAGCCGGTTCCGGCCCCTGTTTGCCCCGCTGCCGCCGAATAGCGGACGAAGTCGGGCCTTTCCGGCCTATTTGAAAAGAATCGTGTATTTTTCCGAGCTGGCCGGGCTTGTCCCGGCCAGCTTCGTCTGTTTGAAGGACGTCATGGATGCCTGAGACGGCGTCCCCCCGTGACTGGAAGATATTGATGAGACTGCCGCGCGAGATCGGACCCATTCACTTCGTCGGAATCGGCGGCATCGGCATGAGCGGCATTGCCGAGGTGCTGTGCAATCTCGGCTACACCGTGCAGGGCTCGGACGCTTCCGAGAATGCCAACGTCACCCGGCTGCGCGACAAGGGCATCAAGATCAGCATTGGCCACAAGGCCGAGAACGTGAACGGCGCGGACGTGATGGTGGTCTCCACCGCCATCAAGCGCGACAATCCTGAATTGATGGCGGCGCGCGGATTGCGCATTCCGGTGGTGCGCCGCGCCGAAATGCTGGCCGAGCTGATGCGGCTGAAAAGCTGCATCGCCATTGCCGGCACCCACGGCAAGACCACCACGACCTCGATGGTCGCGACCCTGCTCGATGCGGGCAATATGGACCCCACCGTCATCAATGGCGGCATCATCAATGCCTATGGCACCAACGCACGTCTCGGCGCAGGTGACTGGATGGTGGTGGAAGCCGACGAGAGCGACGGCACATTTCTCAAGCTCCCCGCCGACGTGGCCATCGTCACCAACGTCGATCCCGAGCATCTCGATCACTTCAAGACGTTCGAGGCCGTGCAGGATGCGTTCAGGGCTTTCGTTGAGGGCGTGCCTTTCTACGGCTTTGCGGTGATGTGCATCGATCATCCGGTGGTGCAGGCGCTGGTCGGCAAGATCGAAGACCGCCGCATCATTACCTATGGCGAGAACCCGCAATCCGACGCGCGGCTTGTCGACCTGGTGCCGTTCAGCGGCGGTTCGAAGTTCAAGGTTGCGTTCCGTCATCGCAAGACGGATGCGGCTCACGAGATTTCCGATCTGGTGCTGCCGATGCCGGGCCGTCACAACGCGCTGAACGCGACGGCGGCAATCGCCGTCGCGCACGAGATCGGCATCTCGGACGATGCGATCCGCACGGCGCTGGCAGGCTTCGGCGGCGTAAAGCGGCGCTTCACGCGCACCGGCGAGTGGAACGGCGTGACCATCATTGATGACTACGGCCATCATCCGGTGGAGATCGCCGCCGTGCTCAAGGCTGCGCGTGATTCCACCAAGGGCAAGGTGATCGCCGTGGTGCAGCCGCACCGCTACACGCGCCTGCAGTCGCTGTTCGAGGAATTCTGCACCTGCTTCAACGATGCGGATACGGTCATCGTTGCGGATATTTATGCAGCAGGTGAAGACCCGATCCCGGGCGTGGATCGCGATGCGTTCGTGCTAGGTCTGCGCGCGCACGGCCATCGTGAAGTGATTCCGCTGCCCGGCGTGGACAAGCTTGCGTCGGTGGTGCGCGATGTCGCCAGGCCCGGCGACTTTGTGGTTTGTCTCGGTGCGGGCAACATCACGCAGTGGGCCTACGCGTTGCCGGATGAGTTGAAGGCGCTGGGCAAGTAGCGTGGCCTTTCCCGACATCAGCGCCGATCTGAAATCCGCGATGCCCGGTCTGCGCGGGCGTCTGCTGGCGAATGAATCGCTCGCGCCGCTGACATGGTTTCGCGTCGGCGGCCCGGCGCAGGTTCTGTTCACGCCTGCCGATGAGGACGATCTCGCTTACTTCCTTATGAGGCTGCCGCAGGAGATTCCGGTTTATACGGTTGGCGTCGGTTCGAACCTGATCGTACGCGATGGCGGCGTGAGCGGTGTTGTCATTCGCCTGTCGCCACGCGGATTCGGCGAGGTGAGGGCCGAGGGCGATATGGTTCGCGCCGGCACCGCCGCGCTGGACAAACGCGTGGCGGAGACTGCTGCCGCCGCCAACATCGGCGGGCTCGAATTCTATTTCGGGATTCCCGGCTCGATCGGCGGCGCGCTGCGCATGAACGCGGGCGCCAATGGTGGCGAGACCAAGGACGTCCTGGTCGAGGCGCGGGGCGTCACGCGCGCGGGCGAGAAGGTCACGTTCTCGAACGCCGACATGAAATTCGTCTATCGCAATTCGGGTGTCGACACGTCGGTGATTTTCACTTCCGCGCTTTATCGCGGGCGCGTCACCGATCCCGAGACGATCCGCACCCGCATGGCCGAAGTGCAGAACCACCGGGAAACCGCGCAGCCGATCCGCGAAAAGACCGGCGGATCGACCTTCAAGAATCCGCCGGGTCACAGTGCGTGGAGACTGATCGATGCGGCGGGGATGCGCGGCTTCCGCGTCGGCGGAGCGCAGGTCTCCGAGATGCACTGCAATTTTCTGATCAACACCGGCAACGCGACCGGGCACGACATCGAGACGCTGGGCGAAACCGTGCGCGCGCGGGTCATGGAGAATTCAGGCATCGATCTGCATTGGGAGATCAAGCGGATCGGCGTCGCGCTGCCCTAGTTCAGCTTTTCTAGTTTAAAGGGCGCGGCGTGATCGCTTCGGGCAGCGACAGAAGCTGCGCCAGAGGCGCCGGCGAGACCCTGAATGCGCCGTTGAACGGATATTCCTGCAGCGCGATGATTCCCAGTGTGACGATCACCGCGCTTGAAAACACGGTCATCGAAGCAGCGAATGCGCGCGGGCGTTCGAGATGAACGAGGGCGATCGCCACCTGCGTGAACAGCGCCAGCAGGATCACGACGAGCCATTTCAGGTCGTTCGTGTGGTCCGACGAGATGGCCACGCGCTCGTTGCGCGTTGTGCCGATCCGCAGTGCGGAGCCAAGCATTGCGGATTGGACGGCAGAGCCCGACGCTTTTCCGATTGATGGGACGCTTACTTCGTGCAGCAGGTCGTCGTATGCGGCCCCTGTGATCGGCGACGTCTGGCCCCTGTCGAGCGTCGGCCACTCGTCGGTGACGACCGATGTGACATACACTTTGATCGCCCTGCGAATGGACTGCATGTCCGAGACCGACGCCACGCTCAGCGTATGAAGGTTGTGGATTTCACCGGCTTCCGTTTCGACGGCGCGATGGGCGCGCCGGTTGCGTTCGCTGACATCGTTGGCGAGGAAGCCGGTCAGGAGCGCGAACAGGATTGCAACCGAACCGAAGAATGGCGCGACCACGCCGGTCAGCGATTGCACGTGCCGGGCCAAAGGGCTGCGAAAAGAGATCAGCGCCAGAAACAGCGAGAAGCCGAAATAAAGCACGATAAGGACGGCAAAAATTCCGATCGCGGACAGGTCGAGCCAGGCTCGGATCATGAAAATAGCCTTCTTGTTGAGCCTCGCTGCCGGCTCCGTTTCCTGTGTCACGGCAACAATACCTGAACTGGTGCGGCTTGGTCATCGGCTCAAATCAGCGTAGGTAGGCGTATCGGGAGAGATCATGAATCAATTCAAACACGTCGCAGTGCTGATGGGCGGATGGTCGTCGGAGCGGGAGGTCTCGCTGCGCTCTGGTAAGGCTTGCGCCGATGCGCTGGAGCGCAAGGGCTACAAGGTCACGCGCATCGACGTGAAGCGCGACATCGCGACCGTTCTCGAACAGTTGAAGCCGGATGCGGCGCTGGTGATGTTGCACGGCAAGCCCGGCGAGGACGGCACCATTCAGGGCGTGCTCGAAACGCTCGGGATTCCCTATTCGCACTCCGGCGTGCTGTCGTCGTCGCTGGCGATGCAGAAGGATCTCGCCAAGACGGTGATGGCGACAGCGGGGGTGCCGGTGCCGGAAGGGCTGACGCTGACCCGCGCCGAAGTGGCCAAGGGGCACGCCATGGCGCCGCCTTATGTCATCAAACCGGTGGCGGACGGCTCCAGCGTCGGGGTTTTCATCGTCACCGAGGCCCATGCCCACCCTCCGCAGGAGCTGTTCCGCGAGGACTGGCCCCATGGCGACCAGCTTCTGGTCGAGAAATACATCGCGGGTAAGGAACTCACCTGTGCCGTCATTAACGGCGAGCCGACGGGGGTGATCGAGATCGTACCTTTAATCAAATTCTACGATTACGAGGCAAAGTACTCTCCGGGCGCATCAAAACACATCCTGCCTGCACCTATTTTACCTTTTGTTTACCAGGAAGTCCGAAGGTTAACGCTGGCGGCGCATGTGGCGCTTGGCTGCCGGGGCGTAAGCCGTGCGGATTTCCGTTACGACGATCGCATCGAGGGAACAGGGGGATTGACCTGCCTCGAGGTAAACACCCAACCCGGCATGACCGAGACGTCACTTGTTCCAGAGCTTGCGGCTCACGCAGGCGTAACATTTGACGAGTTGGTGCAATGGATGGTGGAGGACGCCTCTCTCGATCGGTGAGATCGCAGAGGCCCCAATCTAATCCTCAGACGAGGGGCGCTTCCGCAGCCCAGCGTCCGCGCGCCCGCGCGCAGGGTGCGGCTCGCCGCGCGAACACCGCACCCGTCACCCGATACGAAGAGCCGCAATGGATCGCCGTGCTGGAGCGCCGGCGTCCGCGCGGCTTCGGACTGTTCGCGACCGCCGTGGTGCTGATCGGCGCCGCCGTGCTGGGCGTGGTCAAGGGCGGTCACACCGACGAAGTGCTCGGGGCGCTGAGCGACGCCCGCAACGCTGCGGCCAATTCCGTCGGCTTCCGAATCACCAGCGTCGCTATCACCGGCCGCAAACAGCTTACGCAGGACGAGATTCTCGCCGTCGGCGGCGTCACCGGCCGCTCGTCGCTGCTGTTTCTTGATGCCGCGACCGCGCGCGACAAGCTGAAGGCCGACCCGTGGATTTCCGACGCCACCGTGCAGAAGCTTTATCCGGGCCGCTTGCAGATCGACATCACCGAGCGCTCGCCCTTCGCGCTGTGGCAGGAAAACGGCCGGGTGTCGGTAATTTCGTCCGACGGAACGGTGCTAGAGCCCTATGTGGCGCGGCGTTTCGTGTCGCTGCCGCTGGTGGTGGGCAAGGGTGCGGAAACCCGCGCCAAGGATTTCCTCGGACTGCTGGCGCAGTACCCGCAGGTGCGCTCGCAGGTGAAGGCGATCGTGTTCGTCGGCGAGCGGCGCTGGAATCTGCGTCTGGCCGACGGCGTCGACGTTCGCCTGCCGGAATTCGAGGTCGAGAAGGCGCTGGCGACCCTATCCAAGATGGACAAGGAGACCGGCCTGTTCTCGCGCGACATCACCGCCATCGACATGCGGCTGCCGGATCGGCTGACCGTGCGCCTGTCGGAGGACGCGGCCAAGGCGCGCAATGATCTGCTCAAGGACAAGAAAACCCCGAAGAAGGCTGGAAGCGCATGACCAGTCTTGATGGCGTTCAAACCCCGAAGACCCGGCAGATGCCGCCGAACAAGACGGCGCTCGTCGCCGCACTCGACATCGGCACCAGCAAGATCGCCTGCCTGATCGCGCGGCTGAAGCCGTGCCCGCCGAGCGATGCGCTGCGCGGCCGGACCCATGCCGTCGAACTGATCGGGCTGAGCCATATCCAGTCGCGCGGGGTCAAGGCCGGCGCAGTGGTCGATCTCAATGAATGCGAGCAGGCCGTGCGTCAGGCCGTGGCGCTGGCCGAGCGGATGGCCAAGGTCCGCGTCGAATCGGTGCTGCTGTCGGTCTCCGCCGGCCGCCTGCAAGGCGCTATGGTCGAGGCCTCCTCGGAATTGCGTGGCGGCGCGGTGACGCCTGCCGATATGAGCCGCGTCATCAGCGCCGGCATGCATCATGCGACCCCGCGGGGACGCACGGTGCTTCACGTTCTGCCCGCCACTTACTCGCTGGACGGCGTCAAGGGCGTCCGCGATCCGAGCGGAATGGTCGCACGCCATTTCGGCATCGACATGAACGTCATTACGGCCGACGCGACGGCGGCAAAAAACCTGATGCTGGTGGTCGAGCGTTGTCACCTCAACGTCGAGGCCATGGCTTGCGCGCCTTACGCGTCCGGGCTTGCGGTTCTGACCGACGATGAAGCCGATCTGGGTGCCGCCGTCGTCGAGATGGGTGCGGGCACCACGACGATCGCGACCTATTCCGCCGGTCAGTGCGTTCACGCCAGCGGATTTGCCGTCGGCGGACAACACGTGACGATGGATTTGGCGCGCGGTTTAGGTGCGTGCATTGCGGATGCCGAGCGAATCAAGACGTTATATGGCACCGTGCTGACCGGCGGTTCTGACGCGCGCGAAGTCATGAGTGTGCCGACGGTAGGTGGTCACGACGGTGACGCGCCGCAGATTGTATCCCGCGCCACGATTGCAAACATCGTGAAGCAGCGGGTCGAGGAGATTTTTGAGATGGTCAGGGACCGGCTCGCGGATTCCCCCTTTGCGGCAGAGCCGCGGGCGCGAGTGGTATTGACCGGCGGCGCATCGCAGCTCACCGGCATTCCGGATCTCGCCAGCCGCATTCTCGGCCGCGAGGTGCGTATCGGGCGTCCGCTCGGCTTCGGCCGGCTGCCCAACGAGGCCAAGAGTGCATCATTCGCGGTGCCGACCGGCCTGCTGGTCTATCCGCAATTCGCACACCTTGAACACGTCGAACCGCGGCACACGCGGCAGCTCATGACAGGGACTAACGGCTACTTCGGAAAGGTCGGCAGATGGCTTCGAGAGGGCTTCTGATGATCTCAACACCGGATCGGACCAATTCATCAACCGCTTTGGCGTGCAGCCCAAGCCCCCACGCGCGCGCATAATCGAGAGGCAACCATGACCATCAATCTCACACCCCCGGATGTTCGCGAGCTGAGGCCACGCATCACCGTGTTCGGCGTCGGCGGCGCGGGCGGTAACGCTGTCAACAACATGATCTCCGCCGGTTTGCAGGGGGTCGATTTCGTCGTCGCCAACACCGACGCGCAGGCCCTCACCATGTCGAAGGCCGAACGCATCGTGCAGATGGGCACCCAGGTCACCCAGGGTCTCGGCGCGGGTTCGCAGCCGGACGTTGGCGCCGCGGCGGCCCAGGAAGTCATCGATGAGATCAAGGATCACCTCTCGGGCGCGAACATGGTGTTCGTCACCGCGGGCATGGGCGGCGGCACCGGCACCGGCGCAGGCCCCGTGATCGCTGCGACCGCGCGCGAGATGGGGATACTCACCGTCGGCGTCGTCACCAAGCCGTTCCACTTCGAAGGCCAGCGCCGCATGCGCACGGCGGAGGCCGGCATCGCCGAGCTTCAGAAGGTGGTCGATACGCTGCTGATCATCCCGAACCAGAACCTGTTCCGCGTCGCCAACGAGAAGACCACGTTCGCCGACGCCTTCGCGATGGCCGATCAGGTGCTCTATTCGGGCGTCGCCTGCATCACCGACCTGATGGTGAAGGAAGGCCTCATCAACCTCGACTTCGCCGACGTCCGCGCCGTGATGCGCGAAATGGGCAAGGCGATGATGGGCACCGGCGAAGCCACCGGCGAGAAACGCGCGCTGACTGCGGCGGAAGCTGCGATCGCCAACCCGCTGATCGACGATTCGTCGATGCGCGGGGCGCGGGGCCTGCTGATCTCGATCACCGGCGGCAAGGATCTGACGCTGTTCGAAGTCGACGAAGCTGCCACCCGCATCCGCGAGGAAGTCGACAACGACGCCAACATCATCGTCGGCGCGACGTTCGATGAAACCCTTGAAGGCGTTATCCGCGTGTCGGTGGTTGCCACCGGCATCGACACGGTCGCTGCCAGCCGCGCCGCTCCGGCGCCGCAGGTCACTTCAGGTGCACCTGAAAGCCGCCTTGCCGAATTGACGGCGCGTCTGCGCGCCGACAACCAGCGTATGGCCGAGCGCGCGCAGCAGCAGAAGACCGCTGCCGCACCTGCGCCGGTGCGTGCCACCGCCGACCAGATCGACCGCGCGGCGCTTGCTGCCATCGCGGAAGCCGTGTCGCCGACGGAGCGTCCGGCTCCGGCGCCGATGCAGCCCGCCGCCTATGGCGACGTCAGCGTGCGTCCGATTCCGCCGAAGCCCTCGCTGTTTCCGGATCACGACGAGCCGATGAATCTCCAGGAAGCCGCCCCGCCTGCGTCGTTCATTCCACAGCCTGCCGAGCGCATGCCGCTCCGTGCGCCGCGGATGCCGCAGTTTGAGGAGTTGCCGGTTCCTGCGCAGAACCAGATCCGTCAGGCGCGCGGCGAGACCGCCGAGGAGCATCCGCCTCAGAAGCGCGCTTCGCTGCTGCAGCGTCTGGCCAATGTCGGCCTCGGCCGCCGCGACGAGGAAACCGAGCCGCCGATCGCCGCCCGTGCGTCCGGCCCGGCCATGCCATCGATGCCGCCGTTGCCCGAACGTAAGCCCCAGCGTCCGGTTCCTGCCGAGTTCGGTGGACCCGGCGCTCCGGTATCTGAATACGCTCGACGCCCGGCACCTCAGGGGCTTGATTCGCACGGACGTCCGGCTCCGGCCGCACCGCAGGGCGGTGGGGAGGACCATCTGGATATCCCCGCCTTCTTGCGGCGCCAGGCCAACTGACAATTGTTACAATCGCTGAATGCGACAATGCCCCGGTCACAGGCCGGGGCATTTGCATGAGGCGCCCGCGCAGTTGCCGGGGTGTAAATTAAATATTTGTTTTTCCTGATAAAATCCTTGCGTTACAGGGTGCCCGGGATCGGGTGAAAGCCGTCCCGGGGATCGGGAAAATGGCCAGACCGGCGGCGTGATTGCGGCGAGTTTGGGGTAACAATCTGTAAACAAGCGTGAGTGGCGCTCTTTGTTGCAGAGGTTAAGGTTCTCGCACTTGGGGACGATCCACGGTCGCACCGCCGGCTCAACAGGCGAAACCAGTTCGGTTACAGCGACTTGGGATGACTAAAACTTTGGGCAATCGGGAATGAAATCGAGTCGGCAGACAACGCTCCGGTCGCAGGTCACCGTGACGGGCATCGGCGTTCATTCTGGATCTCCGGTCAGTGTGACGATCGGACCAGCCGAAATCAATTCAGGTTTCATCTTCACCCGCGCTGATCGTGAAGTAGCCGCCATCGCGGCCTCCGTCATCGCCACTGATTTCGCGACCGTGCTGGGCGACGACCAGGGTCCGCTCGTTTCCACCGCCGAACATGTTCTGGCCGCGCTGCGCGGCATGGGCGTCGATAACGCCACCATCGAAGTCGATGGGCCTGAAGTGCCGATCATGGACGGCAGCGCCGCGCCCTTCGTGGATGCGATTGATCAGGCCGGCATCGTTCAGCAGAACGCAGCTCGCCGGTTCATCGAAGTTTTGAAGCCCGTACAGATCGAGATGGGCGAATCGTTCGGCGAACTCCGCCCCCATGCCGGCGGGTTCCGCGCCGAACTCGAAATCGACTTTGCCAATTCTTCAATCGGCCGACAGGCTTACGCCTTCGACCTCGACGCCGGCAGCTTTCGCCGCGATATCTGCCGCGCCCGGACCTTCGGCTGCGTCGGCGACGTCAACAAGCTCTGGAGCGCGGGCTACGCCCTCGGCGCTTCGCTTGAGAATTCCGTCGTGTTCGATGACACACGCGTCCTGAACACCGAAGGCCTGCGCTACGCCGACGAATGCGTCCGCCACAAGGTTCTCGACGTGGTGGGCGATCTGGCGCTGGCCGGCCTGCCGCTGATCGGCCTCTATCGCTCGGTGCGTGGCGGTCACAAGCTCAACCATGCCGTGCTCACCGCGCTGATGGCTGATCGCCATGCCTGGCGGATCGTGGAAGCTGTCGAGCCGGTGCTCGAACGTCCGGCGGTTGCACGCCGCGCCGCGCGAGGCCACGCCGATGTCGCGGGCGGCATGGTCGCCGTAGCCTACGGCCCGGACGTCTCCTGAGCGTTTGCCGTTTGCGCGCTGACGGGTTTCGAAACTCCCTATTCGTCGGTTGACCGGGGTACCGTTTAACCAAGCCATTGTTGAACTGCTGAAATCCGCCTTAATCCCGGCGAATTGTCCACCTATCCGGTTGGTTAAGGCCCGTTTTTCAGTTACATAGGCGCGCTGAACGAGCCTTTGGGGATTGTTTGTGCGGCGATGGCGGCAGCAGGCTGGTCAGCGACCCAAACCAAGTCGGATTCAAATTCAGGTCGGCCCAAACGTATGACGCTCGAACTGCGCAATAGTCCCGACCCGTCCCTGATGAGCCGTATCGGCCGTCAGGCGCGCCTTGCGTTCGGCCTGATGGTTCTGGCCGTGCCGCTCAGCGGCTGCGGCACCGGCGCCCTGTGGGACAAGTATTTCGCCAAGGAAGAAACCTTCGTCGATGAACCGGCGGACAAGCTCTACAACGAGGGCTTGTACCTGATGAACAAGAAGGGTGACCGCAAGTCGGCGATGAAGAAGTTCGAAGAGGTCGACCGCCAGCATCCGTATTCGGAATGGGCGCGTAAATCTCTTTTGATGTCGGCCTACGCGGCCTACGAGAACGGCGACTACGACGAGTGCATTTCCTCCGCCAACCGCTACGTCGCGTTGCATCCTGGCAGCCCCGACGCCGCCTATGCGCAGTATCTGATCGCCGCCTCGAACTTTGACCAGATTCCGGACGTTTCGCGCGACCAGGGCCGTACCGAGAAGTCCATCGCTGCGCTTGAGGAAGTGATCCGCAAGTATCCGACGTCGGAATACGCTACCAGCGCCAAGCGCAAGATCGAAGCCGCCCGCGACCAGCTCGCCGGCAAGGAAATGACCGTCGGCCGCTACTACATGGACAAGAAGGACTACACGGCGGCGATCAACCGCTTCAAGGTCGTGGTGACTCAGTACCAGACCACCCGGCATGTCGAAGAAGCGCTGGCGCGTCTTACCGAGGCCTATATGGCGATCGGCATTGTCGGCGAGGCGCAGACCGCCGCCGCCGTGCTTGGCCACAACTTTCCTGACAGCCGCTGGTACAAAGACGCCTACAATCTTGTAAAGTCCGGCGGTGTCGAACCGGCCGCCAACAAGGATTCGTGGATGACCCGCGCATTCAAGAAGGTTGGCCTCGGCTGATCTTCTCGTTGCAGGACTAACTCCGCATGCTGGCCCGCCTTTCGATCCGCGACATCGTCCTGATCGAGCGGCTCGATATCGATTTCCTCAAAGGTCTGGCTGTCCTCACCGGTGAAACCGGCGCGGGCAAATCCATCCTGCTGGATGCGTTCGCGCTGGCGCTTGGCGGGCGCGGCGATGCGAGTCTGGTCCGCAACGGGGCCGAGCAGGGCCAGGTCACGGCCGTGTTCGATGTTCCGAAGAAGCATCCCGCCAGCGCTATCCTCCGCGAGAACGGCCTCGACGATACCGGCGAGATGATCCTGCGGCGGGTGCAGCTTGCCGACGGGCGCACCCGCGCTTTCCTCAACGATCAGGCGATCAGCGTGCAAACCCTGAAGGCGGTCGGCAGCACACTGGTGGAAATCCACGGCCAGCATGACGAGCGCGCGCTGGTGGACACCGCCACGCATCGGCGGCTGCTCGATGCCTTCGCGGCCCTCGAGAAGGACGTGACCGCCGTCGAAGCACTCTGGGATGCGCGCCGCGCCGCCCGAACGGCGCTGGACGAGCATCGCGCCGGGATGGAACGCGCCGCCCGCGAGGCGGACTATCTGCGCCACGCCTCGGATGAGTTGAAGAAACTCAATCCGCTGGAAGGCGAGGAGACCTCGCTGGCAGAACGCCGCACCGTGATGATGCAGGGCGAGAAAATTGCCGAGGATTTGCGCGAGGCGCAGGCCGCGGTCGGCGGTCCGCAATCGCCGGTCTCGTCGCTGGCAGCGGCCGTGCGCCGGCTGGAGCGTCGTGCGGGCACTGCGCCGGCGCTGATCGAGCCCGCGGTGAAGGCGATGGACGCCGCGATCAATGCGCTGGAAGAAGCCGACCAGCATCTCAATGCGGCGCTGATCGCCGCGGACTTCGATCCGCTCGAACTGGAACGGATCGAGGAGCGGCTGTTTGCATTGCGCGGAGCTGCGCGAAAATACTCGACACCGGTCGACGGGCTGGCGGCGCTGGCGCAGCGTTATGCTTCGGACGTCGCGCTGATCGACGCCGGCGCGGACCAGTTGAAGGTTCTGGAAAAGGCGGCCACCGCCGCCGACAAGGCTTATGACGCGGCTGCGCAGAAGCTTTCCGCCGCGCGCAACAAGGCCGCCGAGAAGCTCAACAAGGCCGTCAATTCCGAACTCGCGCCCCTCAAGCTCGACCGCGCGAAATTCTCGACGCAGATTGAATCTGATCCGGCATCACCCGGACCGCAGGGGTTCGACCGCGTCGAATTCTGGGTGCAGACCAATCCGGGCACCAAACCGGGACCGCTGATGAAAGTCGCGTCCGGCGGCGAGCTGTCACGCTTCCTGCTGGCGCTGAAGGTGGTGCTGTCCGATCGCGGTTCGGCGCCGACGCTGGTGTTCGACGAAATCGATACCGGTGTGGGCGGCGCCGTGGCCGACGCCATCGGCGCGCGGCTGGCGCGGCTGGCCGAGAAGGTTCAGGTCATGGCCGTGACCCACGCACCGCAGGTGGCGGCGCGCGCGGATCAGCATCTCTTGATCTCCAAGGATGCGCTCGACAAGGGCAAGCGTGTCGCGACGCGGGTGGCGACACTGGCCAAGGATCATCGCCGCGAGGAAATCGCGCGCATGCTGGCAGGTGCGGAGATTACCGCCGAGGCGCGCGCGGCGGCAGACCGGCTGCTCAAAGCCGCGACCGCGTGAGGCGCGTCATGGCAGTGAAACCGAAGAAGGCTCCCATCGCCGTCGACAAGCTCACCGAGACGCAGGCCAAGGTCGAGCTTGTACGTCTCGCGTTGGAGATCGAACGTCACAACGAGGCCTACTACAACGAGGACGCGCCGAAGATTTCAGACGCAGCCTATGACGAACTGCGTAAGCGCAGCGACGCTATCGAGGCGCGGTTTCCCGGTCTCGTTACACGGGACTCGCCATCGCAGAAAGTTGGGGCTGCACCCACGGGCCGCTTCGCCAAGGTGCCGCACAGCGTGCCGATGCTGTCGCTCGGCAATGCGTTCAGTGACGAGGATGTCACCGATTTCGTTGATCGGGTGCGGCGGTTTCTGAAGCTTGGTGAGGATGAGATTCCGGCCATCGTTGCGGAGCCGAAGATCGACGGGCTGTCGCTGTCACTGCGTTACGAGGATGGCGTTCTGGTACGCGGCGCGACACGCGGCGACGGCTCGGTCGGTGAAGACGTCACAGCCAACGTGCGGACCATCGCCGACATCCCGCATAAGCTGAGGGGCCGCAACATTCCGGCCGTCTGCGAAATCCGCGGCGAAGTTTATATGCTCAAGAAGGACTTCCTCGCGCTGAACAAGCGGCAGGCGGACGCCGAAGATACCGTATTCGCCAATCCGCGCAATTCGGCTGCGGGCTCGCTGCGCCAGAAAGACGTGTCGGTTACCGCGTCGCGGCCGCTGAAATTTTTCGCCTATGCCTGGGGCGAGATGAGCGAGATGCCGGCCAAGACCCAGTTCAAGATGATTGAATGGATGGAGAAGGCCGGTTTTGTCACCAATCCGCTCACCACGCTGTGCGACAGTGTCGAAGGTGTCCTGAAATTCTACCGCAAGATCGAAGCCCAGCGCGCCAAGCTCAGCTATGACATCGATGGTGTGGTCTACAAGGTCGATCGCCTCGACTGGCAGGAGCGGCTCGGCTTCATCACGCGCACGCCGCGCTGGGCGATCGCACACAAGTTCGCCGCCGAACAGGCGACCACGGTTCTCAACGATATCGAAATCCAGGTCGGGCGCACCGGGGCGCTGACGCCGGTAGCGAAACTCGCACCGGTGACTGTTGGGGGCGTGGTGGTGCAGAACGCGACGCTGCATAACGAGGATTACATCAAGGGCATCGGCAACGATGGCCAGCCGATCCGTGAAGGCGTCGATATCCGTATCGGGGACACGGTGATCGTGCAACGCGCGGGCGACGTGATCCCTCAGATCGTCAGTGTCGTGCTCGACAAGCGGCCCGCGTCCGCGAAGCCGTACAAGTTTCCGACGGTGTGTCCCGCTTGCGGCAGTCATGCGGTGCGTGAGGAAGATCCCAAGACCGGCAGGCCTGACTCGGTGCGCCGCTGCACCAATTCTCTCGCCTGTCCCGCGCAGGCGAAGGAGCGGCTGAAGCACTTCGTCGCCCGCAATGCGTTCGATATCGATGGGCTTGGCGACAAGCAGATCGAGGAGTTCTTCACCGACGGTCTGGTGATGTCGCCGGTCGATATTTTTACGCTCGAAAAACGCGATGCGCGATCGCAGAAAAAGCTGGCCGACCGCGAAGGCTTCGGCGCAACATCGGTACGCAATCTGTTTGCGGCCATCGATGCGCGGCGGACCATCGCGCTGCATCGCTTTATCTTTGCGCTCGGCATTCGTCATGTCGGCGAGGGCAACGCCAAGCTGCTGGCCCGGCACTACGGCACGGTCGAGGCATTCCGCGCGGCGATGATCGCGGCGGGTGAGGGGCCGCAGTCCGAGGCCTATCAGGATCTCAACGGGATCGAAGGTGTCGGCGCGGTTGTCGCAAACGCGCTGGTCGAGTTCTTCAAGGAGCCGCACAGCGTCAAGGCAGTGGACGATCTGCTCGGTGAGATCGAGGTCCAGCCTGCGGAGAAGGCGAAGACCGACTCCCCGATCGCGGGAAAGATCGTGGTGTTCACCGGGTCGCTGGAGAAATTCACCCGCGAAGAAGCCAAGGCCACGGCAGAACGTCTCGGCGCCAAGGCGTCCGGCTCGGTGTCGAAGAAGACGGACTATGTGGTCGCGGGACCGGGCGCGGGCTCCAAGCTGGCCGAGGCGAACAAGCTCGGCGTCCAGGTGCTGACCGAAGACGAATGGCTGGCGCTGGTGGGTGGTGGTTAACCCCACCTCTCCCGTGGGGAGAGGTCGACTTCGCAGCAGCGAAGTCGGGTGAGGGCGTAGAATCTCTCGATAGATCCAGAGCCCCTCACCCCAACCCTCTCCCCGCCGGGGAGAGGGAGTAGCAGCATTGAGGTGGCGAAGCCTCGATCTAAAGGGAAGTGGTTGCCCTAGATCAGCCCCGTCTCTTCGGCTTCCGCTTCGACAATCTTTTCCGTTGTCACCGCGACATGCGTGCGCGGCACCAGCAGAACGATCACGACGGCGCATGATGCCGAAATGATCAGGATCGCGATGTTGAGCGGCAGCGGCGTTGTGAACTGGCCGCCGAGGAATGCGCCGAGCTGAGAGCAGAGGGAGCCGAAGCCCATTTGCAGGAAGCCCATCGTACCGGCGGCCGTGCCTGCGGCCTGCGGACGAATGCTGATTGCGCCAGCGGAGGCGTTGGCCATCGCGAAAGCATTCCCGAACATCACGATCATATGCGTGCCGAACAGCCACAGCGGCATCTGGTTGAGTCCGGTGACGCCCCAGATGACATTGATAATCGATCCGCCGATCTGAAGCGCGATTCCGAGCCAGATCATACGGTCGATGCCATGGCGCGGAGACAGGCGCACCGACACCAGATTGCCGAGCAGGTAAGCCAAGCCCGACGTTGCGAACCACAGTCCGTATTCGGCGGTGGAGCGGTGCATCTGGTTGACGACGATGTAAGGACCGCCTCCGGCGAAGGTGAAGATGATCGCGGAGGCCAGCATTTGACACAGCACATAGCCGAAGAATACGCGGCTGGCCGACAGCGCGCGCACATCCTTGAAGAATCCGCCGTCCTCCGCCGGTCCGCGTGCCGGTCGGGTTTCCGGCAGACCAGCCGCAATTCCCGCCGCGACGGCGACCGACGTCGCCGCCATGAAATAGAAGATGGCGCGCCAGCCGAAGCTGGTTTCCAGCAAACCGCCGATCAGCGGGCTGAGCAACTGCGCGATCATCATCACCGCGATCACAAGGCTGATCATGCCGCCGACGCGCTCGCGCGGGTAGAGATCGCGGATGATGGCGCGGCTCATCACCATGCCGGTGGCGCCGCCCAGCGCCTGCAGGAAACGTCCGGCAATCAGTTGCGGCAGGGTCTGCGCGAACATGCAGATGACGGTCGCAATCACTGCAAGGCCGAGCCCCGCCAGCAGCACCGGCCGCCGCCCGAAGCGATCCGACAATGACCCGGTCACGAGTTGCGAGATCGCCAGCCCGACCATGAACAGCGAGACATTGAGCTGCACGGCGGAGACGTCGCTGTTCAGTGTCTTCGCGAGGATCGGCAGCGCGGGTACCAGAATGTAGAGCGAGACCGGCGCAAGGCCGTTCATCGCCACCAGCATCAGCAGCAGTTTCCACATGGCGGGCGTTGCAGCCTTCACGGCTGCGATCTTTGGTTCGGTCACGTTGTCCGGACTCTTGTTCGTTGTATTCAGCGCGCGGCTTTCACTGTCTCTCGTGTGTCATGGGTTCGGTCGCTGCGTCCAGCCACACTTTCGTCGCCTCGTCGACCAGCGGGCGGATCTCCTGGCGGACTCGCGCGTGATAATCGTTGAGCCAGCGCAGCTCCTGTTTGCTGATGCGGTTGGCGTCGATCAGCCGCCGGTCGATCGGCGCGAGCGTCAGGGTCTCGAACGCGTTCATCTGCTTTTCCGCACCCTCGATCCTGGCCTCGACCACCAGTTCGAGATTTTCGATGCGGATGCCGAAAGCGTCGGTCTTGTAGTAGCCGGGCTCGTTGGACAGGATCATGCCGCGCTTGAGTGGCGTGGTGCCGAGCTTGGAAATGCGGGCCGGGCCTTCGTGCACCGACAGATAACTGCCGACGCCGTGACCGGTGCCGTGATCGAAGTCGATGCCGGCGTGCCACAGAAACTGCCGTGCGAAAGCGTCGATCTGCGCTCCGGTAACGCCGTCGGGAAACACCGCGCGCGAAATGGCGATATGCCCGCGCAGCACGCGGGTGAACCGGTCGCGCATCTCGTCTGTCGGCTCGCCGATGGCGATGGTGCGGGTGACGTCGGTGGTGCCGTCCTCATATTGCGCGCCGGAATCGATCAGCAGCAGGTCGCCCGGCGCGATGCGGCGATTGGACTTGCGGGTGACGCGGTAATGCACGATGGCGCCGTTCGGGCCGGTGCCGGAAATCGTCGGGAAAGACACGTCTTTCAGCACCCCGGTTTCGCGGCGGAAGGTTTCCAGGGCTTCGACGGCGTCGATCTCGGTGAGTTTACCGCTCGGTGCTTCCTTGTCGATCCACGCCAGAAACCGTACCAGCGCCGCGCCGTCGCGTTTATGCGCTGCGCGAGTGCCCGTCATCTCGGCGGCGTTCTTCACGGCCTTCAGCATGGCGACCGGATCGGTCACCCGCACCGGCTTGCCGCCTTCCGCCGCGATCATGCGGCTCAGCGCGTCGGCAGCGGTCGCTGAGTCGAGACCGATGGCGGCCTTGGTGCGCGACAGTTCGGCGAGCTTCGGCATCAAGGCATCGGGCTCTTCGACGGTGGCGTTCTTCTCCAGATGATCGCGCGCGCTGTTCGACAGTTTGCGGTGATCGATGAAGATGGTCGGCCTGCCGTCTTTCGGGACTAGTGCGTAGGATAAAGGCAGCGGAGTGTGCGCAACATCCGCGCCGCGGATGTTGAAGGTCCAAGCCACGGCGTGAGAATCCGACAGCACCAGTGCATCGATGTTGAGCTTCGCGATCTCCCTGCGGATACGCGCGAGCTTGTCGCTTTCGCTCTCACCGGCGAATTGTGCGGGATGAACTTTCACTGCCCCGAGCGGCGGGGCAGGCCGATCATTCCAGATCGAATCGACCGGATTGCTGTCCACCGCAACCAGTTCAGCACCCGCCTTTTCGCAGGCCTTGGCGAGGCGCTCCGCTGCTGCCGAAGTGTGCAGCCATGGGTCAAATCCGAGGCGGTCCCCCGGCGAAAGGTTCGCGGTCAGCCAGGTTTCCGGCGGGGGGTCGATCAGGGATTCGATGGTCCACGCGGTCGCATCGACCTGCTTGGCCGCCTGGATCATGTAGCGCCCGTCGACGAAAACCGCGGCTTTTCCGGTCAGGACGGCGGCCAGTCCCGCCGAGCCGGTAAAGCCTGTCAGCCACGCCAGCCGCTCGTCGGAGGGCGGCACATATTCGTTTTGCTGGCTGTCGGCGCGGGGAATTACGAATCCCGTCAGTTGCCGGCGCAGCAATTCCTCGCGAAATGCGGACAGCCGCGCGGTCAGCGCAACGCCGCCTTCGGGCTCTTCAAATGTCTGGAACTGGGCTTCGAACATCGCTCGACCTTAGGATTCCGGGGCGGGGGCGGCAATCGGCTGCCGACGTCCGCAAGGGTGGCATGACTTGTGCTTATACATACTCAACCCCGCTTCCAACGACGGCTGTGGGGATTAACAGGTGACGGGGAACGGTTTGGCGATTGCAACTGTTGAGGTTACTGCGGCGCCAGGAAATGCGGAGGGGTGTGTTTTCCAACTCAATGAAGAGGGGACAGGGCATGCCAGCTTTTATGTTTGAGAAGATTTCGGCTCCGGCTCGCGCAAGCACTCCGGCGGTGACAATCAAGGAGCCACGCGGGGTTATCGTTCAGATGCTCGACCGGCTGACGGAAAGCCGGTTGCAGCGTGAAGCCCGCAGGGCGCGATTTGAGGCTGGCTATACCGAGGCGGACATCACGCCCCACCGGATGAGACGGGAATAATCCCGACAATTGAGCGCAAGGTTTCAGCGCCGTTGCATCAAGAGGCTGCTCCAGCCTTCGATCTGAATTCGCTTGAGCAGCTTCAATCCTGCGCCGCGATAGGCGGCGACCACGCTGCTCGCCTGGTGCGGCAGCAATCCCGATAGAATAACGAATGCCTGCGGAGCCAGATGCGCCGCCAGCGACGGCGCAAGCTGCCGCAGCGGGTTGGCGAGAATGTTCGCCAGCACCAGTCCGAACGGACCGTTGGCCGCAAAATGCGGCGACTGAAATCCGGCGGCATGGATCGCCTCGACCCAAGTCCCGGCGCCGTTAAGCTGTGCATTTTCCCGCGCCACGGCCACCGAGCGGGGATCGATATCGCTGGCCAGCACGCGCCGCCGAAGCGCCTTGGCGGCCGCAATGGCCAGGACGCCGGTGCCGGAGCCGAGATCGAGCACGCGCTTCGGGGTGCGCCGGTTCAGGACCTGATCGAGCAGCAGCAGGCAGCCGCGGGTGGTGCCGTGATGGCCGGTGCCGAATGCGAGCGCGGCTTCGATCTCGATCCCGATCTTGTTGGGCGGGACGCGCTCGCGGTCGTGGCTGCCGTGGACGACGAACCGTCCGGCATTCACCGGCACCAGATCCGCGAGGCTGGCCTTGACCCAGTCCTTGGTCTCGACCGTGCTGAAGATGATCGACTGGGCCGCCGCGTCGCCGGCGGTCTCCGTCACCAGCGCCCGGATGAAGTCCTCATCCGGGGCTTCGGCGAAATGCATGGTGATGTCCCAGCGGCCGCCCGGCACCTCGAAGGCGGCAATGGCGAGGTCGTGGCTGGGGTAACGTTCGGTGATGGCATCCACAATGCGGCTGGCCGTGCGCTCATCGCCAATGGCGAAGGTGGCCTGCGTCGCGGGTGAGGAAGGAGATGACATCAGGGACGGGTCCAAATGGCTGAAATCACAGACTGCTTGGCCTATTTCCCCACAGTCTGTCCACAGGTTAGGGGCGTGCAGGGACCAGGTTCTTCACAGGTTCTTAACCAGAGTTTTCCACACGTTAGTGAAGCTTTAACCATACGGAATTCCACAGGTTATCCACAGGCTTACCCACAGCTTTTCAACAGCCGTGCGGGCCACTTCAAGTGAATAATCCTTGATGATCTTTCAGAATCACCTGGGCGGCGTTGTGCCCCGGTGCACCGGTCACGCCGCCACCGGGATGGGCGCCCGAGCCGCAGTGATAAAGCCCCTTGAGAGGTCCCCGATAGTCTGCGTGGCCGAGCATCGGGCGGGCCGAGAACAACTGGTTGAGCGACAGCGCGCCATGGAAAATGTCGCCGCCGAGCAACCCGAATTCCCGTTCGAGATCGAGCGGCGACAGCACCTGCCGCTCGATGACGCTGCGGGCAAATCCCGGAGCGTAGCGATCCACGGTGGCGATCATCAGGTCGGCAACCTCGTCGCGATGATCGTCCCAGGACCGGCCACCCGGAAGCTGAGGCGCGACATGCTGACAGAACAGACTGGCGACATGCTTGCCGGACGGGGCCAGCGAGTCATCGAGCGTGGAGGGGATCAGCACCTCGACCACCGGCTCGCGGCTCCAGCCATGTTGGCGGGCCTCGAGCCAGGCGCGGTCCATGTAGCCGAGGCTCGGCGCGAGGATGATGCCGGCGGTGAGATGGTCGCCAGGGCCGGGCAGCGCCTTGAACGAGGGCAGCGCCGACAGCGCCACGTTCATCCGGAAGGTCCCCGAGCCGTTGCGCCAGTTCGTGATTCGGTCGAGGAACGGCTTCGGCAATGCGTCCGCCGGGATCAGCCCGGTGTACAGCAGCTTCGGATTGACGCCGGACACGATATAGCTTGCGCGGACCGTTTGGCCGTTGTCCAGGATCACCCCAATGGCGCGGTCGTTCTCGACGATCACCTCGCGGACCCCGGCATCGGTCTCGATCTGCGCCCCATGGGCGCGCGCGGCCGCAGCCATCGCCTGCGTGATCGCCCCCATGCCGCCGATGGCGTGGCCCCACAGCCCCTTCCGGCCGTTCACCTCTCCGAACGCGTGATGCAGCATGACGTAGGCCGAACCCGCCGCGTAGGGGCTGGCATAGTTGCCGACGATAGCGTCGAAGCCGAACAGCGCCTTGACCAGATCGCTCTCGAAGCGGTCATCGAGCATGTCCCCCGCAGAGCGGGTGAACAGGTCGAGCAGGGTGCGCTGGCTCTCCAGCGTCAACCTGCGCAGGATGTTGGCGGTGCCGGCCGCGTTGATAGCTTCGCGGATCGCGTGGAGGCCGAAGCCTTCGACGATATTCGGGGGCGCGCGGAGCACAAACGCGCGCAGCACGTCGGCAATGGTTTCCAGTTCGCGATTGAACTCGTCGATTTGCAACGCATCCCGTTCGCTGAATTTTGCGATCGATTGATGTGTGCGGCCGTCGCCGGTCAGCAGATAGCGTCCGTCCGGCGCGGGCAGAAAGTTCTGCGCGCGGCGCTCCACGATCCGCAGGCCGTGGCGATGCAATTGCAGGTCCGCAATGACCTTCGGATTGAGCAGGCTGACCGTGTAGGCGGCCACCGAATTGCGGAAACCGGGATGGAATTCCTCGGTCACTGCCGCGCCGCCGACCACCTTGCGGCGATCCACCACCTTCACGCGCAGGCCATTCATCGCGAGATAGGCCGCGCAGGTCAGGCCGTTATGGCCTGCACCGATGATGAGTGCATCGTAATCCGACATGGCTCAGTCATAATCGCGGGGCGCGTCACGTGCGAGTGATTTCTGTCACGCGCATGTTATTGCCCGCTTGTGAAGGCTATGCTCCACTCCGCGCCGCGTCCGGTGATTTGCCGGAAACTGTCCCGGAGCTTCCATGATTTCAGTGCCGTCCGATACCGCGAGCCAGTCCACCGGCGCGAGGAATACGCTTGTCCTGGTGGTCTATACCGCCGCGATCTTCACCAGTGCCCTGCTGCTGTTTTCGGTGCAGCCGCTGTTCACGAAGATGGTGCTGCCCCGGCTCGGCGGATCGCCCGCGGTCTGGTCGGTGGCGATGGTGTTCTTCCAGTCGCTGCTGCTCGGCGGCTACGCCTACGCGCATTACCTGATGACGCTGAAAAGCCGGACCGCGCCGGTGGTTATTCACCTTGTACTGCTGGCGGTCGCGCTGCTCACATTGCCGCTGTCGATCGCGGGCGGGTGGGGCGAACCGCCGGCCAGCGGCTACGCATTCTGGCTGCTGGGCTTGTTCGCGGTCTCGATCGGGCTGCCGTTTTTCGCGCTCGCCGCCAACAATCCGATGTTGCAGGCCTGGTTCGTCCGCACCGGGCATCCTGACGGTCCCGATCCGTATTTTCTCTACGCATCGTCGAACATCGGAAGCTTCCTCGCGCTGCTGTCCTATCCCGTGCTGCTGGAACCGATGTTCTCGCTGCGGACCCAGAACCTGATCTGGACCGGCGGCTATGCGCTGCTGATCGTGCTGATCGCGGCATGCGGCGTGCTGCTGCTTCGCTCCCCGCCGATGACGGTCGCCGCGGTCAGCGCCAGCGAAGGCGACGCGCCGGCGCCGACGTGGCCGATGCGGCTGCGCTGGATATTCCTTGCAGCGGTTCCGTCGGGTCTGCTGATCGCGGTCACGGCGCATATCTCCACCGACGTTGCTGCAGCCCCGCTACTGTGGGTGCTGCCGTTGTCGCTGTATCTGCTGACCTGGGTGCTGGTGTTCCAGTCGCGTCCGCTGCTGCCGCATGATCTGATGCTGTCGTTGCAGCCGTTCGCGATTGCCGGCGTCATGGTTCTGCTGGTGGTCGGCGGCGAGCAGAACCTGCTGGCGACACTCGGCGGCCATCTGCTTTGCTTCTTCATCATCGCCATGGCCTGCCATGGCGAGCTGGCGCGCACGCGTCCGGCGGCTCAGTATCTCACCGGCTTCTACGTTGCATTGTCGTTCGGCGGCATGGTCGGCGGTTTGTTCGCCGGCCTGATCGCGCCCTACACGTTCTCGTGGATTGCGGAGTATCCGATTCTGCTGGCGCTGGCCGCGCTATGCCGCCCCGCGGAGACATCCATCGCCCGCGGCGGCTTTGCGCTGTGGGGTCTCGCGGCTGTTGCCGCGCTCGCCCTGATCGGACTGTCGTTCAGGGAAGGGGGCACGTCCGGGTTGTTCGAGACCAACAGGATCTGGCTGGTCGCCGGCGTGGCTTTTGTCATGGTGGTGCTTGCGGTGCTGTGGAAGATCAACCGCTGGCAAATCACCGCACTGGTGGTGCTGGGGTTGATCCTGATCCGGGTCTATCCCGCCGATGACGGACGCGTCGAGACGGTGCGCAGCTTCTTCGGCGTCCACAAGATCGTGGTGACCTCGAACGGCCAGTACCACGTGCTTATGCACGGCACGACGATTCACGGCGCAGAGAAATTTCTGGAAGACGACGGCTCGCCGGTGAAGGGCCGGCCGGAACCGATCAGCTACTATCACAAGGACGGCGGCATGGGCCGCGCCATCGCCGCCATCCGCGAGCGCAAGGGCGGTCCGATCCGCGTCGCGGTGATCGGTCTCGGCGCGGGCACGCTCGCCTGCCACTCGCAGCCCGGCGAGGACTGGAAGTATTTCGAGATCGACCAGACCATGGTCGATACCGCGCGCGATCCAAAATATTTCAACTACGTGAACGCGTGCGATCCCAACATGAAGCCGGTGATCGGCGACGCGCGGCTGACCTTCGCCAAGGAGAAGGACGGGACCTACGACCTCATCATCGTCGATGCCTATTCATCGGACGCAATTCCGATTCATCTGGCCACCGAAGAAGCAATGGCGATCTACAAGGCCAAGCTCGCGCCGCAGGGTGCGGTGGTGATGCATGTTTCCAACCGGCATCTCGAACTCGCGAGCGTTGTCGTCGGCATTGCCGAGGAAAATGATCTCAAGAGCTGGGTCTTCAATGAGGATTCCGGACGTGACGGCGAATACATCTTCACGACCAATGTCGTGATCTCGGCGCATGAAGAGGCGGACGTCGGCAAGATCGCGTCGGACGAGAAGTGGGTGCTGACGGAAGCCACCGAAGGCCAGCGGGTCTGGACCGACGACTATTCCAACGTACTTGGCGCAGTGTGGCGCAGGCTCAGGAATCCCGACGAATAGCTCACTCAGTCCGCGTAGTAGTAATATCCGCCACGCGGATTGGGAGATCGCGGCTGCTGGTAACGTGCGTCCTGTTCGTAATAGCCCTGTTGTGCGTAACCCTGCGGATAGCCGCGCTGCTGGTAGATGCGGCGCTGCATCGGTCCCGCATCACTGGGGCCGTAGTAAGCCTGATCCTGCGGATAGGACGGATCGCGATAGGCGCGGTCGGGCGTGATCTGGCGTGCGCGTGTGTTGGCGTTGAGGTCTTCGCTGTAAGCCTCCTGCTGACCGGGCGCGATCTGCAACGGCCGGCCATACGCATCGACGTCGCCGCGCGTGGTCGCGACATTGGTGCGCGGCTTCGGATTGCGTGCGAGCGCGACCCGCGACGATCCCGTCAGAGTGACTGTGGTGGTGAGCAGCCCTTCGGCCTTGACCAGGTCCCAGAGCTTCAGCGCATTGGCGCGCGACAGCCGCACACAGCCGTGTGACGCCGGGGTGCCGAGACGGCTCACCGCGTCGGTGCCGTGGATGGCGTGGCCCTGCTTGGTGAAGAAGATCGCATTCGGCATCGGCGCTTCGTCGAATTCCTTCGAATAATGATCTTCCTCCATGCGGAAGGTCTTGAAGCTGCCGTTGGGTGTTTCGTGCGAGGGATTTCCGCTGGAGACGGGCCAGGTGTACTTCGTCACGCCGTTGACCGAGACGGTCATCTGCTGCGCGTCTTTGTCGACGAGAATGGACACGGCAGCCTGCGCCGCGCTGCCGGAAAGCAGCATCAAACCAGTAAGTGAAATCAATACCGCACGCATGACTGTTGCCTCGTCTCTACCCCTCCCTCTCAATAAAGCATGGAAAGCGGCTTTTTTAACAGTGTCTTCGTCTTAAGGTTGATGGAAGCGGCCATACAGTTTCGTGAACGGCGCACGTTTGTGGCGTCTTTTCGCCAAACTTGACGCAACTTTCCGGCGGTTAAGACGTTGCACGACTGGTCAGAATTCGGCCGCTCATGGAGACTTTCACGATGAAGACTGAGGCTTTGTTCATGTTTACCGCGGCGCATCGCCGCTTCACATTTATCGCAGCGGCTTTGGCGATCCTTGCATTGCCGATTGCGGCGCATGCGCAAGGCGTTTTCAGAGGCATGGAAGGCGGCGCAAATGAAGGTGTTTACCGGGGCAATCGCGCGGCAGGGCCTGTCGGCGGTGTTGTCGGCGGCGCGGTCGGGGCGGGCGTCGGCGGTGTCGTTGGAGGCGTGAACGGCGTGCTCGGCATCGACAACCGCCGCAGCTATCGCAGCCGGCACTATCGCAGCCGCCACTATCGCCATCACAGGCGTTATCGCTAACCTGATGTAAGATCATTTCAAATGGCGCGTTCAGAAATGGATGCGCCATTTTTATGTGCCGATGGCTTCGGGCCTTGGGGCCGAATTTGAGATGAGAAATGCTCGAGAGACACCACAGTCGCGCATTGTGTTTCTCCCAAACCTGACGCAACCTCAGCACTGCTGATTTGCTTCAGGGCGGGCCGGGAGTCGGCCGGGCAGGGAGGTTTCCTCACATGAAAATTGCAGCTTCGTTCATATCCATTTTGGTGCTGGCGTTTCTGGCAGTGCCTGCTGCCGCTCAGCAGCAGGATCCCATCAACGGTGCCATCAGCGGCGCGGCACAGGGCACGTATCAGGGAAAGACCGCGGCCGGACCGGTCGGCGGTCTCGTCGGCGGCGCGCTCGGTGCAGGTGTCGGCGCGGTGGCCGGCACGCTCAATGTGGTCGGCACCGGTGTGAGCAATGCCGTGCAGCCGGCGACGGTGCCTCCGCCTCCGGGCACAGGCCCGAGCGGCTATTACGACAGCAACGGAAACTGGCGCCCGAACTAAGCGGGCCGCACGACCGATTTCCTATACGCCCCGCTTGCGGGGCGTATTTCGTTTGGGGTCAGGTCTTGAGCCGATAACCGGTGCGGAAAATCCACCACACCACGATCATGCACAGCGCGAGAAAGCCCAGCGTCATAACGAGGCTGACAGCGACGCTGACGTCGGCGATCTCGAAGAAGCTCCAGCGGAAACCGCTGACCAGATAGACCACCGGGTTGAACAGCGTCACGGTCTGCCAGAACGGCGGGAGCATGTGGATCGAATAGAAACTGCCGCCGAGAAAGGTCAGCGGCGTGATCACCAGCAACGGGATCACCTGCAATTTCTCGAAGCCGTCGGCCCAGATGCCGATGATGAACCCGAACAGGCTGAACGTCACCGACGTCAGCACCAGGAAGGTCAGCATCATGAACGGGTGCGCGATCTTCAGCGGCACGAACAGGCCTGCGGTCGCGAGAATGATGAGCCCGAGGATGATCGACTTGGTCGCCGCGGCGCCGACATAGCCGACCACGGCCTCGAACGATGAGACCGGCGCGGAGAGCAATTCGTAGACCGTGCCGGTGAATTTCGGAAAGTAGATCGCGAACGACGCATTGGCGATGCTCTGGGTCAGCAGCGACAGCATGATGAGGCCCGGCACAATGAAAGTACCGTAGCTGACGCCGTCGATCTCCGTAATGCGCGAACCGATCGCCGAGCCGAACACCACGAAGTACAGCGACGTCGAGATCACCGGCGAGACGACGCTCTGCAGCAGCGTGCGGAAGGTGCGCGCCATTTCGAATTTGTAGATCGCGCGAATGGCATACAGGTTCATTATTGGTGCACCAGACTAACGAAGATTTCTTCGAGCGAGCTTTGGGTGGTGTTGAGATCGTTGAAACGGACACCGGACGCATTGAGGTCGTTCAACAGCGCCGTGATGCCGGTGCGCTCGCCCTTGGTGTCGTAGGTGTAAATCAGTTCATCGCCGTCCGGTGACAGTTCGAGATCATGCGCGGCGAGGGCGGCAGGGATTGCGGCGAGCTTCTCCTGCAGATGCAGCTTGAGCTGCTTTCTGCCGAGCTTCTGCATCAGCTTGGCCTTCTCCTCGACCAGCACGATCTCACCCTTGTTGATGACGCCGACGCGGTCGGCCATCTCCTCGGCTTCCTCGATGTAGTGCGTGGTGAGAATGATGGTGACGCCGGCGTCGCGCAGTCCGCGCACGACCTCCCACATCGCCTTGCGCAGTTCGACATCGACGCCAGCCGTCGGCTCGTCGAGAAACAGGATCTGCGGCTCATGTGCCAGCGCCTTGGCAATCATCACGCGGCGTTTCATACCGCCGGAGAGCGTGATGATCTGGCTCTTTCGCTTGTCCCAGAGCGAGAGCTCCTTGAGCACTTTCTCGATATGTGCGGGGTTGCTCGGCTTGCCGAACAGGCCGCGGCTGAACGAGGCGGTCGACCACGGCGATTCCCATGCGTCGGTATGTAGCTCCTGCGGCACCAGTCCGATCAGCGAGCGGGCGGCGCGGTAATCCTTGACGATATCGTGCCCATCGACCGTCACCGTGCCTGCGGTCTGGACCGCGAGACCGCAGATCACGCTGATGAGCGTGGTCTTGCCGGCGCCGTTCGGGCCGAGCAGCGCGAAGATCTCGCCGCGGCGAATATCGAGATTGATATTCTTCAGCGCGGTGAATCCGGACGCATAGGTTTTCGAGACGTTGGCAACGGAGATGATGGGAGACATGGGGGCAATCTGTCGAGGCGGGAGCATGACATAGGCGCGCGCACGCGCCTGCGCAATGCATTATAACTATCGGGGGGCAGCTACGCGTATCAAAATTCTATTGCGACGAATTAAAATTTGTCATGCGCCGTGGGCGCAACGGCTATGCCTTTGTCACGAAACTGTCGACGACCTTCTTCTCACCGGCCTTTTCAAAGGCAATGGTGAGCTTGTTGCCGTCCACCCTAGCGACATTGCCGTAGCCGAACTTCTGGTGGAACACGCGGTCGCCGAGCGAGAATTCGGAATTGGTGCCGGTGGACTTGGCGATCAGTTCGCCTTCGATCACGGTCGCCTTGCGGCTGAAGCTGCCGCGCGAACCGGAGTCGTAGCGTGCTCCGGTCTCATCAAATCCCTTGCCGCCGCTGCGGGCGCGATTGGCCTGTGCGCGTTGCCAGCCAGGCGTCGTGTAAGTCGAGCCGAACGATTCCACGTTGTCGAAGCGCGATGCGCCGTAACCGCCAGCGCCGCCCCATCCAGAGCCGCCCTTGCTTTCGGTGATCTCGACATTGGCCGTCGGGAGTTCATCGAGGAAGCGCGATGGAATGGTGGTGGTCCATGAGCCATGGATGCGCCGGTTGGTGGCAAAGTAGAGCATGGCGCGCTTGCGTGCGCGCGTAATGCCGACATGGGCGAGGCGGCGTTCTTCTTCGAGGCCCGCGCGGCCCTGCTCGTCGAGCGTGCGCTGGCTCGGAAACAGGCCCTCTTCCCAGCCCGGGAGGAACACGTTGTCGAACTCCAGTCCCTTGGCCGAGTGCAGTGTCATCAGGGACACGGCGTCGTCGTCGGCGCCGCCCTCGCGGTCCATTACCAGCGAGATGTGTTCGAGGAAACCTTGCAGGTTCTCGAACTCTTCCATCGAGCGCACGAGTTCTTTCAGGTTGTCGAGGCGGCCCGCGGCGTCGGCGGACCGGTCCTTCTGCCACATCTCGGTGTAGCCGGATTCATCCAGGACAATCTCGGCAAGCTGCGTGTGCGGGACGATGTCGCGTTGCGCGCGCCAGCGGTCGAAATTGGTCATGACGTCGCGCAGGCTGCCGCGCGCCTTCGGCTTCAGCTCGTCGGTCTCGATCACCGCGCGGGCAGCTTCCGTCAGCGGGATGCGGCGTCTGCGGGCGACATCGTGCAGCATCTGCACGGTGGCGTCGCCGAGGCCGCGTTTCGGCACGTTGACGATGCGCTCGAAGGCGAGATCGTCGGCGGGCGAATTGATCACGCGCAAATAGGCCAGCGCATCGCGGATTTCGGCGCGCTCGTAGAAGCGCGGGCCGCCGATCACGCGATAGGGCAGGCCAAGCGTGACGAAACGGTCTTCAAACTCACGCATCTGAAACGAGGCGCGCACGAGAATCGCAATTTCATTCAGCTTCTGGCCAGCGCGCTGAAGCTGCTCGATCTCCTCGCCGATGCCGCGGGCTTCTTCTTCCGAATCCCATGCGCCGGTAACAGTGACCTTCTCGCCGTCCTCATCCTCGGTGCGGAGCGTTTTCCCGAGGCGGCCTTCGTTGTACGCGATCAGGTGCGAAGCGGCCGCGAGGATGTGACCGGTCGAGCGGTAGTTGCGCTCGAGGCGAATGACCTTCGCGCCAGGGAAGTCGTGTTCGAAGCGCAGAATGTTGTCGACCTCCGCGCCGCGCCAGCCATAGATCGACTGATCGTCGTCGCCGACACAGCAGATGTTCTTCGGTGCGGCGATCACGGGGATGCTCTGCACCTTCTCCCTCTCCCCGCTTGCGGGGAGAGGGGTGGGGTGAGGGGCATCTTCATGCGATGAACTGGAAATTAGCCCCTCACCCGATGCGCTATGCGCATCGGCCTCTCCCCGTGAAGAACGGGGCGAGGTGAAGGAGGACGGCGCCTGCGCCAGCAGCCGCAGCCAGAGATACTGCGCGACGTTGGTGTCCTGATATTCGTCCACCAGGATGTACTTGAAGCGCTGCTGATACTGCCGCAGCACGTCGGGGTGCTCGCGGAACAGGCGGATGTTCTCCAGCAGCAGATCGCCGAAGTCCGCTGCATTGAGAATCTTCAGCCGCTCCTGATAGCTCGCGTAGAGCTTGCCGCCCTTGCCGTTGCCGAACACGGCGGCTTCACCCGCCGGCACCTGCGATGGCGTCAGCCCGCGGTTTTTCCAGCCGTCGATCAGTCCGGCCAGCATGCGTGCGGGCCAGCGCTTGTCGTCGATGTTCTCGGCTTGCAGCAACTGCTTCAGCAGACGGATCTGGTCGTCGACATCGAGCACGGTGAAATTGGATTTCAACTGCACCAGTTCGGCGTGATAGCGCAGGATGCGTCCGCCGATGGAATGGAATGTTCCGAGCCACGGCATGCCCTCCACCGCCTGGCCGAGCATCTGGCCGAGGCGGTGCTTCATCTCGCGCGCCGCCTTGTTTGTGAAGGTGACGGAGAGGATTTCGTGCGGCCGTGCGCGGCCGGTCGAGAGAATATGCGCAATACGCGACGTCAGGACCCGCGTTTTGCCGGTGCCCGCACCGGCCAGAACGAGGACTGGCCCGTCGAGCGTTTCCACGGCCTCCCGCTGCTCGGGATTGAGCGCGCTCAGATATTGCGGTGCAGCCGACGCGCGCGCCCGCGCAGCGATTCCGCCAGCGGCAGGCTGGTGGCTCGGCACGTCGCGGGACAGGTCTGACGGCGGCAGCTTGTTCGGTTCGGTCATGCGATTCGTCTTTGCCGTCACGATGGCATCGCGACGCCCGAAAGGGGAGGCTTCATATCAGGGTACGGGGACATATAGGCATGATTGGGCTCGCCTGACACCGTTGATTTCCCCGCAAACAGGCCGGCGCGGAGGCTGTCCCGCCCATTTTTGTTCCATTTCGGCTGGATTTTTTGACCTTCCAAGCAATGGCACCGGGCTGGAACCCGGGCGCGTCTGGCGGATTGGTTTTGCAGCAGGAGCGCTCGCCGCTCCCCGAACGAAACGCAGGAGCGTGTCATGATGAGTTGGGTGGTTACATTTCTGATTATCGCGCTGGTCGCGGCTCTTTTGGGCTTTGGCGGCATCGCGGGCGCGTCGATCGAGCTTGCCAAGATTGTTTTCTTCGTTGCCCTGATCCTGTTCGTGATCTCGGCGGTGGTGGGCCTTGCCCGCCGCAGCAGCGGTCCGTGATGTGACGACAGACAGCGGCGCGGTGGCGTCATTTGGCCGGCATGGTGATGCGCCGGCCAATGCCATCGGGCCGTGCGACAGTGCCATGCGCCGTGACGACGTGGCGGATGCGCGCAGCGATGTCAGCAGGAAATGGCGCGGTTTTGCGTGCGTTGATGTCCACATGAAGCGTCATGTTTTCGGACGTTGCCGAGAGCCAGCCTTCAGTCGCGTGGCGTAGCTCCTCGAAGGTGTGGATGCGCTTGTCGTCCGCTTCGATCAGATAAACCGACACCTGCACCGGATCGCCCAGATGCACCTCGCGCAGGTATCGTACATGCGCTTCGGCGGTGAAAGTCGATCCGTGACGTGTCTTCATGTAGTCGGGGCCGATTCCGAGTTCGAGCCACATCTGATCGATGCCGCGGTCGAACAGCACATTGTAGTAAGCCATGTTGAGATGGCCGTTGTAGTCGATCCATTGCGGCTCGATCTGCATCACCGTGGTCAGGAACGGCGCAGCGATATGTTGCGGCGCATTGTTTTTCTGAGGCGTGCTTGATGTCATCTCAATTCCCGGTTGGCGTCGGCCCTCTCTCTTGACCCGCTATATATCCTTTGCCACGGTCCGCGCCATATCCGGATCAAAAGAAGAAACGAGCGACCGTGGCCTTTTCCAACGCAGCCCTGACACGTCCCGCAGCATCCGCGCTCTCCGGCGCCATCGAAGCGCTTGCCGCGCGGTTCGGCAATAATCTGATCACGTCGCAGGCGGTGCGCGAGCAGCATGCCCATACCACCACCTGGTTGCCGATGCAGCCGCCGGATGCGGTGGTGATGGCGCGGACCACGGAAGACATCCAGGATGTGGTGCGGATCTGCGCGAAGCACCGAGTTCCGGTGATCCCGTTCGGCACCGGCACCTCGCTGGAAGGGCAGGTCAACGCGCCGGCCGGCGGCGTCTGCATCGATCTGCGGGAGATGAATCGCATTCTTGCGGTGCATGCTGACGATCTCGATTGCGTGATCGAGCCGGGTGTGACGCGCAAGGCGCTCAACGAACATCTGCGCGATCAGGGTCTGTTTTTCCCGATCGATCCCGGTGCCGACGCATCGATCGGCGGTATGGCATCGACCCGCGCGTCGGGCACCAACGCCGTGCGCTACGGCACCATGAAGGACAATATTCTGGCACTGAAGATCGTGCGTGCCGACGGCGAGATCATCACCACCGGCACGCGCGCCAAGAAATCTTCGGCGGGCTACGATCTCACTCACCTGTTTATCGGTGCGGAGGGCACGCTCGGCATCATTTCCGAGATTACACTCAAGCTGCGCGGCATTCCCCAAAGTATCGCCGCCGGTGCCTGCTCGTTCGAGACGGTCAAGGGCGCGTGCGACGCCACCATTCTCGCGATCCAGACCGGAATTCCTGTGGCGCGTATCGAACTGTTGAACGCCGCGCAGGTGAAGGCCTGCAACGCGTATTCAAAGCTAACCTTGCCTGAGACGCCGCTGCTGCTGCTGGAATTCCACGGCACCGAAGCCGACGTGGCCGAGCAGTCAGCAATGTTCGGTGAGATCGCGAAGGAATGCGGTGGCGGTGGATTCGAATGGGCGACACGCCCGGAGGACCGCACCCGGCTGTGGCAGGCGCGGCATGACGCCTACTGGGCCGTGCGCGGGCTTCGCCCCGGTGCGCAGGCGGTGGCGACGGATGTTTGCGTGCCGATCTCCCGGCTGGCCGAATGCGTGGTCGAAACAGAGAAGGATCTCGAAACGGTCGGCTTGATCTCGCCGATCGTCGGTCATGTCGGTGACGGCAATTTTCATTGCTCGATGCTGGTCGATGTCAGCGACCCCGACGAAATGCAGCGCGCGGATGGATTTCTGCATCGTCTGGTCGAGCGGGCTTTGGCCATGGGCGGCACCTGCACCGGCGAACATGGCATCGGGCAGGGCAAGCAGCAGTATCTGGAAACAGAACTCGGGCCCGAAGCCGTGCAGGCGATGCGCGCGCTCAAAGCCGCGCTCGATCCGCACAACATTCTGAACCCCGGAAAGATTCTGCCGTCATGACCGGGACCATGGCCCTGGATGAGAAGAGCGTCGCTGCCGAGGCGTTGTCGGTACTCGGTCAGGGGCGACAGATTTCGCCGTTCTCGTCGCGCGATCCGGCCTTCGGTCTGGACGAGGCCTACAAGGTCACGCCGATCGTCCGGCAGATGCGCGAGGCGCGAGGCGAAAAGGTACTGGGCCGCAAGATCGGTTTCACCAACAGCACGATCTGGGCGCAGTACAATGTGAGCGGCCCGATCTGGGGCTACATGTACGACCGCACCATTCGCAATCTGAGCGACACCGGCGGGTTAGTCTCTCTTGCGGAACTGACCGACCCGCGGATCGAACCTGAAATCGTCTTCGGTTTGTCGGCTGTGCCTGATGCTGCGATGGACGAGCGCGGCCTGCTGTCCTGTATCGGCTGGGTGGCGCTCGGTTACGAGATCGTGCAATCGATCTATCCCGACTGGAAGTTTGCCGCGTCCGATACGGTAGCCGCCTTCGGCCTGCACGGCGCAATGCTCATCGGCGAGCGGC
The DNA here is from genome assembly GCF_049895725.1 of Afipia sp. DC4300-2b1. Taxonomy (NCBI): domain Bacteria; kingdom Pseudomonadati; phylum Pseudomonadota; class Alphaproteobacteria; order Hyphomicrobiales; family Nitrobacteraceae; genus Afipia; species Afipia sp. DC4300-2b1. The sequence goes on from NZ_JAFCSX010000002.1 coordinate 198,475, forward strand.
ATCAGGTGTCCGGCAACGCCGAGGCATGGATGAAGCAGCTTTCGGAGTTCGACGTCGAACTCGCCTGTAACGGCAATGTCGTGGATCGTGGCCATGCGCGCAATGTGCTTGGGGGCCCACTGTCGGCCTTGCGCCATTTCGTCGATGTGCTGTCAAAGGATGACGTGAACCCGGGCCTCGCGGCGGGAGAAATCGTCACAACGGGCACGCTGACGCGTGCGCTGCCAATCAAGCCGGGTGAGACTTGGACAACGACAGTCTCGGGTATACCGCTCGGAAGTATCAGCGTCGCCTTCGGTTGAAGCCGGCGATCAGTATTTTTTCCGGAAACTGTAACGCATCAGGCTGACCATCCCGGCCCGGAAGCCGCCGGCCGACATGCGCAGGTAGCGGCGGAATTCGTCGGTGTTCGACTTGCCGACAAGCTCTACCGCTTTATCGTAGTTGGCGAGCAGGTTCTGTTCCCACATTACCAGCGTCCGGTAATAGTGATCGGCGTCGTTGCGCGCGGCGATCAGACTGAACGTGCCTTCGGCGGCCGCGATTGGCTCCCATTCCAGCGGCAGATCGCTTTCCGGGAAGGTCTTGTCCAGCAGCGGCTGAACCTTGGTCCGTTCGGAATAGGCGATGGTTTGCAGCGACACTTTTCCGTTGATCGCCAGCACGCTGTCGCAGTACGCGAAAAATTCGCGATAGGATTTGAGCTTGGCCGCCGGATCGAGTCCCTTCTGGACGAAATGCTCGAACGCGCCGACCGAAATGATGGCGTCGTATCGGCGTTCAGGCTTGTGGTCGCGCCAGTCCTGCTCCAGCACTTCGATTTTTGGATTCTTGCCGTCGCGGATCCAGGCAGCCTGGGACGGGCTGAGCGTCAGGCCGACTGCATGGGCGACACCGGCATGGTCGACCAGCCGCCGGAGCATCGCGCCCCATCCGCAGCCGATGTCGAGAACCCGCGCGGCGTTCGCTGCACCGGCGGCTTCGATATGGTGATCGAGTTTGCGGCGCTGTGCCGTGACTAGATCGTCGCCGTCCTCGAACAGCGCGCACGAGTAGATCATCTCCGGATCAAGCACGAGCCGGAAAAAGTCATTGCCCATGTCGTAATGCGACATGATCGCCTCGGGCGAAGCGCCTGTTCTTTCCGCGGGCCGCGCAATTTTTTCGGACATTTTCCCCACTGGGTTACAGGGTTGTGAACGGAGCCTGTTAAACTTAGTATTCTAACCCACACACAGGTTCAATATTCGTGCCATCCGGTGTCCGATCCCACTGAGGAAAGACCTTGCAGACCACGCTGCTCGGACTGGCCATCGCTTTCATCCTTGCGCTGATTGCGGCGCTGGTCGGCCCGTATTTCGTCGACTGGAACCAGTTCCGCTCGCAATTCGAGACGGAAGCATCCCGTATTGTCGGTGCGCCGGTGCGCGTCGCCGGCAAACTGGACGCCCTGCTGCTGCCGACGCCGACGCTGCGGCTGCGATCGGTCGCCATCGGCGGCGACAGCGATCCTGCCAGGGTCCGGGCCGGCAAGCTCGACGTCGAGTTCAGCCTGGGCGCACTGATGCGGGGCGAATGGCGGGCCAGCGAACTGTCGCTGGAGGATTTTGCACTGGATCTCGGCCTCGATCATCAAGGCCGCTTCGAATGGCCGGCGACGGCGGGCCGCTTCAATATCGGCTCGCTCGCCATCGACCGGATGAACGTCGCCGGGCGGATCGCGCTGCACGATGCGTCCAGCGGCAAGACGCTGCGGATCGACGATCTCAAATTCAGCGGAGATGTGCGCGCACTGGCCAGCAGCCTGCGCGGAGATGGATCGTTCACGCTGCTCGGTGCGCGGACGCCCTTCCGCATCTCGTCGGGTCAGAGCAGCGACGGCAAGGGTACGCGTGTGCGCTTTATCACCGAGCCGGGTGAGCGGCCGCTCCTGGCCGATCTCGATGGCGTGCTGACGTTCGACAATGCCGTGCCGAATTTCGAAGGTGGCCTGACACTGGCGCGGCCGTCCGATGCCAAATCCGCGGTGCCCGGACAGCCGTGGCGGATGACATCGCGGGTGAAAGCCAGTCCGTCGTTGGCAACGTTCGAGCAGGTCGAAGCGGCGTATGGCCCCGAAGACAATGCGCTGAGGCTGACAGGCGGCGGGGAAATTCGCTTCGGCGCGTCGCCGTTGCTGCGTCTCGCGCTGTCGGCGCGGCAACTCGATGCAGACCGTCTGTTGACCCGAGGTGCAGCGAGCGCCGAGCCGCTGCGATTGCTTCCTGCGCTGCGGACGCTGGTCACGTCGCTGCCGGTGATGCCGCTTCCAGCACAGATCGAAGCCAGTGCCGATCAGATCGCACTCGGCGGGCGGCCACTCCAGAATATTGCCGTCGAACTGCGCGGCGATGAACAGTCGTGGACCATCGGGAAGTTCGAGATGCGCGCGCCGGGCGCGACCCGTGTCTCGGCAAACGGCACCGTTGCGCAGCCGGGAGCGTCGGCGCGTTTCACCGGGCCGATCAATATTGAATCATCCGACCCCGATGTGCTGGCTGCATGGCTGCAGGGCCGCAGCGACACCGCGTATCGCAATCAGAAGCCGCTGCGCCTGCGCGGCGATGCGACGCTTGCGGCGGATCGGGTCGCGCTGGACGGTATCAAGGCCGACATCAATGGAGGCACGATGGAGGGCCGCGTCGCGCTGTTGAATGTCGCCAACGGCAAGACGCGGATCGAGGCTGCTCTGAATACGGCGAGCCTCGATCTCGACGCGATGTCGTCGCTTGCAGGTGCGCTGGCCGGTCCGCAATCCGGATGGCCGGACGAAGGGCAAGTCGCGCTCAATGCCGAGAGCGCCGTGCTCGCGGGAGAGACGGTTCGCCCGGTCGCTGTCAGTCTGAGTTACAGTCCCACAAAATTCACGCTCGATCGTGTGGAGATCGGCAACACGAGCAGTGATTTCGCCGTCAGCGGGACTGGATCGTTCGATCGCACCGAGGGCGGCGGCAAGCTTGGCCTGTACGCATCGGCCTCATCGCTGGAGCGTGTCGGAAGCCTTCTCTCCCCGTTTGCCCCCGCGCTTGCGGAGCGACTGGCGGCGGTTCCGAAAGAGCCCGGATCGGCGGTGATGCTGGTGGCCGCCACACTTGGCAAGGCGAAGGACCGTTCCGGCCGCACCGATGCGGAAGCTGTGTTCAATCTGGAAGCGCCGCAGCTCAAGGGTACGATCACGCTAAAGGGATCTCCGAACATCGATCTCGCGCGCGGGCTTGATCTTGCGGCGTTGCGAGGCAACCCATTCAATCTGGAAACCAGCCTGACGGCGAACCAGACTTCAACCATCGTGGCATCGCTCGGCCTGGACCGGATCATTTCGCCGGGTGATGGGCCCGCGCAATTTGAATCGTCGGTCGCCGGCGTCTGGGGTTCGCCGCTGCAATTGAACGCCAAGCTGACCGGGGCGGGTGTCGATGGCGACATTCAAGGCACCGGCAATCCATGGGCGGACCAACCGACGGCCGCGTTGACCGTCGCGGTGCGCCGCGCCGATCTCGCCGCGCTGTTCGATCTGCAACGTGGGAGCATGCCAGCGCCAGGCGTTTCGCTGTCGTCGCGTCTTGGTGTCGCGGGCAACATCTTCACCTTCGACGATCTCGACGCCACCGTGGGCGGGTCGCGGATCCGCGGACGGCTTGTGTTGACCCGTGGTGACGAGATCGGCGTCGACGGTGAACTCGGTCTCGACACGCTCGATCTTGCGGCGGTGACCGGCGTCGCCTTCGGAGCTATGGGACGTGATGCCTCGGCGCCGCTCGGCCGGGGATGGTTGCGCGGCTGGCGCGGACGTCTCGCGTTTCAGGCCTTGAGCGGGGTGTTGCCCGGAGGCGGAGAGTTGCGTCCTGTCAGCGGCGCGATCAAGGGCGACGGACAATCCCTCGTGCTGGAGAATGTCAAAGCGGGCATCGGCGGCGGTGAAGCAGTGATCGATCTCGATGCGCGGCAGGCCGCGCAGGGAACGGGTCAGGGAACATCGTTCAATGCGCGGGTGCAGTTGGCCGGCGTCGATGGCGCGGCGCTTCGCTACCGCGGCCTTGCGGTGCCGGACGGGAAGGTGGCGCTGCAAATGACACTGGCCGGCCAGGGGCGCAGCGCCGCCGGATTGACCGGTGCGCTCTCGGGCGCTGGCACGCTAACGCTGACCGATGCGCGAATCCCCGGACTCGATCCACGTGCGTTCGAGGTGGCCGTTCGCGCCAGCGACGGAGGGCAGGCGACCGACGATCTCAAGCTGAAGGAGATCGTCGAGCCTGTGTTGGCGGCGGGTGCGTTGAAGGTTCCGTCGGCGCAGATTCCTTTCACCATTAAGGATGGCCGCTTGCGGATCGAAGCAGCGACGCTGGGCGCTGCGCGCGCCCGCGTCGCGATTGCCGGGGGATACGACCTGCTGGCGGATCAGGCCGACATCCGCGCGGTGATGTGGCCGGTCACCACGCGCCCGATTCAGGGCCGTCCCGAAATTCGCGTTGACCTGAATGGTTCGCCGGACCGGCTGGCGCGTGCCGTCGACGTTGCTGCGCTATCGTCCTGGCTCGGCATGCGTGCGATCGATCGCGAAACGCGGCGGCTCGATCAACTCGAGCGTGGCGTCGGGCCGGGGCCTGAACCCGACGAACTGTGGGAGGAGGAGTTGCCGAAGGCGGAACCGATTCCACCGTCGGAAGTGAAGATTCCAACTCGCGATCCGCGTCGAAAGAATTCCGGAACAAAGGCCGCGTCTCCCCGACCGCCTGTGGCTGTCCAGCCGGTCCCGCAACCTGCTCCCGCGCCGAGCGGAGGGCCGCTGGTGCAGCCATTGCCGCCGCCGATCGACATCAAACCTGCGCCGGGTGCCATGCGGCTGCCGAAGCAGCGGCCGGCGACTCAGGCGCCCGCCGGGACGTTCTGATTCGATTTCTAGCTTGTCGGCGCGATGCTCGGCGATGGTTGCCGTTCGCCGATGAAGACTGATGTGACGGCGCGCGCGCGGAAGTGATCCAGCACGAACAATCGAATCGCGGACGACAGGTTGCTGGTCTTGCGGGTGCGATCGATGGCGTCGATCTGGGTCGAGAGCGGCAGGCCGCGTCGTGTCGCGATGTCCTTCAGGCTGGTCCAGAATGCGTCTTCAAGGCTGACACTGGTCTTGTGGCCGCCAACCACGACAGAGCGTTTGACCACCGCGAATTCTTTCACGCCCCGGGTCCGGATGTTGTCCGCAGCATCCGTATCCCGCATCATCGTGTCGTCCTGCATCGAAGTTTCCTCCGCTTTGGCCAAGCGTCCGCACGCGGCGAGACGCTGTCTCGCCGCAGAGGAACTCTGGCACATTGGGTCCGATGTTCGCTCGGGACTGCGCGGGATCAGAATACAGATCGCTGCCGCGAAAACTGAATGGCCGCCCCCGCAGCCGGTCTCGAAACGGTATGTGGTTCGAGACACGGGTACATAGTAACTGAAACCAGTTACCTGCGGTATTCGTGCGAAAACCTATGACGGAGTCAGGATCGTAGCCGGGCCGTGCGCAAAACTACGGATGCGAATCTTCCGCCTGCATCCGGCTGCTGCCGTTCCCCGCTGAAGGCATTGCTCGCGAGCGGAAGTAATCCAGCACGAACAGGCGGATTGCGGAGGACAGGTTCCCCTGCTGCCGGCCGCCGTCGATCTCACCGACGAGTTCCGACAGCGTCAGGTTCCGCACCGATGCGATTTCCTTCATGCCATTCCAGAAGGCTTCTTCGAGGCTGACGCTGGTCTTGTGGCCGGCGACGACGATCGACCTTTTGACGACGGGGGATTTCATGCCGGCGTCCCATCATCGATGCGGTGGTGATCGAGGATGTCGCTGGCGCGCTGCGCCTGCTGTTCGTCGCGGCTACGCTCGCCCTTGGTGCGGCCGAAGCGAATGCGATTGGTCTCCGCCTGCTTGTCTGCTTGTTCGCGCGCAATGCGCTTTTTGATTTGTTTCAGGTTGACCAGGTCGCCCATGACGCCTCCTTTATTTCAGGACAGGTTCAACAAAGGCGCGGCATGCAACGGCGCGGTTTGTTCTGTCCTGCGACTCATCCGAGCAGGCTGCTCACACGAGTCCGTTTAAAAGTTATTCGTTTTGGTATGCACGTGCAGTGCCGCAGCTCCCAAAAGTTAGCATGCGATAAGTAGCAGATGGTAGCCAATCGGCGTAGGACTTTAGAAGGTGCGACGAGATGTCCGAACGTTACAGCGAGTTAATGTACGTGAAGACGCGCTCTACCCGGGGTGCGTCATCCTGTCGGGCTTCACGAGCCGATCGAATTCAGCTTCCGAAACGAAGCCGAGACGCACGGCTTCTTCCTTCAGCGTCGTGCCGCGCGCGTGAGCAGTCTTCGCGACCTTCGCAGCATTGTCGTAGCCGATCTTCGGCGCCAGCGCCGTCACCAGCATCAGCGAGCGCCGCATCAACTCGTCGATGCGCTTTTCGTCGGCGCGGATGCCGACGACGCAATGTTCGGTGAACGAACGCGCCACATCCGCCATCAACTGGATCGATTGCAGCATGCAATGCGCCAGCACGGGCTTGTAGACGTTGAGTTCGAAGTGGCCCTGGCTGCCGGCGACGGTGATCGCCGTTTGATTGCCGAAGATCTGGCAACACACCATGGTCATCGCCTCGCACTGAGTCGGGTTGACCTTGCCGGGCATGATCGATGATCCCGGTTCGTTTTCGGGCAGAATCAGTTCGCCGAGCCCGGAGCGCGGCCCAGAGCCGAGCAGCCGGATGTCGTTGGCGATCTTGAACAGGCCGGTGGCCATGGAATTGATCGCGCCGTGCACAAACACATAGGCGTCGTTCGACGCTAGAGCCTCGAACTTGTTCTGCGCGCTGGTGAAGGGCAGCTTGGTGAGCGAGGCGACCTGTTTGGCGAACAGTTTGGCAAACCGCGGCTTGGAGTTAAGGCCGGTCCCCACCGCCGTTCCGCCCTGCGCCAGCGGGTAGAGATCCTTTGCGGCGGCGCGGATACGCGCGATTCCGCTCTCGACCTGCGCGGCGTAACCGGAGAATTCCTGGCCAAGCGTCAGCGGCGTCGCGTCCTGGGTATGGGTGCGGCCGATCTTGACGATCCTGGCGAAGGCTTTCTCTTTCTGGCGCAGCGCTTTCAGCAGGATAGTCAGTGCGGGGATGAGGTCGTGGGTGATGCGCTCGGCGGCGGCGATATGCATCGCGGTCGGAAACGAGTCGTTCGACGACTGGCTCATGTTGACGTGATCGTTCGGATGCACCGGCTTCTTGGTGCCGGGCTGGCCGCCGAGCAATTCGCTGGCGCGATTGGCGATCACCTCGTTGAGGTTCATGTTTGACTGCGTGCCCGAGCCGGTTTGCCAGACCACCAGCGGGAAGTTGTCATCGAGCTTGCCGTCGATGACTTCCCGAGCCGCGCGGACGATGGCGCGTGCGCGGCGCTGGTCGAGCAGGCCGAGCTCAAGATTGGTCTGTGCCGATGCCAGCTTCACGATCGCCAGTGCGCGGACGATCGGCATCGGCATGCGCTCATTGCCGATCTTGAAGTTGTGCTTCGAGCGTTCGGTCTGTGCGCCCCAATAGTGGTCCGCCGGCACTTCGATCGGTCCGAACGTGTCGGTTTCGGTGCGCGTTGTTTTCTTCTGGGCGGCCATGATGCTTTTCCGGTGCGTTTTGGGGACGACGAAGTGTAGGACTTCGCAACCAACAGAAGCAACCGCCGCGCGCTTCCGCATGTGCGGAAACGCGTGTCCGAATTTAGAAAAGCTTCAAGATGACGTGAGGTGAGGGCGCGCCGGATTACTTCTTGCGGAAGCGATCGAGCCGCACGACTTCGGCGCCTTCGCCCTGCTTGACAGGCTCGCCGTCCGTTTCAGCAGGGGCTTCGGGTGCAGCCGCGACCGGCAGCGTCTCCACGGTGGGCGTGTCGGCCGCCGCGGCGGCCTCCTCAACGGGCTCGAACTGCAAGCCGAACTGCACCGACGGATCGAAAAAGCTCTTGATCGCGCTGAACGGAATGACCAGGCGCTCGGGAATTCCGTTGAACGACAGTCCAACCTCGAATCGGTCATCGGTGACGACCAGATCCCAGAACTGGTGCTGAAGGATGACGGTCATTTCCTGCGGATATTGCGACAGCAGGCGCGGGGAAATCTTCACGCCTTCGGCCTTGGACAGGAACGTGATGTAGAAATGATGTTCGCCAGGCAGGCCATGCTCGGCGGCGTCCGCGAGCACATGCTTCAGTACACCGCGCAAGGCGTCGCGCGCGAGAACGTCGTAACGAATATGATCGGTCGCCATTAATGTAGTCCTGTCGAAAAGGTAGCTAGTCGAATTTCAGGTCGTCAGACGTGAACGTTCCGACTCGCAAATTCGATCCATGCTATCCGGTCATGGCCCGCAGGTCAGCACCTGCGCTTGGCAGATCGCAGATATTCTCATGCGCTGCGACGCATTCGCCTGACAAATTGAATGCAACAAGATGAAAGTGGAGGCTTCTGTTGCCAGGTGCCTCCGAACCCCGCCTAGAGGGGCTTAATCCCCTAGGACTTTAGACTTGGTTTTTCAAACTGCGTTACGCAGCCTGAGCAACCGGAGCATAGTTGTCGTTTGCAACTATTGCATAGCCCGATAACGGCGGAACCATACCGGGAAAAAGCGAGCCCTTTACGCCCTCGTCGATCCTGTTTCGCCCCCGCCGAAACCCGCCCTTTGGTCGGGAAATCCACGCTTTGGTGGAGGCGCCGGGTGCTGCCCCCGGGTCCGAATGGTTTATTACGACGGCCATTTATTTCCATAGCCGGCGAACCGGCTCCCTCAATATAGGGGGCAAACCCTAACGACAAAAGGCCTTGTTTCCACTTTCGGGATGGCGCGCGCGGACGGTTTCAGGACGGACTGCAAGGTTGCGCACTTCGCCTGATCCGCGTCCAGCGCATGCGCCCCGCACCGGAATATCGATTGGCCGCCGCCTGCGGCCATTCTAAATCGGGCCATGTCTCAAGAGACCGCTCCCGCGATTCCCCAGACCCCTGATGCTTTCGCGCCGGAGCGGCCGGGACTGTTTGAACTGTTCGTGGCGTTCGCCAAGATGTCGCTTGCGGGCTTCGGCGGGGTACTGGTGTGGGCGCGCCGCGCCATCGTCGAGCAGCATCGCTGGATGACGCCTGAAGAATTCAACGAAGCGTTCGCGCTCTGTCATTTCCTCCCGGGTCCGAACATCGTCAATCTGTCCGTGGTGTTCGGCGCGCGCTTTCGCGGAATCCCGGGAAGCATTGCCGCTTTCTTTGGGCTGGTCGGACCGCCGGTGGTGATTGTTACGGCGCTGGCCGCAATCTATGCGCGCTATGGTGAGATTCCGGCGTTGCAGCGCACACTGGCGGGCGTGTCCTGCGCTGCGGTCGGACTCTTCCTTGCGGTTATCCTGCGCATGATGATGCCGTTGCTGAAAAAGCGCGATCCTACCGCGCTTGCGCTGCTCGCCGCCGTTTTCATAGCGATCGGGGTATTGCGGTTGCCGCTGGTGGCGGTTCTGCTGACAGCGATCCCGCTCAGCATTGTCGTGACGTTCCTGATACGAAGGAAGGCGTCATCGTGAGTTCGCCCAGCGGAACGCTTCTGACGATGGCGTGGACGTTCGGTCTGATGTCGCTGCTCGCGATCGGCGGCGCCAATTCCACGATTCCGGAAATGCATCGGGTCGCTGTCGACGTGCAGCACTGGATGTCGAATGCGCAGTTCGCGGACATGTTTGCGATCTCGCAATTATCGCCGGGGCCGAACGTCCTGATCGTGACGCTGATTGGATACCATGTGGCCGGCATCGCGGGCGCACTGGTCGCCACATTCGCCATGTGCGGTCCGTCCGCGGTCTTTGCCTATTTCGTCAGCAAGATGCTGACGCGGTCGAGCCAATCGATCTGGCCTGCGATCCTGCAGGCTGCGCTGGTTCCAATCTCGATCGGGCTGATGTGCGCCAGCGGCTTCATTCTCGCATTAACCACCGGCAGCACATGGGTCGGGGCCGCCCTTATTATTGGCGCCGGGGTGCTTGCATTGGCAACCCGGCTCAACCCACTGTGGATGCTGATTGTGGGCGGCATTCTCGGTTTTGCTGGCGTCGTCTGACGAAAATCGATAAGCAAAGTGCGCAGGGGACAGCCTGCGCGACAAGAATAGACCGGGCTCAAGCCCGTGACTTAAGGGGGATGACGATGAGTGAAGCGCCAGATAGCGCTGCGGGAAAACCCGCGCCGGGGCTTATCAAAGGACCGCAGGACTTCTACGGCGGCCTGGCGCTGATGGCAATCGCGCTGTTCGCCCTGTGGGCATCGAGCGATCTGGCAGGGATGCGGGGATTTTCATTCGGTCCCGGCACCGCGCCGCGCATGTTCGCTTATCTCCTTCTGGCGCTCGGTGCTGGTGTTGCCCTTACCGGCTTTTTAGTCGAGGGCCCGCAGTTGCAACGCTACGGCATTCGCGGCCCTGTCTTCGTGACGTTGTCGATCCTGGCTTTCGCTGTCGCAATTCGTCCGCTCGGTCTGATTGTTTCTGCATTCGTGAGCTTCCTGATCGCTGCGATGGGAAGCGACGAGACGCGGTGGAAGGAAGCCGTCATCGTCGGAATAGGCCTGACGATCGGCTGTGCTCTGCTGTTCCCGTATGCACTCGGGCTTCCGCTCGATCTCTTCCCACGCATTCTGCGCTGAGGCCATCATGGATGTTTTTGCAAATCTCGCGCTCGGCTTCGGCGTCGCGTTCTCACCCATGAATCTCGGTCTCTGTCTGATCGGCGCGCTGGTCGGCACGCTGGTCGGCGTGCTGCCCGGAATCGGCACCATTGCTACTGTGGCGATGCTGCTGCCGATCACGTTCGGACTGCCGCCGGTCGGCGCGCTCATCATGCTCGCCGGCATTTATTACGGTGCGCAGTACGGCGGTTCGACCACGTCGATCCTGGTCAACATTCCCGGCGAAGCCGGCTCGGTTGTGACGGCGCTCGACGGCTTCCAGATGGCCAAGCAAGGCCGCGCCGGCCCGGCTCTCGCGATCGCCGCGATCGGCTCGTTCTTCGCGGGCTGCGTTGCAACCTTTTTGATCGCATTGCTGGGCGCGCCGCTGACCAAGCTCGCACTGGCATTCGGTCCTGCCGAGTATTTCTCGCTGATGGTGCTCGGCCTGATCTTCGCCGTCGTGCTGGCGAAGGGCTCAGTGCTCAAGGCCATCGCGATGATCGCCTTCGGCGTGCTGCTGTCGATGGTCGGCTCCGACATCGAGACCGGCGCGTCGCGCATGTCGTTCAACATTCCGGAACTCGCCGACGGTCTTGGTTTCGCGACCGTGGCGATGGGTCTGTTCGGTTTCGCCGAAATCATCCGCAATCTTGATCACGGCGCGTCGATGGACCGTGAACTGGTGCAGCAGAAAATCTCCGGTCTGATGCCGACCAAGAAGGATATGAAGGATTCGGCTCCGGCTATTCTTCGCGGCACGGTGCTGGGATCGATCCTCGGCATTCTGCCCGGCGGCGGCGCGGTGATCGCGTCGTTTGCGGCCTACACGTTCGAGAAGAAGATTTCGAAGCATCCTCAGCGCTTCGGCCGCGGTGCGATCGAAGGCGTCGCGGCGCCGGAAAGCGCCAATAATGCCGCGGCGCAGACCTCGTTCATTCCGCTGCTCACCCTCGGCATTCCGCCCAACGCGGTGATGGCGCTGATGGTCGGCGCGATGACCATTCATGGCATCGTTCCCGGTCCTCAGGTGATGCAGAAGCAGCCCGAACTGGTCTGGGGCATGATTGCCTCGATGTGGATCGGCAACCTGATGCTGCTGGTCATCAACCTGCCGCTGGTCGGCATCTGGGTGCGATTGCTGCGGGTGCCTTACCGGCTGCTGTTCCCGTGCATCGTCATCTTCTGCGCGATCGGCATCTACTCGGTGAACAACGCGCCGATGGACGTGGTTCTGACAGCTGCTTTCGGTCTCGTCGGCTACTGGCTGGTGAAGCATGACTTTGAACCCGCGCCGCTGCTGCTCGGCATGGTGCTTGGCCCGTTGATGGAAGAGAATCTTCGCCGTGCGCTTCTGATCTCGCGCGGCGACTGGTCGGTCTTCCTGACGCGGCCGCTGTCTGCGACCCTGATGGCGATCGCAGCGTTCCTGCTGATCCTCTCGCTGCTGCCCGCACTTCGCAAGAAGCGCGACGAGGTCTTCGTCGAGTCCGAGAACTAAGGGTAACGAGGTGCGGCGTTGCGCCGCGCCTCATCCCTCTGTCTTGGCTGCAAGTTGAATAGACTCGTCCAGTGCAGTGATGCTGAGACTGGCGTGCAACCTAATGAAAATACTCGGGAGAGACCCCATGAATTTGCTTAAGCGTATGCTCGCGACCTGCGGGTTTTCAGCGCTGGCCGCGGTCGGCGTTGCCGTCGGCGCAGCTCAGGCGCAGGACTATCCGACCCGCAACATCACGATGATCGTGCCGTTCGCGGCCGGTGGTCCGACCGACGTCATCGCTCGCATCGTGACCGGCCACATGCAGCAGACGCTCGGCCAGTCGATCATCATTGAAAACGTGGTTGGAGCAGGCGGCACCACCGCGTCCACGCGCGCCGCCAAGGCCGCTCCGGATGGCTACACCCTCATCACCGGCCATATGGGCACGCACGCCGCTTCTGTGCCGCTCTATCCGAAGCTGGCCTATCATCCTTCGAAGGACTTCGAGCCCGTCGGACTGATCGCCGGCACGCCGATCCTGATCCTGGCGCGCAAGGATTTCCCGGCAAAGGACCTCAAGGAATTCGTGGCCTATCTGAAGGCCAACACCGACAAGCTCAATGAGGCTCATGCGGGTGTCGGTTCGGTGTCCTACTCCTCGTGCCAGCTTCTGGACGCGGTGCTGAAGATCTCGCCGACGGGCGTTCCGTTTAATGGCACCGGTCCGGCGATGAATGCGCTGGTCGGCGGGCAGGTCGATTACATGTGCGACCAGATCGTCAACGCCGTTCCGCAGGTCAAGGGCGGCACCATCAAGGCCTATGCCGTCGCGACGCCTGAGCGCAATCCCTCGCTGCCGGACGTTCCGACCACGGCGGAAGCCGGTCTTCCTGAGTATCAGGCACAGGCCTGGAACGCGATTTTCGCGCCGAAAGGCACCCCGGCGCCGATCGTCGCCAAGCTCAACGCTGCGCTGGTCAAGGCGCTCGATGACGAAGGCGTCAAAAAGCGCCTGCTCGACCTCGGCAGCGTCATTCCGAAGCCGGCAGAGCGCACCCCGGAATCGCTCAAGACCCTGGTCGACAGCGAGATCACCAAGTGGTCGGGCGTGCTGAAGCCGCTTTCGAATTGATATTGTTGAAATCTAACGGGTTTGGCGGGGGCGGGACGTGAGTTCCGCCCCTTGTCTTTTGTCATTTGGGGCATGATCTTTCGGAAAACTGGTTCCCGCTTTTCCGGATCATGCGCGTTCGCCGCGGGCTGCCACTTTTCAGGGTATAATTGCCCGGCCGAAATCGAATCGCGGCACGCGTCAGGCTAAATAGGTCCCATGAACCAGTATCACGACCTGCTCGAACGCATCCTCAGCGACGGCGCGGAAAAGACCGACCGCACCGGCACCGGGACGCTGTCGATCTTCGGCCATCAGATGCGGTTCAATCTGGCATCGGGCTTCCCGCTGCTGACAACCAAGAAGCTTCATTTGAAGTCGATCGTCCACGAACTGCTGTGGTTCCTGGCGGGTGACACCAACATCAAATACCTGAACGACAACGGCGTTCGCATTTGGGACGAGTGGGCTGACGAGAACGGCAATCTCGGCCCGGTCTATGGCTCGCAGTGGCGGTCATGGCCCGCGCCGGATGGCGGCACAATCGACCAGATTTCCAATGTGATCGAGATGATCCGGAAAAATCCGGACTCGCGCAGGCTGATCGTCAGCGCGTGGAATCCGGCCGAAGTCGACAAGATGGCGTTGCCGCCGTGCCATTGCCTGTTCCAGTTCTATGTCGCGAACGGCAAGCTCTCGTGCCAGCTCTACCAGCGCTCGGCGGATGTGTTCCTCGGCGTGCCGTTCAATATCGCGTCCTACGCCCTGCTGACGATGATGGTGGCGCAGGTGACCGGACTGAAGCCCGGAGACTTCGTGCATTCGTTCGGCGATACGCATCTGTACCTGAATCATCTCGATCAGGCGCGGCTGCAACTGACGCGCCCGACGCGTCCGCTGCCGACCATGACAATCAATCCCGATGTGACGGACATCTTCTCTTTCCGCTACGAGGATTTCAAACTCGAGAACTACGATCCGCATCCGCATATCAAGGCCGAGGTCGCGGTGTGACAGCGCCGCCGTCCGGGACGTCATCTCCGCAGATCGTCTTTGTCGTTGCCGTCGCCGAGAATGGCGTCATCGGCCTCGATAATGCGATGCCGTGGCATCTCAGGTCCGATCTAAAACGCCTGAAGGCGATCACGATGGGGCGGCCTGTCATCATGGGCCGCAAGACGTTCGCGTCGATCGGCCGGCCGCTGCCGGGGCGTACCAACATTGTCGTGACCCGTGACAAGGGCTTTCAGGCGCCGGGTGTTGTCGTTGCGACGTCTCTTGAGGCCGCGCATGACATCGCGCTCGGCGATGCGCTGCGGCGTTTGGTCACTGAGATCATGGTGATCGGCGGCGCCGAGATCTTTGCGCAATGGCTGAGCAGGGCGGATCGTCTCGAAATCACCGAGGTTCATGACAAGCCTGAGGGCGACACCTTCCTTCCGCCGGTCGATCCGGCGAAATGGGAAGAAACCGCACGCGCACGTCATTCCAAAGCGGACGGCGATACGGTCGATTTCTCCTATGTCAGCTATCGGCGGCGCGGCTGAACACCGCATTTCACGCAACCGCTATCCTTGGCATTAACTGCAAACAGCATGTTTGCATTGACAAATTCGCCCTGCGCCATAGCTGTCGTGGGCGGGTGTCCTGCGTTGTAAGGACCGGCCGCGTCCCCTATAAGGCCCCAAGAGTTTGCGGAGCGTGAGCTTCGCGCGGAGGAGATCGACGATGCCGTGGAAGAATCAAGGCGGAGGCCCCTGGGGCTCCGGTCCGAAAGGTCCCTGGGGCTCCGGACCGCAATCACCGGGACCGAAGCCGCCCGATCTCGAGGATCTTCTGCGCCGTGGCCAGGACAAATTGCAGACGATGCTGCCCGGAGGAAACTTCAGCGGCATGGGCATCGCGCTGATCCTCGTCGCCGCACTGGCGATCTGGGGATTGTCCGGCTTCTTCCGCGTGCAGTCCGAAGAACTCGGCGTGGTGCTGCGCTTTGGCAAGCACGTCCGCACGGTTCAGCCCGGCCTGAACTATCATCTGCCTTATCCGATCGAGACCGTGCTGCTGCCGAAGGCGCTGCGTGTTTCGACACTCAGCATCGGCATGCGCGTCGTCGATGACTCGCGCCGCGGCGGTGGCACCACCATCCGCGACGTTCCCGAGGAAAGCCTGATGCTGACCGGCGACGAAAACATCGTCGACGTGGATTTCACCGTGCTCTGGCGCATCAAGCCCGACGGCGTCGGCGACTTCCTGTTCAACATCCAGAATCCGGAAGGCACCGTGAAGGCAGTCGCCGAGAGCGCGATGCGCGATATCATCGGCCGTTCGCAGATCCAGCCGATCCTCACCGGTGCGCGCACCACCACGGAAGCCGCGGTGCTCGAGCTGATGCAGAAGACCCTCGACAGCTACGGCTCCGGCATTCTGATCCAGCAGGTGCAGATGCAGAAGGTCGACCCGCCGTCGCAGGTGATCGACGCGTTCCGCGACGTGCAGGCGGCTCGCGCGGACCTTGAGCGTTTGCAGAACGAAGCCCAGACCTACGCCAATCGCGTCGTTCCTGATGCACGCGGTCGCGCCGCGCAGATCCTGCAGGTCGCGGAAGGCTACAAGGAGCAGGCGGTCGCCGAGGCCAAGGGCCAGAGCGCGCGCTTCCTGAAGGTCTACGACGAATACAAGAAAGCGCCGGACGTCACGCGCCAGCGCATCTATCTGGAAACGATGGAGCGTGTTCTCGGTGGAGCCGACAAGCTCGTGCTCGACCAGGGCGCGAACGGCTCGGCGCCGGGCGTCGTGCCTTATCTGCCATTGAATGAAATCGGACGCCGCACGACACCACCGGCTGCGCCACAACAAGGCGGGAGCAACCGATGAAAAACGGCATCGCAGGCATTGTCGCTCTTTTCGTTCTGCTCGTCGCAATCGTTGTCGGCTACAGCTCACTGTTCACTGTGAGCGAGACGCAGCAGGTTCTGCTTGTGCGCCTCGGCGAGCCGGTGCGCGTGGTGACGACGCCGGGCCTGAACTTCAAGGTGCCGTTCATCGACACCGTGATCAGTATCGACAAGCGCATTCTCGATCTGGAAAATCCGGCGCAGGAAGTGATCGCGTCGGACCAGAAGCGTCTCGTTGTCGATGCATTTGCGCGCTATCGCATCAAGGATGCGCTGCGCTTCTATCAAACGCTGGGTTCGATCCAGGCCGCCAACATCCAGCTCACCACGCTGCTCAACGCGTCGTTGCGTCGCGTGCTCGGCGAGGTGACCTTCATCAACGTGGTGCGCGACGAACGCGACCTTCTTATGAGCCGAATCCAGAAACAGCTCGACCGTGAAACCACCAGCTATGGCATCTCGGTGATCGATGTGCGAATTCGCCGCGCCGATCTGCCCGAGCAGAACAGCCAGGCGGTTTATCAGCGCATGCAGACCGAACGTCAGCGTGAAGCGGCCGAGTTCCGCGCGCAGGGCGGCCAGAAGGCGCAGGAAATCCGCTCCAAGGCCGACCGCGAAGCCACCGTCATCATCGCCGATGCCAACTCGCAGGCCGAGCAGGTCCGCGGTGAGGGCGACGGCGAGCGCAACAAGCTGTTCGCCGAAGCATATGGCAAGGATGCTGACTTCTTTGCGTTCTATCGCTCGATGACGGCTTACGAGAACAGCATGAAGGGCAACGACACGCGCTTCCTGTTGCGGCCAGATTCGGAGTTCTTCCGCTACTTCGCCAACCCGGCGGGCAAGCCTCCCGCCGCTGCCGGTTCCGCGCGTTAATATGCGGCGCCGCGAGCGGGATCAGGCAGGAGCCGTTTTCGGATGAAGTCGATCGGATACGGCGACCTCCTTGTCGGGGTCGGAATTATGCTGGTTCTGGAGGGATTGCTGTTCACGGCGCTCCCGAACTGGATGCGTTCGGCGATGAAAAGCGCACTGTCCTCGCCGGACAACATCCTGCGCGCCGTAGGACTGGTTTCCGCGGTGGTCGGCCTGCTCCTGATCTGGCTGGTGCGGCACTAGCACACATGAGCCGGACCCGGCCCAAAGCCGGGTTTTCGCCGTAATCGGCAGGTTGATCGCTTGAATTACGCTAAATGGTGGTGCTTGCGCACCCGTCGTGTTCAGGCGCAATCTAGATGCAAATGATCCGCCCCTTTTCAGGAGATTTTTCGACCATGTCCGATGCGTTTCAAGCATTGAGCCGCCGCCTGTTGCCGCTGGCCGCGGCTGTCGGCTTCGCCATCGTTGCGACGCCGGCGCTGGCCCGCGGACCGGAAGGCATCGCCGACGTCGCGGAGAAAGTGATTGACGCAGTCGTCAACATTTCCACTTCGCAGACCGTCGAAGCCAAGAACTCCGACAATGACAAGGGCAGCGACGAGCGCGGCAACAGGCGCGGCGCCAATCCGCAACTGCCGCCGGATTCGCCGTTCAGCGAGTTCTTCGACGAGTTCTTCAAGAACCGCCGCGGCGGTCCGGGTGGCGGCAACAATTCGCCGCGCAAGGTGAACTCGCTCGGCTCCGGCTTCATCATCGACACCGACGGCACCGTGGTGACCAACAATCACGTCATCGCCGATGCCGACGAGATCAACGTCATTCTCAACGACGGCACCAAGATCAAGGCCGAACTGATCGGCCGGGACAAGAAGAGCGACCTCGCGGTCCTGAAGTTCACGCCCGAGAAGAAAATCACCGCGGTGAAGTTCGGCAATTCCGACAGCCTGCGTCTCGGTGAGTGGGTGATAGCCATCGGCAACCCGTTCAGCCTCGGCGGTACTGTCACCGCCGGCATCGTCTCGGCGCGCAACCGCGACATCAACTCGGGGCCCTATGACAACTACATCCAGACCGATGCGGCGATCAATCGCGGCAACTCCGGCGGTCCGCTGTTCAATCTCGACGGCGAAGTCATCGGGGTAAACACCGCGATCATCTCGCCGTCGGGCGGTTCGATCGGCATCGGCTTCGCCGTGCCGTCGAAGACCGTGATGGCGGTGGTCGATCAGCTCCGCCAGTTCAAGGAAGTCCGCCGCGGCTGGCTCGGCGTCCGCATCCAGCAGGTCACCGACGAAATCGCGGAGAGCCTCAGCATCAAGCCTGCGCGCGGTGCGCTGATTGCCGGCGTCGACGACAAGGGGCCGGCAAAGCCCGCCGGCATTGAACCGGGTGACGTCGTCGTCAAGTTCGACGGCAAGGACATCAAGGAGATGAAGGATCTTCCGCGCGCTGTGGCCGACTCGCCGGTCGGCAAGGCCGTGGATGTCGTCATCATCCGGAAGGGCAAGGAAGAGACCAGGAAGGTGACCCTCGGCCGTCTCGACGATGGCGAGAAGCCGGTCGAGGCCTCGGCCAAGACCACCAGCCCGGTCGAAGCCGAAAAGCCGGTGACGCAGAAGGCGCTGGGCCTCGACCTCGCCGGCCTCAGCAAGGATCTGCGGACGCGCTACAAGATCAAGGACAGCGTCAAGGGCGTGATTGTCACCGGCGTTGACGATGGCTCCGATGCCGCCGAAAAGCGGCTCAGCGCCGGCGACGTGATCGTCGAGGTCGCGCAGGAGGCGGTGACGAATGCCGCCGACGTCAAGAAGCGAGTCGACCAGTTGAAGAAGGACGGCAAGAAGTCCGTTCTGCTTCTGGTGTCTAACGGCGCCGGCGAACTTCGCTTTGTAGCGCTGGCGGTGAAGTAACGCGCCAGATCAACAGAATAAAAAATGCCCGGCCAATGTGCCGGGCATTTTCGTTTCGGACAGCGATCGATATGCGGTTTCAGCCCGCAACGAACTCGCTGCGCTTGTAACCCTGCATGTAAAGCAGCGCGGTGAGATCGCCGTGATCGATCCGCGCGCCGGCGGCGGCCGCAACGGCGGGCTTGGCGTGATAGGCGACGCCCGCGCCGGCCTGTTCGATCATGGCAAGATCGTTGGCGCCGTCGCCGACCACCATCGTGTCCAGATTGTCGAGATCGAAGGACTCGCGCAGGTCCACCAGCGTCGCGAGCTTCGCTTCGCGTCCCAGAATTGGCTCGGCCACCTCGCCGGTCAGCTTGCCGTCCTCGACCAGCAGCACGTTGGCGCGGTTTTCCTGAAACCCGATCATTTCAGCAACAGCTTTCGTGAACAGCGTGAAACCGCCCGAGACGAGGCAGGTATAGGCGCCGTGTGCGCGCATGGTGCGGACGAGGTCGACCGCCCCCGGTGTCAGCGTAATGCGGCTCTTGAGAACTTCATCGACCACGGTGACCGGCAGGCCTTTCAGCAGCGCAACGCGTTCGCGCAGCGCCGGCTCGAACTCGATCTCGCCGCGCATGGCGCGCTCGGTGATCGCAGCGACGTGCGTCTTGAGACCGGCGAAGTCGGCCAGTTCGTCGATGCATTCCTGCCCGATCATGGTTGAATCCATGTCCGCGAGCAGCAGCTTCTTGCGCCGATCGAGCGCCGGCTGCACCACCACATCGACAGGCAGTTCGCTCAGCGCTTGGCGCAGGCGATCGGAAATTGTGCGAATGTCGTCCGTGCTGCTAAAGCGGATGTCGGCGGCTACTTCGTTGAAAAGCCATTGCGCCTGAGACGGAGAGGGAAGCGCGGCGCTGGCCGCGTCAATCACGGTGGTGTCGAGTTGGGGATCGACGGGATTGCTGATCAGCGTGGCGACGAGAGACATGACGGCTCGATGTTGAAAGATGGCATAGACGGAAAGGGTGACACCAAGGCCGTGCTTATCGCAGGGCCGACGGCCAGCGGCAAGTCGGCGCTGGCGCTCGCTCTTGCGGAAGCGACCGGCGGCGTCGTCATCAATACCGATTCCATGCAGGTTTATCGGGACTTGGGGATCATCACGGCGCGGCCTTCGGTGGAAGAAGAAGCGCGTGTTCCGCACCGGCTCTACGGATACTGCGACGCTGCGGTGAACTGCTCGGCCGGCACGTGGGTGGCGGATGCCGCCGCAGTGCTCGCGGAAGCCCGGACGGCCGGGCGTCTGCCGATTTTCATTGGCGGTACCGGCTTGTATTTCAAGGCGCTGACGCGGGGGCTGTCGGCGGTGCCGCCAATTCCGCAAGAGGTGCGTGACGATGTGCGGGCGCGGATGGAGCGCGAGGGCGTCGAAGCGTTGCATGCTGAGTTGGTGCGGCGCGATCCGGTGTCCGGCGCAAAACTCAAACCGCGCGACAGCGCGCGCATCGCGCGTGCGCTCGAGGTGATCGAGGCGACAGGGCGCGCATTGCCGGACTGGCATAGCGAAGGTCTGCCGCCGCTGCTCGAACCGGGCGGCGTCAAAGCCATATTCCTCGCGCCGGACCGCAAGGAGCTTTATGCGCGGGTCAATGCGCGCTTCGAAGGCATGCTTGAGAGGGGAGCGCTGGACGAGGTCGCGGCGCTGGCGGCCCGCAAGCTCGATCCGATGCTGCCTGCGATGAAGGCGCACGGGGTGCCGGCCCTGATCCGGCATCTTGCGGGTGAGATTACGCTGGAACAGGCGATCTACACCGGCCAGATCGACACCCGTCATTACGCCAAGCGGCAGTTCACCTGGTTCAGGCACCAATTGCCGGAGTTCGAATGGGTGGCCCCCGATGCGGCCCGGGAATGGCTCACCCATGCACTTTCGCTATCGCCAAATGCAATGAAACCGATAAGCTCCGAAACCTGAGTGCGGGCTTGACTTTCGACCTGTGGGTCGTATAACCCGCGCAACCTTTGGAAACGCTTAAACGATCATGCGCAATAAAATTACCAGCCTTCTTATTACCGTCGTACCCTGGCGCACCGCTGGGGGTAGCTGACGGCTACCCACGAGAAGGCGGTGTGCGAAGGGTCCCTCTCGGGCCCTTTTTTGTTTTTTGCGCATGACCCCGAGAGTTTGAAGCGGTTTCAAATCAGGTCATGCGGTAAGGAAGCCTCGACAAATCAGCGCCAGCGGCGCCCCGGAGCGAACCATGAGTGACAGCAAGACACACGATCCCAACCAGATGACCGGCGCGGCGATGATCGTCCGCGCGCTCAAGGACCATGGGGTCAAGCACATCTTCGGTTATCCGGGCGGCGCGGTGCTTCCGATCTACGACGAGATTTTCCAGCAGAGCGATGTCGAGCACATTCTTGTGCGGCACGAGCAGGGCGCGGGCCATGCGGCGGAGGGCTACGCGCGCTCCACCGGTTTGCCGGGCGTTGCGCTGGTGACGTCCGGGCCGGGCGCCACCAACATGGTGACGCCGCTGACCGACGCACTGATGGACTCGATCCCGCTGGTCTGCATCACCGGACAGGTTCCGACGCATCTGATTGGTAATGATGCGTTCCAGGAATGCGACACCGTCGGCATCACCCGGCCCTGCACCAAGCACAACTGGCTGGTGCGGCGGATCGAAGATCTGCCGAAGGTGCTGCATGAGGCATTCTATGTCGCGACCACGGGCCGTCCCGGTCCGGTGGTGGTGGACGTGCCGAAGGATGTGCAGTTCGCGACCGGCACCTATCATCCGCCGCGCAAATCCGACGTGCATGTTTCCTACGCTCCGCGCGTGAAGGGCGATGCCGCGCAGATCCGCAAGGCAGTGGCGCTGCTCGCGTCGGCCAAGCGGCCGGTGATCTATTCCGGCGGCGGCGTCATCAATTCCGGCCGGGAAGCTTCGAAGCTGCTGCGCGAACTGGTCGAGGTCACGGGCTTTCCGATCACCTCGACGCTGATGGGCCTTGGGGCCTATCCGGCGTCTGGCAAGAACTGGCTCGGCATGCTCGGCATGCACGGCACCTACGAAGCCAACATGGCGATGCACGACTGCGACGTCATGCTGTGCGTTGGCGCACGCTTCGACGATCGCATCACCGGCCGCACCGACGCGTTCTCGCCGAACTCGAAGAAGATTCACATCGATATCGATCCGTCGTCGATCAACAAGAACATTCGCGTCGATGTACCGATCATCGGCGATGTCGCCAATGTGCTCGGCGACATTCTGACGGTGTTCAAGGCCGAGGCGAAGAAACCGAAGATCGATCCGTGGTGGTTCGAGATCGGGCGCTGGCGTGCGCGCAACTCGCTGGCCTACAAAAAGAATGACGACATCATCCTGCCGCAGTATGCGATCCAGCGGCTGTTCGAGCTGACGAAGAAGCACGACACCTACATCACGACGGAAGTCGGCCAGCATCAGATGTGGGCGGCGCAGTTCTTCGGCTTCGAGGAGCCGCATCGCTGGATGACCTCCGGCGGTCTCGGCACCATGGGTTATGGATTGCCGGCCGCGCTCGGCGTCCAGGTCGCGCATCCGGACAGCCTCGTCATCGACATCGCGGGTGACGCCTCGGTGCAGATGACCATGCAGGAAATGTCGTCGGCGGTTCAGTATGAATTGCCGATCAAGATCTTCATCCTGAACAACCAGTACATGGGCATGGTGCGCCAGTGGCAGCAACTGCTGCACGGCAACCGGCTGTCGCATTCCTATTCCGAGGCGCTGCCGGATTTCGTCAAGCTGGCCGATGCATTCGGCTGCGTCGGGCTCCAGGTGATGAAGCCCGGCGACCTCGACGGCGCGATCAACGAGATGATCAAGGTCAAACGGCCGGTGCTGTTCGATTGCCGCGTCGCCGCGCTGGAAAACTGCTTCCCGATGATTCCGTCGGGCAAGGCGCACAACGAAATGCTGCTTCCGGCGGAAGCAAATGAAGAAGCAACGACCGCGGCGTTCGCCGGCGGCAAGGCTCTGGTTTAAAGGCGCTGGTGTGACAATGAAAGCAGAGACAATGGAACAGCCCGCATCCGCGTACTTCATGGAGGAGCGTCACGATCCGAACGAGACGCACACCTTGTCCGTGCTCGTGCAGAACGAGCCGGGTGTGCTCGCGCGCGTCATCGGCCTTTTTTCCGGCCGCGGCTACAACATCGACAGTCTCACGGTGTCGGAGACCGAGCATGCCAAGCACATGTCGCTGATCACCATCGTTACCACCGGTACGCCAATGGTGATCCAGCAGATCAAGCATCAGCTTGACCGCATGATCCCGGTCTATCGCGTCGTCGACATGACGCTGACCGGCCGCGCCATCGAACGCGAACTGGCGATGGTGAAGGTCAAGGGCACGGGCGATCTGCGGATGGAAGCGCTGCGGCTGTCGGAAGCGTTCCGCGCGCGCGTGATCGATGCCACCACCGAAAGCTTCGTGTTCGAGATCACCGGCGGCACCGCCAAGATCGATCAGTTCATCAACCTGATGGTTCCGCTCGGTCTTGTCGAAGTGTCGCGCACCGGCGTTGCGGCGATCTCCCGCGGCCCGGAAAAGATGTAATCTCGCGCGCATCCCATGAAACCGATCGACATCGTGCTGGCGGTGGTCGTCGCCGTCATCTGGGGCGTTGGCTTTGTCGCGACCCGGTTTGCGGTTGACGAGATGTCGGCGACACTGCTGACCACGCTGCGGTTTGCCATCACCGCGCTGCCGTGCCTGTTTTTGCCGCGCCCGAAATTGTCATGGGGACTGATCATTGCGATCAGCTGGCTGCTGGTCGCGCAGTTTCTGGCCCAGACCTATGGCCTGGCCCATGGCGTGCCGGCCGGTCTGACGGCGGTGATCGTGCAGAGCCAGGCGCTGTTCACGGTGGCCTTCGCGGCAATTTTCCTGCGGGAATTGCCGACGCGGATTCAGGTGCTTGGTATTGCGATCGCGATGTGCGGGTTGCTGCTGATCTGCTTTACGGTCGGCTACGACTTCAGCGTCTGGGCGTTTTCGGTGTCGATGACCGCGCCGGTCAGCTTTGCGGTTTCCAACCTGATGCTCCGCCGCGCTCAGGACGTGTCGATGCTCGACCTGTTCGCATGGATTGGCCTTTTGGCAATGGTGCCGTTGCTGATGGTGCTGTGGTTTGTCGATGGTCCCGCTGTGACATGGCAGGCATTGACTCATATGTCGCTGCTGGCGGCGCTGTGTGTGCTGGCGCTGGCGGTGCTCGGAACGACGCTTGGCTACTGGATTTGGGGCCGGCTGCTCCGGAGGTATTCCGCCGCGCAGGTGGTGCCGTTCGCGCTGCTGGTGCCGTTCTTCGGCGCGGGTGCATCGAGCCTCGTTTTCGGAGAGACGTTCGGGACGCTGCGCCTGACCGGCATGATCGTCGTTGTGTTCGGGATTGCGGTGATGCTGCTGTCGCGCCGTCCGCCGCCTCTGGTCGAGGTGGCCTGAACCATGATCTCTCAGCAACTCGCCATCGCCTTCATCGCCTTTGCCGCTGCGGCGCTGTTCACGCCGGGGCCGAACAACATCATGCTAATGGCGTCTGGGCTGAACTACGGATTTCGGCGAACATTGCCGCATGTCGCCGGTGTCACCATCGGATTCTCGTTTCTGGTTGCGGTGATCGGGCTTGGATTAGGCGCGGTATTCGCGGCCTATCCGGTGCTGCACACGATCCTGAAGTACGCGGGCGCGGCCTATCTCGTCTATCTCGCGATCATGATTGCGCTGTCCGGGCCTGCGGATACCGGCGGAGCGGGCGAGGGCAAGCCGATGACCTTCCTCGGGGCCGCAATGTTCCAGTGGGTGAACGTCAAGGGCTGGGTGATCGCAGTGGGCGCCATTACCGCCTATGCCGCCATTGCCGCCTATCCGCTGAACATCGCGGCGCTCTCGATCCTGCTGTTCCTGATCGGGCTGGGCTCCTCGCTGACCTGGGTGCTGCTCGGCACCTCGCTGCAAGCGCTGGTAAAATCCCCGCGCGCCGTCCGGATCTTCAATATCGTCATGGCCCTGCTTTTGCTGGCCTCGCTTTACCCCGTGCTGAAGGAGCCGTGAGCTTACTGCACCGCAGAAATCGGGGTTGCGGGCTTGTCTCGCACCACCAGCCGCCCTACACAACGGCGGCAATTCATCCGGGCCCTGGCCCGATCCACCCGAAAACGTTCGATAATTGGCCAATCGGGGCCGCCTGAGAAGGAAAATGAAAATGCGTGTTTATTACGATCGCGATGCCGACCTGAACCTGATCAAGGGCAAGAAGGTGGTCATCGTCGGTTACGGCAGCCAGGGCCACGCCCACGCGCTGAACCTGAAGGACTCCGGCGTCAAGGATGTCGCCATTGCGCTCCGCAAGGGCTCCGCCACCGTCAAGAAAGCCGAGAATGCCGGCTTCAAGGTGATGGAAGTTGCCGACGCCGCGAAGTGGGCCGACGTCGTGATGATGCTCACGCCTGACGAACTGCAGGGCGACATCTATCGTGAGCACCTGCACGACAACATGAAGCAGGGCGCTGCGCTGCTGTTCGCACACGGCCTCAACGTGCACTTCAACCTGATCGAGCCGCGTGCCGACCTCGACGTGCTGATGGTCGCACCGAAGGGTCCGGGCCATACCGTCCGCTCCGAGTATCAGCGTGGCGGCGGCGTGCCGACCCTGATCGCGATCCACAAGGATTCGTCGGGCAACGCGCATGACCTCGGCCTGTCCTATGCTTCCGCCATCGGCGGCGGCCGCGCGGGCGTCATCGAAACCACCTTCAAGGAAGAGTGCGAAACCGACCTGTTCGGCGAGCAGGCCGTTCTGTGCGGCGGTACCGTCGAATTGATCCGCGCCGGCTTCGAGACGCTGGTGGAAGCGGGCTACGCGCCGGAGATGGCCTACTTCGAGTGCCTGCACGAGCTGAAGCTGATCGTGGACCTGATCTACGAAGGCGGCATCGCCAACATGAACTACTCGATCTCCAACACCGCTGAGTACGGCGAGTATGTCACCGGCCCGCGCATCATCACCCCGGAAACCAAGGCCGAGATGAAGCGCGTGCTCACCGACATCCAGTCGGGCAAGTTCACCCGCGACTGGATGCTCGAGAACAAGGTCAACCAGGCCTCGTTCAAGGCGACCCGCGGCCGCAACAACGCCCACCAGATCGAGGCCGTCGGCGAGAAGCTCCGCGCCATGATGCCGTGGATCAAGGAAAAGGCTCTGGTCGACAAGACCAAGAACTGATTTCTGCCCCTTCCTTCTTGAGAAAGGCCGGTTGCCGCGAGGCAGCCGGCCTTTGCTTTTGGGGTAACTGAACGCCTGCTGAAAGCCGGCCTTAACCGAACGAAATATGTCGCAGGGCCAGTCCCTTGCGGCTACATGACGGTTACATTACGCTTTTGTGACACGCTGCGGTTTCCGGCCGCGCGGTTGGCTTCCTGGCCTTCGCCAGCCAAGGCCTCAGACAGTGCCGGGGTTAGTTCGCGTCGAGGCAATGTTGCCGCTGCCGACACCAGGTTCTCCAGCGATGAACCCGATGGCTGCCCGCCGTCGCTTTCCGTCGTAGCGGGCGGGCCGTGTCCGTTATCACCACATCGACTCCCGCCAGCAGCAAGGTTCAGCTTTGGCTGAAGTGGCTCGGCGATACCGGATGGTTATGGCGGCTACGCGTCGCGCTGATCGCCGCGATGCATCTCACGGCTATCTACGTTCTCGCCTCGGTTGAATACGGACCGTTCGCGATGACGCTGGCGCTGCTGACATGGGGGCTGCTGAACTTCCTCTGGCTAATCGCGTTTCGCCGTCCCGGCGTATCCGCGGCGTTGTCGCTGGCGCTGGTCGCAGCGCTGATCGTGCTGTCGCAGTTCAAGTACGGAATCATGCAGCTCACGCTGACGTTCCTGGATTTCCTGATCATCGACCGCGACACGGTTTCGTTCCTGCATTCGATCTTCCCGCAGCTCAAGACGCAGTCCATCGTGCTGGTGGCCATCGCCGTGCCTGTGATGTGGCTGGTCTGGCGCGCGGACCCGTTCCGGGTCCGCCGCGCGACCGCCGCTGCAGGTGCAGGCGTCTGCATGCTCGGCATCGTCGGGCTGTCGGTCGCTAATCCAGAACAGCCGTGGGAACCATTCCAGGGCGTCAATCACATCTCCAATCTGGCGCGATCCGGCGTTGTCTCTGTTTCGCATCTGACGTCGACGACGGGCTGGATCGAGGCCGACTCGAAGAGCCTTGTCGGGTCCGCGCAGGCCACGCCGCTCACCACATGCGCGCCGCGCGGCAAGCGTCCGAACATCATTATGGTGCTCGACGAATCCAGCTTCGACATCACGGCTGCCCCCGGCATCAAGGTGCCTGAGGATTATCGGAACTATTTCAAATCCTCCGACGGGCAGAGGCGTTCCTTTGTCACCGAATCCAGCGGCGGGCCGACCTGGTACACCGAGTTCAACGTGCTGACCGGTTTGTCGGCGCGGTCATTCGGCAAGATGAAGTTCTATGTCACGCGGATCACGGCGGGGAAGATTTCGCGCGGGTTGCCGCAGGCGTTGCAGCGGTGCGGGTACCGGACGTTCTCGCTGTATCCGACTTACGGGAATTTCCTCAGTGCGCGCAACTTCCAGACATCGGCAGGGGTCGGCAAGTTCATCGACATGGCCGACATGGGCGTCAGCGAGGACATGCAGCCCGACAAGTTCTATTTCGATCAGGCGTTGCAACTGATCGCGCGTGAGCGCAAGGCCGAGCAGCCGATGTTCGTTTTCGTCTACCTCACCGCCAATCACTTCCCGTGGACATCGACGTATCGTTCCGATCTGACGCCCGCCGGCTGGAAAGCGCCGGGCAACACCGGGGAAGTCGACGAATACATTCGTCGCCAAGCGATGACGGCCAACGATTATGCAAGCTTCGTGGCCCGACTGAAAAGCGAACACCCCGATGAGCCGTTCCTGCTGGTGCGGTTCGGCGACCATCAGCCCGCGATCTCGCAGAAGCTGCTGGAGCCGAAGCTGCCGCAACCGCTGCTGGCCGACCGCATCATGACCCACGATCCGCGCTACTACAAAACCTACTATGCGATCGATGCGCTCAACTACAAGCCGGATCTGTCGTCGGCTCTGGAGACGCTGGACGCGGCTTATCTGCCGCTCGCGATCCAGGATGCGGCGGGCATCCCGCTCGATCCGTCGTTCGTCGAGCAGAAGAAGATCATGCTCCGCTGCCGGGGGCTGTTCTATGCATGCAAGGATGGTGCGGAAGCGAAACGCTTCAACCGCCTTCTGATGGACGCGGGGTTCGTGAAGAACCTTTAGCGCTTCCCAATCTTCTCCCAAAGCCACCGCGCCACTGCGTCTGGCGAACTCGTGCCGTCGCCGCTGCTGGCGCGCAGGTTGGCCTCGCGCATCGTGGCGATGTCGATCTTGCCGAGCAGCGGCTGTAATGCCTCGCGCAGCTTCGTGTCACTGGTGCGTTTCGGTGCAACCAGCACCACGGCGTCGTAGGGCGGGATCGCTGCTTTCGGATCGCCCAGCACGACCAGATCGTATTTCGCGATCAGGCCGTCGCTGGTGTAGCCCGCAATCACATCCACCTCGCCGGATGCAACCGCCGCGTACATGAAGTCGGGCTGCATCTGCCGCTGCTGGCGAAAGGCGAGATTGTAACTCCGCCGCAGCGCCGCCCATTCCGGCCGAGAGAAGAACTCATAATCGCCCGCGATCGAGAGCGAGGATGCGCGCGGCGCAAGATCGGCAATGGTACGGATGCCGAGTTCTTCGGCGCGCTTGCGCGGCATCACCAGCGCATAGGCATTTTCAAATCCAAGTTCGCCGAGCAGTGAAATCCCGTGTTTGTCCTTGAGCGTTGTTGCCAGGTCGCTCAGCAATTCCTTGCGTGGCCTGATGTCGGTGCGCTTGAGCTGGTTGGCCCACAGCGTGCCGGAATAATCCACATAGACGTCGATGTCGCCGGAAGCGAGTGCCTCGAAGATCACATTGGAGCCGAGGCCTTCGCGCGGCGAGGCCGACAGCCCCGCGGCCTGCAGGCGCTGCGCGATCAGCGATGAGAGGATGTACTGCTCGGTGAATGTCTTGGCGCCGACGATATAGTTCGTTCTGGCGCGGGCCATTGCAGGCATCAGTGTGGCGGCGATCAATGCGATCAGACCAAGGCACCCCGCGACGATGCGCGTGCGGCTGTTCAGTTTCACGCCGCCTTCGATCAGCGCCAGCAACTGATCGACTGCGAGGGCCAGCAAGGCCGCGGCGGCGCAGCCGAACAGCACGAATACCCAGTTCTGCGTCTGCAATCCGGCGAAGATGTAGTTGCCCAGGCTTGTCTGGCCGATCGGCGTCGAGAGCGTCGCCGTGCCGATCACCCAGACGGCCGCGGTGCGGATGCCCGCCATGATCACCGGCAGCGCCAGCGGAAGCTCAACCATCGTGAGCGATTGCCGCTGTGTCATGCCGACACCTTCCGCGGCTTCCATGATCGCAGGATCGATCCCCTGTAATCCGGTGATGGTGTTCCGCAGCACCGGCAGCATGCTGTAGAGTGCCAGCGCCAGAACCGATGGCAGGAACCCGAAGGCCGAAAAGCCATGGCCGAACCATTGCAGCGACAGTCCGGCCAGCGCCAGTAACAGCGGATAGAACAGCGCGAGCAAGGCAAGGCCTGGGACAGTCTGCACGATGCTGGCGATGCCGAGCGTGATGTCACGCAACACCGGCCGCCGCCGCACGATCAGCGCCAGCGGAAAGCTGATCACAAGGCCGAGCGCCAGCGCCGTCAGACTGACACGGACATGACTGCCGAGATAATCGGGCAGGCGCGTCAGGGCGTCGTTCCATCGCGGATCGGACAAGAAATTCATGCCCGATCCTTTGGCAATAGTTCCTGCAATCGCTCGGCCTGACGGCGCGGCGTGTTCAGCAGTTCGCCGACATAGGCGTCGCTGCTGCTCGATAATTCCTGCGCCGCGCCTTGCGCGACCAGACGCCCGGCGCGCATCACCGCGACACGATCCGCGAGCAGCAGCGCTTCCGCCATGTCGTGGGTGATCATCACAGTGGTCAAGCCGAGGCTGCGATGGAGCGCACGATAGTCTTCGCCAAGCGCATCGCGGGTGAGGGGATCGAGCGCGCCGAACGGCTCGTCCATCAGCACGATCTTCGGATTTGCCGCCAGTGCGCGCGCCACGCCGACGCGCTGGCGCTGGCCGCCGGAGAGTTCGTGCGGAAACCGGTCTTTGTGCGCCCGCTCCAGTCGGACCAGATCGATCAATTCATCGACGCGCGCGGAGATCTTTTGAGCCGGGGTGCCCAGCAGCCGCGGTGTGATGCCGATATTGTCTGCGACGGTCATGTGCGGGAACAGCCCGCCGCTCTGGAATACGTATCCGATGCTTCGGCGAAGCGCGATGGGATCGAGGCCGCGCACATCGTCACCGTGAACGCGCACAGTGCCGCTGTCGGGGGCGATCAGGCGGTTGGCCAGCCGCAACAGCGTGGTTTTGCCGGAGCCGGAGCCGCCGACGACGGCCAGAAATTCTCCGGCCGTCACATTAAGCGAGACGCCGTCGACGGCCTTGATACGGCCCCGCTCGAAGCTCTTGCCGACATTTTCGTAGGCGATGGACGGCGCGGCACTGGTCATGCCGCATGATGGACCATCGGTGCTAGGCTGTCGACGGGCCGTGCGCTGCCGTGTAGCGTGCCGCGATCAATCGGAGAGTTTTCGTTATGGCCAGGAACGGCAAGTCCGCGCAACCGAGCGCGAAACAGTTGAAGTCCTATGTGGACCCGTTCCGGGTCGATGGTTCGCAGGAATTTCACCTCAAATCACACAAGCCCGACGAGAAGGGCGGTCTCGACAAGGACGCGGCGCGCGCGCTCGTCGACGCCAATCGCGGAAGAATGCGCGAACTGCAGGAGAAGCTTTATGCGCAGGATCGCTGGTCGGTTCTGCTGATTTTTCAGGGCATGGACGCCGCCGGCAAGGACAGCGCAATTGAAAACGTGATGTCGGGCATTAATCCGCAAGGCTGCCAGGTCTATTCGTTCAAGCAGCCGTCCACGAAAGAACTCGATCACGATTTCATGTGGCGGACCTCGAAGTGCGCGCCCGAGCGCGGGCGGATCGGCATCTTCAATCGTTCCTATTACGAAGAGGTGCTGGTGGTTCGTGTGCACCCGGAGATTTTGGCGAAGCAGCGGATTCCGCCCGAACTGGTGACGAAGAATATCTGGCGCGAACGCTTCGAGGATATTGCGTCGTACGAGAGATACCTTGCGCGCAACGGCACGCTGATCCTGAAATTCTTTCTCAACATTTCCAAAGAGGAGCAGCGCCAGCGTTTTCTCGATCGGCTCGATCAGCCGGCGAAGAACTGGAAGTTCTCGCTCGGCGATGTGGCTGAGCGCAAATTATGGGACAAGTATCAGGCGGCCTATCAGGATCTGATCCATCATACGTCGGCAAAGCACGCGCCGTGGATTGTCGTGCCGGCGGACCACAAATGGTTCGCCCGCCTCGTGATCAGCTCAGCCATTGTGACCGCGATGGAAAAACTCGACCTGAAATTTCCTGAGGTGGACAAAAGCGACGCCGGAGAATTGAAAAAAGTGAAGGTCGCCCTCGAACGAGAGGGACGGAGCGCGGCCGTTCGTGTGCCGAAAGCAAAGGTTGCGCCCTCGAAAAAGGGAACTGGTTGATAGGATTACGACCCCCATCGGTCTGCCCCCGCAATTCACAGTTCCCACATTGCGGGTTGCCGAGAGCGCCTGCCGAAAATATTATGCAGATGGGCGAGGATTCTTTCTGTGGCTAGTCTGCGAACGCTTGGTTTATTGGTTGTCTTGATCGGCCTCGGCGCCGCATCGAGCCCGATGGCCTATGCCGAGTGGTGGAAGCTCTATGCGCCGAAAGACTTCGAGGAATGTTCCCAAGGCGCGGAACAGCCGGGTCTGTCGAAGGATGCCCAGGCAAAGATCATCTCGGAGTGCGATTCAAAATTCGCAGGCCGCCGCAAAGCTGGCGGCGGCTACACTTATTTCGATTTCATGCAAAATCGTCACTTCGACATCGCGGGCCCTAATCCCACGCCGCAAGAACTAAAGCGGATGGATCAGGACTATCTGGCCTATCTGGAAACAAACCCGGAAACGCCGACCGAGGTCGTTGATACGGGTCAGGCACTCGCCGCGATTACCAACCAGATGAAGCCGGTCATTGATCAGAAACCGGCGGTTCGGACCAAAGCCACGGCCGTGGCCGTGGAGACGCCGCCTGCTGCCTCACCGGCACGCGTTCGCAAGAAAGACGTCTGCAAAGACGACGCTCTGTCATGCGGGTTGGCGAAAATCACGGACACCGTGAAAAGCCTGAAGCACGCCGTGCTGGGCGCGGACGCCGGCGTGAAGCGGCCACCTGGCGACCTCTCGAGGTCGCGGCCCGCGGGTGGAGCCTGACGGCTCGTCCGCGTATAGGGCAGCCTTGCTGACCAATCTTTGGCGTTGCGGCACCGCGCTTTTCTCGTCTAGAACAGCCTGAGGGAACGCGTCGGCAACCATCCATCAACGGTTTTGGGCCGATTATGCGTTTTTCGGGGACTGAATCGATGATTCGCGGCGGCATTCAGGAACAGCAGGGAACGGTGGCATTCGCCGCCTGCCTCGACGCGATTCCTGCTGCGCCGATGTCGTCCCTTCTTGGCGGGCTTCTGCTTCTTATCTGCCCCTGAGGGCCGTCTGGGCTTTTGCGCCTGGGCACTCAGGGGTTCGACGACAGCACCGAAACCCGAGCGCCCTGATGTGGCGCATCTGACCAAAGGATTTTCCCAATGACCACCGCGAACAAGTCCGACAAGGACCGCGTCGTTATCTTCGATACCACCCTGCGCGATGGCGAGCAGTGCCCGGGCGCAACCATGACGTTCGAGGAAAAGCTCGAGGTCGCGGATCTGCTCGACTCCATGGGTGTCGATATTATCGAGGCCGGTTTTCCGATCGCCTCGGATGGCGATTTTGAAGCCGTCCGCGAGATCGCCAAGCGCACCAAGAACGCGGTGGTTTGCGGCCTCTCCCGCGCGGCCCACAAGGACATCGACCGCTGCGCCGAAGCTATCCGCCCGGCGCGGCGCGGCCGCATCCACACGTTCCTGTCCACCTCGCCGGTGCACATGAAGTACAAGCTGCAGATGGAGCCGAAGGACGTGCATGAAATGGTGATCTCGCAGGTCACCCGTGCGCGCAACCACACCGACGACGTCGAGTGGTCGTCGGAAGACGGCACCCGCACCGAATTCGACTTCCTGTGCCGCTGCGTGGAATCGGCGATCAAGGCCGGTGCCACCACCATCAACATCCCGGACACCGTCGGCTACAGCGTGCCGGAAGAATACTACGACCTGTTCAAGCGGGTGCGCGAGACGGTGCCGAATTCCGACAAGGCGGTGTTCTCGGTTCATTGCCACAACGACCTCGGCATGGCGGTGGCGAATTCGCTGGCCGGTGTGCGCGCGGGTGCGCGGCAGATCGAGTGCACTATCAACGGCATCGGCGAACGCGCGGGCAATGCCGCGCTCGAGGAAGTCGTGATGGCGATGCGCGTACGTAACGACAAGTTGCCGTACTGGAACAACATCGACACCACGATGCTGACGCGAGCATCGAAATCGGTGGCGGCGGCGACGTCGTTCCCGGTCCAGTACAACAAGGCCATCGTCGGGCGTAACGCTTTCGCTCACGAGAGCGGCATCCATCAGGACGGCATGCTGAAGAACGCGCAGACCTACGAAATCATGCTGCCGGAAACGGTCGGCGTGAAGCAGACCTCGCTGGTGATGGGCAAGCATTCGGGTCGCCATGCTTTCATCCACAAGCTGGAGGAGATGGGTTACAAGCTCGCCAGCAACCAGCTGGAAGACGCCTTCGTGCGCTTCAAGGCTTTGGCCGACCGCAAGAAGGACATCTACGACGAAGACATCGAGGCGCTGGTCGATCAGGAGATCGCGGAATCACACGACCGAATTCATCTCGTGTCGCTGACCGTCATCGCGGGTACGCATGGTCCGCAGCGCGCGACCATGAAGCTCGATATCGAAGGCCAGATCAAAATCGAGGAAGCCGAGGGCAACGGTCCGGTGGACGCAACGTTCAACTGCATCAAGTCGCTGGTGCCGAACGAAGCGAAGCTGGAACTCTATCAGGTCCACGCCGTGACCGCTGGCACCGATGCGCAGGCTGAGGTCTCGGTACGGCTGTCGCAGGACGGACGTTCCGTCACGGCACGCGCTGCGGACCCTGACACTTTGGTGGCTTCGGCCAAGGCGTATCTCAGCGCCCTGAACAAAATCGTCATGAAGAAGCAGCGTGACATGCCTGCGGTGGCTGCCGCGGGACACTGATCGCCCTTTCATCTGAACTAACGAAACGCGGTGCATCTTTGATGCACCGCGTTTTGCGTTGCAGCAATCGCGCGTTACGACCCCTGCTAACGGGCAATGGTCTTGACCACGCCGGTCTGCGATGATCCGGTCTGGTTCAGAAAAACTGGAGCTGCGGAACTGCCGTGGCCCAACCAAGCCTCCGGGAGGAAACATGAAAAAACTCATTCTGGCTGCGGCCTCAGTCGCAGTGCTCGCGCTCGTTGGCCCCGCCACGGCGCAATCGCCGATCGTCATCAAGTTCAGCCATGTCGTCGCGCCGAATACGCCGAAGGGGCAGGGCGCCGAGAGGTTCAAGCAACTCGCCGAGAAGTACACAAACGGCAAGGTGAAGGTTGAGGTCTACCCGAACTCGCAACTCTACAAGGACAAGGAAGAAGTCGAGGCGCTTCAGCTCGGCGCAGTCCAAATGCTTGCGCCGTCGCTTGCCAAGTTCGGCCCGCTTGGCGTGAAGGAATTCGAGGTGTTCGATCTGC
The DNA here is from genome assembly GCF_049895725.1 of Afipia sp. DC4300-2b1. Taxonomy (NCBI): domain Bacteria; kingdom Pseudomonadati; phylum Pseudomonadota; class Alphaproteobacteria; order Hyphomicrobiales; family Nitrobacteraceae; genus Afipia; species Afipia sp. DC4300-2b1. The sequence goes on from NZ_JAFCSX010000002.1 coordinate 233,450, forward strand.
CCTACATCCTTCCGGACAAGGCGGCTCTCGGACGCATCACCAAGGGCCCGATCGGCAAAAGCCTTCTGGCGAAGCTCGAGCCGAAAGGCATCACGGGTCTCGCTTACTGGGACAACGGCTTCAAGATCATGACGGCCAACAAGCCGATGCATAAGGTCGCCGACTTTCAGGGCCTGAAGATGCGCATCCAGTCGTCGAAGGTTCTCGAAGCCGAAATGCGCGCGCTTGGCGCCATTCCGCAGGTGCTGGCGTTCTCGGAAGTCTATCAGGCGATGCAGACCGGCGTCGTCGACGGTAACGAGAACACACCGTCGAACGTCTACACCCAGAAGATGCACGAAGTGCAGAAGCACGCCACGCTCTCCAACCACGGCTACATCGGCTACGCGGTGATCGTGAACAAGAAGTTCTGGGATGGCCTTCCTGCCGACGTAAAGCCGCAGGTCGAGAAGGCGATGGCGGAGGCGACCGAATTTGCGAACGACATCTCGCAGAAGGAAAACGACGATGCCATCGCGGCGATGAAGAAGGCCGGAACCACGACCTTTTATGAACTGACACCCGCAGAGCGCGCCGAGTGGATGAAGGCCCTCGAGCCGGTGACTCAGGAGATGGCTTCGCGCGTCGGCAAGGATCTGATCGCGGCGTTCCAGAAGGAAGCCAACGCCAAGACCAACTAAGGCGGTTTTCGCGATAGGATAAGTGGTCCGGGATTCGACCCGGGCCACGCCCGTCTGATAAGGTGACGCGGGGCATCGGCTATATCGGAACGCGCGAAGACGCGGCCGCTGCGGGTGGGGACGAACTTGAAATCATTCATGCGCATCCTCGATCGTCTCGAGGAAACCCTGATTGCAACGCTGATCGCGGCCGCGACGGTGGTGATTTTTGTTGCCGTCGCCCATCGCTACACCACGGATTTCGTGGTCAACCATCGCAGCTGGCCCGGCGCGGTGCCCGCCTACGTGTTCCTCAGCAAGATTCATCTGTCCTGGGCGCAGGAGCTTTGCATCTACATGTTCGTGTGGATGGCGAAGTTCGGCGCGGCCTACGGCGTGCGCACGGGCATTCACGTGGGTGTCGACGTTCTGGTGCTGGCCCTCAGTCCGAAATGGCGCAAGTGGACGATCCTGTTTGGACTGCTCTGCGGCGCGCTGTTCACTGGCATCATCGGCACCATGGGCGCCAGTTTCGTCTACGGCCTGTCGCACACCGATCAGACCTCGCCAGATCTCGAACTGCCAAGCTGGATCGTCTATCTCTGCATCCCGCTGGGTTCTTACCTGATGTGCTTCCGCTTCCTGCAAGTCGCGTTTGCCTACTGGCGCACGGGCGATCTACCGCATCACGATCACACCCATGTCGAGGGCATCGAGGTCGATACCGCGATTGGTCCGACGCCGGAGGGCGTCCGATGACCACGCTGTTTATCTTCGCGCTTCTCATCGCCCTGATGCTGACCGGCATGCCGATCTCGATCGCACTCGGCCTGACGGTTCTGACGTTCCTGTTCTTCCTGACCAGCGTGCCGATCGAAGCGGTGGCGTTGAAACTGTTCACCGGCATCGAGAACTTCGAGATCATGGCGATCCCGTTCTTCATCCTTGCCGGTAACTTCCTGACCCACGGCGGCGTCGCCAAGCGCATGATCAATTTCGCGACCTCGATGGTCGGGCATTGGTATGGCGGCCTCGGCCTCGCGGGCGTTATGGCCTGCGCACTGTTCGCTGCCATTTCAGGCTCGTCGCCTGCGACCGTGATCGCAATCGGTTCGATCCTGATGCCGGCAATGGTCGCGCAGGGCTTTCCCAAGCGCTTCGGTGCGGGTGTCATCACCACATCGGGCGCGCTCGGTATTCTGATTCCGCCGTCCATCGTGATGGTGATCTATGCGGTGGCGACGGGCGGCAGCGTTGCCTTTGGTCCCGGCGGCGAACGCGTGACATCGGCCTCCGTCGGGCAGTTGTTCATGGCGGGCGTGATCCCCGGACTGATGCTGGCCTCGCTGCTCGGCCTGACAACGGTCTACCGCGCATGGAAGTTCGACTATCCGCGGCTGCCCCGCGCGACATGGGTCGAACGGTTCAAGGCATTCCGTGAATGCATCTGGGGTCTGCTGCTGATCGTGATCGTGCTCGGCGGCATTTACGCCGGCCTGTTCACGCCGACGGAAGCTGCGGCCATGAGCGCGGTTTATGCGTTCATCATCGCCGTGTTCGTCTACAAGGACCTGACGATCAGGGATGTACCCCGCGTTCTGCTCGGCTCGGCCAGCATGAGTGCGATGATCCTCTACATCATCACCAACGCGGTGCTGTTCTCGTTCCTGATGACCAGCGAACAGATCCCGCAGCAGCTCACCGCCTGGATGCTGGAGAAGGGCGTCAACTGGGTCACCTTCCTGATCTTCGTCAACGTCCTGCTGCTGGTCGCAGGCAACGTGATGGAAGCCAGTTCCATCGTGCTGATCACCGCGCCGATCCTGTTTCCGATCGCGGTGAAGCTCGGCATTCATCCGGTGCATCTCGGCATCCTGATGGTGGTCAACATGGAGGTCGGCATGTGCCACCCGCCGGTGGGCCTCAATCTCTATGTCGCGTCCGGCATCGCCAAAATGGGCATCACCGAGCTCACGATCGCGGTATGGCCGTGGCTGCTGACAATGTTGATGTTCCTGGTGGTCGTGACCTTCGTGCCGGAAATCTCGCTGTGGCTGCCGCGAACGTTGGGGATGCTGAATTAATGCGCGTTCACCTAGCTGTCCAAAGCTTAAGTTGAAAGCGCGACAGCGGCTGTCATCTTCGGGGAAGTTTCACCCGGAGATGCCCCCATGAAAAAAGCTATCCTCGCCGGCGTCGCGGCGGTTGCTATTATCGGATCGACCGCCGTCTACGCACAGCATCGCCATCATCATCAGCGCATGAGCACGGAAGACCGGGCGGCCTTCGTCGATGCGAAGATCGCGGCGGTGAAGGCCGGTCTTCAGCTCACGCCGGATCAGGAAAAGATGTGGCCGCCGGTCGAGGCAGCGGTCCGCGATTTCGCCAAGCAGCGGATTGCGATGGCCAATGCGCGCGCCAGCGAGCGTGATGCGCGCCGTGCGGAACGGGATCAGAAGGGGTCCGAAGACAGCAAGCCGTCAACAGCCGATCAGACCCGCGATCCGGTGGCCCGTTTGCGCGACCGGGCCGACAGGATGGCAGAGACCGCTGCCGGCCTGAAGAAGATCGCTGATGCGGCTGACCCGCTCTACAAGAGCCTCAACGACGGCCAGAAGCGCCGGCTGGCGGTGCTGACCCGCATGGGCGGTCATCACGGCTGGCGCGGACGGGGCTTCGAGCGCGGGCTGGACGATGACCGATTCGACCGGGATCGCGGTCCTGACCGTGATCGCGGCACCGGCGGCTCCGAGCGCCTCTGAAGGATCGGCTGAAAGCCTGTCGCGCCAACAAAAACCGCCAGATTTCCGGCGGTTTTTCGTATCCGGAACCATCTGGTTTTCCATTGCCTCAGGGGCCGGGAAAACACTGCAACCTTGCTGGACATGGCCGTTTCGCTTTGCTAAACGACGCCGTCCTCAACGGACATCCGGATTGGATCCGGGCGCATAGCTCAGTTGGTAGAGCAGCTGACTCTTAATCAGCGGGTCCCAGGTTCGAGCCCTGGTGCGCCCACCACCCATTCCTCTCAAACCGCCAATCCCGAGGTCGATTTGAAAAGGGCCGTTTCTGGCGCATTTATTGCGTCGGAAATGCATGTTTCCGGTCTCTTCGGAGCCAGGCCGGGAGCAATGGCCACTTTTGACCTCCGGTTTCTGCCTCCGAAAATTCCGTTCCCGGCGATCTGGATTTCTTCGCGCACGACAACGGTAAAGAAGCCAAAAAGAGCAAGTGCGCAAAGAAGTCGAACTGGCCTGCAACTGTAAGAACGAAGGGGCACTCCGCCGCGCCGCGCGCTAGTGCCCGCTATTGACGCGTACGCACGTTCCGCATTCCATAACATTCGATCTGAGCAGGTCTGCTTATGATCCGAAGCAGACGTTCAGGTTAGGGCAAGCCGCGCCTTGAGGCGCGGTGTGACCCAATTGAGAAAGGCTCGTAATTTGAGCGGCACCGGTTTTCGGGGCGCGTAGATGACATGCACCGGAAGTGGTTCCGGCTCAAATTTTTCGAGCACCACGTCGAGCTTTCCCGAGCGCTTGGCTGCATCCATCTTGTATGACATCACCCGGGTGAGGCCGGCGCCTTCGATGGCCGCCAGGACGGCAGCTTCCGATGTGTTTACGCACAGCCGAGACCGGATTGGCGCGATTGTTGGGCGCCTGCCCTGCACAAACTTCCACGATGTTGGCGTGTCGTTCTCGTCGATGGTGATGCAGTTGTGATTCTTTAGATCGCTGAGTTTCTGAGGTCGTCCATAAGCCGCCAGGTATGCAGTGTTGGCGCAGACCACGATGCGTATCGAGCCGATGCGGGTTGCGATCATACTGCTGTCTGGAAGGACGCCCACCCGGATGGCGACATCGACGTCCTCCGCGACAGTGCTGACGATGCGGTCTGTCAGTAAAAGTCGCAGAGAAATATCTGGATAGGTCTCCAGGAATTCCACCGCGATCGGCAGCAGATGGGTGTGCCCCAAGCCCCATGGTGCGGTCACAACCAGATCCCCTTTGGGAATCCGGTATTCGCCGGACACTTCGCGCTCGGCGTCTTCCACCTGCTCGATGATGCGTTTGCAGGCATCAATGTAAGACCGTCCAGCGTCGGTCAGCGTCATTCGTCGTGACGAGCGTTGAAATAACTGAGCTTTCAGGCGCGTTTCAAGCTCGGCAACTTTACGGCTGACGGTCGCAACCGGCGAGCCCAGACGACGCGCCGCGGCGGAGATGCTGCCGGTGTCGGTCACGGCGATGATCACTGACATCGCCTCCAAGCGGTCCATTGGACTTCGGCCCTTCCCATAAACTGAGAACTTCCTTCTCGATCATATGGGTTGCCCGGTTGCCTCGCAACGCGCTACGCGGGAATTAGTGGGAGGCCTTGGATGATAAGTCCGGACCATCATTGCGCCGATGTTAGTGCTTCCTCACGGCACATCGTCATGTTTGGTGGCTTGGCCACCGCCTCAACGCTGGCGGTTCTCCCCAACACCACGGCCACCACGGACCCCAAAGGCGCGAGTGGTCCGCCGGTTGGGGCGGGCGTGATCGCGACAAAAGACGGCACTCAGATTTACTACAAGGACTGGGGGAAGGGCCCAGCGATTATTTTCAGCCATGGCTGGCCGCTCAACGCCGACGCCTGGGACGACCAAATGGTTTTCATGGCGGCGCGCGGTTTCCGCTGCATCGCGTTCGACCGACGCGGTCATGGCCGTTCGAGCCAGCCGTGGCAAGGAAATGATTATGACACTTTTGCGGAAGACCTCGCGGCGCTGATCGGCGCGCTTGATCTCAAGGCAGCAACGTTGGTCGGTCACTCGGCCGGCGCAGGCGATATTGCGCGTTACATCGGCAGGCACGGTACAGCACGTGTTGCCTCGACTGTGATGGTGTCAGCGATCCTGCCACTGATGCAGAAGACGCCAGCCAATCCTCACGGCGTACCCGTTGAAGTATTCGACAATATCCGTGCCAGCGTCACTGGCGACCGGGCGCAATTCTATCGCGATCTTGGCGATGGACCGTTCTACGGCGCCAACCGCCCCGGCTCGAAAGTATCGCAAGGAATCAAGGACGCTTTCTGGCTCTGGTGCATGCAGGTTAGCCTGAAAGCCTCCTACGACGGCGTCACGGCATTTGCCGAAACCGACTTCACGCAAGATCTCAAGCGGTTCGACGTGCCGACGCTAATCGTGCACGGCGAGGACGACCAGAACGTGCCGATTGCGACCACGGCGCTGGTGTCGTCGAAGATGATCAAGAAAGCGACGATAAAGGTGTATCCCGGCGCGCCGCATGGGCTAACCACCACTCACAAGGACAAATTTAATAACGAACTGCTGGCGTTCGTTAAAGGCGCGAGTTCATGACGGCGGTCACGGCGCTCGCGGCAATGGGTTTAAGCGACCGGTCGTTCGAGCAACGGAGCAAAAACGCTATGATATTGTCAGACCAGCATTCTTTATCGCGGCGACGCTTTTGCCTCTGCTGCGTCGGCGGTGCCGCCTTCGTTGCGACCGGCGGCTGGCTTTCGCCGCGCCAGGCTTACGCCGAAGCGCGCGGCCTGGTCAGTCTGATCAAGGATAGCGCTGCCGTCTCGCCGATCGTTACCCATAAATTGCGCAACAATATAAGCGTGCTCGAAGGCTCCGGCGGCAATATTGCCGTGCTCACTGGTCCCGACGGCAAGGTGTTGATCGATGCCGGCATCGGCGTTTCGCGGTCGCGCATGAGCCAGGCGCTCGCCGATCTCGGGCCGGAGCCGATCACGCATCTCGTCAATACGCACTGGCACTTCGACCACACCGACGGCAATGCCTGGCTCAATGCCGCGGGCGCCAAGATTATTGCCCAGGAGAATACCCGAAAATATCTGTCCGAAGTGAAGCGCGTTGAGGACTGGGACTATAATTTTCTGGCACTACCGCCGGGCGGCATTCCCAGCGAAGTGTTTGCCAGCGAGCGCAGCCTTAAGCTCAACGGCGCGACACTCGCGCTGAAGTATTACGGGCCTGCGCACACCGACAGCGATATCTCCGTCACCTTTGCTGAGGCTGATGTCATGCATGTCGGTGACACCTTCTGGAATGGAATTTATCCGTTCATCGATTATTCGACTGGCGGCAGCATCGACGGGACGATTGCGGCCTGCGACGCCAATCTTGCCGCGGCGAAGGACACCACTATCATCATCCCTGGTCACGGCAAGCCGGTCAGCAACAGGGCCGAACTCAAGGAATGGCGCGACATGCTTGTTGCCATTCGTGACAACGTCGCCGCGCTCAAGAAACAGGGTCGCTCGCGCGACGAGACCGTTGCTGTCAAACCAACCGCGGCTTTCGATGCCAAATTCGGCAACTTCGTCATTGATCCCGGCTTCTTTACCCGGCTGGTTTACGAGGGCGTGTGACCACACACATCAGGCAGATTGATTTATCATCTTGAATCCGGAGACTTCGATGACGTTTGTTCAGCTGACCGACACACGCGTCGTTCTGGACCGCCGGCGTTTCTTTCTCGGCGTGTCTTTACTAGTAGCCGGTGCCGCTTATCCGTTGGAAGCGTTCGCCGCGAAAACATCGCCAGCCGTCAAGGCGCCGATCGTTACCCATCATCGCTACAAGACCGTCGACGGCATCAAAATCTTCTACCGCGAGGCAGGGCCTGCCGACGCGCCAGTCGTGCTGCTGTTGCACGGCTTTCCGACCTCTTCGCACATGTTCCGCACCCTGATCCCTGAACTCGCCGACCGCTATCATGTGATTGCGCCGGATTATCCTGGCTATGGTCAGAGCGATATGCCAGACCGCACGAAATTTTCCTACACTTTCGATCGCTTTGGGGAGTTGGTTGACGGTCTGCTCGATCAACTCGGCGTTAAAAAGTACGCCATGTACGTCATGGACTACGGCGCGCCGGTGGGCTGGCGTCTTGCTCTCAAGCATCCCGATCGAGTGACGGCGCTGATTGTGCAGAACGGCAACGCCTATGACGAAGGTCTCAAGGAATTCTGGGATCCGATCAAGGCGTACTGGTCGGATCATTCGGACGAGCACCGTAAGGCGCTCTATAAGCTGGTCACGCCCGAAATCACCAAATTCCAGTACACCGACGGCGTCAGCGACGTGACCCGCGTTGCGCCCGACAACTGGGTGCAGGATCAAGCGCTGCTGGACCGGCCAGGCAATGCCGAGATCCAGATGGATTTGTTTTACGACTACCGCACCAATTTGCCGCTCTATCCGAAAGTGCAGGCCTATTTCCGCAAGTACCAGCCGCCAACGCTGATTGTCTGGGGTAAGAACGATAAGATTTTCCCCGCCGATGGTGCGTACCCTTACAAGCGTGACCTTCCCAAAGTCGAATTCCACCTTATCGACACCGGGCATTTTGCGCTCGAGGACAAGTCTGATGAGATGGTACCGCTGATCCGCGATTTCCTGAGGCGCAAGGTGCGGTCATGAAGGGCCATGCCGCGAGAAAAATTGCAGTTCTGTTGAGCGTGGCCGCCGCCGCGATCTTCATTGCCACGGCCGCGCCTTTCACTACGGCGGGCGCCGAAGATGACAGCTCACCGATCTTCGGCGTCAAAATCCCTGCAGGATACAGGCAGTGGGAATTGATAGCGCCATCACGCGAGGCAGGCTTCGTCGAGCTTCGCGGCATTCTTGGCAACGCTGTCGCGATTAAGGCCTATAGCGAGGGCACGCTGCCTTTCCCCGATGGCGCCATGTTGGCAAAACTTGCCTGGAAAGAAGTGCCGTCGGCCGAGTTCAATGGCGCCTTCGTGCCGGGCCACACCACAACGGTGCAGATCATGGTCAAGGACTCGAAAAAATATACCTCAACTGGTGGCTGGGGCTTTGGCCGCTTCATCGACGGCAAAGCGGTGGACCGGGCGCAACACGAGACCTGTTTTGGCTGCCACCAGGCCAACGTGAAAGATCATGACTTTGTGTTTACACGGTTTGCACGGTGACAGACGAGCACCATCCTGATGAGTTCGATTTGCCGGCAATCGCCAAGCCAGCTGAACAGCCGCCGCCACGCCTTATCGTCTCGCCGCCGCTCGGGGAGGCGCTAGCCAGCGGCCTTCTTGTTCTGCAGTACCGCGCCGACAATCTGCGCATCGCTCCAGTCTACGGCGCCGGCGCACTCCAGGTGGTGCCGCGCCTCGGACATGTCCACGTCACGCTCGACGATGCGAATTGGCATTGGGTCGATGCAAGTGGAGAGCTGATCGTCCAGGGTCTCGACCCTGGAGCCCATCGCTTGCTGATCGAACTCGCGGATCCGACGCATCGTGTGATCGACAGCAAAACCGTAAACTTCCATATTCCAGCACGGTCGGCCGCGCATTGAAAAAATCGCGGTGCTGCGACAAATTGCGACCGGGCCGACGGCCGGTCCAATCTGGAGTCATTCTTTGCCGTTCAATCAATGACAATGAGGACGTTTGGTATGGGCAGAGCGTTAAGCATTCCCGCGTCGTTCTTCGGCATGGTGCTCGGCCTTGTGGGCCTTGGAGGTTGCTGGCGCGTGGCTCATCGAATCTGGGGTGTCTCAGCTTTGATTGGCGAATCCATCATGATGTTGGCCGTAGGGGTTTGGGCGCTGCTCGCTATACTTTACGTGGCGAAGTGGATCTGGCGCCGTGCGGAAGCTCAGAGCGAATTCGAGCATCCGGTTCAATGCTGCTTCCTCGGACTATTTCCTGTCGCAACAATGCTCATAGCTCTGGCCCTGCTACCCTACAGTCATAGCACAGCGGTGATACTCGGTATCATCGGTGGCCTGGGACAATTGGGATTCGCCGTCTACCGAACCGGTCAGTTGTGGACAGGCGGGCGCGATCCACTGACGACGACCCCCGTTCTATATTTGCCGACCGTAGCTGGAAATTTTGTATCCGCGAATCTTGCAGCTGCTTTTGGATTGGGGGACCTGGCAGCAATCTTCTTCGGAGCGGGCGTGCTGGCGTGGATGGCGCTGGAATCAGTGCTGATGCACCGACTGTACGTACATGCGCCGCTTATTCCTCCGCTGCGGCCGACGTTAGGCATTCAGTTGGCGCCGGCTGTCGTCGGGTGTTCGGCTTACCTCTCTCTTACCTCAGGATCACCAGATATAATTGCAAAGGGTCTGCTGGGATATGGACTGTTACAAGCTCTTATTCTTGCCCGGCTTCTTCCTTGGATTATGGAGCAACCGTTTGCCGCGTCCTATTGGGCGTTCACGTTCGGCCTAACGGCGATGGCTTTTGATGGACTAAGGTTTGTCGAGCGTGGAGCGGACGAACTAATGCTTCCATTGGCCTATGTTCTGTTTGCGCTGGCAAATATCAGCGTGGCTGCGATCGCGCTCGGAACGGTGTGGTTGATTATCCGCGGCCGTTTATTCGCCGCACCGTCCGCGACTAAACCCGCTACGCCCTGACTCAAGACAGATCTTTCCGCGCCCCGAGCAAACCTGTCCTTCGTTCAGAAACCCCGCCGTGCATCCGCACTGAAACGCGAAGTGGTCGATGAAAGCCTTCTGCAACGGGGACAATTCGCCCATCTCATCCAAGGTGCGGGCATGAATCTTCCGGGCAATGGCTACTGCTTGTATGCGATCAGATGTTGCGAGATGTCGTCAGCCGCGGCTTTCAGATCCGGCATGAATTTCTTGAACAGCGCCTTCGGAGAGTGGCGCGCGAGATTTGTGGACAGGTTGATGGCCGCGATGGTGCTGCCGTTAGCCCCGTAGATCGGAACGGCCATACCGAACGCGCCGAGTTCGAGCTCTTCGGTAACCACGCTCCAGCCCTGAACGCGCACCTTTTCGATTTCCTGCTCAAGCTTGTGGACATCGGTCACCGTCGTTCGGGTCCATTGACGGCGTTCCGAATTGGCGAGCACTGCGGAGCATTCGTCTTTTGGCAGTCCTGCGAGAAGCACGCGCCCCATCGATGTGCAGAACGCCGGAATGCGGCTTCCGGTGATCAGTCCTCGGCGCAGCACGCTCGTGACTTCGGCACGTGCGATATAGAGAACGTCTGCGCCGTCCAGCACCGAGATGGCGACGACCTCGTCAACCTTGCGGGAGAGGGTCTCGATCACTGGCTGCGCCACCTCGCGCAGCGACAGCGACGACAGATATGCAAAACCCAACTGGAGAATGCGCGGCGTCAGCATGAAGTCGTCACCCTCCTGACGCGCCATCCCGAGTGTGACCAGCGTGTACAGCAGCCGGCGCGCGCCGGCCCGCGGCAAGTTCGTGTGCCGGGCGACATCGGTGAGGGTCAGCTTGCGGTGATCACCGAACGCCGAAATGACGGCGAGGCCTTTTGCGAAGGCTTCGACGAAGGTGTCGCTGCCGCCCGGCCATTTCGAGATGTCCGTCCAAGGATCGCTGACGCGCACGGTCATTGTTGCCAAACCCCTCGGCTTGTGGCTATCGTTGTTCGATAGTCGACAATAAGTTCGACAGCCGAACAATGAAAGAGGGGAAATGATGCGACGATCGTTTAATTTGCTGAAGGTGCTGGCTCTGGGGGCGGCCTGTCTGGCGGCTCCAACCGCGCAGGCCCAGGATTTTCCGAACCGGCCGATCAAGATCGTCGTACCTGCCGCGGCGGGCGGTCCCACGCACATCACCGCGCAAATGCTTGCGGAGAAGATGCAGGCATCGCTCGGCCAGCCGGTGATCGTCGAGCCGAAGCCCGGGGCCGGGAACAATCTCGGCGCGGAGTTTGTCGCAAAAAGTGCGCCGGATGGCTACACGCTCCTGTTCGCGACAACGGGCACGCACGCGATCAACCAGACCTTGTTCAAGAAACTGCCGTTCGATCCGATCAAGGATTTCGATCCGGTTTCGCTGGTGGTGCAATATCCCCTGATGCTGGTTGTTTCATCGGACCTGCCGGTTAAATCGGTCAAGGAACTGATCGAGTACGCCAGAAAGAATCCCGGCAAGCTCAATCGTGCATCCGGCGGAATGGGTACGTCGATGCATCTGTCGGGCGAATTGTTCGTCAAGCAGGCCAATATCGAAGCGCCTCACATTCCGTACAAGGGCAGTGCGCCTGCGCTCAACGACCTCATGGGCGGGCACGTCCAGTTGATGTTCGACTCCATGATTACGACGATGCCGCTCGTCGAGAGCGGTCAATTGCGTGCGCTGGCCGTCACAGGCAAGAAGCGCTCTCCGCTGCTTCCTAACGTGCCAACCATCGCCGAAAGCGGGCTGCCGGACTACGAAGCCACCGGCTGGACCGGCATCGTGGTGCCGGCGGGGACGCCGCGGGACGTCATCATGAAACTGAACGGCGCGATCGTCGAAGCGATCAAGTCGCCCCCGGTGCAGGAGGCGTTCAGGAAGCAGGCCGCGGAGCCGGTCGGCTCGTCGCCGGAAGAGTTTGCCGCGTTTATCCGCAAGGAAACCGACAAGTGGGGCGCGACCATCCGCGCTGCGGGCATCAGCGCTGACTGACCGCTACCTGTCATTTTGAACCGGAAGAACGCTCATGCTTCAGTCCCTGGTCTCCGAGAAGAAAATCGATTGTGACGTTCACGTCACTTTGCCGACAACGGCGAAACTGGCGCCGTACCTTGACGACTACTGGCGCGAGCAGGTGACGACGCGTGGAATCGATCGGCTGGAACTGACCAGCGATATCTCGAACATCAGTCCGGCCTTGCGGCCGGACTGGAAGACAGGCAGCGATGTGCAGACAATCCGCACATTGGCGCTGGAGCCGTTCGGCACTGACATAGCCATCTGCAACTGCCTTTATGGCGCGCAGGCGGTCTACAATGCCGACCTCGCCGTGGCGCTGTGCCGTGCGATGAATGATTGGCTGGCCGAGGAATTCCTGAGCAAGGACCAACGGCTGCGTGGATCGATCGTCTTGCCTTGGCAGAGCCCGGAGAAGGCCGCGCTGGAAATTGAGCGGCTCGCATCCGACCGGCGGTTTGTCCAGGTATCGATGATGGCCATGGGCGACATGCCGCTCGGCCGGCGCGCGATGTGGCCGATTTATGCCGCGGCGGAAGCTCACGGTTTCGCGGTCGGGGTTCACGCGGGCACGGCTTACCGGTTCGCGCCCTGGACCAACGGATGGCCGTCCTACCACATCGAGGATCAAGTCGCGCAGAGTGTCGGTGTGCAGACGCAATTGCTCAGCCTGATTACCGAGGGTGTGTTTGAGGAATACCCGAAGCTGAAGGTTGTGCTGATTGATTCTGGCGTGACATGGCTTCCGCCGTTCCTGTGGCGCATCGACAAGCTCTGGCGCGGCCTGCGGATGGAAGTTCCGTGGCTGAAGAGGTCTCCGAAAGAGATTGTATCCGAGCATGTGCGCCTGACGCTGCAGCCGTTCGACGGTCCCAAGGACGCGCAAGTGATTCAAGAACTGGCCGAACAGATCGGCGAGCACATGCTGCTGTTCTCGACCGATTATCCTCGCTGGAATTTCGACGGCACCGATGCCGTGCCGCTGCGAGGGCAGCCGGATCTGATGCGAAAGCTCCGCACGGAGAACCCATTTGAAACCTACGCACGGCTCCGGGAGGTCTGACATGACGGTGATCGAGAGTCCTCAAGCGGGAATCGCCAGGAAGGCGGATGCCGGCATCATCGACTGCGATATTCACCCGCTTCCGAAGAGCGCCAAGAGCCTCCACCCGTTTCTGCCCAAGCGATGGCAGGAGCACTCCGAACAGTTCGGCGGGCATCTGCGGCAACCCTTCATAAACACGACACAGTATCCGCGTTCGGCGCCGCTGATTTGCCGCCGCGATGCGTGGCCGCCGTCCGGCGGTCCGCCTGGCTCCGATCTCGACTTCATGCGCGAGCAGCATCTCGATCCGTTCAACATCATCAACGGCATTCTCATCCCGTTGTTCGGGAACGTCGGAAGTGAGCGTAACCTCGGTTACGCAGCAGCCCTCGCCACGGCTCACAACGACTGGCAAGTGGCCGAATGGCTCGACAAGGAATCGCGCCTGCGCGGCACGCTTGTTGTTTCGCAGGACGATCCCGTTGCTGCGGTGAAGGAAATCGAACGCTGCGCGCGGGACCGGCGCTTTGTGCAGATCATGCTGGCGCCGCGCAGCAGCGAGCCGCTGGGGCGGCAGCGTTACTGGCCGATCTATGAAGCCGCCGAAGCGCACGACCTGCCGCTCGGCATCCACTCCTATGGCGTCGGCGGTCATGCCTCGACAGGCGGCGGCTGGCCGTCATTCTATATGGAGGAGCACTACGCGACCACCATGGGCGGACCGGCGACCATGAGCAGCCTCATTCTTGAGGGCGTGTTCGAGCGCTTTCCCAAGCTCAGGGTTGTGCTGGTGGAAATCGGTTTCGCGTGGGTGCCCAGCTTCGTCTGGCGCATGGATCGCTTGTGGGAACGGATGCGTGGCGAAGTCCCTCATCTGAATCATCCGCCGTCGTATTATGCGAAGCGCAATTTCTGGTACACAACCCAGCCGATGGAGGAGCCGGGCAGGCCGGACGACTTGCGCCGCACCTTCGATTGGGTGGGCTGGGACCGGTTGCTGTTCTCCACCGACTACCCGCATTGGGATCAGGACGATCCCGCTTACGCCTTCAACATCAAGCTGACGCCCGCGGAGCGGCGGCAAATCTGCCACGACAACGCCGAACAATTCTACCGGTTCTGAGCATGCCGAAACATCGTATTGCCTTCGTCAAGGAAATCCCGCCGGGGAGCAACAAGGTCGTGAACATCCGCGGCCGTGAAATCTGTGTCTTCAACGTCGGTGGCGACTTCTTTGCACTGCTGAATCGTTGCCCGCATGAAGGCGCGAAGCTCAGCCGTGGCGTTGTCGTCGGCTTGCCGGAATCTGAAACGCCCGGCTGTTACAAACTCTCGCGGCCCGGTGAAATCCTCCGTTGTCCCTGGCACGGATGGGAGTTCGATCTGAAGACAGGCAAATCGCATTGCGATCCGGAACGCATGTTCACGAAGCAATACAAGACGTGCGTCGAGAACGAGACGGCGGTTGCCGAGCGCGAGCTTCAGGCGGAGACGTTTCCTGTCGTGGTGGAAGAAGCAACGGTCTTCGTCGAAATGTAACCCGCTGCCGCAGCATTCCCTTCAGAATAAGAAAATGAGCAAACGATGAGCGAAAACGGTTGGCATGCGATTTGTCAGAATACCGATATCGATGAAGGGGGAATGCTTCCCTTCGAGGTCGGCAATTTTCAGGTCGCGCTCTACAAGGTGAACGGCGAGATCTTCGCCACCGACAACGTGTGCACGCACGGCATGGCGCTGCTGACGGACGGTTTCCTGGATGACGATGTCGTTGAATGTCCGCTGCACGGCGGCATGTTCAACGTCAAGACGGGGAAGGCCCTGTGTGAACCGGTCGACTGTGATGTGAAGGTGTACAAGACGCGTCAGGTCGATGACCGGATCGAGGTCCTGCTCAGCGAGTAACCGGCGGCGTCTTGCGGGCCTCGATCGCGAAAGATACGTTCGAGTTTTCCAGTTCAGGGGCATGTTCGGATGACGACGTTCCTGTTTGACGGGCCCGAAGCCGCTGACATCACCATTCTTCTCGCGCACGGCGCCGGCGCGGCGATGGATTCCGCTGCGATGACAGCGAGTGCCAAAGTCCTCGCGCAATCCGGCTTTCGCGTCGTGCGCTTCGAGTTTGGCTATATGGCCGCTCGGCGGACGTCGAACACAAGGAAGCCGCCGCCCCGCGCGGACCTGTTGAAAACGGAGTATCTCGCGGCTGTCGATGCCCTCGGCGCAACGGACAAACTCATCATCGGCGGAAAATCGATGGGTGGCCGCGTTGCCAGCATGGTCGGCGATGAGCTCTACGCGTCCGGAAAAATCGCCGGGCTACTGTGTCTCGGTTACCCATTTCATCCGCCAGAGAAACCCGAGCAGTTGCGCACCGCGCATCTTGCCGATCTCAAGGTGCCAACACTCATCGTGCAGGGCACGCGAGACCCGTTCGGAACAAGGGACCAGGTTTCCTCGTACTCTCTCTCAAAGAGGATCGAGATTCTCTGGCTTGAAGACGGCGACCACGATCTGAAGCCGCGAAAAAGCGTGTCAGGCCATTCCGCGGCGGATCATTTGAAGACTCTTGGCGAGGCGGCCGCATCCTGGGCTCAAAAAATCACGTCGTGAGCACGGTCAGTGCTCTGAGCCACGCGCATCTATCATTTTATCGCAGCGGCATCGGTGGCCGGGGAACGCTGGTATCGCCGGGCGGCGGCGGAAGTTGCTGCACGGGCGCAGGAGCGGGTGGCGGGATGTACGCTTCGCGTTGCGCGGCGGTTTGCGGATAAGCCGGGCTCGGCGAATAAGCATGTGATGGTGAAGGCGCAGAGGTCCGAGACATCGCAGGCGAGGGCGGTTGCCGCGAAGCTGGGGCCGGCTTCGTCGCCTGTGCGACAGGCTTGCGTTGCGCTGTTTGCTCTGTGGCTTTCGCGACATCGCGGCTCAGTTGCCGCTGGCCAGCTTGCAACTGTTCGACGGTTTCCTTGAGTGAAGCGATTTCGCGCGCCATGGTTTCAACCGACTTCGCGAGTTCGAGCGAAAGTTCAGCCTGCGCCGGCGAAGCTTCCGCCGCCCGTGTTGATGGCGGTGTCGCGGATTCGGCTGGCGCGGCCGGTGGCGCAGCGACAGTCTCCGGCGCTGATGCGCGTGCGGCAGCCTGCTGGGATTCCGGGATCGGGGAGGCAGCATCCTGCTGTTGGGCGGATTTGGTGTCTTGCGCGGGAGCCGGCGTGCTCACCAAGAGCTGCGGCACGAGGTCTGAGATTCTCTGCTTTGCGGCGTCGCCATAGGAATACCAGACCGCAGCCATCCCGCAGCCGGTGCATGCGATCAGCGCCAGGCGCCCCATACCGCGGCCGAAACCGGTGCGTGATACCGGATCGCGAACGTCGACGATGTTATCGTTCAGGGGAGTGTCGATAGCCGATGGCTCGCTGGCCGACTCCGTTACCTCGGTCGGTGTCGCATGAACCTCGGACTGATTGGGCGTCAGCCGCGGCGCAAGATCGCGAAGCTGGGCAGCGATGACATCATGCGGATCGTCGGTCTGCGAGTCAGCGTGTTGCAACTTGAATTGCATTGGCGCTCCGTGATTTTGAAAGGTGCGATGCGCGGGAGATTTCCGGCCGATCTGCAGGCGCAAGGGGGACATCGCGCTTTGACCGCAGCAAGGCAGCATCATGAAAACTGTGAGGCAGCGGAACCGTCGCGAATCTTGCGCGACGCGGCAGGCGGCCGGCCGGGAAACCTGCATGGGCCAATTGACGACCGTGCAGACAGGTGCAAATTCAGGCAGCTAGCTGGAGGGAAATCCATGCCTCACATCGTCTGCCATTATTCCGCGTCGCCCGATATGCCGCCGATTCTCGATGTGATGCTGGGGCTTCATCATGCCGCGGCGTCGACTGGCGTCGTTCAGGCCGACGATCTGAAGATCCGGGCGCTGCCATTTTCGGATTATCTTGTCGCCGGAGAGGAGCGCTCGTTCTTTCACATCTCGCTATATCTGCTGGCTGGCAGAACTCCGGAGCAGAAGGAGCGGCTGAGCATCGCGCTGCGTCAGGAGCTTGCAGAGCTTCTCCCCGGCATCACCAGTATCAGCATCGACGTCCGCGATATGGACCCGCAGGCTTACAAGAAGCGGCTGCTCGATAGTCCGTCTCACTCCGCGCGGCAGGCCTAAACCAGCAGCGGCTTGGCCGTGACGGCCATGTCCTTGAGCAGCGGAAGAAAGCGGTCGATCATTTCGCCGGTAGTGATACGGTCGACATGTGCGCCGATATTTGCCGCCGCCACGACCGCGCCATCGTAGCGATGAATCGGCACCGAGATCGAGCGGAAGCCAGGCTCCGCTTCGCGGTCGACCAGCGAATAACCCTTGCTGCGGTCGCTGATGATGGTGGCGATGACGGTGGATTTGTCTGTGACGGTTTCCGGCGTCTGGGCCGTCAGCGTCATGGCCTCAACCGCGGATTTTAGCTCTTCGTTGGAGAGGCGGCCGAGCAGCACGCGGCCCACCGACGTGCAATAGGCCGGTAGCCGGTAGCCGATATCGATGCCGGCGGAAAAAACCCGCGCCGGACTGGCCCTTGCGACAAAGACGGCTTCCTGCCCGTCCAGAATCGCGAGCGAGCAGACTTCGCGGGCCTTCGTGGAAATGTCGTCCATCAGCGGCTGCATGACGGCAACGATCTGATTTGACGACAGATAGGCCGAGGCCAGCGCCAGCACACGCGGTGTGAGCGAAAACAGCCGCTCGTCGCCGACGACGAAGCCGGACTTCTGGAGGGTCAGCAGAATTCTGCGGGCGGTGGCGCGCGGCAGATTGGATGCCTTGGCGATGTCGCTCAGGGTCATCGGGCGATGCTCGGTGCCGAACGATTGCAGCACCCGAAGGCCGCGGTCGAGGCTCTCGATGAACTCGCCGCCGTCGCGTCTGGCTTCTTCTTCCTCTGCGGTGCGCTTCACGCGGGGCATGCTCGGTCGGCCGTTCTTTCCGGTCATGAGTCGATCCGCCAGACGAGACCATAATTCGCGGGATTATGCACCCACCGCTTTGATCGTTGTCAAAAGCGTCTTGAAGTCGAACGAGAGGTCAGCGGCTTGCTCCGGCGTCGGTGAAACGCCGCCGCTGATCAGCCGTCGGGCCGCCATCTGATCGCCGGCGCGGTTGACGCTGTCGACGGCGCACAGTTTGTCCCGGCGATAGTAGAAAACCGAGAACTGCCCGTCTTCCAGCGATCCGCGTACCGCCTGCCGGTCGAAATTGCGCGATATCCCCACGGTCTGCAGTTTGGCGTCATACTGATCTGACCAGAAGCGCGGCACGCTGTCGTAAGGCCCGGTTTTTCCGGCGATAGCGAGTCCGGCGGCCTTGGCCTGATCCTGTGCATTCTGGACCGATTCCAGGCGAAGCCAGCCCTGCGCATGGGCGTTGTAGTGATTGGCACAGTCGCCGGCCGCGTAAATAGCGGGATCGCTGGTCAGGCCGTGGTCGTCGACAACGATTCCGTCGGTGCAGTTCAACTGCGCATCACGCGCCAGTTGATCGTTGGGCACGCCCCCGATTCCCACAAGGACGAGATCGGCGCGCAACCGCGCACCGCTTCGCGTTCTCACTACGCCGGCAAGGCCGTTGCGGTCCTCGATTTCTGCAACACCTTCGTTGAGCCGCACATCGACGCCGTGCCTTGTATGCAGATCGAGCAGGAACTGCGAGACGACCGGCGAGACGGAGCGTTCGAGCAGCCGGGACGCGCTCTCGATGACGGTGACTTTCTTGCCGAGCTTGCTGGCGGATGCTGCGACCTCGAGGCCGATAAAGCCGCCGCCGACGATCACGATCTCGGCCGCATTCCGCAGCCGCTCCTTCAGGTCGATCGCGTCACGGATCGAGCGCAGATAGCACACGCCGTCGAGGTTCGAGCCGGGAATGGTCAGCCGCCGCGCGTGGGAGCCTGTGCCGATGAATAGCTTGTCGAAATCCAGTGTCGTGCTGCCGTTGATCGAAAGCTGCCGCGCGCGCCGGTCGATCGCATGGACGCGCGTTTCGAGAATCAGATCGATCTGCTTGAGCTTGAAGAATGCGTCGTCGCGAAGAACCAGCCCATCCTGCTTGATCTTGTCGAGCAGGAAATCCTTGGACAGCGGAGGGCGCTGATACGGCAGCAAATGATCGTCGGTGACGACCGTGATGCGCTCCGCATAACCGCTGTCGCGTGCCGACAGTGCGGCCTGGATGCCGGCATACGATGCGCCCACGACGACAAGGCCGCTCATGATTGCGCTCCGGGAATATGGACGGTCAGGGCTGTGATCGAAGGCGGGAGTTTCAACTGGCAACTCAACCGGCTGGTGGGTTTGCGGATGGCGGCGACGGAGCTGAGCAGCTCGAGCTCTTCCGGCTGCGGTGGCGCCAGAACGCCTGAATGGCTTTCGTCTATGTAGACATGGCAGGTGGCGCAGTCGAGGCAGCCGCCGCACTCTGCATCGATTCCAGAAATGCCATTGCGGATAGCGGCGAGCATGACGCTCGTCCCGCTATTGATGTTCACGACATTCTCTGAACCGTCGGGCTGAACGAATGTGATCCGGGCCATGACTGTGTCCGCTGCTGAGCGCCATATGCAAAGTTCATTTAACGAACATATGGGCGTTCAACGAACATATCAAGCCGGAGGGAGCCGCGCAGGTCCGCTCGAAGCATTCAATTTCGCATTTGCAGCATAAATAAGCGCTCGCAGCCGTCAAATTGCACTTGCGTGTTTTCCAATTTGGAGACAGTCTAACAAATATCGCACATATGTTCGTTGATCGAACAGATGTGAAGCGCGGAGAAGGAAACCTGAGAAGCAAAGCCGGCTTCAAAGGTGCTGCCGGGTGAGGAGTTGCCGCTTGCGGCAATTTTGTATCTCCGGGCCTCGCGTGTTGCGGTGGAAAGGTTTTCAATCGTTGAAGCATCGCGGCTTCAACCTGGCCCAAGCGCGGGCCATCGACGTCTTCGGCAGGAAATCGTCTCGGGACCGGAAGGAAGAAACAGCCATGATGAGCCAAGAGCAGAATGATCTGATCACGCGCACCGGCCCGGCCGATCCCGCCGGCAAGCTGCTGCGGATGTACTGGCAGCCGGCGGCGCTGGTCGACGAACTCGAGGGCCCACGGCCCATCAGGGCGGTCAAGTTGCTCGGCGAGAACTTCGTTCTGTTTCGCGACGAGCAGGGCCGTTACGGACTGATGGATCGCGATTGTCCGCATCGCGGCGCGGACCTCGCCTTTGGCCGGCTTGAGAATGGCGGCCTGCGCTGTGCTTTCCATGGCTGGCTGTTCGACGTTCAGGGCAACTGCCTTGAGACACCGGCCGAACCTGTGGGTTCGGTGCTCTGCAAGAACATCAAGCAGCGCGCCTATCCCGTCGTGGAGAAGGGCGGCATCCTGTGGGCCTATCTCGGTGAGGGCGAGCCGCCCGCGTTTCCGGAGATCGACTGCTTCGTCGCGCCCGATGCCTATACGTTTGCGTTCAAAGGCCTGATCGAATGCAACTGGCTGCAGGCGCTGGAAGTCGGCATCGACCCGGCGCACGCCTCGTTTCTGCATCGCTTCTTCGAGGATGAGGACTTGGAGAAATCCTACGGCAAGCAATTCCGCGGCGCCTCCGCGGGCAGCGATCTGCCGATGACCAAGATCCTTCGTGAGTACGATCGCCCGATCATCAATGTCGAGAAGACCGAGTACGGCCTTCGTCTGGTGGCGCTGCGCCAGATCGATGACGAGCGCACCCATGTACGCGTCACCAATCAGTTGTTCCCGCACGGCTTCGTCATTCCGATGAGCCAGGAAATGACGATCACGCAGTGGCATGTCCCGGTCGATGACACGCACTGTTACTGGTATGCGATCTTCACCAGCTACACGACGCCGGTCGACAAGAAAAAGATGCGCGAGCAGCGTCTCGAGCTTTACGAACTGCCTGACTACAAATCGCGCCGCAACAAGACGAATGATTACGGCTTCGATCCTCACGAGCAGGCGACCGAGACCTATACCGGCATGGGCCTCGACATTAACGTCCACGACCAGTGGGCGGTGGAGTCGATGGGTGCGATCCAGAATCGGACCCGCGAACATCTCGGGCAGTCCGACAAGGCGATCATCCAGTATCGCCGCCTGCTGCGTCAGGAAATCGAGAAGGCCGTTGCCGGCGGCAGGCCGCTGCTGTTCCTCGATGAAGCGCATGCGCGCAGCATCCAGGGGCCGGCCACAATGGACGGCATCGGGCCGACGCGCGGCTGGGAAATCTACTGGATGGAGGTCGATGTCAAACGGCGGCGCGGTGCACCGTGGGCTGCACCGATCCCGACAGAGATCGCCGAGAAGGTGCCGCATCTCACCGCGGCCGAATAAGGATCTGCTGAGCCAATGTCAGGGAAAGCAACGTCATTGAGCTTTGTCGCGCGACATCGTCTTTGGTCTGAGGAGCAGAACGAAGCGGCGGTCCGCCTTCGCCGGATCGTCGAGGAGAAGGGACTCGACACCATCCGGCTGTCGTTCCCCGATCAGCACGGGATTCTGCGCGGCAAGACCCTGGTCGCGAGCGAAGCGCTGCGCATCCTTGAAAACGGCTGCACGATCACGACCACGATGCTGGCGAAGGATACGTCGCATCGCACGGTGTTTCCGGTGTTCACCGCAGGCGGCGGCTTCGGGATGACCGAAATGCAGGGCGCCGCCGACGTTCTGATGATTCCCGACCCAACGACCTTCCGGGTGCTGCCCTGGGCGCCGACCACCGGCTGGATTCTGTGCGATGTTCATTTCGCCGACGGTCGCGCGGTGCCATTCGCAACGCGCGGTCTCTACAAGTCGGTGCTGAACAAGCTTTCCGCGCGCGGTTATGATTTCATGGCCGGGCTCGAAGTCGAGTTTCATGTCTTCAAGGTCAACGACCCGAAGATGCAGCCCGGGCATGCCGGGCAGCCCGGCGAACCGTCGGATGTCAGCCTGCTGTCGCACGGCTATCAATACCTGACCGAGCAGCGCTACGACCAGATGGAGCCGGTGCTCGAACTGATCCGGCGCGATGTGGTGGCGCTGGACCTGCCGCTGCGCTCGATCGAAGTCGAGTTCGGTCCCAGCCAGTGCGAGTTCACCTTCGCGCCGACCGTCGGGCTCGATCCGGCCGATACGATGGTGCTGTTCCGCAGTGCGGTGAAGCAGATCTGTCATCGCCACGGCTATCACGCCACCTTCATGTGCCGTCCGCGCATTCCGAATGTCGTGTCGTCAGGATGGCATCTGCATCAGTCGCTGGTATCCCGTGCCGATGGCCGCAATGCCTTCATGTCAGACGCCGACGGTGAGTTCCTGTCGGACTTCGGCAAGGGCTATCTCGGCGGGTTGCTCGAACACGCCCGTGCCGCGACCGTGTTCACGACGCCGACGATCAATGGCTACAAGCGCTACCGGTCGTATTCGCTGGCGCCGGATCGTGCGATCTGGGGGCGTGACAACCGCGGCGTCATGATCCGCGTCCTGGGCGGTCCAAAGGACCCCGCCACACGGTTCGAGAACCGGGTCGGCGAGCCGGCGGCAAACCCGTATCTTTATATGGCGTCGCAAATCCTGTCGGGACTGGATGGCGTGGACCGCGCCATTGACCCGGGCCCGTCAGCCGATACACCTTACGAGACCAAGGCCAGCCTGCTGCCGAAGTCGCTGCGCGAAGCGGTTTTCGCGCTGAACGACGATCCATTTTTCAGGAACGCAATGGGCGCGGAACTGGTAGATTACTACGTGCACATCAAGAACGCCGAAATCGAGCGCTTCCAGGCCGAAGTCACCGAATGGGAGCAGCGCGAATATTTCGAGATGTTTTGACGCGCGCCGAACAGGTTTGACGTAACAAAAACAAACAGGAGCAGGGGACCACATGAACAAGGCAGTTAATTACGCGTGCGCTCTGGCCGTCGCCGGGCTGATGTCTGGGGCGGCTCACGCCGACACCATCAAGGTCGGCGTCATCGGGACCATGTCAGGGCCGTATGCGTTGTTCGGCCAGAACTTCAAGGCGGGCATCGAAGCCTGGGTTGCCGAGAATGGCAACAAGGTTGCCGGTCACGACGTCGAGTTCATTTATCGCGACGAGGAATCGCCGAACCCCGCGAAGTCCAAGGCGCTCGCGCAGGAACTGATCGTCAAGGACAAGGTGCAGTACATCGCCGGTCTCTATTTCACGCCTGACGCCATGGCGGTCGCGCCGCTGCTCGAAGAAGCCAAGACGCCGATGATCGTCTTTAATGCTGCGACGTCGGCGATCGTCGAGAAGAGCCCGTACATTGTCCGCACCTCGTTCACGATGTGGCAGAACACCGTTCCCGCCGCCAAGGTTGCGAAGGCAAAGGGCGCGAAGAAGGTGGCGATCGCCGTCACCGATTACGGTCCCGGCATTGACGCGGAAGCTGCGTTCAAGAAGACCTTCGAGGCCGACGGCGGCACGATCGTCGAAGCCATTCGCATGCCGATCGCCACCACCGATTTCAGCCCGATCATGCAGCGTATCAAGAGCTCGGGCGCTGACACCATCTTCACCTTCCTGCCGGCCGGTCCTCCCACGCTGGGCTTCGTGAAGGGTTACATCGACAACGGTTTGAAGGCGGCCGGCGTCAAGCTGATCTCGACCGGTGACGTGGTGACGGAGCCGGATCTGCCGAACATCGGCGACAACGGTCTCGGTATTCTGTCGACCTATCACTATGCGGTGTCGCATGCGTCGCCGGAGAACAAGGCGTTCCTTGAGCGGCTCGCCAAGGGCGGTACTGCGGCCGACAACGTGACGATGACGTCGGTCGCCGCTTACGACGGTGCGCGCGTGATCTACAAGATGATCGAGGCTACCCAGGGCCAGCGCGATCCGGAAAAGGCTGTAGCCGCGGTCAAAGGCATGAAGTGGGTCAGCCCGCGCGGCCCGGTGTCGATCGATCCGGCGACGCGCCACATCACGCAGAATGTCTATCTGCGCGAAGTCGCGAAAGAGAATGGCAAACTGATCAACAAGGAGCTTCAGACATTCGAAGCTCAGCCCGACTGGGCGCTGGTCAAGAACTAAACCACACACTCGCCACGCATGGATTGGCGCGAGTTCGCTCGCGCCAATCTTTTAGCTAACAGACAACTGGCCGAGCAATGCCGCACAGCCCGGACACCCTGCGATTCATCAATGCGCGGATCTATCGATCCGCCGGTGACACACGACCGGCCAGCGCGCTTGTCACCCGGAAGGGCGCCGTCCATTGGGTCGGCGAGAGGCAGGACGCGCCGGAGGCTGGCCGCACCATCGACATGCAGGGTGCGACGATCATCCCGGGCCTGACCGATGCACATGTTCATCTGTTCGCCATCGCCAACGAGCGCCAACAGGTTCAATTGAATGGATCGGGCGTCTGCACGATTGCGGATGTTCTGCGCCACGTGTCCGCATCGGCAAAGACGACTCCACCGACGCAATGGATCAGGGCGGTGGGCTTTGACGAGAACAATCTCGCCGAGCATCGCTATCCCATGCGAGATGAAATCGACGCCGTCGCTCCCCATCATCCGGTTATCATTCGCCGCTTTTGCGGGCACACCGCGATCCTCAACAGCGCTGCGCTGAAGCTGCTTCAGATCGGCGAGGGCGTGTCCGATCCGCCGAGCGGATCGTTCGGGCGCAGTGCCGCCGGGCGTCTGGACGGCAGCGCCAAGGAAAGTGCCGCGGAAGCGGTGTTCCGCGCGATCCCGGCTGTCGATCCGGCCGCGATGGCTGCTTCGTTGCGCGAAACCATCGAAGACAGCATGCGGATGGGCCTGACTGCTGCTGTCGAAGCCGCCGTCGGTTTCACCTGCGGGTTCGACGATGAATTCGCGGTATGGAAGTTGCTTCGTCAGGAGTCCTCGTTCTCACCGATCCGCCTTGGATTCATGTATCAGC
This sequence comes from Afipia sp. DC4300-2b1, assembly GCF_049895725.1. NCBI lineage: Bacteria > Pseudomonadati > Pseudomonadota > Alphaproteobacteria > Hyphomicrobiales > Nitrobacteraceae > Afipia > Afipia sp. DC4300-2b1. Next base: position 258,599 of record NZ_JAFCSX010000002.1, read on the forward strand.
TCGATCCCAAAGACGCCGCTATGCGCGGTTTGACGCCGCGCCCCGATCCTGACTGGCAGGCGATGACGCTAAAGTTTTTCGCCGACGGCATCGTCGGTGCGCGCACGGCGGCGGTCAGCAAGCCGTTTGCCGATACGGGCTCAACGGGTTTCTTTATGCGCGAGGAAGATGATCTCGAACGGGTGATTGTGGAGGCGCATCTCGATGGCTGGCAGACGGCGACTCATTGTGTGGGCGACCGCGCATCCGCACGCGTCATCGCGGCCTTCGAGAAGGCGGAGAGGGCGCTGCCGGGACAACAGCCGCGCCATCGGATCGAGCACTATTTCGTTCCGCCGGACGGTGGTCTTGCACGCATGAAGGCGCTCGGCGCCTTGATCGTGACGCAGCCGAGCTTCCTGACGCGGATGCGGCGTTCGATCCTGGAAGCATTCGGCCCGGATGCCCACACCAAATATCCTGCACGATCGGTGATCGATGCCGGTGTCACCTATGTCGGAAGCTCCGACGCGCCGACCGGGCACGTCTCGCCATGGATTGGCATGGCGAATGCCGTGGACCGCGGAGCGTCGCTCGGGTCTCCGATTGGAGCGGATGAGGCTCTGACACGCCGGCAGGCCGTCGGCAGTTACATCCATGGCGGCGCCTTCGCCATGAGCCAGGAAGACTGGCGCGGGACGCTTGTGCCGGGCATGGCGGCGGATTTCATCGCGCTTGATCGTGATCCGTTCGACGCTTCTACTGATCTCGCTGCGACTAACGTGCTGATGACGGTACTTCGCGGCGCGGTGCGCCATGACACGCTGTCGGCTGCTGCCGAGATGCAGGCGGGGGTGCACTGATGCTGACCGCGCTGAGCATCCTGCTGGACGCGATATCCTACGGAATGGTGCTGTTCACCATCTCCATCGGCCTGTCGATCATGATGGGCCTGATGCGCGTGGTGAACCTCGCCCATGGCGCATTCGCGATGATCGGCGGCTATCTTGCGTCCTATGCGTTGAAGACGCTCGGTATCAGTTATCCGATCGCCATTGTCATTGCCGTGATCGGTACAATCCTGATCTCGATTCCCTTCGAAGTCCTGCTGTATCGCCGTATCTACCGCCATTCCGATGCGCTGACCCAGCTCCTGCTCACCATCGGCATCACCTTCGTCATCATCGGATTGGCGAACTTCACCCTCGGGCCGACCTCGAAGCCGATCCCGCTTCCGGCGGCGCTCAGCGGTCCGTTCGATCTCGGCTTCCGCATGATCTCGACACATCGGCTGCTGGTGATCGCGTGCGGGCTGACAACGGCGCTGGCGCTGTGGCTGTTGATCGACAAGACGGAGTTCGGCGTGCGGATGCGCGCCGCCGTCGACAACGGCGATATGGCGGAATCCCTCGGCATCCGAACGCAGTGGATTTATTCGGCGACATTTGCGCTGGCCGTGGGGCTTGCGGCCTTCGGCGGCGTGCTGGGCGCGGAGATGCTGCCGATCGAGCCGTTCTACGCGCTGCGCTACATGGTCACATTCCTTGTTGTTGTATCGGTGGGTGGTGCGGGATCGATCCTCGGCGCGCTCGCGGCGTCGCTGTTTCTGGGGCTCGCGGACACCACGGGAAAGTATCTGGCGCCCGAGTTCGGCGAGTTTTTCTTCTATCTCGCGGTGATCCTGACGGTGTTCCTGTTCCCGCGCGGCCTTCTCGGACGGGCCCACTGACATGACCGAGCAGACCATCAAATACGATGTGCCGCGGCCGGGATTTCCGCTCCAGCAGGAAATCCTTGGTCTGCTGACGGTCGCGGTCGTGGGCGCGATCGGCTATTTCGCGTTTCCCGATGACCTTGCATTCCTGACGCGGCTGATCAGCATCACGTTCCTTGTTCTCTCGCTCGATCTCGTCACCGGCTATTGCGGTGTGGCAACGCTGGGGCAGGCGGCGTTGTTCGGCGTCAGCGCCTATGCGGTCGGCAATGCCTGCATCGCAGGGATTACCAATCCGCTGATCCTGCTCGCCATTGGGGCCTTCACCGGCGCGGTGATGGGGCTGATCTCCGGCGCGCTGATCACGCGCTTTCATGGTCTGCCGCAACTCGTGCTGTCCATCGCGATCGGTCAGCTCGTCAGTTCGCTGGCGAACAAGCTGTCGTCATGGACCGGCGGCAGCGACGGCCTGTCAGGCATTTCGCCGGGGAAAATCTTTGGCGTGTTCGCGTTCGATATGTACAGCCGGACATCGTACATCTTCTCGCTGGTGACGCTTGCGGTCGTCATGGTGCTGCTGCTGCGGTTCGTCCGTTCTCCGTTCGGCCTGCTGTGCCGCGGCATCAAGGATGACTCCCTGCGCGCGCTGATGATCGGAGCCTCGGCCTATCCGCGGCTCGTGATGATGTATGGCGTGTCGGGAATCGTTGCGGGTCTTGGCGGTGCGCTGATGGCGATCAACACCGGCGTGGTCGGGCTCGACAGCGTGAGCTTCGAGCGGTCCGCCGAAGTGCTTGTCATGCTGGTGCTGGGCGGAGCCGGAAACCTGTGGGGCGCGCTGGCAGGCGCGGTGATCTTCCAGATATTCGAGCACATTGTCTCGGCGGCCAATCCGTTCCACTGGATGACCCTGGTCGGGCTGTTGCTCATCATCATCGTTATCTTTGCGCCGCGCGGTCTCGGGCACAGCATCGCCTCGCTCTGGGCTTCGTTCTCGCAGCGGAGGCCGCGCCCATGAGTCCGCTGCTGGAACTGCGAAACGTTTCGAAGTCGTTCGGCGGTCTGCATGTCAACCGCGACATTTCCTTCAGTCTCGGCAAGGGCGATCGCGTTGCGCTGATCGGCCCGAACGGGGCGGGAAAGACCACATTGGTCAACGTGATTTCCGGTGATCTCTCGCCGTCCGACGGCAACATTTTCTTCGAGGGCAATGACCTGACGTCGGTCCCGATTCCCGGCCGCGTCCGGCAGGGGCTGGCGCGGACATTCCAGATCACCCGGCTGTTCACCAGTCTCTCGGTCGCCGAAAACGTCGCGCTGGCCGTCATGCAGCGCAAAGGTCTCACGCGCCGGTTCTTCTCGGTGGAGACGTTCGCGCCGCAGGTGCGCGACGAATGGATGCATATCCTGGGTATGCTTGGCATTGCACATCTGAAGCAGCTTCCCGTCGCGAAACTGGCCTATGGCCAGCAGCGTCTGCTCGATCTCGCCATCGGTCTCGCGTTGACGCCGAAGGTGCTGATGCTGGACGAGCCGGCGGCGGGCGTTCCGCACGACGAAGCGCCGAAGATTCTCGAAGCGATCAACCGCCTGCCGTCCGATATTGCCGTGCTCATGATCGAGCATGATATGGACCTCGTATTCCGGTTTGCGAAGCGTGTGCTTGTGCTCGCCAACGGTCGCCTGATTTTCGAAGGTAGTCCGCAGGACGTCACGAAGGATGATGAAGTCCGCCGCGCCTATCTGGGGAGCTACGCCGATGCCAGCCGCACGGCTTGAGGTCGAACGCCTGAGCGCGGGCTACGGCCCGACGCAGATCGTCTCGGAGATGTCGTTCGAGGTGCCGGCCGGCGGCCGTCTTGCGATCCTCGGCCGCAACGGCGTTGGCAAGACGACGCTGCTCGCGACTCTGATGGGGCTGTCGACGCGGCATCACGGCCGCATTGTTGCGGACGGACAGGACATCAGCGCGATGAAGACTTCGGCGCGGGCGCTGCGCGGCATGGGCTACGTGCCGCAGACACGCGATATTTTCGGTTCGCTGACCGTGGAAGAGAACCTGTCGACCGGCTTCAAGACGCGCGAGCGGGACGGGCTGGCCGGAATTTACAAGATGTTTCCACGCCTCGCAGAGCGCCGGCGGCATCTCGGGCTGCAATTGTCCGGGGGCGAGCAGCAGATGCTGTCGATGGCGCGGACGTTGCTCGGAAAACCGTCGATCCTGCTGCTGGATGAGCCGCTGGAAGGGCTGGCGCCGGTGATCTGCGATCAGTTGATGGAAACCATCTCTCGCCTTGCCACCAGCGGCGATATGACGATCATCCTGGTCGAGCAGCAGATCGAGCGCGCGCTCAATTTCGCGGATCGCGTAATGGTGGTCGAGCGTGGCCGCGCGGTCTGGGAAGGCGTGTCGGACGAACTGAAGTCCGATCGATCTCTGGTGAACCGGCTGCTTGGTGTAGGCATTCACTGACCGGCTTGCTAAGCTGGCCGGAACAACGAAAAGAAGACGCCCATGACGTTGATCTATCCGCGAGACAGCAACGCCGCCCATGCGCCGCGGTTGTCGCCGGCCTACAAGAGCACGGTGCTGCGCTCGCCGACCAGGCCGCTGGTGATGATTCCGCATACGCTGTCGGAATTGACCGGGCCGGTGTACGGACACGAGACCGTGCGCGAGAACGACAACGATCTCACCATCCAGCACAAGGGCGAACCGCTCGGCGAGCGGATTATCGTTCACGGCCATGTCCGTGACGAAGACGGCCGCGGCGTGCCGAACACGCTGCTCGAAGTCTGGCAGGCCAACGCCTGCGGCCGCTACATCCACGTCGTCGATCAGCATCCTGCGCCACTCGATCCGAACTTCACCGGCGCAGGCCGCGCACAAACGGACGCACAGGGGTACTACCGCTTCATCACCATTAAGCCGGGTGCATATCCGTGGGGCAATCATCCCAATGCGTGGCGGCCCGCTCATATCCATTTCTCGGTGTTCGGGCACTCCTTCATCTCGCGCATCGTGACCCAGATGTATTTCCCCGGCGATCCGCTGTTCGCTTACGACCCGATCTTCAATTCGGTGACGGACGAGAAGGCGCGGATGCGGATGGTGTCGAGCTTCGACCTGGAAAACACCAAGCCCGACTGGGCGCTCTGCTACCGTTTCGACATTGTATTGCGCGGGCGCAACGCCACGCCGCTGGATAACGACTGATGAGCAACATCACGCCGTCGCAGACCGTCGGTCCTTACTTCAAATACGGCCTCACACCGGGCAATGACTACGCGTGGAACGACGCGTTCAGCAACGATCTGGTGACGCCTGACGTGTCGGGCGACCGCATCCGCATCGTCGGGCAGGTGTTCGACGGCGAGGGCAAGGTCATTCCCGATTCCATGCTCGAAATCTGGCAGGCCGATGCGCAGGGACGCTTCGCCGATCCGCAGGACACGCGCGCCGCTCCGAACGCCGTGTTCAAGGGCTTTGGCCGCTGCGGCACCGACGCCAAGGGCGGGTTTGAATTCCGCACTATCAAGCCCGGTCCGGTGCCCGGTCCCGGCGGCAAGCCGCAGGCGCCTCATATTCTTCTCGCGGTGTTCGCGCGTGGCATGACACAGCAGGCGATCACGCGGATTTATTTCGAAGACGAGGCCGCCAACGCCGCCGATCCGATCCTTGCGCTTGTGCCGGCGGATCGCCGTGCGACGCTTTTTGCAAAGCGCGAGAAGGGTGATGCCGCAATCTACCGGTTCGACGTTCACCTGCAGGGCGACAGCGAAACCGTGTTCTTCGATCTTTAGCCGGACGGGCTAAACCGGCAGGGCGATCGAGTACTTCACCTGACTGAGCGCGAAGCTGGACTCGATCGAGGCAATGCCGTCGAGCCGCGTCAGCTTGGTTTTCAGGAAAGCTTCATAGGATGGAAGGTCGGCGGTGACCACGCGCAGCAGATAATCCCGGTTGCCGGTCATCAGATAGCACTCCAGCACTTCGTCCCACTTCGAGATCGCCCTGGCGAAGCGGTTGAGGTCTTCTTCCTTCTGCCGCTCCAGCTTGATCGAGATGAAAACGCTGACCGGAAGTCCCACCGATTTCTGGTCTACCATCGCGATGTAGCGCGAGATCACGCCGCGCTCTTCGAGCAGTTTCACCCGGCGATGGCACGGCGACACCGAGAGGCCGACCCGATCGGCAAGGTCCTGCATGGTCACGCGGCTGTCGGACTGAAGAATCGCAAGGATTTTGCGGTCGATCGCATCAAGTTCTGTCATTGGAATGAAATCTCACAAATATCCTTCTTATTGGTATACTATACTAATATTTTGCCGCCGGTCGAGATGATTTGAGATTTTTCAGCGCCCGGCGAGGACTAGCATTGGCTCGGACCTTTATCCCGGTGAACGCCATGCCCATCGAACCTTCTCGTCTGGAAATTCTGTCCGCGCTGACCCGCAAGGTGCTGTGGCTGTCGTCGTGGACCATCCATCATGCCAATCACATCCGGCCGGATTCCGACGGGCTGAAAGTCGGCGGCCATCAGGCCTCATCGGCGTCACTCGCGACGATCATGTCGGCGCTGTATTTCGGCGTGCTCAAGCCCGAGGATCGCGTGGCGGTGAAGCCGCACGCCAGTCCGGTATTCCATGCGATTCAATATCTGCTCGGCCAGCAGACCCGCGAGAAGCTGGAGAATTTCCGCGGTTTCAAGGGCGCGCAGTCCTATCCCTCGCGCACCAAGGATATCGACGACGTGGATTTCTCCACCGGTTCGGTCGGGCTTGGTGTGGCGCAGACGCTGTTCTCGTCGCTGGTGCAGGACTACGTGAAGTCTCACGGCTGGATGAAGGATCGGCCCGAGGGGCGCATGATCGCGCTGGTCGGCGACGCCGAACTCGATGAAGGCAATATCTTCGAGGCGCTGCTGGAGGGCTGGAAGCAGGGCCTGCGCAACACCTGGTGGGTAATCGACTACAACCGCCAGAGCCTCGACGCGGTGATCCATGAAGGGCTGTGGGAAAAGCTCGAGACCATGTTCCGCAATTTCGGCTGGGACGTGGTGATCGTGAAGTACGGCAAGCTGATGCAGGCCGCCTTCGCGGAGCCTGGCGGCGAGGCGCTGCGGAAGTGGATCGATAACTGCCCGAACCAGATGTACGCGGCGCTGTGCTTCCAGGGCGGCGCGGCGTTTCGCAAGCATCTGCTCGACGACATCGGCGATCAGGGCGCGGTGACGAAACTGATCGAGAAGCGCAGTGATGACGAACTGCTGGCGCTGATGTCCAATCTCGGCGGCCACGACATGGCCAGCATGCTGGAAGCTTTCGAGGCGATCGATCACGATCGGCCGGTCTGCTTCATCGCCTACACCATCAAGGGCGTCGGCCTGCCGTTCCAGGGCCACAAGGACAATCACGCCGGGCTGATGACGGTTTCGCAGATGGAAACCTTCCGCGCGGCGCAGAACATCCGCCCCGGCCACGAATGGGATCGGCTGGAAGGTCTGCCGCTCGACCACGCCCGCATCGAAAAATTTCTAAAGGATGTGACCTTCGCGCGCGATGGCGCACGGCGGTTCGATGCACCGAAGATCGAAGTGCCTGCGCAACTCAATGTGACGCTGACGCCGCGCATGGCGACACAGCAGGGCTTTGGCCTGATCCTCAATGAACTGGCGCGGGGCGATACAAAACTCGCGGAGCGCATTGTCACCACGTCGCCGGACGTCACGGTCTCGACCAATCTCGGCCCGTGGGTGAACCGGCGCGGCCTGTTTGCGATGGCGGAGAACACCGACCTGTTCCGCAAGGAGAAGATTCCCTCGACCTTCGCGTGGGATTACTCGCCGAAGGGCCAGCACATGGAACTTGGCATCGCGGAGATGAATCTTTTCATCATGCTCTCCGCGCTCGGCCTGTCTCACTCCATCAATGGCGAACGGCTCCTGCCGGTCGGCACGCTGTACGATCCGTTCATTGAGCGCGGGCTCGATGCGCTGAACTATGCCTGTTATCAGGATGCGCGTTTCATGGTTGCGGCGACGCCGTCGGGCATCACGCTGGCGCCGGAAGGCGGCGCGCACCAGTCGATTGCGACGCCCCTGATCGGCATGGCGCAGGATGGGCTCTCGTCATTTGAGCCCGCTTTTGTGGACGAACTTGCGGTCATCATGCGCTGGGGCTTCGAACACATGCAGCGCGATGACGACGGCGGATCGGTGTATCTTCGGCTGTCGACACGCACGCTGGATCAGCCGCAGCGAACGATGACGCCGGAACTTGCGAGCGACATTGCCGCGGGCGCTTACTGGCTGCGCAAGCCCGGGCCGAATGCCGAACTGGTGATCGCTTACACCGGCACCGTTGCGCCGGAAGCCATCGAGGCGACGGGATTGCTTGGCGAGTCACGCCGGGACATCGGCCTGCTTGCGATTACGTCTGCGGACCGGTTGCACTCCGGCTGGAGTGCGTCACGCAAGCTTCGCCGCAGCGGCGGGCCGCGCGAACCGAGTCATATCGAGCGGCTGCTTGCGCCGTTGCCGCGTGACTGCGGACTCGTCACCGTGATTGACGGTCATCCGGCGACACTGGCCTGGCTCGGCAGCGTTCACGGTCACCGCGTCGAAGCGCTCGGCGTCGAAAAATTCGGCCAGACCGGCACCATCGGCGATCTCTATGCCCACTACGGTCTCGATGCCAACACCATCATCGATGCGGCGGCGGCCCTGACATTCGGCGGCTCGCCGATCCGGCATCGCAAGATGGCGGTGTGAAAGGGCGCCCGGGCGCGGTTTTAACCACGCGGGGCATCCGCAGCCGGATCGATGAATTGCCGAGTTGACCGGACGCGGCAACCGCAGCACCATTGCCCCCATATGGGTTAAGGTGCTGAATGACCGAGCTTTCCAACCGCCAGTCCGACATTCTGAACATTGCGCGCGCCTCCGGGCGGGTGACGGTGGAGGATCTGGCGCGGCGCTTTGAAGTTTCGGCGCAGACCATCCGCAAGGACCTGAACGATCTGTGCGACCGCCGCTCGATGACGCGGGTTCATGGCGGCGCGATCATCGCCTCGGGCGTCGAAAACCTGGCCTACGAGGCGAGACGGTTCGTCGCGGCGGAGGAAAAGAAAGCCATCGGTGCGGCGGCGGCTGCGCAGATTCCCAATGGCTGCTCGCTGTTCATCAATATCGGCACCACGACGGAAGAGGTCGCGAGCGCGCTCACGGCGCACGAGGACCTGCTGGTCATTACCAATAATCTCAACGTGGCGATGCTGCTCTATCGCCTCCCGCGAATCGAGGTCATCGTCGCCGGCGGCACGGTGCGCCGCGCGGACGGCGCCGTGATCGGATCGACGGCGAACAACCTCATCACCCAGTTCAAGGTCGATTACGCCATCATCGGCGCATCGGCGATCGACGAGGAGGGCGCGTTGCTCGACTTCGACTATCGCGAGGTGCAGGCGGCGCAGGCCATCATCGCCAACGCGCGTAGCGTGATGCTGGTGGCCGACAGCACCAAGCTCAGCCGCAACGCGCCGGTTCGCATCGCGCATCTCAGCCAGATCCATACCTTCGTCACCGACCTGCCGTTGCCCACCGGGCTTCAGGCGATTTGCAATAGCCGGGGCATCGAGGTCATCGCGGCGATGCCCGACAAGCCCGCTGACGTGGCCTGACGGCCTTCAGCCGATTCCGCCGCTTGCTGGTTCAGCTTGTGGACAGTTGGCGCTCGCTTCTTGCTTGTCTGTCGACGCTGGAGCTGTAACTCCCTCACATATCTTCACTTTTCCCGAGTGCTGGCGCGTCTGCCTGCGCATTCATCACGCCGCTTGCTTTCGTTTTAAGTTGTGATTTAATCCAATACGAAAGCGAAATCGCTATAAGTGAAAATAGCGAGCGCCGGGGAGAGACGTTGGACAAGGTTTTCGACCTCGCAATCATCGGCGGAGGCATTAACGGCTGCGGCATCGCCCGCGACGCCGCGGGCCGGGGCAATTCCGTGTTCCTGTGCGAGATGAACGATCTCGCCAGCGGCACGTCGTCGTGGTCGAGCAAGCTCATCCACGGCGGCCTTCGCTATCTCGAGTATTACGAATTCCGCCTGGTCCGCGAGGCGCTGCTCGAGCGCGAGGTGCTTTGGCAGATTGCCCCGCACATCATTCGCCCGCTGCGTTTCGTGTTGCCCCATCACGCGGGACTGCGTCCGGCGTGGCTGCTGCGGCTCGGCCTCTTCATGTACGACTACCTCGGCGGTCGGCGTCTGCTGCCGGCGACGCGCACTGTCAATCTGGCGCGCGATCCGGTCGGTCAGCCTCTCGCCCCCGGCCGCTTCACCAAGGGCTTCGAATATTCCGACTGCTTCGTCGATGACGCGCGCCTTGTGGTTCTCAACGCGCGCGACGCGGCCGATCGCGGCGCGGTCATCCGCACGCGAACCCGCGCGATCGAGGCGCGGCGGCTGGACGATTGCTGGCAGGTCGTGCTGGAAGACATGATCACCGGTGCGCAGAGCAGCATCAAGGCGCGTGCGCTGGTCAATGCCGGCGGTCCATGGGTCGAGGATGTGCTGAGCCGCCGTGCGGGAATCAACGCCAAGGCCAAGGTGCGCCTGGTGCAGGGCTCGCACATTGTCGTGCCGCGCCTCTATGACCACGATCACGCCTACACGTTCCAGAACAGCGATGGCCGCGTCGTCTTCGTGATTCCGTTTCAGAACGACTTCACCCTGATCGGTACCACCGATCGCGATTACGACGGCGATCCGTCCAAGGTGAAGGCCTCGGCGGAAGAAATCGCCTATCTGTGCCAGTCGGTGAACGACTATCTCGCCAGGCAGGTGACGCCCGCGGATGTGGTCTGGGCCTATGCCGGCGTCCGCCCGCTTTATGACGACGGGGCCAGCGAGGCGAAAGCCGCAACGCGGGACTATGTCTTCGAATTCGATGCGCCGGGCGGGTTGCCATTACTGTCGATCTTCGGCGGCAAGATCACCACCTATCGCCGCCTGTCCGAAGAGGCTTTAGAGCGGCTGGAGCAGTATCTGCCGGGCAAGGCAAAGCCGGCGGGCTGGACCGGTACGGCGCCGCTGCCCGGCGGCGATCTCGATGTGTCCGCGATCCCGGCGCTGGCTGATGAACTGATCCGCGACAATTCGTTCCTGTCGCGCTCTCTCGCACTTCGTCTGGCGCACGCCTATGGTACGCGGGCCAGCAAGGTTCTCGATAAGGCGTCGTCGGCGGCGGATCTCGGACAGTTGTTCGGCGACACGCTGACCGAGCGTGAAGTCCGCTATCTTATCGCGCACGAGTTCGCGCGCACCGCCGAGGACATCGTCTGGCGACGGTCCAAGCTGGGTCTGCGTCTGTCAGCCGATGAAGTGAAGGCGCTCGACGACTGGATCGCCACGCATCGCAGCGGCTTCGACCGGCCGCTGAAGGAAGCGGGAGGCCGTGCATGAGCGTCACCCTCGAAAAGGTTTCGCGCGAGGTCAACGGCGTTCCCTGGATTCGGGATGTCTCGCTGACACTTGAGCGCGGAACATTGAGCGTGCTGCTCGGCCCGACGCTGGCGGGCAAGACATCGATCATGCGGCTGCTCGCCGGGCTCGACAAGCCCACCTCCGGCCGCGTGCTTGTCGACGGCAAGGACGTCACCGGTTTCGATGTACGCAAACGCTCGGTGGCGATGGTCTACCAGCAGTTCATCAACTATCCGACGCTGACGGTTTACGAGAACATCGCGTCGCCGCTGCGCGTGCAGGGCGTCGCGCGCGACGAGATCGAGACCCGCGTCAGGAATGCCGCAAAGCTGCTGAAGCTCGAACCCTATCTTAACCGGACGCCGTTGCAGCTCTCGGGTGGCCAGCAGCAGCGCACCGCCATCGCCCGCGCGCTGGTGAAGGGCGCGGACCTCGTGCTGCTCGACGAGCCGCTCGCCAATCTCGACTACAAGCTGCGCGAGGAACTGCGCACCGAACTGCCGCGCATCTTCGAGGAGTCCGGCGCGATCTTCGTCTATGCGACGACTGAACCCTCGGAAGCCCTGTTGCTGGGCGGCCGGACCATCTGCATGGGGGAAGGGCGGGTGCTGCAGGCCGGTGCGACGCCGCAGGTTTACCGGCGTCCTGACACGGTAGAAGTGGCGGAGGTGTTTTCCGATCCGCCGCTCAACACCGTCGGCATCGAGAAGAAAAACGGCTCGATCTTCTATTCCGGCGGCGAACGCGCGTCGGTGGCCGGTCTTTACGAAGGTTTGAGCGACGGCGCCTACCAGGTCGGCTTCCGCGCGCATCAGCTTGAAGTGGCGGCCCCCTCCAACGGTCGCCATGGATTCGTCACCACCGTCAGCGTGACCGAGATCACCGGCTCCGAAAGCTTCGTGCATCTCAAACGCGAAGGTTACACCTGGGTCGCGGTGCTGTCCGGCATCCACGAGTTTCTGCCTGGGCAGGAGCTTGAAGCGGTGCTCGATCCGAACGACCTGTTCATTTTCGATCAATCCGGCCGGCTCGTCGCCGCGCCGACAGCACGGTGAGATCATGGCTCGCATCGATCTTGTCGATCTTGCGCATTCCTACGGCGGCAACGCGGCGGACCGGGCGTCCTATGCGCTGAAGCCGATGACCATGACATGGCGGCAGGGCGGCGCTTACGCGCTGCTGGGACCGTCCGGCTGCGGCAAGACCACGCTCTTGAACATCATCTCGGGCATCGTCACGCCGTCGCACGGCAAGGTGCTGTTCGATGGCACCGATATCACGCGCTCCACGACGCGCGAGCGCAACATCGCGCAGGTGTTTCAGTTTCCGGTGATCTACGACACCATGACGGTGGGCGAGAACCTCGCGTTCCCGCTCAAGAACCGGGGCCTGCCGCGAAAAGAGATCGATGCACGCGTGACGGAAATCGCCGAGCTGCTCGATTTGACGCCCTACGTGAATCGTAAGGCGGTCCGGCTCAGCGCCGACGCCAAGCAGAAGATTTCACTTGGCCGCGGTCTCGTGCGGTCCGACGTTGCGGCGGTGTTGTTCGACGAGCCGCTGACGGTGATCGATCCGCACCTGAAATGGGAACTGCGCTCGAAGCTCAAGGCGCTGCACCAGGCGCTCGATCTGACGATGATCTACGTCACCCACGATCAGACCGAAGCGCTGACCTTTGCCGATACGGTGGTGGTGATGCACGACGGCAGTGTGGTGCAGAGCGGGACGCCGGAAGAACTGTTCGCGAAGCCGGCGCACACCTTCGTCGGATACTTCATCGGATCACCCGGCATGAATATCGTAACCGCCGAGGTGAAGGCCAATGAGGCGAAAATCGACGGCCACACCATCAGGCTGAACCGGACCTATGACAGCCTTCCGCTTGGCGCGAAAATCGAAATCGGCGTGCGGCCTGAGTTCGTTCATGTTGCCGCGCCCGCACCGGGATTGCTGTCGGCGCAGATCGAGCGGATCGACGACCTCGGCCGCGTCCGCTTTGCGCGCGTACGGATCGGCGACGTGAAGTTCGCTGCCCGCGTGCCGAATGGATTCTCTGTTCCGGACAACACCGCCGGGCTGGTGTTCGATCCGGCCCATATTCACGTCTATGCCGACAGTCTTTTGGTTGAAGGGCGCGCGTGATGGACAAGACGATCAACAACAAGGCCTGGTTGCTGGTGCTGCCGGTGTTCCTGATCGTGGCGTTCTCGGCGGTGCTGCCGCTGATGACGGTGGTCAACTATTCGGTGCAGGACACGTTTGGAAACAATCAGTTCTTCTGGAACGGGGTCGGCTGGTTCAAGGAATTGCTCGATCCGTCGACGGACCTCGGCGACCGCTTCCTGGCGTCGCTTGGACGCAATCTGCTGTTCTCCGCCATCATCCTCGCTATCGAAGTGCCGCTCGGCATTCTGGTCGCGCTGTCGATGCCGCGCGAAGGCTGGCGCGTCGCAGCCTGTCTCGTCATTCTCGCGCTGCCACTGCTGATTCCATGGAATGTGGTCGGCACCATCTGGCAGATCTTCGGACGTCCCGACATCGGCCTGATGGGCTACACGCTGAACAAGATGGGATTCGACTATAATTACGTGTCGAACAGCTTCGACGCATGGTGCACCATCATTGTCATGGACGTCTGGCACTGGACCAGTCTCGTCGCGTTGCTGTGCTACGCCGGGCTGAAATCCATCCCCGATGCATACTATCAGGCCGCGCAGATCGACGGCGCGTCGCGCTGGGCGGTGTTCACCGCGATCCAGTTGCCGAAAATGAAGCGCGTGCTGCTGATCGCGGTGCTGTTGCGGTTCATGGACAGTTTCATGATCTATACCGAGCCGTTCGTCGTGACCGGCGGTGGCCCCGGCAACTCCACGACCTTCGTGTCGATCGAACTGGTCAAGATCGCGCTCGGACAGTTCGACCTTGGCAAAGCGGCGGCGCTGTCCATTGTCTACAATATCATCATATTGATCGTGTGCTGGGTGTTCTACACGGTGATGACGAACGCCGATAACGAACGCGTGCAACCGGCGGGAGGTGCATGATGCATACCATTCCCGGACGTCGCATCATTCTCGGACTGTTCCTGATCTTCCTGCTGTTGCCGATCTATTGGCTCGTCAACATGAGCTTCAAGACCAACACGGAAATCGTCACGACCATGACGTTGTGGCCGAACAATCCGACGCTTGTTCACTACAAGCGCATCTTCACGGATTCGAGCTGGTACTCCGGCTACATCAATTCGCTGAAGTACGTCCTCATCAACACCATTCTGTCGATCTCCTTCGCGCTGCCCGCGGCGTATGCTTTCTCGCGTTACCGTTTCCTCGGCGACAAGCATCTGTTCTTCTGGCTGCTGTCGAATCGCATGGCGCCGCCGGCCGTGTTCGCGCTGCCGTTCTTCAATTTGTACTCGGCGATCAATCTGTTCGATACGCCCTGGGCGGTCGCGCTGGCGCACTGCCTGTTCAATGTGCCGCTGGCGGTGTGGATTCTCGAAGGTTTCGTGTCGGGCGTTCCGAAAGAGATCGACGAAACCGCGTTCCTCGACGGCTATTCGTTTCCGCGCTTTTTCGTGAAGATCCTGATGCCGCTGATCGCGAGCGGCATCGGCGTCGCGGCGTTCTTCTGCTTCATGTTCTCGTGGGTCGAATTGCTGCTGGCGCGCACGCTCACATCGGTGAACGCCAAGCCGATCGCCGCGACCATGACGCGCACGATCTCAGCATCCGGCATGGACTGGGGGTTGCTGGCCGCCGCCGGCGTCCTGACCATCATCCCGGGTGCTCTGGTGATCTGGTTTGTCCGCAACTATATCGCGCGCGGCTTCGCGCTGGGACGGGTGTAACCATGGAACATATTGCATGGATGGCCTGGACGGCACCAACGGCGATCTTCTTCTGTCTGCTGGCGGGAACGCTTGGAGTCATGACCTGGCTCGCGGTGCGCTACCCCGAGGCCGAGCGCGTCGGAATCCTGCATATTCCGACAACGCGCGGCGACAGGCTTTTCATATCGCTGATCGCCGCGGCGGTCATTCATCTTTTGTGGATTGCATTTGCGGGCACGAACACGATTGCGACGCTCCCGATCGGCGAGGGCGTCGAGGTCTCGAGTTTGTGGATCGCTACCGTAATTTCCATCGTGTCGGCCGTTGTCATATTTCGCAACGTCTAGCGGGTGGAGAAGAGGCAGATCCGTGGATCAACCCGGACCTGAAGTTGTGTTTTCAACGGAGGAAACCATGCGACACGTTATAAAAAGGAATCGTCTTTTGACGATGACAAGCGCGGTGGCATTGATTGCGGCGTCAGCCGCGATCAGCGCGCCGGCTTTCGCAGACGAAGCTGCGGCGAAGAAGTGGATCGACACGGAATTCCAGCCTTCGACATTGTCGAAGGAAGACCAGATGAAGGAGATGCAGTGGTTCATCAAGGCCGCTGAGCCTTTCAAGGGCATGGACATCAATGTCGTGTCTGAAACGATCACGACGCATGAATACGAGTCGGGGACGCTGGCCAAGGCGTTCACCGAAATCACTGGCGTCAAGGTCAAGCACGACCTGATCCAGGAAGGCGACGTTGTCGAGAAGCTGCAGACGCAGATGCAGTCAGGCAAGAACGTCTATGACGGCTGGATCAACGACTCCGATCTGATCGGCACCCACTTCCGCTACAACCAGACCGTGGTTCTGTCGGATTACATGACCGGCGAGGGCAAGGACGTCACCGACCCGATGCTCGATGTCGATGATTTCATCGGCAAGTCGTTCACCACCGGACCGGACGGCAAGCTGTATCAGTTGCCGGACCAGCAGTTCGCGAACCTGTACTGGTTCCGGTACGACTGGTTCACCAATCCGGACTACAAGGCGAAGTTCAAGGCCAAGTATGGCTACGAGCTTGGCGTGCCGGTGAACTGGTCGGCCTATGAAGACATTGCCGAGTTCTTCACCAACGACATCAAGGAAATCAACGGCGTCAAGGTCTATGGCCACATGGACTACGGCAAGAAGGACCCGTCGCTCGGCTGGCGTTTCACCGACGCCTGGCTGTCGATGGCGGGCAACGGCGACAAGGGCATCCCGAACGGCAAGCCTGTCGACGAATGGGGCATCCGCATGGAAGGCTGCCGTCCGGTCGGTTCATCCGTAGAACGCGGCGGCGACACCAACGGACCCGCGGCGGTCTACTCGATCGTCAAGTATCTCGACTGGCTGAAAAAGTATGCCCCGCCGCAGGCGCAGGGCATGACCTTCTCCGAAGCGGGCCCGGTTCCCGCGCAGGGCAATATCGCCCAGCAGATCTTCTGGTACACCGCCTTCACCGCGGACATGGTCAAGCCCGGTCTGCCGGTGGTGAATGCCGACGGCACGCCGAAGTGGCGCATGGCTCCGTCGCCGCATGGATCGTACTGGAAGGAAGGCATGAAGCTCGGCTATCAGGACGCCGGCTCCGCGACCTTGCTCAAGTCGACCCCGCCGGATCGCCGCAAGGCGGCCTGGCTCTACCTCCAGTTCATCAACTCCAAGACGGTGAGCCTGAAGAAGAGCCATGTCGGTCTCACGTTCACCCGCGAGTCTGACATCTGGGACAAGTCGTTCACCGAGCGTGCGCCGAAGCTCGGCGGTCTGGTCGAATTCTACCGCTCGCCCGCGCGCGTGCAGTGGACCCCGACCGGCAACAACGTGCCTGACTATCCGAAGCTGGCTCAGCTCTGGTGGCAGAACATCGGCGATGCGTCGTCCGGTGCGAAGACCGCGCAGGCTGCGATGGACTCGCTGGCTGCGGCCCAGGACTCGGTGCTTGAACGCCTTGAGAAGTCGGGCGTGCAGGGCGCCTGCGGACCGAAGCTCAACAAGAAGGAAACCGCGGAGTTCTGGTTCGCCAAGTCGGAGAAGGACGGCAACATCGCTCCGCAGCGCAAGCTGGCGAACGAGAAGCCGAAGGGCGAAACCGTCGACTACGACACGCTGATCAAGTCGTGGCCGGCCTCGCCGCCGAAGCGCGCCGAAGCCAAGTAGGCAAAGCAACCTCCCTGTGCGCTTAAGTGATGCGCACAACTTCAAGGCCGGGAGCAATCCCGGCCTTTTTCGTTTGATGCATCGCACTCTTTTGGGTGTTGTTGACACCTCGTTTCGGTTTGGGTCTGATTACGAAAAGGCTCGTGCAAAAAACGCATAGCTAATCGACACAAGAACCAAGCAAGGCGATCGATAGGATCGCGGCGTGACCAAATGCGATCGCTAGAATCGCGGCACGTCGGGGAGGGGTAACCGGGATGCTGGACTTCGTTCAGCAGTTGGTGAGCGGCATTGCGCTCGGCTGTGTCTATGGCCTGATCGCACTTGGCTTTGTCCTTGTTTACAAGGCCACCGAGGTCGTCAACTTTGCGCAGGGCGACCTGATGATGCTGGGCGGGTTCTTCGCCTTCACCTTCATCAGCCTGCTGGGTTTCAATTACTGGCTTGGATTCATTGCCGCGGTCGCGGCGATGGCCATGTTCGGCATGCTGGCCGAGCGTCTCGTGGTGCGGCCGATCCTCGGCTATCCGCAATTCTCCATCATCATGGCCACCATCGGGCTCGGGTTCTTCCTGCGGTCGGTTGCGGGCATGATCTGGGGCACCGACGATCTCAAGATCGAAACGCCGTTCAGCCAGGGCGTGCTGCGGCTCGGCAGCCTGGTGCTGGCCTATGACAAGCTGTCGGTGATCGCTGCGACCATCGTTCTTTGCGGCGTGCTGTATCTCTTCTTCAACAAGACCACCCTTGGCACCGCAATGCGGGCCAGTTCCGAGAACATGCTCGCCGCCTATTACATGGGCATTCCCGTCAAGCGCGTGGTGTCGATCGTCTGGGCGATCAGCGCCGCGGTTGCAACCTGCGCCGGCGTGCTGCTGGCGCCAATTACATTCGTCCATTCCAATGTCGGACTGGTGCTGGGTCTGAAGGCATTTCCCGCGGCGGTGCTCGGCGGATTCGGATCGATCCCCGGCGCCGTGGTCGGCGGCGTTCTGATCGGCGTGATCGAAAGCATGGCGGGCTTCTATCTGCCGCAGGGCTGGAAAGACGTCGCGCCTTACCTCGTGCTTCTCGCAGTGCTGCTGCTGAAACCCGAAGGCATCTTCGGGATTCACACGCGGAAGAAAGTCTGAGGGGCGTCGCATGCGGTTTCTGTTCAAGACCGACTACAACGACGACATCCGGCTCATCCCGCACAGCGGCTACTTCTGGTCGTATGGTGCGTTGCTGATCCTGCTGGTGATCGCGCCGTTCACGCTCTCTAGCTATCTGATGAGCCAGCTCGTGTTCGTCTGCATCTACGCCACCGTTGGCGTCGGACTGATGATCCTCACCGGCTTCACCGGACAGGCTTCGCTGGGGCACGCGGCGTTTCTTGCCATCGGGGCCTATACGGCCGGATACTTGCAGCAACTCGGCGTGCCGTTTCCGGTGTATTTCCTCGCCGCGGGAATCCTGACCGGGATTATCGGCGCGATGGTCGGATTTCCGGCGCTGCGGCTGCAGGGCATCTATCTTGTGATCGCGACGATTTCCTTCGCGCTGATCGTCGAGGAAGTGCTCGCGCGCTGGGAAAGCGTGACCCATGGCAATGACGGCATGCGGGTCAAGACCATTCAGTTGCTCGGAAAGACGATTCCGCGCGACAGCCCGACCTTTTATTACCTGTGTCTCGGTCTGCTCATTCTTGTCATTGTCGGTACGCTGAACCTGATGCGCTCGCCCACAGGCCGCGCCTTTGTCGCGATCCGCGACAGCGAAACCGCGGCCAAGAGCATGGGCATCAATGTCGCGCGCTACAAGGTGAAGTCGTTCGCGCTGAGTGCCGCGATCACCGGCTTCGCGGGCTGTCTGTTCGCGCACAAGATGTCCTTCATCAGCCCGGAGATGTTTACCCTCCAGCTCTCCATCGAATTCATCATGGTCATCATCATCGGCGGCGTGCTCAGCCTGCACGGCGCGGTGCTGGGCGCGATCTTCATCGTGATGGTCGATCCGTTCCTGACTTTCCTGAAGGATGACATTCCCGGCGTGATCGCTGGACTTGCCGCGACATTCGGTGCGGGCGCCGAGCAGGCGGCACATATCAAGGCAAATGTTGCGGCGATTGCCTCGGCGAACGGCCTGAAGGGCGCGATCTACGGCCTGATTATCATGCTGTTCATCCTGTTCGAGCCTTACGGAATTTACGGGCGCTGGCTGAAGATCAAGCTCTTCTTCCAGCTTTTCCCGCTCTACAAGCGCGCGACCTTCAAGCGGCAGAAGATCTACGTGAAGTCGGAGCGGAACCGATGAGCTGTTTCCGCGCGGAAAATCTCTCGCTTCACTTCGGTGGCCTCAAGGCGGTGGATTCTGTCAGCTTCGCGGTGGAGAAGGGCGAAATTCTCTCGATCATCGGCCCCAACGGGGCGGGCAAAAGCTCGATCTTCAACCTGATTTCGCGGCTCTATGAGCCGACCTCGGGAAAACTCTATTTCGAGGATCAGGACATTACCGCCGCGCAGCCGTACGACATCGCAAAATTGGGCATTGCCCGGACCTTCCAGAACATCGAACTGTTCGAGAATGCCACCGTTCTGAGCAACCTTCTGGTCGGGCGGCACCGCCACTCCACCACCAGTCTCTGGCAGGAGCTGCTGTTCCTGCCGAACGTGCGCCGCGACGAAAAAGCGCATCGCCGCCGCGTCGAGCAGGTCATTGATTTCCTTGACCTTGCCGCCCATCGGGACAAGCTCATCTCCGGGCTACCCTATGGCGTGCGCAAGGTGATCGAACTGGCCCGCGCGCTGTGCACCGAGCCGAAGCTGATCCTGCTGGATGAGCCCTCGTCCGGGCTGAATGTGGAGGAGACCGACGACATGTCGTTCTGGATCCGCGACATGAAGACCGAGCTTGGCATCACCGTGCTGATGGTCGAGCACGACATGACGCTGGTCAACCGCGTCTCCGACCGGGTGATCGCGCTGAACTACGGCAAGGTGCTGGCTATGGGTGCGCCCGCCGAGGTGCAGGCGCATCCCGATGTCGTCGCCGCCTATCTCGGCACATGAGGATTGAGCTCAGATGGTAAAGCGTAAACTATCGATTTTTTGCTTCACCTCTCCCCGTCGGGGAGAGGTCGGCGCGCAGCGCCGGGTGAGGGGGATCGATATTTCCGTTCTAGCATTGAACCCCCTCACCCCAACCCTCTCCCCCAAGGGGAGAGGGAGTACATTACGCCGCGTTCGTGTTGCGAGGACGATGTCATGAGCAGCCCCGACATCATTCTCAGGCTGAGCAACATAGAAAGCTATTACGGGCCGATCATGGCCATCCGCGGTATCAGCCTTGAAGTGCCGCGCGGCAAGATCGTCACGCTGCTCGGCGCCAACGGCGCAGGCAAAACCACTGTGCTCAAGACCATTTCCGGTATTCTCGATCCGCAGAAGGGCTCGATCGAATTCAAGGGCCAGCCGATCCAGCGCATGGAAGCCGACCGGATCGTGCGCCTCGGCCTCAGCCATGTGCCCGAAGGGCGCGAGGTGTTCCCGTTTCTCAGCGTGCGCGAAAACCTGATGATGGGCGCCTATCCGCGCAAGGATCGCGACGGCGTTGCTTCTGATATCGAGCGTGTCTACGGCTACTTTCCGCGTCTGCGCGAGCGCATCAATCAGCCGGCGGGGCAGCTCTCTGGCGGCGAGCAGCAGATGCTGGCCATCGGCCGCGCGCTGATGAATCGCCCGGCCTTGCTGCTGCTGGATGAGCCGTCGCTTGGTCTGTCGCCGCTGCTGGTGAAGGAGATCTTCACCATCATCAAGCGCGTCAACAAGGAGCAGGGCATGTCGATCCTGCTGGTGGAGCAAAACGCCAAGGTCGCGCTGGAGACGGCGGACTACGGATATGTCCTCGAAATCGGCCGTGTGGTGATGAACGATACCTGTGAGAGGCTGATGCAATCGCAGGATATTCAGGAATTCTACCTCGGCGCCAAGGAAGACGGCGCGCGGGGCGAACGGCGCTGGAAGAAAAAGAAGACCTGGCGATAACGATCAGGTTCGAAGTCCGGCAACAAGACCGGGCGGCAAGAATGGGAGAGAACGAACGCCGCGTGATCCGCGGCGAGGATAGGGAGCGAGCTATGGCGAAACCCGCAGTGATCACCGTCGCGGATACAATCGCGAAGAGTTTTCTGCTGGCGGTTGAAACGCGCGGCGACAAGACAGCGATCCGGGAAAAGCATCTCGGCGTCTGGCAGTCGACGAGCTGGCGGCAATGGCTGCAGACGGCGAAGGAGATCGCCTACGCGCTCCATGCATCCGGCTTCAAGCCGGGCGATGTTGCCTCCATCGTCTCGAATGCCACCCCTGAATGGGTGTTCGCCGATATGGGCGTGCTCTGCGCGGGCGGCGTTTCGTCCGGCATCTATCCGACTGACTCGGCCTCGCAGGTCGAATACCTGATCAACGACTCCCGGACCAGGATCATCTTCGCCGAGGACGACGAGCAGCTCGACAAGGTGCTGGCCTGCCGCGCGCGGTGCCCGACGCTTGAAAAAATTGTCGTGTTTGACATGGAAGGTCTCAGCGGCTTCAGCGATCCGATGGTGATGTCGCTGGACGAGTTCATGGCGCTCGGGCGCAACCACATGAACGGGCGCGAGGCGCTGTGGAAGGAGATGATCGAAAGCCGCGGCCCGAACGATCTCGCCATTCTGGTCTACACCTCGGGAACGACGGGCCCGCCGAAGGGCGCGATGCACTCCAACCGCAGCGTCACCCATCAGATGCGCTACGCGGACTATCTTCTGGTTCCGACCGATCACGAGGAGCGGCTGGTATTCCTGCCGCTGTGCCATGTCGCCGAGCGGATCGGCGGCTACTATCTGTCGATCGCCGTCGGCTCGATCATGAACTTTGCCGAAAGTCCGGAAACAGTGCCGGACAATCTGCGCGAGGTGCAGCCGACGGCGTTTCTCGCGGTGCCGCGCATCTGGGAGAAGTTCTATTCGGCCATCACCATCGCGCTGAAGGACGCCACGCCGTTCCAGCAGTGGATGTACCGCCACGCGCTCGCCATCGGCCAGCGCCTGACCGACTACCGGCTCGAAGGGGAGACGCCGCCGCTGCATTTGCGGCTGGCGGGGAAGGCGGCTTACTGGCTGGTGTTCCGCAATATCCGGCGGATGCTCGGCCTCGACCGCGTCCGCATCGCATTTACCGGCGCCGCGCCGATCTCGCCGGACCTGATCCGCTGGTATCTCGCCATCGGCCTCGACATGCGCGAGGTCTATGGCCAGACCGAGAATTGCGGCGTCGCGACCCTGATGCCGAACGACCGCATCAAGCTCGGCTCGGTCGGCAAGGCAGCGCCGTGGGGCGAGGTGATGATCTGCCCGAAGGGGGAGATTCTCATCAAGGGCGATTTCCTGTTCATGGGCTATTTGAATCAGCCCGAGAAAACCGCTGAAACCATTGATGAAAAGGGCTGGCTGCATACTGGAGATGTCGGCACTATCGACAACGAGGGCTTCGTCAAGATCACAGACCGGATGAAGGACATCATCATCACGTCCGGCGGCAAGAACATCACGCCGTCCGAGATCGAGAACCAGTTGAAGTTCTCGCCCTATATCTCGGACGCCGTGGTCATCGGCGACAAGCGGCCGTACCTCACATGTCTGGTGATGATCGACCACGAGAACGTCGAGAAGTTCGCGCAGGACTACAATATCCCGTTCACGAACTACGCGAGCCTGTGCCGCGCGCCGGAGGTCCAGGACCTCATCAGACGCGAGATCGAAGCGGTCAATGCGAACTTTGCCCGCGTCGAAACCATCAAGAAATTCCATCTGATCGAGCGGCAGCTCACGCCCGAAGATGAAGAACTGACGCCGACCATGAAGTTAAAGCGGAGCTTCGTGAACAAGTCCTACGCAGCCGAAATCGATGCAATGTACCGGGCGAGCGCTATGGCGTAAGCTCTTGAATACACTGTGCCAATAGAAGCGCATTCCGCGGCCTGAAAAGGCCGCTCAGCGGCGAAGGTAGCAAGGCCCGGCCTTCGCTGAATATGGGCCAACAGGAAGGAGACCGTTATGTCGAAATCGTTCAAGGCGCTTGGCCTTGCGGTGGGGGCGCTCGCGCTGACCCAGTCGCCGGCCTTCGCACAGACCAAGGTGACCAACGAAGGCATCTCGCCGACCGAAATTGTCGTCGGATCGCATCAGGATCTGTCCGGCCCGATCAAGGGCTGGGGCGTGCCGGTGGCCAACGGCCTGAAAATGGCAGCCGACGAGATCAATGCCGCCGGCGGCATCAACGGCCGCAAGATCAAGCTGATCGTGGAAGACAGTGGCTACGATCCGAAGCGCGCGGTGCTCGCCTCGCAGAAGCTGATCGAGAAGGACAAGATCTTCGCCATGGTCGGACCGATGGGTTCCCCCACCGTGCTCGCGGCGCAGGACATTTTGTTCGATGCCGGCGTGCTGCAGCTTTTCCCGCTCACCGCAGCGGAGTTCACCTTCAAGTTCGATCCTGCGAAGCCGCAGGAACGGCTGAAGTTCAACAACATTCTTCCTTATGTTGAAAGTACGCGTGCTGCGCTCAAGCACATGATCGAATGGAAGAAATTCGCCAAGCCCTGCATCATGCATCAGGATGACGAATACGGAAAAAGCGTGCTCGACGGCTTTAACCAGCAGACGGCTGCGATGAAGCTGACACCGGCGTCGATCACCAGCTACAAGCGGGGCGCATCCGACTTCAGCGCGCAGGTCGCGAAGATGAAGTCCGATGGCTGCGATCTCGTGGTGCTCGGCACTGTGATCCGCGAAACCATCGGCGCGATGGGTGAAGCCAAGAAGCTCGGCTGGGATGTGACGTTCCTCGGCGCAACACCGACCAACGTGCTTGAAGTGCCTGCCCTCGGCAAGGAAGCCGTTGAAGGTCTCTACGCCGCGGCAGGTTTTGAGATCCCATACCCGGACACCGCGAAGGGCAAAGCCAAGGACTGGCTGGACAACTACAAGAAGGCGTTCGGCACCGACGCGAACACGCAGGCGATCATCGGTTATAATGCGATGATGACCTTCGCCCATTACGTCAACAAGGCGGGCAAGGATCTGACCGGCCAGAAGGTGCTCGATGCGATGGAATCCGGCGACGTGTTCCAGGACATTTTCAACTCTCCGCCGACCAAGTTCTCCAAGACCAACCATCTTGCGAGCACCGTGACGCAGGTTCAGCAGGTCAAGAACGGCCGCTGGGTTCTGGTGAAAGAAGGCCTGATGTTCTGAGCAGGCCGCTCTGAAACGACATCGCGTGCGCGGTTGCCCGCGCACGCGATTTTATTTACGGTCCGGCTCCAACAAGAGAGCCAGCAAGCCCCAAGAATCCAGATGACGATTGAGAGTACGCTCAAGGCCGGCATCGCGCGCTGGTTTCCGGGAGCCACAGGCATCGATCGCCTCGCTCAACTCTCCGGCGGGGCAAGCCAGGAAACCTGGTCGTTCGATGTTCTCCATCCTGAACGAGACATGGCGGTCATTCTGCGCCGCGCGCCATCGGGTTACGGCGCGGCTCCGGGCCGTGCGGCCGGTCTCGAAGCCGAAGCAGTCCTGATGCAGCAAGCCTATGAGGCAGGAGTTCCATCGCCGCGCGTGCGTTATGTTTTGCGGGCGGATGATGGCCTTGGCAGCGGCTTCATCATGGACCGCGTCGAGGGCGAAACCATTCCGCGCAAGATCCTCCGCGATGCGGAGTTCGCCAATGCGCGCAAGGTGCTGGCGAGTCAGCTTGGCAGGGTGGTTGCGGACATTCACGCGCTGGATAAGGCGCGTTTGCCGAAGCTGCGGCTGATGACGGTGGCGGGCGAGCTCGACGATCTTGCCGCCGAATACAAATCCTTCGACTGGCCGCGCCCGGTGTTCGATCTGGCGCTGCGCTGGCTGCGCGACAATGCGCCGACGACGTCCGACACGGTGACGCTGGTTCACGGCGATTTCCGCCATGGCAATCTTATCATCGGGCCTGAAGGGGTCCGCGCGGTGCTGGACTGGGAACTGGCCCACTTTGGCGATCCGATGGAAGACCTCGGCTGGATCTGCGTGAACTCGTGGCGGTTCGGCGAGATCGACAAGCCGGTCGGCGGCCTCGGTTCGCGCGAGGACTTGTTTGCGGCGTATGAAGCCGCATCCGGCTGTCCGGTCGATGTGGCGCGGGTGATGTTCTGGGAGACACTTGGCACCTTGCGGTGGGGCATCATGTGCTGCGGCATGATGCAGCGCTTTCGTGCCGGTCCAGATCACTCCATGGAGCGCGCCATGATCGGCCGCCGCGCCTCGGAAACCGAAATCGATCTGTTGCGGCTGCTCTCGCCGCGTCGAGGGAAATAGTATGCAGGATCAGCCCACACCGGTCGAACTGATCAACGCAGTCGCGGAATTTCTTCGCTCCGATGTCGCGCCGCAATTGTCCGGACACGCTGCGTTCAAGTTGCGTGTCGGGCTGAACGCGCTCGATCTGGTCGCGCGTCAGCTCACCCTTGAGGCATCCGGTGATGCCGCCGAGCTTGAACGGCTGTCAAAGCTGCTTGGGACATCCGGTTCGCTGGAGGAATTAAACCGTCTGCTGTCGGCACGGATCGCAAGCGGCGAGGTCAGCTTTGATACGCCGGGACTGACCGAACACGTCTGGCAGACCACGCTGGACAAGCTCGCCATCGACCAGCCGAATTATGCGTCCTATCGCCGCGAGCGGGACAGCAAGAATTGATGTGGATTCGTCCTTCACCTCTCCCGTGGGGAGAGGTCGGGAGGCGAAGCGTGCCGGGTGAGGGCGTAGAATCTCTCGATGGATTTAGGGCCCTCACCCCAACCCTCTCCCCACCGGGGAGAGGGAGTCGACTTGCATTGCGTAAACTTACCGACCCTTCCACTGCGGGGGGCGCTTTTCCGCGAAAGCCTTGGGGCCTTCGATGTAATCCTCTGATGCGGCGAGCGCCTTGACGGCCGGATAGTCGAACTGTTCGGCCAGCGCCTGTTCCAGCGACACGCCGAGGCCGCGATGCATGGTCTGCTTCGAGGCGCGGATCGACATCGGGCCGTTCTGCAGAATGAGATTGGCCCAGCGCTCGGCGCCGGCCAGTGCTTCGCCTTTCGGAACCACCTCGTTGACGAAGCCAAGCTCCATGCCCTCCTTCGCGGAGACATGACGCCCGGTCAGGATCATGCCCATGGCGCGCTTGAGTCCGATCAGGCGTGGTAGGCGATGCAACCCGCCGGCAAGTGCAGCGAGACCGACACGGGGCTCGGGCAGGGCGAAGGTCGCGTTTTCCGATGCGATGATCAGGTCGCAGGCCAGCGCGATTTCAAAGCCGCCGCCCATGGCCACGCCGTTGACCGCGGCGATGATCGGCTTGTCGCAATCGAAACGGTGGGTCAGTCCCGCAAAGCCGCTGGTGTCCCAGCCGCGCTGGCCCCCCTGCGCCTGCCACTTCAGATCGTTGCCCGCGGAAAACGCCCGGTCGCCTGCGCCCGTCACGATCGCGATCCACTGATCGGGGTCCTTGTTGAACTCGTCAAAAACGCGATGCATCTCAAAGTGCATCGGCGAATGCACGGCGTTCATCACCTCGGGGCGATTGAGCGTGATGATGGTCAGCGGACCTTTGCGGTCCACTTTGGCGAATTCATAGGCCATGCGCGATTTCCTCGGACGTTTCTTGCGTTGCGTTGCAACATTTGAGCGATGTTGTCGTGGCCGGAATAGACCAGCAAAGAAGCTGCTTCACAAATTAATTAAGCGCTTGACTAACGCCTCGGCGCTTATCTTAATTCGCCATCCGTCGCGGGCATTCTCAAGCAGCGCGGCGCAAAGAAAAAACCAGGTCCGGGATGGACGTTCGGGAGTTGCGCGTTGGATTTCTCGCTGCCTGATGATCTGACTGCGTACCTCGCCGAGCTCGATCGTTTCATCGATCAGACCATCAAGCCGCTCGAGCAGCGCGACGACAACATCCGTTTCTTTGATCACCGCCGCGAATGGGCGCGCACGGATTTCGACAAGGGCGGCCTGCCGCGCCATGAATGGGAAGACCTGCTGCGTCAGGCGAAAAATCTCGCTGATGAGGCCGGGTATCTGCGCTTCGCAATTCCCAAGCGCTACGGCGGCAGGGACGGTTCGAATCTCTGGATGGCGGTGATCCGCGAGCATTTCGCCGCCAAGGGTCTCGGCCTGCACAACGATTTGCAGAACGAGCACTCGATTGTGGGAAACTTTCCATTGGTCACCATGCTGGACCGCTACGGCCGCGACGATCAGAAGGCGATGATCGAAGGCGCGCTCACCGGCAAGTATCGCATCACGTTTGGTTTGACCGAGCCCGATCACGGCTCCGACGCCACGCACATGGAAACCACGGCTGTGCAGGCCACGCGCGACGGCGTCAGCGGCTGGGTGATCAACGGCGAAAAGATGTGGACCACCGGCATGCATGTCGCGACGCATTGCGCGACCTTCGCACGCACATCGGGCAATGACGGTGACGCGCGCGGCATTACGTGTTTTCTCGTTCCGGCGAATGCGAAGGGCGTGAAAGTCGAGGAATATCTCTGGACCTTCAACATGCCGACCGATCACCCGCGCGTCAGCTTCACCGATGTCTTCGTGCCGGACGATGCATTGTTCGGCGAGGTCGGACGCGGTCTGTCGCTGGCGCAGTGTTTTGTGCATGAGAACCGGATTCGTCAGGCTGCGAGTTCGCTCGGCGCGGCTGTGTATTGCATCAACGAGAGCGTGCGCTATGCGCGCGAGCGCAAGCCGTTCGGTCACGCGCTGTCGGAAAATCAGGCGATCCAGTTTCCGCTGGTCGAGCTTGCGACGCAGGCCGAGATGTTGCGGCTTCTGATCCGCAAGACGGCGTGGGAGATGGACCGTATGACCCAGGCCGATGTCGAGCATCGGCTCTCCGACAAGGTGTCGATGTGTAATTTCTGGGCGAACCGGCTGTGCTGCGAGGCGGCGGACCGGGCCATGCAGGTGCATGGCGGCTTGGGTTATTCGCGGCACAAGCCGTTCGAGCACATCTATCGCCATCACCGGCGCTACCGCATCACCGAAGGGAGCGAGGAAATCCAGAAGCGCAAGGTCGCCGGATTTCTGTTCGGCTATATGGGGGCGGGAAAATTCGAGACCACGGAGAAGAGCCGCTAATTCGAGTTTCACAAGAGGCGAACAATCGCCCGTGAAGAATATGTTTCTGGAGGAAACGATGCGCAGGTGTACGTCCGGCCGGTCCGACCGGTTCATGCTGATCAGTTCGGAGCGTGTGTTCTACGCCGGGCTGCATGGCAAGCCCTCGGTGCGCACGCTCGGCGCGCTCGCGGTCTGTGTGCCGCTGCATGGCACCGCGTGCCTCGAAGTGGCCGGGCAGCCGCCGCGTGTTGGCGAGATTCTCGCCGTTCCGGCCTATCTGCCGCACAAGATCACATCGGAGTCGCGTGAAATTCTCGGGCTGCTGATCGAGCCTGAATCGGTCAGCGATGACGATCTCGCGCAGATCATCCGCCAGTGCGACGATCCGGTTGCGGCCGGCCGGCTCGCCGCGCGGTTTCGCGAAATCTATGCGACCATGGCGCTCAGCGGGACCAGCGGTTTCACTTCGGCCGATTTCGACCAGATCTTTCTCCAGCGCCGCCTGAAGCCGCGCGACCTTGATACGCGCATATCGACCGTCGTGTCGCGCTTTCAGGCGAAGCCGTCGAGCAGCATCTCGGGTGACGATTGCGCCAGCGGCGTCAAGCTGTCGCTGTCGCGGTTCCTGCATCTGTTCAAGGACGAGACCAGCATGAACTTCAAGACATTCCGCGCCTGGAAGCGCGCGCGGAATATTCTGCATCATGTCAATGTCGAGCGAAACCTTGCGCATTTCGCGCTCGATGCCGGCTATCCGGACTCGACGCATTTCAGTCACTCGCTGCGCCGCATCTACGGGCTTCAGCCGAGCGCGCTGTTTTCCGGCTCACGGCGCTTGCAGATCATCAACGGCAGGGATGTTGCGAGCGACGCCGCGAGTATGCGGGCTTAGGTGGCGGCCGGAACTCTCGGCGCGACCCCTTGCTCAATGCTGGCGCGGTCCTGCGCGGCAATCGCCCTGCGGAAGCCGTCGCGCTGCTTGAGCCGTTCCCAATAGGCGGCAACGGCATGGGTGAACTGAGCGGACAGTCCATTGGACTGCGCGAACATCAGGGCATAGCCGACGGAAATGTCCGCGGCGGTAAAGCGCCCGGCGCAGACCCAGTCCGACTGCGAGACGGCAGTTTCCAGCGCGCGCAGCCGGGCAAGAAACCAGCGTGCATAGTCGGCCGCGGCCTGCGGGTTCTTTTTCTCGTCAGGCTCAAGCTGCGAATAGCGGAAATAGATCGTCTGCGGAAACGTCAGCGTCGCTTCGCCGAAGAACAGCCAGTTGAGATACGCGCCATATGCAGGCTCATCGACTGCGACGTTCAGCGGTGTGGGGCCGTACTTCGTTACGAGATAGAGGCAGATCGCGGACGACTCGGTCATCCGCGCATCGCCATCGACGAGAAACGGAATGGTGCCCAAGGGATTTAGCTCGAGATACTCGCGCTTCAGGAAACGCGGCGGGAAGGGCAGCATCGTCAGGTCGTAGGGAATGCCAAGCTCTTCCAGGGTCCAGAGCGGACGGAAGGAGCGTGCACTCGAGCAGTGATAGAGCGTCAGCATATCGATAAATCCCTGAAGATGTCCGGCGTTATACAACGCGGAAGGTGCCTGAATGCAAGCGCTTACTGCTCCGGCAACGTCCCCATGTATTTGCACAGGATGCTGAGCATGACTTCATCGGCGCCGCCGCCGATGGAGGTCAGGCGGCGGTCGCGATAGGCGCGGCTGACGCGGGTTTCGTTCATGAAGCCCATGCCGCCCCAGTATTGCAGGCAGGCGTCGGGAATTTCGCGGCCCAGGCGTCCGGCCTTCAGCTTGCCCATGGTCGCAAGCGGGGTCACATCATTCCCCGCGATGTATTCCTCACAGGCACGATAAAGCAGCGAGCGCAGCAATTCGACTTCAGTCTTCAGTTCGGCAAGCCGGAAGTGGATCACCTGATTGTCCAGCAGCGGCTTGCCGAACGCCTTGCGCTGACGCGTGTAGTCGATCGTCTCGTCGATGGTCTTTTCGTGAGACTTCAGGCACGCGGCAACCGCCCACATCCGTTCCTCCTGGAACTGCATCATCTGATAGGTGAAGCCCTTGCCTTCATCGCCAATCCGGTTGCGCTTGGGAATGCGGACATCGGTGAACTTGATTTCGGCGGTGTCCGAGCAGTGCATGCCCATCTTGTCCAGCTTGCGCAGCACCTCGACGCCCTTGGTCTTCATCGGCAGGCAGATCAGCGACTTGTTGCGGTGAACCGGGCCATCGCCGGTGTTGGCGAGCAGGCACATCCAGTCGGCCTGCGTGCCGTTAGTGATCCACATCTTGCCGCCGTTGATGATGTAGTCGTCGCCGTCGGAGCGGGCCGTGGTCTTGATCGAAGCCACATCCGATCCTGCGCCGGGCTCCGACACGCCGATGCAGGCAACCATGTCACCCGCGATCGATGGCGCTAGAAATTCGCGCTTCATCTCGTCCGAGCCGAACCGCGCCAGCGCCGGTGTCGCCATGTCGGTCTGCACGCCGATCGACATGCCGACGCCGCCGGCGTTGATTGCGCCGAGTTCTTCCGCCATCACCATGCCGTAGCTGTAGTCGAGGCCCGCGCCGCCGTATTCGACCGGCTTGCACAGGCCAAGCAGGCCGAGATCGCCCATCTTCTTGAACACCTGACGGGCCGGATAGATCCCATCGCGCTCCCATTCATCGACGAACGGATTGATCTCGTTCTTGATGAACTGCTGCATGGTGCGGCGGATGGCGTCGTGTTCCTGCGTGAACTGCATTGCGTTTCCTGATGCCTTTAATTTTTGGCGTACATTTTCTGGACGGATTTGCTTGCGCGGGTTTGTGCGTCAAGCGAGATCGGCTCCCTCTCCCGTGGGGAGAGGGTTGGGGTGAGGGCGTAGAATCTATCGAGAGACCGTACGCCCTCACCCGATGCACGTCGTGCATCGACCTCTCCCCACGGGAGAGGTGAAGAAAGGTCTATGCTCTTGCATTCTATCCTCATGGCCGCGCTCTAAAGTCCCATCTGGCGGCTTGCCAGATCCTTCATGATTTCCTCGGTGCCGCCGCCGATGGCGTTGACCTTCACCTCGCGGTAGATGCGCTCGACTTTCGGCCCACGCATGAAACCGGCGCCGCCGAAAATCTGCACGGCTTCGGAGGCACAGTAAGCCATGGTCTGTGTCGCCTGATTCTTGCACATGCAGACCTCGGCCACGGGATTGTCGCCTTGCTCCAGCCGCCAGATCAGCATTTCCAGCATGGCTTGTGTGGCCGCCACGCGCTGCGCCATGTCCACGATCTTGTGGCGGATCACCTGATGATCGGCGAGACGCTTGCCGAAGGTCTTGCGCTCGCGGGCATAGGCGATGGCTTCCTCGACGCAGACGCGCGCGAATCCGGTACAACCGGCGGCGAGACCCAGCCGCTCGCTGTTGAAGTTCTTCATGATCAGCTTGAACCCGGCATTCTCGGTGCCGATCAGGTTGGCGACGGGCACGCGGCAATCATCAAAATAGAGTGTCGCGGTGTCGGACGCCCACCAGCCCATCTTTTTCAGCGGGGTGCGCGAAAAACCGGGTGTATCGCGCTCGATGAGTAACAGGCTGACGCCGCCCGCGCCTTCGCCGCCGGTGCGCACTGCCACGGTGTAATAGTCCGCGCGCATCCCGGATGTGATGAAGGTCTTCTCACCCTTGACCACGTAGTGGTCGCCGTCGCGCCGCGCGGAGGTGCGCAGGTTGGCCACATCCGAGCCGCCGCCGGGTTCTGTAATGGCCAGCGCGGAGATTTTCTTGCCCGCCAGGATGTCCGGCAGCACCCGTGCCTTCATCTCATCGGACCCGCCGTAAACGATCGGCGGCGCGCCGATGGTGTGGCTTTTCAGGCTGGCGCTGACGCCGCCGGCTCCGGCGCGGGCCAGCTCCTGCGCAGCGATCATGGACATGAAGCGGTCGCAGGGGATGCCGCCATATTCTTCAGGGAAGCCAAGCTGAAGCAGGCCGATGGAGGCGGCTTTTAGATAAAGCTCGCGGGGGAATTCCCCGGCCTCGTCCCATTGCGCTGCAAAAGGCTCGATTTCGGTGGCCACAAAGCGCCGCAGCATATCGCGGAACGCCAGATGTTCCGGGGTCAGAAAGGGGCTGGCCGACGTCTCGGCAAACCGCTCGGGGGCATCCATTCTCATCCTCCATGTCGGAGATTTATGGCCCGTTCCCGTGTCGCAGACTTGCGTTAAGCCGCCATGTCTTCTGAAATTATGCGCCCGAAAATTGTGGCAAGCCCAGCTAGTTTTCACAAGACGCTGGCAGCCTCCGCCTTTTACCGTTTGGAGCAATTCGCGATCGAACCCCGAGGACCCGAATGGACAAGGCCGTCGTTACCTGTGCGCTCAACGGCGTGCTGACCAATCCCAAGCAGCACCATGTCCCGGTCACCCCGGAGGAGATGGCGCGGGAGGCGAAGGCGGCGTTCGATGCCGGCGCATCGGTGATGCATATGCATCTGCGTCAGCAGGACCCCGACAAGGGCCACATGCCGTCGTGGGATGTGAACCTGTCAAAGGAAGTGCAGCAGGCGATCCGCGAGGCGTGCCCCGGCGTCATCATCAATCACACCACCGGCGTCAGCGGTCCGAACTATCAGGGTGCGCTCGATTGCGTGCGCGAAACCGCGCCGGAAATGGCCGCCTGCAACGCCGGCTCGCTGAACTATCTGAAAGTGAAGGCCGATGGATCCTGGGCCTGGCCGCCGCATGTATTCGATAATCCGCCGGACAAGATCCAGAAGTATCTCGACGTGATGAAGATCACCAAGACGCTGCCGGAATTCGAATGCTTCGATGTCGGCATCGTGCGCAGCGTGGCGATGTACAAGCAGAACGGCATGTATTCCGGCCCGCTCGAATACAATTTCGTTATGGGGGTCGCTTCCGGCATGCCCGCCGATCCCGAATTGTTGCCGATCCTGCTCAAGCTGAAACTGCCGGACTCCAACTGGAGCGTCACCGCCATCGGCC
Organism: Afipia sp. DC4300-2b1; assembly: GCF_049895725.1. NCBI lineage: Bacteria > Pseudomonadati > Pseudomonadota > Alphaproteobacteria > Hyphomicrobiales > Nitrobacteraceae > Afipia > Afipia sp. DC4300-2b1. The sequence continues at coordinate 291,979 of NZ_JAFCSX010000002.1, forward strand.
GCGAGGAGATCTGGCCGCTGCATCAGCGCTGCGCCGAACTCGGCGGCCATCTGCGCACCGGACTTGAAGATACATTCTATCTCGGCGACGGCACCAAGGTGACATCGAACGGGCAATTGATCGAAGGCATCGTCACATGCGCGCGCAAGGCTGGCCGCGAGATTGCCTCACCGGCCGAAGCGCGGAAAATTCTCAAGCTGTTGCATTGAGCCGAAGCGGACAAAAAAGAACCGCACGCTGATACAGGGAGATAACGTCATGAGCGATCTGACCGCAACGGGCGGCGTGCCCGGTCCCGGACGTATCGGGCGCGTGGCTGTGGGCGATATCCTGCGCCGCGCAGCCAAGCGCTTCCCCGATCGCATCGCGCTGACCGACCGTGCGCGGCAGGTGACGTTTACCGAGGTCGATCACGACGCCAACCGTTTCGCCAACTATCTTCTCGCGCGTGGCCTGAAACCCGGCGCCAAGATCTCGACCATCTGCAACAACTCGGTGGAATTCGTCAAAGCGCTGTTTGGTATTCACCGCGCGGGTCTGGTCTGGGTCCCGATCAACACCATGCTCGGGCCGGGCGACATGGATTACATCCTAGGCCATGCCGAGGTTCGCTTCGCGCTGATCGACGACAACCTGCATGCGCAGCCGGAGCGGCGCGCGGCGCTGGAGCAGCGTGGCATTGATCTGATCGCAGTCGATCTGACCGGCAAGGCGAAAGAGCAGGGGCTCGAAAGCTTCAACGAACTGATCAAGGGAAAGCCCGACATCGAGCCGGAGATCGCCTTCGATGACCGCGATCTGGCGATGATCATCTACACCTCGGGGACGACCTCGCGGCCCAAGGGCGCGATGCATTGTCATCTGGCGGTGGTGATGGCGGCGATGAGCAATGCGATCGAGATGCATCTCGACCGCAATGACGGCATCACGGGACAATTCCCGCTGTTTCATTGCGCGGCCCATGTCCTGCTGCTGACCTATTTGTCGGTTGGCGGGAAGATGGCCATCATGCGCGGGTTCGATCCCGTCGCCTGCATGGAAGCGATCCAGCGCGACAGGCTGACCGTCTTCATCGGATTGCCTGCAATGTATCAGGCGATCCTCGATCATCCGCGCCGCAAGGAATTTGATCTCTCGACCCTGCGCACCTGCGTTTACACCATGGCGCCGATGCCGCGTCCGTTGCTGGAACGCTGTATCGCCGAGTTGTGCCCGACATTCGTGCAGCCGAGCGGCCAAACGGAGATGTATCCGGCGACCACCATGTCACAGCCGGACCGGCAGCTTGCGCGCTTCGGTAACTACTGGGGCGAGTCGATGATCGTCAATGAAACGGCGATCATGGACGACGAAGGCAATCTGCTACCGCCCGGACAGGTCGGCGAGATCGTCCATCGCGGACCCAACGTGATGATGGGCTATTATAAAGACCCTGAAGCCACTGCTGCCGCGCGTAAATTCGGCTGGCATCACACCGGCGATCTGGCGCTGATCGACGAGCATGGCGAGGTGCTGTTCATTGACCGCAAGAAGGACATGATCAAGTCCGGCGGCGAGAATGTCGCCTCGGTGAAGATCGAGGAAACGCTGCTGGCGCATCCCGAAGTGCTGAGCGCAGCGGTGGTCGGCCTGCCGCACCCGCAGTGGGGCGAGGCGGTCTCCGCTTTCGTCAAGCTGAAGCCCAATGCGCAGGCTCGTGAGACGGACATCATCGAGCATTGCCGCAAGACGCTCGGCGGATTCCAGATTCCGAAACTGGTGCGAATTCTGGACGAGATGCCGATGACCGCCACCGGAAAACTGCGCAAAGTCGAACTGCGCCAGCAGTTCGTCGATCACTTCAACACGACATCGGCGGCCTGAAAGACAATTATCCATGGCGGTGATCGAGAATTCCATTTCGCCCACAAGCGCGAGCTATCAGGCCAATCGCGCGGGGATGCTGGCGCAGATCGCGCGGGTTGATGCCGTGGTGGGGCGGACGGTTGCGGCGTCCGAGCTTTCCAAGAAGCGATTTCACGAACGAGGACAATTGCTGCCGCGCGAGCGCATCGCGCTGCTGCTCGATGCCGGTGCGCCGTTTCTCGAACTCTCAGCCCTTGCCGGATACTGTCTCGATACGCCGGACCCGGACAAGAGCATTCCCGGCGGGGGCACCATCGCGGGCATCGGCTTTGTCTCTGGCGTGCGCTGCATGGTAACGGCGAGCGATTCCGGCATCGAGGCGGGATCGCTGCAGCCGATGGGTCTCGACAAGCGGCTGCGCTCGCAGGAGATCGCGCTGGAAAACAAGCTGCCGTCGGTGCAGCTTGTGGAAAGCGCGGGCGCGAACCTGATGCGCTACCGTGTCGAGGATTTCATTCGCGGCGGCACGACCTTCCGAAACCTTGCTCTGCTCTCGGCGGCAGGGCTGCCGGTGATTACCGTCACGCACGGTTCATCCACCGCAGGCGGCGCGTACCAGACGGGTCTGTCCGATTACATCGTGATGGTGCGCGGGCGGACGCGCGCGTTTCTGGCCGGGCCGCCGCTGCTGAAAGCCGCGACAGGCGAAATCGCGACGGAGGAGGAACTCGGCGGCGCGGAGATGCACACCAGCATTTCCGGACTTGGTGACTACCTCGCCGAAGATGACCGCGAGGCGCTCGGAATCGCGCGCCAGATCATGGCCGATCTCAATTGGGACCGTGCGCAGCCAGAGAGCGGCGGGCCGCCGCGTGCACCATTGTACGACACTGAAGAGTTGCTCGGCATCATGCCGATGGACCACAAGCGGCCTGTCGACATGAAGCAGATCATCGCGCGCATTCTCGACGGATCTGATTTTCTCGAGATTGGCGCGAACTACGGCCCTGCAACGGTTTGCGGCCATGGCCGCATCAACGGCCACGCCATCGGGATCATCACCAACAACGGCCCGCTGGACCCGAACGGCGCCAACAAGGCGACGCATTTCATTCAGGCCTGCTGCCAGTCGCGCACGCCGATCCTCTATCTCAACAACACCACGGGCTACATGGTCGGGAAGGCTTACGAGGAAGCCGGCATGATCAAGCACGGCTCGAAGATGATTCAGGCCGTGACCAACGCCACCGTGCCGCAGATCACCATCTATTGCGGTGCGTCGTTCGGCGCGGGCAACTATGGCATGTGCGGGCGCGGTTTTCATCCGCGGTTCTGCTTCTCCTGGCCCAACGCCAAGACGGCGGTGATGGGCGGCGAGCAGGCCGCCGGCACCATGGCGATCGTCGCGGAAGCCGCCGCCGCGCGGCGCGGCAAACCGATGGAGCCGGAAAAACTGGAGGCGATGAAGGCACAGATCATCGATGTGTTCGAAAAGCAGATGGATGTGTTTGCCACCAGCGGGCGGCTGCTCGATGATGGTGTGATCGATCCGCGCGACACCCGCGCGGTGCTGACAAATGTGCTGGCGATCTGCCGCGAAGCGGAACAGCGCAATCCGCAACAGGTCCAGTTCTCGGTGGCGCGGCCATGAGTGGGGCAAAACTGACACCGTTCCGCAAGATCCTGATCGCCAATCGCGGCGAGATTGCGCTGCGCGTGATGCGCACCGCCAAGCGTCTCGGCTTTGAGACCGTCGCGGTGTATTCCACGGCCGATGCCAACGCGCGCCATGTGCGCGAGGCCGATCAGGCGGTGTGGATCGGCGAATCGCAGCCCTCGCAATCGTACTTAAGGGTCGATGCCATCGTGGCCGCCGCGAAGGCGAGCGGCGCGGACGCCGTGCATCCCGGCTACGGCTTCCTTGCGGAGAATGCGGAGTTCGCCAAAGCCTGCCGCGATACGGGTCTTGTGTTTATCGGCCCCTCGCCCGAGGCGATTCACACCATGGGCCACAAGGCGGGCGCCAAGGACATCATGCAGAAGGCAGGCGTGCCTTGCGTTCCCGGTTATCAGGGCGAAGACCAGAGCGACGCGACGATGCTCAACGCCGCGAAGCGCATTGGTTTCCCGGTGATGATCAAGGCCGTGGCCGGTGGCGGCGGACGCGGCATGCGCCTTGTGGCGGATGACGCTTCGTTTCCGGATGCGCTGCGCGCGGCGCGCTCGGAAGCACAGAATGCGTTCGGCGATCCGACGGTTATTCTTGAGCGCGCGATTGTCCAGCCACGCCACATTGAAATTCAGGTGTTCGGTGACCGTCACGGCAACGCGATCCATCTCGGCGAGCGCGATTGCTCGGTGCAGCGCCGGCACCAGAAGCTGATCGAGGAAGCGCCATCGCCAGCGGTGTCGCCGGAATTGCGCGCGCGGATGGGCGCGACCGCCGTCGCCGCCGTCAAGGCCATCAATTATGAAGGCGCGGGCACGCTGGAATTCCTGCTGGATGGCGCAGGCAATTACTACTTCATGGAAATGAACACGCGGCTGCAGGTAGAGCATCCGGTGACGGAGGCGATCACCGGGCTCGATCTGGTTGAACTGCAGTTGCGTGTGGCGACCGGCGAGCCGCTGCCGCTCAAGCAGGAGGACGTGAGGTTCGAAGGCCATGCCATCGAGGTGCGGCTCTGCGCCGAGGATGCCGCGCACAATTTCATGCCGCAGTCCGGCAAGATGTTGCGCTGGCATGCACCCTCGGATTTACGCGTGGAGGACGCGCTGGAATCCGGCAGCGAGATCCCACCATTTTACGATTCGATGATAGCCAAGATCATCAGCCATGGCGCGACACGCGACGAGGCGCGGCGGAAGCTGATCACGGGCCTCGATCGCATGACGGCGCTGGGCGTCACCACCAACCAGTCGTTTCTCGCGCGCTGTCTGGACCATCCGGCCTTCGCGGCGGGGCAGGCGACGACGGCGTTCATCGCAGAACACTCGGCCGATCTGTCGCCGCCGAAATCCGAAGACGGACGTCATGCGGCCGTCGCCGCTCTGCTGGTGCATGTTTCAGCGATTGGTGCTGTTCACGCGCAACAGGGCCTCGGGCTGGCGCACGTCTATGCTATTCCGCTGCGCTTTGAACTAGACAGCCACGTTGTCGAACCGACGGTGCGGCGCGAACGCGGCGACGTCTTCAAGATCGGCATCGCCGAGTCCGAACACGCACTGGCGCTTGGGCCGCGCGACGGCGATGTGGTGCATTTTACCAGCGACGGCGTTCAGGGAGCAGCGAGGTTCGTTCGCGTCGGGACTGATCTCTATTTCAGTTTCGCTGGCGTCACGTCGCATGTGCGCGATCTGTCGCACATGGCCGTGATGAAGGCGGGTGCTGCCGGATCGGACGGCAAGCTGCGTGCCTCCATGAACGGGCGGGTGGTGTCGGTGCTGGCGAAGGCAGGAGATATTGTCGCGGCCGGCGCGCCTGTCATTGTGCTGGAAGCGATGAAGATGCAGCATGTGCACGCGGCGCCGGTCTCCGGCAAGCTCACCGCGCTGAATGCTGCGGAGGGCGATCAGGTGACGACCGGATTTGTGGTCGCTGAGATCGAGGCCGTGCAGGACGCGGCTTGAGGAGTACAGGGAATGTCTGACGCACCGGTTTTGCACGACAAGCGCGGCCACGCATTCTGGATCACCATCAACCGGCCCGACAAGCGCAACGCCCTGAATGCGTCGGTGATTGCCGGGATCGTCGAGGGCTTCCGCCGCGCTCATGAGGACAATGATGTGCGCGTCATCGTGCTGACCGGTGCCGGCGTCAAGGCGTTCTGCGCGGGCGCCGATCTGCAGCCGGGCGCGGGCTTTGCGTTCGATCTGTCGCAACCCAATCTCGCCTATGCTGATATGCTGCGCACCGCACAGAACGCCACCAAGCCGACCATTGCCCGCATCAACGGTGTCTGCATGGCGGGCGGCATTGGTCTTCTGTGCATGACCGACATGGCGGTGGCGGCGGACAATGTCGTGTTCGGCCTGCCCGAAGTGAAGGTTGGCGTATTCCCGATGCAGGTGCTGAGCCTGTTGCAGGCGATCGCGCCGCCGCGTCTGGTGCGCGAATGGTGTTTCACCGGCGAGCCGTTTACGGCATCGGAAGCCAAGGATGCCGGGCTGCTCAATCATGTGGTGCCAGCCGCCGAGCTCGACGGCAAGGTGGAATGGCTGATCGGGCGTCTCACCGACAAGTCGCCGACCGCCATCCGGCGCGGCAAATATGCCATGCGCGCGATGGCGTCGATGTCGTTCGATCAGGGCATCGCCTACACGGAATCCCAGATCGCGCTTCTTGCGATGACGCAGGACGCGAAGGAAGGACTTGCGGCCTTTGCCGAGAAGCGCAAGCCGGTGTGGACCGGGAAGTAACGCCATGAACAAGGTCTGGATCGAGGCTGCGCTGAACGGACCCTGGACCCGCGCCAGGCAACCGGGCATTCCCGTTGCCGTCGAGGACATTGTCGCGGACGGTATCGCCTGCGCTGAGGCGGGTGCCGCGATCATCCATGCCCATGCCTATGATGTGACGACCGGCCGCCAGAAGGACGACTGGGAGATTTATGCGCGGATCATCGAGGGCATCCGCGCCAAGGCGGATGTCATCGTCTATCCGACCATTCCGAGTCCGGGGCTGGGACAGGAGCAAAACACCAATCGCTTCGGCCATACGCTGGAGCTGGCAAAGCGCGGCCTGATCGAATGGGCGGTGATCGATCCGGGCTCCGTGCATATTTCGCGGTTTGACGATCTGGCCCACGGCGGCGTCTACGCAAATCCGCATGAAGACATTATGGAGGGCATGCGGATTGCGCGCACCCACAATGTCCATCCAAGCTACGCGATCTATGAGCCGGGTTTCACGCGGCTGGGCGCGGCGCTGGCAGCGATTGCGCCGCCATCACCGACGCCGATCTATCGCTTCATGTTCTCGGACGAATTCGCCTGGGGCTTCCCGCCGCGCGAAAAATATCTCGACATTCATCTGGATCTGCTGGCAGAGACAGCGCCGGGCGCGCCGTGGATAATCGCGGGTCTCGGCGTCGATATCACGCCGCTGATCCCGCACACGGTCGCGCGCGGAGGTCACGTCCGTGTCGGGCTTGAGGATGCGCTCTGGGGCAATCCGCAAACCAACGAAGCGCTGGTGAAGGATGCGGTGAAGCGTGTCCGCGATGCAGGCAGCGAACCGGCGACCACGGCGGAGGTCCGTCGCGGACTAAAGGCGATGAATGCAGCACGAGGGCGGACCTGACACCGTCATTGCGAGGAGCGCAGCGACGAAGCAATCCAGCTTCTTGCAAGAATGGATTGCTTCGCTTCGCTCGCAATGACGAACTTGTCTGTTGAAATCCAGTCAGACCAATAGGCGTTCTCAGCGCCCCTTGAACACCGGCTTGCGCTTTTCCATGAAAGCGGCGCGGCCTTCCTTGTAGTCTTCGCTCTTGAAGCACGCATCAACAAGGTCCTCACAGCGCTTCATGTCGCGCTTGAGTTCGTCCTTGCAGGCCTCGCCGACAATGAACTTGATCGAATCCACCGTCAGCGGCGCATTGGCGGCGATCGTGGCGGCGTAGTTCTTGACGTAGAATTCGAGTTCGTCATTTTCGACGATGCGGTTCACGAGGCCCATCTCGACCGCTTCCATGGCCTCGAACAGCCGCGCGGTGAAGAAGATTTCCTTGGTGAAGGAGGGGCCAACGACGTCCATCAGCCGCTTCACGCCGGGATAGCCGTAGCCGAGGCCGAGCTTGGCGGCGGGAACGGCAAAGCGCGCATCTTCGGAGCAGATGCGCAGGTCGCAGCAGCTTGCGATGCCCATGCCGCCGCCGACGCAGAAGCCCCGGATCATCGCGATGGTGGGTTTCGGGAATTCGTGGACGCTGGCATAAGCGGCTTCCACCGCGTCGTTGTATTTCCTGACGCCTTCCTCGGTCGAGCGCTCATCGCCGAATTTGGAGATGTCCGCGCCCGCGACGAACGCCTTGTCGCCCGCGCCCGCGAGCACGACGACGCGGATGCTGTCGTCTTTTGCGTATTCGCTCATCAGCCGTGTGGTGGCTTCCCACATCTCCAGCGACATGGCATTGCGCCGTTCGGGATTGTTGAAGATCACGTAACCGACGTTGCCGTCCTTGCGCGAGATCACCTTGTCGGTCGAAGCCATATGCGTGGTCCTTAAATTCAGACGACCTTGCTCTGCTGGAGCGAGGCGATTTCCTGTTCACTGAAGCCGAATTCGCTGAGCACGTCGCGGGTCTGTTCGCCAACGCGTGGCGGGCGCGCAGCCATGCGGCTCGGCGTGCGCGACAGCGTGAAGGGCTGGCCTACGAGCTGCTTGCCGCCGTCGGGCAAGGCTTGCGCGATGCCAAGATGCTTGACCTGCGTGTCATCGAAGACCTGATCGATAGAGTAGATCGGTCCGCATGGCACGCCGGCATCGTTGAGAATCTTGACCCATTCGCCGGTCGTGCGCTTCGCCATGTACGTTCCGATCGCGGCGTTCAGCGCATCGCGGTGCTTCGAGCGCAGCGCGATGGTCGCGTAGTCGGGATGCGTCAGCAGATCCGGCGCGTCGATGGCCTGCGCGAAGCGCTCCCAGATTCGCCCGCCGGTGGTGGCGATATTGATGAAACTGTCGCTGGTCTTGAACACGCCGGTCGGAATGCTGGTCGGGTGATTGTTGCCCGCCTGCTGCGGGATGTCGCCATCGACCAGCCAGCGTGCAGCCTGGAAGTCGAGCATGAAAATCTGCGCCTGCAGCAGCGAGGTCTGCACCCACTGGCCCTCACCGGAGACATCGCGCTCCAGCAGCGCGGTCATGATGCCGAGCGCGCAGAAGAGTCCTGCCGTGAGGTCGGCGACAGGAATGCCGGCGCGCACCGGGCCTTGTCCCGGCAGTCCGGTGATCGACATCAGCCCGCCCATGCCCTGCGCGATCTGGTCGAAGCCGGGGCGCTTGGCATAAGGCCCGTCCTGTCCGAAGCCGGAGATGCTGGCATAGACGAGGCGCGGATTGATCGCACGCATGCTTGCGTAATCGATGCCGAGCTTGTCCTTCACGTCGGGACGGAAGTTCTCGACGATGACGTCGGCCTTGGCGGCGAGGCGCTTGAATACCTCAAGACCTTTCGGGTCTTTCAGGTTGAGCGTCATCGCGCGCTTGTTGCGATGCAGGTTCTGGAAGTCCGGGCCGTTGCGCGGCCCGCCCGGCTGCTCGCTGTCGGCGAGGTCGGTCGGCGCCTCGATCTTGATGACGTTCGCGCCCCAGTCCGACAATTGGCGCACGGCGGTCGGCCCGGAACGAATCCGGGTGAGATCCAGAACCGTGAAGCGCGAAAGGGCGGACGAGGCGCGCGGAAACGTCATCGATTTCTCCGAAGAGATTACCCGGCGTTGCCGACCAGGCCCGCGGCGGCGATGCCGGCGAGGGCCGCGGTTTCGTCGTTGTCGGAGGTGTCGCCGCTGATGCCGATGGCGCCGAGCAGGTTGCCGTCCTTGTCATTGATGAGGACGCCGCCAGGCACCGGAACCAGCGCGCCGCGCGCCATGGTGTTGATGGCGTCGACGAAATAGGGCTGCTCGTTGGCGCGCTTGAAGATCGCGCGCGAACCCATGCCCAGCGCCAGCGCGCCATAAGCTTTGCCATGGGCGACTTCGCCGCGCAGCAGGCTGGTATTGTCTTCCGCCACGAACGTCTTGAGCGCGCCGCGCGCATCGAGGATCGCGATGGCCATCGGCTTCAGTTTCAGTTCCCGGCACTTGGCGAGGGCGGCATCGGAAATCTTGCGGGCAACGTCGAGCGTCAAAGTCGTCATGATTGGTCCTTCAAACGAAATAATCCCGGGTCTTTGAGCACGAGGCTGGATAGCGATCAAGCCTCGTGCCGGTGATGTGTCATGCGTGCGGCGACGGATTAAGGCGCTATGGCGAGTGACTGCAGGCCCGCACGGTCGAACGCCTTGCGGACGGTGCCGTCCTTTTTGGCCTCGTCGACGAATTCTTTCACATAAGCGAGAGCGGCGGGCTTGTTCTTCTGGATGCCGATGGCGACCCCTACGGTCTGAAATGCGCCGTCCAGAATGACGGAGCCTGGAAGCTGCTTCTGCAGCTTTGGCAGAGAGTCGTGGGTCAGGGCGAAGCCCTGCACATCGCCGGCCTTCATCATGGCCATGGCATCGTCCACCGACTTTGCCGGTGTGATGTTGGCTTGCTTCAGAGTTCGGGCGGCCGCGCGCATGGTGGTCGAGCCATCGATGCCGACGAGCTTGATGCCGGGCCTGTCGATCTCGCTCATCGATTTGATGCCGGAAGCGGCGGTGGTTATGAATGTGCTTTCGATCACGAAGTAGGGCGGGCTGAAATCGAGCTTCTGCCTGCGCGCCTCGTCGGCGGGCATGAATCCGATGTCGATGGTGCCTGCGCTGCCTGCTTCTGTGAGTTCGCCGGTGGTCGCAGTGACATGAAGCTCGACCGGAACGCCGAGCTTTTTGGCCAGCGCATTGCCGATGTCGAACGCGGGGCCGCTGACGTTGGCTCCGTCCCTGGCAACGAAGATCGGCGTGGGCGACGGGGCATAGGCAAGGCCGACGCGCAGCTTGCCGGTGGGTGCGAGTTCCTTCAGCACTTGTTCCTCAGCGGCCATGGTGTGAGTGGAAAAGATTTGGGTTGAAACAGAGGTTGCGGCAATCAATCCGAGAAGCGTGCTCATTTTCATTGGTTTCCCCCCCTTTGTTTTCGCGTGAGTTGTTTAGATCAGCGGTGTCCCCCGACTTCGGCAGAGAAGCCGGTCTTGACGTTGCTGTTCAGGCTCATCGCCAGCACCCGCGCGACATGCAGCGCCCCGCGGCCCGAACCGTCCTTGATCTGGTGGCGGCAGGATGTGCCGTCGGCCACAATCAGTGCGTCATCGGCAGCCTTGCGCACAGCGGGGAGCAGGGAGGCTTCTGCCATCTCGATCGACACATCATAAGTGTCCGCGCCGTAGCCGAAGGCACCGGCCATGCCGCAACAGCTCGACTCGATCTTCTCCACCTTCAGGCCGGGCACCAGCCGGAGAATCTTCTCCACCGGCGCGAACGCCCCGAACGATTTCTGGTGGCAATGGCCGTGCACATGCGCGCTCTTGTCGATAGCGCCAAGCGGCAGCCTGAGCTGGCCGGTCTCCGCCTCGCGGACCAGGAATTCCTCGAACAGCAGTGCATGGGCGCTGACCTTTTTCGCAGCTTCGTCAGAGCGCAGCGACAGCAGTTCATCGCGCAGCGTCAGAAGGCAGCTCGGCTCGAGGCCGACGATGGGCACGCCGCGCGCGGCGAACGGAATCAGCGTTTCCACCACGCGCTTGAGTTCGGCTTTTGCATTCTCGACCAGTCCCGCCGACAGGAAGGTGCGGCCGCAGCACAACGGCCGTCCGCCATCGATCGCGCGGGGCAGGTGAACGCGATAGCCACCGTCGACAAGAACGCGCAGCGCGGCATCAAGATTCTCGCGCTCATAGGCGCGGTTGAAGGTGTCGGCAAACAGCACCACCTCGCGGCCATTGTCCGGGCCAAAGGCAATTCCAGCCGGCGCGAACACATCGCTGCGGAATTCCGGCAGATCGCGTTTCGCACTGATGCCCGCGACTTTTTCGAACAGTCCCCGCAGCAGCGTGCTTTTGTTGCGCAGATTGGCGAGCCACGCAAAACGTGACGCCAGCCCGGCATAGTGGGGGAGGTAACCGACCAGCCGGTCGCGCAGGGTCAGACCGTGTGTCGCCGCGCGCGCCGCCAGCACCTCGATTTTCATTTTCGCCATGTCGACGCCGGTCGGGCATTCGTGGCGGCAGGCCTTGCAGGAGACGCAAAGCTTCATCGTGTCCATCATCGCATCAGACGACAGCGCGTCGGGGCCGAGCTGTCCGGAGATCGCAAGGCGCAGCGTATTCGCGCGCCCTCGCGTGACATCCTTCTCGTTACGCGTCGCGCGATAGGACGGGCACATCACGCCGCCCTCCAGCTTGCGGCACGCGCCGTTGTTGTTGCACATCTCGACGGCGCCCTGGAAACCGCCCGCCGCGCCGGGATACGCCGACCAGTCCATCACCGTCTTGATGTTCTCGACCTTGTAGCCAGGCGCATAACGGAACAGCGAGCGGTCATCCATCTTCGGCGGATGCACGATCTTGCCGGGATTGAGCGTGTTGTCGGGGTCGAAGCGCTCTTTCACTTCCTCGAACGCGTGAATGATCTGCGGGCCGAACATCTGCGCGTGGAATTCGGAGCGGACGATGCCGTCGCCGTGTTCACCGGAATGCGAGCCTTTATACTCGCGCACCATTGCGAAGGCTTCCTCGGCCATGGCACGCATCGCCTTGACGTCCTTGTCGAGCTTGAGATTGAGCACGGGGCGCACATGCAGGCAGCCCTCGGACGCGTGCGCGTACATGGTGCCGCGCGTGCCATGTTTCTCGAAGACTTTATTGAGGCGGTCTGTGTAGTCGGCGAGATGCGGCAGCGGCACCGCGCAGTCCTCGACGAAGGAAACCGGCTTGCCCTCCTGCTTCATCGACATCATGACGTTGAGGCCGGAGGTGCGGAAATCGGTGATCGCCGCCTGCATCGCAGGTTCGATCACTTCGACCACGCCGCCCCATTTGCGTTTCTGCAGGTCCCAGCCGAAGCCGAGGTCACCCATCAATTCGGAAAGCTGCTTGAGCTTGGCGAGGTTCGCCGCCTGATCCGCTTCTGCGAATTCCACCACCAGCAGGGCTTCCGGCTCTCCCTTCACCACCGCTTCAATGGTTGGCCGGAACATCGCGATGTCGCGGCCGAGCGCGACCATGGTGCTGTCCACCAGTTCAACCGCGATCGGTTTCAGCTTCACCAGATGCTGGGTGGCGTCCATTGCTTCATAGAAGCTGCCGAAGTGGCAGACGCCGAACACCTTCGCGCCGATCAGCGGCCACAGCTTGAGTTCGACGCGGGTGGTGAAGGCGAGCGTGCCTTCGGACCCCACAAGCAGGTGCGCCATGTTGTTGACCGGCTGCGGCGTCAAAGCATCGAGGTTGTAGCCGCCGACCCGCCGCTGCACATGCGGGAAGCGCGCCGCAATCTCACCCGCCTCACGCTCACCGAGCGCCAGCATGTCGCGAAACAGGTCGCGTCCCGGCTGCTGAATGTTCTGCCAGGCGGTATCGCGCGGCATCTCGCCGAAATGCAGCAGGGTGCCATCGGCCAGCGCCGCGTCCATCGAGATGGTGTTGTCGCGCATGGTGCCGTAACGCAGTGAGCGACCGCCGCAGGAATTGTTGCCCGCCATGCCGCCGATGGTGGCGCGCGAGGCGGTCGAGACATCGACCGGAAACCACAGGCCATATTTTTTCAGTTGCCGGTTGAGATCGTCGAGCACGATCCCGGGCTCGACCACGCAGGTGCGCTTCTCGACATCGAGCGAGATGATTCTGTTTAGATACTTCGAGACATCGACCACAATGCCGCTGTTGACGGTCTGGCCGCATTGCGAGGTGCCGCCGCCGCGCGGCGTGACAATGTATCCGTCGTCGCGGGCAATCGCCATGGCGCGCAGCGCGTCGTCCATGGTGCGGGGCACAACCACGCCGAGCGGCTTGATCTGGTAGAACGACGCGTCGGTGGCGTAGCGGCCGAGATCAAACGGATTGAACAGCACGTCCCCGCTGACCTCGCGCCTGAGACGCAGGGCGAGGGCGCTGTCCTGCGCGGTGGCGTTTCCCGTTGCGGCTTTCTGTTGCGCCATGTGTCTCAAGTGCTCTCGATGTTAATTGTCATTGCGAGCGAAGCGAGCTTGCTTTTCTTCACCTCTCCCCGAGGGGAGAGGTCGGCGCGAAGCGCCGGGTGAGGGGGTTCGAATTTCGATTCAGGCATCTAGATCCCCTCACCCCAGCCCTCTCCCCGACGGGGAGAGGGAGTTTGTCTGCCTTCGTCGCTTCGCCCGCAATGACGAGCAGGAACGTCAATTTTCCTCGCCGCGCAGCGCAGAGACATCGGCCCCGCGGCCGCTCGGCTGCTGCTCGCGCATGTATTCGCATACGGCGTCGCACTTACCTCGCATGTGGTCGAACATCAGCTTGCTGAGTTCATCGCCGTTGCGGCGGCGCAGGGCATCGACCATGGCCTCGTGCTCGCGCATGGCGTCGCTGAGCCGGTCGCGCCGCAGAAGATTGGCCGAGTAGCGCAGGCGTCGGACCATGGCGTTCGCGGTGGCGTAGTTCGAACTCAGGAACGGATTCGCCGCGGCATCGACGATGGCCTGATGGATCTTCTGGTTCAGGCGGAAATAGTCGGTCAGCTCCTGGCGCATATAGTGGGTGTACATTTCCAGATGCATGCGCTCGATGGCGGCGATGTCCTCGTCGGAAATCCGCTCGCAGGCCGCGCGGCCGGCGAGGGCATCGAGCCCGGCGATCAGTTCGAACAGATGGCGGATGTCCTGTTCGGAGAACTGGCGGACCCGCGCACCGCGATTGGGCAGCAGTTCGATCAGGCCTTCCGACGCCAGCACCTTGAGCGCTTCGCGCAGCGGCGTGCGCGAGACATCGAACTTCTCGCACAATTCGCGCTCGGGAATGCGGCTGCCCGGCTCCAGATGCCCCTCGACAATAAAGTCGCGGATCTGGCTCAGCAGGTCATCGTGCAGCGAGGCCGGCGCGGTCTCGACGATTTCCAGCGACTTGGTTCGCAAAAGATTATTCAAAATCCACAGCCTCCGAGAAGGTGACGTGCTGGATTTTATTCGAAATCGGCCAGCTACGCACGCTTTGCATCGATAAATGGATTAGTACTCGATTTATCTGTTGTCAGGAAGGAAATTTTGAATACAATCCATTCCAAGAAAATCTTGCGGTGCACAATTTATTGCATGCAAAAATGTCAACAAGGTCTTCAGGGAGCGGCGATCCGATGTCCAACGCCTCAGTCCACACCGGGCGGCACTTTCTCCAGATTCCGGGGCCGACCAACGTTCCCGATCGCGTGCTGCGCGCGATGGACATGCCGACCATCGATCATCGCGGTCCTGAATTTGCCCAGCTTGGCCTTGAGGTCATCGAAGGCTCGAAGAAAGTCTTCAAGACGAAAAATCCCGTCATCATCTATCCGTCGTCCGGCACCGGGGCGTGGGAAGCCGCCATCGTCAATACGCTGTCGCCCGGCGACAAGGTGCTGATGGTGGAGACCGGCCACTTCGCGACGCTGTGGCGTGCGATGGCCGACAAGCTGAAACTCGATGTCGAGTTCGTGCCGGGCGACTGGCGCCACGGCGCGAGCCCTGAGGATATCGAGGCGCGGCTGTCGAAGGACAAAGATCACAGCTTCAAGGCCGTGATGGTGGTCCACAACGAGACCTCCACCGGCGTCACCAGCCGCATTCACGAGATCCGCAAGGCCATCGACGCTGCGAAACATCCGGCGCTGCTGATGGTCGACACCATTTCGTCGCTCGGCTCGATCGATTACGAGCACGACAAGTGGGGCGTGGATGTCACCGTGTCCTGCTCGCAGAAGGGTCTGATGCTGCCGCCGGGTCTCGGCTTCAACGCCGTGTCCGACAAGGCGCTGGAAGCCTCGAAGAAGAACAGCTCGCTGCGGTCCTATTGGGACTGGCACGAGATCATCGCCGCCAACAGGGGCGGTTCGTGGTCCTATACGCCCGCGACCAACATGCTCTATGGCCTCAAGGAAGCCATCGCGATGCTGATGGAAGAGGGGCTCGACAACGTGTTCGCCCGTCACAAGCGCTATTCGGCGGCGACACGGGCGGCGGTGGAGACCTGGGGTCTGGAAAATCTCTGCCTCGATCCGCGCGAATACTCGCCGATCCTGACCGCGGTGGTGATGCCCGAAGGGCACGACGCAGACCAGTTCCGCAAGGTGACGCTGGACAACTTCGACATGTCGCTCGGCGCGGGCCTCAGCAAGATCAAGGGCAAGGTGTTCCGCATCGGCCACCTCGGACATTTCAACGACCTGATGCTGATGGGCACGCTGGCCGGCGTCGAGATGGCGCTCGATCTTGCGAAGGTGCCGCATCGCGCAGGCGGCGTCATGTCCGCGATGAGCGTTTTGACCGGACGCGACGCGAAGGCCTCTCAGGCGAAGACGGCAGTGGCGTAACGCCGCGTTGGCGGCGCCATTGATTTGAATTCAAAATCCGCAGGATAGCGGAAACACAAACAAGGTCCGGCGCACGCCGGGCTTCACAAAAGCGACAGGGAGAGACCGCATGAAGAATCTCATCAAGGCGACAAGTGTGCTTGCGCTTCTGGCGGCGACGCCGGCTCTGGCATGGGAGCCGGCCAAGCCGGTCGAGATCGTGGTCGCGGCAGGCGCCGGCGGCGCATCCGACCAGATGGCGCGCATGATGCAGGCTGCGATTCAGAAGAACAACCTGATGAAGCAGCCGGTCATCGTGTCGCTGAAGGGCGGCGCGTCGGGCGCCGAAGCCCTGATGTACATGAAGGGCAGCGATGGCGATCCCAACAAGGTGCTGATCGCCTATTCGCTGATCTACATGCTGCCGCTGTCGGCGAAGATTCCGTTCAACTGGCGCGAGCTGACGCCGGTTTCGGTGATCGCGATGGACCAGTTCGTGCTGTGGGACAATACATCCGGCCCAAAGACCGTGAAGGAATTCATTGAGGCTGCGAAGGCCTCAAGTTCGCCTTTCAAGATGGGCGGCACCGGCTCGAAGCGTGAAGACCACGTGCTCACCGTCTTCATGGAAAAGAAGACCGGCGCGAAGTTCTCCTATCTGCCCTACAAGTCGGGCGGAGAGGCTGCGACCCAGCTCGTCGGCAACCACACCGAAGCCAACGTCAACAATCCGTCGGAAAACCTTGAAGTCTGGCGCGCCGGTCAGGTGCGTGCACTGTGCGTGTTCGACAAGGAGCGCATTTCCTACAAGACCAAGGTCACCGAGACGCAGTCGTGGAATGACATTCCGACCTGCAAGGAAGAAGGCCTCGACATGCAGTACCTGATGCTGCGCGCGATGTTCCTTCCCGGCAAGGTGACGCCCGAGCAGGTCGCCTTCTACGACGATCTGTTCAAGAAGGTGACGCAGACTACCGAATACAAGGAATACATGGAGAAGCAGGCGCTGAAGCCCGTCTATCTCAACGGCAAGGACATGCTCAAATTCCTTGAAGAGGACGATGCCCTGAACAAGTCGCTCATGACTGAAGCAGGCTTCGTCGCGAAGTAAAACAAGCGCCTCCCATCCCACGGGATGGGAGGCCGTTTATCGTTTGCTCCAGATTTGTCCTTCATCCGAGCCGCATGTGCGGTTCGGCCTCTCCCCGCACGCGGGGAGGGGTTCAAGACAGCGAATGCATCATGGCCCAGGACATCGAAATCGTCGTTGAAGATCCGACCGCGCCGGACGAGAACTCGCCCGCGATCACCAACAATCGCACGATCGAGATGGCGGTGATGGCGCTGCTGCTCGGGCTCGCCGTGTTGCTTGGATGGGACAACTGGCGCACCGGCGCGTCGTGGGACGACACGGGCCCGCAGGCCGGTTATTTCCCGTTCTATCTCTCGGTCATCCTCGGCGGCGCTGCGCTCTACGGATTTGTCAGCGTTGCGATCAAGCGCACCGAGGGACTGGAAACCTTCGTCACCCGCGCGCAGTTCCGCCGCGTACTGCAGGTCTTCGTGCCGACCCTGCTGTTCTGCCTCGCGATGCAGTGGCTGGGGCTTTATGTCGCGAGCTTCCTGCTGATCGCGGGCTTCATGGCCATCGTCGGCAAGATCGCATGGTGGAAGTCGCTGCTCACAGCCTTCATCTTCGTCGCGATCATGTTCGCGACGTTCGATGTCGCGTTCGACGTCATCATGCCGAAGGGTCCGCTCGAAGCGGCCTTCGGACGCTAAGCCAGAACCGGGGACAGGATCATGGAAGCACTCGGCCTCTTGTTTCACGGTTTCGCGGTTCTTTTCACCTGGAAGATTCTCGCCTTGATGATGGTCGGGCTGGTGCTCGGCATCTTTGTCGGCGTGCTTCCCGGCCTCGGCGGCCCCAACGGCGTCGCGATCCTCTTGCCGCTTACGTTCTCGATGGACCCGACATCCGCCATCGTGATGCTATCTTGTATTTACTGGGGCGCGCTGTTCGGCGGCGCGATCACCTCGATCCTGTTCAATATTCCCGGTGAGGCCTGGTCGGTCGCGACCACCTTCGACGGCTATCCGATGGCCCAGCAGGGCAAGGCCGCCGAAGCGCTGACGGCAGCGTTCACGTCATCCTTCATCGGCTCGCTGGTCGCGGTGATGCTGATCACGTTCCTCGCGCCGAGCATTGCGGGCTTCGCGCTGAAATTCGGCCCGCCGGAATTCTTCGCGGTTTATCTTCTGACCTTCTGCTCGTTCGTCGGCCTCGGCCGCGAGGCCAAGCACAAGACCGTCATCTCCATGGCGCTCGGGCTGCTGCTCGCCGGCGTCGGTCTCGACACGGTGTCGGGGCAGTTGCGCATGACCTTCGGTTCCAACGATCTCTTGCGCGGTGTGAACTTCCTTGTCGCGGTGATCGGTCTGTTCGGTATCAGCGAAATCCTGCTGACCATGGAGGAGCGGCTGGCGCTGCGCGGCCATGCGGCGCGCATCAGCCTGCGGACAGTCTGGAACGTCTGGAAAGATCTGCCGAAGTACTGGGCGACGCTGGTTCGTTCGTCCGTGATCGGCTGCTGGCTCGGCATCACGCCGGGCGGCGCGATCGCCGCATCTTTCATGGGCTACAATCTCGCCAAGCGCTTTTCCAAGGACAAGGAATCCTTCGGCAAGGGCCGCATCGAAGGCGTGTTCGCGCCGGAAACCGCGGCGCATGCGTCGGGCACCGCCGCGCTGCTGCCGATGCTCGCGCTCGGCATTCCGGGGTCAGGCACGGCGGCGATCCTGCTCGGCGGCCTGATGGTGTGGGGGCTTAATCCGGGTCCGCTGCTGTTCGTGGAGCACAAGGATTTCGTCTGGGGTCTCATCGCGTCGATGTATCTCGGCAACGTCGTCGGTCTGGTGCTGGTGCTGACCACCGTTCCCATTTTCGCCTCGATCCTGCGGGTGCCGTTCGCGGCGATTGCGCCGATGATCGTGGTGTCCTGCGCGATCGGCGCCTACGCGATCCAGAACGCGATGTTCGACATCTGGCTGATGCTCTTGTTCGGCGTCGTCGGCTATGTGTTCAAGAAGATCGGCATTCCGCTGGCGCCGTTCACGCTGGCGCTGGTGCTCGGCAGCCGCGCGGAAGATGCGTTCCGTCTTGCGATGATCGGCTCGGGCGGCAGCGTGAAGGTGTTCTGGTCGAACGGCCTTGTCGGCACCATCACGACGCTGGCGATCACATTGCTGTTCTGGCCGGTGATCGACCGGATCTTCGCGAGCTTCAGCGGCAAGAAGGAAAGCCCGGCGCGGGCGTGAGCTTCTCCCTCGCTCTAGCGCCGCCATCTTTCGAGGCTCGCAAAGGCTCGCAGCTCAGGATGACGGGCTCGGCATCTGTTAAAACGAGCAACGAAGCAGGAACGTCATCCTGAGGTGCGAGCCGCTCTTTGCGGCGAGCCTCGAAGGATGACCGGTCACTAAACCTGCTTTGATTGTCCGCCGCGCCGCCTTGCTCGATTTTGGACGGTTTTCCAGTCCGACCTTATGAGCGCCTGCTTCTTTGCACGGCCCCAGCCTTTGATCTGTCGTTCAGCCGCAATAGCGTCGGTGATCCGGTCAAAGTATTGAGACCAAGCCAATTCAACCGGTCTCCGCGAATATGTGTAGCCGGGAAAATACCCCTGATTGTGCTGACCAATCCGGGTTGTTAGATCATTTCCGGTTGCAGACCCGACGTAGAATGACTTGTCCGAACACAGGAGAATGTAGACGTAAGCACCCATTGCCCGTCATCCTTCGAGGCTCGCAAGAGCTCGCACCTCAGGATGACGATATCGGTATCGGTCGAGACTTGCCAAGGCAAAGGGAGCCATCATCCTGAGGTGCGAGCCGTTCTTTACGGCGAGCCTCGAAAGGACGACGCGAACGTCCTCAGCCCTGCACCGCGCCGGTGACCTTGCAAGATCCTTCGGCGGTTTCCTGATCGATGAACGGGAATTTGGTCTTCTTGAACAGCTTGGTGGTCTTCGCCTTGACCGTCAAAGCCAGCCTCTGTTCGGTTTCGATCTTCCGGCCGCCGGTCTTGGACATGTAATCGCATTTCACGCGAATGTCCTTCACGGCGAAGTCATTGTCGTTGGTGACGGTGATATCGGCCGTGCCGGCGTTGTTGGAGCCGGGCTTGCGCCATTTCTCAATCGAAACCTTGACCTTGTCGCCGGGTTCGGCGGCGATGGCGATGCCGGTTGTGCCCAGAAAAATCCCTGCGATGGCGGTAATAATGATCGTCTTCATGGTCGAAATCCTGGTTGCATTCAATACAGCCACGACGCCGAGCGGCGGCCTGGCCTCAAATCCGGAAAAGAACGAGTGGCCATTGAGCGGGGGCGTTTCGCCGCTACTATAACGGCCACGATATTCAAGCAGCAACGGCGGTTGGACAGGAATTGCAATGAACGACATCTGGCGTCTCTCGGCTACTGAACTTGCGTCGCAGATCAGGTCCAAAAAGCTTTCGGCACGGGAGGCCGCCTCCGCCGCCATCGCGCGCCTGAATGCCGTCAATCCGGCCATCAACGCCGTGATCGATCATCGCCCGGACGAGACGCTGGCGCAGGCCGATGCCGTCGATGCCGCGATTGCGAAAGGGGCGGATGCCGGGCCGCTGGCCGGTGTACCCATCACCATCAAGGTCAACGTCGATCAGGCCGGATTCGCTACCACGAACGGTTTGACCCTGCAGCGTGACCTTGTGGCGCAGACCAACAGCCCGGTGGTCGATAACCTGCGCAAGGCGGGGGCGGTGATTGTCGGGCGCACGAACACGCCGGCCTTTTCGGCCAGGTGGTTCACCACAAATTTGTTGCACGGCGAAACGCGAAACCCGCGCGATCCCTCGATCACGCCCGGCGGCTCCTCCGGCGGCGCGGCGGCGGCTGTGACGGCCGGCATCGGGCACATCGCCCATGGCACCGACATCGCCGGATCGATCCGCTATCCGGCCTATGCCTGCGGGGTCCACGGCCTGAGGCCGACCATCGGGCGTATCCCGGCCTTCAACGCGTCGTCGCCCGAGCGGCCGATCGGCCCGCAGATCACGGCGGTGTCCGGGCCCTTGGCACGGACCGTCGGCGATGTGCGGCTGGCGTTTCATGCCATGTCGAAACGCGATCCGCGCGATCCCTGGTGGGTGCCGGCGCCGCTGGAAGGCCCAAGCCGCGAGAAGCGTGCGGCGATCTGCCTGCGTCCGGATGGTCTGGAGACTGTGAAAGAGGTCAGCGATGCCGTTGCCGACGCAGGCAAGCGGCTGGCGCGCGCAGGCTGGACCGTCGAGGAGGTCACCGAAATTCCGCCGTTTGAAGAAGCTGCGGATCTGCAGATGAAGCTGTGGCTGTCGGACGGCTATGACGCGCTGCGGGACATGGCCGAGCGCGAGGGCGATCCCGGCGCGCTGGCCGTTCTGCGCGACCAGGAATCGGTCGCGCGCGCCCTCGATCTCCCGACGTTTTCAAGACTGCTGACCCGGCGCGCGACACTGGTGCGTGCGTGGGAGATGTTCTTCGAGACCTGTGCCGTGATCGTGATGCCGCCGTGCGGCGAACTGCCCTTTGAATGGCAGCTCGATCTCAAGGGCGACGCCTCGCTGCACCGCGTGCTTCGGGCGCAGATGCCGCAGATTGCGCTGCCGTTCATCGGCATGCCGGGCCTGACGGTCTCGACCGGTCTGGTCGGGCGCGTGCCAGTCGGTGTCCAGATCGTGGCGGGACGCTACAGGGAGGATCTTTGCCTGCTGGCGGGCGAGGCGATCGAGGCGGGCGGCGTGCCGGCAAGCCCGGTCGATCCGGTATCGGCCTGAAGGCGGCGCTTGGCGTTGAATACGCTTTCAGTGTCGGCGAGAAGCTGCTGCGTGCGCCGGACGACGTTGCGCCCGGCCTTGAGATCGCGATTGGCAACGTAAAGCAGGCGATGCCCTTCGACGACGAGTTCACGGGCATGCTTGATTTGCTCGTCGAACGAGACAGCCTCTGGCGCTGCTTTGGCCGTCGTCATGGTGCGGCTCCCGACTATGCCTTCGTAGTGTCTGCATCTGCCCGACGATCACCAACGCCGATGTTAGCGAATCGTTCAGGGCGAGTCCCGCGAACGGCCAAACTTTCCACCAAAACGTGATTCGGGCGGCAACGCCTTGGCCGCCTTGGGGGAATTTTGCTTTGAACCCAACCGGAGGCGCAGCCGTCCAACAAAAAGCGCGGCGGGGGCGATGGCTTGCCGGCATGGACGCGGTGACTGGCGCGGTCGCAGCCGCCATCGCGGTGGCGCGGCTGCGTAAAAGGCGGCAGGGCGCAAATCCCGCCGATGCGCCGGTCTGGTGTGGTGGTTCGCAAGTCCGCATCATTTCTTCTGCACGCTTTTGCGGACTTTTATTCCCGCAGGCTCGCGCTTTTTATCGAGGGCCGCTCGCCGACCTTTGACTTGGCAAAGGCCCAATGGCGTCGCAGAACAAGGGCCATGCGAATGCGCCTGGTTCTTCAGATGCTCTGTCTCTTGTGGCTGCCGCCGGTAGCGGCGAGCGCGGCTGCGCCGATGGAGCGCGGCGTTGCCATCACCGATCCCGGCCTGCTGCAACGGCTTGACGAGTCGGGCTTGAGCCTTGGCAAGCTGCTCGGCGCGGAAGCGGGTACTGCAACCGCTGATCTGTTCGCGTTGCCGTCGATGACGCAGGTTCAGGAAGCGACGGATCGCGATTTCAACAGATATGTCCTAGACCATCACGACGATCTCGACACGCTCTTTCTGTTCGACCGCGATGCGCTGAACGCGCCCGGCACGCGGTTCGACATGGTGGGGATCATCAACCGGATGGATCGCGCGTTTGTTTCTCCCGATGCGTGCGGCGAAATCCGCCTGATCTATCGGCCGATCGCCAATCACGACTCCAGAAACAAGGATAATCCGCCGGTACGGCTGCCGATGACGCTTAATCTTGTCATGAAAGCGAAGCCTGCGGGGGCGGATACCACATGCGCTGAACTCGCCCGGCGCTGGCTTGCGCTGGCCGACCGCCCGCCCGCATCCGAACAGTCAGAGATGCTCACTGAAAAAAGCGGTGCGCTGGAATGGGTCACGCGTGATGCCATCGACAGGATCGAAATCAATGTGCAGATCGCACGCGCCTCGGCGGACGCGAATGACTTCGAGGGCCGGGCGGATTACCTGATGAAGGTGTTCCACTTCGATGGATTGAATTTCGTGGAATCTCCCATGGAGAACCAGATCGACGCGGCGCGCATTCGCGCGGATGAAAAGCTGCTGGCCGATTTCAAGGTATGGCTGCTTGATCCGGTTCAAATTGCGAACCTCGATCGCGGGGCTATCGTGCTGCCCGATCGCTTTCTGGCATCGGGTTCGATCAACGTGACGCCGGTGCGGGAAAATCCCGAAGACCGGGCACGCGCGCTGTTTACCGAAGATGAAGTCGTGGCCGCTCTCGCCAAGGCATCGGCCGATGCGCCGCTGCAAAACCTGCTGTCGCCTGCGGGTTTTGCGCGCCGTCTCGACGACATGACCTGCAGTGGATGCCACCAGACCCGCGCAGTCGGCGGGTTTCATTTTCCAGGCAAGGAGCGTCCCGAATGGGCAGCGGGTGCGGTGGTGGCGGCGGCATCGCCGCATTTCTTCGGCGATCAGGAGCGCCGCCGCGATGTTCTCGGCGCATTCCGCGATGGCCGCGCCCCCGATTTCTCGCGCGGCTTCTCCGCGCGTCCGCAGGCAAGCCGGTCCATTGAACTGGCCGGAACGACCTATCTGAATGGCTGGGGCGCTGTGTGTGCCGTGCCGGACGCGAATGCCGCGTCTGACAAGAGCTTTACGTCGTGGACCTGTGCCGAGGGGCTGACGTGTCAGGCCGCGACCGGCGCGAAGGATGCGCGGATCGGATTTTGTTTTCCGAAGGAGAAGTAATGCAACGTCGTCATTGCGAGGAGCGCTTGCGACGAAGCAATCCATTCTCCTTAAAGGTGGATTGCTTCGCTTCGCTCGCAATGACGATGGATGGATGATTGCGTTTCCTTACCTCTCCCCGCACGCGGGGGAGAGGGGGAGTTACGCCACAATCCCCGCCGCTCGCATCTTGGCGATTTCCGCGGCATTGAAGCCTACCGCAGCCAGCACCTCGTCGCTGTGCTGGCCGACATTGGGCGCCATGCGCGGCTGCACCTTCTTCGCGCCCTCGATGAAGATCGGCGTGTTGATGGTGCGCAGGTCGCTGTCGGCGAACGGCACGACAGCCTCGGTCACGCGCATCTGCTCGTCGTCCGGAATGTCCTGCGGAATGCCGACCACGCCGAAGATCAGACCGTTGCCATCGAGCGCCTTGCGCCAGTGCGCCAGCGGCTTGGTCGCGAACACCTTGTCGAGGATGGCGATCAGTTCCGGCGCATGCTTGTGGCGTGCGGGCTTGGTTTCGAAGCGCGGATCGGCCAGCAGGTCCTCGCGCTCGATCACCTTGGCGAATACCGGGAACTGCTTCTCTTCATTGAGCAGCGAGAGGATGATCCAGCGGTCGTCGGCGCACTTGTAGTGGCAGGTGACGGCGTTCAGCGCGCGGTCGCGCGGCGGACGCTTCTGGAAGGTCGCGCCGCACAGCGCGGCCTGCGCGTAGATGCCGTTGGACCAGATGCCGTTGACCATGAGATTTGACATCACCTGGGTGCCCTTGCCGGTCTTTTCGCGCTGATAGAGCGCGGTGACGATGCCGGCGAACAGCGACATGGCGCAGGGATGATCGCCCATGCCGGGCATCGAGCGGGCAGGCGTAGTCTCATCGGTTTCGCGCACGAGGTCCATCAGGCCGGAGCGCGCCCACCAGGCATTGCTGTCGAAGCCCGGCTTGTCGGCTTCCGCGCCGGTCTCGCCGTAGCCGGTGAACGAGGCGTAGATCAGCCGGTCGTTGAGCGGCGCGAGATCCTTGTAGGTGACGCCGAGCTTCTTGCGCACCGGCGGCGGGAAATTGGTGATGAACACGTCGCATTCGGCGGCGAGTTTGCGCAGAACGGCCTGCCCTTCGGGCTTGGACAGATCGAGCGCGAGGCTCTTCTTGTTACGGCCTTCCAGCATCCACGCATAGTTGTGGGGGCTGATCGGGTATCCCGGCAGGTGGGGCAGGTTGCGGACCGGATCGCCGGCGCCCGGCGGCTCGATCTTGATGACGTCGGCCCCGAAGTCGGACAGCGCGGTGGCGGAGGATGGTGCCGCGATGAAACTCGCGCAGTCGATGACCTTCAGACCCTCGAAAATTCCCATTTCGGCGTGTTCCCTGTGTTTCTTGCCGGGACCGCCGTTGGGCCGGTGGTCCGCTAATCGTTCTTGCGTTCGTCCGAAATCGCCTTGCCGTCGTTCGGCAGCGACCCCGGGCTTACGAAAGTGACATTGCCGGACAGCTTTGTCACGGCACGGAGGGTCGACGCAACTGCATCCCGCAATGCGTCAGCAGGGGTTGCAGTTTCCGCCGAAAGGGTCATCGCGTCGGTTTCCCTGTCGCGGGTCACCACAAGGCGCAGACGGCCCAGTTCTGGATGCCGGTTGCCGATTTCGGCGATCTGTTCGGGGCGCACGAACATGCCCTTGACCTTGGTGGTCTGGTCGGCGCGGCCCATCCAGCCCTTGATGCGCATATTGGTCCGCCCGCAGGGGCTTTCCCCGGCCAATACGGCGCTGAGATCGCCGAGCGCCAGGCGAACCCACGGATGATGCGGATCCAGCGTGGTCACGACGATTTCGCCGACGTCGCCGTCGGTGACCGGCTCGCCGGTACCGGGCTTGACGATCTCGACGATGATATTCTCGTTCACCACCAGCCCTTCGCGCGCCGGGGTTTCATAGGCGACGATGCCGAGGTCGGCGGTTCCGAAGTTCTGATAGGCGTCGACGCCGCGCGCCTTCATTTCGTCCTGCAGCGATTTCGGGAACGCGGCGCCGGACACCAGCGCGCGCTTGATCGACGACGCGTCGCGTCCGGTCTTGTCTGCCGCATCGAGCAGGATCTTCAGGAAGTCCGGCGTGCCGGAATAGCCGGCGGGCCGATAGGTCTCGATCAGCTCGAACTGCTGTTCGGTGTTGCCGGGGCCGCCGGGAATGACGGCGCAGCCGAGAGCGCGGGCGGAGCTGTCGAAAATGAATCCGCCCGGCGTCAGGTGATAGCTGAAGGTGTTGAGAATGATGTCGCCGGGGCGGAAACCGGCGGCGAACACCGCGCGCGCCCCGCGCCACGGATCATCCACGGCGGATTCCGGCTCGAAGATCGGGCCGGGCGATGTGAACAGCCGCCCGAACGATCCTGCGGGCGACGACACGAAGCCGCCGAACGGCGGCGCGGCCTTGTGCAGGGCCGGCAGTTCGGATTTGCGCAGCACCGGCAGCGCTGCGAGCGCGGCGCGGCTGGTGAGGGCCGCGGGATCGATGCCCTTGAGCCGCTCCGCATAGGCCGGCGCTTTTGCCGCTGCGCGCAGCACATCCGGCAGCCGCTTGAACAGATCGGCCTCGCGCTCGGACGGGGAGCGTGTTTCGAGAGCGTCGTAGTGGTTGGTCATCGGTAGTCCATTTGTTCGTCATTGCGAGGAGCGAAGCTATGAAGCAATCCAGCCTTTGCCTGGCACTGCTACCTATGGATTGCTTCGCTCCGCTCGCAATGACGGATGTGGTTACAGCCAGCGCTTGCGGCGCTTGAAGCTTTTCAGGTTCTTGAAACTCTTACGCTGGTCGCCCGCGCCGCCGAGATAGAATTCCTTGACGTCTTCGTTGTTACGCAGCTCATCGGCGGTGCCGTCGAGCACCACCTTGCCCTGCTCCATGATGTAGCCGTGGCTCGCGACCGAGAGGGCGGCGCGCGCGTTCTGCTCGACAAGGAGAATGGTGACGCCGAGGTCGCGGTTGATCTGCTTGATGATGCCGAACACTTCCTTGACCAGCAGCGGCGACAGGCCCATCGACGGCTCGTCCATCAGGATCATCTTCGGGCGCGCCATCATCGCGCGGCCGATCGCCAGCATCTGCTGTTCGCCGCCGGAGAGATAACCGGCGAGGCCGGTGCGCTCCTTGAGGCGCGGGAAATACTTGTAGACCATGTCGATATCGTCATCGACGTTCTTGTCGCTGCGGGTGAACGCGCCGAGCCGCAGGTTTTCCAGCGAGGTCATGTCGGCGATGATGCGGCGGCCTTCCATCACCTGGAAAATTCCGCGGCGCACGATCTTGTCGGGATCGATGCCATCGACCCGCTCGCCGTCGAACACGATCTCGCCGCGCGTGACTTCGCCGTCCTCGGTCTTGAGCAGGCCCGAGATCGCCTTCAGCGTCGTGGATTTGCCGGCGCCGTTGGCGCCGAGCAGCGCGACGATCGCGCCCTTCGGTACGTCGAGGCTCAGCCCGCGCAGCACGAGGATGACGTTGTCGTAAACGACTTCGATGTTGCGCACGGCCAGCAGCGGCGCGGCTGCGGCAGCGACGGCAGGCTTTGCGGTTGTCACGGTTTCGGTTTGCACGTCGGTCGTCCTGGGTTTTCTGAACCTCTCTCCGTTTACGGGAGAGGTCGAAGCCTGAGCGTAGCGAAGGGTTCGGGTGAGGGGCGATGTTCCGAATCGAAGTCTTGCCCCTCACCCCAACCCTCTCCCCGCAAAGCGGGGAGAGGGAGCAGTGCTTACCAGCCGAGCCATTCCGGCTTGCGCGGCAGGTCGACAGTCTTCACCTTCTCGAGCTTGACCGTGCCGTTCTTGACGAGATCGGCAACCGAAGCGTCGGTCGCGCCGGACACCTTCATGCGATAGATGTCGACCTTCAGCGTCGGGCGATGGTCCTTCTCGGTCCAGGTGGAGGGATTGCAGACGCCTTCCATTCCGGCCGGCACCCAATCCTTCTTCTGGTAGAAGCCCTTCTTGACGTTCTCGCCGACCGCGCCGCCGTTCTTGGCAGCCCACTCGACGGCTTCCTTCATGTAGAGCGCGGTGCAGACGCCCGCGACGTAGTGCACGGGACGATAGGCCGTGCCCGCAGCGTCCGACATCTTGGAGATGTCCTGCACCAGCTTCATGCCGGGAGCATTGCCGCCCCAGGCGACAGCGGTGCGCAGCGGGAACACCACGCCGTCGGCGGCAGCGCCTGCGGCCTTCGCGGCGTTCTCGTCCATGCCCCAGACGTTGCCCATGAACTGCACGTCGGTGCCGGCTGCCTTGCAGGCATTGAGCACGGAGATGTTGGAGCCTGCGGTGTTGCCGAGATAGGCGTAGTTCGCACCCGAGCTCTTCAGCGTCAGGCACTGCGCGCTGTAGTCGCCCGGCGTGAGCGCGAACACGATCGCCGGCAGCACGTCGAAGCCGAGTTCAGCGGCAAGCGCTTCACCCGCGGCCTTCGGCGCGTTCGGATACGGATGGTTCGCGCCCATGTGGACATACTTCGGCTTGCCCGGCTTGCCCTTGGACTTCCAGTCTTCGGCGGCCCAGGTCAGCATGCCGCGCAGCGCGTCGGAATAGCTCGGACCGTAGAAGAAGTTGTAGGGAGCGGCCTTGCCCTTGCCGCCGGCGCCGGTCGGATCGGACAGCGCCGCCGAGTACGAACCCGAGATGTCCGGGATCTTGTCTTCGGACAGGAAGCCGGTGAGGGCTTCGGTATCAGCCGTGCCCCATCCGAGAATGGCCGCAACCTTTTCGCCGCCCGACCACTTTTTGTACTGCGCGATCGCGCGCGGCACCTGATAGCCGTAGTCGACGGTGTCGACATTCACCGGCTTGCCGTTGATGCCGCCGTTCTTGTTCACATAGGCGAACGCATCGGCGACGCCCTGTCCAAACGGCGTGCCGACGTCGGATGTCGCGCCGGAATAATCGGCAAGGTGGCCCAGCGAGATCGGCGCCTGCGCCAGTGCAGATGAGCCGCCAAGCATCACCGCCAGAGCAGCGGTGCTCAGAAAGGTTTTCGTCATCATAAGCGTAATCCTCCGGTTTCCTCTCGAGGTCTTCTTATTGTCTGTCCCGTTCCGACCTCAATGCGAGAACGGGTAGAGTTTCCAGTAAGCCTTGATTTGCCGCCACCGGTGAGCAAGCCCATCCGGCTCGAAGATCAAAAAGACGATGATGATGACGCCGATGGCCATCTCGCGCAAGAAAGCGATGTTGTTCTTGAGCCCCAGCGCGTGATCGATTGCGCTGCCGCTGAGCGCGGCGCTGATCCACTCCATCGATTCCGGCAGCAGCACCATGAAGGCGGTGCCGAGCAGCGTGCCCATGATCGAGCCGATGCCGCCGATGATGATCATGGCGAGGAAGATGATCGAGCGGTCGATGCCGAAACCTTCGTTGGAGACGACTTGATTATAATGCGCGTAAAGCGCGCCGCCGACGCCCGCGAAAAATGCAGCCAATCCGAATGACAGCGTTCGGTATTTGGTGAGGTTGATGCCCATGATTTCGGCGGACAGGTAGTGATCGCGCACCGCGACCAGCGCCCGCCCGTCACGCGTCCGCATCAGGTTTGTGACGAGCAGATAGCAAACGATCACGTAGGCGAGCACGACATAGAAATACTGCCGGTCGCCGCGCAGGGTCTTGCCGAAGATCGAGAACGCATCCGCATGGGCCGGGACGCTGCCGCCGGTGAACCATTCGGCGCGTGAGAAGAAATCGAGCAGGATGAACTGCGCGGCCAGCGTTGCGATTGCGAGATAGAGGCCCTTGAGCCGCGCGGCGGGGAGGCCGAAGATCAGGCCGACCAGCGCCGTGACCACGCCCGACAGCGGAATGGCGAAGAACACCGGAACGTGCAGCTTGCTCGACACATAGGCTGAAGTGAACGCGCCGAAGCCGAAGAACGCGGCGTGGCCGATAGAAATCTGTCCCGTGAAGCCGACCACGATGTTGAGGCCGAGCGCGGCGATGCCGAAGATGCCGATCTGGATCAGCAGGCTGAGCGAATACTCATTCAGCAC
This sequence comes from Afipia sp. DC4300-2b1, assembly GCF_049895725.1. Lineage (NCBI taxonomy): Bacteria > Pseudomonadati > Pseudomonadota > Alphaproteobacteria > Hyphomicrobiales > Nitrobacteraceae > Afipia > Afipia sp. DC4300-2b1. The sequence continues at coordinate 321,952 of NZ_JAFCSX010000002.1, forward strand.
ATACGGCGCAAAGCAGATCAGCACGATGCCGAGGATCATCATGTTCCGGCTGGTCGTGGTCGGAAACACGGTGGTGTCGGCCGCGTACGTGGTGCGGTAATCGCCTGCGGGGAGAAGGGTCTGGCCTGCCATGATCAGATACGCTCGAACTTGTTTTCACCTCTCCCCACGGGGGAGAGGTCGACGCGCGAAGCGCGGCGGGTGAGGGGGGACGGGGCGCGCGTTGCGGAGGCATGTAACCCCCTCACCCCAACCCTCTCCCCCACGGGGAGAGGGGGTAAATCGAGCCGGTGGCAGACCTTAAATGTTACGTGTGCCATCCTCATGATCAGATCCGCTCGATGTCTTTGGTGCCGAACAGGCCATAAGGCTTGATCATGAGGATGATGATGAGGGCATAGAACGGCGCGATCTCGAACAGATTGCCCCAGTGCAGGTATTCGCTGTCGACGAAATGCGCGAGGTTCTCGAGCAGCCCGATGATGATGCCGCCGATCACCGCGCCGCCGACACTGTCGAGGCCGCCGAGGATCGCCGCCGGGAACACCTTGATGCCGTAGGCGGCAAGGCCGGCCGACACGCCGTTGACGACGGCGACGACGACGCCGGCCACTGCGGACACCGTGGCGGAAATTGCCCAGGCCATCGCGAACACGCTTTTCACCGAGATGCCGAGCGACTGCGCGACCTGCTGGTTGAAGGCTGTCGCGCGCATGGCGAGGCCATACTTCGAGACCTTGAAGAACCAGGCCATGCCGCCCATCATCGCCACCGACACCGCAAGGCTGAGGAGGTAGACGGTCTGCACCTGCAATCCGAAGATGTTGATGAGCTTGGTATGGAAGACCGGCGGGAACGGCTGCAGGTTGACGCCGAACATCCATTTCATCAGCGCGGAAAACACCGTGGACAGCGCGATGGTCACCATGATGACCGAAATGATCGGCTCGCCGATCATCGGGCGCAGGATCACGAGCTGGATCGCGATGCCGAACAGGAACATGAACACCAGCGTGATCGGCATGCCGAGATAGAACGGCACCTGATATTTGGTCAGCAGCCACCAGCACACCCATGCGCCGATCAGCAGCAGTTCGCCTTGCGCGAAGTTCACCACCTGCGTGGCCTTGTAGATCAGCACGAACGACATCGCGACGACGCCATAGAGCGTACCGACCACGAGGCCGTTGATGAGAAGCTGGATCAGAAGCTGGGTGTTCACTCGGCCGCCTCCGCCGTCTTGTTTCGCGTTCCGAGGTCTATCACCGGCAGGGTGCAGCGGATGCGCTGCGTGGTGCCGTCCTGGAAGCGGATCACGGTGTCGATGTCGATGTCGGGTCTGTCGCCATAGATGGCGTTGATGATGTCGCCATACTTTTCGTTGATGACGGTGCGGCGCACTTTTCTGGTGCGGGTCAGTTCGCCGTCGTCGGCATCGAGTTCCTTGTAGAGCAGCAGGAACTTGGAGATGCGCTGCGCCGGCGGGAGCGTAGCGTTGACCGCTTCGACTTCCTTGCGCAGCAGCTCATAGGTCTCTGGCCGCGAGGAGAGGTCGGTGTAGGTGGTGAAGGACAACCGGTTCTTTTCCGCCCACTTCGAGACGATGGAGAAGCGGATGCAGAGCATGGCCGCGAGATAGTCGCGCCCGTCGCCCAGCACCACGGCTTCGGCAACATAGGGCGAGAACTTCAGCTTGTTCTCGATGTATTGGGGCGAGAAACGGTCGCCGCGCGAGGTCTGCGCCAGATCCTTGATGCGGTCGATGACCACAAGCTGCTTCGCCTTGTTGAAGTAGCCGGCGTCGCCGGAATGCATCCAGCCGTCGCGCATATCGACGGCGGTCGCGGCTTCGTTCTTGTAGTAGCCGGAGAACATGTTCGGATGGCGCACCACGATCTCGCCGACGCCGTTGATGTCGGGATCGCGGATTTCGATCTCGATGCTGTCGGCCATCGACACGCCGGTGGTGTCGGGATCGACCTCGTCGGGCTTGTGCAGCGTGAACGCGCCCAGCGTTTCGGTCTGGCCGTAGAGCGTGCGCAGCGGCACGCCCATGGCGCGGAAGAACTTGAAGGTGTCCGGGCCGAGCGCCGCGCCGCCGGTCGCCGCCGAGCGCAGCCGCGAAAAGCCGAGACGGTCGCGCAGCGCACGGAACAGGAGGGTGTCCGCAAGAGCGGAATGCTTGCCTTCGGCCAGCGCGGCAAGGCCCGCTTTCATGCCGACATCGTAAAGCCGCTGCTTGAGCGGAGACGCGTCCATCACGCGGGCGCGGACATCGGCGGCAATGGCTTCCCAGATGCGCGGCGCGAACAGCACGAAGGTCGGCGCGATCTCGCGGAAGTCGTTCATCATCGTGTCCGGCTCTTCGACGAAGTTGACCTTCATCCGCGAGAGCAGACCTTTGCCGAGCGCGTAGACCTGCTCCATGATCCAGGGCAGCGGCAGCACCGAGACGTATTCGTCGTCCGGGCCTTTGGGGTCGAAGGCGAGATAGTTCGCGCAGTGGCTGAGCACGCGGCCCGCCGCAAGCATGGCGAGCTTGGGGTTCGACGTGGTGCCCGATGTCGTGCAGAGAATGGCGACGTCATCGCCTTTGGTCGCGTCCACCAGTTGATCGTAAAGCTGCGGCTCGCGCGCGGCGCGGTCGCGGCCCATCTTCGCCAGCTTGTCGGCGTCGAGCAGGCGTGGATCGCTGTATTTGCGCATTCCGCGCGGATCGGAATAGACGATGTGCTTGAGGTGCGGCGCGCGGTCGCCAAGTTCGAGCAGCTTGTCGACCTGCTCTTCGTCCTCGGCGAACACGATCTTGGTTTCGCCGTAGGTCAGAAGATACAGCACTTCCTCGGGCAGCGACTCGCGGTACATGCCGAGCGACATGCCGCCGACGGCGTGGGCCGCGATTTCGGCGGCGACCCAGTCCGGCCGGTTGTCGCCGATAATGCCGATCACGTCGCCGCGCTTGATGCCGAGCTCGACCATGCCCAGCGTGAAATCACGCACGCGGTTCTGATAGTCGTTCCAGGTGAAGACGCGCCAGAGACCGAAGTCCTTTTCGCGCAACGCGATCTCGTTGCCGTGCTCCGCCGCATTGAGCCGCAGCATCTTGGGGTAGGTGTCGGCCTGTGCGACGCGGCTTGCATAATCCATCATGCCGTGGCCTCCGCGACAGGATTGGTGTCGTCGAGGACTTCGTCTTCCTCGCCGAGATAGGCCTTGCGCACATGCGGATCGTCCAGCACGTCGGCAGGCAGGCCTTCGGCGATCTTGCGCCCGAAATCCAGCACGGTGACGCGATGGGAAATATCCATCACCACGCCCATGTCATGCTCGATCATCATCACCGTCATCCCGTACTCTTCATTGAGATCGACGATGTAGCGGGCCATGTCTTCCTTCTCCTCGAAGTTCATGCCGGCCATCGGCTCGTCGAGAAGAATGAGTTTGGGCTCCAGTGCCATGGCGCGCGCGAGTTCGACGCGCTTGCGCAGGCCATAGGAGAGGGTTCCCGCGGTCGCCTTGCGCACCGACTGCAGATCGAGGAAGTCGATGATCTCTTCCACCTTGCGGCGGTGTTCGAGTTCCTCGCGCCGTGCGCCGGTCAGCCAGTAGAGCGAGCCGGTGATGAAATTGTTTTTCAGGAGGTGATGCCGCCCGACCATGATGTTGTCGAGCACGGTCATGTGGTGGAACAGGGCGAGATTCTGGAACGTGCGGCCGATGCCGAGCGCGGCGCGCGCATTCGGCTTCAGCCCCGTAATGTCGTGGCCCTGATAGAAAAGCTGTCCTTCCGTCGGGGTGTAGCGGCCGGAGACGCAGTTGACGATCGAGGTCTTGCCGGCGCCGTTGGGGCCGATGATCGAAAACAGTTCGCCTTCGTTGACGCCGAAGCTCACATCGGTCAGGGCGCGCACGCCGCCGAACCGCAGTGAGACCCCCCGCACCTCCAATGCGTAAGCCACTCAATTCCTCCCAGATACGGCGCTTGGCGCGCTCTTTATCTATGGTTCGACACCATGGGCCCGATCCTATACCGGGGGGCCCAGGCAAGCCATTCTACTATTGATGTTTTGCGCCGCAGGACGCATTTGCCGTAGCCGTCCTTACGGCAATCCGCGACATTGAAATGTCTTGTGCCTGACAATTCATTGGGCAATTTCACAGCGCGCGCGGTATACCAAAAGACGTTATGCCGCGTCGCAGCATGACGCGAGGGGCGATCGGGACAGCATGGTTTCTGCGGAATACCTCAAGCGCATTGCGGTCTGGTCGCGCGGCCTGAACGAGCGGGAAATCGACGTCGCGCGCGCCGGCGTGATTGAGAAAACGTTCGGCGCGAACGAATTCATCTGCATGCGCGGCGATCATTTCGAATACTGGATGGGCGTGGTCACCGGGCTGGTGCGGATCGGAACCGGGTCGCGTGACGGCAAGGCCGTCAGTTTCACCGGCATGACCAACGGCGCGTGGTTCGGCGAGGGGACCGTCCTGAAGAACGAGGCGAGGCGTTATGACGCGGTGGCCCTGCGCGATACCCGCCTCGCACTGATGGATCGCGCGACCTTCGTCTGGCTGTTCGAGAACAGCGTGGCCTTCAATCGCTTCCTGGTCGGGTTATTGAATGAGCGCCTCGGCCAGTTCATGGGTCTGGTCGAATACGGCCGGATGCTGGATGCGAAAGCCCGCCTCGCACGCTCCATCGCTTCGCTGTTCAATCCGATCCTGTATCCAGACCACTCGCGCCATCTCGACATCACGCAGGAAGAACTCGGCGCGATTTCCGGCATCTCGCGGCAGAACGCCAACCAATGCCTCAAGACGCTGGAGAAGGAAGGGCTGCTGCGGCTCGAATACGGCGGGGTGACAGTGGTGGATCTCGAAAAACTGCGGGCATACGGGGAATAGGTTTTCGCGATCTATCTCCGCGTCGGCCAAGGCCGGACGACGGGTTGCCATCACCGCGACGCCTTCTTCTTTCCCTTCATCAACGTCCTGATCTTGTCGGCATCGCCTTTGGTCAATGGATTGTAGATGACCATGCCGAGATCTGGCCGGCCATCGACGGCAAAGGCGGAGTATTCCATCTGCAGCGGCCCGACCTCGGGATGATGCAGCGTCTTGGTGCCGTCGCCATGCGCACGCACATCGTTGTTGCGCCACATCGCCGCAAACTCCGGGCTTTCGCGGCCCAGATCATCGACCAGTCCCTGAATCGCATTTGTCGCTCCTGCGCGGGCGGCATCGGCGCGAAACGCGGCGACCACGAAGCGCGCGACATTGGTCCAGTTATCCTGCCGGGAGCGCACGCCGGAGTCGCGAAAGATCAGCCGCAGGATATTGCGCTGCTCGGGCGCGAGTTGCGCGTAATCGGTCAGCACCGCCGCAGCCGCCTTATTCCACGCGACGACATCCCATGTCGGGGTTTTCACAAAGGCGGGACTGACCTCAAATGCGTCGAGCACGCGCTGCAGGCGCGGCGTGACACCTTCGGGCGTTTGATAACGGACTTCGGGCGGGCGGCCGAGGCCGAGCAGGAAGATGTGCTCGCGCTCGATATCGGTCAGCATCATCGCGCGCGCGATGCGGTCCAGCACATCGGCGGACGGCGCGCCGCCGCGGCCCTGTTCAAGCCATGTGTACCAGGTCGCGCTGACATTGGCGCGCTGCGCCACTTCCTCGCGCCGCAGGCCGGGCGTGCGTCTGCGCCTGAGCGGCAGACCGAAGGAAGCCGGATCGAGTTTCGCGCGCCGGTCCTTCAAATAGGTCCCAAGCAGATTGCCGCCTGTCTCCGTCATGGTCTGCCTGTTAGTTATTATACCCGTATAAAGTCACTACTTTACCAGCATAACGCAAAGCCCGACATTTGTCCCGTTCGATGAAGGAGAATGTCTATGCGTGTGTTTGTCACCGGCGCGACCGGATTTGTCGGCGAGGCCGTGGTTCAGGAATTGATCGGAGCAGGGCACAAGGTGCTCGGCCTTGCGCGCTCCGACGCGGGCGCGGCGTCACTGACTGCGGCGGGTGCGGAGGTGCATCGCGGCGATCTGCAGGATCTCGCCAGCCTGCGTCAGGGCACCATCGGAGCGGATGGTGTGATCCATCTCGCCTTCAATCACGACTTCTCGAAGTTTGCGGAGAACTGCGAGATGGACCGGCGCGCGATCGAGACGCTGGGTGTGGCGCTTGAAGGGTCGGAACGACCGCTGCTGGTGACATCGGGTCTGGCGCTGGTTGCGCCCGGCCGCATTGCCACCGAGGCCGACAGTCCTGCACCGGGTTTTCCCCGCCTGTCGGAAGCGGCGGCTGAAGCGCTTGCCGCGCGGGGCGTGCGGGCCACTGCCGTGCGGCTTGCGCCGTCGACCCATGGCGCGGGCGATCACGGTTTCGTTCCGAACCTGATCAAGCTCGCGCGCGAGAAAGGCGTCTCGGCCTATATCGGCGATGGATCGAACCGCTGGCCCGGCGTGCATCGCTTCGATGCCGCGCGGCTTTATCGGCTCGCGCTGGAAAGCGGTGCAGCGGGCGGTCCGTATCATGCCGTCGCCGATGAAGGCGTGCCGTTCAAGGAGATTGCGCGCGTGATCGGCTGGTGGCTGAGCGTGCCGGTGGTCTCAAAGTCGCCGGAGGAAGCCGAGGATCACTTCGGCTGGTTCGTGCGTTTCGCAGGCATGGATATTCCTGCCTCCAGCGAACGCACGCGCAAACTGCTGAATTGGCAGCCGACGCATCCCGATCTGCTCACGGATATCGACCAGAAGGCGTATTTCGAGGTGTGAACAGCAGATCGTCATTGCGAGGAGCGCAAGCGACGAAGCAATCCATTCGTCTTAAAGGTGGATTGCTTCGCTTCGCTCGCAATGACTACAACGTTTAGTCACTCCGCCCATTCCTGATCGGTCGTGAACACGATGGTGAGCCAGCGGTCCGGCGTGTCGTTGCCGATGGCCTCGCCAATCTCGTCGCGGATATTGTCCCATTCCTCAAGCCGTCTGGCCGGCAGGCCCATGGGAACGATGAAATAGAGCTCGATCTGCCGGCCGCGGCCGACCCGCGCAACATAGGCGCGGTATGACAGGAACTGATAGCGCAGCACGATTTGCTTGGCGATGGCCTCGACGTGCTGCATGAGATCGGGCGGCGTGACCAGCAGGGCGTCGGCCAGCGCCTGACGCACCGTGCCGATCGGAATCGGAATCACGATCAGGCAGACGATGGCCAGCGCGGCAGGATCGATGTAGGGCGACAGCCATTTCAGGCTGGTGCCCTGAATCAGGTAGCCGAAGATGAAGGCAACGAGCAGCGCGGCGGTCAGCGCCGCCGACATCATCCATGCCTTGGCGTCCAGCGCCACGAAATTGGATTTGATGGTCCGGTTGGCCCGCGCATCGAAGACCGCCATGCCGACCGCGGCGAGGGTGATTACCACGGCGTAGATGATCGCCTGATCGAAGGCGAGTTCGCGCCCGCCGGTCAGCAGGCTTCCAATGGCGTTGATCAGCGCGTAGATCGCCGCGCCTATCAGCAGAATGCCGTTCAGACCGAGGACCATCGGCTCCAGATGCCAGAAGCCCATGGTGAACTGTGCGATGAGCCGGGATTTGGAGCCGCCTTCCCGGGTGGATGCCGCGATCAGGTTGGCGACCAGCAGGGCGAGGATGGTCATGACAGCGTCGATCAGCGCATAGACGCCGTCGAAAACAATGGCGTAGGAGCCTGACAGAAGGCCGAACAGAATCCCCATCCCTGCGAGAGCCAGGGTCACGGCGATCGACAGGCGCAGAACACTTTGCTCGGTCATGCGAACGCATCCGGCACTACCGCGACGTCAAGGTCTCCATCGCGGGGCGGAGGGTATCACACTTCCAGCCATTCCTTGCGGACGGCCTGGTTGGCCTTGAGCTCGGCCGGGGTGCCCTCGAACACGATCCGTCCATGGCCCATCACATAGAGCCGGTGGGAGATCCGCATGGCGATGGACAGCTTCTGCTCGACGAGAAGGATCGCCACGCCGCGCTTGGCGATTTCCGCGATCAGGTCGCCGACCTGCTGCACGATCAGCGGCGCCAGCCCTTCGGTCGGCTCGTCGATCATGATGAGTTCGGGATCGCCCATCAGCGTCCGGCAGATGGTCAGCATCTGCTTTTCGCCGCCGGACAGCACGCCTGCGGCCGTATCGGCGCGCGCCTTGAGGTTGGGGAACATCTCGAGCATGTCCTCGAGCTTCCACTTGCCCGGACGCTTGGTGTCCTTGATCCCGAGCAGCAGGTTCTGCCGCACGGTGAGGCCGGGGAAGATGTCGCGATGCTCCGGCACGTAGCCGAGCCCGAGATGCGCGATCTTGTAGTTCGGCAGACCGGCGATGTCCTGGCCCTTGAACTTGATGGTGCCGTGCGGCGGCACTTCGCCCATGATCGCCTTGACCGTGGTCGAGCGTCCGACGCCGTTGCGCCCGAGCAGGCTGACGACCTCGCCGGCGCCGATATGCATATCGACGCCCTGAAGGATGTGGCTTTTGCCGTAATAGGCGTGCAGATCCTGGACTTCCAACATCACGCAGCTTCCTCGCCCAGATAGGCTTCCTTGACCTTCGGACTGTTACGGATTTCCTCAGGCGTTCCGGATGCGATGATATGGCCATAGACCAGCACCGAGATGCGGTCGGCGAGGCCGAACACCACGCTCATGTCGTGCTCGACGATCAGCAGGGTCTTGCCGACGGTGAGGCGGCGGATCAGATCCACCGCACGCTCGGTCTCGGCATGGCTCATGCCCGCGGTCGGCTCGTCCAGCAGGATGACATCGGCGCCGCCCGCAATCGTGATGCCGATTTCCAGCGCGCGCTGTTCCGCATAGGTCAGAAGACCGGCCGGGATGTCGCGCCGCGAGGTGAGGCTGATGTCTTCCAGAATCTGCGCGGTGCGCTCGCGCACTTCCGGCAGCTTGTCGACGCTTTTCCAGAACGCGTATTTGTGTCCCGTGGCCCACAGCACGGCGCAGCGCAGGTTCTCCCACACCGTCATGTTGGCGAAGACGTTCGTGACCTGGAAGCTGCGCGACAGCCCGCGGCGGTTGATCTGGTAGGGCGGCAGCCCCGAGATGGTTTCGCCGCGCATCAGGACATCGCCGCTGGTCGGCGCCATGTAGCCGCTGATGAGATTGAACGTGGTCGATTTGCCGGCGCCGTTCGGGCCGATCAGGGCATGGCGTTCGCCCTGCGCCACTTTCAGATTGAGGTCGCGGATCACCTTGGTGATGCCGAAGCTCTTCTGAACGTCGCGGATTTCGATGGCGTTGGGCTTCACGTCCGAGGTCATGCTGCCAATTCCTTCGCACGTGCTACGGTCAGCGCCTCATCCCAGGCCACGGCGACCCGCTTCCATGTCATCCGCGAGACGAAGAAGCCGCCGACGATCAGGATCACCGACGTGGCCCATGTCAGCGGGCTTGCGGCATTGAACGGAATGCCGAACGCCTTGATGTTCGGATCATCCATCGGATTCATCGTGTAGTGCACGATACATTCGATCCCGAGCATCAGTCCGATCATCAGCGCAAGCGTGGGAACCAGCGCCACGGCATAGGACGGCAGCACGCTGCCGAGCGTGCCGCCCCTGATGAGCGGCCGATGCATCATCAAAAGGCCGGTGATGCCCCCTGGCGCGTACATCACCACCGCGATGAAGAACAGGCCGAAGTAGAGCTGCCACACCGTCGTCAGGTCGCTCAGGCCGAGCGAGAGAATCGTGACGAAGATCGCGCCGACGATCGGGCCGATGAAGAACCCGATGCCGCCGATATAGGCCGCGAAAAGCACCGTGCCGGACTGCACCGCGCCGAGATAGGCGGAGTTCGCGATCTCGAAGTTGATGGCGGCGAGCGACCCTGCGATGCCGGCAAAGAAGCCCGAGAAGCAGAACGCGATATAGCGGACCACATGCGGATCGTAGCCGACGAACTGCACGCGTTCCGGGTTGTCGCGGACCGCGTTGCACATCCGTCCCAGCGGCGTGCGGGTCAGCGCGTACATCGCGATCATGCAGATCAGCGTCCAGGCCGCGACCAGATAGTAGATCTGGATTTGCGGGCCGAAGTTCCAGCCGAAGAAGCTCAGCAGCTTGGTGCGGTTGGCCGAGATGCCGGCTTCGCCTCCGAAGAACGTCCGCAGGATCAGCGCGGAGGAGGCGACCAGTTCGGCGACGCCGAGCGAGATCATGGCGAATGCCGTGCCTGAGCGTTGTGTCGACACCCAGCCGAGCAGGATCGCGAACACAAGGCCCGTGAGTCCGCCGACCAGCGGCACCAGCGGCAGCGGGATCGCCCACTTGTTGGCGCCGATGATGTTGATGGCGTGAATGACCAGGAAGCCGCCGAGGCCGTAATAGACTGCGTGGCCGAACGACAGCATGCCGGTCTGGCCGAGCAGGATGTTGTAGGATAGCGCAAAGATGATCGAGATGCCGATCAGGCTGAATGTCGTCAGGGCGCCGCCCGAGCCGAAGACCTTGGGCAGCACGAGCAGGAAGATCGCGACAGCGGCCCACAGCCCGTAGAACTTGAGATTGTCGGCAGCGGTCGGTGGCGGCGGCGCGGCGCGTGAGGTGATGTTGCTCATGTTTCACGCGTCCCCAACAGACCCATCGGACGGAGCGCGAGGATCAGCACCAGCAGCACATAGGGCATGATCGGCGCGATCTGCGCCACAGTGACGTTCCAGATGTCAGCCAGCCATGTTGATGCATAGGCAGGGCTGAGCGGACCGAACACTTCCGACAGCGATCCGTTCATCGAGACCGCGAAGGTCTGCACGAAGCCGATCAGAAGCGAGGCGATGAATGCGCCCGGCAGCGAGCCGAGCCCGCCGACCACCACGACCACGAACAGGATGGGTCCGAGAAGACCGGCCATGTTCGACTGGGTGACCAGCGCGGGGCCTGCGATGACGCCGGCGACTGCAGCGAGCGCGGTGCCGACGCCGAACACCATCATGAAGATGCGTCCGACATTGTGGCCGAGATGGCCGACCATGTGCGGATGGGTGAGGGCGGCCTGAACGATCATGCCGACCCGCGTCCGCTTCAGTACGACCAGCAGCGCGATGAAGATGGCGATCGACACCAGCAGCATGAACATCTTGTAGGCGGGGTAGTTGGTCGAGAAGATCGTGAAGGCCGGGAAATCGAGCAGCGGCGGCACGCGGAAATCGACCGGGCTCTTGCCCCAGATGATCTGCACTACTTCCTCGATCGCGAATGCGAGGCCGAAGGTGAACAGCAGTTCGGCGACATGGCCGTTGCGGTGAACCTGGCGCAGGCCGTAGCGCTCGACGCCCGCGCCGATGATGCCCGCGAGGATCGGGGCGATCAGAAGGGCAGGCCAGAACCCGAACCACCGGCTGATCTGAAATCCGAAGAATGCGCCGAGCATATAGAAGCTCGCATGCGCGAAGTTCAGCACGCCGAGCATGCTGAAGATGACCGTCAGGCCGCTGGCCATCAGGAACAGCAGCATCCCGAACAGGACGCTGTTCAATGTGGATATGACGATAAGCTCGAGCACGACCCCAGCACTCCCCCCGGATACATGAAGGTCCCGTGTTCACCCCGGCAGGCGCCGGGGCGAACACAACTAGTTGGCGAAAGAAGCCAGCTTGCAGTGACCTCTTATGGGCGGGTCATCTTGCAGGTGGTCGGCAGGATGGTCTTGTCGGTCTCGATCTTGGCGACACCCTTCCAGCCCCAGCCGGTCTTCTCTTCGTCGAACGGCTCCTTGTTCTTCAGTTCGCCGAACTGGGCGACGTACATCGGCTGGAAGAACTGGTGATCGTCCTTGCGCATGACGCCCTTGCCGCCGGTGAAGACCTCGAATTCCAGGCCTTCGAGGGCTGCAGCGACCTTTACGGGCTCAAGCGATTTGGCCTTCTCGGCCGCCGCCGCGAACATCCGCATTTCGTTCGCTGCGCGCGGATACCAGAAGGTCTGGCCAGCGTACTTGGCGCGGAACGCCTTCTCGAACTCGATCGATTCCTTGTGGTCGATGTTGGCGTAGCCTTCGACGATCGTGAACACCTGATCGTTGAGGTTGCCCTGCTTGATCGCGGTCGGGCCACCGGCGCCGCCTGCGTAGTAGGTGTACCAGCCAACCTTGAGGCCCGCGTCAGCCGCGGCCTTCAGCAGCAGTGCGAAGTCCTGGCCCCAGTTGCCGGTGATCACGGTGTCGGCGCCCGACGCCTTGATCTTCGCAATGTAAGGCGCGAAGTCGGTGATCTTCAGCAGCGGGTGCTTTTCGTCGCCGACGATCTCGATGTCAGGACGCTTCTCTTTCAGCATCGCACGCGCCGTGGTCCGCACGGATTCGCCGAACGAATAATCCTGATTGATGAGGTACAGCTTCTTGATGGAGGGAACGCCCTTCATGTAGTTGGTGAGGGCTTCCATCTTGATGTCGGAATTCGCGTCCCAGCGGAAGTGCGCAAAGCTGCACTTGTCGTTGGTGAGGATGGGGTCCACCGCGGCGTAGTTGAAGTAGAGCACTTCCTTGCCGGGGTTGCGTTCGTTGTACTTGGTGACGAAGTCACTCAGCGCGCCGGCCACGGAAGAGCCGTTGCCCTGGGTGAGGTAACGCACGCCGGAGTCGATGGCCTTCTGGGCCTGGATCAAGCTTTCCTGCGGGTTGGTCTTGTTGTCGAGCGGAACGATCTCGACCTTCTTGCCGAGAATGCCGCCTTTGGCGTTCAGTTCTTCGGCCAGATACTGGAAGGTCTTGAGGCCGACCTCGCCGACGCTGGCGCCGCCGCCCGAGAGCGGGTCGATATAGCCGATTTTTACAGTGTCCTGGGCCATCGCCGCTCCGCCCAGCATGGGAAGCGCGACTGCCGCAGCCATCATCATTTTACGCATTTTCATCTCCCTGAATTCTCTTTGAGAACGGCCTGTTTGATGGACGGTCAAGATCTTGATCGCAGGATCTTGATCTGGTGCCGTCCGCGGCCATTTCGTGGAACGGATTGTGGTCCAAGGGCCCGCAGGCCGCAAGCCCCGGTCTTGGGCAGGATGGGGAATGCTTAATTTGCCGGTCCCGGCGCGCGTGTGGTAGAGCCCCCGAAACCATCCGTCCGGCGCCCGCGACCAACATGTGCACGATCGCGCTCGGTGACAGTTGTATTTTCCGCCGAACTGCTTTTTGGTAATTCGGGCAGCCGGGATTTTGTATGCCAGCATTGATGAAAGAGTTGCGGCCGGCCGGGTCGCGTTTTGGGGTTGCCGATGGCCGCGTTGCCGTTTGATCTGAAGGGCAAGCGCGTCTTTGTGGCAGGCCATCGGGGGATGGTCGGTGGCGCCCTGGTGCGCCGGCTTGCGCGCGAGAATGTCGAAATCCTCACCGCTTCGCGCAGTGAACTCGATCTGCTCGATCAGGCCGCCGTCAACAGGTGGTTCGCGGCGATGCGCCCGCAGGTTGTATTGCACGCCGCCGCGAAGGTCGGCGGCATCGTCGCCAACAACACCCTGCGCGCAGAGTTCATCTACGAGAACCTCCTGATCGCGACCAACGTCATCCATGCGGCGCATGTGCAGGGCGTCGAGAAGCTGCTGTTTCTCGGCTCTTCCTGCATCTATCCGAAACTGGCGCCGCAGCCGCTGCGCGAGGATTCGCTGCTGACCGATACGCTGGAGCCGACCAACGAGCCGTATGCGATCGCCAAGATCGCCGGCGTCAAGATGGCGGAGGCCTATCGCAGCCAGTACGGCAGCGACTTCATCAGCATCATGCCGACCAATCTTTATGGTCCCGGCGACAACTATCATCCCGAATACAGTCACGTTGTCGCAGCGCTGATCCGCCGCTTTCACGAAGCGAAGGAAACCGGCGCGGCGGAGGTCGTGGTGTGGGGCACCGGCACCCCGCGGCGCGAATTTCTCTATGTCGACGACATGGCCGACGCGTCGATCCATCTGATGAAAAATTATTCCGAGGGCGGTCTCATCAATGTCGGCTCGGGAGAAGATATTTCCATCGCCGATTTCGCTCACGTCGTCGCCCGGACCGTCGGTTATACCGGCAGGATCGTGTTCGATACGTCGAAGCCGGACGGAACGCCGCGCAAGCTGCTCGACGTGAGCAAGCTTGCCAATTTCGGCTGGCGCGCCACGACCTCGCTCGACGAGGGCATGAAGCGCGCCTATGCCGCGTTCCTCAAGGAACAGCGGTAACGCTGTGACGGCGAAAGCTTTCCGGACCTACTGCGATGACGGTGCGGGGTTCTTGCGCATCTGTCTGGCGTTTGCCGAGCGCGGGTTTCGATAACAGTCGGCAAAGACCGCAGCGCCCGATTGCTTGCACTCACTATAGGACGCAAACAGGCACTCGCCCGGACGGCTAACGTCCCCCTTTGTCCGGATGCAGAAGGCCTTATCATTGGCTGACGCAGTTGATGGCGACGTCGCGCCGACAAGTGGCGAGGCGAGGCCGGCTGCGGGGATCGCGAGACCGCCGATGGCGACCAGGACCGCGGAGATGAGCTTCATGGGAACCTCCCGTGCTGTTCAGGAATAACCCCTCCGGCCAGGTCCAGGTTCCGCAATATCCTTGGCGCGTCCGGCACGGGAACAGCCGATGAACGATGATTTCGATCTTGAGCGGTTCATGGCGGCGCAGGCGCCGGTATATCCGCGCGTGGTCTCGGAGTTGCGTGCTGGCCGGAAACAAAGCCACTGGATGTGGTTCATCTTCCCGCAGATCGAAGGTCTCGGATTCAGCGCGATGGCGCAAAGGTATGCCATCGGTTCGCGCGCAGAAGCGGTGGCGTATCTTGAGCATCCGGTGCTTGGGCCACGGCTGCGCGAATGCACGCAACTGGTGAGTGCCGTTGCGGGCAAGGATATCCACGCGATTTTGGGTTCGCCCGACGACATGAAGTTCAAATCGTCGATGACGCTGTTCGCCAACGTGACGCCCGACAACACAGATTTCGTCACGGCCCTGCAAAAATACTACGATGGCGAATTCGATGAGGCGACAATCGCGCGGCTTGAGCATCCATGAAGCAAAGAAAACAGGCATGAAGCAGACACCCGTTCTCTCAACCGGCGTCGAGACCATCGCCAGCGCGGTGCTGACCGTGCCGACGAAGGGCGAGGGCTTTACCGACATCACGCGCGAGGTCGCGCGGTTTCTGAAGCAGGCCAGTGGAAGAGCCGGGACTGTCAGCCTGTTCATCCGGCATACGTCTGCATCCCTGACCATTCAGGAGAATGCCGATCCCGATGTGCTGGCCGATCTGCTCACGTCGCTGCGGCGGCTCGCGCCCGCCGATGGCGGCTGGCGTCACACCGTCGAGGGCCCGGACGATATGCCCGCGCATATCAAGACCATGCTGACCTCGGTCAGCCTGCAAATCCCGGTAATCGACGGCGCGCTCGCGCTCGGCACCTGGCAGGCGATCTATCTGATCGAGCACCGCGCGCGGCCGCACAGCCGCGAGGTGGTGATGCAGTTTATGGGAAGCTAGAGAGTATCATCACCGTCATTCCGGGGCGCTCGCACTTGCGAGCCAGCCCGGAATCCCGAAGTTGCTTCCGATGAACTCTTCTGGATTCCGGATCAGTCCGCTGCGCGTCCTGTCCGGAATGACGTGCTTGAGGAATTAACTCGCCGCGCTCGCGGTCTTGCCGTCGCTCTTCTTTGTCTTCGGTTTCGGCAAGGTCGCCTCGGTGCCGATGATCTCGCTGCGCTCCAGCTCGGCGATCTCGGCATCGCTCAGTCCCAGCACCTCGCGCAGCACCTCGTGATTGTGCTGGCCGAGCGTCGGCGCGAGATGGGTGATCGCATAGGGCAACTGTGAATCGCCCTCGCGATAGGCGACCGACGGCAACAGGTGCGGACCCATGAAGGGCCGGTCGCTCGGCTGCCAGTGGCCGGTCTTGAGCAGATGCGGATCGCTGGCGAGATCCTGCGGCAGCTTGGCAATGCCTGCGGGAATGCCGGCCTTCTGCAATGTCACCATCGCGATATCGGGGCGCACGTCGGCGAGCCAGTGCCGGATCGCGACCTCGATGGAATCTTCGTGTTCGCGCCGGCCTTCGACAGTCGCGAGCCTGGAATCGCCCGCCAGATCCGCGCGCCGCATCACGCCGCAGAGCGCTTTCCACTCGTCATCGCTGCGCACCGCGATCGTGATCCACTGATCGATGCCGAGCGTGGGAAAACATCCGTTCGGCACATATTGCGGATGGCGGTTGCCGATACGCGGGCTCGTCGCGCCGGTGGCTGACTGCTCAAGAATCGACGGAGCGACCATCGGCAGCATGCACTCGACCTGGCTGAGATCGATGTGCTGGCCTTCGCCGGTTTTCCGCTGCTGCATGAAACCCAGCAGCAAAGCGGCGGCAGCATTCAGGCCGCCGATGGGATCGCCGATCGCCGCATGCAGCATCACCGGCGGATCGTCCGGGCCGCCGGTGACCGATGGCAAACCCGATGCCTGTTCGAGTGTCGAGCCATAGGCGCGCACGCCGCTCCACTTTCCCGTCATGCCGAAGGCGGGCATGGTCACGACAACGAGACGCGGATTGATCTTGAGAATGTCTTCGACACCGAGGCCGAGGCGCGGCATCACATCGGCGGCGTAATTGTCGATCACCGCGTCGGCGTCCTTCATCAGGCGCTTGAGCAACGAGAGACCGGCTTCGGTGGTCAGGTCCAGCGTGATGCCGCGCTTGTTGCGGTTGTTCATCTGGAACCAGTAGGTCTTCTCGTAGGTCCGCTCTTCATGATAGGGCGGGCGGGTGTCGGTGCCGCGGAACCAGTCCGGATACTGGCAGGACTCCACTTTAATAACGTCCGCGCCGAGATCGCCCATCTGGCGCGTCGCGGTCGGCCCGGCCCAGCCCATGGTGAGATCGATGATGCGCAGGCCGTTCAGCGGCAGCGCATCCTGTGGTGTCGCGGCGCGCGTCGCCTTGCGCTGATGCGCGGGCAGGGCGGCCTTGTCGTCCGCCCCGGCCAGCGGCGCGCGGCCATTGGGTTTCGGCCGCGAGAGCGTCAGATACTGCGGAAGCACCGGGCCCTCGAACGACGCCGTGCCGATCTCCACCGGCCCGAATGCGCCGCGTTCGCGATACACATCCTGTTCGAGCAGTTCCTTCATGTCGGGCACCACGGCGAGCGGAAGCCGCAGCTCGATGCCCATCTCGAACCATTCGAGCGCGGTCTTCTTCAGCAGCGCCGGCGTGATGATCGCCTTCAGTTCGTCCGCATGCATGAAGCGGCCGATGGTCGCCGAATATTTCGGATCGGCGCCAAGCTCGGGCATGTCGAGCATGGTACAAAATCCAACCCACTGCGCGGGCGTGACGACCGTGACGCCGAGCCAGCCATGCTTGGTGACGAAGTTGCCGGACGGATAGCCGCGGCCGAACCGGTTGATGCCGGCGCGCGGACGCGTGAAGCCTGACTCAAGCGCAAGTCCGGTGTCGAACTCGCTGATGTGAAGCATGGCTTCGAGATTATTGACGGCGAAGCGGCGTGCGCCATGTCCGTAGCCGTAAAGCCCGGCGAGGGTTGGAATGAACGCGGTCAGTCCGCCGACCACGCCGATCTGTCCGTCACGCGGCAGCACGGGCGGGCCCTCGACCGGGCCGACCAATTTCACCAGCCCGGCGAGGCTGCGGCACACGGAATCGGTCGCGAGATAATTGCGATAGGGGCCGTGTTCGCCGAACCATGAGATCGCGGTGATCGCGAGTCCGGGATCGGCCTTGCGCAGGCGGTCGTGCGAGATCTGCGATGCCTTGATCTCGTCGGGATGCCGCGCATCCAGCAGCAGATCGGCGCCGGCGAGCAGGTCGAGAATCCGGCTCGCACCGTCGGCCGTTTCCGGATCGGCGATGATACTTTTCTTGTTGGTGTTCAGCCACGCGAAGGTGAGGCTCTCGCGCCTGCCTTCGCCCACGTCGGCCAGCGGCGGAATGCGGCGGCCCGGATCGCCGCCCTGCGGCTCGATCTTGATGACCTCCGCGCCGAAATCCGCAAACAGCTTGCCGCAATAGCCGAGCGTATCGCCCGATCCGAGTTCAACGATGCGGAGGGAGGAGAGGGGGAGAGAGGACATTTGATCCCTGTCTTTTATTGGCTTTGTTTTTTGCAGGGTGCCTGATCTTGGTGAAAAGCTCAATCGGAGGTTTTGTTGTCATTGCGAGCGAAGCGAAGCAATCCATTCTTGAGCAACAAGCTGGATTGCTTCGTCGCTCTCGCTCCTCGCAATGACGCGCCTGCAACAGAGTTTTCGGATTATCCGTTGTTCTTCGCCGCCCGCGGCGGTGCCTTGTTCAAAGCGAGCGCCATCGCGCTGATCAGCGGCTTCATGAAGAATGACTCATTGGCGGGATAGATGTCGGTGTGCAGGCCGTAGGCTTTCAGCTCATCCGACACCACCGGGCCGACCGACGCCACCGGCGTCTGCGCAAGACCCGCGCGCAATCTGTCCTCGCATCCATGCGCGCGCGCCACGTCGATCAGCCGGCGCACCTGACCAGAACTCGTGAGCGCGATGGCATCGACGCGGCGCTCCGCCATCTCGCCAATGGCTTCCACGATGTTGGTGTCGGCCGCCTGTGCGTCATAGATGTAGGGCAGCACGGTTTCGACGGTCGCGCCGTATGAGGTGATAGCGCCGATCAGCTTGGTGTGATCCTTGTCCGGATAAAGCTGAAGCCCGACGCGGTGACCTTTCAGGTCCTGCTGCGCCAGCATGGCGGCGACGCCTTCCGACGTCGGCGTTTCGGTCTGCATGTTGGCTTCAAGCCCGATCTCGCGCAGCGCGCGCACCGGCTTCGGGCCGCGCGCATATCGTTTCGATTTGGCAATGGCCGCGATGAAATCCTGATCGACGCCGACGCGCCGCGCGACCTTCATCATGCGGCGCAGGCCTTCGCCGGTCATCAGCACCAGATCGTCGAACGGCCTGTCGATGAACAGCCTGATCCAGGCCTCGACCGGGGCAGGGTCCGGCGCGTCATGAATGGTGAACATCGGGCATTGCAGCACGTCGGCGCCCTGTTCCTGAAGCAGGCGCGAAAACTGCGCTTCCTCGCGCGTTTCCAGAATCAGGATGCGGTAACCTTCAAGCCTGCCGGGCATATGGACCTTTCGTCGACAAAAGTCGCGCGTAGGACTTCAATTTAGGACGATGGCAGATCGGGTGAAAGCTTTTTGGGGCGATAAAATAGCTGTCGTCCCGCGAAAGCGGGGACCCATGACCGTGATATCGCGTCATCCTGAGGTGCAAGCCGCATCTTTTGCGGCGAGCCTCGAAGGATGCGTGGAACAAATACGGATCGCGCCATCATCCTTCGAGGCTCGCAAGCGCTCGCACCTCAGGATGACGGCGCTTTAGTTCTCGCACTCGGCCGTATGGGTCCCCGCTTTCGCGGGGACGACATGGAATGTGTGGCGCGATTCCTGTTCTGCCGCGATCACCACCATTGGCCAAAGTTCGGCGCGGGTGCTAGAGGAGGGGCCACATTCCGCCCCTCCAGATCGTGTTTCCCAAGATTTGTCCCCCATGTCCGCACAGCAATTCGTCCTGACCCTGTCCTGCCCGGACCGCCCCGGCATCGTGTCGGCGGTCTCCACCTTCCTGTTCGCCAACGGGCAGAACATTCTCGACGCGCAGCAATACAGCGACACCGAGACCGGCAGGTTCTTCATGCGGGTGAGCTTCGATTCGCCCGCCGCGAAGGCCGATCTGCCGACGCTTCAGGCCGGGTTCGGCATGATGGCGAAGCCGTTCGACATGGTCTGGCAGTTGCGCGACCGCGCCGTGCAGCAGCGTGTGATGCTGATGGTGTCGAAGTTCGATCACTGCCTTGCCGACATTCTCTATCGCTGGCGGCGCGGCGAACTGCCGATGACCCCGACCGCGATCGTCTCCAATCATCCGCTGGAAACCTATGCCGGGCTCGATTTCGCAGGCATCCCGTTTCATCATTTGCCGGTGACGCGCGCGACCAAGGACGAGCAGGAAGGCGCGGTCTGGAAAATCATCCGGGACACCAAAACCGATCTCGTGGTGCTTGCGCGCTATATGCAGGTGCTGTCGGAGGATTTCGCGGGCAAGCTGTCGGGCCGCTGCATCAACATCCACCACTCGTTCCTGCCGGGGTTCAAGGGCGCCAAGCCCTACCATCAGGCGCATGAGCGCGGGGTCAAATTGATCGGCGCAACCGCGCATTACGTCACCAGCGATCTCGACGAAGGCCCGATCATCGAACAGGATATCGAGCGCATCAGCCACCGCGACTCGCCGGAAGACCTTGTCCGCAAGGGCGCGGACATCGAGCGCCGCGTGCTCGCCCGCGCGATCCGCTATCACCTTGAAGACCGCGTTATCCTCAACGGGCGCAAGACGGTGGTGTTCACGGACTGACCGTTACGCCGCCGTCAGGTGCCGCTCGATGTCTGCGAGCGGATGGCTGGTCAGATCCTTGTCGATTTCGGCGATGATGCGGGCTCTCACATGGGGGTCGAGTGCGCGGCGCAAATCCGCAAGTGCGCGCGGCGGGGCAACGATGACGAAGCCCGGGATGTCGCGGTCCCGCGCCAGGGCCTCAAGCGCGTCAGCGATGGTTCGGGCAAATCGCTGCTCCCCGATCTCATGCCAGTCGGTCTGTTCGACCGAGCTGCGGCTGTTACCGACGCTCTGGAAACTGCGGCCCGGCGGGCCCGATCCCTGGTCGCGCGTCGGCGGATTGTCGTTCTGAAAAACCTGCTCGGTTTTCAGACGGGGCGCGGCTCCGTTGCCTTCGTTGCGCAGGAAAAGGGCTTTGCGGCCATCGCCGACAATGACGTACGCGTTGTGGGGAATGCGAAGGAAGTCGGATTTGGTCATGTGGAAGTCTCCCATGCCTCGGAAACCAACCATTCCGTCCGGGTTTCGTTCCTGCGGGCCGTCCCCGCGGTATCATCGGAATGGAGGGGGGCTGGCCGCAATGCGGAAAAGTTGCTCAGTCTTGCTAACCGGATTGTGGTAGTGAGCGCTGCAAAAAGAGGCGCATGAGTCGATCCGGAGAACATGATGCAAAGGCCGAAGCCGCCGTTTCGCGCTGACCATGTCGGCAGCCTGCTGCGGCCGCAACGGGTCAAGGATGCGCGCGCGCGGTTCGCCCGCGGCGAGATCACGGCCGCCGAATTGCAGCGCGTCGAGTCGCTCGAAATCGGCAAGATCGTTCAGAAGCAGAAGCAGAGCGGCCTGCGGCTCGCGACCGACGGCGAACTGCGCCGCTCGTGGTGGCATTTCGATTTTCTGAAGCACCTTGCCGGCTGCGAGCTTCACAAGACCGACGGCATCCAGTTCAACGGGATGACGACGCGCGGCGAAAGCATCCGCGTCACCGGCAAGCTCGATTTCCCGGCCAGCCATCCGATGATCGGGCATTTCAAGCTGCTCAAGGACAAATGCGATCTCGCTGGCATTCTGCCGAAGATGACGATCCCGTCGCCGTCGCTGCTGCATTATCGCGGCGGCCGGAGCGCAATTTCGCAGGAGGCCTATCCGCAGATCGATGACTTCTTCATCGATCTGGCGAAAACCTATCGCAAGGCCGTGCAGGCGTTCTACGACGCGGGCTGCCGCTATCTGCAATTCGACGACACGGTGTGGGGCTATCTCTGCTCCGAGGACCAGCGGGCAAAGCTGCGCGGGCGCGGCGAGGACCCCGATGCACTCCCGGCGGTCTATGCGCGCGTCATCAACTACGCGATTGCCGAGCGCCCAAGCGACATGACGATCACCACGCATGTCTGCCGCGGCAATTTCCGCTCGACCTGGATTTCATCCGGCGGTTACGAGCCGGTGGCCGAAACGCTGCTGTCGCGCGTCAATTACGACGGCTATTTCCTCGAATACGATACTGACCGCGCGGGCGGGTTCGAGCCGCTGCGCTTCCTGCCGAACGGCACCAAGATCGTCGTGCTCGGTCTTGTTACGTCGAAGACCGGCGCGCTGGAGACCAGGAGCGACATCCGGCAGCGCGTGATGGAGGCGGCGAAGCTTGTCCCGCTCGATCAGCTTGCGCTTTCGCCGCAATGCGGCTTCGCCTCGACGGAAGAGGGCAACATCCTCACCGAGGATGAGCAATGGGCAAAGCTGCGACTGGTCGCCGATGTCGCGACCGAGGTGTGGGGCACATCCTGACGGGCGGGCCCTTGAGGCCGAACGCCGATATAAGGACTGTCCGCACGCCGCCCGCCGGAAGACGGCGCACTCTGGGCCGTCACGCCACACGTCCGGCCCGCTGTCCCGGAACGTTTTCGGCCGCCCGCCGTTGACCTGCGGGCAGATGCGCCGCTTGCGGCAAGGGAACATGATATTGAACATCGCTGACAGGATTGTGCGGCCGGACGTGACTCCAGCGCCGCGGGGGCCGGGCGTCTCCTCCGCGATCATTGCCGCGCTCATCATCACCGGTCTCTACGTGGGCCGCGAAATCTTCGTCCCCATTGCGCTTGCCATTCTCCTTAGCTTTGTTTTGACGCCGCTGGTGGAGCGCCTCGAGAGCTGGCGCGTGCCGCGCAGCGCAGCGGTGCCCATCGTCGTGGTCGCAGCCTTTCTCGCGATCTTCGCTCTGGGGAGCGTGATCGCTTCGCAGCTCACGCAACTGGCCGAAGGCTTGCCGGGCTATCAGCAGACCATGCAGCGTAAGATTTCATCGCTGCGCAGCGTCACCTCGGTGGGTCCGCTGGAGCGCGCAGCGGGCGTCTTGCAGGATCTCGGCAAGGAATTGAACAGGCCCGAGGCCGATAGCGTCGAAACTCCACGCCCGGTCCCGCAGCCGGATCAAACGAAGCCCATTCCGGTCGAGGTGCGGACGCCGCCGCCCACCGCGCTTGAAAACATTGCATCGCTGATCTCGCCATTGCTGCACCCGTTGGCGACGGTTGGCGTGGTCGTGATCTTCGTGGTGTTCATTCTGTTTCAGCGTGAGGATTTGCGAAATCGCTTGATCAAACTTGCCGGGGCGAATGATCTGCAGGCCGCAACGTCCGCCATTAGCGATGCCACAGGCCGCCTCAGCCGCCTGTTTCTGTCGCAACTCGGATTGAACACGGTCTTCGGCATCGTGATCGGGCTAGGTCTTTCCCTTATCGGCGTGCCGAGCGCAATTCTCTGGGGCATTCTCGCCGGCATCATGCGCTTCGTGCCGTATATCGGTGCATTCGTGGCGGCCTTCTTTCCCCTCACGCTCGCGATTGCCGTCGATCCCGGCTGGTCGATGCTGGTATGGACTGTCGGGCTGATCATCATCACCGACGTGCTGGTTGGTCATGTGATCGAGCCGATGCTGTTCGGCCGCAGCAGCGGCCTCTCGCCCTTTGCGGTGGTGGTATCGGCAACATTCTGGACCGCGCTGTGGGGGCCGATTGGTCTCGTGCTGGCGACGCCGATGACGGTATGCCTCGTGGTGCTGGGTCACCATGTGGAAAGCCTGAAGTTTTTCGACATCTTGCTGGGAGATCGGCCGGCACTCTCGCCTCCTGAGATTTTCTATCAGCGCATGCTCGCCGACGATCCGGGCGAAGCCGTCGAGAAGGCCGAGGAATATCTGAAGGAACGCACGCTCTCGGAATACTACGAGGAGGTCGCGCTGAAGGGTCTGAAACTCGCTCAGAAGGATCTGAAGCGGGATCGACTGCCGGTCGCCCGCCTTACTGAAATTCGCGACAGCGTCGTCGAATTGATCGAGGATCTGGCCGACGAGCGCGATGACGCGCGCGAGGGCAATACGGTTGATGCGGAAGCCGAAGCCGCGATCGAGGCATCGGTGCCCATGCCCGAATTGCCCTTTGTGATCCGCGAAGGTCTTCCCGCCGCATGGCAGGCGGAGCATCCTGTGCTGTGCGTCGCGGAGCGCACGGACCTCGACGAAGCTGCCGCGCGGATACTCACGCAAATCCTGTCGAAACACGGGCTTGGCGCGCGCGTGGCAAAAAAGGAAGACATCTCAAGCAGCGGAATTTTCCGCCTCGATGGCGAGGGCGTCGCGCTTGTCTGCATCTCTGTGCTGGATGATGGAAGTCCGTCCTATACGCGCCATGTCGTGCGCAAGCTGCGCCGCAAGATGCCCGAAGCCAGGATCCTCGTCTGCTACTGGATGGCCGAGAACTCCGCCATCACGAAGGATACCGTTCAGGCCGATGCGATCGCCACGAGTCTCAGCACGGCCGCGAAGTATTGCCTTGATCTCGCGCAGCCGCGGAGCAAAACGGACGAAAAGGATGCTGCGCCTCGCGATGTCGGTCTTCGCGTTGCCGGCTGAGAGCAACGCAGGCTTCGTGTTGAAGTTCAGTGTCCGCTCAGCACCAGCGTCTTGACCGGCAGCAGCAGCGCCTGAATCCGCAGCAGCATTGCATGCACGATGCCGACCGCATCGACCGCGTGGAGCCAGATGCGCAGGCCCGAACTGGTGGTCTTGGCGTCGATCAGGTCGTGGTTGCTGGTGTAGGCGTTGGCGATGCAACTGCTGCCCGGCGTCACGCCATCAAGGCCGCCTTTGTAGATCGGCTCCATCAGAACCAGAATTGAACCCGGACGCAGTGTCTGTTGGGCTTCGAGCAGGAGTTCGCCGCCACGGAACTGGCCGGCGGCGATGTAATCCTGCACGCTCGTAATCACCATCGGGATGACGGTCCATGGTTTTGAAATGCAGGTCGCTTCCGCCACCATGCCGACTTTCATCACCTGGGCTTCGATCTGTCCAAATCCAGCAGCAAGAGCTTGCCGTCCCGCGCCTTCGGGAATGAGGATACCGGCCGAGCGGATCATCGGATTGACGAGGTCGCCCGGCCGCAACAGGAACTGCTCGACACGCCCGTCCACGCCGGCCCGTATGCTGGTCTTGTCGAGGTCGACCTGTGCCTGGGCGAGAGCTGCTTCCGCGCTGTCCCGCTCCGCCGGCAACAATGTTGTGGTGCGGATCACGGCGGATTGCTTTGCTGCCGTCACGGCGTCGAGCGTGCCCTGTCGCCCCGTCACCACTACTTCGAGCTTTTCAATATCGCGCTGCGGGACGATGCCGGGATTGCGCCGCTGCAGTTCGCGCTTGACCTCGAGTTCATCCGTGGCCTGCCGCAGCGAACTTTTCGCTTCCTGAATCTGGGCGTCGGCTTTCACCACCTCCGATTGCGCGGCGACCATCTGCGCATCGACCTCGGCGATCTTGCGCTGTGCGGTTTTGACCGCAGCTTCCTGCTTTGAACTGTCCAGTCTGAAGATGACGTCGCCCTTCTTGACCGGCGCGCTGAAATCAACGTTGACCTCCGCGACGCGCCCGATTGTCTCGGGAACGAGCGGGACCGTCCTGTAGTACAGCGTTGCGCTGGTGGTGGACGGATGGAAATAGAAAATGACGGTGATGAGCGAGACCGTCAGCATCACGCAGGCGGTGATGCCCCATCGCAGTTCGTACCAGACGGAGAACAGCGTGATCTCCTTGCCGATCCGCTTGCCCTGCGCATAGCGCCGATAAAGATAATCGGGAAGGATCGTCAGAATGGAGCAGAGGATCAGCTCAAGCATGATGCGACTCCACACGCTTGGCTGCTGCGTCCCTGGCTTTGCCGGGTGCGTCCGGGGAAGCGCCGTGAGCTGTCACTTGGTCCAGCGGTTCGGATGGATCGGGGTCCGGCGGAATACCAGCCATTTTCTGGACGGAGCCGGCGATGCTGCGCAGCGGCGTGCTGAAATCGGGCAGGTCGACCAGCGCAAGAAGCAGGGCGATCACCCAGAACAGGTGATTGTGGGTGAACAGCGCAAGCAGGCAGAGCACGGCCACGATCTCGAACTGCAGCTTCTGCGATTTGTGCGCCATCCGCTCGGGGAGCGAATGTATTTTCAGGTAGATGTTGCCGACGAACAGCACCGAGGCGAGCAAAATGATTCCGACCACGACCATAAGAATGTCGGTGTCACCGGGAGCGGTGATGAAGCCGGGGAGGTGATGGGGCGCCGCAGGGTGAAGTGACTCGCTCAAGGCAGTCTCCTCTCGCGAACATTGTGGTCAACATATGCAGAGATGGACCGTAACTATCGGCATGCCGAAAGTTCCATCCTTGCACAGGCATGGAACTTCGCAAGAGCAAAGTGCGCGATGTTGATCTGGGTCATGGTCGAGGGAAGACGTGCGCTGTCATCCCACCGCGCGAAGCTTGTTCATCTTCACAGAGAGTGGGCATCGGTGATGCGTTGCCGCTCGTGCCATTTCGACATGGGCCATGCGCCCGATCGCCGTCACCATCCCGCCTTTTGCGCGGAGGTTCGCCACCATCTCGCCTTTGCGGCGCGATCGTCAGTGATGCGTCGCGTCCGATCCGGAGATATTCAACAGTTCAACGACATGGCGCAGCTTGTCGGGATTGCGGATGATGTAGATCTCGGTGATCTTTCCGTCCTCGATGGCAAACGCTGTGGTCTGGAAAATGTCATCGCGCTCATAGCTGACATAGCCCGGCAGGCCGTTGATACGCATCGGGCGGAACAGATCGCGCGAGGGACGTCTGGCGAGTTTGCGCGAGAGACCCTGATACGCACGAAGCACGCGCTCCAGCCCGAGAATCGGATTGATAAAGGCGTGAACCTTGCCGCCGCCGTCGGAGCGCACCACCACGTTCTGGGCGAGGATTGCGCGTAGGGCGTTGGTGTCGCCGCTGCGCGAGGCGATGAAGAAGGCCTCGGCGATCCGGCTGCCTTCGTCGCGGGCCACGGTGTAGCGCGGCCGCGATTCCTGCACATGCTTGCGCGCCCGCGCGGCGAGCTGGCGGACGGCGGCGGGTTCGCGCTCAACCGTCGCCGCGACCTCATCCAGCGGAACGCTGAACACATCGTGCAGCAGGAAGGCCGCGCGCTCCAGCGGCGACAGCCGTTCAAGCGCAAGCATCAGCGTCAGCGTCAGGTCGTCCTGATCCATTTCGTCCGGCTCCTCGATCATGGGTTCAGGGAGCCACGAACCGACATAGGTTTCCCGGCGGGAGCGGGCGGATTTCATGACGTCGAGACACAGCCGCGTCACGATGCGCGACAGGAAGGCGGCCGGAGTTTCCACCGTTGTGCGATCGGCCTGCTGCCAGCGCAGCCACGCGTCCTGTACCACGTCCTCCGCCTCCGCGACCGAGCCGAGCATGCGATAGGCGAGACGCATCAGCCTGGGCCGGTGCGTCTCGAAGATCGTTGTGCTGGCCTCAGGCCGCGACACGGCTGCCTTCCTTCGGGTGTGCGAGCCGGAAGGCGATGGCGAGCCGGTTCCATGCATTGATCGCGCCGATCAGCATGGTGAGATTGACCTGTTCGGCGTCGCTAAATTCGGCCTTCACGAGTTCATAATCCTTGTCCGGTGCGCCGGTGGCCGCAACCATCGTCAGGCTTTCGGTCCAGGCAAGCGCAGCCTGTTCGCGCGGCGTGTACAACGTGGATTCACGCCAGGCATTGAGCATGTAGAGCCGCATTTCAGTTTCGCCAGCCTTCCGGGCGTCGGTTGAATGCATGTGGATGCAGTAGGCGCAGCCGTTGATTTGCGAGGCACGCATCTTGACCAGTTCGATCAGGCTGTGTTCGAGGCCGCTTTTTACAATGGCTGTCTCAAGCGCTGTCATCGCCTTGTAGGCATCGGGGGCGAGCTTGAACGGGGTTTGTTCCAGTCGTGGGGTGGTCATCATAGTCTCCATTGGAGGGTGGTGGGTTGCAGTTGCAGGTCTCGGCTCATTTTACTTTATGTCGGTCGTCAGAACCTTCTCGTCGGTGTCGAGAACGAACACCGCGAGCAGGGTTGCCGGCTCGGTGTCGCTCGCGTTCGCGCTGACGGCGTGCCGGTCACCCGGCATCTCCGCGAAGTTCTCACCGGCACGATAGGTCTTTTCCGGTCCGTCGTTCACCTTGCTGCGGATCGCGCCCTTCAGCACGGTTGCGTAGATGAAGGCCGAGTTCGGATGCGTGTGCGCGGGCGACGAGCCGCCCGGCTGATACTCGACCAGCACGCCTTTCATGCTCTTGCCTTTTACGTTCGGAAGAACGTGATCGAAAACCACCGTGACCTTCGCCTTGTTGTTGGCCGCGTCGTGGGCTGTTGCTCCGCTGACAAGCAGCAGGCCGATGGCGGCGGAGCCGAGAAGTGTCCTGAACATGTTTGACTCCGGTTAGGCGGCCGCGGAGGCCTGATTGCGGCGCAGCCACGCGTCGAATGTGATCGTGCCGGTGCGGGCGCCGGCATCCGGCGTCAGCGAGCGATCGTTGAGCTTGATGCCGAAATAGCGTGCGTCGGGATCGGTGATCACCTCTTTCCCGTCGTTGTTCGCGGAGAGGTATTTCCGGATCAGTTGATCCATCGGGAAGGATTCCGGTCCGCCAACCTCGACCATGCCCTGTGCGGGGGCGAGCGCTGCATCCGCAACTGCTGTCGCAACATCGTCGGCTGCCATCGGCTGGAATTTCGCAGGCGGGACGCGAACGGTTTGTCCCTCCGTTGCTGCCTGCGCGATGCCGCCGACGAATTCGAAAAATTGGGTGGCGCGCACGATGGTGTAGGGCACGCCTGAATTTTCAATGGCGCGCTCCTGCGCCAGCTTGGCGCCGAAGTAGCCGAACTCGAGCAGGCGTTCGGTGCCGACCACCGACAGCGCGACGTGCAACTTCACGCCGGCGGCTTTCTCCGCCGCGAAGATGTTGCGGCCCGCCGCCTCGAAGAAGGCCAGCGCGGCTGCGGCCTCGAACGACGGCGAGTTCGCCACGTCGACCACGACGTCGGTGCCCGCAAAGGCTTCCTTCAGTCCTTCGCCGGTGACCGTGTTGACGCCGGTCGATGGAGAGGCTGCGACAACCTCATGGCCGCGCTGACGCAGCCGGGCGACGACTCGCGATCCGATCAGGCCGGAACCTCCGATAACAACAATCTTCATGATGGCCTCCTCTTGTGCCGCGATGCGCGGCGGTGAAAAAGGCACGGAAGGCGTCCGATTGCGGCTTGCCGTGCACGTTCGCAGTCAAGACGAGGCAGCAGGGGCGGGATGTGACATCGCCCGAAAGATTTTTTTGGAAGGGCGCAAAGGAATGTAAGTTTAAGCCGCTTCGGTCCCGATGGCCTGATTTGAGGCAAATACGTCATTTCGGCAGGGTTTTCCGCCGCGTAGGTCTTGGTCTGGCTTTTTTGACGATGGAGCGAGCCATGGAAGACCTGCTGACCAACATCATCGACGCCCATGGCGGCATCGACCGCTGGAACTCATTTCAGAAGGTCGAAGCGACCATCGTGTCGGGCGGTGAACTCTGGGGCATGAAGGGCCTGGTGCAGGACGCCAATCCGCGCCGCATGACGGTGTCGCTGCATGAGGAATTCGCATCGGTCACGCCGTTCGGGGCCGCCGACCAGCGCACCAGTTTCACGCCCGATCGCATCGCCATCGAAAAGCTCGACGGAACGGTGGTGGCCGAGCGGCACGATCCACGGGCGCTGTTCGACGGTCACGATAAGATGACGCCGTGGGGGCCGCTGCATCGCGCCTATTTCAACGGCTATGCCTTGTGGACATATCTGACCACGCCGTTTCATCTCGTGATGAAGGGCGTCGAGGTTTCGGAGCTTGAGCCCTGGCGCGAAGGCAGCGAGACATGGCGCGTGGTGCGTGCGCGTTTCCCGAAATCGGTCGCCACCCACAGCGACATCCAGGACTTCTTCTTCGGCGAGGATTTCCTGCTGCGGCGGCACGATTACAATGTCGATGTCGCAGGCGGCTTCGACGCGGCCCAGCATGTGTTCAATTACATCGAGGCGGACGGGATCAAGCTGCCGTCGAAGCGGCTGGCTTATACGCGTGGCCCCGACCATCGGGCCGCGCTCGATCCGCTGATGGTTTCCATCGACATCAGCGATGTGCATTTTAGCTGAGGCTTTTGGTTGAGGCGGCGCAACGCAGGCCGTTGCGCTAGTCCATCCTGGTGAGGCGCATCAGGTCGAAGCCCTGGCCATCGAGCAGCAGAAGTTTCCGCTGCGCCTGATCGATGCGCCACGTTCTGACTTTCTCAAGCGTGCTGTGGAATTTCGCTTCCTGTCTCATCACCGCGGCCGAGCACGCCATGCGCGTCGAGGCCATCGGCAGAAACTTGATCGTGTTGCCGCTGACCGTCACTGAGCCCGCATAGCGGTTGCAGCCACCCATGCCGGTGACGATGCCGTCGTCGCGAATCTCCAGCGTTGTTTGCAGCCGGTCGATCACGCCGCCGCCATCGATGTCTTCCGCCAGCCACTTGCCTGTCGGTGTTGCAGGGTCGGCGGCCGCACCACAGGCGAGCACACAGACAAGAAGCGCGGACGCAGCGAGTTTCTGCAACATGGATAGCGGCCCTGGAATGATGGGATTTATGTTCTGCGAGGACAGCTATCCCCGTTCCGGTGGGCGCGGATAGGGCTGATTTAAAGGCAGTGATTTTCCGGAATGGCGGTTTCAATCGTGGGCAGATGATGGTAGGAGACTCGGCACGAATTCGTTCTGCCCACAAATTCTGGCCCACCCGAACGCTGCCCACCGGTCTGATGAAAAACGACCAGCTCCTGGCTCAGATTTCCGAATACTGCCGTCAGGCAGGTATGGCGGAATCGACGTTCGGCCGCCGCGCGGTGAACGACGGCAAGCTGGTGCACCGGCTGCGCGAGGGCAAGCGCATAACCGTCGACACACTGGAGCGGATTAGAGCTTTTCTTGGGGACGGCGTGCCGGTCGTGAGCGTGCCGGAACCGCCGATCGAGAAGCGGGATCCCACAGGCAATTTCCGGTTTTTCGAGAACCGGCAGAAGTATCTGCTGTTCGTTCACACCTGCTCGGAAAAGCGGGTGATCGCTGATCGCGTGGCGCTGGAGTTGGGGAGCATCCATCCCAGGCCGCCCGCCTTGCGTGTTTTCGACGCAGGGGTGGGCGACGGGACAGTGCTGGGGCGGGTGATGCGCGCGATGCACAGCCGGTTCCCGAACATGCCGTTCTATATCGCCGGCAAGGAAATCAGCCTCGAGGACGTGCGGCTGACCCTGAACAAGGTGCCGGACCGCCTGTTCGAGCATCCGGCGACGGTGTTCGTTCTGACCAACATGAATTACGCCGAGGCGCCGTGGCTGGCGCCGAAATCGCCGACCGCTGCGGCGGCGATGATCTGGCGCGAGGTCGCGCTGCGCGGCTCCTCGTCCGGCGAATTCGAGACGCAGATCGCGGATTTGCAGCCGTTTCTGGAAGAAAACTGGCGCGCCAGCGTCAGCGCCCGTTCGGGCATGCCGGTCTATGAGCGGCCGATCGCGCTTGTGATTTACCGCGAGGATCACCGGTTCCTGCTGGATGCGATGATTCCGCGGGCAGGGCGGGTCGAGGCCAATTTCGATCTGGTGATCGCTTCGCAGCCTTACCGGGCGAGATCGTCGCTGAACTTCCGCGCCAAGAAGATTGTTGCGCCACTGGCCCGCGCGCTGCGCGCCGGCGGACGGCTGATCGGGATTCACTCCTACGGTCACGATCCCGGCATGGAAATAGTGCAGTCGGTGTGGCCTGGAGAAAACCCTTTCGCGGTCAGCCGCCATGAGTTACTGCGCGCCGTGAAATACGAGCTGGGATCGGCCGGCCGCGATCTCAACTTTAACGCTTACGCGGATAACCGCTCTATTTTCCGGTACGATATGGAAGCGCTGCCCAACGAGGTAACAGGGCCGATCGGGACCTCGACGGCCTTTGCAGCATGGAATGCGGCGGTGTATGTCGCTCAGGTCGAAGACGACCGCCTGGACGAAGTCACGCAGAGCGGCCGTTATCTCGACGCCACCAGGGACGTGCTGCGCAAGCATAACGGTCTCTGGTTCTACGACGAATCCTACGTCATCTCCCGGCGTCGCGATTGAAAGAGTTCATGGTGTTTTCAAAAACGGAGCGGTGATCGTTCGCGTCATGAAAGCACGTCAAGTGAAGATGGAGCCCTGGTTCTGAAACCGGGGTTCTGAAAATTCAAACGGGCCGACCGCGGCCCATCTGGAAGGGATTGGTTGATGCGCGCGTCTTATCTGTTCACGAGTGAATCGGTTTCTGAGGGTCATCCGGACAAGGTTTGCGACCGGATTTCGGACGAGATCGTCGATCTGTTTTTCCGTGAAGGCCCCAAGGCCGGCATCGATCCGTGGGCGATCCGCGCCGCGTGCGAAACGCTTGCCACCACCAACAAGGTCGTGATCGCGGGCGAGACGCGCGGACCGGCCACCGTCACCAACGAGCAGATCGAAGCGACCGTGCGCGCCGCGATCAAGGACATCGGCTACGAGCAGGAAGGCTTCCACTGGAAGACCTGCGATATCGAAATCCTGCTGCATCCGCAGTCGGCCGACATCGCGCAGGGCGTCGACGCACTTCAGCCCGGCACCAACAAGGAAGAGGGCGCGGGCGACCAGGGCATCATGTTCGGTTACGCCACCAACGAGACGCCGGAACTGATGCCGGCGCCGATCCATTACGCGCACAAGATCCTGCGCCTGATCTCGGAAGCCCGCCACTCGGGCGTCGAGAAGGTGCTCGGCCCGGACTCCAAGAGCCAGGTTACCGTGCAGTACGAAAACGGCAAGCCGGTCGGCGTGCGCGAGATCGTCGTGTCGCATCAGCATCTCGTCGAGGACATGACCTCGAACCAGGTGCGCGAGCGCGTCGAGCCGTACGTCCGCAAGGCGCTGCCGGAAGGCTGGATCAACGGCAAGACCATCTGGCACATCAACCCGACCGGCAAGTTCTTCATCGGCGGTCCCGATGGCGACGCAGGCCTCACCGGCCGCAAGATCATCGTCGACACCTACGGCGGTGCGGCTCCGCACGGCGGCGGCGCGTTCTCCGGCAAGGACTCCACCAAGGTGGACCGCTCGGCGGCTTACGCGGCTCGCTATGTCGCCAAGAACGTCGTCGCGGCTGGCCTCGCGGATCGCTGCACGTTGCAGCTCGCTTACGCCATCGGCGTCGCGCGTCCGCTGTCGATCTACATCGACACCCACGGCACCGGCAAAGTCTCGGACGACAAGATCGAGAAGGCCGTCGCGGAATCGATGGATCTGACCCCGCGCGGCATCCGCAAGCACCTCGACCTCAACAAGCCGATCTTCGCGCGCACGTCGGCTTACGGCCACTTCGGCCGCACCCCGGACGCCGACGGCGGCTTCTCGTGGGAGAAGACCGACCTCGCAGACACGCTGAAGAAGGCGGTCTGATTCTTTCTTCCCCTCTCCCCTTGTGGGAGAGGGTGCCCGAGCACAGCGAGGGCGGGTGAGGGGTGTTTGCTTGTCGCAGACATCGGCCCCTCACCCAATTGAGTTTTATCGCTGCCATTCGCGCAGCCCTCTCCCACAAGGGGAGAGGGCACAGCAACGGCACCCCGCACAGGAACCAGGACAGTTAAAATGAGCACCACCACCAAGCCCCCAGCAGGCTTCAACGACTACATCGTCGCCGACATCGGTCTTGCCGATTTCGGTCGCAAGGAGCTCTCGCTCGCCGAGACCGAAATGCCCGGCCTGATGGCCACGCGTGAAGAGTACGGCCCCAAGCAGCCTTTGAAGGGCGCGCGCATCGCCGGCTCGCTGCACATGACCATTCAGACCGGCGTGCTGATCGAAACCCTCAAGGCACTGGGCGCCGACATCCGCTGGGTGTCGTGCAACATCTATTCGACGCAGGATCACGCCGCGGCCGCCATCGCCGCGGCCGGCATTCCGGTGTTCGCCGTCAAGGGCGAGACGCTGAAGGATTACTGGGACTACACCGCCAAGCTGTTCGACTGGCACGGCGGCGGCCACCCGAACATGATCCTCGATGACGGCGGCGACGCCACCATGTACGTCCACCTCGGCCTGCGCGCCGAGAACGGCGACACGGCATTCCTCGACAAACCGGGCTCCGAGGAAGAGGAAGTGTTCTTCGCGCTGCTCAAGAAGCAGCTCAAGGAAAAGCCGAAGGGCTACTTCAGGGCGATCGCCGACAGCATCAAGGGCGTGTCGGAAGAGACCACCACGGGCGTGCATCGTCTTTATGAAATGCAGAAGGCCGGCACGCTGCTGTGGCCTGCGATCAACGTCAACGACTCGGTCACCAAGTCGAAGTTCGATAACCTCTATGGCTGCCGTGAATCGCTGGTGGACGGCATCCGCCGCGGCACCGACGTCATGATGTCGGGCAAGGTCGCGTTCGTCGCGGGCTTCGGCGACGTCGGCAAGGGCTCTGCCGCGTCGCTGCGTCAGGCCGGCTGCCGCGTGCTGGTGTCGGAAATCGATCCGATCTGCGCGCTGCAGGCGGCGATGGAAGGCTATGAAGTCGTCACCATCGAGGACGCACTTCCGCGCGCCGACATCTATGTCACCGCGACCGGCAACAAGGACATCATCACGCTGGACCACATGCGCGGCATGAAGGACCGGGCCATCGTCTGCAACATCGGCCATTTCGACAACGAAATTCAGGTCGCGCAGCTCAAGAACTTCAAGTGGACCAACATCAAGCCGCAGGTCGACGAGATCGAGTTCTCCTCCGGCAAGCGCATCATCCTCTTGTCCGAAGGCCGCCTCGTGAACCTCGGCAACGCGATGGGCCATCCGTCCTTCGTGATGTCGGCGTCGTTCACCAACCAGACGCTGGCGCAGATCGAACTCTTCGCCAACAACAAGGACGGCAAGTACAAGAAGGAAGTCTACGTGCTGCCGAAGTCGCTCGACGAGAAGGTCGCGCGGCTCCACCTTGCCAAGATTGGCGCGAAGCTCACCGAGCTGCGCAAGGATCAGGCCGACTATATCGGCGTGAAGCCGGAAGGCCCGTACAAGACGGATCACTACCGCTACTGAGAACCACCCGTCATTCCGGACGGTCTGCGAAGCAGGCCGATCCGGAATCTCGATGGGTTGGAAAAGAACCTCTGGATTCCGGGTTCGCTCGCGATGCTCGCGCCCCGGAATGACTGAAACAGAAAAGCCCCGGATTGTTCCGGGGCTTTTTTGCTATTTGCTGCTGGGCGCTGCCGGCGCCGTGATGGTCACGCTGGGCCCGGAGCTTTTGCTCTTCATTCCGCCCTGCAGGAAAAAGAAACCAATGCCGACAACGATTACGGCGCCCACGATCACGCCCAATATTCCAATTCCACCACTTCCGCCTTCAGCCATCTTGTCCTCCTCCTAAAAAATGGCAACGGTCACGAAGCTGTTATGTTCCCGCCCGCACAATCCGGCATGCGCGTATCGCGGTTTGCGAATCCCGATAAGATGCGCAGGTTTCCGGTTCATTCGCTGATGCGAGGTTGCTCGTGACCGAATCAAGCGCCTATCCGACGACGGTTTCGCTGCTCGGTGTGCCCATCGAAGTGGGGGCCTCGCAGAAGGGCGCGCTGATGGGCCCGGCGGCGCTGCGCACGGCGGGCATCGCACAGCTTTTGGAGAGCCTCGACTTCAAGGTGGAGGATCACGGCGACATCGCGCCGCGTGAGCTGAGCTTCAGCGATGAAGCGCCCCCGGCGAACGCGAAGCACTACCGCGAGATCAAGGCCTGGATCGGCGAGACCTCAAGGCGTGCCTACGCCATGGCGAAGTCCGGCGCGATTCCGATATTTCTCGGCGGCGATCATTCGCTGTCGATGGGTTCGGTGAACGGCGTCGCGCGGCACTGGCACGAGCAGGAGCGCGAGCTGTTCGTGCTCTGGCTCGATGCCCACGCCGATTACAACACGCCCGCGACCACGATCACCGGCAACATGCACGGCATGTCCGGCGCATTCCTGTGCGGCGAGCCGGGGCTGGACGATCTGCTGCCGCAGAGTGAGCGCTCCTCCATCGTGACGCGCCAGCTCGGCCTGTTCGGCCTGCGCTCGGTGGACAAAAAGGAAAAGGAATTGCTCGCGCAGCGCGATGTCTGGATCGCCGACATGCGCCGGATCGACGAGTTCGGCGTCAGCGTCCTGATGCGCGAATTCATCGAGCGGGTGAGGGCGCGCAGCGGCGTCCTCCATGTCAGCCTGGACGTGGATTTCCTCGATCCGGTGTCGGCCCCCGGCGTCGGCACCACGGTGTCGGGCGGGGCGACCTATCGCGAGGCGCATCTGGTGATGGAGATGCTGCAGGATTCCGGGCTGGTGCGCTCGCTCGATCTGGTCGAGCTCAATCCGTTTCTGGACAACCGCGGCCTCACCGCGCGCACGGTGGTCGAACTGGTCGGCTCGCTATTCGGCCAACAGATTCATGACCGCCCGACGCCGAGCAATGCGGTGGTGTAGGCGAATTCAGTTTCAGTGCGAGATTTCCAACGCAGCCGGAGCGTTGTCTTTCAGCGCGATGAGCGGCGCATTCAATTCGCAGACGAGACCGTCCGCTGCATAGGTCGTGGTGACCTTGCCCGAGAAGTCTCCCTCGAGTAAGCGCGAAATCAGTCGCGACCCGAAGCCTTTCGCAGCCGGAAGCGGCTCCGTGACTTTTGGGCCGCCTTTTTCTGTCCATATGAAACGAAAGCGGGGTTCGGCATCGATGACGTCATTCGTCCACTCAACATTGACGGTGCCGTTTGTGGAAAGCGCCCCGTATTTGACTGCGTTCGTTGCAAGCTCGTGAACAGCGAGCGCTATTGCCAGCGCCTGCTTGGGCAACAACTCTACGTCGGGACCGCCGATAGTGATATGCCTTTGTCCGGTGCGGTGCGGAGCCAAAGCGCCTTCCACAACGGCTTTAATCGGCGCGCCCACCCAACTCGTCTGGGTCAGGATGTCGTGTGCGTGACTGAGCGTGAACAGGCGCGCTAAAAACGCCTGGCGGGCATCGGGAAACGCTTTCGCCCCGCATCGTTTGGTTTGCGATCGCACTGACGATGGCGAGTGTATTCTTGATGCGATGCTGTAATTCAGCCGTGAGCAGGGCCTGTTGCTCGATAGCATCCTTCAGCGCTTCCGTGGCTCTCCATTCTTCCGTGATATCGCGAGAGATCGAGAGCAGGTGTGTGGGTTTGCCTGCGTCATCGACGATAGGGGACACCTGCACATCCCAATAACGAGGATTCCCTTT
Organism: Afipia sp. DC4300-2b1; assembly: GCF_049895725.1. Lineage (NCBI taxonomy): Bacteria > Pseudomonadati > Pseudomonadota > Alphaproteobacteria > Hyphomicrobiales > Nitrobacteraceae > Afipia > Afipia sp. DC4300-2b1. The sequence goes on from NZ_JAFCSX010000002.1 coordinate 359,022, forward strand.
CGCGGTGTTTGCCGCTCCCTTGAAGCGGCCGATACCGCCAGCTTTTGCCGTTGCAACCGCCTGACTGGCATCGATGTTACCGGTGCCTTCCCAGAAGTCCGGCCAGGGGCAGCCTTTCAATTCTGAGAAGTTTTCGACTTCCATAACGCGCTTTCCGCCGTCGCTCATGAACTGAAGGCGGCCGTCGAGATCGAGGATTTTGATGCAATCGCCGCAACCCGCCAGCACGCTTCGCAGGACATCGGCATTTCCAACCAGCGTTGGGCTTGCGGCGTTCAGTTCGTCGTTCATGGAACTGGTCGTCGATGAAGAGGCAACGTCAGATGGCATCGCTTAGCGGGTCCAAAAATCCAAATGAGTAATGACAAACACTAAATACGGCGCCTCAACCAAAGGCTAGAACTCCATGCAGGAAGAACTTCAATTCATTGCCAAAGTTCCGGAGGAGCCATCCTTCTTCGCGGCGTCGCGCAGGCCTGCGGGCGCGGTGCAGTGACAGGCCGGCATGGATGCCTCGCTGGTTAGTTGAAGTGAATCTTCCGGGAGAGCTTTAATGCTCGTTCCGCCCGTTAAGCTGGAAATGCCGCAGCACCTGCGGGTTATTTTCAGCGCCCAAGCCTCTGGCATTGCTCGCTTAAACGCCTGCGCCGCCGCGCGAACACAATTGAGTTGTTGCTTTAGGGCCGGCAACTGCTACAAGCCTCGCATTCGACCTGCGGCACAGCTTTTGTTAAAGCGCCCTTTGGACCTTTTCGGTCCCCTTCGGCTCCTTACCCTAAGACATCGCTAGATTGGATTTGCTCCGCGCGACGTCGTGCGGGACTGCGCATGTACGCGCCTCTAAGGATTGTTTGTTATGACGACTGGTACTGTGAAGTGGTTCAACGGCCAAAAGGGCTTTGGTTTCATTCAGCCGAACGATGGCGGCACCGATGTGTTCGTTCACATCAGCGCTGTCGAGCGCGCTGGCCTGACCGGCCTCGCCGAAGGACAGAAGGTTTCGTACGAAGCCAAGGTTGACAAGATGCGCGGCAAGACCAGCGCAGAAAACCTGCAGATTCTGTAAGGCCGATCGCGGCAGCCGGACACCGGTTGTCGCGCAAGCCCGAACAAGAAAAAGAGCCAGGCGCTGCATCCACGGATGTACTGGTTGCAGCAGCCAGCTTTTCGCTCGTTTCACGGATGTAATGAAACGGACGTCACTAGTGGAGCGGATTTGACATTCGCTCCATTTTTGCGACTGCTTCCCAAAGCGAATGTCAAATCCAAAGCTCCACTAGAAATATATCTGCCGGTGGGCCTTTGATTCTAACATTCGCAAGGAAGCCCGCCGCAATATGATGCGAATGTTAGAATCGGCCCACTAGGCCCCGTCAGAAATGATGGGGCTTTTTGCTGTCCGGTCCTGATCCCGAAAAGCGGACATCGTTTCAAACAAGGCGTTGCGCGCACCGACGCCGCAAAATCGGGTTGCCATGCCGCCCCGCTTGCCGGTTAAATCCGGGGCAGGGAGACTGAAATGCTCGACAAGACCAAAACAAATAACGACCACTTCGATGTGCTGGTCGTCGGCGCGGGCCTGTCCGGCATCGGCGCGGGCTATCACCTGCAGAAGAACTGCCCCGGCAAGAGCTACGCGATCCTCGAAGGCCGCGAGAGCATCGGCGGCACCTGGGATCTGTTCCGCTATCCCGGCATCCGCTCCGACAGCGACATGTATACCCTCGGCTATTCGTTCAAGCCGTGGACCGAGCCCAAAGCCATTGCAGATGGTCCGCGCATTCTGAATTATGTGCGCGAGACCGCGCGCGACAACGGCATCGAACAGAAGATCCGTTTCAACCATCGCGTCAAAAGCGCGTCGTGGTCGTCCAAGGATGCGCGCTGGACGGTGCAGGTGGAACGGGGGCCTGCAAAGGAGATCGCGCAGTTCACCTGCGGCTTCCTGTTCATGTGCAGCGGCTACTACTCCTATGAAGGCGGCTATGCGCCGGAGTTTCCCGGCGCACATACATTCAAGGGCCGCATCGTTCATCCGCAGAAGTGGACCAGCGACATCGATTATGCCGGCAAGCGCGTCGTGGTGATCGGCTCGGGCGCGACGGCGGTGACGCTGGTGCCGGAAATGGCCAAGACCGCTACCCATGTCACCATGCTGCAGCGCTCGCCGACCTATGTGGTGGCGCGGCCCGCCGAAGATGCGCTCGCCAACAAGCTGCGCGAGAAGCTGCCGGCCAAACTCGCCTATCACCTGATCCGCTGGCGCAATGTGCTCTGGGGCATGTATTTCTTCCAGCTCTGCCGCCGCAAGCCGGAGCGCGCCAAGCAGTTGATCCTTGGCGGCGTGCGCCATGCGCTCGGGCCGGATTACGATATCGGCACCCATTTCACGCCGCGCTACAATCCCTGGCAGCAGCGGCTGTGCCTGGTGCCCGACGGCGACCTGTTCAAGTCGATCAAGGAAGGCAGTTCCTCGGTGGTGACCAGCACCATCGACACCTTCACGCCGAAGGGCATCCGCCTCGCTGACGGAAGCGAACTGGAGGCCGATCTGATCGTCACCGCCACCGGCCTCAATCTGCAGGTGCTCGGGGGCATGCAGGTCAGCGTCGATGGGCGCGCGGTCGATTTCGCGCAGACCCTGAACTACAAGGGCATGATGTATTCCGACGTGCCGAACCTGGCCTCATCGTTCGGCTACACCAATGCCTCGTGGACGCTGAAATGCGATCTCACCTGCGAGTATGTCTGCCGCCTGATCAATTACATGGACAGGCACGGCTACAGGCAGTGCACGCCGCGCAACACCGATCCCGAGGTGCAGCGCGAGAACTGGCTCGATTTCACCTCGGGCTATGTGCAGCGCGCGGTGGCGAAGATGCCGAAGCAGGGCTCGAAGCGGCCGTGGAAGCTCTATCAGAACTACGCGCTCGACATCGTCTCGCTGCGTCTCGGCAAGGTCGATGACGGCGTGATGGTGTATGAGTAAGGGCGCTTTCTGCCATCATTCCGGCATGTGGCTTGTTGATCTCTCCACACGTCATTCCGGGATGCGCCCGCTTGGCGCAGACCCGGAATCCATTTTCCTCTATATATCACTGGATTCCGGGCTCGCGCGAAGACGCGCGCCCCGGAATGACGATGGAGTTTGATGCGATGAAGTCCCTTCCGTTCGCGCTCGGCCTGATGCTGGCCGCATCGCCGCTCTATGCCGACACCCAGCCTGCAACCAGCAAGGTCGTGGTCAAGCCGGTGATGTCCGCCACCACGACGTCGAGCGGGCAGCCGATCGTGCTGCCGCAAAAGGATGCGCAGGTCATCGTTTCGACCTACGAGATTCCGCCGGGCGCGGTGCTGCCCAAACACAAGCATCCGTTTCCGCGCTACGCCTATGTGCAGGCGGGGACCATCGCGGTCACCAATCTCGACACCGGCAAGACGCAGACCTTCAAGACCGGCGACTTCATTCTCGAGGCGGTCGATCAGTGGCACTTCGGCGCCAACAAGGGCAAGGTGCCGGTGAAGCTGCTGGTGATCGACATGGTCGAGAAGGGCGCGGTCAACACGGTGCTGCAGAAGTAAGCTCGCTCACATGTGACGGCGGATGAACGCGCCCGCGTGTTCCAGCGCGCGGCGGCCGGGTTCGAGATGCGCGTTCCACAGCGGCCAGGCGTGGATCATCTCCGGCCACACCTCCAGCGTCACGTCCACATCCGCCGCGCCCAGCGCCGCCGCGAAGCGAGCGGCGTCGTCGAGCAGCGTCTCGTGCGAGCCGACCTGAATCAGCGTCGGCGGAAAGCCGTGGAGATCGGCGAACAGCGGCGAGATGCGCGGATCGTTGCATGCGACGCCCGAGGGCACGAAGGCGTCGGCGAGTTCGCCGAGATAGCCCTTGTGGATGATCGGATCGACCGCGTCCTTTGTGGCCAGCGAGTTGCCCGACATGGTGAGGTCGGTCCAGGGCGAGGCCAGCCACGCGCAGGACGGATGCTCGCCTTGCACGCGCAGCGTGTTGATCAGCACGGCATTCAGATTACCGCCCGCGCTGTCGCCGCCGATGGCGATCTGCGACGGCAGATAGGCCTGCTTGCGCAAGTAGCGCCACGCGGTCATCGCGTCGTCCAGCGCTGCGGGAAACGGATGCTCCGGCGCAAGACGATAGCCGACCGCCAGCGTGCGGATTTTCGCCGCGCGTCCGGCTTCGGTGACCATGCGGCGATGGCTTGTGAGCGAGCCTGAGCAGTAGCCGCCGCCGTGGAAGTACATCAGCACGCGCGAGGCATCGCTGCCGGGCGCCAGCGACCATTCGCCCGGCACGCCGCCGAGATCGACGCTTGTCAGAACGATGTCGTCGGCCACCGGCCAGACCGAGCCGATCTCGTCCAGCCGCTCGCGGCGCTGCGCCCAGCCGACCGGCCGGGCCTTCGCCGTCAGCAGCGCGCGGATGGCGTCGATCTCGGAGGAGGGCATGGTGCTGCTCCTGTTGCGGTGAAGACCTTACTTCTGTTCGAGCCGCCACACACCGTCCCAGTCATCGCCGGGCGGGTCTGACGCAAAGCCGTCGAGACGCTTGATGAATGTCAGCGACGGCCCGTCATCGGGGACAGCTTTGAGCGCCGCGGCAAAGGCGCCGCGCGCATCGTCCCAGCGCCGGGCGCGATAGGCGGCGAGGCCGTCGGAATAGTGATCGCGAAGCGCGGTCTGCGATGCCGTCAGCGTGCCCTTGCGGCCCATGATCTCGAACACCGTTTCCGGGTGGGTCTGGCCCAGCGTCACGATCCGGTCGATCTCGCGCGTATCGATCTCGCCGGCGGCGCTGGCAACCGTCGCCTCCGAAACAAGGATGCGGCTGCCATAGGCCTTGTTCGCGCCTTCGAGGCGAGAGGCGAGGTTCACCGTGTCGCCCATCACAGTGTAGCTCATCATCAGTTCCGAGCCGATGCTGCCGACCAGCACCTCGCCGGTGGCGATGCCGATGCGAATGTCGAACGGCGCGGGGAGATTGCGCACCCCGAGCAGTTCGGGAAGCTCATTGCGCAGTTGCGGGACAAGCTCCAGCATGTCGAGGGCGGCGATGCTGGCGAGCCGCGCCTGATCGGCATCGGCGGTGAAGGGAGGGCCCCAGTAGGCCATGATGGCGTCGCCGATATACTTGTCGATGATGCCTTCATGCGCGCGCACCGGTGCGGACATCGCCGAGAGATAGCGGTTCATCACCTTGACCAGCCCCTGCGGCGTCGTCCCCCGGCTGGTGCTGCTGAATCCCTTCACATCGCAGAACAGCACGGTCATGACGCGGCGCTGCCCTTCGGATGCGATCGCCGGCTTGTCGATCAGTCCCTCGACCACGCGCGGATCGATATACTTGCCGAAGGTTTCGCGGATACGCTCCTTGAGACGCAATTGCTCGACCATGCTGTTGAACGCGGTGGTGAGCTGGCCGATTTCGTCCTGCGTGGTGACGATGATCTTTTCCTCAAGATGTCCGGCTTCGACCGCGCGTGCACCTTCCAGCAGTTTCCGGACCGGCCGCGTCATGCCGGCGCTGACCAGCATGGAGAACACCAGCCCCATGGTGGCCGCGAGCGCGGTCAGCACCGCGGCGATGATGGTGACCTGCGACTGCTTCTGCCGGGTCCGGTCGGCTTCCGTCCGCAATACCGCGAACATGTCCGCACGGATCGAATCGAGGCTCTCGTTGAGTTCATTGCGCAGGGCATCGACCCGCGCCAGCCCGTCATCGATGGCCTTGGTGTCGCCGGTTTGAAGCAGCGGCAGCATGCGCTCGATCTCGCTGTTGAGATGGCTGCGGGAGACGTTGAGTGCGGTCTCCAGCCGGGTGTCGAGCCGGGCCAGCGCTGTCGGGTCGGAGAATGTGACGCCTTTCTGGATCAGGCCGTTGATCAGTGTGCGTGCGGCCTGCACTTCCTGCTCGACTTCAGCGCCTTTGGTCTCAAAGACGCTGCGGATCGCGGTCAGGCGGTCGCTGCCGAATGGCGAGCGAATCCGTTCGATCACCATGCGGCGCAATTCCAGCGCCCGCTCGACGGAGCGGATGTTGGCGCGCGCCAGATTGCCGTAGGCCGGAATGTAGCTGGTCGTCAGTTCTTCGAGGCGGGCGGATACCTGCATCACCGACACCATGGACAGGATCGCCGTGACCGCCATCAGGACGATGAGCGTCACGGCAATGCCCATGATTTTTCGCCGGATCGACAAACGGATCATCGCAATTCCCCAAGGTGGGGGGAACTTTATCGCGAAATATGCGACCGCGATATGCGGCGGCATCTTGGGGGCAAACCCCACGCCGAGATATTTCAACAATTATTGAAATATTTCTTGCGCCGGCGAAAATATTTCAATAATCATTGAAATATGAACAAGCCGGATATCCTCGCGGCGCTGGCCGCCCTTTCGCAGGAAAACAGGCTGGATGCCTATCGCCTGCTGGTGCAGGCGGGTCCCGATGGGATGCCTGCGGGCGAGATTGCCGCGGATCTCGGCCTGTCTCCCAACGCGCTCACGTTCCATCTCGACCGGCTGCGCGAGGCGGGCCTTGTCAGCGCTCGGCGCGACGGCCGTTCGATGATTTACGCGGCCCAGTTCGACACCATGAACGGCCTGATCGGATACCTCACCGAAAACTGCTGCGGCGGGGCGGTCGATTGTGCGCCCGCTGTGTTGTGCAAGCCTGTGCGCAGGCGCACCAAGGTTTCTGCGTAAACGAAGGAGAGATTCCATGAAGCGTTTGCACGTTCACGTCGCCGTCAACGATCTCAGTCAATCGATCGGCTTCTATTCCGCATTGTTCGCTGCGCAGCCTTCGATCGTGAAATCCGACTATGCGAAATGGATGCTGGACGATCCGCGCGTCAACTTCGCGATTTCATCGCGAGGCAGGGAAGCCGGCCTGGACCATCTCGGCATTCAGGTGGAAGACGCACAGGAGTTGCAGGAGGTTTACGCACGGCTTCGCGTTGCCGGTGGCGAGGTCGTCGAGCAAGGTGACACCGCCTGCTGTTATGCAAAGTCGGAAAAGTCTTGGATCGGAGATCCGGCCGGAATCTCGTGGGAGACTTTCCTCACCAAGGGGGAGAGCACCAATTACGGCGACGGAACCGGCGAAAACGAAGCGCGTATCGCACACGAGAAGAAATCGGCGTGTTGTGCGCCGGAGATGAAGCCTGCTGCGGCCTCGGCCTGCTGCTAGAGGTCACGATGTCTGGCGAGATTTACAACGTCCTCTTCCTTTGCACCGGAAATTCCGCGCGCTCGGTGATCGGCGAGGCGATCCTCAACAAGATCGGCGCGGGCAAGTTCCGCGCCTACAGCGCCGGAAGCCAGCCCAAGGGTCAGATTCATCCGGAGACCATCAAGCTGCTGGAAAGTCTCGGTTACGATACGTCTGGCTTTCGGTCGAAGTCATGGGCTGAGTTTGCGCGTCCCAGCGCGCCCTTGTTCGATTTCGTCTTCACCGTCTGCGATAGCGCAGCGGCGGAATCGTGCCCTGTCTGGCCGGGGCAGCCGATGACGGCGCATTGGGGCATTCCCGATCCGGCGGAAGCGACGGGCACGCCCGCCGAGATCGCGATGGCCTTCAAGGAGGCCTACCGGCTGCTCAATCAGCGCATCGCAATTTTCGTTGCTCTTCCAATTCGCTCTCTCGACGAACTGGCTCTCCGCAACAAACTGAAGGACATCGGCGGGATGGAAGGCGCAACGAAAGCGCCCGAACGGACCTGATGCCTTCCCTCGCACAACGTGCCTTCGCCGAATGGCTCGGCACGGCATTCCTGCTGGCTGCGGTCGTCGGTTCTGGAATCATGGCGGAGAAGCTCGCGGGCGGAAACGGCGCCGTCGCGCTCCTGTGCAACACCTTGCCCACTGGCGCGATCCTTGTCGTCCTGATCCTGATCTTCGGTCCGATTTCGGGCGCGCATTTCAATCCGGCGGTTTCGGCCGCCTTCGCGATGCGCGGTGAATTGTCATGGCCCATCGCCGCGCTTTACATCGCAATGCAGGTGACCGGCGGGATCGCGGGGGTGTGGGCCGCGCACCTGATGTTTGAACTGCCGCTCTGGCAGTTCTCGACCACGGTGCGTTCAGGCGGCGGGCAATTGTTCGCCGAGGGTATCGCCACTTTTGGATTGCTGTTGACGATTCTGGGGTGTGTGGCGCGCGCGCCCTCAGCGGTGCCTTACGCGGTCGGGCTCTATATCACCTCGGCATACTGGTTTACGGCGTCCACATCCTTCGCCAATCCGGCGGTGACGGTCGCGCGTTCGCTGTCGGATACATTTGCCGGAATCGCACCCGCAGGCGTGCTGGCCTTCATCGCCGCTCAGCTTGTCGGCATGCTTGCCGCCGTCGTAGTGAGCGGCTGGCTGTGGAGGCGAACCACAAAGCCAGCGTAGCCCGGATGAAGCATGGCAATTTCCCATCGTCATTCCGGGATGCGCCCCTTGGCGCAGGCCCGGATCCACGACTGCGAAAATCACCTGAGTGGCTGTGGATTCCGGGCTCGCAGGAAGACGCGTGCCCCGGAATGACGGCGGACTCTCGAAACATTTCGTGATGGGGATACAAATCCCCGCGCTCTGAACCTCACTTATGTTTGCCGTGTCCCGCCCCGTCATGAGGGGCGTTTCGCGATCGTCACGATACGCGGGGCGGGATGCGGTGGCGCGGCAGCGTCAGGCCGGAGCGAGGGTCGCGGGGCGCAAGCCCGGATCGCGCGCACGCACCCGCAAGGGCGTGCGCAAGATCCGGAGGCGTGTGAGCGATGCAAGCGACGGCAGACGAACCACGCTGTGCGTTTGACGCGACGCGGGAAACCGCTTCGCCTGGCAGCGAGTCATCATTGACGCGTTGTCTACGGCGAACCGGAAGACCACTTCGCCGGACAACGCTATCCCGCGCCGGCCCAAGTCGTGTGGTCCCGACGCCCGAAGCTGGCGTCAGTCCGGCAGAGAGCTGCTTCCAACCGGAGGCGGAAACCCTCAGCAGGGATGCGGTGACGTAGCATCGTCCACCGGGGAGAGCACGAAGCAAGCCGGAGCCCCACCGCGTGCGGAACGCCGGATGCAAACGGCGTGACCGTGGCGACTACGCTCGTGTGCTTTCTCACTTTTGCACACGGGGCTGCGGATGCGCTTGCGCATCCGGCGTTCCGCGCGCCCTCATTCAAGGGCGAAGCGATCAAGATTTCGGGCGCCCCCGCGCCGTCATAACAACAGGGGCGATGAAGCGTGGCTACGCGAGGGATCGCGCGATGTGCCGGGCGAATGCTAAATTTTAGAAGCATTGCCTTCTGCCTGCGGAAAATACATTCTCCCGGCTCCGTACCTGCAAATCAAAAAGAGCTAAGACAGCCTCAAATGACAGCCTCATCCCGTGACCGCCTCGAACAAGCCCTCGTGAAAATCGCCGATCCCGCCGGGGAAGGCGCGCGCTCCTGCCTCACCGTCTATGCCGACGAGGCCCGCAAGGCGGCCGATGCTGCCGACGCACGCATCAAGTCCGGCGGTTCGCGCGGCCCGCTCGACGGCGCGGTCATCACCATCAAGGATCTGTTCGACGTCAAGGGCGAGGTCACCCGCGCCGGATCGAAGGTGCTGCCGGCGCGCAGCAAGCCGGCCACGGCGGATGCCGCCATCGTCACGCGTCTGCGCGAGGCGGGGGCCGTGATCGCCGCCAAAACCAACATGACCGAGTTCGCCTATTCGGGCCTCGGCGCCAATCCTCATTACGGCACGCCGGGCAATCCTGCGGACCGCAAGCGTGTGCCGGGTGGTTCGTCCTCCGGCGCCGCGGTCGCGGTGGGCGACGGCGTCGGCGAGATCGCCATCGGCACCGATACCGGCGGTTCGACGCGCATCCCCGCGGCGTTCTGCGGCGTCACCGGCTTCAAGCCCACGGTGAAGCGCGTGCCGCGCACCGGCGCATTTCCGCTGTCGTTCACGCTGGATTCGATCGGGCCGATCGCGCGCAGCGTTGCCGATTGCGCCAATGCCGACGCCATCCTGGCCGGCGAGACGCCATCGCCGCTGTCGCCGCCTGCGCTCGGCGACGTGCGCGTCGGCCTGGTGCAGGGCTATCCCGTCGAGGGCCTCGATGACATCGTCGGAAAGGCCTATCCGCTGGCGCTGGCCAGGCTCGGCTCGCACTGGAAGGGCAGCGACATCACCCTCGATGCACTCTCCATCATGCACACCGCCAACGAACGCGGCGGTGTCGCCCCGCCGGAGGCGTATGCCATTCACCGCACCCTGCTGGCGGAGGCGGGCGAGGGCGTCGATCCGAATGTGCGGGCGCGCCTGCTGCGCTCGGAGAAGATCAGCGCGGCGGATTACATCCTCGCCTTGCGCGACCGCGAGCGCGGCATCGCGCAGATGGACGCCGTGTTCGACAAGGTCGATGTGCTGGTGATGCCCACGGTGCAGATCGTCGCGCCGACCATGGACGAGGTGTCGACGCCGGAAAGCTTCAACAAGCGCAACGTTCAGGCGCTGATGAACACCGCGATCTGGAATTTCTTCGACACCTGCGCGATCTCGCTGCCGATCCGGCTCGGCAATGCGCTGCCGGTCGGCCTGATGCTGGTCGGCCGTCACGGCGGCGACCGCAAGCTGCTCGCCATCGCGGCTGCGGTGGAGAAACAGTTGGAGGCGTAACGGGACGTTGCCACATCCTCGATCGTCATCACCGGGCTTGACCCGGTGATCCACCTTCCTAAATGCAATGAAAAACGTGGATGGCCGGGTCAAGCCCGGCCATGACAGTTTCAGAGGTTTGCGTTAGCCGATCGCGACCTTCAGCGTGCCGATGCCGTCGATGCCGCATTCGATCTTGTCGCCGGGCGACAGCGCGGCGACGCCGGCAGGGGTGCCGGTCAGGATGATATCGCCGGCGCCGAGCAAGACCTGCAGCGAGAGCTTGCCGATGATTTCCGCGACATTCCAGATCATCTCGGAGAGATCGCCCTTCTGCTTCTCCGTGCCGTTGACCGAGAGCCAGATCTTGCCCTTCACAGGATGGCCGATCTCGGCGGCGGGACGCAGCGCGCCGCAGGGCGCGGAGAAATCGAACGACTTGCCGATCTCCCAGGGCTGCTCCTTCTTGCGCGACGCCATCTGCAGGTCGCGGCGGGTGAGGTCGATGCCGACGCCGTAGCCGTAGACGTGATCGAGCGCCTTGGCCGGATCGATGTTGGCGCCGCCGCTCTTCAGCGCGACGACCAACTCGACCTCGTGCTGGAAATCCTTGGTCAGGGAGGGATAGGGGATTGTCGCGCCGTCGCCGGTGATCATGTCGGCGTGCTTGGCGAAAAAGAATGGCGGCTGGCGCTCGTCGTTGCCCATCTCGCGGATGTGCTCGAGATAGTTGCGGCCAACGCACCAGATGCGGCGCACCGGGAAGGATTTCGATTCACCGGCGACGGGAATGGACGGTTGCGTGAGTGCGGGAATGACGAAGCTGGCGCTCATGGGAATTCCGGTTCTGGGAGGGCAACGAGGCGGGAGACGCGATCTTACGCGCTGGCGGCGACGGGAGCCAGCGGGTTGGCTTCACGATGCTGCAAACGGAAGAACGAGGCATAGCGCCCGCCGCGCCGCAGCAAGTCATCGTGACGCCCGGTTTCGACGATGGTGCCGTTCTCGACCACCAGGATCTGGTCGGCGTGCATGATGGTGTGCAGGCGGTGGGCGATGACGATGGTGGTGCGGTTCTGGCAAAGATGCTCGATCGCTTCCTGCACCTGCTTCTCGGACTCGGAGTCGAGTGCGGCGGTGGCTTCATCGAGCAGGATGATCGGCGCGTTCTTCACCAGCGCGCGGGCGATGGCGATGCGCTGGCGCTGGCCGCCGGAAAGCTGCGTGCCGTGTTCGCCGACCGGCGTGTCGTAGCCGCGCGGGAAGCTCATGATGAAATCGTGGGCGCAGGCGGCCTTCGCGGCAGCGACGATCTCTTCCTCCGATGCCCCGGCTTTGCCGAACGCAATGTTCTCGCGAATGGTGTCGCGGAACAGGTAGACGTCCTGTCCGACATAGGCGGTCTGCTGGCGCAGCGAGCGGCGCGAGACGTCGGAGATGATCTGCCCGTCGATGACGATGGCGCCAAACTTCGCCTCGTACAGCCGTAGCAGCAGCGCCAGCACGGTGGATTTTCCGCCGCCGGACGGGCCCACCAGCGCGGTCATCTTGCCGGGCTCGGCGACAAAGCTCATGCGGTTGAGCACGGTCTCGTTGCCGCGATAGGCAAAGGTGACATCGCGGAATTCAACCTTTGCTTCGGTCAACTGCAATGCGGGCTTGTCGCTGTCGTCCGGTTCGCTCGCCGGGCTGTCAACGATTTCGAGCAGCTTGCGCGCGCCGATCAGATAGCTGTTGAGTTCGATGTTGAGGCGGGCGAGCCGCTTGGCCGGTTCATAGGCCAGCAGGAACGCGGTGATGAACGAGAAGAACTGTCCCGGCGTCGCGCCGGTCGCGATGATGCGATAGCCGCCATACATCAGGACGCCGGCGATGGCGAAGCCGCCGAGGGTTTCCATCAGCGGGCTCGACCGGCCCTGGACCCGCGCCATCTTGTTGGCGTTGGCTTCAACCATCGCGATGTTCCGGTCGATCCGCGCCTGCATGGTGTCTTCAAGCGTGAACGCCTTGACCGTGCGGATGCCTTGCAGGGATTCCTGCATGGTTTCGAGAATGTCCGCCGTGCCGGTGAACTGGTTGTGAGCGAGGCCTTTGATCCTCTTCACCAGCTTGCGGATGACGAACAACGCAGGGGGTGCAATCAGCAGCCCGGACAGCGACATCCACGGGTCCTGAATCACCATCACGGCGGCCAGCCCGACCAGCGACAGGAAATCGCGTCCGACGGCGTTGATCAGGAGACTGAGAACCTGGGTCACGGATTGCGCGCCCGCGGTCAGCCGCGCGAGGAACTCGGAGGAATGGCGTTCGGAATAGAACCCGACATTCTCGCGCATCAGTTTCGCGAACAGCCGGCGCTGATTGCTGGCAAGGATGGCGTTGCTGATCTTCGACAGGATGACCGTATGACCGTAGGTCGCTGCGCCCTTGAGCGTGAACAGAACGATGATCGCCAGCGACAGCATCACGATGCCGTTGATGCTGCGATTGACGTAGGTCTGGTTGATCACTTCGCCAAGCAGCCAGGCGGACGCGGCTGTCGCGCCGGCGGATAACGCCATCAGGACGAAAGCGACCGTATAGCGCCGCCAGTGCTGGAGGCCCTGTTCGGTGATCAGGCGGCGAATAAGGGCAGCCGCCCCATAAGGGTCGTCGGTGATTTTTCGTGGAAGCTCGGTCATCCGCGTTCCATTGACGGCCGACACAACCGGCGCCCCGTCAGGGTTTCTGCGATGTCCGTCTCTTGCCCGCTATGGACCGGATTTTCAAGCGGAATCAGGGCCTTTGGGTCAATTCTACACTACGCTGAAACCGCCTGCCGGCCGTCCCGGAGCCGGTCTGCCAGCAGTTTTTCCTCCCATGCCAGCGCATGGCGGGCGATGGTGTCGAGATCGTCGTAGCGCGGCGTCCAGTCCAGCGTGGCGCGAATGCGTGATGTATCCGCGATCATGGTCATGATGTCGCCGGGGCGACGATCGGCATACTGAACGGCGAAATTACGGCCCGACGCACGCCGCACTGCCTCGACGGTTTCGAGCACCGAATAACCACGGCCATAGCCGCAATTCAGCGTCGCCGAAGGACCGCCGTTCTCGAGATAGGCAAGCGCCGCGCGATGCGCGTCGGCCAGATCGGTCACGTGGATGAAGTCGCGGATACAGCTTCCGTCAACCGTCGGATAATCCGTGCCGAAGACGTCGATCTTGGCGCGCTGGCCGGTCGCGGCTTCGACGGCGATCTTCAGCAGGTGCGTCGCGCCGACGGTTGCGAGACCGATCCGGGCTTCCGGGTCGGCGCCGGCGACATTGAAGTAGCGGAGCACGGCGTAATGCATGCCGTGCGCGGAGGCGACGTCGTGCAGCATGATCTCGGTCATCAGCTTCGACGAGCCATAGGGCGACAGCGGACGTGTCGGCGCTTCTTCGGCAACGGGCATCTGGTCAGGATTGCCGTAAACCGCGGCCGTCGATGAAAAGATGAAGCGGCTGATGTTGCACCTGACCGCCGCGTTCAGAAGATTGCGCGTCGTCATCGTGTTGTTGCGGTAGTAGCCGAGCGGATCGCGCAGCGAGTCAGGCACCACGACCGAGCCTGCGAAATGAATGATCGAGCTGACGTTGTGCGCGGCGATCACGCCTTCGACCAGGTTTTCGTCCGCGACATCGCCGATGAACAGGGGCACGCCCTCGGGCAGGAATTGCGAAAAGCCGGTCGAAAGATTATCGACGACGACGACGCTTTCGCCCGCATCGACCAGCGCACGAACCGTGTGGCTGCCGATGTAACCTGCGCCTCCGGTGACCAGAACTGTCATGGCTTTCCAATCCGCATTGCGTCCGCGCTCCGTTGGGCGCCTGTTGCGCGGAATGTGGAGCGAAGATGTTGCCGGAAGCTTGCAGAGAAACGATGGAAATGGGGTATAAAGCCGGGCTCTCGCGCCAAAAGGCTTCGCTTTTCCCGGCCGAAACCGCTTTATGGTTTCCAAAACGTAACGCCTAACAAGAGTTCCAGCCCCTCGCTCCGATGCCCGGTATCATTTTCATCAAGACCTCATCGCTCGGCGACGTGGTGCATCACATGCCGGCCGTCACCGATGCGCACCTTCACGCGCCCGATGCGCGGCTGACGTGGGTGGTCGAGGAAGCTTTCGCGCCGCTGGCGCGGCTCCATCCGGCGGTCAGCGAAGTGATCCCGGTTTCGACGCGGCGGTGGCGATCACAATTGATGCGCTCAGAGACCTGGAGCGAGGTCTCCGCGTTCAAGGCGAGATTGAAATCGGTCAAGGCCGAGAAGGTGATCGATACGCAGGGGCTGATCCGTTCTGCGCTTATCGCGCGAGCAGCATCCGGTGAGCGGCACGGCTACGACGCATCGAGCATCAAGGAGCCGGTCGCATCGTGGTTCTATGACGTCAAGCACGCGGTTGCGCGCGATCAGCATGCGGTGATGCGCAACCGGACGCTCACCGGATTGAGTCTCGGTTATCGGCCCGATCGGGCCATCGACTACGGGCTGATTAAGCCGCCGCGCAGTGGTGATGCGCGTTATGCGGTATTGTTTCACGGCACATCGCGCGCATCGAAGGAATGGCGTGAGGTCGACTGGATCGGTGCAGGCAAGTGGCTGCACGCGCAGGGCCTTGAGGTTGTGCTGCCGTGGGGCAATGAGCGCGAGCGGTTGCGCTCTGAGCGGCTTGCTCAAGCTATTCCGGGAAGCCGCATTCTTGATCGCCTGCCGCTCGATGAGACGGCGAAAGTGATTGCCAATGCTTCGCTGGTGGTCGGCGTCGATACAGGTTTGCTGCATCTGGCCGCGGCCTATGAAGTGCCGCTGATCGCGGTGTTCCTTGCCACCGATCCCGGCCTGACAGGTCCAGTCGGCAACGGATCGATCACGGTGGTCGGCGGGAAGGATGCTTATCCGTCTTTCGAGCGGGTCATCGAAGCGGCGGAGAAGCTGCCGCTCAAGCGCTGACGCGCTTGCTCAAGATATTCTCGACAAATCCCGAAATATCCGTTCCCGAAAACAGATAGCCCTTGATGCCCGCCGCCATGCCCGCATCGAGATCGCGTTGCTTGTCGCCGATGACGAAGCTGCGCTCCCTGTCGATCTGCCAGTGCTTCATCAGATCGAAGATCATGCCGGGCTGCGGCTTGCGCCAGCCGCACTCGTGATCGTATCCGGTGACTGTTCCGTCAGGATGATGCGGGCAATAGCGGAAGTCATCGATGCGCGCGCCGTCGCGCGCCAGTTCATCGCGCATCCAGTTGTGCAGCGCGCGCACATCGTCCTCTGAGAAAAAGCCGCGTGCGATGCCGGACTGGTTGGTGAAGACGAAGACGTAATAATCGGCCTCGTTCAGCTTCCTGATCGCATCCGCCACTCCCGGCATCCACCGGAGTCTGTCGCGGGTGCCGACATAGGCGTCGTCGAGATTGATGACGCCGTCGCGGTCGAGGAACGCCGCTGGTTTAGGTGTCGCGCCGCTGTCCGCCATCATTTTGGTTTTGTCGCGCCGATCAGCACTTGCTCGACCTCGTCGCAGATTGCGTGCATCGCCATCATATGGACC
This sequence comes from Afipia sp. DC4300-2b1, assembly GCF_049895725.1. Classification (NCBI taxonomy): domain Bacteria; kingdom Pseudomonadati; phylum Pseudomonadota; class Alphaproteobacteria; order Hyphomicrobiales; family Nitrobacteraceae; genus Afipia; species Afipia sp. DC4300-2b1. Next base: position 375,249 of record NZ_JAFCSX010000002.1, read on the forward strand.
TGCTGGATCACGGGCGTGTCGTCGGTCGGCGAAACGAACAGATGATCGCAGGAGGCGCGCATGCTTTCGCCCTTTGCGCCTGTGAAGCCGACGGTCGTCACGCCCAGATCGCGCGCCAACTTGATCGCGGCGAGGATGTTCGGCGAACGGCCCGATGTGGAGAGCGCAAACAGCACGTCGCCACGCTTCGCAAGTCCCTGCACCTGCCGCGCGAACACCTGCTCGAAACCGTAGTCGTTGGCGATGGCCGTCAGCGCGGATGTATCGGTTGTCAAAGCGATCGCAGCCCAGCCGGCGCGCTCCTGCTTGTAGCGGCCGACGATCTCGGCGGCGATATGCTGGGCGTCGGCGGCGCTGCCGCCATTGCCGACCAGCAGGAGCTTGTTGCCGGACTTCAGAGCATCCGCGACAACGCGCGCGATGGTATGCGTCGTCGCGAGAAGCTCGTTGCTCCGCACGGCTTTGGTCAGCCCGTCGAGCGAACTTTGAAAATGTGCCGCGATCCGGTCCTGGCTCACATGTCACCGTGTGGGTTCGAATTCGCCTCAGTGGTAGTCACAGCAGGATAGAGGCGCAAGTGCGAGCGTCTTTCGAGATTAACGGGCGCTGGCCATCACGCGCTGCGCAGTCTCCACGACCTCTGATGCCGTGATGTCGCGCATGCAGTGATGATCGTTCTGGGTGCAGACCGGTTTATGACACGGCTGACAGGGCAGGTCGGTGGCGCGCTTGATCGTCGCCGCGAGGCCGTTCAGCGGCGCCCAGTGATAGGGGCTGGTCGGGCCGAAAATACCGATCGCCGGGGTGCCGATAGCAGCAGCGATGTGCATCAGGCCGGAATCGTTGGAGATCACGGTTTTCGCCGCCGCCATCGCCATGATGCCGTTGCGCAGGTCGGTCCCGGTGAGATCGCGCACCCGTGGTCCTGCGAAATTCACAATATCGGTCGCGATGGCTTTTTCGCCCGGTCCGCCGACCACCCAGACCTCAAAGCCCTGTTCGGCGAACATCCGCGCCGCCTCTGCATAGTAGGTCCAGCGCTTCGAGGCGCCGACCGACCCGGGCGCCAGCGCGACCGCAGCGCCGAGGCCGAGGTTTTTGGCCTGCCGCCAGGTTGCGACTTCTGCGGGCGGCACCACGAGTTGCGGCACGGGCCATTGCTTCGGCAGCGGGGCGTTGGCGGGCAGGGCGAGGGCGGCGTTCTTGTCGATAAAGCGGGGCATCTTCCGCTCGCCCCAGCGCCAGTCGTTGATCAGCCCAAACCGGACCTCGCCGACCCATCCCGTGCGCTGGGGAATGCCGGCCAGCGTCGGCGCAATGGCGGATTTCCAGGTCCGCGGCATCACAAGGGCGGTGCCGTAGCCGGCGGCCCGGAACTGCTGGGCCAGCGCCCATTGTTTCTTCAGGGCGAGCTGCCCCCGCGGGAGGTCCCAGACGATGCCTTTGCGGACGCCCGGCATGTAATCCACCAGCGGCGCGCACAGGCTGGTGACCAGGAGGTCGACCGGCCGGTTCGGCCACCGCTCTTTGAGGACCCGAACCACGGTATGGCCACGCACGAAATCCCCGATCCACATGTACGGGACGACCAGAACCGGGCTGGTTTCCGTGGGGTCGGGCGTCACGCCAATATCGCCTAAAAATGAATTTATGTTCATTTATTGAAGGGTTTCGGGTCGATCGTTACGGGTCCGGGAGAATTGTGGACGATCAGCCGGTTACCGCGTCCCCCGCACCACGTCCAGATGCGTTTTTGCGGCTCCGGGCAGGCTGGCGTCCTTCACCACAGTGCCGGACGTGAGTTGCCTGCCGGGCGGGAGTGAGGCAAAGGTGACTAGTGTGGTGGTTCGCAAGTCCGCCGTTTCTGCAGCTCGTGCATTTGCGGACTTGCGAACCAAAACCACACTAGAATCATGGATTTCTAGTGTCCTTTTGAATCCGAAGTTCGCTTGAGAATGCGCCGCACAAGCAGGCGAACTTCGGATTGAGGACACTAGCGTGAACTGGGCGGGATTCCTCAATGCTGTTGGTGACCGGAGGAGCCGGTTTTATCGGGTCGAACGTCGTCGCCGCCCTCAACGATGCGGGCCGCGCGGATGTGGCCGTATGCGATTTTCTCGGAAATGACGGCAAATGGCGTAATCTCGCCAAGCGGCAGCTCGCCGACGTGGTTCCCCCGGCTGAACTGATGCAATGGCTGAACGGCCGCAAGCTCGACGCCATCATCCATCTCGGCGCGATTTCGGAGACCACCGCCACCGACGGGGATCTCGTGATCGAGACCAATTTCCGCCTGTCGATGCGGCTGCTCGACTGGTGCACGGCGAATTCCGTTCCGTTCATCTACGCCTCGTCCGCATCGACCTATGGCGACGGCGAGCAGGGATTTCGCGACGACGCTTCGCTCGACGCCCTGAAGAAGCTGCGGCCGATGAATCTCTACGGCTGGAGCAAGCATCTGTTCGACATGGCCGTGATCGAGCGCGCCGCGAAGGGCGGGAAGATGCCGCCGCAGTGGGCCGGCCTCAAGTTCTTCAATGTGTTTGGCCCGAATGAATACCACAAGGGCACGATGATGAGCGTGCTGGCGCGCCGCTTCGACGACGTCAAATCCGGCCGTGTGGTGCAGCTCTTCAAATCCCACCGCGATGGCATTGCCGACGGCGATCAACGCCGCGATTTTATTCATGTGGATGATGTGGTGCGCGTGATCATGTGGCTGCTGGCCACGCGTTCGGTGAACGGCATCTTCAATGTCGGCACCGGCAAGGCGCGTAGCTTCCGCGACCTGATCCTTGCCGCCTATGGCGCGCTCGGCGTCAAGCCGAATATCGAATACATCGACATGCCCGAACAAATTCGCGGCAGCTACCAATACTTTACCGAAGCAGAGGTCGATCATCTGCGCGGCGCAGGCTACAATGGCGGCTTCACGGCGCTCGAAGATGCCGTCGGCAGCTATGTCAGGGATTTTCTCGACCGGCCCGATCGCTACCGCTGATCGTGCAAGAGACATACAGGCGTTTTCAGGGATACAGGCGTTCTCATGTTCGATTTTGACGCGCTGTCGCAAGCGATTGTCCGCCAGACGGTGCTCTGCGTCGGCGACCTCATGCTGGACGAATTCGTCTATGGCGAGGTTTCGCGCATTTCACCGGAAGCGCCTGCGCCGGTGATCGCGGCCCGGCGCAGCGAGATCAACGTTGGTGGCGCGGGCAACGTTGCCCGAAACATCGCCTCCCTTGGTGCGAAGTGTATCTTCGTCGGGTTGGTCGGGAATGACATTGCCGGCGAGACCCTGAGAGCAGAACTCGCCAGGGAAAAGCTGATCGAGCCGATTCTGGTGACCGATCCGGCGCGGCCAACCACGCGCAAGGTGCGTTTTGTCTCCGAGCATTTTTCGACACACATGCTGCGGGCGGACTGGGAACTGTCGGCGCCCGCGTCGGAAGTCACCGAACGCAAGCTGATCGACGCTGTGGTGGCCGCGCTGCCTCGCGCCGATATCGTGTTGCTGTCCGATTATGCCAAGGGCGTGCTGACGGCGCGCGTGATCCGCAACATCATCGACGCCGCGCGCAAGCTCGGCAAGCGGGTGATCGTCGATCCGAAGAGCGCCAATCTGGCGATCTATCGCGGCGCGACGCTGCTGACACCGAACCGCAAGGAATTTGCCGAGGCGACACGGCGCCGGATCCAGTCGGATGCCGATATCGCGGACGCGTCGATCGAGGCGCTGCGGACCGCCGACGCCGAGGCCGTGCTGGTGACCCAGAGCGAAGACGGAATGACGCTGGCCCATCGCGATGGCACCCTGATCCATGTTCCGGCGCAGCCGGCGAAGGTTCGCGACGTATCCGGAGCAGGCGACACGGTGGCTGCGGTTCTGGCTGTGACGCTCGCTTCTGGAATGGACTGGGAAACGGCCTTGCGCTGTGCGGCGGCGGGCGCTTCCGTGGCCGTCAGCAAGCCGGGCACGGCAACGGTGTCTCTTGCCGAACTGCGGCGCAAGATCCTGCCGCATGCGTCTCTCGCGGCAGAAGAGAAAATCGCTTCAAGCGCTGCGGACCTTGATGCGCATCTTGCCGAGTGGCGCACACAGGGATTGCGCGTCGGCTTCACCAACGGCTGCTTCGACATTCTGCATCCGGGTCATGTGCGCGTGGTGACACAGGCGCGCGCCGCCTGCGACCGCCTGATCGTCGGTCTCAACAGCGATGCGTCGGTGCGGCGTTTGAAGGGTGCCGAGCGGCCGGTGCAGGATGAGCGCGCGCGGGCCGAAGTTCTGGCCGCGCTCGAGGCGGTCGACCTGGTCGTGATCTTCGAACAGGACACGCCGCTGGAACTGATCACGCAGATCAAGCCGAGCGTTCTTGTGAAGGGCGGGGACTACACCCGCGAGCAGGTTGTCGGCCATGAGATCGTCACCGCCAACGGCGGCGAGATTGTGCTTGTCGACATTCTGCCGGGCCACAGCACGACGTCGCTGGTCAAACGGGCGCGAGAAGGCAAGGCATGACCGCGAACGCGTCCAATCTTGCGACCGGCGTCTCGCCCTCGATTTGGCGCAACACAGCCGCCTGGACAAAGGCGGCCGATGTCGCAGTCGTCCTCATGGCCGCTTCGCTGCCATGGTCGACGTCGCTGGTTGCGATATTTGCGGTGGCATGGCTGCTGTTGCTCATTCCCACAGCCGAGCTACGGGATTTTTCTGAAACGCTGAAACGGCCAGCCTGTTTTCTCCCGGTCACACTTTTTGCGCTGGCCCTTGCCGGCACGCTGTGGTCGACGGACATTCCTTGGGCTGCGCGCCTGCATGCGGTCAACCCGGTTGGCAAGCTGATTGCGATCCCGATTCTCATCCGTCATTTCGAGAAGTCGGGCAGAGGCCTGTGGGTTGCGCTGGCCTTCATTGCGTCCTGTGCCGCGGTGATGCTGGCGTCGTGGGCGATGGTCGTTGATCCGAGGCTGGCTTTCGATGCCTCACGAATACCCGGTGTCCCGGTCAAGAACACGATTGCGCAGGGGCAGGAATTCACACTGTGCGCGTTCGGTGCTCTTGGCGGGGCGATGTATGCGCTGTCGCGGCAGCAAAAGAGGATCGCGCTGTTGCTTGCGCTGCTGAGCGCAGGTTTCGTCGCGAACATGGTTTTCGTCGCCAATTCAAGGACCGCGCTGGCTTGCATCCCGATCTTGTTCGTTCTTTTCCTTGCGATGTATTTCAGCAAACGCACGGCGGTCATATTGGTGATAGGCGGCATCATTGCGGCGACCCTCGCCTGGAATACGTCGTCATACCTGCGTTCTCGCGTGGAGCAAGCGATTACCGAATATCAAGCCTATCGCACGTCGCATGCCGCAACATCGGCCGGGCAGCGGCTAGAATTCTGGCGCAAGTCAGTGAAGTTCTTCGAGGCTGCGCCTATTCTGGGACACGGCACCGGTTCAACCAAACTCTTGTTCGAGCGGGATGCTGTCGGCCAGACAGGCGCTTCAGCCGAAGTGATCGCCAATCCGCACAATCAGACATTGAACGTGGCGGTGCAGTGGGGGATCGCCGGAATCATAGTTCTCTATCTGATGTGGATTTCGCACCTGAAACTCTTCATCGGCAAGGAAGGGTTGTTCGCGTGGATCGGCCTTGCGGCTGTGGTCCAGAACTTCTTCAGTTCGCTGCTCAACTCCCACCTGTTTGATTTTACTGAAGGCTGGATTTACGTGCTGGCGGTGGGGGTTGCTGGCGGCATGATCGCTCGCGCCCAGAACGCCGATGCGCTTGCGGGGCAGGGATAGTTATGGCTGGCTTGTCCCGGATCAGATTCCCGCGCCTCACATGGCGAAATCTGCTGATCGTGATCCATGACGTGCTGGCGACGATCTTCGCGGTGGTTGCGAGTTTCTATCTCCGGTTCGAGGGCAGCGGCCTGACCGAGCGCTTGCCGCTGCTGCTCCACATCCTGCCTTACTTCGTCATTTTCAGCATTCTCGTCTGCTACACTTTCAGGCTGACGACGACAAAGTGGCGGTTCATTTCGCTGCCGGACTTCTTCAACATCGTCAAGGCATCGACGGTGCTGGCGCTGATGCTGCTGGTGCTGGACTACATTTTCATCGCGCCGAACGTCTATGGGACATTCTTTTTCGGCAAGACGACGATCATCATCTACTGGTTCCTTCAGAACTTCTCGCTTGGCGCGCTGCGAATTGCCTATCGCTATTTCCGCTACACCCGAACGCTGAACCAGGCGCGTGGCCTCGATGCCGCTCCGACGCTGCTGGTGGGGCGTGCTGCGGACGCGGAAGTGTTGCTGCGCGGCATTGAGAGCGGTGCGGTGAAGCGGATGTGGCCGGTCGGTGTACTGTCTCCTTCGGTATCCGATCGCGGACAGTCGATCCGTGGCATTCCCGTGCTCGGTGCCATCGATGACCTCGCCGATATCGTCGATGATTTCTCGCGCCGGGAAAGACCTCTTGAACGCCTGGTCATGATGCCGTCCGCTTTCGAGGCCGATGCGTCACCGGAGTCGGTGCTGACGCGAGCCCGCAAACTCGGACTGACTGTCAGCCGTCTGCCGTCGCTTGAGGGGAGTGGCGAGGCGCCACGTCTCGCACCGGTCGCGGTTGAGGATTTGCTGCTGCGGCCGAGCGTGAAGATCGATTATCAGCGTCTCGAAAGCTTCGTGAAGGGCAAGTCCGTCGTCGTCACCGGCGGTGGCGGCTCGATCGGATCGGAGATATGCGACCGCGTCGTTACGTTCGGCGCGTCACGGCTGCTGATCGTCGAGAATGCCGAGCCGGCGCTTCACGCGGTGATGGAAGACCTGACGGTCAAGTTTCCAACGGCGATTATCGAAGGCCGCATCGCGGACATTCGCGACCGTGCGCGCATTTCGCATCTCATGGCTGAATTCAAGCCAAGCATTGTCTTTCATGCAGCTGCGCTGAAGCACGTCCCGATCCTCGAGCGGGACTGGGGCGAGGGCGTCAAGACCAATATCTTCGGCACCGTCAATGTCGCGGATGCTGCGGTGAGCGCCGGCGCTGAGGCGATGGTGATGATTTCCACCGACAAGGCGATCGAGCCGGTGTCTATGCTGGGACTGACCAAGCGCTTTGCCGAGATGTACTGCCAGGCGCTCGACCGGGAGTTGATGCACAAGGCAAACGGCAAGGCGCCGATGCGGCTCATCTCGGTCCGCTTCGGCAACGTGCTGGCGTCCAACGGGTCGGTGGTGCCGAAATTCAAGGCGCAGATCGAGGCCGGCGGTCCGGTGACCGTGACGCACCCGGACATGGTCCGCTACTTCATGACCATTCGCGAGGCGTGCGACCTCGTGGTGACTGCGGCGACCCACGCGCTCGATCCCGTGCGGCCCGATGTGTCGGTTTATGTGCTGAACATGGGGCAGCCGGTGAAGATCGTCGATCTTGCCGAACGCATCATCAGGCTGTCCGGGCTTCAGCCGGGTTACGATATCGAGATCGTCTTCACAGGCGTCAGGCCGGGCGAGCGTCTGAACGAAATCCTGTTTGCCCATGAAGAGCCGACCGCCGACATCGGCATCGCCGGCATTGTCGCGGCGCGTCCCAACGAGCCGCCGCTCGACACGCTGCAACGGTGGCTGTCCACGCTGGAAAAGGCTGTGGCCAGTGAACAGCGCAGCGTCATTGTGGGTGTCTTGAAGGACGCGATCCCGGAGTTCAAAAGCGGGGCCGCGTAATCTAGCCGAGCGGTTCCCGTTGCCGGGAGAACCGGCTGAGCACCAATGCCACGGTGCTTAAGCCCAATGCCAGCGTCATCCCCTGGACGTAGGGCGATTTCAGCCAGATCGTCACCGCGGCAAATGCCCCGAGAACGACATTCAAAATGAAGACTTCGCTGACGACCTGCGTCACGCTGAAACCGTTGTTGGTCGCCTGCTGGTAGAAATGCGACCGGTGGGCAAGCCAGACGGCTTCACCCTTCAGCAGGCGCCGAACGAGCGTGAGCGTTGCGTCGGCGAGGTAGTAGAGCGGCAGCAACAGCGCAGCGATCAGGTGGCCTTGTCCCGCAAGCTCAATGAGGCACCATCCCATCAGCAAACCGATCGGCAGGCTGCCCACATCGCCGAGAAACAGCTTCGCGACGGGTTTGTTGAACGGCGCGAAACCGATCATCGCACCGCAGAGTGCGAGTGCAACGATTGTCGGGCCAGAAGACAGCTCGCCGTAGAGCCCAAACAGCGCCAGCGCGGCCGTCACGGGAACGACCTCCGCGACGGTGATCCAGTCAAGGCCATCCATGAAGTTGACGAGATTGACGAACCACAGTCCGCCGATCAGCATAAGCGACCGCTCCACCCAGACCAGCAGGAGGGGCACGAGACGAAGATCAGCCGGAAGCGTGGCGAGGACGATGCCGACGGCGACCGCCTGCATCAGAAGACGAGGCATGACAGGCATCGTCCGCAGGTCATCGTAGGCGCCGACCAGGGCGAGCAACACGGTTGCAGCGAAGATCGCCAACAGGGAAGAATTTACCGGTGCCCCAAAAAGAGAAGCCGGTATCGCGACCGACGCGATGACTGCCGCGATCACTGCTGCACCGCCGCCCTGTGGTGTCGGTGTGCTATGCGACGAACGTGCGTTCGGCCGCGCCAGCGCATAGCGCGCAAGCAACGGGTGCAGCACGACAATCAGCCCCGCGCACATGATGCAGGCTGCTAGCGGGGTTGCGATGGTCAGCAATGAATTCATGAAATGAGGATCACCCGGTCAGCGCTTGATGCCGACGGCGCACCAGTAAGGTACGCGCTCCGAGAAACGAATGTCCTGAAATCCGGCGGTCGTCAGCATGTCGCCAATCTGCACGCGTGTGAAGCGTTGTTCGAGGCGGGTGCAGAACCGGTCATATGCGTCGGTTCTCATCACGTAGAACGCGCGGTGCTTGTAGGATTCCAGCGGCAGCGCCGCGGCGGAAAATCCGAGCCGTTCGACGAGCGCGGCAAGCCGGGCCAGCGGCCAGTAAACGAACACAGCAATGATCTGACTGATCCAGAGGCGCGGCTTTTCCGGAAGGCTTGAAATCACGACGCGGAAGATGTTGCTGAATTTCCAGAGCGCGCGATACCAGGCCGGCCGGTTGTCGAGCGCGTAGTAAAGGTAGATCAGGAAAGGCGCGCCGGGTTTGAGTTTTGTCGAGATCTCGGAAATCGCGGCCTGGGTGTCGGGAACATGATGCAGCACACCCAGCGAGAACGCGAAGTCAAGCGAACCGTCGGGCAGGGGAAGTTCTCCAACGCTGGCGTGATGAAAACTCACGTTCTTCGCCGCGGCCAGATTTGTCCGCGCGACATTCAGCGCGTCGGCGCTTGCGTCGAGAAGGTGGAGGTGTCCGACGCGCGGCGCCACCATGACGGACCATCGGCCGCTGCCGCATCCGACATCCATGCCGACGGCGCTGGCCGGCAGGCGGTCCCAGGGAAAGATGTGAAAATAGCATTCAAAAATGGCCGCCCTGTCGTCCGCGGAAAATGCGTCCTCCCCCTGACGGAAGGTCGACCATTCATGGCCGAATCCGGCGGCAACTGCGGGGTCGATATTGCTGGGCGGACGATCGGTCATGAACTCTCACGTGGCTGCCGACGCGAAGATATATCGGCGCTTGGGCTTGCGGAGTGTTTAATCAAACTCGGAAGGGGTGACAACGTCCTCCGGGCATACCGCTGGTCCGGAAAATCATCGAACGGGGCGGTGCCTGTCCGCCGCGGCGTTTTTTCAAGTCCCGGATCCCGCTTTTCACCGGCACGCCGAAGCGATAGTAATGCGCCCCGGACAGTCTGGGAGTGGGTAGCTTGGTGGCTATTCGGTTGCTTCAAATGCTGCTCGCGGCTGTGCTGCTCAGCGGGTGTACCTTCTTCTTCGATGTGCAGGATTCCGTTCAGGCGGACCCCCAGCCGGATTCCCGGCAACTGCGGGTCATCGTCGGAGAGATCCAGCGCATTACGCAATCGATGAAGCTGGTCGGTGCTTCGGAAGTTTCCAATGTCGGGCCGAATGAGGCGCAGTCGGGTCCGGAAAGATGGACCGTTTGCTCGCGCGCGAACTTCGGCAATGAGATTCGTTACTTCACGTTTTTCCTGAAAGGCGAAGCGGTTGCTAACTGGCGGCCTGCCGTCATCAATGACAAATGCGAAGCGCGTAACTTCGCGCCGCTGGAACAACGGTAGCGCGCACAGCGTCGGCAGGGATTGAAGCTAGCGAATGCGCTGCAACTGCTCTTCATAGAGGGCGACCGTTGCCGCTCCGATCGCCTGAGCGGACATCTCATCAACGACGAGTTGCCGGGCCGCCGCGCCATAGCGGGTCCTCAACTCTTGGGATGCGGCCAGTTCACCTATGGCTTTGGCCAGCGCCTGCGGATCCTCGATCGGCACCAGCAAGCCCGTTTTTTCGTGTATCACGATCTCCCGGCAACCGGGGGCGTCGGTGGCAACCATCGGCCGGCCGCAGGCGGCAGCTTCAAGCAGACTTTTCGGCAGGCCCTCGCGGTGGGACGGAAGGGCCGCGATATGAGAGTCTCTCCACAGTGAAGCAATGTCGCCGACCTGGCCCAGCCACTTAATGCCCGGCTCACGGTTCCATTGCTGCGCCTCCTCTAACGTCACCGAATCGGGATTGGCGGGATCGGGAGTTCCCGCGATCAGGAGCCGAATATCCATGCCCTGAGTCCGCAGAATCCTGTGTGCGGCAACCAGCGCGCGAATGCCCTTGCTGGTCAGGAGGCGCCCCGCAAATCCCACGGTGATCGGGCCGTCGGGTTCCGGCAGCGGCGTCAGCTTGTCGGTATCGACGCCGGAGCCAGGAATGCGCGCGAGGCGATGATGATCGATCCCGATTGTTTCCAGCGCCGTGCGGTCGTCGGGATTTTGAACGAGAAAGACCGCGTGATCCCGGTTGAGCAGAAATCGCAACGCGACCGCGATGACGATACGAAGCAGAAGCGCTTGAGCCGTCGCCGAGGTAAACGCGTAGCCGAGACCGGTCATCGCATTGATCTGCGGCGTCGTCATTCCAAGCGACGAAATGCCGCCGAGCACGCAGATCTGCATGCCGACATGGTGCACAATCGCGGGGGCGAGTTCGCGCTTGATCTTGCGAAGCGCCTGAATGGTCGAGATGGCTCCCAAAGGAGACAATCCGCCTCGCCGCAGCGGCATGGGATGGATGGTGAAACCTTCGGCGCGTATGGCCCCCGCGGCAGGTCCAACCGACGTTGCCACGTGAACGTCAAAACCCGCCTCACGTGCCGCACGAGCCATGGGAAGCCGATGGGACAGGAACGCCTTGTCCTCGGTCACGACGTAAAGGAGCTTTTGCGCGCGCAGCGTCATACTTTTTGTTTACAGTCGTGTACGGAGACCAAGCATAGCGAACCTGTTAGGCCTGATCGGAGTCAGATTATTTCTGCAACCGATACACGTATTCGTCGCATCCTGATCCGAGTATTCCGCTGGTTTTAGACCGAGCAAAGATCCGCTCTGCTTTGAAACCAAGATCGATCATCCGACGGTCAACCTCCGCGGCAAGTGTCGTTTCGTATGGGTATCCTCCCAGCCAATCATGGACGTCGTGATCAAAATCCATGCCTCGGCTGGATTTATAGTTTGCAACATAAGTCTGAAAATCTTCTCCTCCTCTGATGAGGCTAGCCAGCCGGAACGCTCCTACGTAGCCACTTTTGAGAAATTTCTGAACGAAGATAGGTGCACCAGAATAAAGGCGCTTCTCAAATTTCCAGAACGCGTCCATGTATGTGGTACGATAGAGTGCAAGGGCTAGCAGTCCGTTTGGTGCGACCATTGCGGCGGCTTTGTTAACGGCCTCCCACATACTTCCGGTATGGTGCAAAACTCCCCACGAATACACGATGTCGAATGTCCCCAGAACTTTCGGATCAAGGTCAAAGACACTGGTATTTTCGATAAGCCAAGGAGTTTCCAGATTTCGACTTGAAAGTACGTTCTTGGCTGTATTCACGCTGTCTGGGTCGATATCCACACCAACAATCCGACCGGCGCCTAACCGAGCAGCAGCTAAAGCATGAAGGCCAGACCCACATCCGATATCCAGAAAAGAGCGACCTTCAAACTCTTCCGCTGGGATTAGCTTCAGCAAGCCCTTCTTTGCTTGTTCAATCTGCGGTTCATCGATCAGCTTCGAGTAGGAAGCCCAATTCTTGCCGAACGCGAAATGTGTATCGACCTTTTTGAGATGTTCATTTGACATACAGTAGTCCTTTTAGTTCAGCGCGGCAAAGCGCGAACGGCACAACATGGATAATGTCATCGATGATAAGGCACAGTTGCGATAAGCCGATCCCATTGTCTGAACACGATTTCAGGTTGGAAGGTCTCGGCGCGAGTCTTTGCTGCTTGTCCCATTTTTAGCCTCAACTGCGGTGCGGTCATGAGTTGAGCGAGCGCTTCCGCAAACAATTCGTTGGAATTTCCTGACACGAGTTGAACCGAGCGAACAAGAATACCGCTTTCGCCGGAAACGACGAGGTCTTCAACGCCACTCACGTCCTCGAAGGCTACCGTCGGAAGGCCGACAGCCATAGCCTCGGCAAGGGCATTTGGAAAGCCTTCGTAACGAGACGGAAATGCCAAGATATGAGAGCGCGCTGTCTCGCCGGCGATATCGCGTGATATTCCCATCAGCTTTATTCGACCGTCCAGTCCATGGAATGCAATGCGGTCGAGCAGCGTGGGACGGTCCGGCCCCTGTCCAAAAATCACAACGTCCCAGTCGGGAAATCTGGTCGCAAGTGTTGCAAAGCTGTCGATCAGAATATCGAACCCTTTCTGGTGATCGAGTCTGCCAATACCGATAATTCGAAACCGGCCTTCAGGTGACACGCGATCGGGATATGAAGCCACGTTGGCGAACGGTACAGGATTCGGAATCGTGACGATCTTACCCGTGGGTGAGTGCTCAAAGAATCTCGCCGCGCGGCGTGTTTGAACGACAATCCGGGCCGCATAGGGATATGTCAGGCGGCGGAGCGCTCGATCGAGCCAAGACAGGCGATACGAATGCGCTGTCGGATCGATGCGTTCGGAAACGATCACGGGAATTTTGAGGCCGCGGATAGCCAAAAGCACCATGACATTTGTGAGGTCAACAAACGATATCACAACGTCGGGCCGGAGGGCGGCGATGGTCCGCCGCAGCGCCGCTATCCAGGCCACGACTCTGACAATTCTGGCGACACCTGAGCCTTCGACGAAACGGCCGAGAGGGCATCGTTGCACTGCGCTGGAAACATCGTAGAACGATATCTCAGAAGCCGGGCTCAATGTAACGAGCGCTACCTCATGGCCTTTCTTGGCAAGATGATTGCAAAGCTGGGCCATAACCCGCTCGGCGCCGCCGGCTTGCATGCCTGCGATCACACAAGCCACTCGTAAAGGGCGCTCTCGTGTAGTTTGGGGGAGGATGGATGCTGGCACTTAGGGAGCTCGCTCACCCACGTAAACAAGACCGCCTTTCACTATTCGGCGATTAACGGCCAGTGAGCGCAGTTTGCCGAGCCATCGCTGCCAGGCGACCGGTTTGACTATGCGCGTTACGAATCCCGCTTGCTCCACCCGCACTGCGAGCGTTCCGGCAGTCCATACCCTGACATGCTGCCATCGATGAAAAGTACAGCCGCATTCGGGACAAAGGATTTTAGAAGCGTCATAATCTTCGTTGTTAGGTGTTGTAAAGAACACCTGCCCCCCGGGCTTAAGCAGCCTGTGGCACTCGGCGAGCATTCCGTCCAGTTCGGAATCGAGCAGATGTTCGATAACCTCCGTGGCAATGACGACATCGAAGAAGCCGTCGGGGTAGGACGTGGGCAACGATTGCGTCAGAACGGAGCCCTTGAACCGAGGCTCATCCTTGAATCGATCTGCAACGTGCCGCACGTACGTGTCGGAGAAATCTGTTGCATACATCTCTTGAGTGCCTCGCATTAATGGGAGGCAGGCAGCAATAACATCGCCGGGGCCGCAACTGAAATCCAGCAAGCGTGCATCTTCAGGTGCAGAGATCGAAGCGAAGAGTCGCTTTGCGACCATATTGCCGGCCATGAAGCCGAAGAAATTTTCGGCATATTTCGGATTGGACCCGTAATAGTCCCACAGCCGCTTCGATTTCTCTGCGGTCCATTCGATTTCGTGAGGTGTGAAGGGCATAGGGAGTTCCAATAGGTGTTTGTTTAGCGGATAGGAAGCAGGAGGGACTTCGCCATGTGTAAGTCGGAAATGCGGATAGCCCCGAATAAAAACGGCAGCGCTGCGACGCCTATCAAAGCCAGAAGCTTTGCCGCAGTGCTGGCCCAGCCGATTTCGAGCTGAAAAACGCAAGCGACTATGCCAGCTGCGACGACCCACATTAACCCGTGGCGGCTCCAAGGATAAGTGACCGGCATGAGGCGCGCGGAGGCCAACTGCAGCAAAACGAGCATGACAAAAAAGCTTACAATCATGGCTGCAATGATTCCCCATGCACCGAGGCTAGGGGTCAGAGAAAGAGCAGTCGCAAGGAATGCTGCGGACGCGATCGCTCCGATCCATGCATAATGGATTGTGCGTTGCCTCGCCTGCAGCCCCTGAGAAAATCCGGTTACAAAGCAGAACAAACAGTAGGCAATCGCCAACCCGGGTACAAAAAGATATCCGCTGCGAAAAGCTGGCCCCGCCAGAACAATAAACAGTTCGTGGGCAAACACGCAAAGCATTGCTGCGGTCATCAATAGTGTCGCTGAATAAAGCGAAAAAATACGAATTTGAGTTTTAGCAATGTCAGGTTCGTCTTTGCGTCGCAGGACAAACGGCGTCCATACGCCCTCGAAATTGCTTGATACGAGTACGAGGAGTCCAGCGGCTCCGGAAGCAACTGCAAACAGGCCGCTATCATTGACGTGGCCCGCTCGTGTCAAAAAGAATGCCGCAGAACTTGTCGTTAATAGTACCGCGATCTGCCAAGGCAGCATTTGCAAGCCTATACGAGCTGCTTCGGCAAGCTTATTCACTTGAAAGCCGCCAGTTAACCAGTGCCTCAAGGTCACCACATATGCAGCCGTTGTAAACAGCCCCGCAAGGGCGGTCGCGACATACTGGCTCTTAATAGTCAATGAGGCGGAAGCGATAAACCAGCCGAGCAAGCCGACCTGTAGAATCAAAGCCGGCACTTGCACCATCGGGTAAAGCTTATGCTTCTCGACCAAACGAACAATGAAGACAAGGCAAAGTGACCAAGCGTTCAGAAAAGCGGACAGCGCGCCCAGAGCGATAACGCCGCTGTATGAAGGGGTGTGAAGAAAGAATACGGATATTTCGCGCGAAAGCAGTGCGGTCGCTAGGTACAAGGTAGAAAGTATGCCGCCGATCGACAGGATGATTGTAGTGCTGATAGCACGGCGGGAGTTGTCCGTTTCAGCATTGCTGAATAGCGTTGGCAGTGCCTGTGCCAAACCGAAGCCGAACAATAAATTGATCAAAGCGGCACCGTTACCGATAAGCAGCATGACCCCGTAGTCAGCAGGGGTCAAAATACGAGTCATCCAGGGGAGCAACAGGAGCCTGGCCGCATTGTCGGCTATAGTAACTGCCAGGTAACCCGCCGATGATCCGAAGATGAATTTGGCACTCATCAGGTATCAAGCGCTCCACGGCTGCTTGTGGATATGCCCTTGATTAGAAATCCGCCGCCGTCCGGCAGAGCAATCATTTTCTCTGGCTTGTTCTTAAGTGTTTCGTTCACGGCTCTTGTCGCGCCAGGGCAAGTGGTGAAGCCATAGTCATCGCAAACAATGATACCGCCTGGGTTCATGCGCTGGTAGAAGAAGCTCATGCTATCCAAGGTAGGCTGGTACAGATCCACATCAATGTGAACAAACGCAAAGTGTTTTTCCTTCACGTCGTTGAAGCGCTCAGGAATCCATCCTTTGTGAAGTTCATATGCGGTAAATTCGGTTAGATTTTTTCGAACGATCTCTTCGCCTCGCGACATGTCTCCCTTATGCCAATAGACACCATCTATAGCCGCAGGTGTTGAGAGACCCTCAAACGAATCGAATACATGGTGGACCCGATTGAAATTGGAGTTTGCTGCGTTTGCATGGCAAATGAGATATGACCCGGCACCTTCGAAGGCACCACATTCCGCTGTATCTCCCGGGACTATCTCAACTAGTCTCATGAGTTCTCGAAGTATCCAGCGGCGTTCTTTATTGAACCCGCGTTCTTCACCGAATTTCTCAAGGTAACTGCCGAACCAAGGGTCTCTCAGCCAGTCGAGCTGTGACCACTTGAAGGGGTACTGCCTAAAAATAAGCGAGCCCAGCTTCACCAGCAGCTTAAATCTGAATTCGTCTGACAACATGCGCGGATTGATTGATTTTGCGGTTGGGATGTAGAGGAAGCAGGTTTCGGGATGGATTCCGTAGCTATCTGATAGAGTGGCAAGTAACGCCTGGGCAGCCCGAAGTACATGTCTTTATTGGATTAGTTCACTCTCATTATCGACTTAAGCATGCCTGATCCAGTACAAAGAGGTATGCCCCGCGGACCCTTGAAATCGCCCGAAATGCCTGAAGTCCTGTACGTTATTAGCAACCTCGGCATCGGGGGAGCGGAGCGCCATTTGTCGCTTGTAGGGCGCGCCCTGGTCGGCAGGGGGCACGGCGTCTGCGTTTACAGCTTGGCCGGGGATGGCCCTCTCCGCGGGGTGCTGGAGGAGGGCGGCGTCACCGTTTTTGTCCCTCCTGGGAGCCGCGCCGGTTCCGAAGGGTCGTCCATATCTCGTGCAATGCGATCGGCGCTTGCGGCGGTCCATCTCACCTACGTGATGCTGCGAACGCGACCGAGGATTGTGCATTTTTTTCTGCCCGCGGCATATTTGATCGGTGCGGTCGCCGCCGGTCTGGCGCGCGTAAAAATCCGGGTCATGAGCCGCAGAAGCCTCAACGTCTATCAGCGTGGTTACCCGATGATGCGCTGGCTGGAGATGAAACTTCACGGCGGGATGACTGCCATCCTCGGAAACTCCATGGCGGTCGTCCGTCAGTTGCGCGACGAAGAAGGCGTCCCTGAAGACAGGCTTGGCCTCATCTACAACGGAATTGAAATTCCGCAGAGTGCCGGCAATCGCATCGCTGTTCGATCTTCGCTCGGGCTTGACGACAAGACATTGGTATTTGTCATTGTTGCCAATCTTATCCCTTACAAGGGACATCTGGATCTCATCAAGGCTTTCAGCCTCGCGCATGACCGGATCGCTCAGCCCTGGCATCTTCTTGTCGTCGGGCGGGACGATGGCATTGAACCCGAACTGCGAGCGGTTGCCAGCCAACTGAACATCGACAAGCACATCTCGTTTCTCGGACTTCGCTCGGATGTCGCCGGTTTGATGTCGGCGAGCGATGTCGGATTGCTGAGTTCGCACCAGGAAGGTTTTTCGAATACGATCCTCGAAGGGATGGCAGCCGGCCTTCCGATGATTGTGACGAACGTCGGAGGCAATACCGAGGCGGTCGTCGATGGCGACACCGGCTTGGTCGTCAGTCCGCATGATCCCGCATCGTTCGCGGAAGCGATTGTTCAGCTTGCGGGTGATCCAGCATTGCGCCAGCGTTACGGTGATGCTGGCCTCAAGCGCATTGAGGCGCATTTTCTGTCGCATACATGTGCAGAAAAGTATGAAGCCCTGTATCGCGGATTAATGCAGGGAGCGCTGCCGCGCAACATTCCCGAGGTGCGTTACAAGACTGTCTGATCGAAAGCTCAGCCCCAGCGTTCCCGCCAGCTTTCGAACATCAGCAGATCCCAAAGCAGATACTGCCAGTTTCTGGCGCCGGACAGATGGTCGTGCCAGTAGCGCCGAACCAGGGCGACATCGAAAAGACCGGTTTCCGCCAGCCGCTGTTCCGACAGCAGGTTCTCCGCCCAATCGCGCAGCGGTCCCCGCAACCATTCCGCAAGCGGAACGCCGAAACCCATTTTGGGGCGTTCAACGAGTTCACGAGGAACATGCCGGTAAAGCACCTGCCGCAGGAGCCATTTTGTGACGCCGCCCCGGATTTTCACAGAATGAGGCAGGCGCCAGGCGAGTTCGACAACGCGATGATCGAGCAGGGGGACTCGCGCCTCAAGCGCGATCGCCATGCTGCAACGGTCGACTTTCGTGAGGATGTCGTCTGGCAAATAGGTCACGAGATCGAGGAACTGCATTCTGTCCAGCAGATCCGGAAAATCCTTCCTCACCGATTCATCCCAAAGGATGCCACGGGTTTCTTCAGTTCCCGCCATAAGAGCGCTTGGCTCCCAGTGGCTGACAAGGCGGCGGTAAAGAGCGTCCGCATCACGGAGCTTCAGTACGGATGCAACCTTGTGAATCTTGTCGCCGAGTTGTGGCGGTGTGAGGCTGCGAGGAAGGACTTTCGAGAGCCTGTCCCAGCGCTCGGTCGGTTGAGAGGTCAACGCGGCAGCTACACCGTTGCGTGCGAATTCCGGCATGAGCGAAAGCGCTTGCCATGAACGAGAGGTCAGCTGGTAACGATTATATCCCGCAAAGAGTTCGTCTCCGCCGTCGCCAGACAGCGCAACGGTGACGTGTTTGCGGGTCATGGCGGAAACGAGATAGGTCGGAATCTGGGAGGAGTCCGCGAACGGCTCGTCGAACATGTCCGCCAGCTTCGGCACGACATCCAGCGCCTCGCGCGCAGTCACCGTGAGTTCGGTATGATCCGTTCCAAGGTGACGTGCAATTGCAGCGGCGTGCGGCGCTTCATTGAATGCGGCCTGCTCGAAACCAATCGAAAATGTCTTCACCGGGCCGGAATTGGCGGCCTTCATCAGCGCAACGACTGTCGATGAATCGATGCCTCCGGAAAGGAACGCACCAAGCGGAACATCCGCCATCATTCGTTTTCCGACGGCGTCGATGAGCAGGGCTTCAAGGCGGTCCGTGAGCGCTGCATCAGTTTCCTTCAGGGGATTTTGGACGCCCTCGATCGCGATTTTTCTGGCGTCCCAGAACTTTTCCAGCTTCGGCTTTCCGCCCCACGGCAATGTCAGAATTGTGCCGGGCTCCAGCTTGAACACGCCTTCATAAACGGTGTGCGGAGCCGGGATGTAGTTGTGCCGCATGAATGAGGCGACAGCGTCGGATCTGATGCGCGGTGTCCAGTCCGGATGCTGGCGCAGCGCCTTCAGCTCCGAAGCGAAGGCGAACAGTCCAGCGGTGTGCATCCAGTAGACCGGCTTGATGCCTAGCCGGTCGCGCACAAGAGTCAGGGTGCGGTCTTTCCTGTCCCAGATGGCAAACGCGAACATCCCGATAAGCCGGGAGGCGGTGGCGGCGATGCCATACTCAGCGACCGCCTCGAGGATGACTTCGGTGTCCGAGTGGCCGCGGAATTGATGGCCGGCTGCTTCGAGGTCCGCGCGTATCGCCCGATGGCTATACACCTCGCCATTGTAGCTGATGAT
Organism: Afipia sp. DC4300-2b1; assembly: GCF_049895725.1. Lineage (NCBI taxonomy): Bacteria > Pseudomonadati > Pseudomonadota > Alphaproteobacteria > Hyphomicrobiales > Nitrobacteraceae > Afipia > Afipia sp. DC4300-2b1. The sequence goes on from NZ_JAFCSX010000002.1 coordinate 394,769, forward strand.
GTAACGCCCATCGGCGGAGTGCATTGGCTGGTGGCCGGCCGGCGAGAGATCGACGATCGCGAGCCGCCTGTGAACCAGGGCAATTCCAGCATCGTCGTCGATCCAGACATCGTGGCCATCGGGGCCACGATGTTCCAGACTGAAATCCATCGCTTTCGCGACGGCTCTCATTTTGTCGGCTGCTGATCGGTGCGCCGGGTTGGCGACGAAGCCCGCGATTCCACACATGGTTATGGGGCCGGCAGCCGACGCAGAATGTGTGCTTGGGCAATCATCGAAAGCCGGTCTCGACCTGATCTAGTCATGGCGATAAATCGCGGTTACGCACCGGCTTATAGCGAAATATTGGCTGCCGACGCAAACTGCAAAAGCGGCGCCAATCGGACCAAATTGGCCATTACGAAGCTTGTGAAAACCCGATTGTCAGCGCATAAGTTCGCCCGAAAAGGGCCTTTTACAGGCTTTGTCATCTCTGGATTTCATGCAGTAAAATGTCGATAGTTTCTGGTTCTGCCCACAAGCAGGCGATCTTCGCTCATTCGGAGGAATATGCAGCCTCGCGCCCCGAGTGGCGGAGCAAAGCTTCATTTTTTCATGGTGAGGATGAAGCCTATCTGCGGTTCCTGATTCCGAAGAATGCGCGCGTTCTTGAAATCGGATGCGGCATCGGCGACACGCTCGCAGCGCTCAAGCCTGCCCATGGCGTGGGCATTGATTTCAGCCCTGCGCTGGTTGGCATCGCTCGCGAGCGGCATCCAGATCTGACATTTGTCGTTGGCGACGCTGAGGATCCCGCCACGATCGCGTCGGTAAAGGGTCCCTTCGACTACATTCTGGTGCTGGATACCATCGGATCGCTCGACGATTGCCAGAAGTTTCTCGAACAGCTTCATCCGCTTTGCACGCGCGAGACGCGCACTATTATCGGGCACTTCTCGCATTTGTGGCAGCCCGTCCTCAGATTCGCGGAATGGATCGGGCAACGCATGCCTGCTCCGGAACAGAACGTGCTTTCGGCGGCTGATATTCAGGGACTACAAAATCTCGCGAACTTCGATCAGGTGAAGGGTGAGCAACGAGTTTTGATGCCTGTTTCGCTCCTTGGAGTGGGGCGCCTGATTAACAGGTTTATCAGCATTCTTCCCGGGTTTCGTTTTTTCGCTTTGCGTCATTATTCTGTTTGCCGGTCGTTACTAGCGGCAGGCGAGGATCTCAAATCGGCGACAGTCGTGATTCCCGCGCGCAATGAACGTGGAAACATCGAGCCTGCGGTGCAGCGGCTGCCGCAGTTCTGCGATGACATCGAAATTATCTTCATCGAAGGTCACAGCAAGGACGGTACTTTCGAAGAAATGGAACGCGTCAAGGCGGCGTATCCGGACAAGGACATCAAGCTGATGCGCCAGCCCGGCAAGGGCAAGGCGGACGCCGTGTTCACAGCCTACGATGTGGCACGTGGCGATGTCTTGATGATCCTCGACGCCGACCTCACCATGCCGCCCGAGCAGTTGCCGAAATTCTGGGAGGCGATCAAATCGGGGAAGGGTGAATTTATCAACGGCTCGCGCCTCGTTTACCCGCTTGAGGATGACGCCATGCGCTTTCTCAACCTGATCGCGAACAAGATATTTTCCTATTTGTTCTCGTGGCTGCTGAATCAGCGCTACACCGACACCCTCTGCGGGACCAAGGTGATGCGGCGCTCCGATTACTATCGGTTGCGCGCCGGCAAGGCATATTTCGGTGACTTTGATCCGTTCGGCGACTTCGATCTTATCTTCGGCTCCTCAAAACTTAACTTGAAATCCGTCGACATGCCCATCCGGTATGCTGCTCGCGCCTACGGTGAAACGCAAATCTCTCGCTTTCGCCATGGTGTGATGTTGCTGCGTATGGTTGTTTTCGCGTTCTTCAAAATCAAGGCAATCTAGGAGCGGTGCACTGGCCCTGGACGCCTGTTGGCGGTTGCTCTGGCCGGGCCGTTCCGGCGGATGATTTCGATTAGAGGATGTATGGCGGTATCTTCCACGAGTCTGAAACCTGCGCCGCCAGTCGATCAAGACGCGGGAATCGATGCTTTTGCGAGACTGACGCCGTTCGGCTGGTGGGGCGGATTGGGCGTCATCCTTGTGCTGCTGACAGCCTCATTCCTGCTCGCAGGATATTTCCTCGTCTACTGGCGCAATGCCGATATGGATTTCATGATTACGTACAGCGCGCTCTCGCTGAACGATGGCCGATACGTCTTTTTTCCCCATCCAGCCTATTTCACTATTCTGTCCGTAAATCGGTGGTTCCAGTTTCTGCATTTTATCGGACTGCTCGATACGTCTTCGCTCTCCGCGATGCCATCCGCATCCAATGGCCCGGCTTTCGATGCCGCGATGACGTCAGTAATTCGGGCGGCGCGTATCGTTGCGTGGCTGACAGCGACAGCCTTTGTCCTTGTTTTCGCCGGCCTCGCGCGGTTGCTGGTGAAGGACTGGCGGCTGGCATTGCTGGGAACGTTTGCGTTCGCATTCTCGGGTGGCATTGCCGTCCACATGCGTGCGCTGCGCAGCGAAATGATCTCGGGATGCGTTTTTGCATTCGCCCTGATGATCCTGATCATCGTGGCGCGGCGCGGAACGAATTGGCGCCCGGCCGTGGTGGGTCTCGCCGCGATGCTTTGCTTGCTGGCTATCGAGAACAAGATCCATGCAGTTCTGCTTGTTGCAGCGCTGCCATTTCTGATTCTCCCATTCGGTTCTGCGTCAGGATTAAGCGCGCCATTCTGGGGCCATTCACCGCGCGCATGGTTCGCCGTCCTTGGAGCGGCATGTCTCGCGGCTGTGCTGGTTTATGCCGCCTGGCCTTTGATAGCGATTGGATTCAATCCGGCAAATACGGAGGTGAGTACACTCCGCCCTCTGCTTCTGGGCAGGTTCGGCGTCTATCAGATCGGCCTGCTTATCTGGACGGGTCTCTGCATGCTTGCCTTTGCAAGGCTGTGGCGCGTTGAACCGTCCGAGACTCTCGCGGCGATCTTGGCCGTGATAGCCGGAGCTTCGCTCGCGCTTCTCGCGCTCTATATCGATTTCGATGCCAGCAATGTCTTTATCGTTTTGAATCCGCTTGAAGAGATGCTGGTTTTTGCCGATCCCCAAGCCATATCGGCGGCCGGTGGAGGCGGCCCGTTCGCGGCAATCAGCCTGCTGATATCGGGGGTGATGAGTGTTTTGCGGCGTTACACGTTCATATTGTTTTCGTCGCCGCGTCCAACGGTGTTTCTGACCTGGCTGATTTTGCCCGGGATCATTTACGCGTGGAGGCGGGGAGAGCGGCATGCCGCGCTGCAGGCCGGATTGCTGATGCTGTCGGCGATTGGAATCGACGCGCTCGGTATCCGTCGTGGACTGAAGGCCGAATATTTCATACTGACCGACCCTTTAATCATTCTCGCCGGCATGGTGCTGCTTGAACGAATGGCTGACCTGAGATTTCGCAAGTGGGCGTATCCGGTCGGCGTTGTGCTTATCGTTCTCCATGTTGGAATAAGTCAGGCAGAGCCTGCCAAGCTGGTTTTGAAGCGAACGGGGCCGGAAGCCATCTGCGAGTGGAACCAGCACTACTTGCCTCGCCTGCCACTGCCGTGGTGCGATCTTCCGCCTAAACGCTGACAGATATTAGCTGTCAGCGCGTGCAATCACATTGATGCTCGCGCCGTCGCCGACAAGTTGGCGGAGGTCTTCGGGCGAGGAAGAGAGCAGGCGTTCGTTACGCTCATGGTAGAACCGGTATCCGTTGGGAGCAAAATAGGACAAGAGTTCCTCGAGCGATGAGCCGCGCTCGTCGAGAACATAGGGCGACAGCTCCATCAGGAACGTTGGACGACTGTTGCGCAGCAGCGCCGAGCAGCCCCGCAGGACTTCGGTTTCGAATCCATCCACGTCCATCTTGATGAGTTGAACAGCTGGATTGGCGAGTGCGGCGAGCACGCCATCGATACTGCGAGCTCGTGCGATATTTGTCGGCATAGCCTGACCGAGATGTTTGGCATGCAGCCCGTTTTGCGGGCTAAGCGGCCAGCTAGAATAGATCGTCTCGGGCACTTCAGCATCATCCTTCTCAGCAAGAAAGCAGTGAAACGGTGTCACGCGGCCGGCGAGATCGGGATTCAATTCCAGATTCCGCGATAGTTTTGCAAACGCAAAGTCAGTCGGCTCAAAACACAGCACGCGGCCGGACGGCCCCACAAGTTGCGCCAGCAAAAGCGAGTGCACGCCGATGTTGGCGCCGATATCGAGAACCAGAGCGGATGGCTTCACCAGTTTTCGAAGCGCATTGCGTGTTCCTGGTTCAAACAGATTGCCAAGGAAAATCGCGAAATCGATGCCTTGGGATAGGTCGAGTTCATATTTCACGCCATCACGGATCACGATACATGAGTCTGAGAGACCCATGGCTGCGCGGGCGCGGTGAACGACCTTGTAAGCTGCTCGGGCAAGGGCAATTTTGTGGACGGTTTTCATCTATCCAACTCGAAATTCATTATGCGCGGTGATCTTCGTACGCTCTGAATTGCCAGCAGCGCACGGCGAGGGCGGCGAAGAGCAACTTGAACAGAAGACGCTGATCCGAAGGCCTCGGCGCCGGCGTCGCAGCCGTGGCCACAAGCGGTTATTCGCCCTCGGGAACGGCATGAGATATCTCGGACGTCTTCTCGGCGCTCAAGATCCAGACCAATCCGCCGATGGCGCCGACGACGAAGGAAGATGCGCCGAACAGCAGCGACACCACGGTGCCGTCGGTGGGGGCGAGACCGGCATAGCCGAACGCAACCATCATCGTCGCCTCGCGCACGCCCCAACCGGCGATCGAAATCGGCAGCATGGTGATCAGCATGATCGGCGGCACCAGCAGGAACAATTGCTCGAAGGCCGCCGGGGCCGCAATGGAGCGGACCGCGCACCATGCGATCACCACCGCCATCACATGAATCATTAATGAGAGGACGGCAACTTTCGGTCCGCTGCTGCGGTTGAAGATCACCTGATTGGCGATCACCGCGCAGGCATGGATGTGGCGCAGCGGCCAGAGCTTCTTGAGCCAGTTCCAGCGCAGCGCGCCGTAAACGAGAAAGCCGAGGCCGGCCGAGATTGCGGCAACGTCGACCAGCAGCAGCGCGAGGCGTCCGCGCGGGCTGCCGATCAGGTCGTAACTCCACGGCAGGCTCGCGACCACGATCAGCGCAAGCGCGATCAGACCGATGGCGCGGTCGACGAGAACTGAGTAAGTGGCGGCGCGCCAGCCTGCACCCGTGTGCCGTACAAGCCAGAGCCGCATCGCGTCGCCGCCGATTGTGGACGGCAGCGTCTGATTGAAGAACGCGCCGATCATGTTGTAACGGAAGGCCTGTCCTGTCCCGAGCGGTGCGGCGCATCGCGCGCTGATCTCGCGCCAGCGCAGCGCGCCAAGGAAAATCTGGAAGATCGTCGCCAGCACGGCAAGCAGAAACCAGCCGGGGCTGATCTGGCTCAGGCGGGACTGGATCGCCGCGAAATTGATGCCGCGAAACGCGATATAGAGCAGCGCCGCCGACACCAGTATTCGAGCGGCAAGAAGGAGAAATCCGCGCATTCCGGACCGCGATGGTTAATGTTGCTGAATATCTGACAAGGAGCGCTGAATACCGCGCTTGAGGGCCCTTTTCAGGCGTCTTGGTATGGCTTTAGGGCTGTTCTGGCAATAGGTAAGGTCCGCTATTGCCGCCGCCGCCGCACGGCGGCTAAAGAGGGCGGCTTGTTCGGGGCATCTGGCGTGGGTGACGCTTGTTGAGGCTTGGGGACGGAAACGCGTGACACACGGGCGCAAAATTGCGGTCATTGGACTGGGTTATGTCGGATTGCCGGTCGCGGCCGCTTTTGCCCGCGCCGGGGTTCCGGTGACCGGTTTCGATATCGATCAGCGGCGCATCACTGAACTGTGTAATTTTCATGATCGCACCAACGAAGTCGAGGCCGCCGATCTGCGCCATGCGTCGCTCTCGTTCACGCACGACGTGAGTGCGCTGGCCTCGTCCGACTTCTTTATTGTGACGGTTCCCACACCAATCGATGAAGCGCGCCAGCCCGATCTCGGCGCCATGTTCGCTGCCTCACGCACGGTCGGCACCGTGCTGAAGAAGGGCGATATCGTCGTCTATGAATCGACCGTTTATCCGGGCGCTGTCGAAGACGAATGCGTGCCGCTTCTGGAGAAAGCATCCGGCCTCAAGGCAGGAGATGATTTCAAGGTCGGCTACTCGCCCGAGCGTATCAACCCCGGTGATAAGCAGCACCGCTTCGAGACCATCATGAAAGTGGTGTCGGCGCAGGACGCGCCAACCCTCGACATCGTCGCCGACGTCTATGGGTCGGTTGTGACTGCAGGCATTCACCGCGCACCGTCCATCAAGGTCGCGGAAGCTGCCAAGGTGATCGAGAATACGCAGCGCGATCTGAATATCGCGTTCATGAACGAGCTGTCGTTGATCTTCCAGGCTCTGAACATCGACACCGGCGACGTGCTGGCCGCAGCGCGCACCAAATGGAATTTCATGCCGTTTCAGCCGGGTCTCGTCGGCGGACACTGCATCGGCGTCGACCCCTACTACCTGACCTATCGTGCGGAGCGGGCAGGGTATCATCCTGAAGTTATTCTGGCGGGGCGCCGCATCAATGACGGGATGGGCCAGCGCGTTGCCCGCGAATGCATCAGAGGTCTGCTGCGGCGTAAGAGCAACGGCGGGATCGTTACAATTCTCGGACTCACCTTCAAGGAAGATGTGCCGGATACGCGCAACTCGCGTGTCGTCGATATTATCCGTGAACTGGAGTCATTCGGCCTCAATGTGCAGGTCAGCGATCCGATGGCAGACCCTGCGGATGCCATGCACGAGTATGGTGTGAAGCTGATTGATTTCGATTCGTTGCAGCCCGCCGATGCCATCATCGTGGCGGTCGCCCACAAGACTTACGTCGATGCGGGATGGCCCATGATCCAGAAATTGTTGAAGGGCGGAAGCGGTCTCGTTCTCGACGTCAAGATGCGGCTCGATCGCGACAGACTGCCCGCCGGTATCGAGTTGTGGCGCCCTTGATTGCTGGATGGTGAAAAGAATGTCGGATGAGACAGTACTCGTTACGGGAGCCGCGGGCTTTATCGGCTTCCACGTCACGCAGAAACTCCTGCAGGCCGGCCGCCGTGTCGTCGGACTGGACAACATCAACAGCTATTACGATCCGAAACTGAAGGAAGCGCGCCTCGACGTGCTGAAAAACGATCCGGCCTTCAACTTCGTCAAACTCGATCTCGCTGACAGGGCCGGCGTGGCGGACCTGTTCAGCACCCACCGCTTTCCCGTGGTCATCCATCTCGCGGCACAGGCGGGTGTGCGGTACTCGCTCGAAAATCCCCACGCCTATGTCGACGCAAATCTTCAGGGCTTCACGAATATCCTGGAAGGCTGCCGGCACAACGCATGCCGGCATTTGCTGTACGCGTCGTCGTCATCGGTGTACGGCGCCAATACCAAGCTGCCGTTCTCGGTGCACGACAGCGTCGATCATCCCATCAGTCTTTATGCCGCCTCGAAGAAGGCGAATGAACTGATGGCGCATGCCTACAGCCATCTTTACGGCATTCCCTCGACCGGCCTGCGGTTCTTCACGGTGTACGGGCCGTGGGGCCGTCCGGACATGGCGATGTTCCTGTTCGCCAAGGCCATTCTTGAGGGGCAGCCGATCAAGCTGTTCAATCACGGCAACATGCAGCGCGATTTCACCTACGTCGATGACGTGACGGAAGCCATCGTGCGGCTGATCGATCACGCCCCCAAGGGACAGGCCAAGGCGCCGGACGCTGCTCCCGATCCCGGGACGAGCGCTGCGCCCTGGCGGGTTTTCAATGTCGGCAACAATCATCCCGAGGAATTGCTCAAGGTCGTGGCGCTCCTTGAAAAGGAGTTTGGACGCACCGCGGTCAAGGACATGCTGCCGATGCAGCCGGGTGATGTGCCTGCCACTTACGCCGACGTCGATGATTTGATGCGTGAAGTCGGTTTCCGTCCTTCCACCACGATCGAAGACGGCGTCGCGCGGTTCTCGGCGTGGTTTCGCGACTATCATCGGCTATAAGCCTCTGAAACATTTTGAGGACGCATGAGCGAGCGAATTATTCCACTGATTATGTGCGGCGGTGCAGGCACGCGGCTGTGGCCGGCTTCGCGCGAAGGGCGTCCCAAGCAATTCCTTCGGCTGTTCGGTTCGAACTCCACCTTTCAGGAAACGATGCTTCGCGTAAGCGATCCGAAGCTGTTCGTGCGGCCCATCGTCATTACCAACGCGGCCTATCGTTTCATGGTGCTCGAGCAGCTCGGCGAAATCGGGCTCGAAGCGGATATCCTTCTCGAGCCGGCGCGGCGCGATTCCGGCCCTGCGATCGCCACCGGCGCGGCTTTCGCGCTGACCCGGGATCCGGATGCGGTTGTGCTGGCGCTGGCTGCGGATCACGTGGTGCGCGATGCGGCTGCGTTCGTTGATGCCTGCCGGAAAGCGCTGAGCGTTGCGAATGCCGGCAGCATCGTCACGTTCGGTGTTCTGCCGGAGCGGCCCGCGACCGAATACGGATACATCCGGCCCGGCGAGGTTGTGTCCGGCGACGTTCGGAAGGTCTCGAAATTTGTCGAGAAGCCCGACCCCGCGACCGCGGCGGGCTACGTTGCCGACGGCTATCTGTGGAACTGCGGTAACTTCATGTTTCGCGCCCAGATGCTGCTTGATGAATACCGCGGCGTCGATCCCGACAGCGTCAGCACGCTCGTCGATGCTGTGGCCAGCGCCGGCCGCGATCTCGATTTCGTCACGCTCCCGCTCGAGTCGTTCGGGAAAGCGACGCCGATCTCGATCGACTATGCCGTCATGGAAAAAACCAACCAGGCTGCCGTTGTGCCGGTTGATTGCGGCTGGTCCGATGTCGGCTCCTGGCACGCGGTGTGGGAGCTGTCGGACAAGGACGAGCACGGCAATGTTTCGCAGGGACTGACGGTGTTCGAGGACTCGCGCAACTGCAATGTCTCGACCGACAAGGCGCTGGTGGCGCTGGAAGGCGTCGATGATCTTGTTGTCGTGGCGACGCAGGATGCCATTCTGGTGTCCCGCCAGAACGATCCCAACGGTCTGAAGCGGCTGGTCGGCAAGCTGCGAACCGTGGCTCCGCAGGTGACCGAAGACCATATCAAGGTGCATCGGCCGTGGGGGTCATACCAGTCGCTCGATATCGGCGAGCGTCATCAGGTAAAGCGGATTATCGTAAAGTCCGGCGGCCGTCTGTCGCTGCAAAAGCACCACCACCGGTCCGAACACTGGATCGTCGTGCGCGGCACGGCGCTGGTGACGGTGAACGAGATGCAGAAGATGGTTCACGAGAATGAGTCCATCTACATCCCGATCGGCGCAGTCCATCGCATGGAGAACCCCGGCAAGATTCCGCTGGAACTGATCGAGGTCCAGACCGGCAGCTATCTCGGCGAAGACGACATCATCCGCATCGAGGACGACTACCGGCGCTCGTAAACCGGAATCCTTTTGAAAATATTCCGGTTTTCAACGGGTTACGCCGGCCGCCGATGTAATTCTTTGAATCAAAACGTGTCCGAATTCCGGGCTCGTTCGTTCGCCACACATGTGACGGCATGCTAGGACATTCGCGGCGAGTGGGCAGGTGACTCGTGCCCGTTTTCAAGGAATCAGATGATGAGTTCGACGGCGTCGACGAAGAATACGGCTGGCAATGAAAAGGCGCTGCGCATTGGCGTTGTTGGCGCGGGTGTCATGGGCACCAATCATGCCCGCGTGCTGGCCGGTCTGCCCGGTGTCGAACTTGTCGGCATTGTCGATCCGCTTCAGGCGCATCGCACCCGCGCGGTCGAGATCGTCGGGTGCCCGACTTTCGCGACTCTTGAAGAGATGCTCGACACCGGACCCGATGCGGTCACCATTGCCGCACCGACGCATCTCCACCGCGATGTTGCGCTCGCCTGCATCGCGCGAAAGATTCACGTCCTCGTCGAGAAGCCGATCGCGTCTTCTGTCGAGGAAGGGAACGAGATCGTCACCGCCGCCCGCATCGCCGGCGTGACGCTGATGGTGGGTCACGTCGAGCGCTTCAATCCGGCCGTTGCGGCGATCAAGCAGGCGATCAAGGACGAGGAAATTCTGTCGATTGCGATTACCCGCGTCGGCCCGTTTCCGCCGCGCATGTCCAATGTCGGCGTGGTGATCGATCTCGCGGTCCACGACATCGACCTGATCCGCTGGTTCACGGAATCCGACATTGTTGACGTGCAGCCGCAGCTTGCGAGCGCTGTTGCCGAGCGCGAAGACATCGCGCTGCTTCAGTTCCGCACCGCCTCCGGCGTGCTTGCGCATATCAACACCAACTGGCTGACGCCGTTCAAGGCGCGCAGCGTCACCGTGGCGACGCGCGGCAAGTACGTTCAGGGCGACTTGCTGACGCGGCAGGTGACCGAATGTTTCGGCTTCCAGCGCGACGGCAGCTATTCCATGCGGCATCTGTCGGTCGGCCATGACGAGCCTCTGCGCGCCGAACTGGTTGCCTTCCTCGATGCCGTGCGCAGCGGGAATGCGCCTGCGGTCACCGGCGACGAAGGCGTCGCAAGCCTCGAAATCGCGATCAAGTGTCTCGATGCTCCGGCCGGCTCGATTGCCGCGCCGCTGCGCAAGGGACCGCGCGCCGTCGCAAGCTGACGGTAACATCGAACATCTTTCGGAATGGATTCGGCACGCACCATGAACCAGCATCTGCGATCAGAACCCGTGGCTTTTATCGACATCGGCGCGCAGCGCCGCCGCCTCGGCACGAAGATTGACGACGCCGTTGCGCGCGTGCTGACCCATTGCCAGTTCATCAACGGTCCCGAGGTCGCCCAGCTTGAGGCCGATCTCGCGGCCTATTGCGGGGCAAAGCATGTTGTCGCCTGCGCCAGCGGCACAGATGCGTTGCTGATGGTGCTGATGGCGCAGGGCATCGGCCCCGGAGACGCGGTGCTCTGTCCATCGTTCACCTTCTGCGCCACCGGCGAAGTGGTCGCGCTTGCCGGTGCGACGCCGGTGTTTGTCGATGTGAATGAGACATCGTTCAACATGGATATCGCGTCCCTGAAGAAGGGTATCGCGACCGCGCGCAAGCTCGGCCTGAATCCAAAAGCGATCGTGCCGGTCGATCTGTTCGGCCAGAGCGCGGACCATGACGCCATTGCCGAAGTCGCCAAAAACGAGGGTCTATTCGTGCTCGACGACGCCGCGCAGTCCTTCGGCGCCACCTACAAGGGCAAGCGTCTCGGTACGTTCGGTCTGGCGACGGCGACCAGCTTCTTTCCGGCCAAGCCGCTCGGCTGCTACGGCGACGGCGGCGCCATCTTCACGAACGATGCCGATCTTGCCGAGCGCCTGCGAAGCATCAGGGTACACGGGCAGGGCACCGAGAAATACGACAACGTCCGTCTCGGTCTGACCGCGCGGCTGGACACCATGCAGGCCGCGATCCTGATCGAGAAGCTGAAGATTTTCGACGACGAGATCGAGGCGCGTAATAAGGTCGCGAACCGCTATTTCGACGCGCTGCATAACATCGTGATCGCGCCGCGTGTGGCGGACGGCAATGTGTCGACCTGGGCGCAGTACACCATCCGCCTGCCCAATGGCGGCCGCGAGGCATTCGCCGATGCCCTCAAGGCGCAGGGCATTCCGACCGCGATCTACTACCCGAAGTCCATGCACCAGCAGACGGCCTACAAGCACTATCCGACCGTGGAGGGCGGGCTCCCGGTCAGCGAGAAACTGTCCGCGGATGTCATCAGCCTGCCGATGCATGCCTACCTCGATCAGGCTGCGCAGGATCGCGTCATCAAGGCTGTGCGCGACGCGCTGTCCTGAATTTTGCCAGAACTGCCAGATGATCGTCATGCCCGGGCTTGTCCCGGGCATCCGCGTCTTGGTGGCAACGTCAAAAAGACGTGGATGGCCGGAATAAATCCGGCCATGACGGGGCAGGTCAGGACTTCACCGGTTCGCGAACGGGACATCATGCGGTAGGACTAGCGGATGCTCGGACGCATTTTCACCGTCGGCGGCTATACCCTTCTTTCGCGGGTCACCGGGTTCGCGCGCGACATCATGCTTGCGGCGATCCTCGGCGCCGGTCCTCTGGCCGACGCCTTCTTTGTGGCGCTGCGGCTCCCCAATCACTTCCGGGCGATCTTTGCGGAGGGGGCTTTCAATGCCGCCTTCGTGCCGGCCTATGCGCATATCCATGGCGAGCGCGGCGAGGCCGCGGCAAAGCTGTTCAGCGACCGCATCTTCACCCTGCTGTTCGTTTCGCAGGTCGTACTGCTGGTCCTGGCGATGGTTTTCATGCCGCAGGCGATGTCGATCCTCGCGCCAGGCTTCACCGACGATCCCGCGCAGCGCAATCTTGCGATCGAACTCACCCGGATCACGTTTCCCTATCTGCTGCTGATCACGCTGGTGACGCTGTATGGCGGGATGCTCAATGTCATGCACCGCTTCGCCAGCGCCGCGGCGGCGCCGATCTTCCTGAACCTGTCGATGATGGCGACGCTGGCGCTGGCCGCGTTCTTTCCCACCGCCGGACATGCGGCGGCATGGGGCGTGCTGATCTCGGGTTTCCTGCAATATGTCCTGCTTGCAGGAGACGCCAAGGTTCACGGTATTCTCCCAAAATTCACCTCGTTGAAGCTCGATGAAGATGTGCGCGGATTCTTCCGCGCGCTTGGTCCTGCGACGCTGGGTTCGATGGGGACGCAGGTCGCGCTGTTCGCCGACACGATCATTGCGACGTTCCTGGCCGCCGGTGCGTTGTCGGCGCTGTATTATGCGGACCGGCTCAACCAGTTGCCGATCGGGGTGATCGGCATTGCCATCGGCACCGTGCTGCTGCCGGAAATGTCACGGCGAATTACCGCTGGCGATGATGAGGGCGCGATTGCTTCGCAGCGGCGCGCATTCGACTTCACATTGCTGTTCTCGGTCCCCTTCGTCGCCGCCTTTCTTGTCGTCCCTGATGTCATCATGCGCGCCATGTTTGCGCGGGGCGCGTTCTCGAAAGCCGATGCGGCGGCCGCCGGTGCGACGCTCGCGGCTTATGCGGTCGGACTCATTCCGTTTGTTCTGATCAGGAGCGCCGTCGCGACTTTCTATGCCCGCAAGGACACCGCGACACCTGTCAAGGCTGCGCTGACCGGCGTGGCCGTCAATGTCGCGCTGAAACTTGCGCTGGTCGGGTCGCTGGCGCAAATCGGGCTCGCGCTGGCCACCGCTGTTGGCGCATGGGTCAATCTCCTGCTTGTTGTGCTCTTTGCGGTGCGCCGCAAGTTCTTCGTGTTCGATCGGGCTTTTCTTGTGTCCTTGGCGAAGTTCGCGACAGCGGGCGTGGTATTGGCTGCGGCCCTGTGGCTCACGTCCCGCTGGGCGGCGACAGCATTGGCGGGGATGACATCGCTTCGCGATGAAACTGCTCTCGGAATTTTGATCGTGGTCGGCGTCATTGTTTACGGCGGCAGCGTGTTGCTGCTGTTCGGAAAGCGATGGCTGACAGCGCTGATTCGCGGGTAAGCCATTTGCGCTTCCTTCCATTCCGCTGCATGATGGACGTTAGAACCGTTCCAGATCGCAGCCGGAGATAGCATGGCTCCCGTAAAATTCGGTGTCGGGCAGAGCGTCCTGCGCAAGGAAGACGACGCGCTCATTCGCGGCAAGGGCCGTTATACGGACGATTATACGCCGGCGGCGGCGATGCATGCCCTGGTGCTGCGGTCTCCGCACGCCCATGCAAAATTCAAGATCGATGTGTCGCGTGCCAGAGGGCTCCCCGGCGTTGGGGCGATTCTCACCGCCGACGACATCCAGGATCTCGGCAGTCTTCCCTGTCTGTTCAACCTGCCTGACGAGCCTTTTACGGGGCCTCCGTATCCGATCCTCGCGCGCGACGTGGTGCGTCACGTTGGCGATGCCGTCGCTTTCGTGGTCGCGGACACTGTGGAGCAGGCACGCGACGCCATTGAGGCGATCGAGGTCGAATGGACGGCGCTTCCAGCCGCCATCGGTCTGGTCAATGCGGTGAAGAAGGATGCGCCGCAGGTCTGGCCCGATCATGCCGGCAACATTCTGTTCGACACATCGATCGGCGACAAGAAAGCAGCCGAGGCCGCCTTCGCGAAGGCGCATGTGGTGGCGGAAGTCACCATCGTCAACCCGCGCATCGTGACGAATTACATGGAAACCCGCGCGGTGGTTTGCGAGTATGATGCGAAGCGCGATCATCTGACGCTGACCATCGGCAGCCAGGGCAGCCACCGCCTGCGCGATATCCTTTGCCAGAACGTCCTCAATATTCCCGTCGAGAAGATGCGGGTGATCTGTCCGGATGTCGGCGGCGGTTTCGGCACCAAGCTGTTTCCTTACCGCGAGTATGCGCTCGCGGCGGTTGCTGCGCGCAAGCTGAAGAAAACGGTGAAGTGGACCGCGGAGCGCGCCGATCATTTTGTCGGCGATGCGCAGGGACGTGACAATGTCACCACGGCGCGCATGGCTCTGGCAGAGGACGGCAAATTCCTTGGCATGGACGTCGACCTGATGGGCGACATGGGGGCGTATCTCTCGACTTTCGGGCCTTACATCCCGCATGGCGGCGCAGGCATGCTGCCGGGCCTCTACGATCTTCAGGCGTTTCATTGCCGCGTCCGCACGGTGTTCACCAATACCGTGCCGGTCGATGCCTACCGCGGCGCTGGTCGACCGGAAGCCGCCTATGTGGTCGAGCGCCTGGTCGATGCAGCGGCGCGCAAGCTGGGCATGACGCCGGACGCGATCCGCCGCAAGAATTTCGTTTCTCCGCGCGCGATGCCGTACAAAACCGCCACCGGCAAGATTTATGACTCCGGCGACTTCGCCGCGCACATGAAGCGGGCCATGGACGTTGCCGAATGGAAGGAGTTTCCCAGGCGCGCCAAGGCGGCGAAGAAACAGGGCCTCGTGCGCGGCATCGGTATGGGCACCTATGTCGAAGTCTGCGGCACGATGGGCGAGGAAACCGCGCAGGTGCGGCTCGATCCCGACGGCGATGTCACGATCCTGATCGGCACCCAGTCCAGCGGGCAGGGGCATCAGACCGCGTATGCGCAACTCGTCGCCGAGCAGTTCGGAATCGCGCCGGAGCGCGTGCATATCCATCAGGGCGACACGGACGAGATTCCGACCGGTCTTGGCACTGGCGGTTCAAGCTCGATTCCGTCCGGCGGCGTCAGCGTGGAACGGGCGACGCGCAAGCTTGGTGAAAATCTGAAAGAGATTGCCGCAGACGCGCTGGAAACCGGCGCAGGCGATCTTGAATTTCGCGATGGAGCGATCCGGATTGTCGGCACCGACCGCACGATCTCGTTCGCCGACCTCGCCAAGCGTGCCGATCCGTCCAGGCTCAACGCAAGCGCCACCTTCAGCAGTGCGGACGGCACCTATCCGAACGGCACGCACATCGCCGAAGTCGAAATCGACCCGGCGACCGGCGTCATCCACGTGGTGAATTACGTCATCGTCGATGACTTCGGAGTGACGCTGAATCCGCTGCTGTTGGCAGGGCAGGTTCACGGCGGCACCATGCAGGGAATAGGGCAGGCCCTGATGGAGGCTGCGGTTTATGACGCCGCCGACGGCCAGCTCGTGACCGGCACATTCATGGATTACGCGCTGCCGCGCGCCGCCGACGGCCCGTCGATCAAGTTCGAAACCCACAACGTGCCGTGCAAGACCAATCCGCTTGGCGTCAAGGGGGCGGGTGAGGCAGGCGCGATCGGCTCGTGTCCTGCGGTGGTGAATGCGATTATCGACGGTCTCTACCGTGAGTATGGCATCGACCATATCGACATGCCGGCAACCGCGGAGCGGGTCTGGATGGCGATCGCGAAAAGCCGCCGGGAGCACCGATTGTAAAAAATTCCCGCCACACAAAGAAATTGTTGGGCTTGTCAGTTCGCGACGGGAATGTTGGATTCTGCCAGGCGTTGCGGAAAGAACAATTTTGAAACCGAGGGAAGGAAATATCCTGATGATCCGTTCCGTTCTTGTGGCAGCTGCGATCTTGCTCGGCGTGACGGCTGTCTCCGCCCAGCAAGACATCGCCGAGCAGCAGGATAAGCTGATGAAGACACTGGCGAGACCGATGTATGGGGTGCTTGGCCGCACGGTGAGAGGCCAGTCCGCCTACGATCAGGCGGCTATCGATGCCGCACTGGTTCAGCTCGAAGAGAATGTCGGAAAGATTGCGAATGTTTTTGCGGTCAATCCGAAGGAAGATGTTTTCGGTGCGGACTATGGATCGTCGCAAAAAATCTGGCAGAACAAGGCGGATTTCGACTCGAAAATTCCTCCGGTTGCCAAGGCCATTGCGGACGTCAAGGGCAAGATCAAGGATGCGGATAGTCTGAAGGCGGCTTACACCACCATCAACGACCGGTGCAACGATTGTCACGAAACCTACCGGGTCAAGCTGAAGTGACTGCTTGATTTCATCCAGTTCAGGCAAGTGATCACGGGGCGGTCGCATTCAAGCGATCCGCCCCTTTTGTTATCCGGTAAGATCTCGGCTGCGAAACTACTTCGTGACCTGCCCGCGAATTTCGCCGCCTGGATTCGCCGCGGTGTGGACGTTGATGTACAGCTTTCCAGCCATCAGATCAGCGGCCTGCGCATCGGTCAGGGTCGCGCTGCCTTCGGCTCCGCTTGCGGCGTCCTTGAACGGGATCACGACGGGAGCGTTCTTGCCGGCTTCGGCAGGGCCATGAAAATGCGCCATGGTGGCGGGCCCGGTGAGGCCGGAATAGGTCGTCTTCCAGGTCAGCATCTTGCTTGCGGTATCGTAGGTCACGTCCGCTGTGCCCTTGCCGGGGCTGGTGTTGGCAGGCACCTCGGCGGCACTGGTCAGATTGGCCTTCATGCTGATTTTCTCGGCGAAAGCCGGCCCGCTGAGTGCGACGCAAGCGCCGATGGCAAGGACTCCACGCGCAATTGCTTTGCTGTTCATCGTTTTCTCCCTTAGTTTTTGGCTTTCCAGTACCGATTGAACACTGGCCGAGGCCGTTTAGTTCCTGCCGTTTTCTCTGGGGGCACTTATGTTTCGGAAGCTTTTCCTGCTGGCGATCGTTGCGCTCGCTGCCGGTCTGGGAGTTTTCTGGTTCGTCACCGTTCCGGCTGTGGTTTCCGCCGAGGCGTTGCCGGCCTATTCCCCCAACATCGCCAACGGAAAAACCGTCTTCAACGCCGGGGGCTGTGCGTCATGCCATGCAGTGGTGGGTGAGCCGCGCACCATGCTCGGCGGCGGACTTGCCATCCCATCTCCGTTCGGCACTTTCTACGCGCCGAACATTTCGCCGCACAAGCAGAACGGGATCGGCAGCTGGAGCGAGGCGAATTTCGTCACTGCCGTGAAGCACGGCACCTCGCCAAACGGAGAGCACTACTATCCATCTTTTCCGTATGGGTCGTACACGCACGCCACCAACAACGACATCCGCGACCTGTTCGCCTATATCAAAACCTTGCCGCCGCTGTCCGGGCGCCCGCGTTCTCACGATGTGAACTTTCCGTTCAACGTCCGCCGCCTCATAGGCGGATGGAAATTCCTGTTCATGGACGACAAGCCGTTCGCGTCAGACCCGAAGCAGTCAGCGGCGTGGAATCGCGGCGCTTATCTGGTCAATGGGCTCGGCCACTGCGCCGAGTGCCACAGCCCTCGCAATTTCCTCGGAGGCATTGTGTCCTCGCAGCGCTTCGCCGGAGGCCCGAATCCGGAAGGTGAGGGCTGGGTGCCGAACATCACCCAGAAGGGCCTCAAGGACTGGAGCGAGAAGGAACTCGCCTGGTTCCTCAAGACCGGCGAATTGCCGAGCGGCGACACCGCGGGCGGCTCGATGGCGCGCGTGATTAAGAACACATCGCAGTTGAGCGAGGAGGATCTCGCGGCGATGGCGGCTTACATCAAGTCCCTGCCGGCGGTGGACGGGCCGGTGCGGCCCAAGAAGAAGACCTGAGGCGGGGTCAGTTCGGGGCGGAAAGAGCCCTGCATACCCCGGCCCAAAGCCATGTTGGGAGCGGGGTTTCCCGGATCGCCACCCCGTGCTTTGTCGGCCCGGAATTGCCGCAGGATTCTCGACTTTTTCCATGAATATCGTCAAAGCCGTTTCGTTCAAGGTCGCCAGCACATTGATGTTCGCGGTGATGGGCGCCCAGGTCCGTTATCTGGCCGGGGCCTATCCGGAAGGTCAGGTCGCGTTCTTCCGTTCAGTGTTTGCGCTGATCCCGATTCTTGTCGTCTTCGGCTGGCGCGGACAGCTCAAGGGTGCGCTTCGGACCGAGCGGCCGTCCGATCATCTTCTGCGCGGTGTCTTCAGCGTGGTCGGCACGTTTGCCACCTTCGCCGCGCTGGCCCGGATTCCGATTGCCGACTTCACCGCCATCGCGTTCGCGTCGCCGCTCATCACGGTGATCTTCGCGGCGGTGTTCCTGAAGGAAAAGGTTCACGCCTATCGCTGGTCCGCCGTCGCCTTCGGCTTCTGCGGCGTGATCCTGATGCTGATGCCTTACTTCCGCGATCACGCCGCGCTGACGGCGTCGATGATCGTTGGAATTCTGTTCGCGCTGACCAACGCATTCACCGCAGGCGGGGCGTCGATCCAGATCCGCCGCCTGACGGCGACCGAGACGACGTCGTCCATCGTGATCTTCATGACGCTTCTGGTGTTGCTGGTCTCGCTGCTGACCGCGCCGTTCGGCTGGCGCATGCCTTCCACCTGGCAGGATGTTGCGATCCTCGCCGGGATCGGCATCGCGGGCGGGCTCGGCCAGATTTTCTTCACGGACAGTTATCGGTTCGCACCGGCGTCGTTTCTGGCGCCGTTCGATTACACGGCGATGCTGTGGGCATTCCTGCTCGGCTACTGGTTCTTCGGTGAAGTGCCGACGCTTTATGTCGTGATCGGCGCGATCGTTGTCGCCGGCGCCGGAATTTTCGTCATCCTGCGCGAACGTTATCTCGGGCTGAAACGGCTGCGCGATACGCCGGTCGCGGCGATCGCCACCATGGCGGACGATGAAGAGAACCCGGACGCGCCGGTGTCCGATGAGGCCAGGGCGGCCTGAGAGCATCGTGCCCTGATCGCGGCCGCAATGGGTGAATCGTCATCCTGAGGTGCGAGCTCTTGCGAGCCTCGAAGGATGACATGCCATGAATTGCCGTCGCCCTTCGAGGCCTTCGCTTCGCTACGGCGCCTCAGGGTGACGGCGCGCCAAGAGTGAATTCAGGCCCTGGTGGGCTGGATAGATGCTCTCACACCCCGAAGGCCTTGAACGTGATGATGGTGTAGGTGTCCTGGATGCCCGGGATGACCTGCAGCTTCTCGTTCACGAAATGGCCGATGTCGGTCCCGCCGTCGACGTAGAACTTGACCAGCAAATCGTAGTCGCCCGCCGTCGAGTAGATTTCCGACGCGATCTCGGCCTCGGCAATGGCGTTTGCGACCGTATAGGACTGGCCCAGCTTGCATTTGATCTGGACAAAGAAGGGCACCATCGCTGTGTCTCCGGCAGGGCAATTTGACGTCTTCTGAAGCCGCAATAGAACCAAATCCGCTCCTTGTGGCAAGGCGGGTTGCCGGACGTTTCTTCTTGCTTCCTTCTCCCGTGGGGAGAGGGCGGCGAGCGAAGCGCGGCGGGTGAGGGCGTAGAATCTCTCGTTGGATCGAACCCCCTCACCCCAACCCACTCCCCGACGGGGAAAGGGAGCAGATTGCCTGCGTGGCAATGCTTCTCTCCCCAGTCAAAATGATCTAGAGCCTTGATGCAGGCCGCTGAGAGTTCGGTCGAATGATGAGAGAGCCATGAGCATACCGATTGCGCTCACCATTGCTGGTTCGGATTCGAGCGGCGGCGCCGGGATTCAGGCCGACCTCAAGACGTTCGCTGCGTGCGGCGTTTACGGCGCGTCCGCGATCACCGCGCTGACGGCGCAGAATACGACGGGCGTCACCGGCATTCATGATGTGCCGGCGGATTTCATCACCGCGCAGATCGATGCGGTGTTCAGCGATCTCGACGTCAAGGCCGTCAAGATCGGAATGGTCGCGCGGCGGGAAGCGATCGAAGCCATCGTGGCCGGTCTCGGCCGCTGGGTGCCGAAGCACGTCGTTGTCGATCCGGTCATGGTCGCGACGTCAGGTGACCGGCTGCTGTCGCCAGATGCGATCGATGCTCTGCGGACAAAGCTGTTGCCGCGCGCGAGCCTGATCACGCCGAACCTGCCGGAGGCCGCCGCACTGCTGAACGAGAGCATCGCAGAGAGCGGGCAGGATATCGAACAGCAGGGCAGGCGATTGCTCGCCATGGGATGTCCCGCTGTTTTGATCAAGGGCGGTCACGGGCACGGACCGGAGAGCACGGATTATCTGATCGATGCGAGCGCCGTGATCCGGCTCGCGGCGCCGCGCATCGCCACAAGCAACACGCACGGCACCGGCTGCTCCCTGTCGTCGGCCATTGCTGCGGGATTGGCCAAGGGGCACGATCTTGAAACCGCCGTTCGCGACGCCAAGGCTTATGTCAGTGCCGCCATCGCTGCAGCCGACCGGCTCGACGTGGGTCATGGCCACGGGCCCATCCACCACTTTCATGCGTTCGATTGATCGCGAAGCCTGAGAGTGGCTCCCTTCACCTCCCGTGGGGCGAGGTCGTCCGGCGAAGCTCGCGCAGCGAGCGAAGACGGGCGGGTGAGGGCGTAGAATCTCTCGATTTACCAAACCCCCTCACCCCAACCCTCTCCCCCGGGGGAGAGGGAGCACATCGCGCCTGGAGATGAGGTTGCGAACGGCTCAGAGCACGCGACAACCTGACGCGTTTGTCGCCTGTTTGTCGTACTCCGCTGCTAATCGCCATTAAGCGAAACAAAATCTGATTCTTCAGAACGCTTATTGGAACCAAGATGAGCTCGACCGATCTCGACAAATCCGTTGTTGAAACCGCCTATGCCCGCTGGGCGCCGATCTACGATGCGGTCTGCGGTCCGGTCATGGTGAAAGGCCGGCGTGCAGCCGCTGCCGCCGCGCGGGCCATCGGCGGGAAAATTCTGGAAGTGGGTGTCGGCACCGGCCTGTCGTTCGATGACTACGACAGCAGCACCGAGATCACCGGCATCGATATGAGCGCGCCGATGCTGGAGAAGGCACGCGCGAAGATGGCGAGCGGCAAGTATCCGTTCGTCAAAGCGGTCCACCAGATGGACGCCCATCACATGACCTTCGACGATGCGACGTTCGACTGCGTCGTGGCGCAGTTCGTGATCACGCTGGTCGCCAATCCGGAGCAGGTGCTGTCCGAGTGCCACCGCGTCGTGAAGCCCGGCGGCCGCATCATCCTCGTTAACCATCTCTATTCGGAAGTCGGCGTCGCGGCGGCTGTCGAGCGCTGGGCGGCGCAGAAAACCCGTGCGCTCGGCCTGCGGCCTGAATTTCCGTTCGCGCGCCTTCAGGCATGGGCGCAATCTAACGCAGGCACGACCCTCGTCGAGCGGCGCAAAGTTGCGCCGTTCGGCATCTACACACTTGTTTGTTTCGAGCGAACTGTCAGCTCGCAGGCTGCCTAGTCCGTCATCGGACTGTCATGCGATTCTGATAAGCGCTCGCCCATGGAAAGACAGGCTATGAGCGACAGTAGTCCAGAACGGCTCTTTCGCACTTTGTTTATCTCCGACGTCCATCTCGGAGCCCGCGGCTCGCAAGCCGACCGCCTTCTTGATTTCCTGCGCTGCCATGACGCCGATACCATCTATCTGGTCGGCGACATTATCGACGGCTGGGCGCTGAAATCGAACTGGCACTGGCCGCAATCCCACAACGACTTTGTGCAGAAGATGCTGCGCAGGGTCCGCAAGGGTGCCAAGGTCATCTACATCCCCGGCAATCACGACGAATTCCTGCGCTCGTACTACGGCACGCATTTCGGCGGCGTCGAAGTTGTCGAGACCGCGATTCATGAAGGTGCGGACGGCAAGAAGTATCTCGTTATTCACGGCGATATCTTTGATCTTGTCGTGCAGAACGCGCGATGGCTCGCGCATCTCGGCGATCGGGCCTACGATTTTGCGATTCAGATGAATCGCATGGTCAATGCGTTCCGCAAGCTGTTCGGCCGGCCTTACTGGTCGCTGTCGCAATGGGCCAAGCTGAAGGTGAAGAACGCCGTCAACTACATCGGCGCGTTCGAACAGACGCTGGCGGGCGAAGCCAAGCGCCACGGCGCGGACGGCGTGATCTGCGGGCACATTCACTACGCGACGATCCGCGACGAGAACGGCATCCGCTACATGAACTGCGGCGACTGGGTCGAGAGCTGCACGGCGCTGGTCGAGCACGAAGATGGCCGCTTTGAAATCCTGACCTGGACCGACCCGGTGCGCCGGCCGCAGCCCGCACCGCGCGTTACGGCGCAGGCCGCCTGATGCGTATCCTGGTCGCGACCGACGCGTGGCACCCGCAGGTCAACGGCGTTGTTCGCACGTTGACCAAGATGGCTGAAGCCGCCGCGTCGATGGGCGTCGACGTCAAATTCCTGACGCCGGAATCTTTTCGCACGATCTCGCTGCCCAGCTACGCCGACCTGCACGTCGCATTGCCGCGGCCCGGCAAGATTGCGGGCATGATCGAAGAGGCGCAGCCCGACTACATCCATATCGCGACAGAAGGACCGATCGGGATTCTGGTGCGGCGTTATTGCCAGAAGAACAAGGTGCCGTTCACCACGAGTTTCCACACCCGCTTCCCCGAATATGTCTCTGCGCGTTTCCCGATCCCCGAATCCTGGGTCTGGGCCGCGCTTCGCTTCTTCCACGGAACGAGCGATGCCGTGATGGCGGCGACGCCCGCGCTTGCAGATGAACTGCGCGGGCGCGGCTTCCGCAATGTGGTGCTGTGGTCGCGCGGTGTTGACGCGGAGTTGTTCCGGCCGCGCGATTTCGATCTCGCTCTGCCGCGCCCGATATTCCTGTCGGTCGGTCGTGTCGCGGTCGAGAAGAACCTCGAGGCGTTTCTGGATCTCGATCTGCCCGGCACCAAGGTCGTGGTCGGTGATGGCCCGGCCAAGGCCGAGCTTGAACGTAAATATCCTGACGCCGTGTTCCTTGGCACTATGCAGGGTGAAGCGCTTGCCGAGACGTATTCCGCCGCGGATGTCTTCGTGTTTCCGAGCAAGACCGACACCTTCGGTCTGGTCCTGCTCGAAGCGCTCGCCAGCGGTGTGCCTGTCGCGGCGCTGCCGGTGTCCGGCCCGCTCGATGTGATCGGCGACGCGCCGGTCGGTGTGCTGAACAATGATCTGCAGGCGGCATGTCTGGCGGCCTTGAATATCCCGCGCGATATCTGCCGCGAATTCGCGGCATCCCGAAGCTGGGGCGCATGCGCGCAGGCCTTTATCGACAACGTGACGCGTGAGCGTCCGCCGCAGGTCAAGCGCCGCTGGCGCCGCCGTCTTGCCCGCCGGCTCCGGCTGACATCGGAATCCCTGCCAACCGCCTGATCGCGAGGTGCCGCGATTCTTCGTGTCTGATTCTTCGGTGTCGATCGGGAGCGAGACGCACGTTCCTCTTCACCTCTCCCATGGGGAGAGGTCGGATCGCTTGAGCGATCCGGGTGAGGGGGTACGCTCTCTCGATAGATTCTACGCCCTCACCCCAACCCTCTCCCCACGGGAGAGGGGGCCGACCGCGTCCGGTGCTGCACCGAGACAAATAAGGTAGTTCAGACGGTCAAGCGCCGACGATCTTGCCCATATGCATCAGCGCGCTATACATGCGCCATGACCGAACCTGCTCTTCCCACCAATGCCGATGTCGAAGCCGCCGCGCGTGTTCTGGCGCCCGTCGCCATGCGAACCCGTCTCATCTCGTCGCCGGCGCTTGATGCGCTCGTCGGCGCGCGCGTGTTTCTGAAGCCCGAGGTGTTGCAGCGAACGGGTTCTTTCAAGTTTCGCGGCGCTTTCAACAAATTGTCTTCCATTCCGGAGGCGGCGCGCAAAGCTGGTGTCGTCGCGTTCTCATCCGGCAACCATGCGCAGGGCGTCGCGGCTGCGGCACAGATTCTCGGCATGCCGGCAGCGATCGTGATGCCGTCCGATGCGCCAGTGTCCAAGATCGAGCGGACCAAGAGTTACGGCGCTGAGGTCATTCCCTATGACCGCGACAAGGAAGACCGCGATGCCATCGCTCGCGATCTCGCGAGCAAGCGCGGCGCGACTGTCGTTCCTCCTTACGACGATCCGTGGGTTATCGCGGGGCAGGGCACCGTGGGCCGCGAGATTGCGGAGGATTTGTCGGCGCTTGGTGTCGCACCGGACATCGTATCCGCGCCGGCATCCGGCGGCGGGCTGATGGCAGGCATCGCGCTTGCAACCAAAGCGAAGTTTCCCGATGCGGGGCTGGTCACTGTCGAGCCTCATGGCTTTGATGATCACGCGCGTTCGTTCGCGGCCGGGCATCGCGAGCCGCACCGCGCGGTGGGCCGCACCATCTGCGACGCGCTGATGGCTTCCATTCCCGGCGAGATCACATTCGCGGTCAATCAGAAGCTCGGTGCTCGGGGCGTGACGGTGACAGACGATGAAGTCGCGAAGGCAGTGGGCTTCGCGTTTCGCGAACTGAAACTCGTTGTCGAGCCGGGCGGCGCGGTCGCGCTGGCGGCGCTTCTTGCGGGATACCTCAACGCCAAAGGCAAGACCGTTGCCATCGTCCTGTCCGGCGGCAATGTCGATGCGGATCTCTACGCGAAGCTGATTCAGTAGGCGTCACAATCCGGCCTTTTGCCCGCCTTTTGCGGCGAAGACCGTCACAACTTCGCCTTTAGCTGAAAAAGGCTACTTTCTCGGCCTGGCTCATCCGCCGGATCGGCGCCAGCGGATCGCTGCGCGGCGTCGCGGGCCTTGCGATAATTCCGCTGGCGATCAGGCTCTCACCAAGCGATGCCGGGGCGGTCATCTCCGGCACAATCTCCAGAGCCGGCTCGGGCGCTTCCGGCAGGATTTCCAACTGTATGGCCATCGCCGGCTCGGAAGCCTCGATCGCCTCCGCCGGAATTGCCAGCTCGACCGCCAG
Source organism: Afipia sp. DC4300-2b1 (assembly GCF_049895725.1). Taxonomy (NCBI): domain Bacteria; kingdom Pseudomonadati; phylum Pseudomonadota; class Alphaproteobacteria; order Hyphomicrobiales; family Nitrobacteraceae; genus Afipia; species Afipia sp. DC4300-2b1. The sequence continues at coordinate 420,011 of NZ_JAFCSX010000002.1, forward strand.
GCTTTCTTCCACCAGCAGCACCGCTTCTGTCGCCATCTCCGGGGACGAAGCCTCAGACACGGCCGCTACGTCGAACGATTCCTCATCGGCAGCTTCAATCTGCACCTCATCGGAGGCCTCGATAGGGGCCGTGTCGGCGACGTGGAGTGCCGCAACGGATTCAGCCTCGCTCAGCGGCTCGATGGTGGAGGGGGCAATGGCCTCGAACTCGCGCGCAGCCTGATCGAAGGCTTGCAACACGCCGTCTCGAATGCCGCCCGCGGCAACGTGATCGCAGGCGGCGTTGATCGCATCGACCTGCGACTCGAGCAAAAAGCAGATCCGTCCATCCGCACCGGATTCGCGCAGCCCCCAGGCGATCTCGCGGATCACCCGCGCGCACTTGCGCGACGGCGCGAGGGATTCCTCGAACACGCTACCGGACAGGCTCGCGGACACGCTTTCGCGGGCCGCGGCTACGATGGCGCGGACCGCGGCCATTGCCTCAGGTAACTCGTTCGATGGCGGTTCAACCGGCGGGATTTCGACAGCGGCCTGCTGCCGCTGTTCTTCTTTCTGGGCAGCGAGCGAGCTTTCGATGCGCGCAACGGCCTCGAGCACCATCGCGGTGTCGGCATTGCGGTTGCGCCGTGTGTATTCGTCCAGAAACCAGCGGCCGCGCGCGGTCTCCAGAAACGCCTCGCGAATAGCCTCGAAGTCCGCGTCCGTCGGCGACGCGGCGCGGGCTGAGATCGGCGACAGGGCGAAGGCTTCGTTGGCCATGAAAACCCGTGAAACAGAAACCTGTAGAACAGAAACGCGGTGACGCGATCCACACGCAAAAGCGATGTCCAGATACACCGAACACGCGCTAGATAACGATCACCACGAACCGCAGCGAATCGCAATTCCCTTGCTCACCAGCGAATCACAAAAGCACCCGGCCGGGCAATCCATCGCCCGCCGATTTGCCGTGCGGATCAGCCTGTTTTACGCCTCGACTTTCGGCATCATCGGTGTCCACCTGCCGTTCTTCCCGGTCTGGCTGAAGGCGATCGGCGTCGACGTGTCCTGGATCGGATTCATCACGGCCGCGCCGTCGCTCTCCCGTTTCACTGTCCTGCCGTTTGTCACAGCGGCGGCCGAGCAGCGCCAGATCCTGCGCGGGACCATGATCGCGCTTGCGTTCATCACGGCCGTTGGCTTTGCCATCCTGGGGCTGCTTCGCGACCCGCTCACCATCCTGATCGTGTACGCCATTATCGCCTGCCTCTGGACGCCGCTCAGTCCGCTGACGGACGGTTACGCGCTGAAGGGCGTCACACGTCACGGGCTCGACTACGCGCAGATGCGGTTGTGGGGGTCTGCGTCGTTCGTGGGGTTCGCGATGATTGCGGGCCTTCTGTTCAAGGTCATCGATCCGCAGAATCTGATCTGGATCATCGTTGCGGTCGCGCTTCTCAGTGCCGTTGTCGGTCTCGGCATTGTCCCGCTGGATGCGCCGCCGGCCGGTACCGCTCCGCAGGGGCGAGCGAGCGGCCTGTTACGGAAGCCGCTGTTCCTCGCCATCATTGGTGCCTCGGCGCTGATCCAGGGCAGCCACGCCGCCTATTACGCGTTTTCCTCGATCACCTGGCAGAATGCCGGATTTGGCGGATTCGCCATCGCGGCGCTGTGGTCGCTCGGAGTGGTCGCTGAGATCGTGGTGTTCGCGATTTCGCCGCGTCTCGCGTTATCGCCAACGGTCATGGTCCTGATCGGTGCCGTCAGCGCGGTGGTGCGCTGGGCTATCACCGCGCAAGAGCCGCGGATCGAGTTGCTGACGGCGGTGCAGGTGATGCACGGGCTGACCTTTGGGATCACGCAGGTCGGCACCGTCGCCTTGATGGTTCGCAACGTGCCGCATCACATGCTCGCAAGCGCGCAGGGCTATATGGTGGCCTCGCAGGGGGCCGTGACCAGCCTGACCATGATGCTGTCCGGTTTGATCTATGCGCGGGTCGGCGAGGGCGTCTATTACGCCATGGCCGTGATGGCGTTCTCCGGTGGGCTCATGATGGTCGCCGCACGCCGGCGGCTCGATGCGCACCACGCGGTGACGGACTAACCCCAGAGTTCGGCACCGGGCGGATAGACCGTGCTGCCGTCATAGCGCAGCCCGTCATCGCGATCCCTGGCCAGCAGCAACGGCCCGTCGAGATCGACCACCCGCGCACCCTGCGCGATCGTCAGCGCGGGCGCCATCGCCAAGGATGTCGCGACCATGCAGCCGACCATCAGATCGAACTCCAGTGCCTTGGCGGACTCGGCCATCACCAGCGCCTCGGTGAGTCCGCCGGTCTTGTCGAGCTTGATATTGATGGCGTCGTAGCGTTCCCGCAGGCCTTCCAGCGACGCGCGGTCGTGCACGCTTTCATCGGCGCAGACCGAGACGGGCCGCTTGATCCTGGCCAGCGCCTGATCCTGTCCGGCGGGCAGGGGCTGCTCGATCATCGTCACCCCGGCAGCGGCGCAGGCCGCGAGATGCCGTTCCAGGTTACCGTCGGTCCAGGCCTCGTTGGCATCCACGATCAGTTCGGCGTCCGGCGCAGCCTTCCGTACGGCGGCGATCCGGGCCTCGTCGCCGTCGCCCCCGAGCTTGATCTTGAGCAACGGCCGACGGGAAGCCTTGGCGGTTGCTTCCGCCATGGTCTCAGGTGTCCCCAGCGAGATCGTATAGGCCGTGGTCAGCGGGCGCGGCGCGGAGAGGCCAAGGAGCTCCCAGATGCGCTTTTCCGCCTCCTTCGCCTCAAGGTCCCACAGGGCGCAGTCGAGCGCGTTGCGGGCGGCGCCTGCACGCATCTCCCCTTGCAGCCCTAACCGGTCCAGCCCGCCATCGAGCGCGCCCTGCATGGCGAGGATGGCCTCCAGTGTTCCCTCCGGCGTCTCGCCATAACGGGCATAGGGAACGCACTCGCCGCGCCCGACAATGGCCTTACCGTTGGGGCCTTGGCGACTTACCTCGGCCACAATCACAACGGCTTCTGTCTTGGCGCCCCGGCTGATGGTGAAGCCGCCGGCAATAGGCCAGCGCTCGATCCGGGCGGCGAGTGTCAGCGATGGCATCATTTGTGAAATCGATTTTCGTGAGGGCGGGCTTGCCCAGATACGTCATTTATGGCTCTTAGTCACATCCCCGTACAGTTCGTTGGCATCGTGATAGGTTGCTTGATCAACCGGCACAGGAGTTGGGCTTGAACGGCAATCCGACATTGGAGCAGATACCCGTCGGCGCCGGTCTCGCGCTGCGTGCGGCTGGCCAATGGACGGTCCATCACGCGCCTGACCTCGAAAAGATCATTGAAGACACCGAACGGCTCAAGAACCGTCCGGACAATATCGTGATCGACGTCTCGCAGGTTTCCAGCCTCGATACGTTCGGGGCCTGGCTGATCGAACGGCTGCGCCGCAGCCTGACCCAGGGCGGCGTCGAGCCCAATGTGGCCGGCCTGTCCGCGAACTACGCGAGCCTCGTGAACGAAGTGCGTCAGGTCAAAGCCGGCGTCGTGCACAAGCGGCCACGGCAAACCCTGCTTGGCATGCTGGACGGCATCGGCCGCAGCGTCGTCGATGTCGGCGGCACGCTGGTCGGCCTGATCGGCATGCTGGGTGCGATCCTCAACGCGCTCTGGCGCGTGATCCTGCACCCGACCAGCTTCCGCTTCACCTCGATGATCCATCACCTCGAACAGGTGTGCTGGCGCGCGGTGCCGATCGTGGTGCTCATCACCTTCCTGATCGGCTGCATCATCGCCCAGCAGGGCATCTTCCATTTCCGCAAGTTCGGCGCCGACGTGTTCGTGGTCGACATGCTCGGCGTACTGGTGCTGCGCGAACTCGGCGTGCTGCTGGTGGCGATCATGGTCGCGGGCCGCTCGGGTAGCGCCTACACGGCCGAACTCGGCTCGATGCGGATGCGCGAGGAAGTCGACGCGCTGCGCACCATGGGCTTCGATCCCACGGAGGTTTTGATCCTGCCGCGGATCGTCGCGCTGATCATCGCCATGCCCATTCTCGCATTCCTTGGCGCGATGGCTGCGCTTTACGGCGGCGGGCTCGTCGCCTGGGGTTACGGCGGCGTGCAGCCCGACGCGTTTCTGGTTCGTCTGAAGGAAGCCATTTCCATCAATCATTTCACGGTGGGCATGGTGAAGGCGCCGTTCATGGCGCTGGTGATCGGCATCGTGGCCTGCGTCGAGGGCGCGGCGGTGAAAGGCAGTGCGGAGTCGCTCGGCCAGCACACCACGGCCTCGGTGGTGAAGTCGATCTTCTTCGTCATCGTCATGGATGGCCTGTTCGCGATCTTCTTCGCAACGATCAATATTTAGGATTGGATGATGGCGGAGAACTTCGACGATCACATCATCCGGGTGCGCGATCTCACGGTGAAGCTGAACGAGAACCTCATTCTCGATCATCTCGACCTCGATGTTAGGCGCGGCGAGATCCTTGGCTTTGTCGGCGCATCGGGCGCGGGCAAGTCCGTTCTGACCCGCACCATCATTGGCCTGATCCCGAAGCTGGCCGGCACCATCGAAGTGTTCGGCGTCGATATGGGCAAGGCCAGCGAGGATCAGCGCCGCGCGGTCGAGCGCCGCTGGGGCGTGCTGTTCCAGCACGGCGCGCTGTTCTCCTCGCTCAGTGTGAAGCAGAACATCCAGTTCCCTGTGCGCGAATTCATGAACGTGTCCGAGCGGCTGCTCGATGAAATTGCCATCGCCAAGCTCGCGATGGTCGGCCTCAAGCCGGAGGTCGCCGACCGGTTCCCGTCGGAACTCTCGGGCGGCATGATCAAGCGCGTGGCGCTGGCCCGCGCGCTCGCGCTCGACCCGGAGATCGTGTTCCTCGACGAGCCCACCTCAGGTCTCGACCCGATCAGCGCCGGCGATTTCGATCAGCTTGTGATGACCTTGCAGCGCACTTTGGGACTGACCGTTTTCATGGTAACCCATGATCTCGATAGCCTTAAAACGGCCTGCAACCGGATTGCAGTGTTAGGGGATCGCAAGGTTCTCCTGGTAGGCACGATGGATGACATGCTGGCCTCGCAGCATCCTTGGCTGCGGGCCTATTTTCATGGCAACCGCGCCCGGGCCGTGATCGCGTAATCAGTTTGCGTATTTGGAGTTTAAGTCGATGGAAACAAAGGCAAATTTCGTCCTGATCGGGGCGTTCACGCTCGCGGTGGTCGCCGCGGCGTTTGGCTTTGTGTTCTGGTTCCAGAACCTCGGCGCGGCCGCCCAGCGCGTTCCGCTGCGCATTGTGTTCGAGGGCGCGGCCTCCGGCCTGCGCACCGGCGGCAACGTCAACTTCAACGGCATCAAGATCGGTGAAGTCACCTCCATCAAGCTCGACGATCCCAAGCGCGTCGTGGTGATCGCCAACGTCGACAAGAACGCTCCGATCCGCAAGGACTCGCTGGTCGGCCTCGAGTTTGCAGGTCTCACCGGCGTGTCGTCGGTGTCGCTCAAGGGCGGTTCGGTCGAGGCGGGCGGCGTGCCCGTCGCCGAAGACGGCGTGCCGACACTGACGGCCGATCCCAACGCGATCCAGGATATCGGCGAAGCGGTGCGCGGCGTGCTTCAGAACGTCAACAAGCTGGTTCTTGAAAACCAGGAGACCCTGCACAACAGCATGACCAACATCGAGGTGTTCTCGAAGAGTCTTGCCGCCAACTCCGCGCGCATCGACAGCATCATGGCTGGCGTCGATGGCTTGATGGGCGAGAAGGGCGAATTGCAGGCCGCTGCGAAATCGTTCCGCGAACTGGCCGACAATCTCGACAAGCGTTCCGCCGGCCTGATCATCGACGGCCGCCGCACGCTCGCCGACATCAGCCGCGCGGTGAACAACTTCGACCGCAACCCGACCCGCGTGCTGTTCGGCGCGGGGCAGAAGGACGCTGCACCGGCTCCGCCGGCTCCGGCTCCAACCCCGGTCCGAAGTCCTGCCGACGCCCGCGCACGGCAGCGGTAGGGGTTTCACCTCGCCCGCTTGCGGCGAGTGGCGTTGAGGCATCCACGCAATCTCTCAACTGGTCGTCCCCGCGAAGGCGGGGACCCGTACTCCCTGAGTTCTCGATTTGAGGGAGATACCGGAGCAATCTTCTCGCCATCATCAGGATGTTCGGTGGTTATGGGTCCCCGCCTTCGCGGGGACGACGATTGGGTGTGATGCGACAGCGTGCGCCACTTCAATTTTCCGATTCAATTTTCAAACAGCATGCGCGTGTGGGGCTTGCCCCATTCGCGCCAACGAAGACGAGCGCCATCGCTCTCGCGCCGCGCGCGAGGTGAGCTTTTGGTTCTGCCCCAAACTTTGAGGGGCATGGAGCGCCGCAAGGCGCACCTTGTGTTCGTTTCGCTTCCGGCACCGCGTGCGAGGCGATGGTCTTCCGGAAGCGCATCGCCTTGCGGCGCTCCATTGCGGCGATTTTGGGCGAGGGGACCGTACTTCCGGGTGCGGACGGGGGAGGTTACTCGACCCCTGATCCGGACGGCTTTCGCCGCCTTCGTCCGCTCCGCGTCCAGCCGGCGAACGGCAGAGCCACATAGTTGGCCCGGACGGTGACCCCAGCCTCCCGGACGCGTGTGTGCGAAACACGCGCGCAGGCGCCGCATCCTGCTCCGCTTCAAAAGCGCCCTCGAGAAGCGCCCCTCACGACCAGGACATGGCGAACTTAAGCGCGGTTCAGAACACGGGGACGCGTATCCCCATCACGAAATGTTGCAGCCACCGTCATTGCGAGGAGCGAAGCGACGAAGCAATCCATTTTTTGCTGATAAAAGCACGAGGCAGATGGATTGCTTCGCTTCGCTCGCAATGACCATCGTGGGTGTCGAGACGTCCCGCACAAATCTTCTGCGTTATGCCGGCGAAAGCCGAGACGACATCGCGTGTGTCGCGTCATCCTGAGGTGCGAGCCGCGTTTGCGGCGAGCCTCGAAGGATGCGTGGCAAACACGACGGATCGCGCTGTCATCCTTCGAGGCTCGCAAATGCTCGCACCTCAGGATGACGATTCAGAATGTGCCGTCATTGCGAGGAGGGAAGCGACGAAGCAATCCAGTCTTTCGTGGCGACACGTGAAGATGAATTGCTTCGCGGCGCTCGCAATGACGTGCGTGGCGATACATGCCAAAAGAAAAAGCGGAGGCTTGCGCCTCCGCTTTTGATTGTTGCCGCACCTCTAACAGGCGGGTGTCTGAGCTTACCCCAGCCGGCCCGCTGCGTGAGCGAGCAGGGTGTAGACGAGGCCCGTTTCCGAGACGAGGTGGCTGCGCAGGGCTGCCGGTCCGCGCTCGTCGCGCGAGACTTCGTCCAGCAGGCGTTCGAACTCGTTGATGTAACGGTCCACCGTCTGCTTGAAGTTGCGGTCGGCGCGATACTTGCGGGCGACCTCGTCGAAAGCCTTCTGGCCCGCCGGCGTATAGAGCCGCTTGGAGAACGCCTTGCGCTCGCCGCGCTGATAACGGTCCCACATTTCAGCCGCGAGTTCGCGGTCCACCAGCCGGGCGATGTCGAGCGACAGCGCTTCAAGCGGGTTTGCGGACTGACGCGGAGCGGACGGCGCGGCACGGCCGCGTGCGCCGTCGTCGTTGTCCGAACGGTTCAGCAGATCGGACAGCCAGCCGTCGTTGTTGCCGCCATTGCCGACCGGGGAGACCGATGGCGCTTCGGTGCGGCGCGGCGCAGGGCTGGCCGGGCCGAACTCCGGCGCGGGCAGGCTGGATGCGCTGGCAACGTCGCGCGGACGCGGCGCAGGCCGCGAGGCGGTCTCGGCGCGGCCGCCGGCTGTCGCCATCACGGTTTCTTCCTCGCGATAGACGGTGCGGGTGGTCGGCGCGACGTCGAGGCCCTTGCCGTGGCGGGCGACGATGCGGTTCAGTTCGGCCAGTGCTTCGATCTGGTCGACGATCACCTTGCGCATCTGCGCGGTGCTCTCAGCCGCTTCCTGCGGCACTTCGAGAACGCCGCGGCGCAGTTCGGCGCGGGTGGCGTCGAGTTCGCCGTGCAGCTCGGAGGCCATCTGCTTCATGCCGTGCACGATGGTCGCAAACTTGTCTGCAGCCTGGCGGAACATGTTCTCCGCCTCGCGGGTGCCCTGGTCGTACAGTTCGGCCATGGCTTCGGAGGTCTGGCGGCGCTCGTCCTCGACGGCCATGCGGACCGCTTCGAACTGGCGGCTGACTTCAGCCGAGCTGGAGCCTGCGGTCTGCGCCACGATCTGTGCGATGTCGCGTGCCCGCGTTTCGGCCGCGGCGAGCGAGTCGTCGAGCAGGTTGGTGAAGCGCGAGAGACGCTCGTCGAGGTCGTGGGTCCGCAGGTCGATGGTCGAGACCAGCGATTCCAGCAGGGCGTTGCGTTCGGCGACGGAGTCGCTGGCGCGATCGTTGCTCCGCTCGATCAGGGTCGCAGCCTCGGCGAGGGCGCGGCCATGGTTCTCGAACTGCGACGAGATCGAGTTGAGGCTTTCCAGCGCGCCCGAGGTCTTGGCGGTGAACAACCCGAGCGACTGTTCCAGCGTTTTGGTGGAGTCGCCGTTGCGGCTGGTGACATCGTTCATCGTCGAGACGAACTCCGCAACGCGCGTAACAAGCGTGCGCTCGAGCGAGTTGAGGTTGTCGTGGGCGCCGGTGAGCACTTCCTGGAGCAGGATGTTGCCTTCACGCAGCCGCTCGAACAGGGCGAGCGTATCGGTGCGCAGGATCTTCGAGGTCTCCTGCAGCTCGTTGATGGTCGACGTCGCCACCTGACGTGACTGGTCGATCGCCGCGCGCGAGGTCTGGTCGATGTCCTTCAGCGACTTGCTGACGGCGCCGATCGCGATCTCGCTGGCGGTGTTGATCTGGCGGGCCAGATCCGAGGAGTTGTTCATCATCGCGACGGTGAATGCGCCGCCGTGATTTTCGATCGACTTCAGCGCGGAGTCCGCGGCGCTGCCGATGGTCGACGAAATTTCTGCGGCCTTGCTGCCGAGGGCTTCGACCAGTGCACCGCGGCGCGTGTCGACCAGCTGCGAAAGCTGCTCGGTCTGCTCGCGGACGCCGTCGGTGATCGCCTCGACCTTGCCGTTGAGCGTCGCGCCGAAGCGGTCGGTCGAGACCGCGATGGTGCGCTCGATTTCGGCGGAGGCCGACTTGATCTGCGCGGTCGCGCTGGTCGATGCGACGGTGAGGGTGTTCTCGGCTTCGCGCGCGGCCATCTGGATGGAGCGCTCGAGGTCGCCGGAGACCGACTTGAGGCTGGTGCCGACGTCGCCGGAGATGCCGCGAAGATGCGCGCCGACTTCGCCGGAAATATCCCGGAGCTGGGTGCCGACATCGCTGGTGATGCCGCGAAGCTGCGAGCCCACTTCGCCCGACACCGTCTTCAGATCGGTGCTGACTTCGCCGGACACGGCCTTGAGCTGGCCGCTGATTTCACCGGAAACCGCCTTGAGCTGGCTGCTGACGTCGCCGGAGAGCGAGATCAGCGACTGCTGGGCGGTGCGGGCGCCTTCCTGGATCGTGGTCGAGGTGTTGGACATCAGGCCGGTGAGGGCGCGCTCGGCTTCCTCGACGCGGGTCTTGATCGCCTGGGTCATGTCTTCCGAACGCGAGCCGATCGCCTCGGCGGCATGCTGGCCGCTGGTGGTGACGCGGTTCGCCGCTGCCTCGACCCGCGTATCGAGCAGGTTCTCGAACTGCGCGACGCGCGCGCTGATGTCCGAGGCGAGGGAGGAGACGTTGAACTCCAGATTGCCCTGGATGTCCTTGATGCGCGCGGTCATGGCGCTGGCCATATCGTCGACGCCGCCGGTCAGCATATTCATCACCTGGGTGCCGCGCGACTCCATGGCCTCGGCAATCGAGGCGGCGCGGTTTTCGACCACCGACGCGAAGGCCGCGGCGCGGCTGTCGAAGGTCTGCACCAGCGATGCGGTGCGGGTATCGACGGTGTCGGCGAAGGCCGCGGTGCGGGTGTCGATGGTGTCCGCGAAGGCGGCGGTGCGGGTTTCGACGATGTTCGCAAGTGCCGCGGTGCGGGTTTCCAGCGCATCGGTGATTGCGGCGGTCCGGGCATCGACGATGGTGGCGAAAGCTTCCGCTCCGGTGTCGACCCGTTCGGTGATCGCCGCCGTGCGCGCCTCGATGAGATCGGCGAAGGCCGTGGTGCGGCTGTCGATCGTATCGGTGAAGGCCGTGGTGCGGTAGTCGATCGATTCCTTGAACGCCGTGGTCTTGTCGTTGATCGTTTCGGTGAATTCGGCGGCGCGGGTGTCGAACACCTTGGCGATTTCGGCGGTGTGCTCGCCGAGTTTCTCGGTGAACGTCATGGCGCGGCCGTCGATCGCATCGGTGAAGGACGCTGCGCGGTTGCTGACCGTGTCGCCGAAGGCGGCGGCGCGGCTGTCGAACGTTTCCTCGAGGGCCTTGGTGCGGTTGGCAACGGTCTCGTCCAGCGCGTTGACGGTGGAGAGCAGGGACGTGTCGAGGCTGTCGATCCGGGCTTCGATCGCGGTCTTGAAGCCGGTGAGGCTCTGATCGAGCTTGTTGTGGATCTCGTCGCGATGCGTGGTGACGCGGGTGTCGAAGGTGTCGACATAGGCCTTGAGGTTGTCGGCGAGGCCCTGGGTGTGTTCGCCCATGCGTTCGACGATCTCGCCGCCATAGGTTTTCACCGTGCGGTCGAATTCGGCGATGTGGCGGGTGATCAGCGCGCCGAGCGTGCCGCTGTCGCGCGCGAACTTCTCGGCCAGTTCGTTGCCGTGTTCCTTGACGATACCGTCGAACAGGCCGATCTGGTTGCTCAGCGTCTCGTGGGCGCTTTCGGTCTGGCTCACGACCTTCGCCACCAGCGTATTGATGGTAACGTCGAGCGCTTCGCCGGCCTTGTCGCCGCTGGTCAGAACGCGGTCGGCAAGGCGATTGCCGGCCTCGTCGATCTGCTCGGAGAGGGTGGTGCCACGGACATCGAGCTCGGAGAGCAGGGACTCGCTCGAAACCCTCATCGATTCGACGATTTTGTCGGTACGTTCCGCAACGCTGGCAACGATTTCCTCCGAGCGGGCGGCGATGCTGTCGACGATGGTCGCCGAGCGCTGTTCGAACTCGCCGGTCATCTTGTCGAGGCGTTCGTTCAGGGCGTCGTGGACGCGGTCGGCGAGGTCCGCGAATTCCTCGTGAACGTGGCCGGTCTTGAAGTTGAGGCTGGCGGTCAGCTTTTCGCTGGCGTCGAGCACGCTGGCGGCGGTCTGCGTGCTGGCTTCCTCGAGGCGGTCGAGCAGGTCGCCGCCGCGCTCGCCGAGCGCGATGATCATGTTGTCGCCGGCGCTGGAGAGCGCGCGGGTGATGTGCTCGCTGCGCTCTTCGAGGGCGCCGGTGATGCTGCTGGCCACTTCATCGACGCGCGATGCGATGGCGTCGCTGATCAGGGCAATGTCCTGACGCAGATCGATCTGCACGCCGGAAATGGCGTTGCGGACCTGCTCGGCCTGGCCGACCAGGTTGTCGCGCTGAACCGCGATGTCCTGGAGCAGGGCGCGGATGCGCACTTCGTTGTCGCTGTAGGCACGCTCCAGCGAGGAGACTTCGTTGGCGACGAGGGCTTCGAGTTCGCCGGCGCGCGCGACGGCACGCTCGACGCCGTCACCCATGGCCGCGACTTCGCGGCGGATCGCCTGACCCACGGTCACGATCGCGCCGTTGGCGACATGCTCGGGCTCGGAGAAGCGGACGGCCATCTGCGCCATCGACTGGGCGATCATGCTCATTTCCTGGCTGCGCCACGCCATGCTGGCGATGAAGTAGAACAGCAGCAGCGGTGCAACGAGAACGGCGATCAGGCCGATCAGCGCCAGCACACCGGCGCTGCCCTGGCCGACGATTGATTCGAGTGCAGGCAGGAAAGCGAACGCAAGGAAGCCGACGCCTGCGATCCACAGGCCCGAAAACAGCGTCGCGACAGTATAGGCGTTGCGCCGCGGGCGGCCCTTCTGGATGGTCTGGAGAATGGCGCCGATGGTTTCGCGGTCGTCATTGGCGGGACTGCGGTCGAAGCTCGGGACGCCGAGGTCATCGGCAACAGGCGAACGCAGGTCGGCGCCGCGGCTGGCAGCGCCAAGTGACGGTTCGTTGCGCGCCAGATTGTCCCGACTGCTGTCGGACGGAGGCAGATCGCCGATGTTCAGAGCTTCCTGGATCGCCGAAAGGGCGGCTTCAGTTGGATCCTTGACCTTCGGATTTTTCGCCATGTGTCCCGCACGCCTTTATTTTTTACGCATCCGCAAGTGGCACCGCAGCCAGGGCTGCGCGCCGTCGAATGTTCCCCGATACCGGTAGACGAAACGAAGTTACGTTCGCCGATTTGTCCCGCCGGTTGTCCCGCACTTCCGCAAACATCCTATTGGCTCGGTGGGTCGAATGAAATGGGATGGGTTAATAGATTTTTAATCATCGTTAACACCGGCACGGTTAACGCTTTCAGAAATCAACAGTTTTCAAAAGCACTTTGGTATTTCTAGGCGGCGAGGCGGCGAAAACATGGCTAAATCGAGGCGAATGCCTGATACATTTCGTTAACCATTGGTGTGATTGCCTGACGGTGTTTCCGGCCGGATTCGAGCCGGTGCCGTCAGCAATTCGGATGGGTCATGTCACTTAACCTGGAGCGGTTGAACTGGATGCCGTCACCACCGCTCGTTCCAGAAGACTCCGCCATCGACGTCCAGCATCTCGGACGCATGACCCTCGGCGAAGCCGCGCTTGAAGCCGAAGTTCTCGGGCTTTTCGCGGCCCAGAGCGCCGATCTCGTCGCCCGCCTCAAAACCATCCCGGCGGACGCAGCCGCGCTGGCGCATACGCTGAAGGGGTCCGCGCGGGCGATCGGCGCATTCCGCGTGGCGGAGGCCGCCCTCGGCGTCGAAGCCGCCATGAAGAGCGATGGCGACGTTGCAGGCGCGATCACGCTGCTTCAGCGCGCGGTCGAGGAAGCCAGAGCCGCGATCGGCCAGATGTTGAACCGGTCCTGACCGGCTTTTCCGCACGGCTTTTATCCCCGGGCAGTGCTGGCGTCTGGCCAACTGACCCGTTATAGGACGTCTCCAACTGAATTATCCGGGCAGCACGTCAAATATGGTCAAGATCAATTTCACCGATCACTCGGGCACCACCCGCACCGTCGACGTCGAGGCGGGCGCGACCGTCATGGAAGGCGCGATCCGCAACGCAATTCCCGGCATCGAAGCCGAGTGCGGCGGCGCATGCGCCTGTGCGACGTGCCATGTGTATGTCGATGAAGCCTGGCGCGAGAAGGTCGGATCGCCGACGCCGATGGAAGAGGACATGCTCGACTTCGGCTACGACGTGCGGCCGAACTCGCGGCTGTCGTGCCAGATCAAGGTGACCGACGAACTCGACGGACTTGTGGTGTCGACGCCCGAGCGCCAGGCGTAAGTTCGCTATCGTCCTCCGGCTCCTCAGCCGGAGGCGGAATTTGTCGGGCAATAATCCATTCGATAATCGCGGTCACAAGGCCGACGACGAAAGCGGCGGCCACGATTCGCGTGTCCGCCTGCATCAGCATCGCAACAATGCCGAAGATCCAGATCGCGCCGGTCAGCCGGAGCGCGATCGCGAGCGTCGGTGGCCGATGATGCATAGCCCGAACTCAGAACGGCACTGACGCGCGGGCGCGGTAGGTCCAGAGGGCCGCGCCACTGTTGCTGCCGAGTCCGCCGCGCTCCGCGCCGACGGAGATCTGCGCACCGTTGGCGAACTTCAGATTGGCGCCGCTCGCGACACGCGCCGACCAGCCGTCGAGGATGGCGGCTGACACGGTCGCAAGGCTTGCGGGCGGGACGGCCGCAGTGTCGCCGTTGAAGTAGTAGTCGCCGTACAATCCGACATACGGCGCAATGGCGACCGACGACCACATCACCGGATAGGCGAGCCGGAGCCCCGCGCTGGCACGGCCTGTGGTGAAGTCGCGCGCGGTTTGAACCGTGCCGAGCGTGTCGTTGTAGGCGTTCTCGTGCTCCCACAGCGCGTAGATGCGCGCCGACGGTTCGATCATCAGGCCGTAGGTTTCATACTTGCCGGTCAATCCGCCCGATACCAGCCAGCGATTGCCGGTGAATGAGCCGGAGGCAGTGCCCGCGGTGCCGTCATAGCCGAGGCCGGAGTATCCGACTGCGGCATCGAAGCGGATGGTCTGGGTGATCTTCCAGCCGAGATAGCTGCCGACCGTCCAGCCGTCGCCCTTCATGCGGCCCTGCAACTGATCCGAACGATAGTCGAATGTCTCGTAGCCGCCGAATGCGCCGATCAGGAAGTCCGGCGCAAGCCTGCGCGTTAGACCAGCAAGCACGTTGATCTGGTTGCCATAGAGGGTCGACGTGCCTGCACCCGCCGCGCTCCATCGCTCGAGCGTTGCGCCGCGTACTTCCGCCCAGCCAAGCCAGTCGCGCGGTTCGACGAAACGCTTCGGGGCCTTGACCGGTCCGGCATAGGCGAGGGCATCGAAAGCGTCGTTGACGCGCGACTTGTCCGAGGTCGCGCCGAACGGAGTGGCCGAACTCACCTTTGACGAAGCCTTCGGATCGTCACTGCCGCTGTCGGCGGCGAAGTTGAAACGGATGCCGCTGTTGTTCGGGCTGACCAGCGATCCGCCATCGTCGGCGAAGCCTTCGTTGACGGCATTGTCGATCGCACCGGAGATTGCCTGACCGGAGAACTGGCTCACCACGGGCGTCGCCATGGCTTGCAGCGCGCGCAGCTTCAGGCTGTCTGCGGGAATGTTGATCGACTGCATCAGCGGCGATGATGTGCCGCTCGTAAAACCGGGGCTGCCGCTATAGCTCGCGGTGATGGTGTGGCTACCCAGCGCCAGCGCGGACGTGGTGAGCGTGGCGACGCCTGCAGACACGCTGGCGCTGCCGAGCGTTGTCGCACCGTCCATGAAGGTCACGGTGCCGCCGTTCGGCGCACCAGCGCCGCTTGTGACGCTCGCGGTGAATGTCACCGGCTTGCCCACGTCGCTTGGATTTTGCGACGACGCCAGCGTTGTCGTGGTGGTGGACAGGCTGATGGTCTGGGACAGGGCGGAGGATGTCGAACCGTTATTGTTGGTGTCGCCACCATACACTGCGGTGATGGAATGCGGTCCCGCAGACAGGGCCGAGGTCGAGAAGGTGGCGCTTCCCGCCGATACAATTCCGGACCCGAGCAGCGTCGCGCCGTCAAAGAACTGCACCGTACCGGTGGGATTGGTGCCGGTGACTGTCGCGGTGAAGGTTACGGATTGTCCGAACGGGCTCGGATTGGCGCTCGAGCCGAGTGTGGTGCCCGAGGTCCCGGGATTGACCGTGATCGAAGAGGTGGATGGTGTTGCGTTGGTGTAGTTCGTATCGCCGCTGTAGGTCAGGCTCACGGTGAAGTTGCCGCCGAGCGTATAGGTGTGCGTGGTGCTGCCAGTTCCGCCGCTCAGCGTGACAACAGCCTGAGACGAGCCGTCGCCGAAATTGATCGTCGCCGTGCCGGTCGGAGCCGGCACACCCGACGCGGTGGGCACCGTCACTGTAAATGTCGATGCCTGACCGACAACAGCAGGCGAGGGTGTGATGTTGAGGCCTGGCGAACTCGTGGCCTTGTTGACGGTTTGCGTCATGCTGGCCGAGCTTGCGACATAGTTGGTGCTGTCGCCGCCATAGTTCGCGGTCACGGTCTTGTTGCCCGCTGTCGCATAGGTATGACTGATGGATGCCGTGCCGCCGCTGAGCGTGACGGGTGTTGCCGCTGTGCCGTCGCCGAAGTCGAAGGTGACGGTGCCGTTCGGAGTGCCGTTGGATGCGGTCCCGGTCATGGTGGCGGTGAACGTCACCGATTGTCCGGCGATGCTTGGACTTCCGCTGCCCTGGATTTCCGTCAGGCTGGCATTGGCCGGGCCAGGTGTGCAGGTGACCGTGATCCAGTTCGAGGCGCCGCCTGCGCCATTGTTATAGATGTAGGCGATGATGGAGGACTCGTTGCCTGCAGCCGTCAGCGTGAAGGTCGAGAAGTTCGGAGGATTGCTGCGCTGCGCGCTCCTCTGGCTGCCGTCCGTGAACACCAGGTAGACCAGGTTCAACGAGCCGTCATTGGTGCGGGATGTCGTGGTCAGCACGTCGCCGGGGGCGAAACGCTTGCCGGAGATGCTATGCGAGGCCATCGGCGTTGAAGTGGACGCGGAGACGTCGAGTTCGCCATTGTTGACGGCATCGCAGCCGGCCGATGCCCATGCGCTTGACGTGGCCGAGACCGCCAGAAGGCCACCCGCCAACAGCGCGAACGCGGCTCGTTTGATCGCCGCGATCCTCTCAACGCACCCCATGCCCCACCCATTACTCCATGCTCCGTCGCCAACCGGGCGGCGGAGGTCTCAGCAGGAAACGTGTGGCAGATCGATTTGGAGACGTCTTCTCATTGCGCGCACGCGTTCTGTCCGGATGCCTAAAATCCGAATCTTTTCCGGCTTGTGGCGTAGCGGCCACATGGGGCGGCGTGAGAAATTTTTTGGTGATGAAATGGAAGCTCGAAAAATACGGGCGCAACGAATTTTTACGTCATGAAAGGTGACGTCAAGCCTCGCCGATACGCTCTCCAACGGACATGTTTTATCAAGATGGCCACAGGCCGTCTTCTCACTCCGCGCAAACGCCAAACTTTTTCGCGCTACGTGCGCCGTCCGTGTGATCTCAGAACGTCTGACTGACGCCGAGGCGGAGACGTAAGTGACCACCTGACCGGGCGTGAGCGAAGCCGTGACCGAGGCGTCCAGCCTCAGCCATTGACGGCTCCCCAACCGGCCTTGGCCTAACAAATCGGGAAAAAGCCGTCTTCTCATTGCGTGCAAACGCCCGGCCCCAAGGCTCAAAAAGAGAGTCTCTTCAGGCCTGTGGTCCGGGTGCCACAGGGTTCACGCGTTAAGAGACATCATTCGAGCGTCGCCCGGCGTCATGCCGTAGGCGCTGCGGAACACGCGGTAGAATGTCGCGATGCTGTCGAAGCCGCAGGCATAGGCGATGTCCGCGACCTGCCGCGCCGGTGTGAGGCCGAGCAGCCGGCGTGCTTCCTTGAGGCGCATCGCTGTCAGCGTCCGCGCGAAGGACAATCCCGTCGGCTCGAACAGCACATGCACCTGCCGCAGCGAGATCACGAGTTCGGCGGCGACCGTCGCCGATGTCAGATCCGGGCGGTGCAGATCGCGGATCATGATCTCGCGCGCCGCGTGAAGAAATCCGGCACGCAGCGCGGCGCGGCCTTCGGGTGAGCCTTGCGCAAGGCGGCCTCGTGCGATCAAGGCAAGCCGGGCGATGGATTCGATCTCGCCCGATGCCTGAAACGGATCGTGCTCCAGTGCGCTCAGCGTTGCCTTGATCAGCCGGGTCAGGCGGGCGCCCTGCATCAGCGGTTCAGGAAAGAGATCGTGGGTTCGCGCGCCGAGCGCGAGATCGTTCGTGAGCGGGATTTTCAAGGTGCGGAAATCGAAGCCGTCCGATCGTTCCGGCGTTCCCGCGAACATCATGTTCGAGTGGTTGATCGTGACGTCGCCTTCGCGCACCAGATGCACGCGGTCTCCCTTGGTCTTCATCCAGCCCGGCCCGCGGATCTGCAATCCGATGCTCAGACTGTCGCTCGAGACGCGCGCGATGTCGGCCGGTGTGCGGCTGACGCGATAGGACGACGCTGTCATCTCCGCCAGCACGGCGTTTCCAATCGGTGTCGCGGAGAACCGGCCGTGGAAGCTGGCGCGTTTTTCACGCTCCAGTTCGATGGTGACGCCGAACAGACTCTTGCCGCGCACTTCGCACCAGTGGTCGAAGCGATCCTGCGGACGAATGTCGTCGGTGGAGAAACTCAGCATCGCAGACGATCAGTCGAGGACGGCTGCGGTCCGCGCATCGCCTGGCGTGACGCCGTAGACATTGCGGAACACGCGGTAGAACGTGGCGGAGCTGTCGAACCCGGACGCCTGCGCGATCTCCGCAACGGGCTGCATCGGTGCATTTCTGAGCAGCCGCAGCGCTTCCGCGGCACGCATCGCCGTCAGCGTGCGTGCGCAGGACATGCCCGTCGGTTCAAACAGCAGATGCAGTTTCCGCGGCGAGATTCCGAGTTCGGCAGCGACCGCCGCCGGTGTCAGGTTGGGGCGATGCATGTTGCGCGCGAGGACATCGCGGGCGGCGTGCAGAAAACCGGACCGCAGCGCGGCGCGGCTCTCCGGCGAGCCGTGCCGTACACGCCCCTGGGCCAGCAGTGCGAGCTGCGCGAGGTGATCGACGGCGAGATCGAAATCGTTGTCGGGATTCCTGGCACAGTCCGCGGCCAGTGCTGCCAGCGAAGCGGATATGACGGTTTTCAAGCGCGGATTGTCGCTCAGCAGCGCCGGCGACAGACCTCGCGCCGCGCGGACGAGATCCTCCCGGCCGGTGAATGGAATTTTCAGAACGCGCAGATCGAAGCCGTGCGCGGTTGCCGGCCGGGTCAGATAGGGCAGGTCGGTGTGGCTGATGGCGATATCGTTCGCCGCCACCACGAACTCGCCGCCGCCTTTGCTGTTGAACCAGCTCGCGCCGCCGAGCTGCTGATAGATGCAGAGACTGTCGCCGGGCGCGCGGGCAACATCGGCGGCGGTGCGCGACACCCAGTAGGATGAGGCCTGCATCTCGCTGATCATTGCCCCGCCCGCGGGAACGGCCGTAAACCGTCCCCTGAAATTCTGCCGCTCATGCGGGTTCAGCGAGATCGTCACGCCGAACAGATTGCGGGCACGTACTTCGCACCAATAGTCAAACCGGTCCTGAGGACGGAGATCGTCGGTGTTGAAGCTGAGCATGACGGACGACTGGCCCGGTTATCGCAAATTCGCCTCAGAGATTTAGAGGCGAACGGCCATGGCGGCAACAGCAATTGCGGGGCAGCTTGTCGCTATGCGCGCAGCAGCCAGGGCTGAAATCGCTCGATGATCTCGGGCGTCAGCGGGGTCGGTTTGCGGGTCGTGGCATCCACCAGAACCGTGACCGCTTCCGCCGAGGCGGTGCAGACGTCGCCCGCGAACACCACCTGCGCGAAGGTCGCGGAGGTCCGCCCGAGCTTCGAGACGCCGATCCCCAGCTCGAAGCTTCCAGGCCAGTGCATTTCGGCGCGGAAATCGATGGCGAGATGCACCAGCATCCAGCTCAGCCCCTTCGGCATCAGTCCGCGGTCGCCGCTGCGCAGCAGCGTGACGCGCGCCGTCTCGAAATAGGTTGAATAGACCCCGTTGTTGACATGCTTGTTGGGATCGAGATCGCCGTAGCGGACGTTATCGGCCAGGCGGAACGGGTAGTCTTCCAGCTTGAAACTGGACTGTGGGCGGATCGGCGCGTTCAACGAATAAGTCTCCGGATTTATGCACCCTTACCTGAAAAAAGCCGGTCGTCACAAGCCGGTGGAGCATGCCCGCCAGCCCGAAAATCCCTTCCCCAGAGGGGCCGTCTTGGCTAGACAATGCCCTTAAAAGCGGCGCCTTGCGTGCCCGCACCTCGATCTTTCTCCCATGACAGACCGGAACGAGCATGACCGACACGATCAAAACTGATGTCCTGATTATCGGCGCCGGCCCCTGCGGGCTGTTCGCAGTGTTCGAACTCGGCCTGCTCGATATGAAAGTGCATCTGGTCGATATTCTCGACAAGCTGGGCGGACAGTGCGCCGAGCTTTATCCGGAGAAGCCGATCTATGACATTCCGGCGATTCCGATGGTCACAGGGCAGGGCCTCACCGATGCCCTCATGGAACAGATCAAGCCGTTCAATCCGACCTTCCATCTCAACGAGATGGTCGAGACCATCGAGAAGATCGGCGACCCGCTGTTCCGCGTGACGACGGATGCGGGTCAGGTGTTCGAGACCAAGGTCGTGGTGATCTCGGCAGGCGGCGGCTCGTTCCAGCCGAAGCGTCCGCCGGTGCCCGGCATCGAGGCCTATGAGGGCACCTCGGTGTTCTATGCCGTGCGCAAGATGGAGCAGTTCCGCGGCAAGGATCTGCTGATCGTCGGCGGCGGCGACAGCGCGCTCGACTGGGTGCTGAACCTTCAGCCGATCGCCAGGCGCGTGACGCTGCTGCATCGCCGTGACGACTTCCGCGCGGCGCCGCACAGCGTCGATCAGATGCGCAAGCTCGTTGCCGCGGGCAAGATGGATCTGAAGCTCGGGCAGGTGACCGCGCTCGAAGGCGAGAACGGTATGCTGGCCGGCGCGATGGTGAAGGGCACTGACAACGAGACCTTCAAGATCGACTGCAACACCATGCTGCCGTTCTTCGGGCTGACCATGAAACTCGGTCCGGTCGCGAACTGGGGCGTCAAGCTCGAGAACAATCTGGTGCCGGTGGATACCGAGGCGTTCGAGACCAACGTGCCCGGCATCTTCGCCATCGGCGACATCAACACCTATCCCGGCAAGCTGAAGCTCATTCTCTCGGGCTTTCATGAAGGCGCGCTGATGGCGCAGAAAGCGAGCCGCTACGTCTTCCCGGACAAGCGTGTCGTGTTCCAGTACACCACGTCGTCGTCGAGCCTGCAGAAAAAGCTCGGCGTGAATTGAAGCGTTCGAATTTTTCAACCTGTCATTCCGGGATGCGCCTCTTGGCGCAGGCCCGGAATCCATTCTTTGTCGCAACCTTGGATTCCGGGTTCACGCGAAGGGCGCGCCCCGGAATGACGGTTTTTCCGATAGTCAGGCTGATTATTGTCTTGTAGGCGTCGCCGGCGAGAGCGGTTCGCTGACCACTGGTGCTTCTGACAGACCAAGCCCCAGCACGCTCATTGCGGCGGGAAGTGCCGCGTCCGCCATTGCGGCATGACCTTCGGCGGTCGGATGGATTGCGCCGCCATAGACGGCGGAGAGCACGCCCCACGTCGCGTCATGAATGTCGCCCGGCTGGTTGGTCGGCGCTTTCTGTGCCTGCGGATAGGTCATCGCCGTGAAGTAGCTGTCATTGGCATCGCGGATCCAGCGCGCGCGCGGCGAGTACGGACGGAAGTCACTGGCGCCCGCGCCGCAGACCAGCGGATTGTTCGCGGCATCGACGATGTCCGCGACGAAGCTTTCGCCCTTTGCGGAGAAACATTCACGGTCGAACGGCGGATCGGTTTCGGCGCGCGCGCAGAACCCGTGACTGGCGAAGGCGGCCTGATGCTGATCGACGAAGGTCATGCGGTCGCGCGCGGGATTGCCGCACAGCACGCCGCCGCTGCATGTCGCCAGCTTCTTGAGCGAAGGCAGAAACTCGCTCTGCACGAATTCGGTGACCTCGGCGAGGCGCTGCGGGTCGGCGTTGAATGCGGGATGAATGTCGAAGCCGGCGCGTCCGCCGGGGCAGGGCGCGCCATTCAGCAGCGACGGGTTCGCGTAGGATGTGTAGATCACGCGCGAGAGGTCGCCGCCGACGAAAGGTTTCAGCGCCTGCCGCAGTTTGTTGAAATCCTGCGGCAGTTCGCGTTGCAGGGTGGAGCGTGCCTCGTCGACCGAACTGAGGACGCCGGTGCGCCGTGACAATGCGCGTTCGGTCTGCCGTTCGACAATGACGTCGGCGACAAGTCCCGAGAAGTCGACATCGTTGGCGCCGATCGAGAGCAGAATGAGATCAAGTTCCCGATCCGGCTGGCGCTTCGTTACCGCGGTCAGCGCCTCGCGCAATTCGGCGATCTGCGCATTCACAGTGCCCTGACAGGTCAGGCTGTTCTTCCCGACCACGCATTCGCGGGCGCGCTGCGCGCCGAACATGCCCTCATCGATCGTCGCGCCGGTGCAGGCCAGCGGCAAGTAAGTTACCGCGATCTGCGGATTCTGCGCGGCCAGCGCGATCGCCATGCGGGCCTGGTAGCTGTAGAGCGAACGGTGGCACGCCGGATTCATCCATTGCGCGCCGGCGCGCTGCCAGTTCTGCAGGCTGGTGCCGTCGGAGGTATCGCAGGCACGCGCGCCCTTGAAGCCCGCGCGGCCGGGGCGGAAGTACATTCCGGCAGGCCCGCCGAGATAGGAACGGAAACAGAAGCCATCGTCGCTG
The DNA here is from genome assembly GCF_049895725.1 of Afipia sp. DC4300-2b1. Taxonomy (NCBI): domain Bacteria; kingdom Pseudomonadati; phylum Pseudomonadota; class Alphaproteobacteria; order Hyphomicrobiales; family Nitrobacteraceae; genus Afipia; species Afipia sp. DC4300-2b1. The sequence continues at coordinate 442,098 of NZ_JAFCSX010000002.1, forward strand.
AGCGTCACTGCACGATCCGGATTGCCTTCGCCCGATGCGATCGAGTCGCCGAGGCCTGCAATGAAAATGTCGCGCACTGCGATCTGTGTCGTGACCCGTTGCGGTGCCTCGGACCCGCTTGAGACGTCGACGGTGACGGGCGTCGGGCGGCCGTAGCGGACGCGCAGGTTGATCGGCTCGGCGCAATCGAGCGTCGACTGCCGCGGCGGATCGCCGTCCTCGAAGGTCCATGCGCAGGTCGCGCCGACCGGCACCGCGCCGGTAAGACGGATCGTCACCGGATGATCGGTGGGCGTGAGATAGCTTTCCTTCACGCCGTCGCGCGTGCAGGGCTCGCTGACACGGCCCGTTGCGTCAATGCACAGGCGTCCCAGTATGTTGCGCGCCCAGCCACGGCCGTCGCTCTGCATTGCCAGTGCCTGTTCAGATTCAAGAATGGAGCGGCCGCTGAGCGAAGCGATATGAAGCTGGAAATCGCGCTCCTCGCGAAACAGGCGGAAGCGGTTGCGGACTTCCCACGAAATCTGCATCGTCGTCGTGAACTGCGGAACGGTCTGTGCGACGGAAGGCGGCACGAGCGGCGTCTGCGCCGCAGCAGCACTTGCCATCGCGCCGCCGAGCGCCGCGATCAGGAGCGATAAGCGGATTACGCGCGACTTGAGCATGAGGGTTTGAAGCCGACGGATAAGGCCAAAATGTGGGGCGGGGCTGAAACCTAAGATACGTTTCGGGACCCCACAAGCCACATCTTTGTGCGCAGGATTACTCCGCGGCCTGCTTCGGCTTCGACTGTGGAGGTGACGATTGCGCGACGGCGGGCGCGGGCTGAAGTTTTCGGCTCTGTTGCCACGGCAGGATGACGCTGAGCCACAATTCCCGGATGCCGAGGATCGTGATCGACGTGGCGAACGGGATCAGGAAGTAGAGGATGCGGAACACCAGCAGCGACGCCAGCAATTCCTCCTTGCCGAGCATCGGCAGGCCGACCAGCATCGCCGCATCGAACACGCCGAGACTGCCGGGCGCGTGACTGGCAAAGCCGAGCAGGGTGGCGAGAATGAACACGACGGAGAGCGTCACGAAATCGAGGTCGGGACTCGACGGCGCGAGGAGATACATCGCGAACGCGCAGAATCCGAGATCGACCACGCCGATCAGGATTTGCAGCGCCGTGAGCGGCGCTGACGGCAGATGAACCTTCCAGCCGTCCTTGCCGAGCTTGCGGCGGCCCTTGCCGGTGGCGATCCATGTCAGATAGATGCCGATGCCTGTGAGCAGGCCGACGCCGATCAACTGGTTGATGCTTTCGGGCAGCAGATCGATCGATGATGCGGCGGCCGGGTGCCAGATCATTCCGATGCCGAGCACGAAGGTGTTTCCGAGCCAGAATGTCAGGCCGGAAATGAAACAGATTTTCGCGACATCGATCGCGGTCAGCCCCCAGTCCGAATAGATGCGGAAACGGATCGCGCCGCCGGTGAACACGGTGGCGCCGATGTTGTGGCCGATCGTATAGCTGGTGAAGCTCGACAGCGCGGCGATGCGATAGGGAACGTGCATCTTGCCGATCGTGCGCAACGCGAAAAGATCATAGAACGTCAGGGTGAAGAACGCGCACAGCACGCACACTGCGGCGAGCGCGATCTGGCCTTGCGATTTTTCGGCAAGCGCAGTCAAAACGATCGCCGTATCCACGCCCTTGAGGGTGCGGAACAGATGCATGATCGCAATGGTCACGATAATTAAGCTGGCAACGATCCCGAGCCGTTTCCAGCCGATTCGTTCCCTGAAAACACGCCCTAGCGTGCTCAACACCTGTTGCATTCGTCCTCCCGGCAGGGCGCGTAACCTATAGAAGCCGATTGAGGCGACAGTGAGCAAGCGGCTGCGGCGGTACTCATACGCGAAATCCCATGCTTGGAAAATAGGTCGTTGTGCGGCGCAAGGTGCCGTTATTGCTAAGAAACCGGGGCCGGCCGGGCTGTCATCTTTGCTTCATATCCGGCCGGATGCCGCGATTCATCGATTAGCCGGATATGGGAAACGAAGATGCTGTTGCAAAGGGTGAGAGAGGCCAATCCTTTTCACCGGTTGCCATGATCTTCAGGAACATCCGCGTCTTCTTGATGGAATCTATGCGCTCAGGCAGAGCAGCCGTGTTGTAAAGGATTGTCGACGAGGAAAAGGCAGCCGACCGGAAGCTGACGCAACTGGCCGAAAGGGGGATCAACCAGAAGGCGTCAAGTCAGCCACGGCTACGATTCAACGTGAGGCTGAATGAGGCAAAAAGCCGCGCCGGCGCAAGCTCGGGGCGGCCTTTCACGCCAAGGGATCAGGCCCGGCGCATTGCGAACTTCGCGCCGCAGAAAGCCATTATGGCGCCAAGCCCGAGGGCGGCGAGACCTGCGAGCACACCGGCCAGTGTCGGGATCGCGCTCGGTGCTGCCGCGGCCTGACCCGCGGCCGCCAGCATGATAACGCCGACCACGACCAGAAACTGCCGCAGCCGAAGCGAGATCTGACCGGATACTGCGCTCTGCATCAGCGACGCGGAAATGAAGCCTGCCAGAAACGCCACCGCGGCGATCAGCCACCAGGCCAGCGCGGCACGCGCGGGCATCAGCTCGGGCACGTCGGTGCGCCACAGGTCTCCGAGATTGAGATTGAAGCGCTGGATGATGATGTGGATGCCGAGCGCAAGCAGCACGCCGAACAGGATCGATGCGGCAAGAACGATAGTTTGCGAGAAATAGGCAGGCTTGGCCATCAGGGTGTTTCGTCCGGGCACGGCAGGCTGCTATGACTTGTAGAATAGCGGCCGGTGGTCCCGCAAGGTGACCGGCCCCCGATTGCAGCCGATTGAAGGATTTTCATGCTCTCGCAATTGTTCGGTGCCACGCCGCGCGCCGGAGTGAAAGGCCTGGAGGTGGCTGGCGACGGCACGCAATATGTCTTCAAGCCATCACTGGTCGGGGGCGCGTCGCAATTCGACCTCACCGGCGAGGGACTGTCCTGGCAGGTGAGAGGAAAGCACGGTGTCTGGCCGCTGGAGAAGATAGCGGCGATTCGTCTGTCGTATCGTCCGGTGTCGATGCAGTCGCGGCGATTCCGTGCCGACATCGAGGACACGCGCGGCGAACGCGTGACGCTTTACTCAACGACGTGGCACACCGTCGCGCTGATGTCGCCGCAGGACAACGGCTACCGCGCGTTCATCGTGGAATTGCATCGCCGCCTTGCCGCGATGGGCAGCAAAGCCGTGCTGGTGGTCGGAATTAACCCGGCGATCTACACGGCGGGGCTTGTCGTGCTTGGACTTGTCGGTGTCTCAATGCTTGGATTGCTGATCCGTGCGCTGATCACGGGTGAGTTTGCCGGCGCGCTGTTCCTGATCGGGTTTGCTGCGCTGTTCGGCTGGCAGATTGGCGGCTTCCTGCGGCGTAACAAGCCGCGCACCTACACGTTCGATGCTCTGCCGAAGGATGTCCTGCCGTAACAGGGGTCAGCTCGGCCGGGCGTCGTTGGCCGGCCCGGCCAAACCTTACCGCCCGATGATGGGGATCACCCTCTGGCGGCGGGTGGACCATAGTCCAGGATGAAGCTGGAGAGAAGTCAGCCGAATGTGAAAATCGTTTCGTGGTTGGTTAGGCGCCCTAATGCCGCACCACGAGCACTGAGCATTTTGCATAACGCACGACGTGCCCTGCGTTCGAGCCGAGAAAATAACTCTGCATCGAGGGCCGGTGCGATGTCATGACAATCAGGTCCGCGCCGATGTCGGCGGCTTCCTCAAGCACCTCATGATAGATGCCGCCCTGCCGCACGGTGACCGAAATGCGCTTGCTGTCGATTCCGGATTCGCGCGCCACGATAGCCAGCGCTTCCTCGGATGACTGGCGCTGCTGAATCTCGAAATCGGGCGGGACATACTCCGCAAGCATCACCGGCGTGATCGGCATCACGTTGACCAGCCGCACCAGTCCGCTGGAGGATTTCGACAAGGACGCCGCCGTCTCGATGGCCGGTTTTGCGAGATCGGTATCGGCAAGGTCGATGGGGACGAGGATGGATTGAAACATCGGTCTCTCCGGTCGCGCGCGTTGGAATGATCACGATGGATTCGTTGGCGGCAAGATGCAAGGCCGCCTCGCCTGAGTGCGTTACGCCCCCTCAGATCCTTCGCGCAGCAGCTTCGGGCTTGCGAAGCGCTCGAGCCGTCCGGTGCGAAAGCCGACCTTCTCCCAGTCGTCGATCTTGAAATCGATCACAGTGACGCCCGCCGTCGGCAGGTTGCTCGCCAGCGCCTGACGCCCGGCGGGATCGCCGCTGGCGATAAGGCCGAGCGCCAGTTCATGCAGTCCCGGGTTGTGCGCGAGAATCAGAAGACATTGCGGATCTGCATCCGCGACACCGTGAATGATCCGCAGCAGTTCGGATGGATCGGCGCCGTACAATGCCGGCAAATGTTTTACCCGCACAGATGGCATCGCTGCGCGAAGCAACTCCCAGCTTTCCTGGGTGCGCGTTGCGGTCGATACCAGCACGAGGTCCGGCCGATAGTCGTGCAGGGCAAGCCATCGCCCCATCTCCGCGCCGTCATGCCGGCCGCGCTCGTCGAGACGGCGATCCTGATCCCTGCCGGAAGGGGCGTCCCGCTCGGTCTTGGCGTGGCGCAGCAGGATCAGACGGCGCATATCGCGATCTCGTTTCGGTGGGCGTGGCAAATGATGCGAACTTCGGTGGTGAACCACTAGGGCACGGCCCGGAATAGTGTACAAGCTTACGTCCGATATTGTGACGGACGGGACACCGTTACACCCAGAAAATACAGCTTGCGACAGGCGATCTTGGAACAGCGACCATGGATAACCCTTCGGTGAATTCGTCGGCGGATCTGCCGGGCCGCCCGCGGCTGACGTTCGACCTGGATGTCGACATCTGCGTGATCGGGGGAGGGCTCGCCGGTCTGACCATGGCGCGGGAAGCGGCGCGAATGGGCGCAAGCGTCGCGCTCCTTGAAGGCCGTGAGATCGGGTGGAATGCGTCGGGCCATAATCTCGGCACCGTCATGCCGGGCTACGGCATCGCTGTGTCCGATTTGATCGACCGTGTCGGCTTTGATAACGCGCGCGAACTGTGGTCGCTGGCGCAGGAAGGCGCCGACTATGTACGCGCCACCGTGACCGGCAACGCCATGCCCGGCGTGACATTGACGGAAGGCGCGCTCGAAGTTTCCACAGTCGATGCCGGCGATGAACTCATCAGCCGGTTGCAGACGCTCGGAGAAGATTTCGGCACCGAGATCGAAGGCTGGCAGATCGACCGCGTTCGCGAGACGCTGAAAACCGATCGCTACTTTCATGCGATTCATTTTCCGAAGGCGTTTCAGATCGACGGGCGGCGATATGTCCATGGTCTTGCGGCGCTGGCGGAAGAGGCGGGCGTGCGGATTTTCGAGGACACGCCCGTGATCGGTCTCGATCCGGCGGGCATCCGCAAGCGCGTCTTCACGCCGTCCGCGAAACTGCGTTGCACCCATGTTGTGCTCGCGGGCAATGCGCATCTTGGCGCGCCGGGCCGGCGTCTCACGGCAACGCTGCTGCCGACATGGCGATACGCGGTGCTGACCGAGCCGCTCGGCGAGCGGCTTGCCGATGCGATCACCTTTCAGGGGTCGGTCACCGATACCCATGACATCGATCACTTCCGCATTGTCGAGGGCGACCGGCTGTTGTGGTCGAGCCCGGAAACGACATGGCAGGGCGATCCGCAGCGTTATGCCAAGCGCATCCAGAATCGCATCTCCGCGTTTTTCCCGAAGCTCAAGCAGGTCGGGATTGCCGAGGCCTGGAGCGGGATGTTCGGACAGACCGTGCACGGCATGCCGCAGATCGGCGAACTGCAACTGGGTCTTTGGGTGCTGAGCGGCTTCGGCCGCCAGGGATTGAACACGACGGCGATGGGCGGTCAGCTTCTCGCGCGCAGCATTCTGCACGGCGATGATCGCTGGCGGCTGTTTTCGCCGTTCGAGCTGGTCTGGGCCGGCGGCTCGGCCGGGCGTGCGGCGGGGCAGGTGTTCAACATCTGGTCGCGCGGCTATTCAAATGCGGCCAGCGCGTTGTCGCGCTACCGCGAGCGCGCCCGCGGCCGCGAACAGATGCGGGAACGCGCCCGGGAGGCGCGGATTGCGGCGGCCAGGGCGCAGACCGCCCGTTTGAAATAACACTCTGCCGGCGGGGTTATTGGAACATGAGGGCTGAGGCTGTTCCGGCCTCGCGGGAAAGTGAGCCTGCGGCTGGAGTGTTGCTGTAACTTTTCGCGAAATGGACCGTAGATCGTGATGGACAGCCTGTTTCCCGACTTGCACGGAGCTTTGACGATGATCGACCGCCGTATCCTGCTCGCATCCGCGATGAGTCTCGCCGCATTTTCGGCATTCCGCTGGCTTGGTCTGGGCAGTGCCAGCGCGGGTGAAAAATCCGCCGAGAAATTCGAGGTCGAGAAGACGCCGGAGGAATGGCGCAAGCAGCTGACCCCCGCCCAATATAATGTGCTGCGCGAAGCCGGCACCGAGCGCCCGTTCACCAGCCCGCTGAACAAGGAGAAACGCAAGGGAACCTTCACCTGCGCCGGCTGCGACCTGCCGCTGTTTGCCTCCGAGACCAAGTTTGACAGCGGCACCGGGTGGCCGAGCTTCTATCAGGCGCTCCCCAACGCCATTCTCGAGAAGTCCGATCGCAGCTACATGATGGTGCGGACCGAAACCCTGTGCCGGCGGTGCGGCGGCCATCTCGGCCATGTGTTCGACGACGGCCCGAAGCCGACCGGCCTGCGCTACTGCATGAACGGGCTGGCGCTGACCTTCAAACCCGCGGACGGCTCATCGTCCTGATTTCGCGCGGCAATTCTTGCCCGCTAGGCAATTGTGCCCCGGTCTTTTGGCCGGGGCATTTCTTTTAGTGCATTGATATTGCAGCATAAATGCTGTTGGCACGGCGCTTGCGACCTCTTCTTCGACTACGGCCATGGCTATGGACACACCGGCGGGCCGCCCGGATCGAAGTTGGAGAAAATGTAATGGGTCTCTTTGGCGCACTCACCACGTCCGTCGCAGGTCTTCGTGCTCAGTCCTATGCGCTCGAAAACATCTCCGGAAACATCGCGAACTCGCAGACGACAGCGTTCAAGCGCATCGATACGAGTTTCCTCGACCTCATTCCCGATACCGGCACCAACAACCAGCTCGCCGGCAGTGTCGCGACCAACTCGCGTGAAACCAACACGGTGCAGGGCGACGTCCAGAAGGCCGCGGTTTCGACCTACATGGCGATCAGCGGCGACGGCTTCTTCGTGGTGCAGAAGCCCGGCAGCTTCACCGACAGCAACCCGGTCTTCAACGGCGTCAACAACTACACGCGCCGCGGCGACTTCACGCTCGACAAGAACGGCTATCTGGTGAACGGCGCCGGTTACTATCTGGAAGGCATTCCGATCGACCCGACCACGGGTAACGTCACCGGCAGCAATCCGCAGGTTCTGAAATTCGGCGGCGACTTCCTGCCCGCGCAGCCCACCTCGACCGTGACCTATCGCGCCAACCTCGCTTCGTATCCGATCACCACGAAGAGCGACAAGTCCGTTCCGGGTTCGGAACTGCTCAACGTCGGCGACTTTACCGTCAATCCGAGCACGGTCGGCACGCCGCCGCTGCCTTATCTCGACAACGTCGGAAGCGGCGCGTCGATGAACAGCGCGCTGACCACCGCGACCAAGATCAACGGCACGACCGCGCTGTCGGGCGCGCCGAACACCAACTCACTGTCGGCGAGCTTTGCGGCTGGCGACACGATCACGGTGAACGGAACGCCGATTACTTTCACCGACGCATCCAGCGTTCCGCCAAACCAGAATGACGCGACCCATATCCCGATCGGCAGCACCATCGATCAGCTCCTCGACAAGATTGACGGGCTGAGCGGCAACTCCGCGCTGTCCTCGACCGTCAACAATGGCTCCGTGCAGTTGCATACGGGTCTCGCGAATAACCTGGTTATCACCTCAAGCAATGCAACGGCTTTTGCCGCGCTCGGCTTCTCCGGCACCGTCACCGTAAATCGCCTGGGTGGCGGTTCGGCGGGCGCCGGTCACGTCATCGGCTCCGACGCCGCGACATTCATTTCGCAATCGATCGCGGGCGGCGCCACCACCGGCTACGACATCTCCGGCTCGCCTGTCAGCATCCAGTTCCGCTGGGCGAAGATGGACTCATCGACGCTCGGCCCAGGCCATACCGACAAGTGGAACATGTTCTATCAGGTCGATCCGAACGCGACGGGCGGCGCGACGGCCTGGCAGAACATCGGCACCGATTTCACGTTCAGTGCAAACGGCCAGCTCACTCCGGCGGTGGCATCGGTGACGCTCACCACTCCGACCATCAGCGGCGTCACGCTGGGCAATATCACCGTGAACTTCGGCGTCAGCGGCCTGACCTCGTTCGCCGATGCCAACGGCAACGCGCAGGTCAACGACATTCACCAGGACGGCTTCCCTGCGGGTTCGTTGCAGACGGTTTCGATCGGCGACAACGGCCGTGTGGTCGGCAACTATTCCAACGGCCGCAACATCGATCTGGCGCAGATCACGCTGGCGACCTTCAACGGCGCGAACTTCCTGAAGCGCCTCGATGGCGGCGCGTTCGAGGAGACCGACCAGTCCGGTAACGCGGTTTTCGGAAAGGCCGGCTCCATCACGGGTTCGGCGCTCGAAGGATCCAACAGCGATATCGCGGACGAGTTCACCAAGCTGATCGTCACGCAGCAGGCCTATTCGGCGAACACCAAGGTCATCACCACTGCGAACCAGATGGCGCAGGATCTGCTGAACGTGCTGCGATAATCGCTGAACACATTGTTGCGTGATCCGACCTGAGATGGGCAGTATGTTATGGGTCTGAGCCAAGCTCTTTCAACCGCGATGGCCGGCTTGCGGGCAAACCAGGCGTCGCTCGCGCTGGTTTCGTCCAACGTCGCGAACGCGGAAACGCCGGGTTACGTCCGTAAGACGACCAACCAGATCCAGACCGCGGTCGGCAACGGCGCCGGCGTCGAAACCATCGGCGTCAATCGCGTCCTCGACGATTACATCCAGAGCCAGTTGCGGACGGAAACCTCGGGCGCGGCCTACACCCGCACGCGTGCGAATTTCCTGAACAACCTGCAGAGCGTCTATGGTGATCCGGATTCGTCTGCCACGATTGAAGCGGCATTCAATTCGCTCACGACCGCGCTTCAGGCGCTCTCGACAAGCCCCGACTCGCAATCGGCGCGCACCGGCGTGCTCAATGCGGCGCAGGCGCTGGCCCAGCAGTTGAATTCGACCTCGCAAGGCATCCAGGCTCTGCGCAACAGTGCCGAGACGGGGATAGCCAACTCGGTATCGACGGCCAACAACGCCCTGACCCAGATCGCCAAGATCAACCGGCAATTGCAGGGCTATGCCAACCAGGACGCCGCGACGGCGGCGTTGCTGGATCAGCGCGATCAGTTCATCACGCAGTTGTCGGGACTGATGGACGTGCGCGTGGTCAAGGGCGAAGGCAATCAGGTTTCCGTTTACACGACCTCGGGCACGCAACTTGTCGGCGGCTCCGATGCCGCGCAACTGTCGTTCAACACTCAAGGCACGGTCACGCCGGAGGCGCAGTGGAACGCCGATCCGTCGAAGAGCACGCTCGGCACGATCTCCATTTCCTATCCGAATGGCGGAAGCATCGATCTCATCTCCAGCGGAGCAATCCGCTCCGGATCGATCGCGGCGTTTCTCGAATTGCGCGACAAGACGCTGGTGCAGGCGCAGGACCAGGTCGACCAGCTCGCGGCAGCGATGGCGAGCGCGTTGTCCGACAAAACCACAGGCGGCACGGCATATCCGCCAGCCACGCCTGTTCCGCCGCCCGGCACGCCCGCCGGCTTCGATCTTGATCTTGCCGGTCTTCAGGCCGGCAACACCGTTCATCTGACGTACACCGACAACATCACCGGCGTTCAGCACAATATTTCGATCATCCGCGTGGATGATCCGAGCGCGCTGCCGCTGAAGGACACGGCGACGATCGATCCGAACGACAAGGTGATCGGCGTCGATTTCTCCGGCGGCATGTCGTCGGTCGTCTCGCAGCTCAATGCTGCGCTGGGCGGCGCCAGCATCCAGTTCTCGAACCCGGCCGGCTCGACGCTGCGTGTGGTTGATGACGGCGCGACCGGCTTGTCAGACGTCAATGCCGCATCGGTCACGACGACGGCAACATCGCTGACCGGCGGCGGTCCGCAGGTCGCATTGTTCACCGATGGCGGACGATCTTACACCGGAGCGATCACGGCATCCGGTTCTCAGCAAACGGGCCTCGCGGGACGCATCACCGTCAATTCCGGATTGCTGGCGGATTCGTCGCGCCTGATCGTCTACAGCACGAGTCCCGCGACACCGGCTGGCGACACCACGCGTTCCGACTTCATCCTGTCGCAACTGACGTCCGGCACTTACAGCTATTCGGCAACGACCGGTATCGGCTCGAGCAGCACGCCCTATAAGGGCACGCTGCTCGGATTCACCCAGCAGTTCACGAACATGCAGGCCAATGCCGCGAGTTCGGCGCAGCAGCTCTCCGACGGTCAGGATGTCGTGCTGAACACGTTGCAGAAAAAAATGGATGCGACCTCGGGCGTGGATATCGACACCGAAATGGCCAACCTGCTCGCGCTGCAAAACGCTTACTCGGCAAATGCCCGCGTGATGTCCACGGTCAATTCAATGTTCCAGTCATTGATGCAGGTACTGTGAGGATCTCATGACAATCGATGGCGTTAGCGGCCGGACTTCGTATCTCGGCTCGTCGATTCTCAATCTGAAGAGTCAGCTCGACACGCTGACGCAGCAGCTCGCTTCGGGAAAGAAGTCGACATCCTATGCCGGTCTCGGCGTCGACTCGGGAACGGCGACGGGGCTGCGCGCGCAGATTTCGTCGATCGCCGCTTTTGCGAACACCGGCACCGTCCTGAATACGCGCATCAACGTCGCGAACCTGTCCTTGCAAGGCATCAAAGACGCAGGCAGCCAGGTCAAGGCTGCGGCCGCAGGCGCAACGCTGAATCTCGACAGCAATGGCAAAACCGCCGGGCAGAAGACCGCGATGGCGTCGTTCACGCAGGTTATCGCGCTTCTCAACACCGAGGTCGGCGGGCGTTACATGTTTTCCGGCCGCGCCACCGATACTCCGGCGACCGAGCCGGCCGATGTGATTCTCAACGGCAGCGGCACGCGCGCCGGTTTAAACCAGATCATCGACGAACGTGGTCAGGCTGACGGCACCTCGGGTCTCGGCCGGACAGTGATCACGTCGCCGACGCCGACCTCGGTGACGATCGGCGAAGACGTCGCGGGATCTCCGTTTGGCCTCAAGCTGAGCGCGATTACGACGACCTCGGCGACTGCGACAGTGACCGGCCCCGCGCCGCCGGCGGCGCCTCCCGGCGCGCCTTCGGAAATGTCGGTCGATCTCGGCGCGACCAATCCGGCCGATGGCGACAAGGTCCGCTTCACATTCAGCCTGCCGGACGGCACGTCTGAAACCATCGAACTCACGGCGACGACGACGACGCCGGTGCCTGCCGGCGGCTTCGCCATCGGCGCCGATTCAACGGCGACCGCCGCCAATCTCAAAACCGCGCTCAACACTGCGGTCGGCACCTTGTCGAACACCGCGCTGGTCGCGGCCTCCGCCATGGCCGCATCCGATAATTTCTTCAGTTCGTCCCCGCCATTGCGGGTCGGCGGTTCTCCGCTCAGTACCGCAACGACGCTCGTGAACGGCACCGCAACCAACACCGTGTCCTGGTACACCGGTGAGGACGGTCCTGATCCGGCGCGCGGAACGGCGGTTGCCGGCATCGACCAATCCATTTCGGTGCAGTACGGCGCGCGAGCCAACGAAGATGCGTTCGTTGCTCAGTTGAAGAACATCGCCGTCTATGCCGCGGTGTCGACCAACGCGAGCAATCCGAACGCGAACGGTCAGCTCACCGCACTGAACTCGCGGATTGTCGACAATCTCGCGGTGCATCCGGGTACGCAATCGATCCAGGATATCCAGGCCGATTTCGCCGGTGCGCAGGCTGCGGTCCAGACGGCGAAGGATCGGCAGACCCAGACCGGATCGGTCGCGCAGTCGATGCTGGATTCGATCCAGGGCATCGACGACAACGAGGTCGCAACCAAGATACTTGCGCTGCAGACTTCCTTGCAGGCGTCCTATCAGACCACCGCGTCGCTCTATCAAATGAGCCTGGTGAAGTTCCTCTAGCCGCCCTGCAACGATGAAACGAAAAAGGCCTCCTTCTGGAGGCCTTTTTTGTTCACTGGTCTGCGTGTGGTGTCAGGCGGCGCTGCTGAGGCTGGCTTCGCGCGCCTGTCCGTCTTTGGCGCTGTCGAGAAGCTGCTTTTCGTAAGCGATCAGTTTTTTCGATTCCTTCAGCGCTCTATAATAGTCGCCGCTTAAAATGTAGTTATTGATTTCTTCGACGAAGCCGGCCGCGCTTGGCGCGACGCTGAGGAAGTCACGCATCACGTCGAAGTACACCGAATGATGCTCCTGCGGATCGTGCGAAATGTACATGAGCTGGACCGCCAGATAGATCAGCTTCGCCGGCGTGTCGGCGGTATCCGGCGTCAGGATATCTTTCTCTCGCAAGACGGGCAGCCTCTCTCCTTCGATCAGGAATTTCGCGCGCTGATCGGTATTGGTGATGACGCACGACCCGACGATGATCTTTTCGTGCGGCTTGAGTTCGACCTTCAAAGCCATGGCGGTTCTCCGTGCGAGCCGGTTTCAAATCGATCCGGCGGATGGCGCGATCCTTTCGCGTTATGGTTAACGCGAGGTAAACGCCACGGTGACCATGGGGCGGCGGCGTTTAAGAAATAGTCCTGTCAAATCAACGTATTTGCGGTTTGCCGCAGTGCGTCCGCAGCCGCGTTTTGCGGACAGTTGAACGAAACCGGTTCACACCTTTTTAGACTGTTGGTTCCAATGTCGGACGGCTCGCTGATCGAAGCTATCAGCGGCACGCTTGTACACGTTGCGTTTTGCGTCACACCAGAAAGGTACGCCCAATGTCTTCTATCGTTCTCTCGTCGTCGGTTCGTCAGAACCTGCTCTCGCTCCAGTCGACCGCAGACCTCCTGTCGACCACCCAGACCCGCCTTGCCACCGGCAAGAAGGTCAACACCGCTCTCGACAACCCGACCAACTTCTTCACTGCCGCCGGCCTCGATGCCCGCGCCAGCGACATCAACAACCTCCTCGACGGCATCGGCAACGGCGTGCAGGTCATTCAGGCCGCCAACACCGGCATCAGCTCGCTCCAGAAGCTGGTTGATACCGCGAAGTCGATCGCCAACCAGGCTCTCCAGACCCCGGTCGGTTACACCAAGTCGTCCGTGACGTCGCTTGCGACCACCGGCGCGACCGCTGCCAACCTGCTCGGCGATCCTGATACGGCTGCTACGCGCACCGGTACCGCCACCGGTACTCTCGCGGCTGCTTCGGCTCTGACCGGCGCGACCGGCGGTAGCTTCGTTGCCGGCGACACCGTCATCGTCAACGGCACAACGATCAAGGTCACCGCTGCCGGCGCTGGTACTGCGACCGTCACCACCGATCCGGATGGCACGATCAACCTGAACACCACCGCGACCACTGCTGCGACCACGACCGACTTGACCGATGCGATCAAGACGGCTCTGGGCGGCGGCACCGCGGCTGCGTCGATCGCCAGCAACCAGGTTACGATCACGGCTGGCAACACCACCGACAGCATCACCCTCGGCGGCACCGCGCTGGCCAAGATCGGCCTCACCGCCGCGACGACTGCTCCGACCTCGACGGTGACCGGCAAGACGCTGACCATTGCTTCGACCGGTGGCGGCACAGCGACCAACATCACCTTCGGTAAGGGTGCTGGTCAGGTTTCGACCCTGAACGAGCTCAACGCGGCTCTGCTGTCGAACAACCTGCAGGCTTCGATCGATACCGCTGGCAAGATCACCATCACCACCTCCAACGATGCCGCTTCGGCGAACATCGGAACCATCGGCGGTACGGCGGCGGCGTTTGCCAGTGCAGCGGCCTCTCAGGCGGTTGCCGATCCGAACTCGCAGGCAACCCGCACCAGCCTGGTCAACCAGTACAACAACGTCATCGACCAGATCCGCACGACGGCTCAGGACGCGTCCTTCAACGGCGTGAACCTCCTGAACGGCGACCAGCTCAAGCTGGTGTTCAACGAAACCGGCAAGTCAACGCTGAACATCACCGGCGTCAACTTCAACCCGGCTGGCCTTGGTCTTGGCTCGCTGAGCGTTGGCACCGACTTCGTCGACAACGCGGCGACCAACAAGGTTCTGGCTTCTCTGAACACCGCCAGCACCACGCTTCGTTCGCAGGCTTCGGCTCTGGGTTCGAACCTGTCGATCGTGCAGACCCGTCAGGACTTCTCGAAGAGCCTGATCAACGTGCTGCAGACCGGCTCGTCCAACCTGACGCTGGCTGACACCAACGAGGAAGCGGCGAACAGCCAGGCGCTGTCGACCCGCCAGTCGATCGCGGTGTCCGCACTGTCGCTGGCCAACCAGTCGCAGCAGAGCGTTCTCCAGCTGCTCCGCTAATACCGGAAGCACTGCAAACCATCAGAACGGCGGGGGAAACCCCGCCGTTTTTTTATGGGTTTTGCTCGCGGAACGGTGCCGGAAGGCTCAAGCGGAAGGAATTTGAGGCGCAGGCGAGGGGTCGAAAACGCATTTACCCTTCGTTAAGGAAACAATTTAATCGGCTCTTAACCATAATTTAAACGGTGCCTCCTAAGAATTGGGGAAAGACGGTCGTTCTCCAAGTTGCATCACGCCGCTTCGTCGCCGGCTTTTGCTTATCTAAGGAAGGTACACAAATGTCCGATATCGTTCTTACGGCGTCAGTTCGCCAGAACCTGCTGTCGCTGCAATCGACGGCGGACCTTCTCGCAACCACCCAGAACCGCCTCGCGACCGGCAAAAAGGTCAACTCGGCCCTCGATAACCCGACCAACTTCTTCACGGCCGCCGGGCTCGACGCCCGCGCCAGCGACATCAACAATCTTCTCGACGGCATCGGCAACGGTGTGCAGGTCCTGCAAGCCGCCAACACCGGCATCACTTCGCTGCAAAAGCTGATCGACAGCGCAAAGTCGATCGCCAACCAGGCGCTCCAGACCAACGTCGGCTACGCCAAATCGAGTTTCACAACTGGCCCGAACCCCGGGGCGACGGGCGCCAACCTGCTTGGATTGCCGGATACCGCTGCAACCGTGACCGGCGCTGTCGTCGGCGGCGGCCTGACTCCGGCCACCACGCTGGCCGCTGCCGGCTTTGCCAATGGCGACTCGTTCACCGTTAACGGCAAGACGATTTCGTTCGTCACCGGTTTGGCTGCCGATCCGGCATCCACGACCGATCCCGTCACCGGTAATGTTTCGATCAGCCTGGCGAGTACCGCCGGCGGTACCGTCGCGACCATCCAGAGCGCTATCAGCAGCATCACCGGCGGTACGACGAGCATCGCGGGCAACCAGCTGACCGTCAGCAACGCAGTCGCCGACACCAGCAACAGCATTGTGTTCGGCGGCACCAGCAGCGTGCTGGCCAAGCTCGGCCTCTCGACCGGCACCACGCCGCCGACCTATACCTTCTCAGGCAAGACACTGACCATCCCGTCGACTGCGGGTGGACCGGCGACCAACATCGTCTTCGGCAATGGTGTTGGACAGATCTCCACCATCAATCAGCTCAACGCGGCGCTGCTGCCGAACAATCTTCAGGCCAGCATCGATTCGACCGGCGCGATCACCGTCACCACATCCAACGACGCCGCGTCTTCGACGATCGGCGCCCTCGGCGGCACCGCGACGGCGCCCGGTGAGTTGTTCGCGGGCGTGATCGTCTCCGCGCCGGTTGGCGAAGCCAACTCGCAGGCAACGCGCGCGGGCCTCGTGTCGCAATACAACAACATCATCAACCAGATCAAAACGACATCGCAGGACGCGTCGTTCAACGGCGTGAACCTCCTGAACGGCGACCAGCTCAAGCTGGTGTTCAACGAAACCGGAAAGTCGACGCTGAACATCACCGGCGTCAATCTCGATCCGGCTGGCCTCGGTCTTGGCGCGCTGACCTCCGGCACCGACTTCATCGACAACGTCGCGACCAACAAGGTGCTCGACGCGCTCAACTACGCGAGCAGCTTCCTGCGCTCGCAGGCATCGACGCTGGGTTCGAACCTGTCGATCGTGCAGATCCGCCAGGACTTCTCGAAGAACCTGATCAACGTGCTGCAGACCGGTTCGACGAACCTGACCATCGCCGACACCAACGAGGAAGCCGCCAACAGCCAGGCGCTGTCGACCCGCCAGTCGATCGCAGTGTCCGCGCTGGCGCTTGCCAACCAGTCGCAGCAGAGTGTGCTTCAGCTTCTCCGGACTTAAGAGACGGCTAAGGCTTAAGCAGGAAAAGCGGCGAGGGGGCATCCTCGCCGCTTTTTCGCGCCTTAAATTGCCGGTATTGCTCGTGACGGGCGGGCGCCGGTTCTGACACGAACTGCGCAGCGCAAGGGAGACAGAATGTGGCCCTCAGAGTCGAACTCAAGCCGTTTGAACGCATCGTCATCGGCCAAAGCGTCATCACCAATTCGGAAACGCGTGCGACGTTTCTGATCGATGGTGAGGTGCCGATTCTGCGCGAGAAGGATATTCTGACTGCGGAGACCGCGAACACGCCGGTCAAGCGAATCTATCTCTGCGTTCAGCAGATGTATCTCGAAGACGACATACCGAAATATCAGGATCTCTATCTCGGCTTCGTCAAGGATTTGCTGGAAGCAGTGCCAAGTTTCCGCAGCCACATAGAGGCCGCAAGTAATCTTATTTTAAGCGGTTATCTTTACAAAGCTCTAAGAGAAATCAGGAAACTGATAAGTCGCGAAGACGAACTCCTATCGAGGTGATGAATGTCTAACGCTGCCCAAGCCTACGCACGCACCGCTCAGACGACGGCGTCTCCCCGGGAGATCGAAGCGCAGGCTCTTCTGAAGGCCGCGAACAAGCTTCAGCATGCGATGACGAACTGGGATCATCCCGATACGAATTTCGCCGAAGCGCTGCTCTTCAACCGCAAGCTCTGGGCGATCCTTCTGAGCGCGGTGACCAGCGACGAAAATCCGCAAACTATCGAGGTTCGTCAGAACATTGCCAACATCGGTACGTTCGTCCTGACGCAGACCGCGGAATTGCAGCTCAACCCGCAGCCAGAAAAGCTGAAGTCGCTGATCGACATCAATTGCAATCTGGCGGCTGGCCTGTCCGGCCGCGCCTGACACCAGCGCATGGACGAACGATGGCCGATCTTTTAAGCATCATATCGTCGAACTACGTGGCGGTCGGCTCGAACGTCAACTATTCGAAAGGGCCTTACGTGCCCGTCGATGCCGCCAGCTACGAGGGTAACTGGACCGGCAAGTACGCCAACAACGACACGTTCAGCATTCAGGTCTCCAACGTCATCGGCTTCCGCGCCAAGGCGCGGTATCAGAGCGGCTCGACGGTGAAGTACCAGGACGTCCTGATCAGGGACAACTCGTTCAAGATCGGCGATTCGAAGTTCACGCTGACGAAGCAGGGTACGGCGCAGATCAAGACGGTCATGACCACCAACGGCACCCAGACCCTCGAGACCGCCTACGCCCAGCAGAACGGCCGTTAAACCCTCAAATCCGTATTTCTGCGCATGTTGTCCTCACGGGCGAGATCCATTGCCCGCAGATAGGCGCGTGCGCGCAGCCGCGCCTCGTCAGGATACTGGCGCACGACCAGGCTGGTTCTGCTGTCGACGGTGCGATAGACGATCTCGGCCGCGGCGCGATCGATAATCACCTGCTTCGAAAGCCGATCGGTTTCCGCCTGGGGATTGATGCGTGCCTGAACCGAGGGATCCGGCGCCGTAACGGCCTTGTCAGGTGGCAGTTGCGTCTGGACAGCCGTCTTCGCGCCGTTGGATGCCGGCTCGACGTATGTTGCAGAAACCGATGCCCCCACCGGTTTGATGTTGAAATCCGCACTCATGGCAGCCTCTGGCTTCCCCTTGAGTCAAACCCCAACCCTCCAATGCCGATTATGAGTGGAACCGGATGAATCCGGTCCTTATGTTCCCGCGCGGAATTGAATCAAAGTATCTGCATTTCGCATCGCGGCGACGTGCGAACGTCATTGCGAGCGAAACGAAGCAATCCAGACTGGCTCATCGCAGGCAGGCGCTGGTGCTTCGCCGCTTGCTTCTCGCAATGACGGCGCGGAATATCTAAAAATAATCGCTAAAGCGAACGGCTGACGGACAGCGGGGTCACCTGACGCGGTCCCGGCGTCGCGCGCTGTCCGCCGGCGGTGTAGCCGTTCGGAAGATTCTTCCGCTGCATTTCGCTGTTGACGCCGCGCACGATGCCCTCGGAGACCGCGTGAGCCGTCGCAAGTACGGTGAGATTGACCTGCAGCATCGCGCGGAACGTGTCGTGATGGCGGTGCAGCGCGGCGAGCAGTTCAGGCGTCGATTGCTTGAGGTAGTCGCGGCTGTGCGCAAGTCGGGAAATCGCGTCGGTGTACTGCCGCGACATCTCGTTCTTTTCGGTCTCCAGCGTCATCGCTTCGCGGATATTGCCGGCGCGGACCAGTTCGGTCTCGCGCTCTACGATCCCGAGCAGGGTGCTCATGATCTTCAGCAGCCCTTCAGCCAGCTTGCGCGCCTCGACCGGCGTCGCTGCTGGCGCGGGAGCCGTGGTTGCTTTGGCATTTTGCTGTTGCGTCATGGGTGCTCTTCCGTTGCGTCTAGCCGGCGCGGTTGGCCTGCTGAAGAATGAGAGTGCGGTAGACGTCGTTTGAAATTCCGACGCCGCCCGCCTGCGCGAAAGACTTGGAGTATTGCTCCGTCATCATCGAGCGCCAGACGCCGGTGCCCGGCGTGTTGCCGTAAGGCCCGTCGCCCTTGATGCCGTTCATCATCTGCGAAAACATCGAGTTGAGAAACACGGCCTCGAAATCCTGCGCCTGGCTCTTGGCTTTCGCCTGCGCCTGCGGCGAAACTTTCGTCAGCGCGTCTTGCAGCGTGAGGTCGGGACGTCCGCCGGTGAAGGTGGCAGGTGCCCGCGTGGTGGTCGGGGTGATGCTCATTACATCACCTCGATGTCGGCCTGGATCGCGCCCGAAGCCTTGATGGCTTGCAAGATGCCGATCAGGTCGCGCGGGCCGATGCCGAGGCCGTTGAGGCCATCGACCAGTTGTTGCAGCGAGACGCCGTCCTTCACGACCGCGAGTTTTTTGCCGTCCTCCTGAACGCCGACGCGTGTATTCGGTGTGACCACAGTGCGTCCGCGCGAGAATGGCGCGGGCTGGCTGACCTGCGGGCTTTCCGAAATGGAGACGGTAAGATTGCCCTGTGCGACCGCGACGGTGGCGACGCGCACATCGCGGCCCATCACGATGATGCCGGAGCGTTCGTCGATGATGATCTTGGCGCCGAGATCCGGCTCGACCTGCAACTGTTCGATCTCGGTCAGCAGCGCGACCACGTTACCCTTGAACTCCGCCGGAATGCTGAGCTGTACGGTGGAGGGATCGACCGGCTCGGCGGTCTTGGTGCCGAGATAGTCGTTGACCGCGGCGGCAATGCGCTTGGCGGTGGTGAAGTCGCCGTTGCGCAGGGCAAGGCGGACGTTGGGCAGGCGGTTCAGCGCGAACTCGATTTCGCGCTCGATGATCGCGCCGTTGGCGATGCGGCCGACTGTCGGGACGCCCTTGGTGACACTTGCACCTTGGCCTTCGGCCGAAAAGCCGCCGATCGCCAGCGAGCCTTGTCCGACTGCGTAAACGTTGCCGTCGGCGCCGAGCAGGGGGGTGACCAGAAGCGTGCCGCCCTGAAGGCTCTTGGCGTCGCCGAGCGCCGACACCGTGACGTCCATCCGGGTGCCCTGGGTGCCGAAAGCGGGCAGGTTGCCCGTGACCATGACGGCCGCGACGTTGCCGGTGCGGATGGTGGAGCCGCGGATGTTGACGCCCATGCGCTCAAGCATCGCCTGCAGCGACTGCTTGGTGAAAGGGATGTTGTTGAGCGTGTCGCCGGTGCCGTTCAGGCCGACCACGAGGCCGTAACCGATCAACTGGTTTTGGCGCACGCCCTCGATGTTCGCGAGATCCTTGATCCGCGATGTCGCCTGGGCCGATGCGCTGAAGGCGGACAGCATGGCGATCGCCATGCAGGCAGCCTGAAAAATCCGAAACATCCTCTGCTCCCCGCTGAGGTCTCTGCGGTCCGACCCCGTGCTCCCCACGAGGTTAGTCCGCAGTTAACTATGCGAGGGCCGTGCCAGAGCGTGCCGCTCCTTAAGATATTGTTCTGGCTAACGAATTATCGAAAGCGTCCGGTCGCTGTCCTCCGCCCGGAGCGCCGAACTTGCCGTATCCGGCATAAATTGCCGGGCTGTTTACTTCCCGTTAACCATAAATGGCCACTTTGGGGCATGGGGTTCCGCGGACCGGTGTAACAGCAGAGCTGGTGGTCCCGACCTGTTGTCTTGCGAGATAGGCACGATGCGAATCTACGGACCGAATGGAGCCAATCTGACATCGCCGGCGGCAAACGCGCGGCGCTCAAGCTCGACGTCCTTTTCCCTCGGCGACATCGGCACAACATCGGAAACCCGCCCGGCGGCAGCGCCGCGCGCCACCAGCGGCATCGATGCACTGCTGGCGATGCAGGGTGTTGAAGACTCCACGGAGCGCCGCCGCCGATCGGTGGCGCGGGGCCGGACTGCGCTCGATGTCCTCGATGATCTCAAGATCGGTCTCCTGGCTGGATCGTTCGATTCGACCACGGTCGCCCGCTTGCGCACTGCAGCGGCCGACCTGAAAGCCAGTTCCGGCGACCCCGGACTTGACCAGGTGCTGTCCGAAATCGAGCTGCGGGTGGAAGTCGAACTCGCCAAGGCCGGGCAGTAAGGCGGCTCGAAGGCGGTTCCTTTAGCCCGGAATTCCGGCCATTTCCGCGCCCGGGGCGGGGTGAGGTTCCCTGTGGAAGGCCTTATTTCAGCGCCCTATTCGGGTGCTTTCCGGCCCATCCGCGATATTGTCTGTCACATAGCGTAGCTATATAAGCTGCCGCGCGGACAGGCATTTTCCGTCCGCCTTGCATGTCGACATGGACCGCACTTGGAAAAGTTGAAGAACTACAGGCCCTCTGAAAAAGAGCCTTTCATGAACGAGCGTCAGCGGGAGTATTTCCGCCGGAAGCTGCTCGACTGGAAGGAAGAGATCCTTCGGGAATCGAAGACCACGCTTCAGCAGCTTCAGGAAGAGAACGTCAATCATCCTGATCTTGCCGACCGCGCTTCATCAGAAACCGATCGCGCCATCGAACTTCGCGCGCGCGACCGTCAACGCAAGCTCATCTCCAAGATCGACGCCGCCTTGCAGCGGATCGAGGACAATACCTACGGCTACTGCGAAGAAACCGGCGAGCCGATCTCGCTGAAGCGGCTGGAAGCGCGCCCGATCGCGACGCTGTCGGTCGAGGCGCAGGAGCGCCACGAAAAGCGCGAGAAGGTTTACCGCGACGAATAACGCAACCCGCGTCGCAACCTGTTGATCGATTTAGCCCGGTGGTCGAAAGATCATCGGGCTTTTTCGTTCCGTTTCGGAACAGGAGGGGCCTTCGCGAATTACGCCTAACAACAAAGGGAGGATAATCGTGAAGATAATTTTGATCGCACTGGCGCTGGCGACAGCATCGTTCGCCTTCATCGGTCAGGCCGATGCGCGTGGTTACAGGTATTGCCTCAAGAGTTCGCCTGGCCCCGGCGACTGCAGATACGCAAGCTATCAGCAGTGCAAGGCTTCGGCATCGGGTGTGGGCGGGACCTGCGTGCGCAACTATGGGCGGCGCTGAGCCGGAATTCTCCGGCTATGCGGCAAGGCTGAAGCCGGAGATCTGAACCCGGTTGCGGCCGGAAGCCTTGGCTTCATAGAGTGCAGCATCTGCTCTGCTGAGCAGCGCCTGAAGCGTCTCCGGCTCCGCCGAACGGATTGCGATTCCTGCACTGACCGTTGCCCGGACCGGTCCATTCTCGGTGTGAACGATCGTTGCTTCGATTTGAGATCGGATGCGGTCCGCAACAGCGGCCGAAGCCTTCGGACTGGAGTCCGGCATGATGATGCAAAATTCTTCGCCGCCCATCCGCCCGGCAAGATCGTTCGCACGGATGTTCGCGTGGATCACGTCGGCGAACGCCATCAGAATCCGGTCGCCGGAATCATGTCCGAAGCGGTCGTTGATCGTCTTGAAGTAATCCAGATCCATCATCACGACCGCGGTGCCGGCTGGAGCGGTCCCCATCCGGCCGTCGAATAATGCGCGCCGGTTGAGAAGGCCGGTCAGCGCGTCTCTCATTGCCTCCGACTTGTGGCCGTTCGCGATCCGCATCTGATTGAGGGTGAGGGAGAGGGCTCCGATACCGGTCAGCCCGGCGATCGCCATGATCGAGTTAAACTCCTCGGCCCAGTTTGAAGGCCGCGACGTCAGCACGATCTGGCCCTGCTCGGCGAGGG
Organism: Afipia sp. DC4300-2b1; assembly: GCF_049895725.1. Taxonomy (NCBI): domain Bacteria; kingdom Pseudomonadati; phylum Pseudomonadota; class Alphaproteobacteria; order Hyphomicrobiales; family Nitrobacteraceae; genus Afipia; species Afipia sp. DC4300-2b1. The sequence goes on from NZ_JAFCSX010000002.1 coordinate 464,828, forward strand.
CGTAACCGCACGCGATGAAGGACGCCGCTGTGGCGACACAGCATATGGTGTTCGCCGTCATCAGGAGTGGGGATTCGGCGCGCGCCAGCCAGTAATGACGCGCGATCAATAAAAGAAGCGCGCCAATCGCGATGTTGCCAATCATCGTTCCGATACCGGAGTACCCCAGCGCGAAGGCTGCCGATGTCGAGATGAAAGCAAGCGCGACGGATACGGTTGTCGACGTCCAGTTGCTCCGGCCCGTGCAAAACCTGGCGCAGCCCGCGTGAAGCAATCCAAATCCCGCGATCAGGAACAGGAAGGATGTCAGCAGAAGTCCCGAATTGTACTTATCAACGACAGCGCCGAAGACAACGACGCCGGCGACGATGAGTGCAAGTCCGATCGACCAGATCAACAGATGGGTCTCGGATCGTCCGATCGCCCACATCATGAGGAACGTGATGCCGAGCGATGCGCCCGAAAAGCCGATGGCGACGAGGACGGATAGCTGATCGAGAAACATGACGCGTCCGCGGGTGAATTCTGGCCCCTAGATAGGTCAATGATCGTTACCTAACCAACGACAGCGGCGTCATTCGCTCCTCAGGGTGATCAAATGGTTACTCTGTTCAATCAAAGGATCGCGGTACCTCTCGTGCCGAGAAAGCCAGAGGCACGCACAAAGAAAAATGACCCCGTGAGGGGCCATTTCCTGCAACTCGATCAGCGATGGTTATGGTGATGATGGCCACGCTTGATGACGATCACCTTCTTGTTGTGGCCGCGATGCCATCCATGATGGCGATGCATTTCGGCGCGCGCGCCGCGATATTCACCGTGATGATGACCACGATGCATTCCACGATCGCCGGTCTTGACGACAACGGTCTGCGCGCTGGCGATCGACGGGACTGCGATGGCGAGCGCCGCAACAGCCGCAACAACAAAACCAAACTTCTTCATATCTTTCTCTCCTTTGAATAAAGCGAGAGTAGAACAGAAGCAGCAGGCTATCGTTCCGTGTGTTTCGCCGGTATTTTTATGAACCGCTGTTCATGCGCGGCCGCTAGGCCAGGGTATGTACGATGACGGGTCCGGCGACGGCGGTGGCCGGTCCAGTGAGCAACGGCGCAAGACTCTGCTCGATCCATGCAAGTCCGCGCCTGTTCGACTCTTCCGCGCCCGCGAAATTGTTGAAGATGCTGATCGCCGTCACCGTGTCGTCCGGCGCATAGATCACATAGTAAGCGATGAAGCCTTCGACATCGCTGATGATCGGGATCGCGCCTTCCTTGATCGTGCGCGCGAGTTCCTCGGCCATGCCGGCCTTTGCCTTTCCCTGACGAATAGCGGCGTACATGACACCCTCCTTCACCGGTCGGCTGCTCAAGGTTGCGAACGCTGCGACGTTGCATCGCGCCCATTCAGAGGCGGCCGAGCAGCAGGATTGTCCGCGCTGAAGGGTACGCAGCTTGCGCGGATGGAAATTATCACTTCCGTCGCCCTCTGAACACGGTGAATGTTTGCCCAAACGATCACGGCTCTCATCAGGGGAGCTGATGAGAGCCGCGTCGTGAACACCTTGCTGCGCCTAGGTTCGCCGCCGGGTGTGGGAGCTGGGAGAGAGACGGTGGGAGCCGTCCCTTATCGAAGAGACATCATCCTTTCCGAAATCGGGCCTGTCTTGAATTGCGCCTCGGTGTGGCGGTTAGAACGGCAGCAGAATATCGAAGGCCTGCTGGCCGTAGCGAGCTTGCTGCACATCGGTGAGCTGGCCGCGGCCGCCGTAGGCGATGCGGGCCTGCGCGATCTTGCTGGAGTCGATGGTGTTGTCGCTCTGGATATCCTCAGGGCGCACGATGCCCGCCACGACCAGTTCGCGGACTTCGAAGTTGACGCGGATTTCCTGTTTGCCTTCGACCACAAGGTTGCCGTTCGGCAGCAACTGGGTCACGACGGCGGCGACGTTGGTCTGCAATGCTTCCTGTCGGTTCACCGAGCCCTTGCCGTCGCTGGACGAGGTGGAGTCCGCGGTCAGCATCCGGCCCGGAGGGATCGCGGCATTGGTGCCGGGAATCTTGTTGATGCCGAAGAAACTGGTGACGCCGGAATTTTCCGAGTTGGTGCGGCTGCGCTGGGTCTCGTTGGCGATATTGGCCTTGTCTGTAATGTTGACCTGCACCGTGAGGATGTCGCCGATCTGGTGCGCGCGCTGATCTTTGAAGAAGGCGCGCGATCCGTTCCGCCACAGCGAGTTCGGATTGAACGACGCCGGCTGCGGCGCGGGCATCGGCATCGACACCGGCTTGTAGCCCGCCTGCGTTGTCGGATTGTCGATCGCCGAGAGTTTCGGCTTTTCACCGATCGCCGCGAGACGATCGAGGGACGAACAGCCGCTGGCCATGGTGCCGAGTGCCAGCAGGCTGCCGGCGACTATAAGGCGATTGAACACGTGGGACTTGGACATGACTGATTACTCGGCTTTTCTGGATTCGGGTGCGGGAGCGGCAGGTGGCTCGCTGTTCGAAAGTGCTGCGGTGGTAAGGCGAGGGCCGGGGGCGGTGATGGTGACCTGACCGGGGCCGGTCACAACGCCCTGGACGGTGCGTTTCGATTGCAGGTTGACGATGTTGACGATGTCGCCTTCGGTGCCGCTGTCGAGCGCTTTGCCGCGGCCGGTGAGATAGAGGCCCGGTGCTTCGTAGATCAGCATGACGCCCTGATCGCGCGAGACCAGATCCGGCTTTCCGAGGTCCGCCGCTTTCAGCGCCTGTCCGGCGCGCATCTGCTTGCGGGCCTGCATGCCGACCGAACGGTCGCGGTTGATCACGTCGTTTCCGATTTCACTCCTTGGCCGCCGCTCGACCACCACGTCCGATGATCGCAGAATCTCGTTGCGCTCCACCGCGCGGGTCAGCACGGCTGCTTCGATGGTTTCGACCGCGGTGCCGATGAAGCGCAGCTTGGTCGGATTGTAGGTAACGTCGTTGGGAATCTCGAAGGTGATGTCGAAGCGTCCGTTGCGCGGGTCGAATCGCACGATGGTCGCGCGCATGTCGCCGGTATGGGCGGCGTCGAGCTGCAATTCGCGCAGGTCACGCTCGAATGTGACGGAGATGTTGGCGGCGTCACCGAGGCCGTTGCGCCGTTCCAGCACGCGGGCGATCTGCTGTTCGATCTCTTTCGAGACGAGGGTGCGCGAAGAGCGGGTGATCGACACTTCGCGAAGGTCGCGGGTATCGACGCCGATCACCTGATGCGTGCGCAGCGCGGTCAGGAGCTGCGCGACGGGCAGCGATCCGGTGGTGCCGAGATCGGGCGCACGGAAGATCGCGATCTGCGCGGCGCTGCCGGCGTTCTCCACGATGTCGCCGATGCGGACAATGTCGCTGCTCACCGTCACGCTGGCGCGCAGCGACGGCTGCGCAAGCGTGTCCTGGTCCGACTGCGCCAGCACGGCGCCGGACATTGCGGCGAGGAGGGCGGCGGCGATGACGAATGAACGCAACATCACTCTCTCCCTTAGCGGAACATGCCGGTGGTGGATTGCATCATCTGATCTGCGGCGCTGACGACCTTGGCGTTCATCTCATAGGCGCGCTGCGCGGCGATCAGGTCGGAGATTTCCGAAACCACCTCGACGTTGGCCGATTCAAGATTGCGCTGCTGCATGTCGCCGAAGCCGTCGGCATTGGCGAGGCCGTCCTGCGGCGGGCCGGAAGCCGGCGTGTCGGTGAACAGGTTGTCGCCGATCGATTGCAGGCCGGCCTTGTTGATGAAGCGGGTCAGACCGATCTGGCCGACCACGGTGGGCGTGGTCGAGCCCGGCGTCATGACCGACACCTGGCCCTGCTGGTTGATGGTGAGCTGCGATGAATTCTGCGGGATCGTGATGGTCGGCTGCACCGGGTTGCCCTGTGCCGTTACCACGCGGCCCTGGCCGTCGGTCGTGAACGAGCCGTCCCGCGTGTAGGTGTAGGTGCCGTCGGTCATCTGGATCTTGAAGTAACCCTCGCCGCGGATGGCGATATCGAGATCGCCGCCGGTCGGATTGAGCGTGCCCTGTGTCATCAGGCGCGGCGTGCCGACGGTCTTGACGCCGCCGCCGATATCGATGCCGACCGGAAGGATGGTGCCCTGATCCGAAGCCTGCGCGCCGACGCGCTTGACGTGTTCGTAGATGAGATCCTGGAACTGCGCGCGCTGCTTCTTGTAGCCGGTGGTGCGCAGGTTCGCGATGTTGTTGGAAATGACCTGGACGTTGAGCTCCTGAGCCGCCATCCCGGTCGCTGCTGTGTAAAGTGCGCGCATGGATCAGTTTCCTTATGCCGGAACGTCGGCGAGTGTCTGGAGTGCGGTTTTGCGGAGGTCATTCTGCTGCTGCATCAGCGAGGCGACCGACTGATATGTGCGCATGACTTCCATCATGCGGGTCATTTCAGCCACGGCGCTGACATTGGACTTCTCGACGAAGCCCTGATTGAAGCGCGAGGCGAGGTCAGGCTGGGCCACGGTGCCGGCCGGCGCCGAATACAGGTTCGCGCCCTCCTTCTGGAGCTGCTGCGGATTGTCGAACTTCACCAGCTTGAGCTTGCCGCGAATGGAGTCGAACTGGGTCACGATACCTTCGCGCACCGTGACCGTGCCTTCGCTCGAGATCACGATCTCCTTGTCGGTCGGCTGGAACACGATCGGACCGTTGGTGCCAAGCACGATGTTGCCGCCGGTAGTGACAAGCTGGCCCTGGGCGTTGATCTGGAACGAGCCGTCGCGGGTGTAGCGTTCGCCCTGTGGGGTCTGCACCGCGATGAAGCCCTTGCCGTCGATCGAGACGTCGAGCGGGTTGCCGGTCTTTTCAGCGGGACCTTGCGTAAAATCGTGATAGGCGGTGCGGTCCTGGACGAAGCTGACGCGGCGGTCGCGAACCGAGAAGTTGTCCTCGTGCGCGCCCGTGTTCAGGTATTCCTCGAACAGCGACTTGTTGGCCTTGAAACCATTGGTGTTGGTGTTGGCCACATTGTTGGCAATGATGTCGATCTGCCGCTCAAGCGACATCTGCCGCGACAAAGCGACGAGAAGCGTATTCTCCATCGGCCAATCTCCCCTTGTTGAACCGCGCCGTGCCTCTCCCAAGGCGTGACGCGGATCGTGCGAACCGTTGAGGCTCTCCCAAGCCGCGGTTCTTCCCTTACAATGCGAGAGGTGTGCCAACTCAAAAATACAAGTAATTTCAATTTGTTATGGATTCTGAGAGGCCGCGGGGAGTCGGCAATAACCTCTTGTTGACCATGTTGCCCCGGCAAAATTTTCCCACCTGAAGAGCAAAAGAAAGATTTCGTTAACCATTGCGTCCGTACGGTGCTCAAACAGGGCGCTCACGCGCCGGCGGCCTTTGTATCGCGTCATTTAAAGCCAGTTCGGCAGCATCGAGCCCATCCCAGGACTGCGGGCGGGGGCAATGGCAGACGACGATCAGGTCGAGGAGGGCGCGGAAGCCGCTGCTCCGAAGAGCAAACGCAAACTCATTATGATTGGCGGCGCCGCGGTGCTGGTGCTCCTGCTGGCCGGGGGTGGCTGGTTCTTCTTTATGGGCGGACACGGCAAGGAGGAGCACGCGGCTGCTCCGCCGCCGAAGCCGCCGGTGTTCCTCGATGTGCCCGAGGTCCTGGTCAATCTCGCGAACGCGCCGGGCGAGCGGGTTCAGTATCTCAAGGTCAAGGTCGTGCTCGAGGTCAAGGATCAGCCCTTGGTGGCGCAGATCCAGCCGACCATGCCGCGCGTGATGGACCTGTTTCAGACCTATATGCGCGAACTGCGTCCGACCGATCTCAACGGATCGATCGGACTGTTTCGCCTGAAGGAAGAGCTGACGCGCCGCGTCAACGCTGCGATCTCGCCCAGTCAGGTGAACGCTGTGCTGTTCAAGGAAATCGTCGTTCAGTGACGGACGGAAGTTGAATCATGTCTCCGGGCGATAACAATGATGTCGATCAGGATGCGCTAGCCGCCGAATGGGAAGGCGCGCTGGATTCTGAAGATCCGGCCGCGGCTGCGGCTGAGGCGGAAGCCAACACGCTTACCGAAACCATGGCCGAGCAGTGGGCCGCCATGGTCGACGACGGCAGCCGCAATCTTGAAATCGGCAAGGCCGGTGGCGAGCGCGTCCTGTCGCAGGAAGAAATCGACAACCTGCTCGGTTTCAGCGACGGCGAGCTCAATATCGACGAGAACTCCGGCATTCGCGCCATCATCGATTCCGCGATGGTGTCGTACGAGCGCCTTCCGATGCTCGAAATCGTGTTCGACCGCCTGGTGCGGCTGATGACGACGAGCTTGCGCAATTTCACCTCCGACAACGTCGAAGTCTCGCTGGACCGCATCACGTCGGTGCGCTTCGGCGACTATCTCAATTCGATCCCGCTGCCCTGCGTGCTCTCGGTGTTCAAGGCCGAGGAGTGGGAGAACTTCGGCCTGTTCACCGTCGATTCGAGCCTGATCTATTCGATCATCGACGTGCTGCTCGGCGGCCGCCGCGGACAGCCATCGCTGCGCATTGAAGGCCGTCCCTACACCACGATCGAAACCAATCTCGTCAAGCGCCTTGTTGAAGTCGTGCTCGCGGATGCCGAGCAGGCGTTCCGGCCGCTCTCGCCCGTGACTTTCACCATCGACCGGCTTGAGACCAATCCCCGCTTTGCCGCCATCAGCCGGCCCGCCAACGCCGCCATCCTGGTCCGCCTGCGGATCGACATGGAAGACCGCGGCGGCAATATCGAGCTTCTGCTGCCTTACGCCACCATCGAACCCATCCGCGACGTGCTGTTGCAGATGTTCATGGGTGAAAAATTCGGCCGTGATCCGATCTGGGAAGGTCATCTGGCCACCGAGATCGCGCGGGCGGAAATCGCCGTCGATGCCGTGCTGTACGAAGCCAACATTCCGCTGAAGCAACTGATGATGCTGAAGGTCGGCGACACCCTGCCGCTCAACGTGCGTCCCGATGCGCTGGTCACCGTCCGCTGCGGCGACGTGCCGCTCAGCGAGGGCCGGATGGGGCGCGTCGGTGACCGTGTCGCCATCCGCGTCACCAAGCCGCTGCGCAAGCCGCACACAACTTACGCGATGTTCGAGAAGCAAGACGAGCAAACCAAACTGATGGAGGCACAATGAGTCACTCATTCGGACTGGTGATCGAGAGCCTGGTCGCGGTGCTGCTTCTGCTCACGATCGGATATTGCATGCTGCTGAACCGGCGGCTCAAGCGGCTCCGGGCCGACGAGCAGTCGATGCGCGGCATGATCGCCGAACTGATTACGGCAACCGAAATCGCCGAACGCGCGATCGGGGGCCTGAAGGTGACCGTGCGCGAATGCGACGAAAACCTCGGCGCGCAACTGAACGCTGGAACTGCGCTGTCAGCAAAGCTCAGCAAGCAGGTGATGGCCGGCGAGGCGATCCTCAACCGTTTGACGCAGATCGCGCTCGCGGCACGGCCCTCCACCCCTGAGCCGGAAACCGCGGCGGAAGCCGAGGCACCCGCGGCGCACAAGCCGTCGAATGCGAAGACCCTGCTCGCCGCCGCCCAGGCGTTCTCCGAACGGCGAAAGGCCACTGGTCTGGCTGCATGAAAGCGCTTCTTCGCGATATCCGGATCATTCCGATACTGCTGATCGCGACCTGTTGTCTGGTCGTGCTCAAGGTATCGGGCCTGCTTCTCGACGGCGGATACATTCTGAACGACACGCCGAAGCCGAAGTCATGGGCGCAGGACACGTTCAACTTCCCGTCGCCGGGCAAGATCGATGCCTCGGATATCACCGGCTCGGTCGCAGCGAAGAAGGAAGAGAAGCCGGTGGTGGCGGCTCCGGAAGCCGCGCCGATCCCGGATGGCAAGGTGGTCTATCCTGATCCGAACCGCGCGGTGACGGCGTCCGAACGGGCGGTTCTCGAAAGCCTTCAGTCACGGCGGCAGGAGATTGAAGCTCGCGCACGCGAAATCGAGATCCGGGAAAGCCTGATGAAGTCCGCCGAGAAGCGGATCGAAGGCAAGATCGAGGAGATGAAGGCGACCGAGGCGCGGGTGTCCGTTGCCGGGCAGCAGAAGAGCGAAGTGGAGGCGGCGCGGTTCAAGGGGCTCGTGACGATGTACGAGTCCATGAAGCCGAAGGACGCCGCGAAGGTGTTCGACCGGCTCGAACTGTCGGTGCTGTTCGAGATCGCTTCGCAAATTGCGCCACGAAAGATGTCCGACATCATGGGGCAGATGCAGCCGGAAGCCGCGGAGCGGCTGACGGTCGAAATGGCACGCCGCGCGACTGGAGATAAAATGTCATCCGCGAACGACTTGCCCAAGATCGAGGGCAGGCCGCAAGCGCAAGGCCGTAACTGAGGCGTGTTGGGAATGTCCTGCAAGGCCGCCGGCATATTCAAGCCCATCCGCAAGTCCGGCTCCAAAGCCCGGTCTTTCGCGGACAGGCTTCGTCGCGGCCTGCGGCCATCGGCGTTTGCGCTGGCTGTCCTGTTGTCCTGCCTTTCCATCGCTGCGGAAGCCGCTCCGGCTGATCCTGTGAAAGGCGAGGCGACGCTGACGGCGCAGCCCGGCTACGCGCGCCTGGTTCTCAAGTTCAAGGAAGACGTTCCGACCGAGGTCATTGTCGCGGGCGCGATCCTGGTCATTCAGTTCAAGAACTCCGTCGACGTTCCCATCGATCTCCTGGCGGATTCCGCGCCAGCCTATGTCGGATCGGTTCGCCGCGATCCTGACGGGACCGCGATCCGCATGGCGCTGACGCAGAAAGTCAGCGTCAATGTGATGACCGCGGGCGAGCGCGTGTTCATCGACCTGTTGCCCGAGAAATGGGTCGGCCTTCCGCCGGCATTGCCGGCCGAGGTCGTGAAAGAACTGTCCGAGCGCGCGCTGGCAGCGGAACGGGCGCTGCGGATTCAGAAGATCGCCGATGAGGCGAAGAAGCGCCCGCCGGTTCGCGTGCGGGCATCGGTTCAGCCGACCTTCGTCCGGTTTGTCTTTGAGATGCCCGATGGCGTGAATGTGTCATCGTCGCTGGGAACGGAAAAGTTCACGCTGTCGTTCACAGCGCCGCTGGTCTTCGATCTCGCGGACGCCAAGATCGCGATGCCCGCGAACATCACCTCGATCAATCAGAAGATCGACGGCGAGGCGTCACGCGTCGATATTGCTCTGGTCGGCGAGGCGGATATTCATTCGTTCCGCGAGGACAAGAACTACGTCGTCGATGTTGCTTTCGAGCCGTCGCAGAAGCCGCAAACCGTTTCGCCGGCGAAATCCTCTGTCCCCGGTGACAAGGCGAGCGAGTTCGCGCAGCCGACGTCCGAACAGATCGCGCGGCTGATGAAACCGGACGCCAAGCCGTCCGAGATAAAGCCGCCCGAGGTCAAACAGCCGGACGTCAAGCCAGTCGACGCCAAGCCGCCTGCGCCATCGCCCGAGGCCAAGACGGAGGCGGTGATCGCAAAGCCGGAGCCCGCCGCGCCAGCGCCGACTCCGGCTGTGGTCGCGGAAGCGCCCGCGCCAGTGAAGGTGCCGCCGGTGGCTTCGCCGCCCGCCGTGAAGGCACCGCCGCCCGAAGTCGCGACGGCCAAACCCGCAGCCGGGGTGACGGTTGAGGCAAAACTGACCAGTGACGATCTCCGTCTGACATTTCCGTTCAGCACTCCCACCGCCGCGGCGGTGTTTCGCCGTTCGGACTCGATCTGGCTGGTGTTCGACACCGATCAGGCGATCGATACCAGCGCCGTCCGCCGTGACGGCGGATGGATTGTCGCCGACGTGGAGCCGGTCGATCTGCCGAAGGGCCGCGCGCTGCGGATCCGCCTGAACCGTCCGCAGCTCGCAAACCTGATCGGAGACGAGCGCGCATGGACCCTCGTGCTTGCCGACAAGGCGCTGCCGCCGCAACAACCGCTGATCGCCACGCGCAACATGGCTGATCCGGGCCGCGCCAGCGTCAGCGTGAGCCTCGCGAAGCCCGGACAGCTTCACCGCCTGAACGATCCTGACGCCGGCGATCTCCTGTTGGTGATGACCGCTGGTGCACCGGCGCGCGGTTTCATCAAGCGCCAGGACTTCGTTGAATTCTCGCTGCTGGAATCGATCCACGGCGTCGTCATCCAGCAGAAGTCCGACGACATCACTGCGGGCATATCCTCCGACACTCTGACCCTGACGCGGCCTGGAGGATTGACGCTATCGACCGCGACATCCGCGCCGGAGCGCGCCGCGTCGCTGATCCGCCCGGTCTTCGATGTCACCGAATGGCGCGACTATCAGAACGCCGAGTTCATCCCGACGCGCAACAAATTGCTGACCAAGGCCGCCCAGGCAACCGGAACGGCGCGCTTGCCGGTCCATGTCGATCTGGCGCGGTTCTATCTCGCGCGCGGGATGTATCCCGAAGCAAAGGGCGTTCTCGACCTGGCGTTTTCCGAGATCAAACCGGGCGAGGAAGACGCGCCGTCACTGACCGTTCACGCGGTCGCCAGCACGCTGGCGGGTCGTCCTGCACTTGCGATGGCCGACCTCAACAACCCCTTGGTGACGGCGAATGTCGATTCCCAGCTCTGGAAGGCGCTCGCGCTGGCGCGGCAGGAAAAATGGGCCGAGGCACGCGAGAAGTTCAAGAACGTCGAGTTCGCCATCACGGCGCTGCCGCTCGATCTGCAGCGGATCGTGATCGCGGATGCGTTTCGCGCGTCGCTGGAGGTGAGGGATTATCCGGGCGCAGGGGTGCGGAGTAACGATCTGGATGTTGTCGGCGTCGGTCCCGAGCAGACAGCGGCGATCGCCCTGCTGCGCGGGCGGCTCGCCGAAGCGCTTAGCCGCGATCAGGATGCGCTGGCTGCGTTCCAGGCGGCCGCAGGATCAGCGGATCGCCCGTCCGCGGTCGAGGCGCAGGTCCGCCAGATTGCACTGCGCCAGAAGCGTAGCGAGATCAGCGATGACGACGCGCTTCGTGACCTCGAAGCCATTTCGGTCACCTGGCGCGGCGATTCCATCGAGGTGAAGACGCTGGAAATGCTGAGCCGGCTCTACGCGGCCAAGGGGCGTTATCAGGAGGCCTTCAGCGCCGTGCGCACGGCGACCATGCTGCAACCGAACTCCGAAGCGTCGCGGAAGATGCAGGACGAAGCGTCCGCCATGTTCGAACAGATCTACAACGGCGCCAGGGGGGACGACCTTCCGCCTGTCGAAGCCCTTGCGATGTTCTACGAGTTTCGCGATCTGACGCCGATCGGCCGCCGCGGTGACGAGATGATCCGGCGTCTGGCGGATCGTCTTGTCGCGGTCGATCTGCTGGAGCAGGCGGGCGAACTGCTGCAATACCAGATCGATCACCGGCTTGAAGGTTCGGCCCGCGCGCAGGTCGCCTCACGGCTGGCGATGGTCTACCTGATGAACCGCAAGCCCGAGCGCGCCATTACCGCGCTGCGCACCACGCGAATCGCCGATCTGGCCGGCGAGATTCGCCAGCAGCGCCTGCTGCTCGAGGCGCGGGCGCAGAGCGACATCGGCCGACACGATCTGGCGCTCGACATCATCTCGAACGTCGGCGGCCGTGAAGCGGTCCGGCTGCGGTCGGATATCTACTGGGCGTCGCGGCGCTGGCGCGAATCCGCCGAACAGATCGAACTGCTCTATGGCGATCGCTGGCGCGATTTCCAGCCGCTGTCGCCCACCGAGAAGAGCGATGTCATTCGCGCCGTGATCGGATATGCGCTGGCGGAGGATGCCATCGGCCTTGCCCGGTTCCGCGAGAAGTACAGTCCGAAGATGGACGGCGGCGACCGCGCGGCCTTCGACGTGGCGTCGCAGCCGGCGACGGCGAACAGCGCCGACTTTGCCCGGATTGCGAAAATGGCGGCGACCATCGACACGCTCGATGGCTTCCTGCGCGAGATGAAGGCTCGTTTTCCCGACGCCATGGCGCGCGCCAAGCTGCCGCAGGAAATCAAGGCCGATCCGAATCCGACAGGCAGTCTGCCCGAGATTATTGGATTGAAGCGGGTGAAGTCCGCACGTTGATTGCTACCTCGTCATTGCGAGCGTAGCGAAGCAATCCACTCTTCCCAGGAACAAATCCCAAGAACAAAAGCTGGATTGATTCGTCGCTGCGCTCCTCGCAATGACGTAAGTGGGCGCGCTGACATCACCCGCCGCCGTAGCTTTGCACGAGGCTGCCGGCCACCAGCGACCAGCCGTCCACCAGCACGAAGAAAATCAGCTTGAACGGCAGCGACACCACCACTGGCGGCAGCATCATCATGCCCATCGACATCAGGACCGATGCGACGACGAGATCGATAATCAGGAATGGCAGAAATAGCAGGAAGCCGATCTCGAACGCGCGCTTCAGTTCGGAGATCATGAAGGCGGGGACAAGGATACGCAGCGACATCTGCTCCGGCGACGCGGCCGGCGGTTCGCCCGACAGATCCATGAACAGCTTGAGATCCTTCTCGCGCACATTCTTCTGCATGAAGCTGCGCAGCGGCACGGTGCCGCGCTCGAACGCCTGCTCGACGGTGATCTGGTTGGCGACCAGCGGCTTGATGCCGTCGTCGTAGGCCTTTTGCAGCACGGGCCCCATCACGAAACCGGTCAGGAACAGCGCCAGCGCGATGATGACCGAGTTCGGCGGCGCGGTGGCGGTGCCCAGCGCCGTGCGCAGCAGCGACAGCACCACCACGATGCGGGTGAACGACGTCATCATCACCAGGATCGACGGCGCGATCGACAGCACCGTCAGCAGCGCGATCAACTGGATCGCGCGTTCGGTGACGCCGCCGTTGCCCTGACCCAGATTGATGCTGATATCCTGCGCGCTCGCGGGTTCGATCAGGAACCCGGCGGCGGCGACAAGACTGGCAAAAAATAAAACTCTACGCGGTGATGTCGAGAATCTCACGCGGGAGGCTTTGGACGGCCGAGGAGATTGGCCATCTCGTCTTCGAGATTCTCGAACGCAGCCTTCGGAGTGGGCGGCGGCGGAGGCGCCGGCGGCACTGGCGGACGCGGAGCGCCTTCGGAACGGGGCGCCGGCCGGTTGCCCATCGGTTCGGGAGCAACCGGTGGCGCGCCCGGCCGCTCGACCGGGCCGATCGACGGCGCGGTATCAAGGCGCGGTTCGCCGCCGGGGCGGCGCAGGGCGGCTTCGAGCCGCTGCGCCATATCGGCAAGATTCTGATCGGCCGATGACAGCGAAGGATCGGCGGCGGGACGCGCCGGCGGACGCGGCGGCAGCGGCGGCGCTTTCGGAGCGTCGCCCGAGCGCGGCACGCGCGGCGGCAACGGTTCGCTGCGCTCGCTTCGCGGGATTGCGCGAGGCTCCGAACGCAGCATCGGTTCGGGCCGCAGCGAGGGCTCCGCACGGATCATCGGTTCCGGCGTGAAGCTCGGCATCACATCGGGGCTGTGACGTTCAGGCAGCGGCGCCGGAGGGCGGCGAGTGTCGTCGAAATGGGGCGCGCGCAGCGGGCGCGGCGGCGGTTCAGGCGCGAGGGGCTCGCGATGTTCAAATGTGTCGGCATGGGGGGCTTCGCCGTCGGACCAACCGGCATCAGGCGCCAGACGTGGCGGAAGCTCGGTTCCCACGGGCCCGCGCGGCGCTGCCTGGTCGCGCTGCGGCATGCCGCGCACGATGTTGGGTTCGACCACGAGATCGGCGGGGCCGCCGATCATCAACAGATGCTCGACGTTGTCGCGCCGGACCAGCACCAGCCTGCGGCGGCCATCGACCGCCGCGGCGTCGATCACAGCGAGGCGGGGCATGCGTCCCCGGCTGGCTCCGGAACCGCCGAGACTGCTTCCGCCAAACCGGCGAACCAGCCAGGCGGCCACTCCGATCAACGCAAGAACGATGACGAAGGCGATGAAGAACCAAAGCGTTTGCGGCATGTCCTGTCCCCGTCAAACAACACTCGCATCTATGCCAGATTCGCAGGTCAGTGGCCGCGAAACAAGCAGTTTGGGACGAATTGAGTGCTAAGTGCGCGCTACCGGTTAATTCTTGACGGCAAATGCTGCCGCCGGCGGATCAGTACCCTATTAAAGCGCGGCGGGCCGAAATAGTTCTTCTGCCAGCGTCTCGAATCCGAAGTTCGCTTTATTTTGCAACACCTTCCTAACGAACTTCGGATTCGTAAGGACGCTGGAAACCTATGTTTCTAGTGTGGTTTTGGCTCAGACGTCCGCAACCGAAGGTGCTGCGGAAACGATGCGGACGTGTGAGCCACCACACTAGGACTTCAATGACTTGTCCGTTGAAGGCCATTCATGGCGAAAATGAGTCCGGCCGGTTCTTAACCCCTTATTAACCATACACACGGCAAATTCTGCCTACCTGAGGCGCTGCGCTTCGGGCTGAGGGCTGGCCGATGGCGATCACCGATCTTCCGATGTTGTCCGCGCTTCGCACCAAGATGCAGTGGCATCAGGAGCGGCAGCGGGTGCTTGCGGACAACGTCTCAAACTCCGACACGCCGAATTTCAAGCCGCGCGACCTGGTGGAACCCAAGTTCGACAGCAGCGGCGCGGGCCCGGTGACCGGCGCGATGCCGTCGCTGTCCATGGCGCGCACCAGCGCCGGGCACATCCAGGCGACCGGCGTCAGCGAGAATTTCAGTTCAAGCAACCGCGGCGGCTACGCGACGCGGCCCGCGGGCAACGCCGTCAATCTCGAGGACGAGATGCTGAAAGTCTCCGCCAACCAGGGTGACTACGCGGCGGTGACCGCGCTCTACACCCGCAGCCTCGGGCTTCTGAAGACCGCCATCGGAAAGCGGTAACGCGCATGACCCCGCCTAGGAGAGCCAAAGCATGAGCGACGGCAACGATTTTCTCAGGTCCATGAGCATCGCGACGTCCGGTCTGCGCGCGCAGGCGGGCCGGATGCGGGTGATTTCGGAAAACATCGCCAACGCGGATTCGACCGCAAAGACCGCGGGCGGCGATCCGTATCGCCGCAAGGTGCCGACGTTCTCCTCCGAACTCGATCGCACGCTCGATTCGCGCGTCGTGACGCTGGGGAAGATCAAGCCGGACAATTCGGAATTCCGCATCAAGCACGAGCCGGGCAATCCGGCGGCGGACGCCAACGGCAACGTCAAATACCCTAACGTGAACTCGCTGGTCGAAATGACCGACATGCGCGAAGCGCAGCGATCTTATGAAGCGAACCTCAACATCATCTCCGCCACGCGCCGCATGATCCAGCGCACCCTCGACATTCTCAAGGCCTGACAAAAGGGAATCAACTCATGGCTTCGCCAACAGTCGCTGCCAATGCCTATGCAAGCCTTGCGAAAATCATGGAATCAGCCGGCGGAGCCGCTGGTGGCGCCAAGGTTGGTGACACCGGCGGGGTATCGTTCGGCGCACTGCTCAAGGAAAGCCTCGGCAGCGTGATGGATGCGGGGCGCAAGTCCGACGCGCAGACCATCGCGATGGCGCAGGGCAAGGCCAACGTCATGGATGTCGTGACCGCGGTGGCCGAAACCGACGTCGCGGTGTCGACGCTGGTCTCGGTGCGCGACCGGGTGATCCAGTCCTACGAAGATATCATGCGGATGCCGATCTGATTCTGGCTTTTGAAATGCCTGCGGGCGGGGGATTGAAATGACAGGTGCTGAAGTTCTCGACGTCTCGCGCGATGCGATCTGGACCATCGTGAAGGTGTCGTCGCCGCTTTTGATCGTCGGCCTCGTGGTCGGCGTCGCGATCTCGCTGGTGCAGGCGCTGACGCAGATTCAGGAGCAGACGCTGGTGTTCGTGCCGAAGATTCTCGCAATCTTCGTCACACTTGTTCTGGCGTTGCCGTTCATGGCGGATGCGCTTAACAGCCAGATGCTGCGGATATCGTCGCGAATCATCGGCGGCTAGCGCATGATGCCGTCACCCTGAGGTGCGAGCACTTGCGAGCCTCGAAGGGCGACGGCGATCCTTCGAGGCTCGGCGCAAAAAGAGCGCCTCGCACCTCAGGATGACGCCGCCGAAAGTAATCGCTCGCATGAAAGTCAGGGGTATTTTATTCATGCGTATCGACATCTCGCTGCTTCCGGCGCTTGCCGCGGCCTTCATGCTGGTGTTCGCCCGCATCGGCGCCATGGTGATGCTGCTGCCCGGATTCGGCGAAGCCAACATTCCTGTCCGGGTCCGCCTCGGCATCGCGCTGGCGCTCACGCTCATTCTCCTGCCGCTGCATCGCAATGCCTATACCGTCAGCATGACCTCCATCGCGCCGCTGCTGGTGCTGATGGTTCATGAAATCATCATCGGCGTGGTGCTCGGCGCTACCGCGCGCGTCACGCTCTCCGCACTGGCCGTGGCCGGGTCGGTCATCGCCCAGCAGCTCGGCCTCGGTTTCGTGACCACGATCGACCCCACGCAGGGCCAGCAAGGTGCGCTGATCGGCAACTTCCTGACCATGCTCGGGCTGACGCTGCTGTTCGCGACCGACATGCATCATCTGGTGATCGCGGCGCTGAGCGAGAGCTACAACGCATTCTCGCCGGGCGAACTGATGTCGAGCGGCGACGTCGCGGCGCTGGCGACCAAGGCCTTCGCGACGGCTTTCAAGATAGGCATCCAGTTGTCAGCGCCGTTCATCGTGTTCGGTCTGGTCTTCAACCTCGGCCTCGGCGTGCTGGCGCGCCTGATGCCGCAGATGCAGGTGTTCTTTGTCGGCGTGCCGCTTTCGATTCTCGGCGGCTTCCTGATCCTGGCGGCGATCATCGCCACTATGATGGGAACTTACCTCGACTACTTCGGCGGTGTCCTCCACGAACTCGCGCCGCGGCGCTGAGGGCAGGGCATGTCAGACGAGGACAAGGAATCAAAAACACAGGACCCGACGCAAAAACGTCTCGACGATGCGTTGGAAAAGGGCGATGTCGCCAAGAGCCAGGAGGTCAATACCTGGTTCGTGATCGCCGCCTCGACGCTGCTGCTGTCGTCGTTCTCCGGATCGATCAGCAAGGGCATCGAGGTGCCGATGCGCAACCTGCTGATGAACATGCATCAGATCCGCGTCGACGGTCCCGGCCTGCTATCGTTGCTCAGCCAGATCGAACTGATGCTGATCGGCGTTCTCGGCGTCCCGCTGCTGCTGCTCTTGATCGCGGGCGTCGGCAGCAATCTGATCCAGCACCGGCTGGTGTTTTCGACGGAGCCGCTCAGCCCGAAATTCAGCAAGATCTCGCCCATGGCGGGCTTCCAGCGGCTGTTCGGCAAGCAGGCGGGTGCGAACTTTCTCAAGGGCATCTTCAAGGTCGTTCTGCTCGGCGTCGTGATGTTCCTCGTATTATGGCCTGAGCGTCACCGGGTTGATGCGATGATCCGGTTCGACCCTATGTCGATCCTGAACGTCACCAAGACCATCTCGGTTCAGTTGATGGGCACGGTGGTCGCAGCGCTCGCGCTGGTGGCGGCGCTCGACTACCTGTTCCAGTACCGGCAGTGGTTCGAGCGGCAGAAGATGTCGCTGGAGGAGATCAAGGAAGAATACAAGCAGTCTGAAGGCGACCCGCACATCAAGGGACGCATCCGGCAGCTTCGCCATGCGCGTGCAAAAAAGCGCATGATGGCGGCGGTACCTACGGCATCGGTGATCATCACCAACCCGACCCACTATGCGGTCGCGCTGAAATACGATCGCGGCATGGCGGCGCCGGTCTGCGTCGCCAAGGGTGTCGACGCGCTGGCGCTGAAGATCAGGGAAATCGCGACGGCCAACGATATCCCCATCGTCGAGAACGTGCCGCTGGCCCGCGCACTGCACGCAACCGTCGATATCGACGACGAAATTCCGGTCGAGCACTACCATGCGGTCGCCGAGGTGATCGGCTACGTGATGAAGCTCAAGCGCAGGATTTCCGGCCTTGGCTAATCGCTTGTTGACCTTGGGGAACCGGGTCTGGCGCGGGCAGGAGCACGGACGTAATGTGCCTTGCATTAGAAGGCCCGATTCAGGCACTCAGAGGCCGGTCGACTGCGAACTACAATGACTTGCGCGTCTTTTGCGGACTACGCGCGAACAGGCTGAGATGACAACCGATACGGGCAACGAACTTCGTCCCTCTTTCGCCGCCGTGCATGAGCCGGCCCGGCGAAGCGGAAGCATCTTTCTTGTGCTGCTGGTGGCGGGTGCGATCATTGCCGCGGCCGTAGCCTTTATGACCCTGGGCCGCACCCAGGCCCAGCCCTATATCCTGGTACTGCTGGCTTTGCTGGCGATGGTCGGGCTGTTCACGCTGTTCGCCTTTGCCGCCGGGATCGTGCGGTTCGCCGATCGTCTGGCGGAAGACCCGATCACGCGGCCGATCGCCGATCATGCGTTCGACGGGCTGGCGGTGACCGATCCGCGCGGTCATGTCGTCTACGCCAATACGGCCTATCTCGCGCTGACCGGCGCATCCGGTCCGAACGATGTGCGGCCGGTCGAGCGGGTCTTCATCGGCAATCCCGACGTCTCCGAAGCGGTGTTTCGCCTGCTCAAGGCCGCGCGTGAGGGGAAGCGCCAGCAGGAGGAGGTCCGCGTTGCAGGCGTCGACAGCGCCCATGGCCGTTGGCTGCGCATGCGCGTTCGTCCGCTGGGCACCGACAAGCGTCAGGCAAAATTCGCGGTGTGGTCGGTGGCCGACATCACCCGGGACCGCGAGCGTCAGGAAGACGTCTTCCAGGAATTGCAGCACGCCATCGAATATCTCGATCATGCGCCCTGCGGCTTCTTCTCCGTCAACGCCAAGGGCGAACTGGTCTACGTCAACGCGACGCTCGCCAACTGGCTGGATTACGATCTCGCGGAAATCGGGTCCGGCGGCCTGAAGGTCGCCGACATCATGTCCGGCGACGGCGCGTCGCTTCTGACCTCGATCACCCCGGAGCCGGGCGAGGTGAAGACCGAGGTGTTCGATCTCGACTTGCGGATGCGCAACGGCAAGACCATGCCGGTGCGGCTCTATCACAAGCTGGCGTTCGGCGCCGACGGCACGCCCGGCGCATCGCGTACGCTGGTCATCAATCGCGCGCGCGACGATCATTCCGATCCGCAGCGCGCGGCGGAAGTGCGTTTCATGCGCTTCTTCGATCATACGCCGATGGCGATCGCCACCGTCGACAAGGCGGGCAACATCGTGCGCGCCAATGCACGGTTCGCCAAGCTCACCCAGAGCCTGTCACCGGCCGGCACCGGCAGCAAATCGATCTTCGCTGTGGTGCACGAGCGCGAGCGCGGCGAACTGGTTACCGCGATCAACAAGGCCGCCGACGGGCAGGGCGATATTCCGCCCGTCGAGGCGATGCTGGACAGCACCAAGGAGCGCTGGGGCCAGTTCTTTGTCACCTCCGTCGAGCACGACGCACGCGATGCGGAAGCCGCGATCGTCTATCTGCTCGACACCACCGAAAAGCGCACGCTGGAAAACAGCTTCGCGCAGTCGCAGAAAATGCAGGCAGTAGGTCAACTCGCCGGCGGCATCGCGCACGACTTCAACAACGTGCTCTCCGCCATCATGATGGCGAACGACTTCCTGCTGAACGCGCACAAGCCGACCGATCCGTCGTTCCAGGACATCATGCAGATCAAGCAGAATGCCAACCGCGCGGCGGCGCTGGTCCGGCAATTGCTGGCGTTCTCGCGCAAGCAGACGCTGCGTCCGCAGGTGCTCGACATCGGGGATGTGCTCTCCGACATCAACGTGCTGCTGAAGCGCCTGCTCGGCGAGAAGGTGAAGCCCGAATTCGTCTACGGCCGCGACCTGTGGCCGGTGAAGGCCGACCTGTCCCAGTTCGAGCAGGTCATCGTCAATCTGGCGGTGAATGCGCGCGACGCGATGCCCGAAGGCGGCAAGCTGACGATCCGCACTGCCAACGTATCGGCGAAGGATGCCGAGCGCGGCGAATACAAAGGCATGCCGGCGGCGGACTATGTTCTGGTCGAGGTCACCGACACCGGCAGCGGCATTCCGGCGGACATCGTCGACAAGATCTTCGAGCCGTTCTTCTCGACCAAGGAAGTCGGGAAGGGGACCGGGCTCGGTCTCTCCACGGTTTACGGCATCGTCAAGCAGACCGGCGGCTTTATCTATGTCGACTCGGTCGAAGGACGCGGCACCGTGTTCCGGATTTTCCTGCCGCGGCATTTCCCGGAAGTCGAAGCCGTTCAGGAAGCTCCGGCCGCCGCCAGCGCGGTGGCGCAGGCACCGGCTCCGACCCGCGCGCCGGATCTGACAGGGCACGGAACCATCCTTCTGGTCGAGGACGAGGACGGTTTGCGCTCGCTCAACGCGCGCGGTCTTCGCTCGCGCGGTTACACGGTCATCGAGGCGGAGAACGGTCTGGATGCCCTGGAAGCCTTGGAGCGCGAGGAAGGCGCGGTCGATCTCGTTGTGTCCGACGTGGTGATGCCGGAAATGGACGGTCCCACCATGCTGACCGAGATGCGCAAGCGGAATCCGGACCTGCGGATCATCTTCGTATCGGGTTATGCGGAAGATGCCTTCGAGAAGAGCCTGCCGGAAGGCCAGCAGTTCAACTTCCTGCCGAAACCCTTCACGCTGAGCCAACTTGTGGCTTCGGTGAAGGAAACCATGACAGCTCCGTCATAGTCCGGGCCTGATTCGACCACGCCCCCGCGACTGAGGGCCGCAGGCCCTGTCCCGCCTATCCGCTTCCCTTATCCCGCGACGCTGCCCATGTATTGCGGGTCCCCTTTGCCGGGGATCAATGCCCCTTGAGGGCCGAGAGGGAACAGACATGATTTCGTCGCAGCGCTTGCGCTCAGTCATCAAAATACTTGCTGTGGTCATGGCCGTCGCCATGCCGCTGGCAGTCACCATTTCATCGTCGGTGGATGCCCGCCCGAGCAGCGGCGGCAGCCGCGGTTCGCGCACATTCTCCGCGCCGCCATCAACTCCGACTGCGCCCAACGCTGCGCAGCCGCTTAACCGCACCATCACCCAGCCCGGCGCGAAGGCACCGGCAGCGGCGCCCGCAGGCGGCGGCTTCTTCAACCGTCCCGGCATGGGCATGCTCGGCGGTCTTGCCGCGGGCTTCCTCGGCGCCGGCCTGCTCGGCATGCTGTTCGGCGGCGGATTGTTCAGCGGCCTCGGCGGCCTGTCGTCGATCATCGGCCTGATTCTCCAGATCGGCCTGATCTACCTCGTGGTTCGTCTTGCGATGTCGTGGTGGAAGCGCCGCAACGCGCCGGCCTACGCCCACGCATCGGCTGCGCCTGGTCAGGCTCCGCAGCCGGATCAAGGACCGATGGCCAACGCGCGATCCGGCTTCGGCTTCGGTCTGGGCGGCGGTTCGAACGACGCGCCGCTTGAGATCAAGCCGGACGACTATGATGCGTTCGAGCGTCTGCTCGGCGAAGTTCAGACCGCGTGGTCGAACGAGGACATCGGCAAGCTGCACACGCTGGCGACGCCGGAAATGGTCTCGTACTTCACCGAAGATCTCAACGCGAACAAGGAACGCGGCGTGATCAACAAGGTGTCCGACGTCAAGCTGCTGCAGGGCGATCTTGCGGAAGCCTGGCGCGAAGGCACGACCGACTATGCAACTGTCGCGCTGCGTTACGGCCTGATCGACAAGACCATCGAGCGTGCCACCGGCAAGATCGTCGAGGGCAGCGATGCGCCGCAGGAGGTCACCGACGTCTGGACGTTCGTGCGCCGCCCCGGCAGCCAGTGGGAACTCTCGGCCATCCAGGCGACCTGATCCCGCCGGATCGCTCAAAGATAATGAGAAAGGCGTCGCGCTCGCGCGGCGCCTTTTTGTTTGGTGGCTGGAAAGCGATCCTTCTGAACATCCGGCCGTGCCGGGTGTTACCATCGCCGGACCATCAAGGGATTCCCCATGCGGTACGAACTCTATTACTGGCCGACCATTCAGGGCCGCGGCGAATACGTCCGGCTCGCGCTGGAAGACGCGGGCGCGGATTACATCGATGTCGCGCGGGGCAGGGGCGGCGACAGCAAGATGATGGCCATGATGAAGCGCGGAGCGAAGCCGCCGTTCGCACCGCCGTTTCTGAAGGCCGGCAAGCTGGTGATCGGACAGACCGCGAATATCCTGCTCTATCTCGGCGCGCGTCACGGGCTCGCGCCGAAAGCCGAGGCGCAGCGCCTGTGGGTGCATCAGCTTCAACTGACCATCGCGGATTTCGTGGTTGAAGTTCATGACACCCATCATCCGCTCGGGCCGACGCTTTATTACGAAGATCAGCGCCCCGCCGCCAAGACGCGCACCAGCGTATTCTGGAGTGATCGTGTGCCGAAGTTTCTCGGCTATTTCGAGCGGCTGATCGGCGCCAGCGGCGGGCCGTATCTCAATAGCCGCAGGCTTTGCTACGCTGATCTGTCGCTGTTCCAGATCGTCGAGGGGCTGCGCTATGCGTTCCCGAACAACATGAAGCGCTTCGAGCGCAAGGTGCCGCGCGTGATCGAGCTGCGCGACCGGATTGCAGCGCGGCCGAACATCAAGGCTTATCTCGCAAGCGACCGGCGCATTCCCTTCAACGAGGACGGCATTTTCCGCCATTACAAGGCGCTCGACCCGTAGGACGGAATATTCCCTGACGCCATAACAAATCAATTTGATCTGCAATGGCAAATCCTGTTGCGGCTTCCCTGCTAAGAGTAGCGCCGTCCGAAGGTACTCAATCAGGGAGCAGACCTATGACGAAATTCGCGCTCTACGTTCCGCTTGAAGCAAAGCCGGGTAAGGAAAAGGATGTCGCCGCGTTTCTGAAATCCGCGCTGCCGTTGGTCGATGCCGAACCCGGCACGATCTCCTGGTTTGCAATCCAGGAAGGTCCGTCGTCGTTCGCGATCTTCGATACATTCAACGACGAAGCCGGCCGTGACGCCCATCTCAACGGCAAGGTGGCCGCGGCGTTGATGGAAAAAGTGAAGACGGGCGATCTGTTCGCCAAGGCTCCGCAGATCATGAAACTCGAGATTATCGCTTCCAAGCTTCCGAAATAGGCTTCAGAGCACGGCGCATCGGTTTTATATCGCTCCTATATCGAAGGCAGCCCGGCCCTCTCGAATTCCTATGGCCCACAGATCATCTTCCGGTTGTCACTCCGCATCTGCGTCGTGGCGATTTGGGAGATGGCCATGGCCGCTTTGTTTACCGGCGACGACAATCGCAACTTCTATGCCGAGGATGATTATCGCGCCTATCTGATCAGCCGCAATCCGCCGCCGATCGTTCATCACTCCGGCTCGGTTTATGTGAAGCGGCTGCGCGTCCATGGGCGGCGCGCTGTGAATCTCGTCGACTTCGTTCTGCATCGCATGGTCGAAGCGCTGGCCAGATCCAAGACGCGCCGTATTCAGCGTGAATTGCAATTGCGCGGCATACGCTATCCGCAAGAGACGCATGACGAGCCGTCATCGCAACGCTGAAATAAGAACTCCCCGATTGCCGGATTGCCGCGTAGACTGAGCGTCTGTTTCGATGCCGGTCCCGGCGATCCCTCACTCCGGAGTTTTCTCATGAAGATCACACCGTCTGGCTCCGTGCCGACCAAGCGCGCGCCTGCGTCCTATTTCACCGGCACGGTGTGGCAGGATCCTGTGATCGACACGCCTGCGCCGGCACGACTCAATGCGACGCGCGTAACCTTCGAGCCCGGTGCGCGTACGGCGTGGCACACCCATCCCGTCGGTCAGACTCTCTATGTGCTGTCCGGCACCGGTCGCGTGCAGACGGAGGGCGGCCCGGTGCTTGAGATTCACCCCGGCGACGTGGTGTGGATTCCGCCGGGTGAAAAACATTGGCATGGCGCCGCGCCGACAAGCCTGATGACTCACCTCGCGATGCAGGAATCCGAGAACGGCAGCTTCGCGACATGGCTTGAGCACGTGACCGACGCGCAATATGCAGTGGAGCCGTCAAAGTAACGGATGTCATCGCGCTGTCGTGCATCTGCCGCAGCGAAACGGCGTGAATAATTTCATCGCGAAACATGTCCGAAGCGCTGACGCATCGCGTTGCGCGGCGCAACGACGAATGCGCTTGACGATTGGTGTGCATACGACTTTAGTTTGCGCGGTCTGGGAGGTGCGTATCATGCCTTATGGGTCCGGGTTTCTTCTCAACAAACATCCTTGCGCTCAATGCGGTCAGCCGATCGCTTCACCGCTTTGGTCCGAGCGGGAGCGTAATCGCGTTTCGTTTCTGTGGTCATGCCATGCGTGTGACTATCAGTTTGTCACCATCGCGATCCTCAAGTCCGAGATGAGAGAGGATCCGGTTCCGCGGCAACCGCCAATGGCTGAAGTCGCTGTCCACGACGAGCCGGCGATCGCAGCCTGATTGTCTTCAAGCGTCGATGCGGATCAGCGCCGGTCCCGATTCGGGTTCGTGACGCTTGCGCAGGTGCGCCGGGCTTTCGGTGAGGATGACTGCGAGGGTGGGGCGCGCATGCGCCTCGCCGAGATGTCCCGCCATGGCGCTGCCGCCTCGCCGAATTGCGCTGTCCGCCGGTGTCGCGCAGCGGTTTCGATTGCGTCGCAGGTTCCATTTTGACTGAAACGTCAGCGGCGCGTCGCGATCAGGGTTCCCGAATCACCCATCTCGCCGCAATACTGTCGCATTCGCCCTGTCTGTTCCGGCTTCATTCACATCGCGAAGCAGGAGGATCGATGCGCATCATCACCCCCGCCATCTATGCAGCCCTGCTCGGGGGCGCGATCTACATCGCCATCTCGCAGAATCCGCTGCCAAACGCGGTCGCATCCGTGCAGCCCGAGGGCACCAAGATCGCCTACGCGGTGCCGACCGACAGCAAATCGCCCCCGGTGGTGCGCACCGGCAGGCGCGAAGTCTGCCGCCAGGCGGTGACGGCGAAGCATCTCAGCCGCCATCAGGCCCGCGATCATATGCAACTGTGCGTGGCGCAGGCGCGGGTCGAATGCCTGAAGCAGGCGATCGACCAGAAGCTCCGCGGCGCAGCCCGCCGTGTCTATGTGAAGAGCTGCGTCGCGGCGTAATCCGTCCCTAGCGGATCATCAAATCCTCAACGCGTGCAGCGACAGGCTCTGCTGCCTCCGGCTGTGCTTCGTGGAGAGGCACTGCGGGGAGTTGCAGGACCGTGGCGCGCTGACCGGGATCGAGCTGGGTCAGCAGCACGAGCTGCCCGTCGGGAAATTCCAGCGCGTCATGATGACGGTTCGGGTTGTCGAGATCGACGGTCCGGAACCGCGCGACGGTATGACGAACCTTTTTCCTGAAGAACGCTCCGTCGTATTCCACCTCGCGTTCGAACGCGAGTTCGGTGCCGGGGCGAACGCAGACCGCAACATTCGGCTCACCTTCGCCGGTGAAGCCGCGGGTTACGGTCATGGGAAATTTCGTCGACACCAGTTTTTCGCCAAGCCTGGCGGGGCGGCTTGCGACGGCGTGCAGACTATAGTCACACATTGCGGCCACTCCTGTTGTTGATCGATCAACCGGGTGATGCGCGGTGTATCAAAAAGGTAATGCGCTCGGGGCGGCGTTGTTATGCTGGCGCGCCGTCACCTTTTCGTGAAACGGCGAAGGCCGTGTTGCTCCATCCCTGATGGTGTCGTGGACGGGACTGACGTGGCCATCCATCTTCGAGTGATGCTTTTTGCAAGGATGGATCGCCGGGTCACGCCCGGTGATGACGTCATGATTGGTTGAGACGTCGCGCTCAGGCCGGTGGGCGGTCAGCGGCTCAGGTGAGCGGGCGTTCTGTCGCGCATGTGTGCGGCGCACTTCTCCCGCGCCATGCGCTCGGCCAGTTCGACGATCTTCAGGCGTCCCTGCATGTTGGGAATAGCCCTGAACGCGGCGAGCAAACGCTGCGCTTCCTCGTCCGATGTCACCAGAATATCCCTCAGCATTGTCCGTCCCTGCGACTTTAAGCGTCTCTTGGTTAGGCCGCTTCTTAGTCGCGGGACGTTACCATCCGGTTCATGCGCGAATGTGACGGCTTTACTGCGGTGTCAGCGTGGTTAAGCGGGTGTAAGCGCGGGCGAGGGAACAGCGCGGTTCCTCTTGGCGTGTCCGCGCACGCTCTCTCGTCGGCCCCGCGATCTTTCTCCGGTCGTCCCCGCGAAGGCGGGGACCCATACTCCCTGGACCATCGTGTTGTTGGGAGCGGGACAACTCTTTCCTTCGTCATCATAACGCTTAGTGGTTATGGGTCCCCGCTTTCGCGGGGACGACATCGAGGGTGGGGCAACAGGGCGTGTCCGCGTCATCCTGAGGTGCGAGCCGCGTTTGCGGCGAGCCTCGAAGGATGCACGGTTCGCGTCGTTGTCATCCTTCGAGGCTCGCAAGCGCTCGCACCTCAGGATGACGATCCGTTGCATTTCAGATCCACCGATTCAAACAGCCCGCGCGCGGGGCTTGCCCCGTTCGCGCCAAAGACAACCCGCGCCGACAGAAGCCACGCGCCATCGCCCCTGTTGTTATGACGGCGCGGGGGCGCCCGAAGTTCTTTCATCGCCTCGCCCTGAATGAGGGCGCGCGGAACGCCGGATGCGCGAGCGCATCCGCAGCCCCGTGTGCAAAAGTGAAAAGCACACGAGCGTAGTCGCCACGAACACGCCGAAATCATCCGGCGTTCCGCACGCAATGGTTGGAACGGCTTGCTGCGTGAGGCACCCCCGGTGGCCGGTGCTGAGTACACCACCGTTGTGTGGACTGACGGACTCGTCCATCGCCCTCTGTACGAGGAGCGACGGCGTCGTCCTGCCCCTTGGCGCGAAGCCGATGCGCCGGGATGACACGCCTTGGGCCGTCCGCAAACGGTGTGGTCGTCATCTCCGTGCCGCGCGAGATCACCCGGCAAGCCGGGAAATTCACGCGCGTCACGGCCTTCGAACACCGCCGCGGCCACCGCATCCCGCCCCGCGTATCGTGACGATCGCGAAACGCCCCTCATGACGGGGCGGGACATGACGAACATAAGTGAGGTTCAGAACGCGGGGATTGGTATCCCCATCACGAAATGTTTCGGCGGACAACGGCTCCCGCGAAATCCGGCGAACTAAGCCGCCTTGTCTTCGTCGATGAGCGGTTTGATCTTGTTAAGAGCAGACCCGATTTCGCGTGCGGCTACTTGCATGTCATACCGGTTCTGAAGGTTCATCCAGAAGTCGCCGGTGGTCTTTAACGCACGCCCAAGCCGCAAGGCGGTGTCGGCGGTCACACCGGTTTGCTCGTTCGCGATCCGCTCGATGCGGGTGCGCGGCAAGCCACAGGCCTTTGCAAGCTTTCCCGGCGACATTTTGAGAGGAAGAAGAAATTCTTCCCGGAGGACTTCGCCCGGGTGCATCGGCGGCAGTTTTTTTGTCATGTCCATATTCCCCCTTGGTGGGTGGGCGCTGCCCCTAATGATAGTCGGTCAGTTCAACATCCGTCGGCCCTTCGTCGCTCCAGATAAAACAAATCCGGTATTGATCGTTGACCCGGATCGAGTGCTGTCCCTTGCGATCGCCGCGCAACGCCTCAAGGCGATTTCCCGGTGGGGACCGCAGGTCCGCGAGAATTGCAGCCGCGTTCACCATTTCCAGCTTTCTACGGATAACCTTGAGGATGTCCGACGGGAAGCCTTTACCGGTCCGCCCATCGAAAGCGGCTGCCGTTACTTCATCCTTGAAGCTTCGGATCATTTGTCCAGTGTATCATTTAATGATACGCGTTGCAATATATATGTATCATTAAATGATACGCTTTAGCCCCCATCACACACCCTTCTCGCGCGACATCGTGATGCGCACGCCGGTCTTGGCGACAGTGCAGTGGACGTCGAGCTTGCGGTAGCGTGAATCGATATTGTAGCCGCGGATGATATTGGTGCGGCTGACGCAACGCTTTGCGCCCTTGACCGCGTCGGGCTTCGGGATGGTGAACACCAGCGCCGCCGCCGTGCCGATGAAATCGTAATAGGCTTCCGCCGGCTTCTTCTTGTCGGTGGAGGCGAACACGTCATTGGTGCGGTTGCGGCTCGAACAGCCGAGCGAGGCCTGCGTCACGGCGGGGTGTTCGAGATAGATCACGCCTGCGACCGTCTTGCCGATCTTGAGCCCGGGAATCTGGTTGACGAGATCTTTTGCGAGATCGTCGCAGCGGTCGGCGCGGGCAGGGGTGCTGCCGAGCGCGGCCATGGCGGCAACAAGCGCAGCCGCGACGGCGGAATGTCTAAAAACCGAGGTGCGTTTTGTCATGGTTTCTCCCATGGCATTGAAGCGTGCGGGACGGGTGAGTGCAAGGGGCGCTCTTTATCCCTCCCCCTTGTGGGGAGGGTAGCTTGTCGCGCACTTGTGCGCGGCAAGCCGGGTGGGGGTGTCGTTCAGCGTCGAAGATTTCAAGCGTAATGATGTACCCCCACCCCGGCCTCGCTTCGCCTGGCCGACCCTCCCCACAAGGGGGAGGGAGAACATGCGTCGTTGTGAGAATTCAAAACCCGTAGATCATCACGCCGATCGCGAACCCGACGAGCAGCACGAGATTGAACAGCGTCGGGACGGCAGCAAGGAATGTCGCGCGGCCGAGATGCTCGTTATGCGCCGCATAGGCGATGGCGCAGGCGGCGATCAGCGGGAAGGCGATGACCTTCGCGGTGGTTTCCACCGCGCCGAACGCGCTCCTGAACTCGAGCCCGTGCGCGACGACCGACGGCATGTCGTTCAGCCACGCCATGATGATGATGGTGCCGAGTGCGACGATCGCGTGCCGCACGCGGCCCATGGCCGCGAACACGATGGCGGCAACCGCCAGCACCGGATGGGCGGCAAGATGCGCCTTGACCAGTCCGGCGCCGATGCCCGAGCCGATATGCGACATGTCGCCGAACAGCGTCGGCGCATCGGAGAGCCCGAGCCCGGCCTCGATCAGGGCCAGAATAATGAGCACGGCGCGCAGCCCGAGCATTTGCGGGGCAGGCATGGATGTGGGCTCGGGCGCGGGGGAATCGGCAATCACCGGCGTAGCGGGGGACATGTCTGAAAGTCCTGATCGAAATCCATTCTGAAAGGCCGCACCGTAGCGCGTCCTCAGGCCGCGCACAGCCGCCCTGCAACGCTTCTGGCCATCTTCCCTTTGTCGGAAAAGCGATTAGAACGGTTCAAACCTAAGATGAGGCGCGAGCAGGACCCTTGAAAGTCCAACGCTTTTCGCCCTTCCAACCCGCGAGACCCTCCATGAACGCCCCGATCCCTGTGCCCGCGCCCAAAGCCGTTCCGCCCTACAAGCACACCCCGCTGTTTCCGCTGGGCGCGGACAAGACGCCGTACCGGAAGATCACGGCCGAGGGCGTCCGGGTCGAGACGGTGATGGGCAAGGAGATGCTGGTGGTGACCCGCGAGGCGCTGCGTGCGCTCTCCGAAGCTGCGTTCGGCGACATCAACCACTACCTGCGGCCGGGCCATCTGGCGCAGCTCCGCAAGATTCTCGACGACCCGGAAGCCAGCGATAACGACAAGTTCGTCGCGTTCGACTTTTTGAAGAACGCCAACATCGCCGCCGGCGGCATCCTGCCGATGTGCCAGGACACCGGCACCGCGATCATCATGGGCAAGAAGGGCGCGCGCGTCATCACCGAGGGCGACGACGAGGCTGCCTTGAGCGAAGGGGCGCGCGACGCGTATCTGCGCCGCAACCTGCGCTATTCGCAGGTCGCACCCCTGTCGATGTTCGAAGAGAAGAACACCGCCAACAACATGCCGGCGCAGACCGAGATCTATGCCGAGGGCGATGACACCTACAAGTTCATGTTCATGGCCAAGGGCGGCGGAAGCGCCAACAAGAGCTTCCTGTTTCAGGGCACGCCCTCGCTGCTGACCAAGGATCGCCTGCATGCGTTCCTGAAAGAGAAGGTGCTGACGCTCGGCACCGCCGCGTGTCCGCCGTATCATCTTGCCATCGTCATCGGCGGCACCTCGGCCGAACTCTGCATGAAGACGGTGAAGCTCGCCTCCGCGCGTTATCTCGATGAACTGCCGACGCACGGCTCGCCGGACGGCAATGCGTTCCGCGATCTGGAGATGGAGCAGCAAATCCTGAAGATGACGCAGTCGCTCGGCGTCGGCGCGCAGTTCGGCGGCAAGTATTTCTGTCACGACGTGCGTGTGATCCGGCTGCCGCGTCACGGCGCGTCACTTCCCATTGGTCTCGGCGTGTCGTGCTCGGCGGACCGTCAGGTGCTCGGCAAGATCACCAGGGACGGCGTGTATCTGGAGGAACTCGAACACAATCCGGCGAAGTATCTGCCGGAGGTGGAGGCCAAACTCGGCGGCGAGGTGGTGCAGATCGATCTCAACCAGCCGATGAAGGATATTCTCGCCACGCTGACGAAGTATCCGACCAAGACGCGGCTCTCACTCACCGGCACCATGATCGTGGCGCGCGACTCTGCGCATGCCAAGTTGCGCGAGCGCCTCGAGAAGGGCGAGCCGCTGCCGGATTACTTCAAGAACCATCCGATCTATTACGCGGGACCGGCGAAGACTCCCGAAGGCTACGCCTCCGGCTCATTCGGTCCGACCACGGCGGGCCGCATGGATTCGTTCGTGGATCATTTCCAGGCCGCGGGTGGCTCAATGGTGATGCTGGCGAAGGGCAACCGCTCGGCGGCGGTGCGCGACGCGTGCAAGAAGTACGGCGGGTTCTATCTCGGCTCGATCGGCGGCTCGGCGGCGAACCTCGCCGAACACTGCATCAAGAAGGTCGAGGTGGTGGAATATCCCGAACTCGGCATGGAAGCGATCTGGCGCATCGAGGTCGAGAACTTCCCGGCCTTCATCATCATGGACGACAAGGGCAACGACTTCTTCAAGGAGTTGAATCTGGGGTAAGATTTGACCGTGCCAGCCAAATCCAGCAAGCCGCCGTGGAAGAAGCCGAGCCCGCGCAAAAGCCGCGGCGGCAAGTCGTCGAAGCTCTCCCCGGAATTGCGGGAACTGGCGCGCGAACGCGCAGCGAAGGCGGGGCGTCGCTATCCCAACCTCATCGATAATATGTGGGCGGCGCAGCGTGCCAAGGCCTCAAGGATCGATGGCGATGCATGATCGCCCTCGGCCTTGATGGATTCAGAAACGGCTGGGTCGCCGTCCGCATCGATGGCGCGCGGCGCACGATTCATTTCATTGAGCATGTGCGTGAGATTGTTGCGCTCGGCTTTGACCGCGCCGGCATCGATATTCCCATTGGCATGACGGAGAACGGCGTTCGCGACTGCGATCTGAAGGCGCGCGAAAAGCTCAGGCCGCATTCGTCGCGCGTTTTCACCGGCGCGCGCCGGTGGCTTTGGCAGGATTTCACCGACCCCGACGAGGCCAACGTTGAAGCGCACCGGCGTGGGCAACCGCGCGTGTCCCGGCAGCTCTGGCATCTTGGCCCAAAGATCATGGAGGTCGATGCCTTCGTTCAGACGAACCCGTCTCTTGAGGTTCGCGAGGTGCATCCCGAACTGGTGTTCCTGCAGCTCAACGATAGCACACCACTGGATTCGAAGAAATCAGCGCGGGGCGCACGGCTGCGCCGCGCGTTGCTCAAGCGCGACGGATTTGCGATGATCGACACGTGGCTGAACGAGACGCGCATCGGCAAGGGTGCGAAAGCAGACGATGTCCTCGATGCCTGCGCCTGCGCGATTGCGGCGCGAGATTTCCGTGCTCGTCTGCCCGAAGGGGATGCTCCGCGAGATTCCAGCGGACTGCCCATGCAGATATGGTTCTAGAGCTGGCTTTGCCGCAGGTCGGGCGGCAGTTTACTTCCCCGGCGCGATGCCCTTGAACGACAGCCGCAACGCCGCAGCGACACGCGGATCGTTCTTCTTCCACATGCCGTCGCTGATCAGCGATGCCACGCCGTGCGCGACGGCCCATGCCAGCGCCAGCGTATCGGGATCGGTCGGTTTGCCCGGATCGGACTGGACGCCCGCAACGGCGATCCGCAACTGGTCGAATGAACCGGGGATGCCGTCGGTCTCGGCGCGGCTGTCCGAGCCGAAGCGGCTGAACGCCAGCCGAAACAACCGCGGCTCCGCCGAGGCGAAATCGATATAGGCCATCGCGGCGGCGTGAAGCCGTTCCTTGCCCTTGAGGCCCGTCGTCGCCTTCTGCGTGCGATGGGCGAGCAGATTGAGCGCCTCGGCTGCCACCGCCGCCAGCAATTCATCCTTGTCCGCGAAATGCTTGTAGGCGGCGCCCGACGTGACGCCCGCATCGCGCGCGGCCTCGCGCAGGCTGAAGTTCTCCGCGCCGCCCTTGCGGACGCGCTCCATCGCGAGGGCAACCAGGGCGCTGCGCAGGTCGCCGTGGTGATAGGCCTCTTTTTTTACCGGCTTCATGTAACTGGTGTTTACATTGGCCGGACCGAGTCGTAAAGTATGCACTGTTTACTTAAGCCAAAACGGCATTCAGGGAGAACGATAATGAGTCAGGTGGAGACCACAGCCGAGAAGCCGTACTGGGAGCGGGGCAACCTCGCGCCGGTCTTTGAAGAGGTGACCGCGTTCGACCTGACGGTGGAGGGCGCAATTCCGCCCGAGCTGAACGGGCTCTATGCGCGCAACGGCGCCAATCCGCGCGAGGGCCATGCCGGCCACTGGTTCATGGGCGACGGCATGCTGCACGGCGTTTCCCTGAAGGACGGCAGGGCGGAGTGGTACCGCAACCGCTGGGTCCGCACGCCGCGCTTCAACGGCGCGCCGTCGCGGCCGGGTATCCCCGACATCCGCGCCTCCACCGCCAACACCAACGTCATCGCCCACGCCGGAAAAATCATGGCGCTGGTCGAGAACGCGCTGCCGATGATGATGACCCGCGACCTCGATACGGTCGGTTTCCATGACTACGGCGGCAAGCTCGATACGCCGTTCACCGCGCATCCGAAAATCTGTCCGACGACTGGCGAAATGCATTTCTTCGGTTACGGCTTCATGCCGCCGTTCCTGACCTATCACGCAGTGGACGCGAGCGGGGCGCTGTTGCGCAGCATTCCGATCCCGACCAAAGCGCCGACCATGATGCACGATTTCGCGATGACGTCGGACCACGTCATCTTCATGGACCTGCCGGTGGTGTTCGATATGCCGGCCGCGCAGCGCGGGACCATGCCGTTCGCGTGGAACGACAGCTACGGTGCACGGCTTGGGATTCTGAAGCGCGGCGCGGGCATCGAGTCACTGCGCTGGGTGGAGATCGATCCATGCTATGTCTTCCATGTCGCGAACGCGTTCGAAGAGACAGACGGTAGCATCGTGATCGATGTGGCGTGGTACAACGAACTGTGGCGCGGCGGACCTTCGGCAACCACTTTCGACAAGGCCTCGCTGAAGCGCTGGCGGATTCCACCCGGAGCAACCAGGGCGCAGGAGCAGTTGCTGGACGACAAGGCGATCGAGTTTCCGCGCGTCAACGAAAGCCTGACCGGCTCGCGGCACAACATCGTCTATTCGGTCGATACCGGATCGGATCTCGCGTCCGGGCGCTACACCAGCGTGCGCAAATACGATCTGAAGTCCGGCAATAACACGGTTCATGACTTCGGGACCGGTGTGCCGAGCGAGTTCGTGCATATCGCCCCCGAGGGCAGCACCGGCGAGGATGACGGCTGGCTGATGGGATTTGTCTACGACCGCGCGCGCGACGCCAGCGATCTTGTCATTCTCGATGCGCAGAAGATCGAGTCCAAACCGGTGGCGCGGATCGGTTTGCCGGCGCGGGTGCCGCAGGGCTTCCACGGCAACTGGATGCCGGGGGTGTGATGGATTTCGCCGCGTTGGGGAGGCTGTAATCTCCGCTCATTCCCGCGCAAGCGGGAATCCAGTTCTTCAAGTCAGGACTGGGTCCCCGCTTTCGCGGGGACGAGCGGTTGAAGATGCCCGGAGCAAGAAGTTGTCATGGCCGGGCATAGCCGTTCGAAAAACGGCGTCGCTTTCGCTCGCCTATGACCCGGCCATCCACGTCTTAAACATACTATGAGCGAAAGAAGAAGACGTGGATCACCGGGACAAGCCCGGTGATGACGTCCATAAGTGTTGCGGTGTGCGGCGTTTTACAAGTTTCCCTCTCCCCGTAAACGGAAGAGGGAGCGCGTTCTTACGCCCGCGTTCCCTTGAACGGGAAACTGCCCATCGGGCCGATGCTGACATCACCGGAGATGGAATCGCCGTCGACCTTGCCTGAGAAGGCGAGCGTCAGCGGCATCGGATTGGTGATCGACGCCTTCCAGGCGACATTGTTGCCGTTCACGGTGCCGTCCACGATATCGGCTTCGTTGCCGTCCGCCGCCTGCTTGCCGGTCAGCGCGCCGCCATCGGATTTCAGCATCAGCGTCGCATCGCGATCGCCGAGCGGCGTGCTCAGGGTGATATTCCAGTTTCCGTCGACTGCCATGTGTTTCCCTCTCTCCGCGCCCGCAAGCCTGAATTGGTCTGAAGCGGGGCGCGCCGAGGCGGATATACCTCTTTTCCATTGGCTATGCGAATTTTGCACGGTGCATGTGCCGAACGCACGACCGCGCATTTTACCAATCCTTAGGACGTGCTTCCTAGCGTGAGCATCTGTATATCTACGTAATAAATTTGCGGTCGGTATGGATAAAGACAAGCGGGGCGCACCTCGCGTTAATTTTGAGCGTGGTGTCACTGTCCGGATACTCGCCATTGACGGAACGTGGCAGCGCCAGTGCGAAATGCTCGATGTTTCCGAGACCGGTGTTCTTCTGAGAGTTCTGGGCAGCCTCGCCGGGCTCGACTTGAAAGAGTTCTTTCTCGTCCTTTCGTCGCGTGGAACGGCGCACCGACGTTGCGCGCTGGCGTGGTTGGAAGGTGAACGGCTTGGCGCCGGGTTCGTCAAAGACAAGATTGAGAAGAAGAAAAATGCGTTCAAGCGGATCTAAATTGCGCGTTCTTCAACTGCAATTCGTTACCTGAACACCGTCGCCACAGCCACGTACCTTGTCGTGGCTTTCCACCAGTGTCCAGAAACCGCTGCATGGGCATCTTGCTGGGTCAGTTTGCCGGCTGGGCGGCCGCCGCTGCGGCGCGCAGCTTCCGCGTGATGGTGACCCGGAAGACCACATACTGAATGGCGAAGGCCAGCACCTTGGCGCCGATGGCGATCACCGTCACGTAAAACGCCCACAGTTTTACGTCGCCAATCATGGCGAATACAATGACGCCGATGCCGAGGACGAACATCAGAACGGCCCAGGCATAGCCCGCAATGGTGACGAGGTGAGGGATGTTCTCCTGCACGATCGGCGGCAGGTAACGCAGCATCCAGCCTTTGCGCAGCATGATCGCGCCGATGGCGAAATGCGCGATGCTGGGTTTGATCAGGACGAAGCGGGGATCTTTTGTCAGCAGCGTTGCGCTGCCGAGAACGATGACGAGCCCGAGGCTCGCCCACGTCATGATATCGAGTTTCTGCTGCTTGATCCGCGCGCGGATGAATTGCCCGACCGCGCCTGCGATAGCGACGCCTGTCGCGATTAAAATGTCTCCCGTCGCGGCATAGACCACGAGGAAGACGATGGTGGAGAAGAAATCGACGAAGAGCTGACGAAAGACGGCGGCCATGCCGCAACTGTCACACGGGGCCGGGCGCCGGAGCAAGGGCTTTCGGGGTTTCCGGAGCGTGGCGGAACGGGACGGGCAAGCCGCGCACCTTGGCCGCGGGCTTGCAGGCGCAATCGGTCACCGTGCCGGTGATGTCGGTCTGCGATACCAGCGGCTCTGTCGTATCGTCGCCGGCAAGAGAAACGCCGGTGAGCGTCAGGACAATTGCGAGACTGCCCCAGATCGCGACGCTTGGCTTCGCGCTGGTGGTTCGCCCGAACACGATCTGGGCGACGACCACGGAGATCGCGGCCAAGGCCGCCAGCACGACATCGCCGACGAGAACGAAGGCCGCGAAAAAGACAGCAGTCGAGAGGAAGCCGAGGACAATTTTGAGAGCAGTGCGGGCCATCGAAGGCTCCTTGAGTTTGTAACGATTGCGCTGTGGTCGGGATCAGGCAGCAGCCGCATTGGCGCTGGCCGCGATCCCGGCGCGAACGTGCTTCGGGTACCATTTCGTGAAGTAGGTGGCGGTGTTGCGGGCGGCGAACGCGATAGCGGCGCAAACCCACAGCGGCGTGCTGGGCAGATAGATCGTCACCATGTCGGCGAGGAGCATCAGAACAAAGGCTGCGCTCCAGACCCAGGTGAGGATGTAGTTGGTCCGCATGAAGTGCGGCAGCTTGGCGGTTTCGGCATCAACCACTTCCCGCGCATGCTGAATCGTGAAGGGCAGGCGGATTGCGATGGAAACGAGGGCGATGGCGAGCACGCTGCCATCGACGGCGAGACGGACGGATGTCGGGCTCATCTCGGCGGCAGCGATAAAGTGGTATCCGGCGAGCGAAGTGAAAATGACGAGGGCGCCGATGGGCAGCATCTTGATCGAGCGGCCTTCGACCATATCTCGAAGGACCAGCCCGAGAGCGACCAGAGCGCTGGCCGCAAGACTGATCTTCACCGTCGTCAGCAGCATGAGCGTGGCGAAAGTGGCGAACGGAGCGAGGATCAAAAAGAGGGCCATGGCGGTCTGCCTGGAAATATCTTGACGTTGTAAAGATGCATTTAGGCCCTCGCCGGGGAGTCGTCAAGGAAAATCTTGACAGCGTCAAAATGCATACCTAGATTGCGGTCATGGGTGCTCAAAACGCAGCAAAGCGGGAGAAACTCCCGAAGACCGCAGCGGCTGGAAAAAAGCCGCTGTCCAAGCCTGCGTCTGTGAAAAAAACATCTCCGGCCGCTGCCAGGTCCGCTCACAAGGGTGATCGCGGCCAGCCCTATCATCACGGCGATTTGCATGAAGCCCTGCTCAAGGCGGCCAAGACGGTCGCCGAGCGTGAGGGGATCAACGGGCTGACGCTGCGCGCGGTGGCGCGCGAGGCGGGTGTCTCACATGCCGCGCCGGCGCATCATTTCGGCGATGTCACCGGTCTTTTGAGCGAACTGGCGGCCATCGGTTTCAAGAAATTCTCCGAACAACTTGGCGCTGCGACGTGCAGCGAGGTTGCTCCGGAGGCTGTCGCTGCACGCAAGGCCAGCGCCTACGTCGCCTTTGCGCAGGATAATCCGTGCATGTTCCAGTTGATGTTTCGGGGCGAGCGCCTCGATCACGACCGGCCCGCGCTGCGCGAGGCATCCGAAGCCGCCTTTATCAAGCTCGCCAACATCGTTGCTGCCCGCCGTCACGAAGAGGTTGTACCCGACCATCTGACGCTGGAGCAGGCGGCCGATATCGCGCGGATCTGGTCGATGGTGCACGGATTCGCGATGCTTTATCTGGATGGCCGGCTGTCGCCGATCATGGACGGCCTGCCGCCCGGTACGACCGTGGAAGCGTTGCTTGCCACGATGATGACGCCGGACCATCGGCCGATTTAAGTTCGGCCCTCATGCTGCCGATATTTTGAGCGGTTGCCCGGATGCCCTGCCGTCGAGGGCGCGCGCGGTATCACCGCCATCATGAAAACGCTGTGAAATGTGCCCGGCGTAAACTGGAACCCGTTTTGCCAGGCGCTGTTGTGACACATCGCCATTGGCTGCGTCAGGCGTGTGGATCGTCAGTGGATCGTTCATGGGCTTGACGCGAAAATCATGTCATGTTGTGCGGAATCGCATTAGAACACCGCCAGCGCGCCTTGTGTCCTCGTTCGTTTTGCAGTGAGCCATGCCCGAAATATCTTCGAATAAGCCCTATCGCATCGGCCGCTCCAAGACCGGCCTCGGTCTCTTCGCCACGCAGAAGATCAAGAAGGGCACCAAGATCATCCGCTACTTCGGGCCGATGCTTGATTCGAAGAACAAGAAGCACGACGACATCGACAACAAGTATCTGTTTGAAATCAACAATCGCTGGACCATCGACGGTTCGGTGCGCAAGAACATCGCCCGCTACATCAATCACGCCTGCCGGCCGAACGCCGAGTCCGACGTCAACTCGCGCAAGCGCAAGGTCGTGATCCGCGCCATCAAGACCATCCAGCCGGGCGAGGAAATCAACTACGATTACGGCACCGACTACTTCAAGATTTTCCTGAAGCCGATCGGCTGCAAGTGCGACCACTGCGAGAAGAAGCGTGCGAAGAAACGCGCCGAAGCTCGCGCCGAGAAACTGCGGCTCAAGCTGAAGGCCGAAAAGAAGGCCGCCAAAGAGGCGCTGAAGAGCGGCAAGAAGGCCGACAAGTCCTTGAAGAAAGTGGTCAAGGCGGCGAAGTCCAAATCCCTGAAATCCAAGGCCGCGCCGAAGCGCAAGACCGTGGTCGGCGGCGCCAGGACGGGCGCAAAGGCCAATCCGCATGCGCGCGGCACCGGCAAGCCGACCAAGACCAAGTCGGCGCGGACCAGGCCGCTCTCGCAGATCGTCCAGGCGCAAAGCCCGGATCGTGCGAGCCGGGCTTCGTCGACCTGATCATCCGGCGGCGGCGCGCAACCGCCGCCCCGACATCCGCGCTCACAGACCTCTGAAAAGATTTCCTGCCAGCAGCAGGATGTAGCCGATGCCGAGCGTGGCGAAGGCGTGACCGCTGACCAGCGGAATCTTGACGCCAGCATAGGCGACGAGTGCGGCCAGCACGGCGAGAATGACCGAGATCAGAAAGATCGGAAACGTCGGTGCGCTGAGATTCATGACAAGTCCCCCGGAGAGATGCTCCGCACGATTGCGGTGGAGGGACTGAAGCCTGCCCGGACGGCTCCGGGCAAGGGCACGGCCACGCTCGCCTGTGGATGAATGCCGCCGCGCGCTATTCGGCGATGACGGCTTCCACGGCCTTGATGGTCTGCTGGATCGCCGCGATTTCCTGAATCAGGGCCTTTGATAGGGCAGGCGCGCCGGAGCCCATCTGCATCACCAGTTCGCGGCGGCGTTCGCGCAGCAGAACGAGCGGCAGGCGATGGTCGAACGTGTCTTCGGTGGTCATTCCAAATTCCGCTTCGATAACCGACATGTTCGGCTCCCATCAACGACAGGGACCAAAGCTAGCCGTTTTGAATTAAATGGCTGGAACGGAGATCGTTAAACTTGGATCGAATCCGGAAAACATGAGGCGGCATGAAAATGCCGGGCGGACGGGATGTCCGGCCCGGCATTTGTTTTGAAATCACGACAGTCAGCGTGCAGTCACGGCGCCCTCGCTCTTGCGCAGCCCGATGAATTCCAGTTCCGCGAACACGCCGACGGCGATCGCCTGCATCACGATGAAGGCCTGCCCGAGAAGATTGGGCGAGACCCAGCCGCTGGCGAGCAGCGCGATGCTGTCGATGGTCCAGATCGCGTTGATGACGATCACGGCCCATACGGCAGTCTTTGACACCACATCGCGCGAGGCGAGGTAACCGACGCCCAAAGCGAAAGGCACCAGCACGAGGCCGGCGTTACGCAGAAAGGCTTCGGGCAGATTCAGCAGCGCGGCGAAGAAACCTGCGCCGAATATCAGCATCAGCGCGGCTGCGCCGCTGAAGATGGCATCGATCTGAAGGGCGCGGCGAAGGAAGGGGGACGCATTGAGCATGTCAGTTCTCCTTTGGGGTTGACGGGTGGGTTTGGGTCAGAACTTGCGGCGGCGGGCGAGGTATTGACGCAGCAGGGTGAGCGGGCAGAGCGTCTTCAGCGCGCGGTCTTCGGCGGCCTGCACATGGGCAAACACGAACACGCCGGTGCCGTGCAGCAGCGGCTCGGGCATGTTGAGCGACTGCGCGAGCAGGCGCTTGGCGAGTTTGGCGATCCAGCCCAGCGGGCTTGTCGCGATGATGGAAGTGTCGAACCCTGCGGTCCGGCCGCCCTTCGCCGATGGCGGCTGCGGAGTGGCGGGCTTTGGTTGTGATGTCGTTCGCGTGGTCATCGGTCATCTCCTGTGATGCGGAAGATGATCCGGCGGCGGGACCAAATCGATTACCTTGCAGGTAATGGAACGCGTGAATTCTGCATGGTAGGTTTTCCACCATGATGAACGCACCATCTTCGGCGCGCCGCGCCGTCAAATCGTCCGCCAAGTCTTTGGTGAAGACACCGCCCAATCACTTCGGTGAGCACCTGCGCGAATGGCGGCAGCGCCGCCATCTCAGCCAGCTCGATCTTGCAGGCCATGCCGAGATTTCCGCGCGGCACTTGAGTTTCGTCGAGACCGGCCGCGCCGCGCCGTCGCGCGACATGGTGCTGCGGCTTGCCGAGCGGCTCGACGTGCCGCTGCGCGAGCGCAACGTGCTGCTGGTCGCGGCTGGGTTCGCGTCGGCGTTCCCCACGCGCTCGCTCGACGATCCTGCGCTCGCCGCCGCGCGTCAGGCGATGGAGCTTGTGCTGAAAGCCCATGAGCCGTATCCGGCGCTCGCCGTCGACCGGCACTGGAACCTGGTGTCGGCCAACGCCATGATCGCGCCGTTCCTTGCCGGCGTCGCGCCGTCGCTGCTGGAGCCGCCGCTGAACGTCATGCGCCTCAGCTTCCATCCGCAGGGGCTTGCGCCGCTCACGGTCAATCTTGCGGAATGGTGCGGGCATCTGCTGGAGCGGCTGCATCGCCAGTGCGAGGCCACCGCCGACCCGGTGCTGGTCGCGCTTTATGACGAGTTGAAAACCTACCCGATCCCGGCGCGGGGCGGGGTGCGCTCGAGTCTCGCCGATTCCGTGGCGATCCCTTTCCAGATGCGGTTCGGCAACGAGGTGCTGAGCTTCATCTCCACCACCATGATTTTCGGCACGCCGGTGGACGTCACGCTGTCGGAGCTGGCGCTCGAGACCTTCTTTCCGGCGGATGAGAAGACCGCTGCGTTCATGAGGGCAATGCAGCCGCGGTGATTGCAGGTTCTCTCGTTCATCGCCTACAAGCGCAAAAAACGCATGGATCGATGGACATGATGAGAAGCCCCGCTGACGCCGTTGAGACCTACATTCTGGCCAAGGACGGCAACCGGCCGTTCCTGATGCAGCGCGCCTTCGACGCGAATGCCGAGCTTGAAATGGTGGTGAAGACCGACGCCATTTCGTTTCCGAGCACGGCGAGGGGCGTGAAGGCCATCGCGGACGTGCTGGTCCATCGTTTCGGCATCGACTACGAAAACGTCTACACGGTTTGCCTCTCGCGTCCGTCGGACGCCGACCGCCGCAACTTTTCATGTCTCTGGCTGGTCGGGATGTCCGCCAAGAGCGACGGCAAGGTCCGGGTTGGTGCGGGGCGTTACGACTGGACGTTCGGTTCGGACGGTCTGGTGGAAAAGCTCGTCATCACCATCGATGTGATGAACATGTTCCCGGCCGCCGAACTCGTGGCGACAATGAACTGGCTGTCGCGCCTGCCGTATCCCTGGTGCACGCCCGGCGACGTTCTTGACGGCATGCCGAAGGCCGAGGGATTTGCGGCAATCGAAGCCTACGTCAAGCAGGCCAAGGCGATTCCGCAGGCGCAGTAACGGCCGTCGCGCCTTGTCTCATGGCCTCAATGGCTTATCTTCCGGTCACATCAGGCCGAGAAACAGCCCCGAGGATTCCATCATGAGCACTTTGAAGCCGTTGAAGATCGATATCGTGTCCGACGTGGTGTGCCCGTGGTGTTACATCGGCAAGAAGCGGATTGAAGATGCGCTGGCGCTGGTGCCGGATGTTCCAGTCGAGGTGAACTGGCGGCCGTTCTTCCTCAATCCGTGGGTGCCGCGCGAAGGCATCTCGCGTGACGAATACCTCACCGCCAAGTTCGGGTCTCCCGAGGCCTACAAAGGCATCGCGGGTCGCGTGGTCGCGGCTGCTGCGGAGGAGGGGCTCGAATACAATTCGGACCGCGTGAAGCGCCAGCCCAACACCATCGATTCCCATCGCCTGATCCACTGGGCCGCGGCGGAGGGCAAGGCGGCGCAGATGAAGCAGCGCCTGATGGAGCTTTATTTCCGCGATGGCGGCGATCTCACCGATACCGATGTGCTGGTGCAGGCGGCGGCTGACGTCGGTCTGGACGCGGACAGCGTGCGCAAGCGCCTTGCCACCGACGAGGACGTGGACCGCATTTCAGGTCAGGCGCAGGAAGCCTCGGAGAAGGGCATTTCCGGCGTACCGACATTCGTGTTCGCGCAGAAGTACGCGGTCTCCGGCGCGCAGCCTGCGGATCAACTCGCCCGTGCGATCCGTCAGGTCTCGGCGGAGATCAACCAGGCGGCGTGAGGGTTCCGGCAATGCCGTCATTCCGGGATGCGTCCTTGGGCGCAGGCCCGGAATCCATTCTTTCATCTGAGGTAATGGATTCCGGGTTCGCCTGCTTCGCTCGCGCCCCGGAATGACAGGGAGGAGCTGCTACGCTGCCGCCGCAGCTGGCGTCGGCAGCTTCGCCGGCAGACATGCCACCGCAACGAAGATGACCGCCGCCGCGCTGGCCATCAGCCGGAACAGCGTGTCGAAGCCGTAATTGCCGTAGACGAACGAAATCATCGGCAGCGCCAGCGCGAGCACCGTGAAGCTGACGACATAGCGCACGCCGTAGATCCGCGCGCGGGCTTCGCCGCTCGCCATCTTGCCGATCATGAAGTCGTTGATCGGAATCTGGCCGAACGCGCCGAGCATGAAGCCGAACGCCGCCGCCAGCGCCCATGCGTCGCGCAGGCCCGGCATCACCGCGAAGAACACGATCTGGATCGCGGCGACGATCATGAAAACCGTGCGCGGCCCGAGCCTGTCGAGCAGGCTGCCGACCACGAGCTGGGCCAATGAGGCCACCGCGAACACGATGAAGGTGAATGCGCCGACCATGGTGGCGATGTCGCCCTTGGCCGCCGCCACGCCGCTCGCCGACAGCCATTGCGTCATGTCGGTGGCGATGCCCTGCAGCCGCTCGTCGAAGATTTTCGGCAGTGCGAAGGTCGTCGATTGAAACACCAGGCTGGAAACAGCCGTGGTGAGAAACACGATGGCGGAGATGCGCAGCAGCAGCGCCTTCATGCCGGCGGATTGCGCAGGCGGGGCGGCAGCAGCTGCCGGCGCCTTCTGGTGCGCAGTGGACACTTCGCTCCACTGGTGCGCGGCATAGAGCACGCCGATGACGATGGAGAAGATGCCCGGCACCACGAAAGCGGTGCGCCAGCCGCCGTGATCGATGAAATAGCCGGTAATCAGCGCGGCGCTGGCGACACCGAGATTGCCCCAGACGCCGTTCACAGCCAGCCGCATGCCGGTGTTCTTCCATTTCTGGGTGACAATGGCGAGGCCGACCGGATGATAGATCGCGGCGAATACGCCGACGATGAAGAGACCGATGCCAACCTGAAGCGGCGTCTGCGCGAATGCGGTTGCGATCGACGAGATGCCGATGCCGATGAAGAAAACAACGATCATGCCTTCGCGGCTCCACTTGTCCGCGAGCCAGCCGGCGGGCAGCGAGAACAGCCCGAACGCGAAGAAGCCCGGCGTCGCATATTTCAGGAGTTCGCTGTAGCTGAGGCCCCATTCGCGCGAGAGCGCCAGCGCCGCCACCGTGGCGAAGATCAGCGTGAACAGATGATCCAGATAGTGGCCGATGTTCAGGAACAGGAAATGGATGCGGTCGCGCGTCATGGGAGCCTCGAAACAGAATCTCTGACGAAAAAGTACCCTTGGCAGGATGGCGCGGTCATGCCAATTTTCGTCGAGAATCTGCCATCGGGACTTCGACCGGCCATGACCCCGCGTTCACGCCGCAGCACTGACGCCAACGACTATCAGTTCGTGCCGCGTCCGCTGGCGGCGATGTCGAAAAGCTTCAAGGACGGCTTCGAGATCGAGCCGCATCATCATGCGCGCGACCAGCTCGTTTATGCGGTGACGGGCGTGATGCGGGTGCGCACGGCTGACGAGGCGTGGATCGTGCCGCCGGATCGCGCGGTGTATCTTCCGGCGCGGACGGTGCACGCGATCAGCATTCGCGGGCTTGTGGAAATGCGCACGCTCTACATCGCGCGCGATGCCCGTGACGATCTTCCGGCCGCGCCGACGGTGCTCGAAGTCTCGCCGCTGCTGCGCGAACTGGTGCTGGCCCTGATCGAGGAGCCGGTGGTCTATGACGAGCAGGGGCGCGGCGGCGCGGTGGCGCTGCTGATCCTGAGTGAGATCGCCAAGGCGAAACGGCTGTCGCTGGTGATCCCGATGCCGCGCGATCCGCGCCTGCTACGGGTTTGCAATGCGCTGCTGGCCGATCCGGCAAGCCGCCTCACCCTGGACAGTTGGGTCGATACCGCGGGCGCCTCGACGCGCACGCTGGCGCGGCTGTTCGAGGCTGAACTGGGTTTGAGCTTCGCCGCCTGGCGGCAGCGCGTGCG
Organism: Afipia sp. DC4300-2b1; assembly: GCF_049895725.1. Lineage (NCBI taxonomy): Bacteria > Pseudomonadati > Pseudomonadota > Alphaproteobacteria > Hyphomicrobiales > Nitrobacteraceae > Afipia > Afipia sp. DC4300-2b1. The sequence continues at coordinate 509,161 of NZ_JAFCSX010000002.1, forward strand.
CTTTCACAACGCGCTGGAAGCGATCGTCGCCGGCGAGCCGATCTCGCGCGTCGCGGAGCGCAACGGCTATCGCAGTTCGAGCGCGTTCTCGGCGGCGTTCCGCAAGGCCATGGGCCAGCCGCCGAGTTCGCTGAGGAGAGAGGGAGTTGCGTGAGCGATGAGCTCACGCCTTCTTCAGATAGTAGTTCGCGTTCTTGCCGAGCGCGATGCGGCGGATGATGCGGCGCATGGTCTCCGAGCCGCGCAGCGGCTCGATGATCGCAGCGGCGGTGCGGTACACGGCGAGTTTCATAGCGTCGAGCGCCGGGTTCTTGCCCGGAGCCGCCTGCGGCAGGCCGAGGCTGCGCAGCATCGAGTTGAAGCGATGCAGGTCGTTCAGGCGGCGCACTTCCTCGGTCTTCCAGGTGATTGCCATGGAGATCGAGTAGGAGCCTGCGGTCTTCACCCAGTGCGGCCACTGATACGGGATGTAGCAGCCGTCGCCGGCGTCGAGATTGAATTCGATGCCGCGCGGGCGGAAGCTCTCATGGAACGGAACGTTGCGGTGCTTGACTGTGGAATGCTCGACCTGCGCATCGTCGGCGATCTTGCCGTCGCGGTTGTCGTAGACCGCGAAAATCTTCTCGCCATGGATCTGCACGAAGAAGTTGTCCTCGGCGTCCATGTGGAACGGCGTCGTCGAGTTCGGCGATGACACGAACAGGAAACCCTCGATCTGCGAAAAGCCCGCGTCCTCGATGCTCTTGAATCCCCGCGCGCGGGCGACCGATGTCAGTGCGTCCTCCAGAAGCTGGCGATACTCAGGCGCCTTCTCGATGCGCTTGAGCACCATCCATGCGCCGGCGGTCTGGATGCGGTTGACCACTTCGACCGGATCGAGGTCGACGCTCTTCACCTTGTCGGGGTCCTGGCTGATCGCGGCGTCGCCCGAATTATACTCAATCAGGTCGCGGGGCATGCTTGATGCGAGCTGCGCGATGCGCGGCAGCGTCAGCAGCGGATGACCCGAGAGCTTGTGACGGATCGCGAACGGCTTGAGCGGAAAATCCCGCTTCAGCGATTCATTGTCGGCAGTGATGACCGGCGAAATGCTTGAGGCGACGTTCATGAGCGTGTCTCCCGGAATTTTCTGATGAAATGAACGAGGCGGCGCGCGGGCTCGCGAACGAGCGCGCGCAGGGCGAGGCCGAGCCGGATGGCCGGCACGAACGGATCGCGGCGATTGAGCGGGATGAGGACGTCGCCGATGGCAAGCCGTCCGCGCCAGATCGGATCAATCATGGGGTGGCCGGGCATTGCGGTGGAATCCACCATCGCGATGCTCGGGTCGGCGCACATATGGCGCGTCAGTTCGAGCGTCAGTTGCACGCCGGGCGAATATTTGGCGAAGTTCTCGTCGACACCGAGCTTGAAATAGAAGGCGCGGTCGAGGTGACGCAACACGATAGCGGACGCGACCGGCGTCTCACCCGCATGCAGTGTCACGATTTCGCAACTGCCGCGCGCGGCCGCATCGAACACCGCACGGCGGACGAACGCGGCGTCGCCTTCGTTCTGGGCCAGCGCTGTGCCGCGCCTGGCTTTCCAGCCGCTGGCTTCGAGGGTGAGGAAAATTCCAAGGTCGCGTTTGATCTCGCTCGGCGCGGTCGCGATGGTGAAGATCACCTCGCCATGGTCGGCGAGCCGGTTGCGCTGGCGGCGGAGTTCTTTGAGTTTCTTCGGGCCGAGCGCGTCACGCAGCAGATCTTCGGCATTGCGCGTGGCGTCGAGGCTGGCGCGGGCGTGACTTTGCAGGATGCGCGGCTTCAATCCATCGCTCGCGAGAGCGCGGGTGAACGCCATCATGGCCGCGCCGTCGATCGGAATGTCGCGCAGGATCAGCGCATGCGCGCCGGCGTTGCGTGCCTGCTGCATTAAATCTGCTGCGGCCTCGTCCGCGCCGTCGCGGTCGAGCAGCGGCGTTGCGAGTGTGCCGTAGGGATCGGCGCTGACAAGCGCGGGCAGGGGCAGGTTATAGGCGCGCCATGCGGAAATCACCGGCAACAGGCCGATCAGGCGCGGCGCGTCGTTGGCCACGATAGCATCGACGCTCGCCGTGAGGGCGCTGACATTGGTGCGCGCCTGTGCGGAAGCATTCACCGCCAGTTCCCATTCGGGCAGGTAGTAGCCGTTCGGTTCGATGGCGTTGTCGCTCAGGCGCCGCCAGCGTTCCGCGGAAATCGTATCGAGCAGCGGCAGTGGGGCCGATGCTCCGGCTGCGGAGCGGCCGCTTTCGTCCGCTCGCTCGCGGGCAAAGCCCAATGCGCGGCGCGCGGCGGCGGCTTGTGCTGCGTTGGCAATCTCGACCACGTCCCAGTCCCTGTTCACGCGTTTTTTTGAGCGCGCAGCTTTTGGCGTCGCGCAGTTTTGTCGTGCGTCCCTGGTCTTCGACGCTATGCGGGAAACATCAAAATCGGATGTGGGGTTCGGGTTAAATGCGCGGTGCTTTTTTCATCAATCGTTAACGATGACGCGACGGGCTGCGATGGCGCGATCACGCCTGCCGGTATCATCTGGTTGAAAATGATCCGTACGCTTAAGGAAGTTTAAGTAATTGCGCGTAATGTCAAATTATTATGACACTACCGACGTCCGGTTTTCGCGGCGCCGGCCGTTTAAGACGACAGTTTTTGTAAACCGAAATTCTGGAAATACATTTTCACAAGCAGCCTCTGAAGGAGGTCGCAATGAGCAAGGAACTTCGTAAGAGCCAGCGCATCGATTTCGAGCGTGGTTTCGATGTTCAGATCATGGGAATAGACGGCACCTGGCGCCGCCCATGCAAGATGCTGGACGTCTCCGAGGGCGGCGCGTTGCTGAAGGTCGACGGCTCCGTCGGGAATCTGGACCTGAAGGAATTCTTTCTGCTGCTGTCCTCGACGGGACTGGCTTACAGGCGTTGCAAGATGGTGCGCGTGAACGGCGACCAGATTGGCGTGATTTTCCTGAAACCGGAAACCACCAAGAAAAAGATGGCCTCACCGTCGGCGAGACGGACGTCAGTGCAAGGGGTGGCCTGAATGTACTCTCTGCAAGATCATTCACGGATGTTCGCATGTCTCAAGAGCGCCGCTTTAACCGCGTAAAGCCGTCGGGAAGTCTCTCCCGAGCTGCCAAGATCATTGTCGATCCGAAATCTCCGGTGATCGGCTGCAATGTCGTGGATTATTCCGCGGGCGGGGCGTGTCTCGAGGTGGTGCCTCGCATGCCGCTGCCGCAGCGGTTCGAACTGCTCTACGCCGGCTCCAAAAAGAAATGCCGCGTCGTATGGGTGAAAGGCCCGCGTCTCGGGGTTTCGTTCTAGCTCATCTTCCGAGCGATGCGGACGATGCGTTCAGTCGAACGCAATGCCGAAGCGCTTGCCGTTGCTCCAGATCACACGGCACCGGGCCAAAAAATCGTCCGCCTTGATCGCGAGCCGGAACGTCGGCGGAATGACCGCCGCGTTGGCGACATCAAGCGCCGCGCCGCCGCCCGAAATGTTGCGCACCGTGCAATCGATTCCCGCGCCGCCGAATGTGATGACGCCGCCCTTGAACACGCGGCGGCGCGCTTGCGACCGCCTGTCCACCTGTAGTGCTTCTGTCATGGCTGCGAGCCTCTGGATCATGGGCGCCAGACTCGTGTGGTGGTTCGCAAGTCCGCATCGTTTCTACGGCGCGCTCCATTGCGGACTTGCGAACCCAAACCTCACGAGAGTTATATTTTCCTAGTGTCTCCCGAATCCGAAGTTCGATCCAGACGGTGCCGCAGAATGAAGCGAACTTCGGATTCGGACACTAGGGTATGGCCGGTTGCCAGCCTTTAAACCGATGCCCCGCGCCGGGCGCGGTCGCATTCAGGATTGATTCACGATAGGGGCCGCGCGGCAGGGCTCGGCCGTGCCGACGGATAAAATGACCGTGAAACCGGCTGATTCCGGCCGTTGCAGGGTACTCGCCCCGTCTTGGCCATCGTTTCACGGTGGAGTAGAACGGTGCACGGTCGCCGGTCGGGCGGCGATAACAATCTCAAAGACGAACAACCTCAAAAATTGACCGGGGTGGGGAGAGTTTCAATGCACGTGTTTCGGGTGGCGATGCTGATCGGAGCAATGACGGTTTCCGTCTCTATCCCGGCGCTTGCCCAGTTCACTCCCGGTTTCAGGCTCAACGAGACCAAGGAGCTTACCGAGGAAGAAAAGGCGCGGAACAAGGCCAATGAGGATGCGGCCAAGGCCGCCCGTTCCAAGATCCCGGACGCCAAGGCGAGCAACGATCCATGGGCCTCGGTCCGCAGCGAGCCTGCGGCCAAGCCGGCAAAATCGAAATCGACCGCCACGAAGTGATGCCGCGCTGGTGGCTATTTCAGAGGTTTCGGATCTGCTGACAGCCAGTTGTTCAGGTTGACGGCGATGTCGAGCTGACTGGCCTTCTTCAAAAGCTCATCGCGCTTCTGGCAGGGCGGCATCTTGCTCGCCTGGTTTCGCGTGTCGTCCGCGATCTTTTGCCACTTTTCTTCGATGGAGATTGAATTGGTCCGGGCCATGGATGGCGCTCTCCTGTTCGTCAGGGGTGAGCCAGGGCGGCAGCCTTGTCGAAGCAGCCGCCGGTTTCCGTAAACCGGTTCAACCGGCGGTTGGCCGAAACGATCCCTTGGCGAGGATGGCCGGCCGCGACATATTTTTGCATCGCGGTGGAACGAAAGCCGCGGCTCATTTGTCTTGCTGAGATATGACGAGCGGGGGACGAATGTTCAGCCTGATCCGGCTCATCCAGAGATGGCTATGGCCCGCGGGGGACGAGACTCCGTCCCCGGCGCAGGATTCGACCAGCATGGCCGACCTGGTCCGGTTGCTCGAGACGGACGCCGAGCCGTCCGACCCAGCGGGGACACCCAAGACCGACGCTGCCGATGGTTCCGGCGCCTGAGGCGTGATGCGGAAATCTTACTTCCCCTCGGGCGGCCGCACCGCGTGCACAAGCCGGTCCCACTTCGGCGATTTGAACGGATCAAAGCCGTCGCAGGTGTCGCACACGTACTGTTTGTGCCTGTTCGTGAAGACCAAGGTCATCCGTTGCCCGCAGACGGGACACATTGAAGGATCGAACGAGTTCATGGGTAGCTCCGCGTGGACGAGGCGGGAGCGCAAAACTCTCAGTCACCGGTGATGCCACAGTCGGACGGTGATGAGACAAGCCTAGCGGGTTCTGTTTTTCGCTGCATCAGAAATCGCGTCGGAAAGATCAGAACACGTCTACCTCATTGGAAGTAGGCCAAGGCGATTTTCAAAACTCGGCGGCGCGCAAAGCGCGAGTTGAAGAAGATTTTAACAAGGAGACTGCCTGAGCCGCCGCATGTTGATGCCCGCGCAGCGGATCTAGTGAAGGCGCCCGGCTTCCTGCTGCTGTGCAAGTTTTAGTTCTTCGGCGCGCTCCTGGCGTTCCCTCGCCAGAAACTCCCTCTCGCGTTTTTCAAACGCTTCCAGCTCTTTGTGGACCACCTGCATGAACTGGTCGTGCGCCGATTTAGCGATCTGGGTCGGGTTCATGGTCGGCACTCCTGTCAAGAAACAGTCACAGGAAAAAGCATAGCGGTGGCAAAAGTTCGGCTCCATTCATCACTTCGGGTTACAGCCCTGCGGCGCCTTGCAAAAAACCTTGAACGGCGAAGCAACGGAACGGCGGAGAGCGGGCATCGCCGGCGTTGCGGACTGTGACCATCTTCACAGACCCGGCCGTCAATTCATGGTTTGAAGACGCCGGCTCACGCGAGCCATCGTGAACCTCAGCGGCGCTCATACCGCTGGGGTGCCCTTGTCGGGCGTTCCTCCCAGACTTGGCCGCCGCTTCCTTGACGCGGGGCGGCGGCTTTTTGAACCAGCCAGGGGGCCTTACTTCTTGGGCTCGTGCAAAAGCCCTTTAATCAGCTTCTTCAACTGCGGCGATTTGATCGGGTCTGGCCGATCGCAGTGGATGCACTGGTAGGTGCGTGGGCCTTCGCGACCGGGCGGCAGCATCAACTTCAAAGGCTTCCCGCACTTGGGACAAATGTGCTCCTTCACGGGCATTGCGATCACCCTGCCAAGGGGAGATCCATCCTAGTTCCTGCGCTGGATGAGAATCGAGTCCAATCTTTGGATGAGGCTACGCCCAGAAACCCTCCGCGCCGGGAGGCTGGGGGAATTGTTGGATCGGCTCCTGCTCACCCGGTCGTCTGTATGCTTTTCAAAATCCGCGTAAGGCGACGAATAAAGCTGTCGATCCATGTGTCGGGCAAAGGTCGCGCCTTCGGCTTGCGATTAAATTGGTCCAGGCATGAGAGATGGATCGTAGTTTTTGTTGGGCCTGTCATTTGATATGGTCCTACCGGCAGCCTGAAGCCGGCTGTCATGGAACCAAGTTCGTATAGCGAACATCGTTCCATTAGAGGCCGCTTCCATAATTAAAACAGGCCACCTAGGGTTAAAACAGGCCAGTACCCGGTCCCGGATATATACCCTCTGGACATGTAGAACAAACCCGGTTAGAGTACCTATATTCTACGGGGAGGCTCACATGGCTCAGAAGTTGTCGAATATCCGGCAGTTCCAGAAGCGGTTCCCCGATGAGGACGCCTGCCTTAGTCACCTGATGCGGACACGGTTTGGCGAGCGGTTCACCTGTTTCAAGTGCCAGAAGCAGGCGACCTATTACCGGGTAAAGGCCCGCCGTTCGTTCGAGTGCGAGCATTGCGGCTATCAGGTTTACCCGACCGCTGGCACTCCGTTTGAGAAGACCCGCACCAGCCTGCGCGACTGGTTCTATGTGATGTTTCTGTTCTGCACGACACGCAACGGCGTGGCGGCAAAGGAAGTGCAGCGCCAGCTTGGCGTGACCTACAAGACGGCGTGGCGCATGTGCCGCCTGATCCGCCTCTATATGGGCTACGTGGACGGTGACTACCCTGTGGGTGGCCACGGCAAGACCGTGGAAGTGGACGAGACGTTTATCGGCGGTGTTGATAGCGGCAAGCCTGACGACAAGTCCGTCGTGTTCGGTATCCTAGAGCGTGGCGGTGACGTGGTGACACGTCATGTTATCGACCGCACCGCAAAGACGCTCGTTCCGCATGTCGTGAACTTCGTGAAGAAGGGATCGCGCGTCCACACGGACGAATTGTCCAGCTATCGCTCACTGACTGAGCGTCATGGCTACGATCACGAAACGGTCGATCACTCAGCCAAAGAATATGTTCGCGGCGACGTTCACACGAACGGAATTGAGTCGTTCTGGTCCAGCGTGAAGCGCGGGATCAACGGGACTTATGTTTGGGTTTCAAAGAAGCACTTGCAGACTTACCTGCGCGAGTTCGAGTATCGCCATAACTTGAGGAGTCAGCCTGCTTTGATGTTCGAGTTGCTTTTGCAGGCTTTTCCGAAGGTTCGGGTTGAGTAGCCATCATTTGCAAAAGCTTGTCGAAGCGCTTCATCTCAGGGCTTTCTGTGTTTCTTCGATTCTTAGTTTGCATCGGCCCGCCCAGTTTCGAAAATTATTGTCGCCGTTAAGAACCATATTGTCCCGCGCAAGGGTAACCAACTTCACCAAATTGTCCCGCTTGCTCGGATCATAAGGAAGAGATGTCTGTTGGTGAAAGACGCCCTGATAGTCCCTAAAGACCGTCAAGGCGTTGTGGTACTCGTTCAGAGCAATCTGCATTTTCTCAATACCCCAATCATTCGGCTGCAATAGGGCATTCAATTCGGAATTGTAGTTCGTGTTGTCGGGAATAAGTTTACCAAACAGCGCGGTATGAAGCTCTCCTATGGACGCCTGCATATCTCGTATGGTCGCGAGATATGGCGCGATGTCTTCGTTAGGCTTGTCCCAGCCTCCAGCAATCTGCGTCAAGCCAGCTTGAACCTTTGGCAATGCCCGATTGATCGCTACCGAAGCACTAAATAGCAGTTCGGATATTCGCTCCTTGTCGCCGCTTGAGTAGTACTTGGCTGGAATTAAAACCGAGCCTAGAGCGGGCTGTGTCGGTGCAGCCGGAACTGCTGATTGGGTTGGTTTAACTGGAGGAGCTTCCTCGACAGATTTAGGCGTTTGTATCTGCTGATACCCAAACGCGACAACTGCAACGAGCAAACCAAATGCAATGAAGTTCCTAGGTTCAAATATAGCCATCACTGTTTCGCGGTTAGAGGTCGTCCACCACGCAAGGCAAACTAGGGCAAAGGCCCCAGAGACCCAAAAAATTACGCCAGCCAACCATTTGTGCTCTGGCCACCTCATAGGGGCCACGCCTGCGGCGGTTTGTACCGCGAACAGGAAGAAAGTGAGAAAGAGCGGCGTATCCATTTAGGGCCCGTGCATCTGATTTCCCGCATACTACTGCGAGTAGAGGCGGGGCAGGCAATACCACAAAACATGTTACATGTCCTCAGGGTATATACTTGCCCGGTCCCTGAAAAGAACATATTGCGAACTTGGAACAAAAAGGGTACATTCTTTTCCATCGGATCACCACCGATTCCGGTCCGCCGACCCTGGGAAGCCGTTTGTCCGGCAGGCGAATCCCATACATAAGAGGAGCATCAGATGGCCCCCGCCGCCCTGCGTATCGTTGAAGGATCGTCCATGGACAAGACCAAGGCCCTGTCGGCCGCGCTCTCCCAGATCGAGCGCCAGTTCGGCAAGGGCTCCGTGATGAAGCTCGGCAAGAACGACCGCTCCATGGACATTGAGGTCATTCCGTCGGGCTCGCTTGGGCTGGATATCGCACTCGGCGTCGGCGGTCTGCCGAAGGGACGGGTGGTCGAGATCTACGGGCCGGAATCCTCCGGCAAGACCACGCTCGCGCTGCATACGGTGGCCGAAGCCCAGAAGAAGGGCGGCATCTGCGCCTTCATCGACGCCGAACACGCGCTCGATCCGGTCTATGCCCGCAAGCTCGGTGTCAATGTCGATGAACTTCTGATTTCGCAGCCGGACCACGGCGAGCAGGCGCTGGAAATCGCCGACACGCTGGTGCGCTCGGGTGCGGTCGATGTGCTGATCGTGGACTCGGTGGCGGCGCTGGTGCCGCGCGCCGAACTCGAGGGTGAGATGGGCGACGCGCTGCCTGGATTGCAGGCGCGACTGATGAGCCAGGCGCTGCGCAAGCTGACCGCCTCGATCAACAAGTCCCACACCATGGTGATCTTCATCAACCAGATCCGCATGAAGATCGGTGTGATGTACGGCTCGCCGGAAACCACCACCGGCGGCAATGCGCTGAAGTTCTACGCCTCGGTGCGCCTCGATATCCGCCGCATCGGCCAGATCAAGGAGCGCGACGAAGTCGTCGGCAACTCGACCCGGGTCAAGGTGGTGAAGAACAAGCTGGCGCCGCCGTTCAAGCAGGTCGAATTCGACATCATGTACGGCGAGGGCGTCTCGAAGATGGGCGAAATCCTCGACCTCGGCGTCAAGGCCGGCATCGTCGAGAAGTCCGGCGCCTGGTTCTCCTACGACAGCCAGCGCCTCGGGCAGGGCCGCGAGAATTCCAAGGCGTTCCTCAAGGCGAACCCCGAGATCACCGCCAAGATCGAGGCTTCGATCCGGCAGAACTCCGGCCTGATCGCTGAGCAGATTCTGGCCGGCTCGCCGGAACGCGATGCCGACGGCGAGGAGCCGCAGGACGAATAAAGCGTTTTCAGGCGAAGTGGGAACCGGTTCGCGTTAAGAAAACGCGACAACTAAAAAGAGTTCATTTTCGACCGGGCTTCACGGCCCGGCCGGTGCGATCCGAAAAGACGGGAATCCTTTTCGGGCATCCATCGCACCTTCGGAAGCAAACGGGCGTTGTGGATGTTGAGTTGCCGACATCCCCAGCGCCCGATTTGTTTTTGAGCTATGAGCGCGGCTGTTCTCTCTCGGCGTCGTCCCCGCGAAAGCGGGGACCCATACTCCCCGAGCTATCGATGCCGTGGGATGTGGGGCGGATGCGTCGTTCTCTTCAAATGAGAAAGAGGAAGGTGGATCCCCGCTTTCGCGGGGATGACCGGTTTAGAAATCGCGCGTGCGACTACTCCGCCGCCTGCGCGTAATCCGCGACCGGCGGGCATGAGCAGACCAGATTGCGGTCGCCATGAACGTTGTCGACGCGCCCCACGGGCGACCAGTACTTGTCGCTGCGCGAGGTGCCGGCCGGGAAGCAGCCTTCCGCGCGCGTATACGGCCGCTGCCAGTGATCCTCGGCGATGTCGTGCACGGTGTGCGGCGCATGACGCAGCGGCGAGGCCGCGATAGGCCATCGTCCGGCCTCGACGTCGGCGATCTCGCGGCGGATCGCGATCATGGCGTCGCAGAAGCGGTCCAGTTCCGCCTTCGATTCGGATTCGGTCGGTTCGATCATCAGCGTGCCCGGCACCGGGAAGCTCATGGTCGGGGCATGGAAGCCGTAGTCGATCAGCCGCTTGGCGATGTCGTCCACGGTGACGCCCGATCCTGCCTTCAGCCCGCGCGGATCGACGATGCACTCGTGCGCAACACGGCCGTTGTGGTTGCGATAGAGCACCGGGAAATGCGGATCGAGCCGCCTGGCGATGTAGTTCGCGTTCAGGATTGCGACTTCCGTCGCGCGGGTCAGGCCTTCGCCGCCCATCATCAGGATGTAGATGTAGGAGATGACGAGGATCGATGCGGACCCGTAGGGCGCCGCCGACACCGGACCGACCGGGGCCTTGCCGCCGTCGGTTGCGACATGTCCGGGCAGGAACGGCGCGAGATGCGCGCGCACGCCGATCGGGCCCATGCCCGGTCCGCCGCCCCCATGCGGAATGCAGAAGGTCTTGTGCAGATTGAGATGGCTGACATCCGCGCCATAGTCGCCGGGGCGGGCGAGCCCGACCTGCGCATTGAGATTCGCGCCGTCGAGATAGACCTGTCCGCCGTGACCGTGAACGATGTCGCAGATTTCGCGGATGTGCTCCTCGAACACGCCGTGGGTCGACGGGTATGTGATCATCACCGCGGCAAGATCGTTCGCATGCTGCGCAGCCTTCCTGCGCAGGTCCTCGACATCGACGTCGCCGCGTGCGTCGCAGGCAACCACCACCACGTCCATGCCGACCATGCTGGCGGATGCCGGATTGGTGCCATGGGCGGAGGAGGGGATCAGGCACACCTTGCGGTGCGCCTCGCCGCGCGAGCGATGCCAGGCGCGGATCGCCAGCAGCCCGGCATATTCGCCCTGCGCGCCGGAATTCGGCTGCAGCGACACGGCGTCATAGCCGGTGATGTCGGCGAGCCATTTCTCGAGCGTCGTGAACATGGCGTGATAACCGGCAGCCTGTTCCTTCGGCGCGTAGGGATGCAGTCCGCCGAATTCCGGCCAGGTCACCGGGATCATTTCGGTGGTGGCGTTCAGCTTCATGGTGCAGGAGCCGAGCGGGATCATGGCGCGGTCGAGCGCGAGATCGCGATCCGAAAGCTTGCGCATGTAGCGCAGGAGCTCGGTCTCCGAGCGGTGCTCGTGGAACACCGGATGGGTCATGAACCTGCTGGTGCGTGCGAGGCTGGACGGCAGCGCGTCGCGTGCCTCCTTCTCGATGTCGGCGTAAACCAGATTGCCGCCGAAGGTACGCCACACGCTCTCGACAATCGCAGGCGTTGTGGTTTCGTCCAGCGCGATGCTGACGGTGGTCTCATCGAGACGCAGATTGATGCTCTCATGGGCAGAATGCGAGATGATGGCCTGCCGCTGGCCATTGATGGCCACCGTCACCGTGTCGAAATAGGCGTCGTTCAGCGGCGCGAAGCCGAGTTTCTTCAACCCGGCCGCCAGCACTGACGTGCGCCGGTGCACGGTCCGTGCGATATGGCTCAAGCCTTCGGGGCCGTGATAGACCGCATACATCGACGCGATCACGGCGAGCAGCACCTGCGCGGTGCAGATGTTCGACGTCGCCTTTTCGCGGCGGATGTGCTGTTCGCGCGTTTGCAGGGCGAGGCGAAAGGCAGGGGCGCCGCGCGAATCCACCGACAGCCCGACAATGCGGCCGGGAAGCGAGCGCTTCAGCGCATCCTTCACCGCCATGTAGGCCGCGTGCGGTCCGCCGTAGCCCATCGGCACGCCGAAACGCTGGGTAGAGCCGATCGCAATGTCCGCCCCGAGATCGCCCGGCGATGCGAGCAGCGTCAGCGCCAGCGGATCGGCAGCGACGACGGCAATGCCGCCTTTTGCCTTGAGCGCTGTGATGGCGGCGCGCGGATCGAACAGCCCGCCGTGCGTGCCCGGATACTGGAACAGCGCGCCGAACACGTCGGCATTGCCCAGATCACGCGCAGGATCGCCGGTGATCAGCGACCAGCCGAGCGGTTCGGCACGGGTGCGCAGCACCGCCAGTGTCTGCGGATGCACTTCATGATCGACAAAGAACGCTTTGGTCTTCACCGATGACGAACGCTCCGCCAGCGCCATGGCTTCCGCTGCCGCGGTGCCTTCATCGAGCAGCGATGCGTTGGCGATGTCGAGGCCGGTGAGATCGCAGATCATGGTCTGGAAGTTGAACAGCGCTTCAAGACGTCCCTGACTGATCTCGGGCTGATACGGCGTGTAGGCCGTGTACCATGCGGGATTTTCGAGAATGTTGCGCTGGATCACAGCGGGGAGGATCGTGCCGGAGTAGCCTTGGCCGATCAGCGACGTGAACACCTGATTGCGCGCCGCGATGCCGCGCATGTGCGTCAGCGCTTCGGTTTCGGAAAGCGGCTTGCCGAGATCGAGCGGTGCCTTCTGCCGAATGGAAGCCGGCAGCGTCTGATCCATCAGCGCACTCAGGCTGGCCACGCCGACGGTCTGCAACATCGCGTTGATGTCGCGCGGCGAGGGGCCGATATGCCGGCGGACGAAATCGACGGCGGGTTCAGCGGGCTTACGGTGAGTCGTCATTGGACGCTCCTTGAGTTCTCAAGAACAGCGATTGAAGCGGACTTCACCTCTCCCCGGCGGGGAGAGGTCGCGCGCGAAGCGAGCGGGTGAGGGGGATCGATGTTCGATCGGAGGCGGTAGACCCCCTCACCCCAACCCTCTCCCCGCGGGGGAGAGGGGGAATATCTCGCGTGCCGCAACATCTCGTCTAAGCCGTGTGTTGCTTGTACGCGGCTTCATCCATCAGGCCGTCGAGATCGCCCTTGTTGGCGATCTTCAGCTTGAAGAACCATGCGGCCTTGCCGGGATCGGAATTGATCAGCGCGGGATCGGCGACCAGCGCGTCGTTGATCTCGATCACTTCGCCGGTGATCGGCGCGTAGACGTCGGACGCCGCCTTGACGCTCTCGACCACAGCGGCGGCTTCCGCCTTCTTCAGCGCGCGGCCGACCTTCGGCAGTTCGACGAACACCACGTCGCCGAGCTGGGTCTGGGCGTAGTCTGTGATGCCGATGGTTGCGACATCCCCCTCGATGCGGAGCCATTCGTGATCGGGCGTGTACAGTGTGGTCATGAAATCCTCAGCCTGTTGATTGCTATCGTTTGTAACCGTTGGGCACGAACGGCATCGCCGATACGCGCAGCGGCAGACGCTGCCCGCGCACATCGGCGAACACCGCCGTGCCTTCGGTGGAAAGAGATGTCGGCAGATAACCCATGGCGACCGGCGCGTTCAGAGTCGGTCCGAAGCCGCCGGAGGTGACCGCGCCGATTTTCTCGGGCGATGTTTCGCTGGCGTACAGCGCAGCGCCTTCGCGCACCGGCGCGCGGCCTTCCGCCCGCAGGCCGACACGGCGGCGCGGCGCGCCGGTTTCGAACTGTTTCAGGATGATGTCCGCGCCGGGGAATCCGCCCGCCCGCGCGCCGCCGGTCCGGCGGCTCTTTTGGACCGACCATTCCAGCGCGCCTTCCACCGGCGTGGTGGCGGTGTCGATGTCGTGGCCGTAAAGACAGAGGCCTGCCTCCAGCCTCAGGCTGTCACGCGCGCCGAGGCCGATCGGCAATACGGCGGGATCGGCGAGCAATGCCGCTGCGAGACGTTCGGCGTCTTTCGCGGGCACCGAAATCTCGAAACCGTCCTCGCCGGTGTAGCCGGAGCGTGAGACGAAGCAATCGATGCCCAGAACCTTGTGCGGTCCGGCATCCATGAACTTCATCGCAGCTATTGTCGGCGCATGCTTGCTGAGCACCTCGACCGCCTTCGGTCCCTGAAGCGCGATCAGCGCGCGGTCCGGCAGCGGTTCGATGATGCAGGTGCCGGAGAGATGCCTGCGCAGGTGCGCTTCGTCTGCGGTCTTGCAGGCGGCATTGACCACCAGGACCAGGTGATCGCCGAAATTCGCCACCATCAGATCGTCGAGAATGCCGCCGGCATCGCTGGTGAACTGCGCATAGCGCTGGCGGCCGTGCGGAACCGCGAGAATGTCCTGCGGGACCAGCGTTTCGAGTGCGCGGGCGGCGTCTTCGACCTTGCCGGATTTCGCCGTGAGCGTGATCTGCCCCATGTGGGACACATCGAACAGGCCGGCGGAGGCGCGGGTGTGGAGATGTTCCTTCAGCACGCCGGCGGTGTACTGCACCGGCATCTCGTAGCCTGCGAAGGGCACGATCTTGCCGCCGCGCGCCACATGCAGGTCGTGCAGCGGAACACGCTTCAGCGCAGTTTCGGCGGAGTCTGGTTGGCGCTCGGTGGCAAGCATATTCAGGGCTCCTGACGGATTCCGGGACGGTTCCCGAAACCTTGTCGAAGCCCCATCTGTCGCTGTGCCTGAGAGTATTATCCCGTCGGCGGATGCCGCGCCGGTCTCCCGGCCGCATCTCTTTCCAGATTTCAGTCAGTCACACGGTCCGTTTGCCTGAGAGTTTCCGGGGCGGTTGCTCCTTCGGCGCCGGCATGAAGCCGGTCTCTCCCGACGTGACTTGTCAGCTTAGTATATAGCTTACTTAGGCAGGGAAACACGCCTTTCGAGGCCCTGTCAACGCAACTGCGAGATTATCAACGGCCTTCATGGCGCGCTTAAGACTGCTTGCAAGCCGCTGATCTGGTGCACACTTTCTGGACATACCCGGCCTGTTCCGTCTAGAAACAGGGCGGGACAAATTGCGCTGCACGCGTCATTGAAGGCGGGCGGCACATCCGAGTGTTTTCGGGCGAAACAGAGCGTGTTTTGCAAGCCGAAAATGCACCAGAACATTCAGGCTTCTTGAAAGCTTTTTGGGCGCGATTGGACGAGTATGAGCGGCGTTAACGAGATCAGGTCGGCGTATCTGAATTATTTCGCGAAAAACGGCCACGAGATCGTGCCGTCGTCGCCGCTTGTTCCGCGCAATGACCCGACATTGATGTTCACCAATGCGGGCATGGTGCAGTTCAAGAACGTGTTTACGGGCCTTGAGAAGCGGCCGTATCAGCGCGCGACCTCGTCGCAGAAATGCGTCCGCGCCGGCGGCAAGCACAACGACCTCGACAATGTCGGCTACACCGCGCGGCATCACACCTTCTTCGAGATGCTCGGGAACTTCTCGTTCGGCGATTATTTCAAGGACCGCGCCATCGAGCTTGCCTGGAATTTGATCACCAAGGAGTACGGGCTCCCTAAGGACAAGCTGCTGGTCACTGTCTATTCCGAGGACGACGAGGCGTTCGGTCTCTGGAAAAAGATCGCAGGCCTGCCCGAATCGAAAATCATCCGAATCGGGACGTCGGACAATTTCTGGCAGATGGGCGACACCGGCCCCTGCGGCCCGTGTTCGGAAATCTTCTTCGATCACGGCGACAAGATCTGGGGCGGTCCTCCGGGTTCCGCCGAGGAAGACGGCGACCGCTTCATCGAGATCTGGAATCTGGTGTTCATGCAGTTCGACCAGATCGCGCCGGGCAACCGCGTCGCGCTGCCGAAGCCCTCGATCGATACCGGCATGGGCCTGGAGCGCATCGCCGCCGTGCTTCAGGGCAAGCACGACAACTATGAGATCGACCTGTTCGTCGCGCTGATCCGCGCGATCGCCGAATTGACGGGCGCCGATCCGAATGGCGAACAGAAGGCGTCGCTGCGCGTCATCGCCGACCATCTGCGTGCGTCGTCATTCCTGATTTCGGACGGCGTGCTGCCCTCGAACGAAGGCCGCGGCTATGTGCTGCGCCGGATCATGCGCCGCGCGATGCGCCACGGTCAGTTGCTCGGTGCGAAAGAGCCGCTGATGTATCGTCTCGTGTGGGCGCTGGTGCGCGAGATGGGCCAGGCCTATCCGGAACTGGTGCGCGCCGAGAACCTGATCGAGGAAACGCTGAAGCTGGAAGAGACCCGGTTCCGCAAGACTCTGGATCGCGGCCTTTCGATTCTCGACGAGAAAAGCGCTTCCCTGAAAAAGGGCGACATGTTCGACGGCGAGACCGCGTTCACGCTGTACGATACCTATGGCTTCCCGCTCGATCTGACGCAGGACGCGCTGCGCAACCGCGGCATCGGCGTCGACATCGCGTCGTTCACCGATGCGATGGACCGCCAGCGTGCCAAGGCGCGCGCCTCGTGGGCAGGGTCCGGCGACACTGCCACGGAGACGATCTGGTTTCCGCTGCGCGAGAAGCTCGGCGCCAGCGAGTTCCTGGGATACGACACGGAAGTCGCCGAAGGCGTCGTCACCGCGCTGGTGAAGGACGGCAAGGAAGTGGATAGCGCCAAGAGCGGCGACAGCGTCGCCATCGTCATGAACCAGACGCCGTTCTACGCCGAGTCTGGCGGTCAGGTCGGCGACACCGGCGTTCTGACCGGCGACGGCGTGCGCGTGCGCATCACCGACACCCAGAAGAAGGCCGGCGATCTTTATGTGCATCTCGGCACCGTCGAGCAGGGCACGGTGAAGCTCGGCGTGCCGTTGCAACTCGAAGTCGATCATGGGCGGCGCACGGCGATCCGCGCCAACCACTCGGCAACACATCTTCTGCACGAGGCGCTGCGTCAGGTTCTGGGAGATCACATCGCGCAGCGCGGCTCACTGGTCGCGCCGGAACGGCTGCGGTTCGACTTCGCGCACAACAAGCCGATTACGGCGGAAGAACTGCGCCGTATCGAAGATATCGCCAACGACGTCGTGCTGGAGAACGGCGAGGTCGTCACCCGCTCGATGGCGGTGGACGATGCGCGGGATTCCGGCGCGCGTGCGCTGTTCGGGGAGAAATACGGCGACGAAGTGCGCGTGGTGTCGATGGGCGCGGGCAAGGGTAATGCGCTCGGCTGGTCGGTCGAACTGTGCGGCGGCACCCATGTGCGGCGTACCGGCGACATTGGCCTGATCTCCATCAGCGGCGAAAGCGCGGTGGCGTCGGGCGTGCGGCGTATCGAGGCGCTGACCGGAAACAATGCGCGTCACGCCGTGAATGCAACCATACAGACGGCCAAGGCTGCGGCTGCGGAGATGAAGACCACGCTCGACGATCTGCCCGCGCGTGTCGCCGCGCTTATCGAGGAGCGCAAGAAGCTGGAGCGTGAACTCTCCGAAGCGCGCAAGAAGCTCGCCATGGGCGGGGTCAGCGTCGCGAGTTCTCACCGCACGGAGGACGACTTCCAGGAAGTGAAGGGCGTCAAGTTGATGGCGAAGAACGTGTCCGGCATCGAGATGAAGGACCTCAAGAGCCTTGCCGACGATGGCAAGAAACGCCTTGGCTCCGGCGTCGTGGCCATCGTCAATGTGGGCGAGGACGGCAAGGCCGGTGTTGTGGTCGGCGTCACATCGGATCTGACCTCGCGGTTCAGCGCGGTTGATCTGGTCAAGATCGCGTCTGAAGCGCTGGGCGGAAAGGGCGGCGGCGGACGTCCCGACATGGCGCAGGCCGGCGGCCCCGATGGCGCGAAGGCGGACGCTGCGCTGAAGGCGATCGAAGCCGCGATGGGGGCTTAACGCGACCTAGCGCAAAAACACGTAGTCCGCTGAATAAGGCACGCTCTGGTAAGCGCCCCGCTTGTCGCAAGCACCTTGCAGCTTTCCGCCCGCGGTATTGATCCGCTGCACCGTCGTGATTGCGCTGAGCGCGCCGCTTCCCCGCTGCGAGACGACTTCGAGCTTGAGCCACGGGATGTCCTTGTCCGTCGCGCCCGGCGCATTGCCGGCCGCCTTGCCGACGACTGCACTGCCGTCGCTGTATTCCCAGTTCGGTCCGGCGTAATGGCGCCCAACGGTCTTTCCGTCGGCAAGCAATGTCGCAATCGGCTCGCGGAAAACCCACGCGGGTTTTCCTGACGCGTCGGCCTTGCATTCGTAAACCTGCGCGCCTTCCGCGTGCAGCGTCAGCACAACCGTGCCGGTGGCCGCGATAGCAGCCGGCGTCTGCGCGTATGTGGCGGAGAGTGGTGCGAGGACGAAGCCTGCAATCGACAGCAATGCGAGGAAATCAGCTCTTATCGGGGTCATCGCGAGGTCCAATCATCGCCGGCGCTGTCGTCAGCGTGCCATCGTCTCCCGCCCATGTGTCGTAACCTTGTCGTGACTGCATTTAGATCGAGACGCGATTTACTGCGGCGATGGGTAGCGAAAGATGCACTGGCATCCATTTCCCCTATGCGTCAAAATGCGGCATGCATCACAATACTCCCTTGATTTCGACGGTCGTCGTCGGCCTTGTGCTGGCTTTTGTTCTCGGCGCGCTTGCCCAACGGGTCCGCATTTCACCGCTTGTCGGCTATCTCCTCGCGGGCGTGGTGATGGGCCCGTTCACGCCCGGCTATGTCGCGGATCAGAACATCGCCAACGAACTCGCCGAAATCGGCATCATTCTGCTGATGTTCGGCGTCGGTCTGCATTTCTCGCTGAAAGATCTGCTGTCGGTGCGCGCCATCGCGGTCCCCGGCGCAGTGGTGCAGATCGCTGTGGCGACGCTGCTCGGCATGGGGCTTGGCTGGACGCTGGGCTGGCCGGTCGGCGGGGGGCTGGTGTTCGGCCTCGCGCTGTCGGTGGCAAGTACGGTTGTGTTGCTGCGCGCTTTGCAGGAGCGGCGGCTGGTCGACACAGAGCGCGGGCGAATCGCGGTCGGATGGCTGATCGTCGAGGATCTTGCGATGGTGTTGACGCTGGTGCTTCTGCCGGCGCTTGCGGGATTGCTGAAAGGCGAGGGCACAAGCGGTCTCAGTGCCTACGCGATGGCGCAGCCGGTGCTCATTACGCTCGGCAAGGTCGCGGCGTTCGTCATCTTCATGCTGGTGGTCGGCCGCCGCGTGATCCCGTGGGTCCTGCATTACGTGGCGCATACGGGTTCGCGCGAACTGTTTCGTCTCGCGGTGTTTGCGATTTCGCTCGGTGTGGCATTCGGCGCGGCAATTCTGTTCGACGTGTCGTTCGCGCTCGGCGCGTTCTTCGCCGGCATGATTCTGAGCGAATCCGAACTCAGCCAGCGCGCCGCGAACGAAACCCTGCCACTGCGCGACGCATTCGCGGTGCTGTTCTTCGTGTCCGTCGGCATGCTGGTCGATCCCGCGATCATCGTGCGGGAGCCGCTGCCGCTGCTGGCGACCGTCTTCATCATCATCTTCGGAAAATCTGTCGCGGCTTTCGGCATCGTGCGCATGTTCGGGCATCCGACATCCACCGCGCTGACGATCTCTGCAAGTCTCGCACAGATCGGCGAGTTCTCCTTCATTCTGGTCAGCCTCGGTGTCAGTCTTGCGCTTCTGCCGGACCGTGGCCGTGATCTTGTTCTTGCGGGAGCAATCATCTCGATCATGCTGAACCCGCTGTTTTTTGCGTTGCTGGATCGCTATGAGGCGAAAAAACAGGCAGCCGAGGAAGCCGCGGCAGCAGCCTTGTCAGCGGAGGATTCCGCTGCAGAGGTGGCCGCGGAGGCGGCAAGGAAGAAGCCGGCCCGCGTCGAGTTGCCTGTCACCGCTCTCACCGGTCATGTCGTGCTGGTCGGATACGGGCGCGTCGGGAGTGTTGTCGGCGCTTCGTTAAAGCAGGGAGGCGTGCCGCTTCTGGTCATCGAAGATAATCCGGGATGCCTCGAAAAGCTCGCTCAGGCGGGAATCGAGAAGATCACGGGCAATGCGGCCGCGCCGGGAATGCTGGTTGCGGCAAACCTCGAGGCCGCGCGCGGGCTCATTGTCGCAATACCCGATGCGTTCGAGGGCGGGCAGATCGTCTCCAAGGCCCGCGCGATCAGCGCGACGCTGCCGATCATCGCGCGGGCGCATTCAGAAGAGGAAATTGCGCACCTCAAGCATCACGGCGCGAATAGCGTCATCATGGGCGAGCAGGAGATCGCCAAGGCGATGATTGCGCAGATCGGTCTCGCCAGCATCTGAGCGCTGGCCGCTGCGGGTCAGGATGCGAGATGCTTCTCGCGTGTTGCGATCAGGTTGCGGACCTCCCGAGTGATCGGAGCAGGCCGATGCGTCGATTGATCGGTGTTCACCCAGACGATTTCACCGGTGGCCATCAGATCCGCGCTGTCCTTCAGGAAGATTGCCAGTTCGAACGTCATGCTCGAACTGCCGATCCGCCCGACGCGGACGCCGACCTCGATCTCGGCATCGAAGCGGATCGGCGATTTGTACTCGACGACGGACTTCACGACATGGAAGTCCATGCCGGTCTTCTTGGCGTCGGCGTACTGATCGTATTTGAGCTCACGGAAATATTCGGTGATGGTGGTGTCGTAGAACGTCAGATAATGGGCGTTGAACACCACGCCCTGACCGTCGATCTCCGAATAGCGGATGCGGAAGGGATGGAAGAAGCTGAATTGGTCTCGCGTCATGTCCGGCGTTCCGGTTCTTTTTGAAATTCACAAGCAAACGGCGCAGACAACGTCTGCGCCGTCAAAGACATGAGATGCAGCTTGCGGCGCCTTACGCCGCAGGAGCCATCGCCTTGGTGAGGTTTTCCGCGACCTTGTCGAGGAAGCCCGTGGTCGAGAGCCACTTCTGATCGGCGCCGACCAGCAGCGCGAGGTCCTTGGTCATGAAGCCGGACTCGACCGTATCAACGCAGACCTTCTCCAGCGTCTTGGCGAACTTCGCCAGTTCCTCGTTGTTGTCGAGCTTGGCGCGGTGGGCGAGGCCCTGCGTCCAGGCGAAGATCGACGCGATGGAGTTGGTCGAGGTTTCCTTGCCCTTCTGGTGTTCGCGGTAGTGACGGGTCACGGTGCCGTGGGCAGCTTCGGCTTCCACAACCTTGCCGTCCGGCGTCAGCAGCACCGAGGTCATCAGGCCGAGCGATCCATAGCCCTGAGCCACGGTGTCGGACTGCACGTCGCCGTCGTAATTCTTACAGGCCCACACGTAGCCGCCTGACCACTTCAGCGCCGAGGCGACCATGTCGTCGATCAGGCGATGTTCGTAGGTAAGGTGCTTGGCTTCGAAGTCCTTCTTGAATTCGGTGTCGTAGATTTCCTGGAAGATGTCCTTGAAGCGCCCGTCATAGACCTTGAGGATGGTGTTCTTGGTCGACAGGTACACCGGATAGCCGCGCGACAGGCCATAGTTCATCGAAGCGCGTGCAAAGTCACGGATGGAATCGTCCAGGTTGTACATGCCCATCGCCACGCCGGCGCCGGGAGCCTTGAACACCTCACGCTCGATCACCGTGCCGTCCTCGCCGACGAACTTCATCGTCAGCACGCCCTTGCCCGGGAATTTGATGTCGGTAGCGCGGTACTGGTCGCCGAAAGCGTGGCGGCCGATGATGATCGGCTTGGTCCAGCCGGGAACCAGACGGGGCACGTTCTTGCAGATGATCGGTTCGCGGAAGATCACGCCGCCGAGGATGTTGCGGATGGTGCCGTTCGGCGACTTCCACATTTCCTTGAGGCCGAATTCCTTCACGCGGGCTTCGTCCGGCGTGATGGTGGCGCACTTGACGCCGACGCCCTGCTTCTTGATCGCGTTGGCCGCGTCGATGGTGACCTGATCGTTGGTCTTGTCGCGGTATTCCATCCCAAGGTCGTAATATTCGAGCTTCACATCGAGGAAGGGGTTGATCAGCTTGTCCTTGATGTACTGCCAGATGATCCGGGTCATCTCGTCGCCATCGAGTTCGACGACGGGGTTGGTCACCTTGATTTTTGCCATGGGGGATCGGGCCTTAAATTGGGGGCGGAGAGGGCGAGAGAACCGCAACGGTTCCGTAGCGAGGCTATAGCACCCGCGTTCGCGGGCTGGAAGGCAACGCACCTGAGACTTTCTGGCATGTCGGGCGAGACAAGCGTGCCGGCAGGTCAATCCTGGAGCTATTTCAGCCGGTGATTTTGAAGCAGTTCGCGCTTTCGCGGCCGCTCGCGGAAACCGTGCAGTGGCAAAACCCTTCAGCACTTCCGCCGGGTGCAGTTCGCCGGGACGCAACGGCGAGGATTGCCGGCGGGCACTTCTGCCTCGCGTTTCGCGCGAGATTCAAACGATTCGATAACCCCATGATTTATAAGGGTAATTTCAGGCGACCATGGCCGGAGCTGAATCGATCTGTTCGGTTCTTGAATCAATTCCTTCACGGGTTGAATCAAAATCTTCAGAAGGTGATTCAAAACCTTCACGCGTTGAATCCACATCATCAGAACCTGATTCAAGACCTTCACCGCGCTGATTCAGAATGTTGGGATTTCGGGCGGAGAACGGCGCTATCGGGCTTTGGGTGTGAAGGGCCCGGGCGGGGATTTCGTAATCAGGGCGGTCACGAGAAGCCCTATGATCGCGAAACCGAAGGTCAGCCAGAAGCCGTCGATATAGGCCAGCACGTTGGCCTCGCGCTGGACCATGCCGGCCAGTGTTCCGACGCTGCGCGCGGGGGCCGTCGCTGTGCCATGGCCAGCGAAATAGCCCGACATGCGGGCAAGAAACTGCTCCACCTGATCGGTGGCGTGGGTGATGTGCTGACCGATCAGGTTGGAGTGGGTCTGTTCGCGCACCCGCAGCCAGGTGGCCATCAGCGCAATGCCGATTTCTGCGCCGCCGAGGCGCATGATCTGGATATAGGCCGCAAACGCCGTCGCCCGGGTCGGATCGGAGTTGGACAGCGCGATGATAATGATCGGGAACAGCGTGAATGCCTGGCCGACCGATTGCAGCAACACAATCGGGATGAAGTCGGCCAGCCGCCAGGTATTGGTGATTTGCGTTCCGAGCAATGCGGCGATTGCGAACGTGATCAGGCCGATGATCAGGACGATTCTCACGTCGTATCGCCGCAGCAGCCAGATCGAGAGGGGAAACAGCACGGCAAAGGGCAGAACGCCATAGATCACAAGCAGGCGCCCCGTCTGTTCGGGCCGGAGCTGCGCAACGGCCGAGAGGAAATTAGGCACCAGCGACGAGTTGGAGAGACTGGTCAGGGTGTAGAGCAGGATGACGACCAGCGCGAAGCCGATGTTGCGCGAGAACAGCACATTGGCGTGCGCCCACGGCTCCTTCACCACGGCCTCGTTGATGAAAAACGCCACCAGCAGAAACGCACCGCAGCCGAGCATTGCGACAACAGTTCCGGAATTGAGCCAATCCAGCCGGTTCCCTTGATCGAGGCCGGCATAGACCATGGCGATGCCGGTCCCCAGCAACAGCATGCCGCCCCAGTCCGCGGTTTCCAGCAGCGTCCGGTTGACCGGATCGCGGGCGGCGCCAAAGTAAACCAGGATCGCCATCAGCACGGCGATGATCGCATCCTGCCAATACAGCCACTGCCAGCCGATCTGATCGACATAGAAGCCGACCAGCGCCGGACCGAAGTTGAGCGCAAAGCCGACTCGCAACGAATAAATCCCGATCGCCACCAGCCACCACTGCATCGGCAGGTTGCGGAAAATGATCATCAGCGTGGCCGGGACGAAGGTGCCGATCAGCAGGCCATGAAGGATCGTGAGGGCCAGAAGTGTCTGGTAATCGCGGACAAATGGGAGAACCAGCGAGATCACCGCGAAGACCAGACTAGGTAAGCCGAGAATGCGGCGCAGGCCGAATACGGTGGCAAGCCAGGCCACCGAAGGCGCGATGAAAATCTGCGACGCGGTCGAGGCCGTGCTCAGCCACGCGCCTTCGTCGAAGCTGAGAGAAAAGGCGCCCTTGATATCGGGCAGCCCAATCGTGAACATCCGGCTGTCGATGTTGGCCATCGACGAGCCGAGCAGCACGGCGATCACGGCGAGCAGCGGATGGTGAACAGCCTGACCGACCGAGACCGGCCCGCTGGCGATGATTTTAGCTTCCGCCACCGGCTTTGGCTCCGGCGTTCGAGGGCACAACGGTTCCCTCGGTGTTGATCCGCGTTACCGCCGACATGCCCGGCAGCAGACGATCGAGCAGCGGCTGGCCCTTGTCGAATTCGATCCGCAGCGGAATTCGCTGCACCACCTTGGTGAAATTGCCGGTGGCGTTGTCGGGCGGCAGCAACGCGAATTGCGATCCGCTCGCCGGGGAAACACGTGCGACATGCCCGCTCAGCTTCGCGTCCGGGAAGGTATCGATGGTGATTTCCACCGGCTGCCCTGGCTTCACGCGCGTCAGCTGCGTCTCCTTGTAGTTCGCGATGACATAGACATTCGGCAGCGGCACCACGTTGAACAGGTTGCTGCCGATGTTGACGTAATCTCCTGGCTGAACCTGCCGGGCTCCGACCACACCGTCGAACGGCGCGAGGATCCGGGTGTAGCCGAGCTTGAGTTTTGCGGCTTTCAGCGCGGCCTGAGCGGCGAGAACATCGGCGGCGCGCTGCTTTTTCGTTCCGGCGAGAACTTCGAGCTGGTGCCTTTGTGCGGCGATGACAGCGCGGCTGGCGCGGACATCGGCGTCCGCCTTTGCAAGGGCCGCGGTCGCCTGCTCGAGCCGCTGGCGGGTGAAGGCAGGGCTTTGGATCAGACCATGCTGGCGGTCGTATTCCTGCTGCGCTTCGACCTGGATGGCTTCGGCGGAGGCGAGCTGCGCTTCGGACTGCGCGATGGTGGCGTATTGAAGTTCGACCTGATTGGCGAGGTTGTCGAGCGCGGCCTGTGCCCCGGCGACGGCGGCTTCCGCCTGCGCAACCTGCGCCTCGTAGTCCGCAGGGTCGATCTCGACGAGCAGATCGCCGGCCTTGACGTGCTGATAATCGCTCGCGGCGACTTTCAGCACTTCGCCGGCGACGCGGCTGCTGAGTTGTGTTGTCTCGGCGCGAACATAGGCGTCGTTCGTGGTCTGGATCACGGCGCCGCCGATCCAGGCGTCCCAGCGCAGCGTCGCCACCATCACGAAGGTCGCCGCCGCAATCAGGCAGGCGACGGGAATCGCGACCCGGCGCAGCGTGGCGCTGACATGCGAAGGCTCGGGAGGCGGGGCGGACGCTGCCTGCTGTGGGGGAGTGCCGGCGGCGGGGTTATCTGTCTGAGCCATGGGTCACGCTACTCCAACCGGCGGAGAAAGTTCAAAGCCAAACCTGCAATTTCGGCATGACCGTATTGCAGGGGTTTTGCCGGACTTCCAGCGACCCGAAAACGAAAAATGTCTTGACCTGTCCGGCGTCAACTGCGTTACGGCATGGGAAAATGTGACACACAAAGCAGGGACAATGACCGGTTCAGGCACCGACAAAACCAAGACGCGCAAAGAATTGAACGGGCCCATCGTGGTGCTGGTCGAGCCGCAGCTTGGCGAGAACATCGGCATGTGCGCGCGCGCCATGGGCAATTTCGGCCTGACGCGGCTGCGCATCGTCAATCCGCGCGACGGCTGGCCCAATATGGCCGCCCAGCGCGCCGCCGCGGGCGCCGATCACATTCTTGATAAAGTCGAACTGTTCGACACGGTGGAAGCTGCGGTCTCCGATTGTTCGCTGCTGTTCGCGACCACGGCGCGGGCGCACGATCAGGCCAAGCCGGTGGTGGGTCCTGAAGAGGCTGCCCGTCAGATTGTCGGTGAAACAGCGGCAAGCGGCACGGCGGCGATTATGTTTGGACGCGAGCGCTACGGCTTGCAGAACGACGAGGTCGCGCTCGCCAATCGCATCGTCACGTTTCCGGTCAATCCGGGCTTCGCCTCGCTGAACCTGGCTCAAGCGGTTTTGCTGATGGGCTATGAATGGTTCAAGCTCGCCACCGCCAACGCACTGCCGTTCGACATGCCGGAACGATCGGAGCGGGCCTCGAACCATCAGATGCAGGCGTTCTTCGACAACCTCGTCAATGAACTCGACAAGGTTGAATTCCTCCGCCCGCCGGAAAAGCGGGACACCATGCTGGTGAACATGCGCAACATTTTCACCCGCATGGAGCCGACCAAGCAGGACATGCACACGTTGCATGGCGTGATCATGGCCATCGCGGAAGGCCGGAAAGGCCCGGCGAAAGGCGGGGTTCTCGACGGCAACGAAGCGACGCGGCTCCGTGCCTTGCTGGCGGAACAGTCCGACGGCCGCACACCATCCGAAAGCGGCGGCACGGTGAGGGGACTGGCGCGCCTGCTGCGGCGTAATCCGACCGATGCGGAGCGTATTCTCTGGCAGGCGCTGAGGACGGACCGCCGTTTCGCATCCCACTTCAAGCGGCAGACGCCGGTGGGGCGTCACATTCCGGATTTCGTATCGTTCACGAGGCGGCTGGCGATCGAACTCGTCAACGCCAATGAGACCGATGTCATCGCTCGCGACCGCGCGGCCCGGCGCGAATGGCTCGAGGCGCGGGGATATCGTGTTTGCCTGATCAACGCGGCTGACGTGGAAGCAAACCTCGATGCGCAGCTCGAACGGCTCGCCGCAACGGCCTAGCCCTTCGCTTGTGCAATATCGATTCTTGTTCAGCGGCGGGATTAAAGCAGGATAGGAAGGGTTGCTACAAAACGCACAAACCAAAAACCATCAAAGGGAGGCTTCCGTATGCGTTCACTTGGTCTTGCAGCATTGACGACTGCTGCAATCGTTCTCGCCGGTCCGGCTCACGCCCAAGCGCCGCAGGTTGAAAAGAATGTCTCGATGGCCATGGCCATCGCCATCATCCAGGGCACCATCGAGCAGTGCACCAAGGACGGCTACAAGGTGTCCGTCACAGTGGTGGACAAGGCCGGCAATGTCGCGGCGCAGGTTCGCGGCGACGGCACCAATCCCCACACCATGGAGTTCAGCCGCCTGAAGGCCTACACCTCGCGCACGCGCGGCCAGACCTCGCTCGAATTCATGAAGCTGGTTGAAAAGCCCGAGACGGCCTACCTCAAGCAGGTCCCGGGGACCGTGGCTGTCGGCGGCGCGGTTCCGATCAAGGTGGGGAACGAAATCATCGGCGCGGTCGGCGCATCGGGTGCGCCCGGCGGCGAAAAGGACGAAGTTTGCGTCCTCGCCGGCGTCGCGAAGGTTCAGGATTCGCTGAAGTAAAGCGATTCTGAATCGTCATTGCGAGGAGCGCAGCGACGAAGCAATCCAGCTTCAAAGGTGGATTGCTTCGCTTCGCTCCCAATGACGTGAAGGTTTTAGGTCGATGCGCGGCAGGCTTACTGCCCGGCCTTGATCTGGGCGACGGCGACCGCCACCAGTTCGTCCATCTTCTTGCGAACGTCGGCTTCCGACACGCCCTTGCTGGCCAGGTCGGCGGCCACCTTGCGCAGGACGTCGGTATCGCCGGCTTCCTCGAAATCGGCCGCGACGACCTCCTTGGAGTAGGCCACGGCGTCATCACCGGTTTTGCCCAGTTTTTCCGCCGCCCAGAGACCCAGCAACTTGTTCCGGCGGGCCTCCGCCTTGAACTTCTGTTCCTCGTCGAGGGCGAATTTCTTCTCGAAACCTTCCTCGCGCTTGTCGAAAGTGGACATATATCTGTTCCGTAAAGCTGAATTGGTCATGCCGGATGTCGGCGGGACCCTGCATATAGGAGGTCCGACCCCGGCAAGGCAACGTCCCAGAGGTCGCAGGAGGTGGCGATTGCGGGCGAAATGACCCGAAACTGGAATTCTTGAGGAATTCCAGCGCAAAACACCGCTTACTTTTGCGGGAATACGCGCTGCGTTGCGTTGTATCGGCCGGTTCAATCGGGTAGGTTGCCGATGAGTCCGGTTCGCGGTTTGTTTCACGATTCCGGACTTCACGGCAGCTCCGCCGTGGGTCGCGTAAATCACCCGGAGCACCCCATTCATGGACTTCAACAGAACACGGTACATCCCTATGAGCCGTCGGCGTCGCATTTACGAAGGCAAGGGCAAGACCCTTTACGAAGGGCCTGAGCCTGGAACCCTGATTCAGCATTTCAAGGACGACGCCACCGCGTTCAATGCCAAGAAACACCAGATCATCGAGGGCAAGGGCGTCCTCAACAACCGGATCTCGGAGTATGTCTTCCAGCATCTGAACGACATCGGCGTGCCGACGCATTTCATCAAGCGTCTCAACATGCGCGAGCAGTTGATCCGCGAGGTCGAGATTGTGCCGCTCGAGGTTGTGGTGCGCAACGTCGCCGCCGGATCGCTGTCGCAGCGCCTCGGCATCGAGGAAGGCACGCAGCTGCCGCGCTCGATCATCGAGTTCTACTACAAGAACGATCAGCTCGGCGATCCGATGGTCTCCGAAGAGCACATCACCGCGTTCGGCTGGGCCACGCCGCAGGAGATCGACGACATGATGGCGCTGGCCATTCGTGTCAACGACTTCCTCACCGGCCTGTTCCTCGGTGTCGGCATCCGTCTTGTGGACTTCAAGATGGAGTGCGGCCGCCTGTTCGAGAACGACATGATGCGCATCATCGTCGCCGATGAAATCTCGCCGGACTCGTGCCGGCTGTGGGACATCAAGTCGAACGAGAAGATGGACAAGGACCGCTTCCGCCGCGATCTCGGCGGCTTGCTGGAGGCCTACACCGAAGTGGCCAAGCGTCTCGGGATACTGATCGAGAACGACCGTCCCGCGGGCTCCGGCCCGGTGCTTGTGAAGAGCTGAGTTCGATGAAGGCACGCGTTACCGTCACATTGAAGAACGGCATTCTCGACCCGCAGGGCAAGGCCATCGAAGGCGCGCTGAAGTCGCTCGGCGTCGATGGCATTGCCAGCGTGCGGCAGGGCAAGGTGTTCGACATCGAAGTCGCCGGCGCGGACAAGGCGAAAGCCGAAGCCGCGCTGAAGGAAGCAGCAGACAAGCTGCTGGCGAATACGGTGATTGAGAACTACCGCGTCGAGGTTCTGGGTTAGGCGAAGCGACCAATGAAATCAGCCGTCCTCGTCTTCCCCGGCATCAATCGCGAACGTGACATGGCGCGTGCGCTCAAGCTCGCGTCCGGAAATGACGCCGCGATGGTGTGGCACGCCGACACGGCGTTGCCGAAAGGCACCGATCTGGTCGTGGTGCCGGGTGGTTTCTCCTACGGCGACTATCTGCGCTGTGGGGCAATTGCCGCGCGCGCCCCGATCATGGACGCGGTCCGCGCCCATGCTGCGGCTGGCGGTTTGGTGATGGGCGTCTGCAACGGTTTTCAGATTCTCTGCGAGTCGGGCCTGCTGCCCGGCGTATTGATGCGCAATGCACAGCTCAAGTTCATCTGCCGCGACGTGCATCTGCGCGTCGAGCGTTCCGATACGCCGTTTACGCGCGGCTACAATGCCGGGCAGGTGATCCGCGTGCCGGTGGCCCATGGCGAGGGCAACTACGCCGCCGACGAGGAAACCATCCGCCGTCTCGAAGGCGAGGGCCGGGTGCTCTATCGCTATTGCTCCGCCAACGGCGAAGTTGGCGACACCCACAACATCAATGGCGCGGCTGCGTCCATTGCGGGCATTGTCAGCGACAAGGGCAACGTCCTCGGCATGATGCCGCACCCGGAAAACCACGTCGAAGACATCATGGGCTGCACCGACGGCCGCGGACTGTTCGCGGGCCTGGTGGCGCATTTGAAGGCCGCCTAGAGGGCTTTTTTAGCCGGGATTTCTCCCTATCTGATGCTTGCCGCAGGCCGGGCCGCCGTGCACAAAAGAAGCCCGGAATCACGCATATTCCGCCTTGTCCGACCCCTCTGAACCCCCGGAGGGCCGCCGAAGCATTTGACCCGGAGCGACGTCGCCTTGACGATCAGGAACGAACCCCAGATCACCCCCGAACTCGTCGCCCAGCACGGCCTGAAGCCTGATGAATACGAGCGCATCCTCAAGCTGATCGGGCGGGTGCCGACGTTTACGGAACTCGGCATCTTTTCGGCAATGTGGAACGAGCACTGCTCCTACAAGTCCTCGCGCATCCATCTGCGCGGCCTGCCGACCAAGGCGCCGTGGGTCATCCAGGGGCCGGGCGAGAACGCGGGCGTCATCGATATCGGGGACGGGCTCGCCGTGGTCTTCAAGATGGAGAGTCACAACCACCCGAGCTACATCGAGCCCTATCAGGGCGCCACCACCGGCGTCGGCGGCATCCTGCGCGACGTGTTCACCATGGGCGCGCGCCCGATTGCCTGTCTGAATGCGCTGAGCTTCGGCGATCCGAAACATCCGAAAACCCGTCATCTCGTCTCCGGTGTGGTCGCGGGCGTCGGCGGCTACGGCAATTCGTTCGGCGTGCCGACGGTGGGCGGCCAGACGCGCTTCCACACGCGCTACGACGGCAACATCCTCGTCAACGCAATGGCGGTAGGCCTCGCGGAAAGCGACAAGATTTTCTATGCGGCCGCCTCCGGCGTGAACATGCCGATCGTCTATCTCGGCTCCAAGACCGGGCGCGACGGCATCCATGGTGCGACCATGGCGTCGGCAGAATTCGATGACGACAGCGAGGAGAAGCGCCCCACCGTGCAGGTCGGCGATCCGTTCGCGGAAAAGCTCTTGCTGGAAGCCTGTCTCGAAATCATGGCAGCGGATTGCGTGATCGCGATTCAGGATATGGGCGCGGCGGGCCTCACATGCTCGGCGGTCGAGATGGGCGCGAAGGGCGACCTCGGCGTCGAACTTCATCTGGACTCGGTGCCGACCCGTGAGACCGGCATGAGCGCCTATGAGATGATGCTCTCGGAAAGCCAGGAGCGCATGCTCATGGTGCTCAAGCCAGAGAAGGAAAAGCAGGCCGAGGCGATCTTCAAGAAGTGGGGCCTCGACTTCGCCATCGTCGGCTACACCACGCCGACCCAGCGTTTCGTCGTCAAGCACGGCGGCGATGTAATGGCCGATCTCCCGATCAAGGAACTGGAGTCGGAAGCGCCGCTTTATGACCGTCCGCATGTGCCGTCGCCGCAACTTCCTGTGATCCATGCGCGCGACGTCAAGGCGCCGGTGTCGATCACCGAAGCGCTGTCGAAGCTGATCGCCACGCCTGAACTATGCTCGAAGCGCTGGGTGTGGGAGCAGTACGATCATGTCATCGGCGGCAACACCTTGCAGCGCCCCGGCGGCGATGCCGCGGTGGTGCGCGTGCAGGACGGGCCGAAGGGCCTCGCGCTGACCTGCGATGTGACGCCGCGCTACTGCGAGGCCGATCCGTTCGAGGGCGGCAAGCAGGCTGTTGCAGAGGCCTGGCGCAACATCACGGCGGTGGGTGGCAAGCCGCTCGCGATCACCGACAATCTCAACTTCGGCAATCCCGAGCGTCCCGAGATCATGGGGCAATTCGTCGGCTGCCTGAAGGGCATCGCGGAAGCCTGCCGCACGCTGGATTTCCCGGTCGTGTCGGGCAACGTGTCGCTCTACAACGAAACCAACGGCCGCGGCATTCTCCCCACGCCATCGATCGGCGGCGTGGGCCTGCTGGATGATTTCACAAAGTCCGCGACGCTCGCATTCAAGGCGGAGAACGAAGCGATCCTGCTGATCGGCGATACGCAAGGCTGGCTCGGCCAGTCGGTTTATCTGCGCGACATCTGCGGCAAGGAAGAGGGCGCGCCGCCGCCGGTCGATCTCAGTGTCGAAAAGCGCAACGGCGATGTGGTCCGCGGCATGATCAAGGGCGGCACTGCGACCGCGGTGCATGACGTGTCCGACGGCGGCCTGCTTGTGGCGCTCACCGAAATGGCGATGGCCGGCGGCATCGGCGCGATCCTCGATGCGCCGCCGGAGGAGATCGTGCCGCATGCGTGGTGGTTCGGCGAAGACCAGGCTCGCTACGTCATCACCGTGCAGGAAGAGCATCTGCTGACGGTGCTGAGCAAGCTCAAGGCGGTCGGCGTGCCGTGCCATGTCATCGGCAAGACCGGTGGGCACGACATCGCGGTCGAAGGCGAGACGCCGGTTTCGGTGGCGTCGCTCAAGGCAGGCTTTGAGAACTGGCTGCCGGCCTACATGTCCGGAAAGAACTGATCGCGCGCTGCGATCATTTCCTGCTTTGACGTGTGCGCCGTCGCGGCGTCTCCTGCCGCGATGCCATGAATGCTTTTGCGACGTCGATGAACCGCGCCGCCAGCGGCGACAGATGATCCTCGCGCCACACCAGCGAGATATCGAGGGTCGCTGTCGAGTCCGCGATTTCCAGCGCCACGATGCCCGGCGGCAGCGTCGGGATGAAGGATGCATCGAGAATGGTGCAGCCGAAGCCCGACCGCACCAGTTGCAGCAGCACCGGCACGTCGTCGGCTTCTTCCGCAATTGTCAGGGAGAAGCCACGGTCCGTCACCAACTCATCGATGAGCGCGCGAAAGCCGCGCCATCGGCGGGTGCTGCCGATCACCAGCGGTGAGGTGGACAGGGTTCGCAGCGAAATCGCACGATTTGCCGCCCAGGCGTGACTCGCCGGAACCAGGGCGACCAGCCGTTCGCGCGAGATCGGAAGTGTCTGCTGCGGCGGCACTACGACATTCGACATCATGAAGCCGAGATCGAGCGTGCCCTCGTCGAAGGCGGCTGCCTGTTCGGATGACGCGAGCAGCCGCAGGCCGACCTGCGCCTGCGGGTGATGCTTGCGGAATTCGATGATGATGTCGGACATCGGGCCGGTGGCGGCGAATGTCGAATAGCCGACGCTGACGGTGCCGCTGAGCCCCTGCGCGACACGTTCGGCATGCATCGTGGCGCGGGCGAGACGCTGCATCGCGTCGGCGCTTTCGCGATAGAGCACTTCGCCGGCCGGTGTCAGCACAACGCGCCGGGTGGATCGCTCGAACAGCGGAAAGCCCAGATGGCGTTCGAGATCCCGGATGCTGCGGCTGAGCGCGGGCTGGGCGATGCCAAGCTGTTCGGCGGCTTTGCGGAAGCTCAGCGTTTCTCCGACGGCGAGGAAGTACGGAATTCTGGCGGGAAGCAGGGGGCGGATCATGAGAACGGGCCGCGCGAGCGGATTCCTATTATTGCTTTAAAGGCATCAATCCAAGCTTGATTGGTATTGGACAGGTATGAATGCCATCTGTCAAACCGGTCCGCATCAGCCTGCGGGGTGCGGTTCGCCCTGCCTCGCCGCGCCGGCGCAACCACAAGAAACTCACGGGAGAGGCCATTGCCCAAAGGCAAGGAGATGATCGTCGCGGCGCAGGCGGAAGCGGCGGAAGCCGGAGCGGAGATGTTGCGGGCCGGTGGCAACGCCATCGATGCGGCAATTGCCTGCGCGCTGGTTCAGGGCGTTGTCGATCCGCTGATGACCGGCATCGCCGGCTTCGGAAGCTG
This sequence comes from Afipia sp. DC4300-2b1, assembly GCF_049895725.1. Lineage (NCBI taxonomy): Bacteria > Pseudomonadati > Pseudomonadota > Alphaproteobacteria > Hyphomicrobiales > Nitrobacteraceae > Afipia > Afipia sp. DC4300-2b1. The sequence goes on from NZ_JAFCSX010000002.1 coordinate 542,619, forward strand.
CGGAATCTACTTTCCCGGACAGAACTTCCACCAGTATCTCGATTTCCACGCGCCCGCACCGGCGGCCGCGCGTCCGGACATGTGGGAAAATCTGATCGAAGGTGAGGCGCGCGACGGCTACGGCTTCATTCTGCGCGGCAAGGTCAACGATCTCGGCTATCAGTCGATCTGCGTGCCGGCGTCGCTGAAGGCGTACTATGAGGCGCATTCGCGGTTCGGTGTGCTGCCGTGGCGCGACATCGTCGCGCCAGCGATCGCATGGGCCGAGCGCGGCTGGATGGTGCGCCCGCATGTCGAACTGTTCTGGTCCGACCCGGGCATCATGGACCGTGCCTCGGGCATCGATCGTCTGTCGTTCACGGCGTCGGGGCGGAAGCTCTATTGCCGCGAGGACGGCAGCTACAAGCGCGTCGGCGATCTAGTGCGTAACCCGGACTATGCACAGACGCTTCGCATGATCGCGGAGGGCGGCTCCGACGTGTTCTATCGAGGCGAACTGGCGAAGCGGATCGCCGCCGACATGATGGCCAACGGCGGCCTGATCACCGAAGACGATCTCGCACGTTATCAGCCGCGCTGGTGCGAGCCGCTGCGGGGCCAGTATCGCGGCTATGAAGTGACGACCAACAATCCGCCGGGCGGCGGGGTCATGCTGCTCGAGATGCTCAATGTGCTCGAGAGCTTCGATCTCGCGGCGCTCGGGCACAACAGCGTCGAATATCTGCGCGTGGTCTGTGAAGCGATGAAGCGCGCGACTGCGGACAAGGATCGGTTCCTTGGCGATCCGGGATTCCTTGATATTCCCGTCGGCAAGCTGACGTCGAAAGACTATGCCGCGACGATGGCCGCCGAGATCAAGCAGGGTATCAAGGGCGATGTGCCGCGCTTCAATTCGGGGCATCCGTCGAAGGACACCACGCATGTCTCGGTGGTCGACCGCGACGGCAACTGCGTGACCATGACCCATTCGCTCGGCATGCCGTCAGGCGTCATCACGGACGGTCTCGGCTTCATCTACAACGGCTGCATGGGCGTGTTCGATCCGCGGCCGGGTCGCCCCGGATCGGTCGCGCCGGGCAAGGCGCGGTTTACCTCGGTCGTGCCCTCGATCGTCTTCAAGGGTGGCAAGCCATATCTCGTGATCGGTGCGCCGGGCGCGACGCAGATCGCCATGGGTGTGCTGCAGGCCATTCTCAACGTGCTCGACTTCGGCATGACCATGACCGAGGCGGTGAGTGCGCCGCGATTCTCGGCCACGAGCAATGCCATCGACGTGTCCAACCGCATTGTGCACGGCGTGACGCGCGAACTTGAAGCCGACGGCTACGAGGTGATCCGCAGCCCGTACACCTTCGGCTTCGCGGCGGTGCACGGCATCCGGATCGACGGGGACAAACTCGACGGCGGCGCAGACCCCGGACACGATGGCATCGCGCTGCCGGTCTGACACAGAACAAGAGATAACAGAGGGAGGAAGAATTATCGTGAGAACAACAAGGATCGGATTGACCGTCGCGGCCATGCTGATGGCAGGCAGCGCGGCGCAGGCGCAGGTCTCCGACAATGCCGTCAAGATCGGCGTGCTGACCGACCACTCGGGCGGCTTCGCCTATCTGGTCGGCAAGCACTCGGTCGAAGCGGCGCAGATGGCGGTCGATGATTTCGGCGGCAAGGTGCTGGGCAAGCCGATCAGTGTCGTCACGGCCGACCATCAGAACAAGGCGGATATCGCGTCCGCGATCAGCCGCAAGTGGTTCGAGACCGAGGGCGTCGACACCATCACCGACGTCGCCGGGTCAGCCGTGGCGCTGGCGACCCAGGAAATCGCGCGCTCGCGCGGCAAGGTGCTGCTGATCTCCGGCGCCGCCACCACCGAACTGACCGGCAAGGCCTGTTCGGAAACGACGTCGCAGTGGAGCTACGACACCTACGCCTTCGCCAAGGGCACGGCGAGCCAGGTCACCAAGCAGGGCGACGATAGCTGGTACTTTCTGACCAGCGATTACGCGTTCGGTCATTCGCTCCAGCGCGATGCGAGCCGTTTTGTCGAGGCCAGCGGCGGCAAGGTGCTGGGAAGCGTGCGATTCCCGTTCGGTTCGCCGGACTTCTCTTCGTTCCTGCTTCAGGCGCAGGCATCCAGGGCCAAGGTGATCGGGCTCGCCATGTCGGGCGCGGACCTTCTGAGCGCGGTCAAGCAGGCGCGTGAATTCGGCATCGTGCAGTCCGGGCAGAACCTCGCCAGCCTCGTCATCTACATCAACGATATCGAGGGTGTCGGCCTGAACGTCGCGCAGGGCCTGACGCTGACGACCTCGTTCTACTGGGACGCCAACGACGAGACCCGCGCCTGGGCCAAGCGGTTCATGGAGCGCTCGGGCGGCTTCATCCCGAACCTGATCACGGCGGGCACCTATGCGTCGGTGCTTCACTATCTGAAGGCCGTCGAGGCCGCCGGCACCGATGAAGGCAAGGCCGTGGCTGCGAAGATGAAGGAGCTGCCGGTCAATGACTTCTACAACAAGAATGTGCAGATCCGTGCCGACGGCCGGGTGATGCACAAGACCTTCCTGATGAAGGTGAAGTCACCCGCGGATTCGAAATATCGCGGCGATTTCTATCAGCAACTGGCCGAAATGTCGGGCGACGAGTCGTTCAAGCCCCTGGCGGAAAGCGAATGTCCGCTGGTTAAAAAATAGAGGCCCAACGAAAGCGCGTGACTGAAACAGAAAAACCGCAGGTCAGCCTGCGGTTTTTCTTCGTTCTGACTGCGGTTTGCAGAATTACCAGCGGTCGCGCCCGACACCTATGCCGATGCCGACGCCCGGCGCGTATACGCCGACGCCAGGACCTTCGTTGTAGTAGCCGCGCTCCCTGTATCGGCGCCGCGGAGCGTAAGCATACGAGTCGTCCTGAACAATCACACGGCGTGCGCCGCGGGTGCGATAACAACGTCCGCTTTCATCGCACACCATGCGGACATGCTCGATGTCCGATCCGGTCTTCACACCCGAAATGCTATTCGTCATTGGCGCTGCAATCGCACTGCCAGCAAAAAGAGCGCTGGCGCCTGCTAAAAGCGCTATCGTGAAATGTCTCATTGTATGTCTCCTACCGGCAAAAGTACCGCTGGGGAGGCAACAGGAGGGACCGGTTGTTGTTCCATGTCATTCTGCGCGCGACAGAGCCGATTATCGAGGCGCGCGCATGACGGATTACATTTCCTCGATCATGACCTTGTTGGGGTAAAACGCCAGATGCCCTTCGATCTCTTTCACCGATTCATAGGGCGTCTCGTAGGTCCAGATCGCGTTTTCCAGCGTCTGGCCGCCTGACACGATGCTGAAATAGCTCGCGTCGCCCTTGTAGGGGCAATAGGTGCTGTGGTCTGTCCGCTTGAGCTTGTCGAAATTGGCATCGGCGCGGGGAATATACTGGACGGCGGGGTAACTTGCCTCTTTGAGCGTCAGGGCGTGGCTGGTTTCGGCGATCACCTCGCCACCGACGCTGATCCGGACCCGTTTGGGGTTCTTTGCGATTGTAATCGGGTGGTCCGGGCCTGGAATCTTCATACGAATGTTCATGGCGGGCTTCCTGTTGAGAGCCACAATATAGGAGCTATCTTCCGCAATGCCCGCGTGACGGCGCGGGTTGCAAGGGCTAGAATCAGGCATATTTCGGTGCGTTGCTTGAGCCGGGCTCGGCTCAACATGAGGAGATTCAAAGACATGCCAATGGACGCGCGGGACATCGAAACGATGATCAAGGCTGCCTTGCCTGACGCGCAGGTCACCATCCGCGATCTCGCCGGGGACGGCGATCACTACGCGGCCACCGTCATCTCGGAATCCTTCCGCGGCAAGTCGCGGGTGCAGCAGCACCAGATCGTCTATCAGTCGCTGAAGGGGCAGATGGGTGGTGTGCTGCATGCGCTGGCGTTGCAGACGGGTGTGCCTGACGCCTGATCGACGAAAGCGGGGGCGCCGTGTCGACCAAGAGAGCATTGCTGCGGGCGCGCGCGCCGCACCAGCATCATCGCGTCACTTACGTCGAGCTTTTCTTCGATCTGGTCTTTGTTTTCGCCATTACGCAGATTTCCCACACGCTGCTGGCGCATTTCACGCCGCTCGGCGTTCTGCAAACCACGATCCTGTTTCTGGCGGTGTGGTGGGTATGGATCTACACATCCTGGATCACCAACTGGCTCGACCCGGAGCGCACGCCCATCCGGGTGATGCTGTTCGGTCTGATGATCGCCGGCCTGCTGCTGTCCACATCCATTCCCAAGGCCTTTGAAAACAGGGGGCTGGCGTTCGCGCTGGCCTTTGTCGCCATGCAGGTCGGCCGCTCGGCCTTCACCTATTGGTCGATACCCAGGTCTGAGCCGGGTTTGCGCATGAATCTGTTGCGCATCACCCTGTGGCTCGCGTGCAGCGGCCTGTTCTGGATAGCAGGCGGGCTCGCTGAGGGGCAGGCGCGGCTCCTTCTGTGGATCGTCGCGGTGGCGATCGAGTATTGCGGACCGATGATGCGATTCCGGTTTCCCGGGTTAGGCGCGACGCCTCTCGAAGACTGGGAGGTCGAAGGCGGCCATATGGCCGAGCGCTGCGCGCTGTTCATCATCATCGCGCTGGGCGAGTCCATCGTGGTGACCGGAGCCACCTTCGCGGAAGCTACATGGACCGCGCCGACGGTCTCTGCCTTTGTTGTCGCTCTGCTCGGGAGCATCGCGATGTGGTGGGTGTATTTCCATATCGGGGCCGAGGCCGGAGCCGAGCATATTTCGCAGTCCAGGGACACCGGCCGGCTGGCCCGGCTTGCCTATACCTATCTGCACCTGCCGATTGTTGCGGGGGTCGTGGTGACGGCGGTCGGCGACGAACTGGTGCTGGCGCATCCCGCGGGTCATGCGGACACCAAGGCCATACTCAGCATCATCGGCGGGCCGCTGCTGTTTCTGATCGGCACGATCTTGTTCAAGCGCAGCATCCGCGGCATCTTTCAGCTCTCCCACCTCGTCGGTATCGCTCTGCTGGTCGTGCTGATCCCGTTCGCGCACTCGCTGTCACCGCTGCTGCTGTCAACGGCAACGACGATCGTCATGCTGATCGTCGCGGCCTGGGAGGCGATCTCGCTCGGCTCCGGGACGAAGGAAGACGAGATCTAGAGGTTGGCCGCTCCCACCTTGCGGGCTTATGCCTACGCCACCAGCGCGTGAACCGAGAACATTCCGTCGGGATCGGTCCATGAGGCGCGCGGCGTCCATCCCGAACTGCGCGCCAGATCCGTAAAGCGGTCGATGCTGTACTTATAGCTGCTTTCGGTGTGGATCGTCTCGCCGGTACGGAACGTCGCCGTGTGGTCCAGCACCCGCACAGTCTGCGGCTTGCGGCTGATCAGGTGCATCTCGATGCGATGGCGCTCGCGGTTGTAAATCGCACGGTGTTTGAAGCCGTCAAGATCGAGGTTGGCACCGAGTTCGCGGTTGATGCGCGCCAGCACATTGAGATTGAACTGACCGGTCACGCCTGCCGCGTCGTTATAGGCGTCGTGGAGCACGCGCTCGTCCTTCTCGAGATCGACACCGACGATCAATGTCGCACCTTCGCCGAGAATGGCGCGCGCGCTGCGCAGGAAGGCACAGGCTTCATGCGGGTCGAAATTGCCGATGGTTGAGCCTGGAAAGAAGCCCACTTTCGGCATGTCCTTCACTTCCGGCGGCAGTTCGAACGGCTTGGTGAAATCGGCTGTCACCGGATAAACCGCAAGATCGGGGAAGTCCTCGCGCAGCGCGCTGGCCTGGCTGTTGAGGAAATCGCCGGAGATATCCACCGGCACATAGGCCTTGAACGCGCACTGTTTCAGGAGAAGACGCACCTTGGTCGTCGCACCGGCACCGAATTCCACCAGCGCCGCGTTGGTCGGAATCGCGGTTGCGATCTCTGTCCCGCGATCGCGCAGAATGCGCAGTTCGGTGCGGGTCGGATAGTATTCCGGCAGCAGTGTGATCTGTTCGAACAGTTTCGAGCCTGCCTCGTCGTAAAAATATTTGGGCGACAGCTTTTTCGGCTGTTGCGACAATCCCTCGATCACGTCCTGCGCGAAGGAACGGTCAATTTGATCGGGGGACGGGGCATCAGTCCGCGCGTTGATATGCACATTCATGACGATCTCGTGCGTTGAGGATTCAGACGGCGTAATCGGCGAGGCGCAGTCCGGTGAACTGCCAGCGGTGATGTGGATAGAAGAAATTGCGATAGGTGATACGGCTGTGATTGTCAGGCGTAGCGAGCGATGAGCCGCGCAGCACCAGTTGGTTGACCATGAACTTGCCGTTGTATTCACCCAGCGCGCCTTCGAGGGCGCGATACCCGGGATATGGCGAATACGAACTGCGGGTCCACTGCCAGACGATGCCGAAGGCGTCGTTGAGATGACCCGCGCGCGCGGCGACTTCCCATTCCATTTCTGTCGGCAGGTGCTTTCCGCTCCAGCGCGCGAAGGCATCGGCCTCATAGTAGCTGACATGCGAGACGGGGGCTGATGGATCGATCGGCTGCAAACCGCCGAGCGTCATGATCTTCCATTCTCCGTCAGTGTTGCGCCAATGGCCGGGGGCCTGCCATTCCTCACGTTCGGCGGCCGCGAAGCCATCCATGAGCCACAGTGTCGGCGTCGTGTAACCACCGTCGTTCATGAAGGCGAGCCACTCGGCATTCGTGACGAGATTGCGCGCCAGTTTCACAGGGCCGACCAGCGCGCGGTGCGCAGGCTTCTCGTTGTCGAAATGGAATGACTCGTCGGTATGACCGATGGTGTGGATGCCTTCCATCAGCGTGACCCATGCGTCGCCGGTGCGGGTCGCAGCCGGAAATCTCCAGCCAGGCTGGTAGGCGGGCGGGATCGGGTTCTGTGCGAAGGCGTGCAGGATGTCGGTGAGCAGCAATTCCTGGTGCTGCTGCTCATGATTGAGACCGACCTCAATCAGCGGCTCCAGCTTCGCCAGCGTGTCGGCGTCCGCTGAATCGAAAAATGCCGCGACCGCGGCATCGACGTGCTTGCGATAGGCCGTCACCTCGTCCGCACCGGGGCGGGTGAGGTGGCCGCGCTGGGCCCGGGCGTGACGCGGCCCGGCGCTGACGTAATAGGAGTTGAACAGGTAGGCGTAATCCGGGTGGTAAGGCCTGTAGCCTGGAGAATGCTGGCCCAGCAGGAATTGCTCCCAGAACCAGGTGACGTGGGCGCGGTGCCATTTGGTGGGGCTGGCATCCGGCATCGACTGGACCAACTGGTCCTCGGGTGACAGCGGGGCCGCCCGCCGCTCGGTCTCGTCCCGGACCGTGCGATAGGCTGTCAGCAGCCGGGCCGCCAGTTCGTTGCGGGATTCCTGGCCAGATTTGGCCGTAAATGCGGAGGAAGTGGCGACACGGGCGTCTGACTGGGATGCTGGTTTCGTCACGAGTATCTCCGATTGAGGAGAGAACGATTCTTCTCCGGAACGGTTCCGCAGAAGGGATGCTCTAGATAGGGCGCCCCGCCGGAGATAAAAGGTAGCGTCGGCCATGAAATCGATACGTTGCGCAGGCGACGATTGTTTCAGGCGCCCGGCATGGCAGATCCGCGCTCCCGTCCGGGGGGCGCCGCATGGCACCTTTTCGGCGATTTGATTGGGCTGCCGAGCCGTTTCACGCTACATATATGGGGAGAGAGCAGGTCGGTGACCGAATCCCGGCCTGGGCAAGCCACTTAAGGACGCGAATATGAGCATCGACCAATTCATCGACAACGAAGTGAAGTCCAACGACGTCGTGCTGTTCATGAAGGGCACGCCGCAGTTTCCCCAGTGCGGCTTCTCGGGCCAAGTGGTCCAGATTCTCGACCACGTGGGCGTTGCCTACAAGGGTCTGAATGTTCTCGAGTCCGGCGAACTGCGCGACGGCATCAAGATCTATTCGAACTGGCCGACCATTCCGCAGCTCTACGTCAAGGGCGAGTTCGTCGGTGGTTGCGACATCATCCGTGAGATGTTCCAGGCTGGCGAATTGCAGCAGTTGCTCGCCGACAAGGGCATCGCGGTTCAGCAGCCCGTTGGCTGATGTTTTTCAAGGCGAGACGGCTTAAGCCGTCTCGCTTGTGCGGCCGCCTTTTTCACAGATACAGTCCTTCCATCCCGGACACGTGCCATCCGGGATGGAGGGATTTTTTATGCCCGTTTCCGCAACTCGTCAGCTGATTGAGGCAACGCCCATTCTGCGCCATGCCCGCAGCATTCTGCCTGTCGCGCTTTTTCTTATCACCGCTGTTCAGGCGTCGGCCGACGGCGCAATGCGGACTTATCCGCCGAACGCCGTTCTTTCTCCGCAGCGCCTTGAGCGCATCACCGACTTTTTCAATGCCGAAGTCGCGAACAACAAAATTGCCGGCGCGATCGTTCTGGTTCAGCACCGCGGCAAGCAGGCCTATTTCAAATCCTTCGGCAAGATCGACATGACGACCGGCGAGCCAATGACACCGGACGCGATCTTCCGGATTTTCTCGATGACCAAGCCGATCACGAGCGTTGCCGCGATGCTGCTGGTGGACGACGGCAAGCTCAGGCTGGACGATCCGGTGTCGAAATACATTCCATCATTTGCGGACGCCAAGGTCGGCGTGGAAACCAAGGCCGAGAACGGCGATCCCGTTCTTAAACTTGTACCGCTGGAGCGTCCGATCACCATTGAAGACCTCATGCGGCAGTCGGCCGGTATCCCCTATGGGTTTTATGGGACGGGCCTGGTGCGCTCTGCCTACAAGAATGCCGATATCTACGCCGAAGGGACTGACAACGCCGCCGTGGCCGAAAAGATCGCGCGGCTGCCACTGGCCGAGCAGCCCGGTACGCTGTGGGACTACGGCCACTCGCTGGACGTGCTCGCACGCGTGATCGAAGTGATATCGGGAAAATCGCTTTACGCCTTCGAAAAGGAACGGCTGTTCGATCCGCTTGGCATGAAGGACACCTCGTACTATGTGGCCGACCCGTTGCAGTATCGCCGGATTGCTGAGCCGCTGCCGAGCGACAGCAATTTTAGGACCGGGAATTCCCGTGATCCGCGTAAACCCTATAAATGGGAGCCGGGGACCAGCGGATTGCTCACCACCATCGGAGATTATAGCCGGCTGGCGCAGATGCTACTCAATGGCGGTGAACTCGACGGCAAGCGTTATCTGAAGCCTGAGACCTTCGCGACCATGACCGCGAACCACATCGCGCCTGCAACAAGCGTGAAGCGTGGATCGTACTACTTCCCCGGCGACGGCTTCGGATACGGCCTTGGCTTTGGCGTTCGCACTGAACCCGGGAATGCCACGCCTCCACCGCCGGGATCGCTCGGCGAAATCAAATGGGACGGTGCCGGTGGCACTTATTTCTGGATCGACCGCGCACAGGATATGTTTGTGATCCTGATGATGCAGTCGCCGTCAGAACGCGGCCGCATTCAGCCCGCGCTGAAAGCCATGGTTTATGACGCTTTAGAGTGACCGGCGCGCTTTGCACGATAGCCGCTGCCCGCTAAAGTCCGGCTCATTGACCGGATTTGCGGAGATCGGTTTTGTTTTATTCAAATATCGTCCGGCGCGCTGGCGCTGCCATGGTTGTCGCAGCGATCTCTGCAACGACATCACTGCCGGCTTGTGCGGAAAGCCTTGGGCGAACAGACCCGGACAAGGCCGGGTTCTTCCCGCAGCGGCTCGCGCGCATCACCGCGTATTTCAACAACGAAGTCGCGACCGGCAAGATCCCGGGCGCGATCGTGCTGATCCAGCGCCACGGCCAGCCCGCATACTACGAATCTTTCGGCGTCCGCAGTCTTGCCACCAAGGCGCCGATGACGCCGGACACCATCTTCACGCTGTTTTCGATGACCAAACCGATCACATCGGTGGCGGCGCTCATGCTGGTGGAGCAGGGCAAGCTCGCGCTCGACGATGAGGTGGGGCAATATGTCAAAGGTTTTTACCATATCAAGGTCGGCGTGGAGAAGCCGGGCCCGGATGGCAAGCCCGAACTCGATCTTGTCGCGCCGCACCGCCCGATCCAGATTCACGATCTGCTACGGCATTCAGCGGGCATTCCATATGCATCGCTCGCGTATGGCGTGGTGAAGAAGCCCTACGAAGATGCCGACCTGATGTCCGGCAAATTCACCAACGCAGAAGTTGCGGACAAGATCGCCGCGCTGCCGCTGATCAGTCAGCCCGGAGAATACTGGACCTACGGTCACGCCACAGATGTGCTCGGGCGGGTGATCGAGGTGGTGTCGGGAAAATCGCTTTACCAGTTCGAGAAGGAGAACCTGCTCGGGCCGCTCGGGATGACCAATACGAGCTTCTTCGTCACCGATCCGGCGAAGCAGGCGCTGATCGCCGATCCATTTCAAACCAAATATGACAAGCTCGATCGTGATCCGCGTGAGGTCACCAAATGGGAATCCGGCGGCGGCGGCATGGTGTCGTCGATCGCGGACTACGCGCGCTTTGTGCAGATGCTGCTCAATGGCGGTGAACTCAACGGCACGCGCATTCTGGCGCGCAAGACCATCGACCTGATGACGTCGAACCACATCGGCGAGGGAACGGGCATCAAGCCGTGGGTGTACTATTTCCCTGGTGCCGGATTTGGCTTCGGCCTCGGCGTTGCCGTGCGGACGGACGCTGGCGTCAGCCACTGGCCCGGCTCGGTCGGCGAGTTCGAGTGGAGCGGGGGCAGCGGAACGTATTTCCTGGCAGATCCAAAGGAAAACATGTTCGCGATCCTGATGATCCAGTCGCCTTCACAGCGCGGACGCATCCAGTCGGCATTCAGGAGCCTTGTTTACGGCGCGATGAAATAATCAGAACCTCACAGCAAGGTTGGCCCTGACCGAATGGGCGCTGGCATCGGCGGCGAGACGCCCGGTGTAAAGAATTCCCAGAATTGCATTCCGGTGAACGAGCGCGTCCAGCCCGGCCTCGACCAGCAGCGTGTCGGCGGCAATCGGAACGCCCGCAATCGCAAATGGCGACGGGCTTGCCGCAAACGACATCAGCGAGACGGGCGTAGCTCCATCGTAGGCGTGCTGCCATCCGAGCGACCCGCGCGCCGTCATGGCCCATGGGCCGATCGCGGGGATGGGCGCCTGTGCGCGCAGGCCGAGCGTTGAATAAGTGGCGGCGGTGGTGGCCTGTGCGACTCTGAGCGCCGCCGGCCCGCCTGTTTCCGTGAAGCCGTCGCTTCGGACCGACACGTAAGCGAGGTTTGCGAAGGCCTCGGCGTTCACCCAACTCCTGACGACGCCGTAGGCGGCTTCGCCGAAGACCTGTGCCGTGCTGGCGCTGTAGCTCGCGGTGGCCGTGTCCGCGAAGCCCGGGAAGGCGATGGTGCGTGTGGTGGAGATGTCGTGATGCGAATAGGCCGCGCCGGTGCGGACTGCGAGGTCGCCAAGTCGCCCGCCGCCGTACGCCGCGAGATGGAAGGTGTCGATGGTGGCGGATGACGTGCGTGCATCGACGCGGGCATCGGTTCGTCCGCCGCCGGTCGCTACGCCGAGGCGCCAGTTTTGATTGAGGGTCACGTCTACGCCGCCAATGGCCCCGCCGCTGGTCGCGCGCAGCGTCGCGGCGTTGCCGTCGCTGTTGAGGCGCGTCCAGTTGCCGTAACCCTGCACCCACGCGGCATAAACCGGTGCGATGACGGGTGCCGGCGCCTTGATCGGCCACTTTGGCCCGCCCTTGGCCTTGCGCGTCTTCTTCGCATAGGCGAGCGCGGATTCCTCTTCATCTGCAAATCCGGTTGCCTGTGAGCCGCTCGCGGGGTCCAGCCGCTGCCGCCCAAGAATAGCGTCGCGGATCAGAGAACTCTCATCCAGCATCAGCGAGCGCAGGCTCGGATGAATCTCGCCCGATACGCTGTCAAAGGCCGCGCGGGCCTGATCCGGCGTCAGCATCAGCGCCGCGTTGACGATCGGATTGGTCATGCCCAGCGCGGCGAGGCCACCGCCCGCCGAAATCTGGTTCGGTGTAATGCCGACGCTGGCGAAGTCGATGCTGTTGCGGACCAGCGTCAGATAGACGTTGTTGGGATCGTAGGTGAGCGTCGGATCGAGGAACGCGAAGTTCGATGTCACAGCGTCGTACGTGCCGGTGCGCGAGCCGGTGGATGTCAGAATGGTATAGATGGTCGTCGGGTTGTAAGCGCCCATGCCCGCGAACACGCGAACGGTGCCGCCGTTGATGGTTGCCGTGCCGGTGACGTTGATGAGGTCGGACTGTCCTGCGGCGTTGACTTCGACGTTGTAGAACGATCCCGCGTTCTGCACGTAGGGACCGTTCACGTTCAGCGTACCGATCGAATTGCCGGGCGCAATCGTGCCGTTCACGGTTGTCTGCCCGACAGTGCCTGTTCCACCGAGGACGCCATTGGTGTTCACGGTCGTGGTGCTGTTGGACAGATTACCATTCACTGCGAGCAGGCCGTTGTTGACGGTCGTCGTCCCTGTATAGGCCGAACTGTTGCCGCTCATGGTAAGCGAGCCAGTGCCTTGCTTGATGAAACCGCCGCTGCCGGTCAGGTTGCCCTGGAACGTGCGATCGAGATTGTTGCCGACTGTCAGCGAGCCTGTGCCGATTGCCGCCGTGCCCGGCCCGCTAAACGCGCCGACCGTCTGGCTGAAGCCTGCGAGATCGAAGGTCGCGCCGCCGAAAATGAACAGACTTCCGGCCGATGCAAGGCGGTTGCTGGCGCCGAGGCGCAACGTGCCTTGTGAAACGGAGGTGCCGCCGAGGTAGGTATTTGCAGCCGTAAGAGTGACGACTCCCGCGCCGCTTTTGGTGACGCTGCCGGTACCGGAAATCAGGTTGCTGAATGTGAATGAATTGGAGCGGTTGAAGGACAGGATCGAGTTATTGACGATATTGCCGCTGATCGAGCCCGTGCTGCCGCCAGCGCCGATCTGCAACGTGCCGGCAGAGATCGTGGTGCCGCCGGTAAATGTATTCGTGCCCGTCAGGCTGAGTGTATTGCTTCCAGCCTTTTCAAATGTGCCGTTACCGGAAATCGCTCCGGCATAGGTGGCGGACGACGAGAGGTTGACGATCATCGCGCCGTTGTTGTTGACGTTGCCGCTAATGAGACCCGTCGTGCCGCCGTTGCCGAACTGCGCGGTTGCGCCAGACGAGATATTTGTCGCTCCCGCATAAGTGTTGTTGCCGGACAGGATCGTCGTGCCGGCGAGAAAGTTCACGGTGCCGGGGCCAGTGCCCTGAATGCCCGGAGCAAAAACGTAGTTGTTCGAGGTGTGGTTGAAATTGATCGTGCTGGTCGCGCCAGTCGCGAAGATGACATTCGTTGCGTTCAGCGTGCCCGCTGCGGCGGCGGGAGACGCCGCTGCCGCGCCGATGTTGAGCGTTCCCTGACTGCCGGCGGCGCCGCCGATAACAACCGAACCGCCGGTCGAATTGATGTTGACCGTGCCGCCGTCGGCGATGGTCAACGTGCCTCTGCTGGTGGACGAACTTCCGATCGCCAGGCCTTGCGGTTGACTGCCCGGAACGTTGGGCATGTCCGAGATCGTCCAGACCGATCCTGGTCCCGTGACAACAGCATTGCCGGTGCCGCTGGCGCCGAGAATGGTGTAGCCGGTGTTGAGCGCGCCGCCGTTGCTGACTGTGATGTTGGCGGTCGTGCCGGCATTGTATGCGGCCCACACGTCATAGGGTGTGGTGAACGATGAATTCGCGCCGGTGACAGTTAGCGAACCGGTCGAGCCGGACGCGATGCCCATGCGAAGCTGCATGAACTGACCGTTGGTTGTCGCCGCGCCGTCCCTGATCGCGACCTTACCGCCATTCGATACGGTAAGCGTAGCCGTGCTGCTGGCCTTGCTGCCGATGCCGACCACGCCCTGCGACACGCCAGCGGAATTGCCCACAATGTCCCATTGCGAACCTGAACCGGTCACGGTGGCGCCGCCTCCGAGAGAGACGGCGGGAACGACAGTATTGCTGCTTGTCGTCGTGACTTTCGCGCCGCTGGAAATCGTCAGCGCGCCTGCACCGCTGGTGCCGATGTTCGCGGTACCGGTGCCCCAGGTCGTTCCCGCGCCACTGATGTTCGCAGTGCCGTTGCCGGTGGCGTTGGTGCCAATGGAGACCGATCCGGTAGTCGCGGTGGAGCCGCCGTTCAGATTGAAGGTGCCGGTGCCCCGTTCGCCGATTGTCATCGCGCCAGTGCTGACCGACGACCCGTTTGTGACAGTGAGTGTGCCGTTAGCGGTTGACGAGAAGTAACCCAGGATCGTCTGGGCGGTGGTGAGTGAGGCGCCGTTCTGGATTGTCACCTGACCGAGCGTATTCACGTCGGCTGCGACGTAGAGTTGTCCCGGATTGAACTGGGTGCCGGCGCCAGAGACGGTGACCGTCCCGGAGGAGTTCGCACTGTCGGCAACAGAGCCGAGGCCGGTCGCCGAAACGATGCTGCCGCCGGAAATATTGAGCGTTCCCGAGCCCAGCAGGCCGACATAAATGGTGCCGGTTGTGGCGAGGCCGCCGCTGTTGACGTTAAGCGTCCCGCTCTGTCCGCCAGTGCTTCCGAGCGTCACTGTGCCGGACGCAGCACCCGGTGCGTTAATGGTCGCGGGATTTGGAGTTGCTGCGTTGTTGATGTTGACAGCCGTACCCGAACCGGGGACAGCGTTTGGATTCCAGTTCCCGGCTGTAAACCAGTCAGCCGAGACCGTCCCGAGCCAGTCGGCGGATTCAGCCGGGCTAACGCCCAAAAAAGCCGTTGAGGCCAAAAGAACGCAACGAAACCGCCGCACTGGCGCGGATTGTCCAGCGCCATGCACGCCACAAACTGACTTTGTCACTGCCGCCCCGCTTCCCCAGAACAACGGGCAGACGGTGCCAAAGGGAGATACGTCACGCACTATTCAAATGAATAGGGTTAGTTTTAAATTGCTATGCGATTTTGGCTTTCCACAGCGGGTGCGGCGGGGTGGTCGTGAGCGAGGCCGAAGGCAAATTTCTGGACGCGCTCTATCAGGGTGTTTCCGACAGCAGCCAACTCACGCTCGCGCTGGAGCTGATCCAGAACATGTTCGGCTGCCGCAGCGCCGTTCTGGTGATGGTTGACGCACGCGATCCGACGGCGAATTTTGTCGAGACATCGGGCACGCTGCTTCAGAGCTTGCAGCTTTATGTCGAGAAATATGCCCAGATCGATCCTGCCCCGGCGCGCTTTCTCAGCCTGCCGGCGGGCCGCGCCATGAGTACGGATCGTCTGTTCACGCCTGAAGAACGCGCCACCGGCCAATTTTATAATGAATTCTTCAAGCCGATCGGGCTGATCGAAACGCTTGGCGGGCCCCTCTATTCCAGCGACGGAAATTTCGCGATGATCGCGCTGATGCGCGGCGATGATCGTCCACCCTTCGACGATCGGGAAGCGGCTTATCTAGAGCAGCTTATGCCGCACATCACGCGCGCGCTGCAACTGCGCCGCACGTTCTTCCGGATCGATTCACGAAATGTCGGCTTGCAGGCAACGCTCGACCGGCTGCAGGCCGGCCTGATGTTGCTGGCGGCTGACGGGGAGGTGCTCTTCGTCAACGCGGCGATGCACGCTCTCACACAGCAGAGCGACGGCTTTGTGCTTGGCCGGATGGGCAAGCCTCTGGTCACCCATACCGACGCGCGCCGGCGCTTTGATGCGCTGTTGATCAATGTCGCAGGCGGCGGTGCCGGCGGTGTGGTTGCCGTGCCGCGCGCCAGGGGACGGGACTATGCTGTCCTGGTCGCGCCGTCTCCGGCGTCCTCCGCGCAATCCGACTGGGAGCGCGGCGGGCCGCGTGGCGCGATCGTTGTCGTCCACGATCCCGATTCCGGATCTGCCAATACGTCCGAAATTCTGGAGCAGGGGCTTGGGCTGTCAAAGGGAGCCGCGCGGCTGGTCGCGGCTCTGGCGGCTGATCACGATCTCAAGACATTTGCAGAGAGCGAAGGCGTCACGATTCACACCGCGCGATTCCATCTGCGGAGTGCGCTGTCGCGCACCGGAGCCAAGACACAGGCCGAGGTGGTGCGGATCGCAGTTCGTCTGTTGCGGGATTTCGCTTTGGCCGAACCCAATCCGGTATCCTCCACCTGATTCGATCAGCCAAAGAAAAAGGCCGCCCGGTGAGGCGGCCTTTCGTATGTCTGTGATCCGCGCTGAGGAGTTAGCGCGAATAGAATTCGATGATGAGGTGCGGCTCCATCTGAACCGGGAACGGCACTTCCGAAAGACCCGGAACGCGCACGACCTTGGCAGTCTGCTTGCCGTGATCGACTTCGAGATAGTCAGGTGTGTCGCGTTCGCCGAGCTGGTTGGCTTCGAGCACGAAGGCGAGTTGCTTGGACGATTCCTTGATCTCGACGACGTCGCCGACCTTCACCTTGTAGCTGGCAATGTTGACGCGCTTGCCGTTCACCTTGATGTGGCCGTGGTTGATGAACTGACGTGCGGCGAACATGGTGGCCACGAACTTCGCGCGGTACACCACGGTGTCGAGGCGG
The DNA here is from genome assembly GCF_049895725.1 of Afipia sp. DC4300-2b1. Taxonomy (NCBI): domain Bacteria; kingdom Pseudomonadati; phylum Pseudomonadota; class Alphaproteobacteria; order Hyphomicrobiales; family Nitrobacteraceae; genus Afipia; species Afipia sp. DC4300-2b1. Next base: position 559,191 of record NZ_JAFCSX010000002.1, read on the forward strand.
CGCTCGAGCAGGCCGATCAGGTTTTCACCCGAGTCGCCCTTCAGGCGGCTGGCTTCGACGTAGATCGCGTGGAACTGACGCTCGGAAATGTTGGCGTAGTAGCCCTTCAGCTTCTGCTTGGCGCGGAGCTGCGTGCCGAAGTCGGAGAGCTTGCCCTTGCGGCGCTGGCCGTGCTGGCCGGGGCCGTATTCACGCTTGTTGACGGGGCTCTTCGGGCGGCCCCAGATGTTCTGGCCCATACGGCGATCGATTTTATACTTCGCCTCACTACGCTTAGTCATCGCGTCCTCTTTCTTTGAACGTGGGTTTTGAGGAAACGCGCCCTCCTGTGCAGCGGGATATGATCCCGGTGCTGACAGGTCCGCCTCATAAGCTTGATGGGGAGGACCACGGGTCGCGAAACGCAACGCGGGCCGAAAACCGGCCCGCGAGCAACGTGTTCATAGGTAGAAAAGGCCACGAAGTCAAATAGTTCAGGCCCTTATTTAGGGGCTGGGGTCGCGACCGGCTTGCCTTCCTCGACCACGTAAACAGCCATGATTTTCAAGCCCTTAGCGCCCGTCTTGACGTCATGAGGAATGCCGGCGGGAACCGCGTAGGAGTCCCCGGCCTTGAGCGCCTGATCAGGCTTGCCCTCGACAATCAACGTGGCGTCGCCTTCGAGGACATAGCCGGTGTCGATGCCCGGATGGGTATGACGGCCGGCCAGCGTGTCGGCCGGAATCTCGGCGATGACGGTGACGATATTGTAGCCCTTGGGGAACTCGATCTTTTGCAGCGGGGTGCGCTTGATGCCCCCCGGAGCCGGTGCCTGGGCTATCGCCGCGCCGACACCGGCAAATGCAACAACCGTCAGGCCGAGAATGATCTTCTTGAGCATGTGTATCTCCCTTTCGCTGTTCTCTTTCGGAACAGACCGCGCGGGAGGCTATCAGCCGAAGGATACCGGCGAAAGGGCGGTCTCAACTCACGAGGCTGGCGCCGAAGAACGGCATGAGCGCCTTGGCCAGCACCGGAGAGGGCGCTTGTCCGGACGTGAAGAGGATGCGCGCACCCAGCGCCTCGCCAATGCCATTGGCTGAGCCGAGCAGGTCGCTGACCCGCCGCGCGATCGCGGGCGCGGGGTCGATCCAGTCCACGTCCCATGGCGCAAGCGCAAGCATCTGATTGATCAGCAGGGGATAGTGCGTGCAGGCCAGCACCACGGTGTCGGTCCGCGCAGCGCCGTTGAGGAAGCACGGCGCAATCTCGGCCGCGATGGCGTCGTCGCTGACGCGCTCGCCGCGCAGCGCCGCTTCGGCGAGGCTTGCGAGATTTTCCGCGCCGACCAGCGTCACGTCGCAGCCCTGAGCGAAATCCGCTATCAGTTTTTTGGTGTATTCGCGCTTTACGGTGCCTTTGGTGCCGAGCACCGAGACGCGTTTGGTCCTGGACGAGGCGCAGGCGGGCTTGATCGCCGGCACCGTGCCAACGAACGGGACCGTGTAGGCTTCGCGCAGATGGGTCATCACCAGCGTTGACGCGGTGTTACAGGCGATGACGACAAGGTCGGGCGTGTGCTCGGCGATCAGGTCGCCGACCAGCGGCACGACGCGGGAGACGATCTCGTCCTCGGTGTGCTGGCCGTAGGGGAAATAGGCGTCGTCCGCGACGTAGGTGTAACGTGCGCCCGGCCGCAGCTTCACGATCTCGCGGAAGACGGTCAATCCGCCGAGGCCGGAGTCGAAAACCAGGATGGTGGGAACACGGGACACGGCGGGAGTGTATCGAAAGAGCCGTTACGATTCAGTTGTTTTAACGCCAGTCTGCCCTGCCCGAATGATAGCAGCGGCGGCGCTCTTCAGGCGTTCCCCGCTGACTGAGCGCGGGTCGATGCTGCCCGAGGCATAAGCTCCGTTGACCAGCAGCATAATTTGCTCGGCGATCCATCCCGGATTGGCAACGGATAGCTGTGCCGCAAGGCGCTCAAGCTCGGTCTTCAGCCGCATCTTGTTGGCGGAGGCCATGATGCGTGCCGGATGAGTTTCGTCGGGAATTTCCACCGCCAGGTTGATCATCGGACAGCCGCGATACGCCGGGCGCGCGATGCTCTCTGCCACGTCGTCGAGAGCGGCATTGATCTGATCGAGCGGGCTGTCTTGATGAGCCTCGGCGGCCTTATTCCATTTGTCCCAGAACCGTTGGTCGTGGGCTTCTGCGTAGGCCGCGATCAGTTCGTCCTTCGACTGGAAAACCCGATAGAGGCTGGTCTTCGACACCCCTGACACCTCGACGATCCGGTCAACGCCCGTTGCACGGATGCCTTCCCGATAAAACAGGTCAGCGGCCACGGACATGATCCGCTCTCTGGCCGTTGCGTCGGTCTTTCGGGGGGCGCCACGCCGGGGCCGGGATAATTCCAGTTCGCTCAAAGGCCTGCTCGGGTTCACCAGTTGAAGTTGACAATGTAACAGGTTTGTAACTATGTACAAGTTACAGACAGGTCTGTAACTTTATCGGAGCGAGCTAATGCGCGTCATCGAAGCATTTGAATTCACGGGATATTCGGGGTTGCGACTGGTCGAACGCGAGTACCTTCCGAGCCGGGACCTGGTAACAGTCCGCCTGACAGCGGCAGGCGTGAACCCGCTCGATCACACGATTCTGTCGGGCGGGCATCCGCGCGCCAAGCCTCCGGCCGTGTTCGGCAACGAGGGCGCGGGCGTTGTCACGCATAGCGGTCCGTCGTCGCTGCCAGTGGGCGCGCGCGTGATGTTCACCGCTCCATTCGGCAACGGGAGCTGGCAGGAATACGTACAGATCAAGGCTGAAGAACTGCAGCCCATCCCCGACGGCGTCGACGACGTCACTGCCACCGCAGCCGTCGTGGGTTATCTGTCGGCCTATCTGACGCTGCAGCAGGCGGGTTTTGCGGCGGGCAAATCGGTGCTCGCGCCTGCGATCGGCGGCGCTGTCGGCAACGCCACCTATCAGCTTGCCAGGGCGCTGGGCGCGTCGAAAGTGGTTTCAACGGCGGGCAGCAAAGCGAAGGCCGAGCAGGCGCGTGAGCGCGGCTACGATAACGTTGTCGATCTGTCCGCAGAGTCGCTCGCGCAAGGCGTACGGAGACTGACCGATGGTGCTGGCATCGACGTGGTGATCGATGCCATTGGCGGCACCATCACGAGCGAAGCGCTCAAGGCCATGGCCATGGGAGGATCGCTGGTGACGCTCGGCTATTCGGCAGGCCGCAATACCACGATCGATGTGACGGACATCATCTGGAAGGATCTTTCGGTCACCGGATTCAGCCTTTTCCGGTGCACGCGTCAGGAGATTCAAGCCGCGTGGGACGTGATCTCGCCGCTGCTTGTGAAGGGCACGGTCAAGCCGCCGGTGGCGCGCATTTTCCCGCTGGAGGAGGCGGCGAAGGCGCTTCAATACCTGATCGAGGAGCGGCCGTTCGGCAAGGTTATCCTGAAAATCGCCGACTGACGTTCGGCGCTGAAAAGTCCGAATGATCCGTCATGCCCGGCTCTATGCCGGGCACTCACATCTGATGTGTTTCCGTACTTCAGACCGGTTCGAGCGCCCGGTGCGGACCGTCCGGCAATTCCACCCGGACGGGATCGCCCGGCCGGACGTCGCCCTCTGCCAGCACGATGCTCATGACTCCGGCTTTGCGGATCAGCTTGCCGTTCGCATCCTTGCCGAGCGTTGCAGCCATCAGGCCCTTCTGAAAGCGATCGATCTGGATGCAAGGATTGCGTAATCCCGTGATCTCTACGATGGCGCTGTCCCCCAGATGAAGCCGGGTGCCTGAGGGAAGGCCGAGCAGGTCGATGCCGCGGGTGGTGACATTTTCGCCCATCTCGCCGGGGCGGACGATGAAGTTCTTGGGAGCGAGTTCGCCGAAAAGTTCTTCGTGGATCAGGTGGACCTGACGCAGGTTCGGCACCGTGGGGTCTTTGGCAACCCGCGAGCGGTGTTTCACCGTCTCGCCCATATGCGCGTCGCCGTCGACACCGAGGCCTTTCAGCAGCCGGATGCTGAGGGCGTTCGTCTTGCTGAAATGATGGCCTTTGCGAAGGCTGACAGCGGTGACGACAGCCATCAGTTCAGCTTGCCCCAAACACCCGCTTGAAAATCGTATCGACGTGCTTGAAGTGATACGCGAGATCAAATTGCTCTTCGATCTCCTTGTCCGACAGATACTTCTTCACGTCGGCGTCCTTCTTCAGAAGTGACTGGAAGTCGCCTTCGCCGCGCCAGACCGGCATCGCGTTGCGCTGGACCAGCTTGTAGGCGTCCTCGCGCGAGGCGCCTTTCTGCGTCAGCGCAATCAACAGCCGCTGCGAATGAACGAGGCCCCCGAGGCGATCGAGGTTCTTCTGCATGTTGGCCGGATAGACCAGCAGCTTTTCGACAACGCCGGCGAGGCGGTTGAGTGCAAAGTCCAGCGTCACTGTGGCGTCGGGACCGATCATGCGCTCGACAGAAGAGTGCGAGATGTCGCGCTCATGCCAGAGCACGACATTCTCCAGCGCGGGTGTCACGGCGGAGCGAACGATGCGCGCGAGGCCGGTGAGGTTTTCCGTCAGCACCGGGTTGCGCTTGTGCGGCATCGCCGACGAACCCTTCTGGCCTTCGGAGAAGAATTCCTCGGCTTCCAGAACCTCGGTGCGCTGCATGTGGCGGATTTCGGTGGCGAGACGTTCGACCGAGGAGGCGACAACACCAAGCGTCGCGAAGAACATCGCGTGGCGATCACGCGGGATCACCTGCGTCGAGATCGGCTCGACCGTGAGCCCCATCGCCTTCGCCACGTGCTCCTCAACCCGCGGATCGATCTGCGCGAAGGTGCCGACTGCGCCGGAAATGGCGCAGGTCGCGATTTCCTTGCGTGCGGCAATCAGGCGCTCTTTCGCGCGGGTGAATTCGGCATAGGCATAAGCCAGCTTGAGACCGAACGTCACCGGCTCGGCATGGATGCCGTGAGAGCGGCCGATGGTCGGCGTCATCTTGTGCTCGAAGGCGCGGGTCTTGAGCGCCGCGAGTACCTTGTCGGTGTCGGCAATCAGGATGTCGGCGGCGCGCGCGAGTTGCACATTGAGACAGGTATCGAGTACGTCCGACGAAGTCATGCCCTGGTGGACGAAGCGCGCTTCGGGACCGACGATCTCGGCCAGATGGGTCAGGAAGGCGATGACGTCATGCTTGGTCTCGCGCTCGATCTCGTCGATACGCTCGACATTGAACACCGCATCCTTGGCCTTGGCCCAGATCGTCTTTGCGGCGTCCTTCGGGATCACCCCCAGTTCGGCCAGCGCGTCGGCGGCATGCGCCTCGATCTCGAACCAGATCTTGAAACGCGTCTGCGGCTCCCAAATGGAGACCATTTCGGGGCGGGAATAACGGGGAATCATCGCGAACTCATAGGGTTGGGGATTACGCCGCGCTTTAGCAGATCGTATCCTGTGAGGCCACCCTGCATTGACATCATCAGCGGCGGTATGCCGTCCTATTTCCGATTTTTAAGGAGCTTACATGACCAGCGACACCATCCGACAGGAAATTGCCACCGGCGAGCGGGTGCTTTGGAATAAAAAGGCACTCGGGGGACTGAGATTGGAAGCCGGCGACTTACAGAAATCTGGCTTTGGATTGCTTTTTTTCGGCTTCTCGCTGTTCTGGATTTACGGTGCTTGGAATGACGCATCCAATGCCAAAGCTAGCCTTTTTCCTCTGCTTGGATTGCCATTTGCGCTCGTTGGATTTTATCTATTTGTCGGCCATTTTTTCTGGACCGCACTTTGCAGGCGGTACACGGAATACGCTGTGACCAACCAGCGTGTAATTGTCAGTTCTGGGATATTCAGTCGAGCGACGCAATCGATTGAATATCTTAAAATTCCCGTTCTTACGATGATTGAAAAATCTGACGGAAGCGGGAGTATTCAGTTTGGCGAGACAAAAAGTGTAAATCAGGGCGACGGCGTGTCTTTCGTCGCAACAAAAATCGATGCTGTCCCTGAGGTGCGTGCCGTTTACAATCTGCTTCGCAAAACATCGCATTCGTCGAACAAGTCTGAATTGACGAACGCTTAGATTGCCTCGCCGCGCGCGGACGCCGCCGCACCGCGGATCGCTGCAATGTTCGCTTTGTAGCTGTCCAGTGTACCGCCCTTGAACACAGCAGATCCGGCGACCAGAGCATTGGCTCCGGCTGCGGCGACCTTGGCCGCATTGTCTGCGGTGACACCGCCATCGACTTCGATATCGATCGGACGCCCGGCGCACATGGCGCGGACCTGCGAGATCTTCTCCAGCACGGCGGGGATGAACGACTGTCCGCCGAAGCCCGGGTTGACCGACATCACCAGCACCAGATCGATCATGTCGATGACGTACTCGATGGCGCTCGCAGGCGTTGCCGGATTGAGTGACACACCGGCCTTCTTGCCGAGGGCGCGGATTGCCTGCAGCGAGCGATGCAGATGCGGGCCCGCCTCGGCGTGCACGGTGATGACGTCCGAGCCGGCCTTGGCGAAGGCTTCGAGATACGGATCGCACGGCGCAATCATGAGATGCGTATCGAAGATTTTCTTCGAATAGGGACGCATCGCCTTGATGACGTCGGGGCCGTAGGAAATGTTCGGCACGAAATGGCCGTCCATTACGTCCAGGTGAATCCAGTCGGCGCCGGCCTGATCGACGGAGCGGACTTCCTCACCAAGTTTCGCGAAATCCGACGCCAGGATCGACGGCGCGATAATCAGCGGACGAGATGCGAAGGGCTGGGACATGGCGGTTTCCGATGGTTCCCCTTGCGCAGGGGGCGATGGCTTCGCCTAACACGCCGCCCGTGCGCGGGCAACGAGAGGCGGCTGGCGTGCACAGGAACCACGCGCTGAACCGGCAAATCCTGCCGCCGCGGGCAGAAATTGCCCTGCGGGACGTGCCGATCGAGGGAGAAAAACCCTGCATTTGCTGGGCTTTTCGAGCGGCACGGCAATTGCTGGATATCTGCCGGGATCATCTCGGCCGCGTATCAGCGGCCTTGGGGAGTATTGTGATGTTCTTTGCCGCAGGAGCAGTCGGGGCCGCAGCCGTTGGTGCGCTGGATCTGCTGTCGTCGCTGACGCCGGACAAGTCGAATGCGGCCAAGACCGGCGTCAAGCAGACGAACTCACTGTTCGATGTGGGCACGAGCGCCAGCGCGACCAACACAGCGACAATCACCTCAAGCACACCGACGCAGGCCGGAGCGCTGTCGCCATCGACATTCAACGCATTGCTGTCGGCGCAGGATGCGAACGGAAAAGCCAACCCGTCGGATGCGCTGAAGGACCTGTTCGCGCAGATCGACATCAACGGCGATGGCAAGATCACCAAGGCTGAGTTCGAAGACAAGCTCGGCGCAGGCGGCACCAATATCGCGGCGGCCGACAATGTTTTTGACAAGATGGATGCCGACAGTGACGGCTCCGTTAGTCTCGACGAGATGGCGTCGGCGTTGAAGCCCAAGGGCGGCCACCCCCATGCACATCGCGCCGGTGGCGGCGCTGATGCGCTGATGCAGGCGCTGCAAGGCGCTTCGAGCACCTCGACAACGAATAGCGATGGTTCGATCACCACCACGCTGACATATGGCGACGGATCGAAGATCACGATTAGCCAGCCTGCGGCTGCCGGCACGTCGACCAGTGCTTCGTCGCAGTACAATCTCGTTGATAAAATGATGCAGCGTCAGACAGATGCGCTTGCCGCTGCCGCGAAGCAGTCGGTCTCCGTCAAGGTCTGATTGTTGATGTAGCTGATACCGCCTGCATCGGTAGCACTACGCACAAGTCTTTCATTTTCATCAGTCGCTAACCACGCCGGATCGCTAATCGCGCTACGCAAATTTTGCGAGGTGCGAAGTGCAGATTGTGCTGAGGATAGCGGCGTGTGCCGGCATTATCGCCGCCGGCGCGAGCAGCGTTCATGCCGAAGACGATTTCATTTTTTCGCTGCGGCTGCGCGGGGGCTACGACACTAACCCGCAATTCTCGAACGGAACCGGAATTGGCGGGAGCGCCTTCATCGGCACGGACACCGCGCTTGCCGCCGGCACCAAAGAGAAGGGTTACAGCTACGGAGTCGCGGCGGAAGCAAGCACCACGCAGTACGCCAATCCGCTCGCGGTCCCCGCGCTGAGCGGAAAGGTCATCCTCCGCGGCACCTATGGCGGTGACGATGCCAATATTGCGGCCACCACGACCATCGCCGACACCAACACCTACAATCTGCGTTCGTCCGATCTCGTCCAATCGATCAAGGGCGAGGTGAAATTCGGATCAATCAAGATTTTCACGACGGTCGAGGGGGCCCGCTCGAGTCTGAACCAGACTAACGCGATCTTTCAGGATTTCCTGCCGAACCCGCAGGTCTATCTGCGCGGGACGCTGATACCCGGCATTGCGTATGTTCGCGACAGGTTCGAGATCGGTGCATCGGTCAACCTGTCGGTGCGACGCTATCAGAAAGAACTGGATGACTTCGGCTATCGCCGCGACAACGAACGTGTGCAGCCGTTCCTGTTCGCCAAATATCAGGACAAGGACATCACGGTGTTCGGCTCGATTTCGCAGTTGTACGGCACCTTTCATGACGTCGACTTCACCAACGTCAACACAACCCTGTTCGATGCGAGCCTGTCCTGGCGCATTGCGCCGTTTACGGTCGATCTTGCCGCCTATCGCCGCGCCAGCGAGACCACATTTCCGATCTCGCCGATCACCATCGATGCGGCTTTTACGGCGAGAGCGAGTTGGCTGGTCGAGCCGAAGCTGACGCTGACAGTGGCGGTCGGGTATGCCACGACGGATTATCTGGATTCGCGATTTAGCGCGCAGACGCTAAGTTACGGCATTGGAGCGTCGCACGATCTTGGAAATGGTTATGCGCTCGGGCTCGATCTTACGCGTGCGCAAGGGACACTCATGTCCGGTGAGAAAGCCAGCGCGATCGTCATCAGTTCATCGCTGACGAAGAAGTTTTCACCTTTCGCAAAGGACGAGAAGAAAGAGGAGCCGAAAGATAAACCGGCGGTGACGAAGAGCTAGGTGGCAGCCTGATCGAGCAGGGGGAATGCCGACCAGGCTGCCGCGCGAATGAGACTTGGGATGTGGGGAACTCATTCGCGGTCTTGCAGTGGCCTACACGTCAGTGCCCGCAGCCGCAGCCGCCTCCGAGCAGACCGCCAAGGGCGCCGCCCTTGCCGAGTACAGCGCCGAGGACGCCGCCCTTGCCGGTGGTGACCGCCGCGTTGACGACGAGAGCGCCCCGGCCATCAAGCAGGCCGAGCACACCGCCCTTGCCGGTAAGCACGTTCGCTCCGACGTTCAGACCTTTGCCACCACCGCCACCACCGGCGAGGGCGGGAGCGCTGATGAACGCCGTCGCGACAACGGCCAAGCACAGCATTTTCTTCATGACGTTTTTCTCCACTGTTGCGTGCACGACGTTGTGCACGCAGCGGACCGTATTGCGGAGAATGCCGGCTGCAATCGAAAGGCAAAGATAACCTTAAACAGCAGGGGTTTTCTGCATTTTGCGACATTATGATGCGAGAGTACTTACGGACAAATACGTAAGCAGCCGCACGGCAAAATCAGTCACTATTTTGCGAACCGCATTTTCCACGACGGCAACGCGCCGGCGAAGGGCAACGCGTTGGCTTCGTAGACGCCGCGTGCGATCGCACGCGCGACGACGTTCGCGGCAACGGCGCCTAGCTCGGTTAGCCCATACAGCGGATCGATTGCGTTCTCGCAGGTCGCCGCCGCGAACACGACGTCGCCGTCGAGTGGCGCGTGCACCGGATAGATCGCGCGGGCGAATCCGGTCTGTGCAATGATGGCGAGGCGCTTCACCTGCGGCTTGGTCAGGATGGCGTCAGTGACGACAATAGCAAGGGTCGTGTTTTCAATCGATGACGCGGCAGGGCCGCCCTTCAGCCGCATCGCAAGCATGTCGGGTGTGAAGGAAGACGGCAGACCGCGCCCGCCGAATTCCTTGTTCTCTTCGAACGGAGCCGCCCAGAACCAGGGCCCATCGCCGACGGTGACGCTGCCGACCGCATTGACCGACGCGATGGCCGCCACACGCACGCCATTTGCCATCACGGCCGAGGCGGAACCAAGCCCGCCCTTGAAATTGGCGGTGGTCGCGCCGAATCCTGCACCGACGCTGCCGAGCGCGAACGCGCCATCGGTCGCAGCGGCTGCCGCCGTGTATCCCAGATCACGATAGGGCGGGAAGCGGCCCCATTTCTTGTTGCCGCCGTTCAGCATGTCGAACTGAACGGCTCCCGGAACGATCGGGATCAGAGCGTCGCCGACTGCAAAGCCCCGTCCTTGCTCGGCCAGCCAGGCCTGCACGCCGCCGCCGGCCTCCAGCCCGAAGGCGGAGCCGCCTGAAAGCGTGATTGCATCGACGCGCTCGACCGTATTGACCGGCTCAAGCAACGCGCCGTCCCGGATTCCCGGTCCGCCCCCGCGGACATCGACAGAGGCCACAGCGGCCTTGTCGAAGATCACCGCGGTCACGCCGGACGCAACGCTTTCGTCGTGGGCATGGCCGACGCGGATACCGGGAATGTCGGTCAACAGGTTCTTCAAGGCGGCGAACTCCGATCACAGTCCGTTCACAACAGGCGGAACGGGCAGGGCTGGCGCTTGCATAGCATATGGGCGACAGTGCAATAAGCGGCATGATCCAGGACGTTTCCATCCCCGCCGCGCTCGCCGCCGGCATCATCAGCTTTCTGTCGCCCTGCGTGTTGCCGCTGGTGCCCCCGTATCTGATTTACCTGACGGGCGCGACCATCGAGCATGTCGCTAACGACGAGGAACCACGCGCATCCAAACGCGCAGTGATGTTGTCTGCGCTGGTGTTCGTGCTTGGCTTCTCCACCGTTTTCGTGGCGCTGGGCGCCAGCGCCAGCCTGATTGGCGGCCTGATCCGGGCCTGGTCCGCGCAACTGTCGATTGTTGCCGGCATCGCCATCATTCTGATGGGGCTGCATTTCCTTGGCCTGACACGCATCGGCTTCCTGATGCGCGAGGGACGCCTGCCGATTCCCAAGCCGGTCGGGTTGTGGGGCGCTTACGTCATGGGCTTGGCGTTTGCGTTCGGATGGACGCCGTGCATCGGGCCGATCCTCGCGGCAATCCTGTCGGTGGCGGCGTCGGAGACAACGGTCACGAAGGGAGCGGGGCTGCTCGCGGTCTATTCCGCCGGTCTCGGCATTCCGTTCCTGATCGCGGCATTTATGGTGGAGCAGTTTTCAGCAGTGCTCGCGCGGATGAAAAAACATCTCGCCACCGTCGAACGCGTCATGGGCGTCCTGATGATCCTGGTGGGAATCGGATTTCTTACCGGCGCAGTCACGGATATCAGCATCTGGCTGCTGGAGACCTTCCCGGCGTTGCAGAACTTCGGGTAACGGCGGCTAAATATAATGGCCGGGCGAGCCCGGCCATTATGATGTGCTGTTCGTGCAAAGGGACGCTTACGATCCCTTGTTCAACTCGGCGTAGTTGCCCTTGGCATCCCACTTGTAGACCACGTAGTCCAGCAGCTTGATGTCGCCCTTGGCATCGAACGACAGCTTGCCGAGCACGGTGTCCCATTCGCCGCCCTTGATGGCCTCGATGACCTTCTTCGGATCGGTGCTCTTGATCTTGTTCACGGCCTGCGACCAGACCTGGAACGAAGCGTAGGTGTAGAGCGTGTAGCCTTCGGGATCGATGCCCTTCGCCTTGAACTTCTCGACGATGGCCTTCGCGGTCGGCTTGTTGCGCGGATCGGGGCCGAAGGTGAACAGCGTGCCTTCCGCAGCCGCACCGGTGATCGAGGCGAATTCCTTATCGTTCATCGCATCACCGGCCATCAGGACCGTCTTCAGGCCCTGATCGCGCATCTGACGCAGGATCAGGCCGGCTTCCTGATGATAGCCGCCGACATAGACCAGATCGATGTTGTCGCGCTTCAGGCGCGAAACGATGGAGTTAAAGTCCTTGTCGCCCTTGTTGTAGGACTCGAACAGCTTCTCCTTGAAGCCGGCGGCGTTCAGCGCCTTCTTGGTCTCGTCCGCAAGACCCTTTCCGTAGGTGGTCTTGTCGTTAAGGATGGCGACGTTCTTGCCGGCGAACGCCTTGAGGATGTACTGCGCGGCGACAAGGCCCTGCTGGTCGTCACGGCCGCAGACGCGGAGCACGTTCCACAGCTTGCGCTCGGTGAACACCGGATTGGTCGAAGCCGGGGTTATCTGCAACACGTTGCCTTCCGCGTAGGCTTCCGACGCCGGGATCGACGACGACGAACAGAAATGACCGGCAACGAACTGGACTTTCGAGCTTGCGAGCTTTTCGGCCACCGACCGCGCCTGCTTGGGATCACATGCGTCGTCACCGACCTGCAATGCCAGCTTCTTGCCGTTCACGCCGCCCGCGGCGTTGAGATCGGCGACGGCGAGGTCCGCGCCGTTCTTCATCTGGCGGCCGAATGCGGACTCGCTGCCGGTCATCGGACCGGCGACGGCGACCGAAATGTCTTGCGCAAACGCAGCAGTCGACATGGCAATCGACGCGCCGAGTGCGAGGCCAAGGATGTGGATCGATTTCATAGGACAGTCCTCATGAAGGTCTCGAAGGGCGTGGCCGGACGGCCCGCCGGGCGAACAAATCCTGTGTATTGTCGGCTGATTTTACCGCCAAGTCATCGGCAATTTTGGTGACGGCTCAGGAGTTGGATGGCGCATCTTGCCGCAGCCGCCAGCCGAGGGGGCCGCTTGGCTCGTAGAGCCAGTAATACTGCTTCACCATCTGCCAGGCGCGGGTTCGCTGGAACGCGAGGCACGAAATTGCCATAAGGATGATGGTTTCCAGCAAATAGGTTTGCGGTTGCCACAGTGTTTCGTTGAACAGCGCGAAATGCACGAATCGCACTGCCAGTCCCATCGGAATCATGGCAACGGCCGCAATCCAGATGCTTCGCCACGTCAGCGCAATCGCGCGGCCCGCGAGCAACGCGCATCCGCCGCCAAGCACCAAGGTGATGAACAGCACCTGAAAAACGGATTCGTTGGCGTAAAACTGCTGCATCAGCGTCGCCCGCCTTCAAGGTAAGCTGCCCTAATCTCCGGCCGCGTCAGCAGTTCCTCGCCGGTTCCGCTGAGCGTGATGAGGCCGTTGACCATCACGTAGCCGCGGTTCGCCAGTTTCAGTGCATGGTTGGCGTTTTGCTCGACGATCAGAACGGTCAGACCATCCTGCCGGTTGAGCGTGCGGACAGCGTCGAAGATCTGCCGCGCAATCAGCGGAGCGAGGCCAAGCGACGGTTCATCAAGCATCAGAAGCCTTGGACGGCTCATCAGCGCGCGTCCGATCGCCAGCATCTGCTGCTCGCCGCCCGACAGCGTGCCGCCTCGCTGCGCGATGCGCTCCTTGAGGCGGGGAAACAGCGTGAAGACGCGTTCGAGGTCGACGCTGCGCTCGGCCTCGGTGCTTTCCACGGCGGCGTCCGCGCCCATGCGCAGGTTCTCCGCCACCGTCATGCGCGGAAAGATGCGCCGTCCTTCTGGGGACTGCGCAATCCGCAGCCGGGCGACATGGTGAGTCGGCTCGTTGGTGATGTCCCGGCCGTCGAACTCGATCGTGCCGGCGCGGGCGCGTGGCCGTCCGAACACCGACATCATCAGCGTGGACTTGCCGGCGCCGTTGGCGCCGATCAGGGCCACGATCTCGCCGGCATTGATGTCGAGGTCGACGCCCTTCAGCGCTTCGATATTGCCGTAGGCCGCGACGAGGCCGCGAATCGAAAGGAGCGCACTCATGTTCCGCCATCCATGACTTCGATGGCGGTCTTTTCGTCCGCGCCGAGATAAGCGGCGATCACCTTGGGATCGTCGCGGATTTCACGCGGCGTTCCGGCGGCGATCTTGACGCCGTGGTCGAGCACGAAGATGCAGTCGGAGATTTCCATCACCACCGACATGTCGTGTTCGATCAGCAGGATCGATGTGCCGTGATCCTTGCGGATCGCGCGGAGCAGTTCGCTCAGCTCGTCACTCTCGCGCGCGTTCAGCCCAGCCGCTGGCTCGTCGAGGCAGAGAAGTGCAGGCTCGGAGCACATGGCGCGCGCGATCTCGAGCCGCCGCTGGTCGCCATAGGGCAGGTTTCCTGCGGCATCATCGGCGCGGGAGGTGAGGCCGATGCGATCGAGCCAGTAACGCGCTCGCTCAATGGCGTCACTTTCCGCGCGGCGAAAGCTTGGCGCACCGACAAGGCCGAGAAAGGTGTAGCCCGACGCCAGCATCAACGCGTTGTGCTGCGCCACCATCAGATTTTCCAGTGCGGTCATGCCCGCGAACAGCCGGATGTTCTGGAATGTGCGCGCGACCTTCGCGACCTTGGAGATGCGATAGTCGAACAGCCGCTCCAGCAGGAACTCGCGGCGATCTTCGTGAACGAGACGCATCATGCCAGTGGTTGGCTTGTAGAAACCGGTGATGCAGTTGAACACGGTGGTCTTGCCGGCGCCGTTCGGGCCGATCAGTGCGGTGATGTCGCCGCGCTTCGCGGTGAACGACAGATCGTTGACCGCGACGATGCCGCCGAAGCGCATCGACAGGTGATCGACGTGAAGAATGGTGTCGTCGCCCGCCATCAGCCGTGGCCTTCCTTGACCATGGACGATGAGATCTGGGTCGGCTTTTCCAGAAACACCGACGGTGCGCGGTGGCCGATCAGGCCACGTGGGCGCCAGATCATCAGCAGCACCATGGCCGAGCCGAACACCAGCATGCGGAACTGTTCCAGCCCCCTGAACAGCTCAAAGCCGCCGATCATTGTGAGTGCGGCGAGCGCGACGCCGAGCTGGGAGCCCATGCCGCCGAGCACGACGATCGCGAGCACCAGCGCGGATTCGTGGAACGTGAAGGACTCGGGGCTGATGAAGCCCTGGCGTGTGGCGAAGAACGCGCCGGCGAATCCACCGAACATCGCACCGGTCGCGAAGGCCGTGAGTTTCGTGGTGGTGGTGTTGATGCCGAGCGAGCGGCACGCGACTTCGTCTTCGCGCAGTGCTTCCCATGCGCGGCCGATCGGCAGGCGGCGCAGACGGATGGTGACCCAGTTGGTCAGCAGCGCGAGCGCGAGGATCAAATAGAACAAAAACACCACGCGGTGTGTGGTGGAGAACTCGATGCCGAGCAGGGCTGCGAGTCCGTCGTCGGTGTTGGTCAGCGGAATGCCGAAGAACGAGGGGCGCGGAATGCCGGTGATTCCGTTCGGGCCGCCGGTGACATGCTGCCAGTTAAGCAGGATAAGGCGGATGATTTCACCGAATGCCAGCGTGACAATGGCGAGATAATCGCCGCGCAGCCGCAGCACCGGGAAGCCCAGCAGCACGCCCCAGAAGGCGGCGAGAATGCCCGCCAGCGGCAGGCAGGCCCAGAACGACAGGCCGAAGGTCGTCGCCAGCAGTGCGTAGGAATACGCACCGACCGCATAGAACGCGACGTAGCCGAGATCCAGCAGGCCGGCGAGACCCACGACGATGTTCAGACCCCATCCGAGCATGATGTATGTCAGCACGAGGATGCCGAGGTCGAGGATGTAGCGCTGATCGTAAAAGATCACCGGCACCAGCAGGGCGAAGACGAGCAGCGCCGGAGCGAAGAAACGGCCAAGGGTATCAACCGCGCCCTTGGCTGACTCTGGAACGAGCGAGATGCTTTTTGACGGCCCGATCCACTGCCGCAGCAATTCGACGATGATGCTGCCGAAAAACACTGCGGCCACGAGCGCGGCAAGATCGCCGAACCGCGTCCAGTAGATCAACTGTCCTTCCGGTCCGGCTTCGGTGCGGACGCCGATCATCAGCGAAAACAGAACCAGCGCCACAAGGGCGCTGATGAGGGATTTCTTGAGAATGAAAGCGACGCCGTGCGGAGCAGCGGCGGCGGCTTTGGGCGCGCGGGCGGCGGGATCGGTCGGACGCGCCACGCTGCCTCTCAGACTTTTTCGACTTCCGGACGGCCGAGCAGGCCGGTCGGAAGAAAGATCAGGACGACGATCAGGATCGAGAACGCCGCGACGTCCTTGTATTCGGACGAGAAGTACGCGGACCAGAACGTCTCGATCAGGCCGATGAGGAGGCCGCCGAGCATCGCGCCGGGCAGGGAGCCGATGCCGCCGAGCACCGCCGCGGTGAACGCCTTGATGCCGGCGACGAAGCCCATGAAGAAATCGACCACGCCGTAATAGAGCAGGTACATCATGCCAGCGACCGCGGCCAGCGCCGCGCCGATCACGAACGTCATCGAGATGGTGCGATCGACATCGACGCCGAGCAGCGCCGCCATGGTCTGGTCCTGCTCGCAGGCGCGCATGTCGCGCCCGAGCCGCGTCCGCGCCACCAGCCAGGAGAAGATCGCCAGCAGGATGACGGTGGTGATGACGACGATGATCTGGATGTTGGACAGCCGCACCACGAAGCCGTCGTTTTCGAACAGCGTGTAGCCGCCGGTGATGACAGGAGGCACCGGCTTGACGCGCGCGCCCTGCGACACCTGCGCGTAGTTGGTCAGGACGAACGACATGCCGATGGCGGACAGCATCGGCGCGAGACGGAACGATTGCCGCAGCGGGCGATAGGCGATCCGCTCCACGGTCCAGCCGTAGAGGGCGGTGATTGCCATCGCCACCAGCAGCACCAGCAGCAGGATGACGGGAATGGCCGTGAGGCCGATCGAGACCAGGATGAGGAACGTGATGAGGGCGATGAATCCGCCGATCATGAAAATATCGCCATGGGCGAAATTGATCATGCCGACGATGCCGTACACCATCGTGTAGCCGATCGCGATCAGGCCGTAGATCGAGCCGAGCACCAGTCCGTTGATGAGTTGCTGGGCGAAATAATCCATGGGCTGCCGTGTTCGAGCGAAGCGAGCGACACGTCGAAGGCCCCGGCAGCCGGATCGTCGCGTCGTCTCATTTTCTAACAGCGGGAACTGGGTGCGGCAACCGTACCGGGTGCGGCGTGGGGTCGTCGTCCACGATGTTTGCGTTGCCGCGAAATGGTCACGCCGGAACTCGGGTTCCTCTGAAACCAATGGAGATGCCGGCCGTTGGGGCTATGTTCAACGAAGGAGAGTCAACATGGGTAACCAGAACAATCCGAACCAGAACCCGGGCCAGCAGAGCCAGAATCCCAGCCAGAAGCCGGGTCAGCAGCAGGGTGGCGGCCATAAGCCGGGCCAGCAGCAGCAGGATCCAAGCCAGAAGCCCGGCCAGCCGGGTCAGCAGAAGGGCGGACACTGAATTTTCGGGCATGATCTTCATGCCTTGATTGTTCCGTTCGGACAGTCTGAGGAAATCCCGCCGAAAGGCGGGATTTTCATTGGCGGCCTGGTCGTGGTCGTTGTCCACAGGGGCGGGTGCGCCGTTAAGGTTAAGAAAGGGTTTAAATTGCCGCTCGCCTTTGAGGGGCGTTAGCTCCGCCGATCATCATTGCGGTGTCCAGCAGGGCGCTGCTTTGGCCGGGCATGATCGAAGCGCCAGTTTCAAGGCGCCGTGCCCTTCAGATCAGGGTGAGGCGGCATGCCGAAGGATTGGCGGATCAGCACGTTCAATGGCGTGCTTCTGGCGTGCTATTTCATCCCGTCATGGGTGATTTCGGCGATGAAAATCTGGGTCTCGCCGATCCGCGGGTTTTATGACCGCACCAATATCGCCGCGGCGATGTATGTCAGCGACTTTGTGACCCTGTCGGCGATGGGAACCATCCGCATCGCGTGGCTGCTCGCCCTCTCCAAAGTGATCGTAGCCGCGTTCTTCTTCGTGTTTCTGCTGCTGGTGATCCGCGCGGCGATCCGCAACAAGGGCGGAGCCGACGAGGCGCTGGCTTTCGCGCTCGGGGTTGGCTCCTTCATCAGCATGGCAAGCCTGATCGCGGCGTCAAAAGTCGGCGAACTCGCGGCGCTGCGGCTTCATGCCAGTGAATCGTTGCTGCTGATCGGCGCTGCGATTTTGCTGATCGTCGATACCGATCAGGCAACTGCGCCGGCGACCGAGAAGGCAGCCGCAGCGGAGCCGCATCACAGCTACTTCTCGAGCAGCCCTAATTCCTGAACCACGGCGGCGGCTTCCTTGACCGCATGATTGGCAGCGGGGACGCCGCAATAGATCGCCTGCTGCAGCAGGATTTCCTTGATGTCGTCCGGAGTGAATCCGCCTTCGCTTAAGGCTGCGCGGACATGGAGGCGAAACTCGTCCCATTGTCCGAGCGCCACCATGGTCCCGATCACCAGCACGCGGCGGGTGCGTTCGTCGAAATGCGGACGCGTCCAGATATCACCCCATGCGTAGCGCGTGATGAGATCGATGAAGTCGGCATTGAATGCGTTCTTGCCGGTCACCGATTTATCGACCCAGGCGTTGCCGAGCACCTTGCGCCGTTTTGCCGTGCCCTGATCGCGGCGTTGATCGTCGTCCATGGTTTCTCTCAGCGCTGGGTCAGGAAGCCGACCACGGCCTCGGTGAAGTTGTGCGACTGCTCGACATTGGAGATGTGCGCCGCGTCGAGCAGGGTCATGCTTGCATTGGGGATGTGACTGCGGATGTACACGCTGGCCTCGACCGGCGTCGAGACGTCGTGGCGTCCTGCGATCACCAGCGTCGGCGCGGTGATGCGGGGCAGCAGGTCGCGCTGGTCAAGCCGGCTCAATGCCTCGCAGCAGGCGACATAACCTTGCACCGGGGTGGCGACCAGCATGGCCTTCATCCGTGCGGTGATTTGCGGCTCGCGTTCGCGGAAATCCGCCGTCAGCCAGGCAGCAATAACGGCATCCGCGATGGAGGCGATCCCACCTTCGTTGACCGCCTTGATGCGGTTCAGCCAGTTGGTCGGATCGGGATAGTAGCAGGACGTATTGGCGAGAATCAGTTTTTCGATCCGCTCCGGCGCGTTGGCGCCGAGCCACTGGCCGACCATTCCGCCCATCGACAGGCCGCACCAGTGGATCTTTTCAATATTGAGATCGTCGAGAATCGCCAGCACGTCCTTGCCGAAACGCTCCATCGAATACGGCCCGGCTGGAACGCCGGATTTGCCATGGCCGCGCCGGTCGTAACGGATGACGCGATACAGCTTTGTCAGCGCCGCCATTTGCGGCTCCCACATCTGCATCGTCGCGCCGAGCGAATTCGACAGCATGATCGTTGGTCCGCCGTCGCGCCCCTCCACCGAGACATTGAGCAGGCATCCGTCGGCGTCGATCATAGGCATATTGGGTCTCCGTGAGTTCTTGTTGTTATTCGCTGGCCATCGATGCCAGCAGCCGGTCGATCAGCGTTTGCGCGACGCCCTGATAGGCCATCGGATCAAACAGGCCCTTGAGCGTATCGGCGTCTATGTGGGTCGTGACACGGGTATCTTCCGCAAGAACCTCGTGCAGATGCCGTCTGGTCTCGATCGCCCTGCGGCTTGCGGCCTCGACGATGTGATGCGCTTCGCTCTTGCCGACCTTTTCCGCCAGCGCCATCGATACGGCCTCGGCCATCACAAGACCTTGAGTCATGTCGAGATTGGCGCGCATCCGCTCGGGATCGACCTCGAGTCCCTCGGCGATCTCTGCAATCGCCTCGAGCGCTCCCGATGTGACCAGTTGCAGCGTCGGCAATGTCGGCCATTCGGCATGCCAGGGGCCGGCGCTGCGCTCGTGATCCTGAACCTGCGCGGCCATGATCGTCGCTGCAAGATTCGGCGCCATGGTCGCGGCCGCCAGTACTCTTGCCGCGGCAACCGGGTTGCGCTTGTGGGGCATGGTCGACGAGCCGCCGCGGCCTTCGTCCGCAGGCTCGAAGGCTTCTGCGACATCTGTCTGCATCATCAGCGAGACGTCGCGGGCGATCTTGCCGCAGGTGCCGGTGAGAATGGCCAGTGCCGACGCCACGTCCGCGATTCGGTCGCGATGGGTGTGCCATGGCGCGTCCGGCAGCGGCAGCGATAATTCCTGGGCGAGCTGTTCGGCGACCTTGAGGCCGTTGTCGCCAAGGGCGGCGAGCGTTCCGGCGGCACCGCCGAATTGCAGGGCGAGGGTTTCGCGGCGGAGCCGCTTCAGCCGCTCGCGCGAGCGATGCAGCGCAGCCGCGTATTCCGCCAGCTTCAATCCGAACGGCATCGGCAGGGCATGCTGCAACCAGGTGCGCGCGACGACCGCCGTCTCGCGGTGCCGGATCGCCAGGCGGGCAAATCCTGCAATTGCGCGGTCGAGATCCGCGATCAGGGCGTTGAGGGCAGCACGCAGGCCCAGCATCGTGGCGGTATCGATCACGTCCTGGCTGGTCGCACCCCAATGCACATAGCGCGCAGCAGAGGGGTCCAAGGTGGCGATCTTCGCGGTCAGCATCTTCACCAGCGGAATCGCCAGATTTCCGGCCTGTACCGCAGCCTCGGCAAGCGCTGCGCGGTCGAACGATTCGGCATGACAGGCTTTCGCGATGCTGACCACGGCGCTCGCTGGAATGATGCCGACCGCTGCTTCAGCCCGCGCAAGGGCGTGCTCGAAGTCCAGCATATGCTGCAAATAGACTTCATCGTCGCACACGGTGCGCATGGCGGCGCTCGACAGCAAGGGCGCGAGCAGGGGAGGCAGGGAGGAGCTCATGATGCGCGGACCCTATCCAAGCCATGCAGGTGTGCCAATAGCGCGATCCCCATTGCCGGAAGCGCCGCAACATTTCCCGGGCGCATTGCGTAAGTTTTGCAACGCTCCTTCCCGCACGATACCCTTTCCTTTGCGGGCGCTGTATCCTAACTGAGACCGGCAGAGCCGCAGGCGCGGTTAAAGAACGAGGAGGCTTGCACATGGCGATGACGATGACGGGCGAGGTGCAGCTTCCTGCTTCCCGCGAAGTGGTGTGGGCCAAGCTCAACGATCCGGCCGTTCTGAAGGCCTGCATTCCGGGCTGC
Source organism: Afipia sp. DC4300-2b1 (assembly GCF_049895725.1). NCBI lineage: Bacteria > Pseudomonadati > Pseudomonadota > Alphaproteobacteria > Hyphomicrobiales > Nitrobacteraceae > Afipia > Afipia sp. DC4300-2b1. The sequence continues at coordinate 580,197 of NZ_JAFCSX010000002.1, forward strand.
GAAGAACTGAATGTCGCTGGCGAGAACCAGTTCGAGGCCGTTGCCAAGATGAAGGTCGGGCCGGTGTCAGCGCGCTTCAAGGGCAAGGTCACGCTCAGCGATTTCGACCCGCCGAGCAGCTACAAGATTTCCGGCGAGGGCGAGGGCGGAGTCGCGGGGTTCGCCAAGGGGGGAGCGACGGTCGCGCTGGCCGAAAAGGATGGCGGCACCCTGCTAAGCTATAATGTGGAGGCCCAGATCGGCGGCAAGCTCGCGCAGCTCGGGCAGCGGTTGATCAACGGCGCGGCCAAGAAGCTGGCCGATGAATTTTTTGCGAAGTTCGCGGACGCGGTGAAGACGGGCTGAGGCCGTTTCGGCATATCAGGTCCTCGTACAAATCAAGCCTTCTTGTTCGGAAGCGGCGCGCCATGAGGTTGCTCATTGCCGCAATGGCCCATATTATGAATTTGGAACCATTATAAACGCGTTTTGCGCCGCGCCATGCGGTGCTGCGTGAGTCCCAGAACTTGAGTCCCACAATCTGGGCGCCAAGCTGAAAACAAGAGAGTGTTGATGGCCAAGATTTCACTGATCGTGAACGGCAATCCCGTGACAGGGAAAGTCGAACCGCGCACGCTGCTCGTCCAGTTTCTCCGGGAGCATCTGCGGCTGACAGGCACCCATGTCGGCTGCGACACCTCGCAATGCGGCGCCTGTGTCGTCCATCTCGATGGCAAGGCCGTGAAGTCGTGCACCACGCTGGCGGTGATGGCCGACGGGCACGAGGTCAAGACCATCGAGGGTCTTGCTGCCGACGGCGCTCCGCTGCACCCGATGCAGGAAGCCTTCCGCGAGCATCACGGATTGCAGTGCGGCTTCTGTACGCCGGGAATGATCATGACTGCGGTCGATCTCGTGCATCGCAAGGGCCACGACCTGAGCGATGAAGTCATCCGCGAAGAGCTTGAAGGCAATCTGTGCCGTTGCACCGGTTACCAGAACATCGTCTTGTCGATCGCAGCCGGCGCCAAGGCGATGGCCAAATCCGATCTCGCGTAACCGACGCCGTTCCCGAAGGACCGCTCATGTACGATTTCAAATATCATCGTCCGGGGACTGTGCGGCAGGCCGCCAATCTTCTCGTCAAGAACGAAGACGCCAAGCTGATCGCCGGTGGTCACACCCTGGTGCCGGTGATGAAGCAGCGGCTCGCCAGCCCGCCGCATCTGGTCGATCTCAGCCACATCGAAGGGCTTAACAGCATCGAGATGAAGGGCCGCAATCTGGTGATCGGTGCGACCGCGACCCATGCGGAAGTTGCGAACTCCGCCGTTGTCGGCGAAGCGATCCCGGCGCTTGCGGAACTTGCCGGTCTGATCGGCGATCCCGCCGTTCGCCACAAGGGCACCATCGGCGGCTCGCTCGCCAACAACGATCCGACGGCGGATTATCCCGCTGCCGTCACGGCGCTGGGTGCGACCATCGTCACCAACAAGCGCCGGCTGAAGCCGGAAGAATTCTTCCAGGGCCTGTTCACGACCGCGCTGGAGCCGGACGAGATCATCACCCGCGTCATGTTTCCGCTGCCGAAAAAGGCCGCGTATCAGAAATTCCGCAATCAGGCGTCGCGTTACGCTCTGGTCGGCGTGTTCGTCGCGCGGCGTCCGTCGGATGTCCGTGTTGCAGTGACCGGTGCGGGCGGTGACGGGGTGTTCCGCGCCACCGAGTTCGAAGAAGCGCTGAAGAAGCGGTTTTCGGCGAAGTCGCTCGAGGGGCTCACCGTGTCTGCCGATGGCCTCAACAGCGACATTCACGGCAGCGCCGAATATCGTGCGCATCTGATCGGCGTGCTTGCGCGCCGTGCTGTGGAAGCCGCGACCGCGAAGAGCTGAATTTGGAGTCTGTGTGAGCATGAGCAAGATCCCCGCATCCGTCGATGCAACGCTCGATCTGCTCACCAGCCGTGGCTATCTCGCGGAGCGCTCGCTGGCGACGGTGGTCTACCTGTCGCTCAAGATGGGCCGGCCTTTGTTTCTCGAAGGCGAGGCCGGCGTCGGCAAGACCGAGATTGCAAAGGTTCTCAGCGCTGCTCTCGGGCGCAGGCTGATCCGGTTGCAATGCTATGAAGGCCTCGACGTCGCGTCCGCAGTCTACGAGTGGAACAGCGCCGCGCAGATGATCGCCATTCGTCTGGCCGAGGCCAGCGGTGAAACCGACCGCGAGCAATTGTCCGCCGACGTGTTCGCGGAAAAGTATCTCATCAAGCGGCCGCTGCTTCAGGCGCTGGAGCCGGATGTCGCCGGGCCGCCGGTGTTGCTGATCGACGAACTTGACCGCGCGGACGAGGCCTTCGAGGCGTATCTGCTGGAAATTCTCAGCGACTTTCAGGTCACGATTCCGGAATTCGGCACGGTGAAAGCACCGCAGCCGCCGATCGTCATCGTCACGTCAAACCGCACCCGTGAGATCCATGACGCGCTCAAGCGCCGCTGTCTCTATCACTGGGTCGATTACCCCTCTGCCGAACGCGAGCTTGCCATCGTCAAGTCGCGGGTGCCGAATATCGGCGCGAAGCTGTCGGAGCAGGTGGTCGGATTCGTGCAGGCGCTGCGCGAGCAGGATCTGTTCAAGGTGCCCGGCGTCGCCGAGACCATCGACTGGGCGACGGCGCTCACCGAACTCGATGCCCGCTCGCTGACGCCGCAGGTGGTCGGCGATACGCTCGGTGCGCTGCTGAAGTATCAGGATGATATTGCGCGCATGCAGGGCCCGGCACTCGACAAGGTCATCAAGGAAGCCGTCAGCGATCCTGCGGCCTGAATGCGCTTTCGGGAATCGTCATGCCAGATGACATCGAGACCCCAACGACCGGATTGATTGCGGACAATGTTATCGGCTTCGCGCGTGCGCTGCGCGTCGCCGGGTTGCCGATCGGGCCGGGTGCCGTGATCGATGCGCTGAAGGCGATGCGGCTGATCGATATCGGCAACCGCGCCGATCTGTTCACCACGCTGGAATCGATTTTCGTCAAGCGCCATGAGCACGCGCTGATTTTCGCGCAGGCGTTCGACCTGTTCTTCCGCCGTGCCGAAGGCATCGAAAGCATGCTCGACTCGGTGCCGCTGCCGCCCGAAGCGCAGAAGCCGCCGCCGCCCGCCTCGCGCCGTGTTCAGGAAGCCTTTGCGCAGAGCCGCAACATCGAAGGACCGGAGATCGAAGAGAAGGACGTCCAGCTTTCGGTGTCCGATCGCGAAGTGCTTCAGCGCAAGGATTTCGCGCAGATGAGTGCCGCCGAGATCGCGGAAGTGACCCGCGCCATCGCGAAGATGAAGCTTCCGCAGGCTGAACTGCGCACCCGCCGCTTCAAGCCGGACGCGCGGGGCCAGCGGCTCGATCTGCGGCGGACGCTGCGTGGCAGTCTGCGCACCGGCGGCGAGATTGTGAAATTCCAGCGGCTCGGGCGCATCGATAAGCCCGCACCCATTGTGGCGCTGCTCGATATTTCCGGCTCGATGACCGACTATACCCGTCTGTTCCTGCAATTCCTGCATGCGATTACCGACGCGCGCAAACGCGTTTCGGTGTTTCTGTTCGGCACGCGGCTGACCAACGTGACGCGTGCGCTGCGCGCGCGCGATCCTGACGAGGCGCTGGCGGCGTGCTCGAGCAGCGTCGAGGATTGGGCCGGCGGGACGCGGATCGCGACCTCGCTGCACAACTTCAACAACCTCTGGGGCCGCCGGGTGCTCGGGCAGGGTGCCATCGTACTCCTGATTTCAGACGGGCTCGAGCGAGAGGCCGATTCCCGGCTGGAATTCGAGATGGACCGGCTGCATCGGTCGTGCCGCCGCCTGATCTGGCTCAACCCTCTTCTGCGTTTTGAGGGCTTTGAAGCCAAGGCGCAGGGCATCAAAATGATGCTTCCGCATGTTGATGAATTCCGTCCCGTGCATAACTTGAAGTCCATGGAAGGGCTGATCGGCGCACTGACCGCGGACCAGCCGCCCCGGCGGATCGAAACCCGCTCCGCAGCCTGAGGAATCGAACCATGCTCAACCGCGATGACGACATTCTGAAAGCCGCTGAGACCTGGATGAAGTCCGGACACGGCGTGGCGCTCGCCACCGTGGTCGAGACCTGGGGCTCCGCGCCGCGCCCGGCTGGATCGAGCCTCGTCATCAATGACGACGGGACGTTTCTCGGCTCCGTCTCCGGCGGCTGTGTCGAAGGCGCGGTGGTCACCGAAGCGCTCGATGTGATCGCCAGCGGCAAGCCGAAGATGCTGGAGTTCGGCGTCGCGGATGAGACCGCGTGGAATGTCGGGCTGTCGTGCGGCGGCACGATCCGGGTTTTCGTCGAGAAGGTGGGCAACTCTTGAAACAGAATACGCTGGCTGAGCTGAACGCCGAGCGCGCGGCGCGCCGGGCCGTGATCGTTGTGACCGATGTCGTCAGCGGCGATCAGCGCCTCATCAAGGCCGCGGACATCGCAGCCGATCCGCTGCACGCCGAACTCGACAAGCATCTGCGCATGGGCAAGAGCGGCATGATCGAGAGCGACGGCAGGAAGCTGTTTCTCAATGTCTATGCCCCGACCGCGCGCCTGGTCATTATCGGCGCGGTCCACATCAGTCAGGCGCTGGCGCCGCTGGCGCAGTCGCTGGACTATGATGTGTTCGTGGTCGACCCGCGCACGGCCTTTGCCTCGCCCGAACGGTTCCCTGATGTGCCGCTGTTTGCGGATTGGCCCGATGTGGCGCTGCCGCCGCTCAACATCGACCGCTACACGGCGTTCGTCGCGCTGACCCACGATCCCAAGATCGACGATCCGGCGCTGTTGCATGCGCTTGAACGCGACTGTTTCTACATCGGCGCGCTGGGCTCGCGGAAAACGCATGGCAAACGTCTCGAGCGGCTGAAGGCCCAGGGTGCGAGCGACGCCGCGCTGGCGCGCATTCACGCACCCATCGGTCTCAATATCGGCGCGGTGTCGCCCTCGGAGATCGCGGTTGCGATCATGGCCGAGATCACGGCGCGGCTGCGGCTTCCTGCCGACACGCCGCTCAAGACGAAGTCAGCGGCATGAAATTCGGTCCTGTTGCGCCGGAAGACAGCATCGGCGGCGTCACCGTTCACGCCATCCGTCAGGGGCCGCTTGTCCTCAAGAAGGGCACCGTCATCGGTGCGGCTGAGGTCACGGCGCTGAAGCAGGCGGGCGTCAAGGAAATCGTCGTCGCGCGCCTCGACAAGGACGATGTGTCCGAGGACGAGGCGGCCGCCGGTATCGCTGCGGCGGTGGCGGGCGAGGGCGTCAATGTCGAGCGCGCCTTTACCGGCCGCGCCAATCTGTTCGCGACGGAAGCCGGCGTGCTGGTGGTGGACCGCGAGGCCGTCGACCGCATCAACCGGGTGGACGAAGCCATCACCTTCGCCACGCTTTCGGCATTTAAGCCGGTGGTGGCAGGTGAAATGATCGCCACCGTCAAGATCATTCCGTTCGGCGTCGAGGCGAAGCTGCGCGACGCTGCGGTGGTCGCCGCCCAAGCTGGACAGATGCGGGTCGCGCCGTTCACGATCAAGCGTGTCGGGGTCGTCTCGACGATCCTGCCGGGACTGGCCCCGAAGGTGATCGAGAAGACCTTGCGCGTCACCGAGGAACGTCTCGCGCCGACCGGCGCACGCATCATCGGTGAGCGCCGCGTCCCGCACGATGAAAGCGCGCTTGCGCCGGCGATCGAAGAACTGCTCGGGCTCGGTGCTGAACTGGTGTTGGTGTTCGGCGCATCCGCCATTGCCGACAGGCGCGATGTGATTCCGGCGGCGATCGAACGGATCGGCGGTGCGGTCGAGCACTTCGGGATGCCGGTCGATCCCGGCAATCTCATGCTGATCGGAAACGTCAGGAATTTTCCGGTCCTCGGTGCGCCGGGCTGCGCGCGCTCGCCGAAGGAAAACGGTTTCGACTGGATCCTGATGCGGTTGCTGGCGGGGCTTCCGGTCACCCGCGCGGATGTCACCGGCATGGGAGTCGGCGGGCTCCTGATGGAAATCGTGACACGGCCGCAGCCGCGCGTGCCAATCGAGGCCGACGGCAATCGCAAGGTCGCTGCCGTGATCCTCGCCGCCGGGCGCTCCACCCGGATGGGCGGGCCGAACAAGCTGCTGGCCGAACTGAACGGCAAGAAGCTGGTGCGGATCGTCGCCGAGCAGGCGCTGGCCTCGAAAGCATCGTCTGTCATTGTCGTCACCGGCCATCAAAGCCTCGAGGTCGAGGCGGCGCTGAAAGGACTTAAAGTCGAATTCACCCGCAATCCAGATTTTGCCGAAGGTCTTGCGACGTCGGTGAAAGCCGGCATCGGCGCGGTGCCTGACACCGCTGATGGCGCTGTGGTCTGCCTCGGCGATATGCCGCTGATCGACGCTAAACTGATCGACCGCCTGGTGGATGCTTTCGCGCCGGATCGCGGTTCGCTGATCGTGGTGCCGGTGGCGGGCGGGCGTCGCGGTAATCCGGTGCTGTGGTCGCGGAGATTCTTCCCGGAATTGATGACGCTCGACGGCGACATCGGCGCGCGGCATCTGATCGCCCAGCATGCCGAGGCGGTGGCGGAAGTCGAGGTCGAGGGCAAAAGCGCCTTTCTCGATATCGATACGCCGGAAATGCTGGCGGACGCGCGGCGCGGCTAGCGTTTACCTCTTTCCTTTCCACCCTGTTCACCAAGTTGAAACGCCCTCCCGCCTAATGTCCTTTCCGGAATGACCTCGGGGGAGGGGACGTTGACGGCTTTCATGGCGGCGCGTTGCCGCGCACTTTTTGTTTTTGCTTTGGTTTCAACTTTTGCCGCCCATCTCGTCACAACACCGGCTTCCGCGGCCGGCGCGCTGGCGATTGGCAAGTGCGGCGCCTATGGCCAGGCGTTCGATTATCCGGCCGAGCAGGCTGCGCGGGCCGCGGCCCTCAAGCAGTGCAAGGGCGATTGCTCCGCCGTGAACATGAAGCGCGCCTGCGCCGCGCTGTCGCTCGATATGACCAAGCCTTGCGGGGCTCACGGCTACGCTGTTGCTCCGCGCATCTCGACCGCGCTCAATGACGCGATGAAGAAGTGCTACGCGTTCGGCGGCAAGGAATGTGTTATCCGCGCCTGGGCTTGCGACGCAAAAGGCTAGTTTGCGGCTCCACATGGCGTTGCCGTTGCCCCGCGGCGACCATCGACTCTGGATAATCATTAAATAATTCAATATTTTATGAGATTTCTTCAAGTGTTTTTCTTTCCTCTTGAATATGACTGACCAGTCAGTCATATTCAAGGAATGGCAAAACGTCGTCTGATCGACACCCATACCGCCAAAGATGAACCCGCGCGCGGTGCGCGAACGCGCGCGTCCGCACATCGCACAGCACCAGCGCGCCCGTCAAAGCGCGCGGTCGGCGCGACCGAGCGGCGGGCTGCGATCATCGCGGCGGGTCTCGATGAATTTACCGCGAAGGGCTTTGCCGCAACGCGCCTCGACGATGTGGCCAGGCGCGCGGGTGTCGCCAAAGGCACGATCTATCTGCACTTCAAGGACAAGGAAGCGCTGTTTCAGGAACTGGTGCGCACGGCGCTCGGACCATTGATCACACGGATTTCGAATCCGCAGATCGGCGCAGGATCGGCGCGCGCGGCGATCGAATCATTGGCCGAGACGTTTGCCCGCGAGGTCATCGGCACAAAACGCGCCGATATCGTGCGGATGATTATTTCCGAAGGCACGCGCTTCCCGCAGCTCGCGGAATTCTACTACCGCGAAGTGGTCGCACACGGCATCGCCGGAATGCGCAAGCTGATCGAATACGGCGTCGCACGCGGTGAAATCCGTAACCCGGGGCTTGCGGAATTTCCGCAACTTCTGGTCGGGCCGCTGGTTGTTGCGGTGATCTGGCAGGGTCTTTTCGGCAAGCAGGCACCGCTTGATGTTGCCGCGATGCTGCGGGTTCATCTCGATCTGATTTTCAATGAAGGGAAAGCGACATGATTGCGTCGCGAAGCATTGCACGGGGCCTCGTGCTGTTGCTGGCCTCGATAAGTCTGGCCGGTTGCTGGGATTCCAAAAATCCCGGCTATCAGGGATGGGTCGAGGCCGACATGATCTTCGTCAGCCCGGACGAGCAGGGGCGTGTGGTCAAACTCAATGTCCGTGAGGGCGATCATGTCGAAGTCGGCATGCCGCTCTATGCCGTCGATGACGATCTTCAGCAGGCCGCCCTGAACCAGAGCAATGCCACGCTCGCCAACGCGCAGCAGGCCTACGATCGCGCAGCGTCTCTGAGCAAGACCGGCTCCGGCACACAGGCCAATTTCGATTCCGCGCTGGCCGGGCTGCGCGTCGCCGAGGCACAGGTGAATACATCGCAAACGCGGCTTGCACGCCGGCGCATGAACGCGCCTATCGCGGGCACGATCCAGCAGATCTATTTCCGTGAGGGCGAAACCGTTCCCGCGCAGAAGCCGGTGGTGTCGATTCTGCCGCCCGGCAACATGAAGGTCCGCTTCTTCGTGCCGGAGCCCGATTTGCCGAAGCTGAAGGTCGGCGAGGACGTTCGCGTGACATGCGACGGTTGCGCCAGCGATCTGACCGCGAAGATCTACTTTATCGCGACCATGGCGGAATACACGCCACCCGTGATCTACAGTCTCGATGAGCGCTCGAAGCTGGTCTATCTGATCCAGGCGCGGCCGAACAAACCGGATAGCCTGCGCGTCGGTCAGCCGGTCAGCATCTTCACAGACGGCAAGACGCCGTGAGCACCGACACCGCACAATCCGATATCGCGATCGAGGTCCACGGCCTGTCGAAGTCGTTCAACGGCCGTGAGGTGGTGCACGACCTGTCGATGCAGGTGAAGCGCGGCTCGATCTACGGATTTCTCGGTCCCAACGGCTCGGGCAAAACCACGACCATCCGCATGCTCTGCGGCCTGCTGACGCCGGACAGCGGCGAGGGGACATGCCTCGGCTACGACATCCGGCGCGATGCCGACAAGATCAAGCGGCGCGTCGGCTACATGACGCAGCGCTTCAGCCTCTATCAGGACCTGTCGGTGCGCGAGAACCTGGAGTTCGTCGCGCGGCTTTACGGCGTGCCGGACCCGCGCGGCGCGGCGCGCGAGATGATCAAGCGCATCGGGTTGTCGGGGCGAGAGGAACAGCTCGCCGGCGAACTGTCCGGCGGCTGGAAGCAGCGGCTTGCGCTGGGCGCCTGCACATTACCAAGTCCGCAGTTGCTGCTGCTCGACGAGCCGACTGCCGGTGTCGATCCCAAGGCGCGGCGCGAATTCTGGAACGAGATCCATGCGCTGGCGGCGGAAGGGCTCACCGTGCTGGTCTCAACGCACTACATGGATGAGGCCGAGCGATGCCACGAGATCGCGTATATCGCCTACGGCAACCTGCTGGTGCACGGCACCGTCGAAGACGTCATCGCGAAGTCGGCGCTGACAACCTACACCGTGACCGGCGAGGGATTGAACAAGCTGACCGCCGATCTCACCGGCAAGCCTGGGGTCGATATGGTCGCGCCGTTCGGCACCAGTCTGCATGTGTCGGGACGCGATGCGGCAGCGCTAGAGGACGCAATCGCGCCATACAGGTCTGGCGGCGATACGACATGGCACAAATCCGAACCATCGCTCGAAGATGTCTTCATTGAGTTGATGAGCCGCTCGAAGGATAACTTCCAATGAGCGCAACCGAAACAAGCAACGGCGGCGCGCGCGGCTTCTGGCAGCGCACCTATGCGATGCTGGTGAAGGAATTCCTTCAGCTCCGCCGCGACAGAGTCTCGTTCGCGATGATCGTGATGCTGCCGATTATGCAACTCCTGCTGTTCGGCTATGCCATCAATACCACGCCGCGCAACCTGCCGACCGCCGTGCTGTTGCAGGAGGACAGCGACCTCGGACGCTCGATCCTGAAGGCGCTGCAGAACACCGCCTATTTCCGCTTCACGCGCGAGGTTCACACCGTCGCTGAATTCGACAGTCTGCTCGAGTCCGGCAAGGTCCTGTTCGGGGTTGAGATTCCGCGTGGCTTCGAGCGTGCCGTCCGGCGCGGCGACAAGCCCGCGCTGCTGGTGGCTGCGGATGCCACTGACCCTGTGGCGTCCGGCTCTGCACTCGGCGCGCTGGGACAGATCGCGCAGTCGGCCCTCAAGCATGATCTTTACGCCGGCGATCCGCCTTCGATGCCGTTCGAGATCCGCGCCCACGCGCGCTACAATCCGGCAGCGGAGTCGCGGCTGAATATCGTACCGGGTCTGGTCGGGACGATCCTGACCATGACGATGCTGATTTTTACCGCGCTGTCGGTGACGCGCGAAATCGAACGCGGCACCATGGAAAACCTGCTGGCGATGCCGATCACTCCGGTGGAGGTGATGCTCGGCAAGATCATTCCATATGTGCTGGTTGGTTTTCTCCAGGCCACCATCATCATCGGCATCGGCTACTTCCTGTTCCAGGTGCCGATCCTCGGCAGCTTGGGGATGCTGGCGCTGCTCTCGACACTCTTCATCGCGGCCAATCTGTCGATCGGCTACACGTTCTCGACCATCGCGCAGAACCAGCTTCAGGCGATGCAGATGTCGATGATGTTCTTCCTGCCGAACATCCTCCTGTCAGGGTTCATGTTTCCATTCGCGGGCATGCCGGTCTGGGCGCAATGGATCGGCGAGGCGCTCCCGCTGACCCACTACATCCGCATCGTCCGCGCCATCATGCTGAAAGGCGCGTCGCTGGAGAACCTGCAGTACGACGCCATCGCTCTGTGCGTGCTGGTGCTGGTCGCCATGAGCATCGCTGTCACGCGATTCCGGCGCACTTTGGATTGAGGCCGCTAGCCGATGCTGTATTCTGCCCCGTAAAGGGCTGTAGGGGCAGGCATGGTACGCGGTCTGAGAGAGCTTTTGAGCAGCGAGGGACAGGACCCGGTTTCTGCGGACTTTCACCGCGCATTGACGCGGGAAATTCTGAAAACCGAACTGATCCGGATCAAGGCTCTCATCATCACGGCTTCGGCGATCGCCGGCATGTTGTGGACGGTGTACCTGATCGCACCTGAACAAATCGAACGGCTCTGGCACGGCAATCTCAAGCCGGCCTACCTCTTCATCGTTCTCGGGCCTTTCCTTCTGTTTGAGCTGCTTGCCCATGCCCTGGTGAAGCGGCAGCTCGAGCTTGACCGGGACGTATCTGTCGCAAGGCGCTACGCAAGCGCCTTCATCGAAACCAGCATGCCGACGATCGCGCTTGCGCTACATATCGACAACATGGGGTCGGTCACGGCGCTCGGTTTCGTCGCACCGCTGGTCTATTTCGTTTTCATCATCCTTTCCACATTGCGGCTTGATTTCTGGCTGTCGACCTTCACCGGATTTGTCGCCGCCGCCGAGCTGCTTGCGATGGCGATGCTTTATCATCCCGATGCGCCGCCGGAATTTGAGTACCACTTCGCGCGCAGCATGATCGTCTTTACTGGCGGGGTGCTCGCAGGAGCGGTTGGCGTTCAGTTGCGCAGGCAGTTCGAGAAGAGTATCGCCGCTGCGTCTGCGCGCGACCGGGTGACCAATCTGTTCGGCCAGCACGTGTCGCCGCAGGTCGTCGAACGCCTGCTGACGGAAGGAACAAGCACCGCGAGTGACACCCGCCGTGTCGCCGTCATGTTTGTCGATTTCCGCAGCTTCACCGCCGCTGCCCGGTCGCGCACCCCGCAAGAAGTCGTCGACCGGTTGGATGGCATATTCGCGGTGCTGGTCGAGATCGTCGATCGCCACGGTGGCATCGTGAACAAGTTTCTTGGCGATGGCTTTCTGGCGATTTTCGGTGCGCCATTCGAGTCGCCTGATGCGCTGGCCCGCGGTGTCGATGCGGCACGAGAGATGCTGGTCGCGGTATCACGCAACAACGAAGGAAATTCCTGGGCGCTGAATATCGGGATCGGGCTTCATTTCGGTGAAGTCGTCGCGGGCAATATCGGATCGCCGCGGCGCAAGGAATATACCGTCATCGGCGACACGGTGAATTTCGCGGCGCGGCTTGAAGCCCTCAACAAGGAGTTCAATTCACAGTTTCTGATCTCATCCGCCGTCCGCGAATCTCTCGGCGAAGCATGCGCCGACGCGGTTTCGCTCGGCGAGGTCGCGGTGAAAGGTTATGAACAGCCCATGGCGGTCTGGCGTCTGGGTTGACCGGTTATGCGGTTGCTGGTTTCGGATTTGGCCTGAGCAGCATCATGACCGCCGCTGCGATCAGACAGAGGATGCCCGCGGCAAAGAACGCCGGCAGATAGCTTTCATACAATGTTCGCGTCAGGCCCGCGCCGAATGCGGCCGCTGCCGATCCAAGCTGATGTCCGACGAAAATCCAGCCGAACACCATCGCCGCGCGTTCAGGACCGAAGTGCTTGGCCGTCAGCTTCACGGTCGGCGGGACGGTGGCGATCCAGTCGAGACCGTAGAACACGGCGAACAGCGACAGCCCGTAGAACGAGAAATCGGTGAACGGGAGGAACACGAGCGAGAGTCCGCGCAGGCCGTAATACCAGAACAGCAGCCAGCGATTGCTGTAACGGTCCGAAAGCCAGCCGGATGCTATGGTGCCGACGAAGTCGAAAATGCCCATGGCGGCGAGCAGGCTTGCTGATGTTGTCGCGGGAATCCCGAAGTCCGCACACATCGGAATGAGATGGGTCTGGACCAGCCCGTTGGTGCTTGCGCCGCAGACAAAGAATGTGCCGAACAGAATCCAGAACACGCGGGTTTTCGACGCATCGCGAAGCGCCGCGAACGCAGCGGCGATGATCGAGGTGGCGAGTGGCGTCGCCGGGAGGGGAGCGCTGCTGTTATCACCATAAGGACGCAAACCCAGATCCGACGGCCGGTCGCTCATGAACAGCAGGACTGTCACGGCGGCGAATGCCAGCATCGCGCACATGGTGCCCATGGCTGTGCGCCAGCCGAAGGTTTCGGTGAGGTAAGCCATGACGGGCAGGAAGATGAGTTGACCGGTCGCAACGCTTGCTGCGAGAATTCCGACGACCAGTCCGCGCTGCGCCACGAACCAGCGTGTGGCGACGGTTGCACCCAGCACCATCGCGGTCATGCCTGTGCCGAATCCGACCACGAATCCCCACAGCGCGATCAGATGCCAGGCCTGGGTCATGGCCAGCGACGCGAGCAGGCCCACCGAAATGATGGTCAACGCGGAAATCACCACGTTGCGCAGGCCGAAGCGCACCATGAGCGCGGCGGCGAAAGGGGCCATCAGACCGAACAGCAGCAGGCGGATCGACAGCGCAGAGGATATTTGCGTCGTGCTCCAGCCGAACTCCTTTTCCAGAGGCAGGATAAACACGCCCGGGGCGCCCACGGAGGCCGAACTGATCAGCGCCGTCAGGAACGTCACAGCTACCATGACCCAGCCATAGTGGATGCCGCGTGTGGCAAGGCGTGCCGAAACCCACGAAGAAAGCATTGCGTGTCCTGAAACGGGAAGGAAAGAAGCGTTGAAGTATGACCGAAATCACACGCTTCAACGGTCCTTAGGTTTGGAGTCGACCAAAGTCCAGGCTTGGGCTACCGGCGCGTCAGCACGCCGATGCGCCCATAGACTCCGGAGCGGTGGCTGTTGTCCTGGACATAGCCTGCGCCGAGCGACCACTCGAAAGCCGACATTTTGAACGATGTCAGGTGGGCGCCGATCCGGTACTGCCGATAGACCGCATCGCCCGACGTTTCCATTTCAGGCCCCGCCCAGAACCGATCCATGACGCGCCAGCCGGCAGCGGCGCGCACACCGAAACTGTTGCCGATGGTCGAGCCGGAGATCGACGATGCCAGCATCATTGTCGCCGTCGGCTCCCACCAGAGATCCGCGGCGACACGCAGTCCCACGTGAGTACCGCGCAGGCCGTTCCCTGGATCGTCCGGAGAGTAGCGATGGTTCTGGACATCGGGACCGGCGAAGACCTTGATTTCGAAGTCGCCGCGCTTGATCCGCCAGCCCGGCAGGACGGCGCCGAGCAGTCCAGTGCCGCGAATGTTGGTGCTGCCGGCGAGATAACGGTAGCTGCTTTGCGCAAGGAGCAGCTTGAGGGTGAAGCCATCCTGATTGAGGCCACCGGGTGCCCACTGAAGGCCGCCGTAGAAAGAGCCGCCACTGCGCCAGAGATCGAACCCGCTGAAATAGAGAAACTTCTCCGGATATGCGCCGCCGCTGAGAGCGCTGGCCGGTGGCAGCAGAAGATCATTCAGGGGATCGGCCGCAGTTGGAGAGCCTCCGCAAAGCAACGCGGCGGCGGCGACGCAAAACGCGCGCACCCTTCCAACGCAACGCATGGAGCCCCCAAGCCCCGGACACAAAAATACTTACGTAAAAATGCCACGTGATTAGAGCGTCAAAGGAGAAGTTCGTCTAGCGAACGAGCGGGAACGCGCCGTGAACGGGCTGCAAAAATTTTCCGCCAGCCTGTGGATAACTCAGAACTGCGGGGCGACCAGGTTTTCGATCTTCACGCCTTCGCGGTCCTCAATGATCTCGGCGATGAACTTGCGATGGCAGGCTGTGTGATCGCGCTCGTAACAGAGAATACAGACCGGTCCGGCTTTCATCACCAGTGCCGCAAGCTCGTCCATCTCCGCGCGCGCCTGCGGGGTTTTCAGATGCGCGTGATAGATTTTCGACAGCGTCTTCATGTCGCCGCTGCGCGCGGCTTCGCGGCCATCCTTTGGTGTGCCGAGGCCCCGCAGATGGACGTAGGATATGCCGCGCTCATCAAGACCAGCGGCAAGCTGGGTCTTGGAAAAGCCCGGACGTCGCGATGATGCGATCGCCCGCACGTCGGCGAGCAGCTTCACGCCGGCGTGTTGCAGTTCATCGAGAACCGCCTTCGGCGGCGTTTGTTCGTAGCCGATAGTGAAGAGCTTTTTGGCTTTGGCCATGCTGTCTCCCGTCCTCGTTCGCTCACGTCACGCGCTCGATCAATTCCATCGCCCCAGCCGGAGCCCGGATTTTTCCCTCGTGGATCACATAGGCGAATACATCGCGGGGTTCTTTCTTCGGCGGCGTCTTGTCGGAACGGGCAAGGTCATCGGGCTCGCTGCCCTGCGCCCACAACGTCAATCGCTTGGCCCATGCATCCAGTTCCTTGGGCGGGTAGGCGGTCTTCACCGTATCCTTGCCGGTCTGGAGGCGGACGTAAACGAAATCGGAGGTTATGTCGGCGATCGCCGGATACTTCGCATGATCGGCGTAGACCACCGCGACGTTATGCTTGCGCAGCAGCGCGATGAACGCCGGCGTGCAGAAACTGTCATTTCGCACTTCGACCACATGGCGCAGGGTGAGGCCGTCGAACTTGCGTGGCAGCAGGTCGAGAAAGGCGCCGAAGTCGGCTTCGTCGAATTTTTTGGTCGGCGCAAACTGCCACAGCACGGGGCCTAGCCGGTCGCCCATTTCCGTGACGCCGGAATCGTAGAACCTCTTGATGGAATCCCCGGCCTCCGCCAGCACGCGGCGGTTGGTGGCGAACCGCGGGCCCTTGACCGAGAAGATAAAGCCGTCCGGGACTTCGCTGGCCCATTTGCGGAAGCTTTCCGGCTTCTGCGAGCCGTAATAGGTGCCGTTGATCTCGATCGAGGTCAGCTTGGAGGCGGCGTAGGACAGTTCTTTCGCTTGGGTCAGCTTCTCCGGATAGAACACGCCCCGCCAGGGCGCGAAGGTCCAGCCGCCGATCCCGATATGAATTTGACCTGATTTCTTAGCCATTTCCCGTTTCCCTTGGAGACCCTTGCGGAACGCCGGTTGCGTACCTATCTCGTTTCTATCGGCAATGTTGCAGCTTCCGCTCCATTGCCGGGACGACCACGAGAAGAACCGTGAGAAGTTGAGCGCGCCGGATGTACGCGCAGACTTGATTCTCTCACTGGTTTCCCTCCGTGGTCGTTGGCATTTCTGGACCCCTGAATGCCCAGGCCACCCGATTTCCGGCCATTATCGCATCGAAATCGCGTCCCGGCAGGGCGTCTTGGCATCGTCCGGTCCCCCGGATATACGCTGGCTCCATGACTGAGGCCATCTCACCCGGGGCAGCACCTTCACGTCAATTGTGTGTCGTGGTGCCGACTTTCAAAGAGCGCGACAACGTTCCCAAGCTTTTTGCGAAGCTGGACGCCGCGCTGTCCGGCATCGCGTGGGAGGTCATCTTCGTCGATGACAATTCTCCCGACGGGACCTGGGAGGTTGCGCGTCAACTGGCCCAGACCGACACCCGGGTTCGGTGCATTCGCCGGATCGGCCGTCGCGGGCTGTCCGGCGCCTGTATCGAAGGCATCCTGGCCTCAAGCGCGCCCTATGTCGCGGTGATGGACGCCGACCTTCAGCATGACGAAACCCAATTGCCCAAGATGCTCGGACTGCTGCAATCGGGGCAGGCCGAACTCGTGGTCGGCAGCCGTTATGTCAGCGGCGGCGACACCGGCAGTTTCGGGAGTGCGCGCCTTGGCGGCAGCGTGCTTGCGACCAACATCGCAAAGAAGCTGCTGCATGTCGAAATCGCCGACCCGATGAGCGGGTTTTTCATGATCCGCCGCGAACGGTTCGAGCAGCTTGCGCCGTCGCTGTCGGTGCAGGGCTTCAAGATCCTGCTGGATATCGTGGCGACTGCCGGGGGAAAGCTCCGCGTGGTCGAGGTACCGTTTTCGTTCGGCGCGCGCCAGCACGGCGAGAGCAAACTGGATTCGCTGGTCGTGCTGGACTTCCTCGGTCTCGTGCTGGCCAAGCTGACCGGCGATCTGGTGTCGCTGCGCTTCCTGCTGTTCGCGCTGGTCGGTGCGATCGGTCTCTTCGTTCACTTCGCCACGCTGTACACGTCGCTTGCGCTCAACGTCCCGTTCGCCGAAGCTCAAGGCGTCGCTGCGTTTGTCGCGATGACCGGAAACTTTCTGCTCAACAACCAGCTCACGTATCGAGACCAGCGCCTGAAGGGCGGTGCTCTCATTCGCGGTCTCCTGCTGTTCTATCTCGTTTGCAGCGTCGGGCTTCTCGCCAACGTCGGCGTTGCGGCGACCGTGTTCGATCAGGAGCCGATCTGGTGGCTCGCGGGCGCGGCGGGTGCGCTGATGGGCGTGGTCTGGAACTACGGCGTGTCCAGTCTCTTCGTCTGGCGCGCAAAATGATTTCCGAGACGAAACTGGCGCGCGGTGCGGCTTTCACCGTGGCCGCGCTGGTGCTGCTTCGTCTGGTCGCGGCGGCGTTCACGCCGCTGACCTTTGACGAGGCGTACTACTGGACATGGTCGAAGCATCTGGCCGGCGGGTACTACGATCATCCGTCGATGGTCGCGGTGGTGATCCGGCTCGGCACTATGATCGCGGGTGACACGGAATTCGGTGTTCGCTTGGTATCGATCCTGCTGGCGCTGCCGATGAGCTGGGCGGTCTATCGCGCCGCGCGGATTCTGTTCGATGATTCCCGGATCGCCGCGACGGCGACGATCCTGCTCAACGCCACCCTGATGGCGTCGGTAGGGACCACCATCGTGACGCCGGATGCGCCGCTGATGGTGGCAGCGGCCTTTGTCCTGTACTTCCTCGCCAAAATTCTGGAGACCGGCCGCGGTATCTGGTGGCTTGGCGTCGGCGCAGCGGCGGGCTTCGGACTGCTCTCGAAATACACCGCGCTGTTTTTCGGCGCGCAGATCCTGCTGTGGCTGGTGCTGGTGAAGGACCAGCGGCGGTGGCTGGCATCGCCGTGGCTTTATGCCGGCGGCATCGTCGCCGTTGCGATCTTCTCATCGGTGATCCTGTGGAATGCCGATCATCAATGGGTGTCGTTCATTAAGCAGCTTGGCCGCGCGCGCGTCGCGGATATGACGCTCAAGTATCTCGGCGAAATGATTCCGACGCAGTTCGCATTCGCAACGCCGTCCGTCTTCATCCTTGGTGTGCTCGGCCTCTACGCGCTGGCGCGGGGCAGGGCGGCGAACGCTGCGAGCGCCACGCTGATCAACATCAGCGTCTGGATGATCTTTCTCTACTTCGTCTGGCACTCGCTGCACGCCCGTGTGGAGGCCAATTGGCTCGGACCGATCTATCCGGCATTCGCGATCGCGGCCGCATTCGCCGTGTGGGGCACGACATGGAAGGCGCGCGAGCAGCGTACGGTGAACTGGTCGCGCCGTCTCGCGCTGCCGATCGGCGTAATTTTGTTCGTGGTTTTGATCGTGCAGACCAACACCGGGCTGCTCACCGGCTTCCGCCGTGATGCCACCGTGCGCAGCGTCGGGGTCGGCTGGCCTGAACTGGCCAGGGAGATCGAAGCGCTCCGCATCAAACAAAACGCAAGCTGCGTGCTGGCGGCGGACTACGGCACCACGTCATGGATGATGTTCTATCTGCCGAAGGGGACATGTGTCGCGCAGTTCCAGCAGCGCTATCGCTGGACCTTCATGCAGGAGCCGGATGCGAATCTGCTGAAGGGCAAAGCGCTGCTGATTGGTCCGGTGGATTCCAGTCCGTATTACCGTGCGAGGTATGCCCGCTCCGAAAAACTGGCCGAACTCACCCGCAAGCGCAGCGGCGTCGGGTTCGAGACTTACCAGATCGACCTGCTCGACGGCGTGAAAGGCGAGACGCTCGACCGCTCGCCCGCGCCCGAGCTCGGCGGGCCTCAATAAAATCCGCGTTCCGTTGCTTCCCAAACGTTGCCGCCGCGCGCTCATTATTTGCGCGCAATGCGGAGAAATGATGCGGGAACGGCTTTGACGGCCGATGCGTTGGCTCACTACCATCGATCTATCCAGGGAGGCGGTCTATGGGGAAGGTTGCCGGTTTTGTTGCGTTGGCCGTCGTTGTCTGCGTGCAGCCGTGCTTCGCGCAGGGAACCGAGCAGGAGCGCGAGGCCTGCACGCCGGATGCCATGCGCCTGTGCGGACAGTTCATCCCCGACGGCGGCCGTGTCGAGACTTGTCTGCGGAACGCGGGCCCGCGGCTCAGCCCGGCCTGTTATGCGGTGTTCAATCCGCCGCGCGCGGCGAACCAGCCGCGGTCCGCGCAACAGCCGTCCCGGAAAGCGCCTCCGCCGCCGCCCGATGACGACGAGGATTGATGGAACCCGGCTGGTCTGAGGGTCTGCCTTACATCTGCCCTCACTTAATCCGCATTTAACTAAATGCCGCCTTAATGCCGCTCCGCACCTTTGCAAGATGTCGCGTGGGGAACTCCAAGCTCCGCAAGGCAACTGACGCTGGCCCGCTTTCGCATGCGCTGTTCGCGCGTGAACTGCCGAATGCAGCCGGAAGGACAAGGTGGGATTGTTCTGGATGCAAGGCGTATGAGTACCAGTTCTGTTGCGCGTACCGGCTTCACGGCCCACCACCACGGACGTTCCAAGGGGACCTCCAGCCCTTTGAATATTGCAGGCGGCGCAGCGATTGCGTTCGTGACGCTTGCCTGCGGCTGGACGCTCTACAGCAATGTGTTCGGCAGCAACCCATTCGGCACCGGCTATGAACTGGCGTCGCGCGACGCGCGTGTCGTGTTCGTCCCCGCAGGCCCCGGCCTCGACCGGCAGGCGTTTGCCGATCGCTTTACCGCGCTCACCGACGTTGCCGCCGACGAGCCGCCCGCACTCACCGTCGAGCAGAAGAACTACGCCGCGCTGATGGACGTGACCCATTCGCTCGGCGCGCCGCCGGTGACGTTCAAGCCGACCGTCGTTGCTGCGCCCGACACGCCGAAGCCCGGCCCGTCGCGGGCGGAGATCGCCAGGGCGCCCGATGTCGCGCTGCCGCCGACGACACCTGCGCGCGTCGCCAGCATTCCGCTTCCGGCTTCGCGCCCGGGCGACTTCAAGTTCGCGCAGCAGCCTCGCGTCAAGCCCGGCCACTCCGAGATGGTGGAGCGGGCGAAGAACGCCGCGCTCGCCGCAATGGCCTCCAAGACGCCGAGCCTGTTCGACAAACTGTTCGGCAAGACACCCGCGCCGGGTCCCGTGCTGGCCTATGCCGGCTCCGATGGCGGCGTGATGAACGACGGCACCTCGGCAACCCCGGCGGGTTCGAGCGAAGACGACAAGCTCACCGCGATCTACGACATCACCGCGCGCACCGTGTACATGCCGGACGGCTCGAAGCTGGAGGCGCATTCCGGCCTCGGATCGAAGCTCGACGATCCGCGCTACGTCAATGTCCGCATGCACGGCGCGACGCCGCCGCACATCTACACGCTCAAGCCGCGCGAATCGCTGTTTCACGGCGTGGCGGCGCTGCGGCTGACACCGGTGGGCGGCGAGGGCGCGATCCACGGCCGCACCGGACTCCTTGCGCACACCTACATGCTCGGGCCGAACGGCGATTCCAACGGCTGCGTGTCGTTCAAGGACTACAACGCATTCCTGAAAGCCTATCAGCGCGGCGAAGTGCGCCGCCTGGTCGTCGTCGCGAGCATGTAACCGCGCGCAAAGCCTGCATCATTGCGACAGCGCGGGCTTTGCCGCTGCGCTGTCCGGTGCACGGGACACGGCGGCGGGCGCGGTGCCCATGCCGAGCAGCCATCGCATCGGCCGCCACGGCCGGATCAGCCAGTGATATATCGCCAGCGAAACCGCGAGGGTCGCGAGCAGGATCACCGTAACCTTGCTCCAGACCGGCAGCGGCAGGTTCATCACCTCAACGCCGATCAGCAGCAGCACCGCATGGTGGATGATGTAGACCGGCAGCGTGGCCGCGGCGAGGTATGTCAGCGCCGGCGTGGCGACGGCGGGCTTGAAGCGAATGGCGAAGCCGAGCGCGGCGCAGACGCAGAACCACGCCGTCAGTCCGACAAACACGCGTCCCGGCGTGGAGACGCCGAAATACGCCACGCCGGCGAAGGCCAGCGCCATCAGGACCGCGAAGCGCGGCGCCTGCGCGCGTAACTGCACGTCGATCCCCGGCCATGCCGCGATCATGGCGCCGAACGTCATGTACATCGCGAAGTAAAAGAAGTTGGTCCGGTCGCCGATCAGGTTCGGCAGGAACGGCCAGTAGCCGTCAAACGCCGCGAGGTAGAGGCCGAGCGGCAGCGCGGGCAGAAACAGCACCGCGGCATTCAGCTTCGACGGGTCCGGCGCGCGGCGCGCCAGCAGCACCAGCAGCGGCAGAAGCATCAGCGAGATGATGAGGAGGTAGCCGAGGAACCAGAGATGCGACCATGTCAGCAGGTTCAGGATGCCGAGATTGCGCGGGAAGAAATCGAAAAAGCCGAGCGGGACGCTGGGATCGACATCGAGCATCTGCTGCAGGGTGCGGGCCTTGCGCAGGCCGTGGAAGCCGAAATCGCGGCCCTGCATCATCTCGATGTATTTGATGATGGTGCCGGAGGTCACGACCCCGAAGAGTAGCGGAACGAACAGCCGCACCACGCGGGTCCTGGCGAATTCCAGCGGCCCGCGCGCGCGCAGCGAGGCCACCGCGGTATAGCCCGCGATGGTGAAGAACG
Organism: Afipia sp. DC4300-2b1; assembly: GCF_049895725.1. Lineage (NCBI taxonomy): Bacteria > Pseudomonadati > Pseudomonadota > Alphaproteobacteria > Hyphomicrobiales > Nitrobacteraceae > Afipia > Afipia sp. DC4300-2b1. The sequence goes on from NZ_JAFCSX010000002.1 coordinate 601,688, forward strand.
TCGCCATCGCAGAGATGCGGATGAACTCGGTCGCGAGGGTGGCGAACTGCGACGGCTCCGCGCTCTTGATGTGATAGTTGGGGTCCGCCGAGAAAATGATGAGCGCGTGCGCCAGGATGACAGCGGCACACAATGCGATACGCAACACCTCAAGATCAGTCCGGCGCATGGTGCTCAACGTTCCCGAAAATCCGCGAAATACAGGGTTTGTGAAAAGCCGCGCATCTTATCCGGCGGGCTCAAGGGAGGGCAAGGCGCGGGGGCTTCATTCCCGCGTGAGACGTGATCTCTCTCTCTCTCTCTCTCTCTCTCTCTCTCCGGTCGTCCCCGCGAAGGCGGGGACCCATACTTCCTGAACCATCGTGTTGTTGGGAGCGGGACAATTCTTTCCTTCGTCATCATAACGCTTAGTGGTTATGGGTCCCCCCTTCGCGGGGACGACATCGAGGGTGGGGCAACATGGCGTGTTCGCGTCATCCTGAGGTGCGAGCCGCGTTTGCGGCGAGCCTCGAAGGATGCACGGTTCGCGTCGTTGTCATCCTTCGAGGCTCGCAAGCGCTCGCACCTCAGGATGACGATCCGTTGCATTTCAGATCCACCGATTCAAACAGCCCGCGCGCGGGGCTTGCCCCGTTCGCGCCAAAGACAACCCGCGCCGACAGAAGCCACGCGCCATCACCCCTGTTGTTATGACGGCGCGGGGGCGCCCGAATTGCTTTCATCGCTTCGCCCTGAGTGAGGGCGCGCGGAACGCCGGATGCGCGAGCGCATCCGCAGCCCCGTGTGCAAAAGTGAAAAGCACACGAGCATAGTCACCACGAACACGCCGTTTTCATCCGGCGTTCCGCACGCAATGGTTGGAACGGCCTGTTTCGCGCTCTCCCCGGTGGACGGGCTCTTTCGCCACCGTTCTGGAAACTACGATCTTCCGCCTTCTTCGCGAACGAAGCGACGGCTCGATGTCTCCGTTCGACGCCAGCATCGCGGCGCCAGGACCACACGACTTCAACCGTCCGCGTGCTGCGCTGTCGTCATCCGGCGCACTTTTCATGTGCCGGATCTGACGCCGCGCGCGGCCACCGCATCCCGCCCCGCGTATCGTGACGATCGCGAAACGCCCCTCATGACGAGGCGGGATGGGATCAACATAAGAGAGGTTTGGAGAGCGGGGATTGGCGTCCCCATCACGAAATATTGCAAATATTGCAGCAATCATGGGTCACACGGGGAACGAGCAAATCAGTCTGTATCAGAAACGTCGATAGACAGCAGTGATCAACGTTTCGACGTGGCTGCCAACACCCACCTCCGTAAATGTATGCGAGTTAGGGTGGCCAGCTGTATTGCGTCGATCCAGACAGCCCGTTAGCTCCTTGTTTTCGGCCTTAGTGATGATCTTTATGTGTTCAAGTATATTTAAGAATTCAGCTTCCTTAACCGCTTGAGCTAAGTCGTCGCTCGTTGCCGCGGGCTTGCTCTTAGGAAATCTTCTTTGCATTTCCGAATTAAACTCGGAAAGCTTGTGATTAAGAACGTGACTGTAAAGAAGATAGACTGCACCGACCCAGGTCAGCACAATCGCAGCCCGATAGGATTTGTTCCTAACGCAGGCAATTGCCTCCTCCACGAAACGCGCTTTGTCCGGATCGCGAAGGTCAAGGACGTATTTCTCCAAGCTTTGAGTCACGGGCGTGAGTACGCCGATTGCGGACATTAAGCCTCGGTTCTCAAGGGTGGAGCGTCCCGGACCAGTTAATGTCCAGCCCGTGGGAAGTAAAAGAGCATGTGGGCTTTTGCCAAGGAAGGCCGCCGGAGCAGATTTTGCTCCATCTTTCCAGCCGTTTTCTTTCGCGATCGTCTTGATATCGGCATTCATGACAGGACCATCGTGATGGCCCACGATGAGCAAGTACTTTTCTGTTTTGGAAATGTCTTTGCGCGTAAGTGCGTCACGAAGCTCGGTCACGAATCATATCTTTGTCTGAATCAGTTCTTGAGCAGATTGAGTTAGTGCGAAATTTCCAGACGAAGGCTCGTTGATTTCTCCAGCGCCGAGCAGACCGTCAATTGTCTTACCCAAATTGCCCCGCATCGATGGCTTATAAAATTTAGGTGCATTTTTCATCTCGCTGTGAATCTGCGCCCGCGAAGCTGGTTCAATTTTGTCACTTAGTTGCAACTTAGCGAGAGCGACTTTGAAGAGCTCGGGGGCCGATTTTGGCTGAATTTTTGCAGCGAGCGCGGCAGTCGTAAATTTCTTATCGGAGCCGACAGCCAGCGTTTCGATCTCGTCGATCTCATCGTCGGATACTCCTACACCTAACGCATCTACAATGGCCGAGATTAGATCCGGGAGGTCGTTCTTTAGATATTCGACTTCGCCCTCCCATTCGATTTCAATTCCTTTCGCCTTGATGCGCAATTTTGCAGTCATAACCCACCTGAATTTTGTTTATTGCATCACTCAACTATTGCGTGCGTTCAAAGTAAAGGGCTGTCGATACGTTTGCACTACTCTTTGCCGCAAACATAAACCCCCGGCATCGCTGCAGGACGCGCCTTCGGAGGCGAGGAAGGTGACGACCGAGGCGATCTCCTCGACCTTGCCGACGCGGCGCATCGGGATGGCGGTTTCGATCCAGGTGCGCAGCGCGCCTTCATGGAAGCCCGCGGACTTGAAGCCCTGACGATCATGCCCGGATTGACCGCGCTGACGCGGATCTTGCGCGCGCCAGCTCCTTCGACAGCACCTCAATGATCGCATCGGCCGACGCCCTGGCCGCGCTGGTGGCCTCGTATCAGCGGCGAAACGCTCTCATCAATGCGGCAAAACATCGTGAATAATTCCTGTCTCGGGGGCCGTTAAGCCGGCCCGCGCCCCAGCGTCTTCACCGGCTGGAAAGGCTGTTTGCACGTTCTGGACATGGAAACGCGTCCGAAACGCGGGATTAATACGTATGCGATCTGGTAGTCCCGGAGTTCGCAATGTCCAATTATTCAAATCTGTTGTTCGTTTATCATCACGGGTTGATTTTCATTGCCGCCGCGGTGTGCCTGTTCGGCACCTGGGTTGGAATGCGCCATTTCGCCCGGGCCCGCGCCACAGAGGGAGCCACCCGCTATGGCTGGCTGTTCATGGCCTCGCTTGGTACCGGCGCTGCCCTCTGGGCTTCCATCTTCATCTCCATCCTGTCTCAGGCGCCGCTGTTGCCCAGCGGCTTCGATCTCGCGCCCGTCGCGGGCGCTCTTCTGATTGCGATCGTCTCATGCGCGCTCGGGTTTGAAATCGGCAGCCGCAAGCGGCCGTCGCTCGCTCCCGAACTCGGCGGCATGGTGGTTGGCGCAGGCATTCTGGCCATGCACTACGTCGGCCTGAAGGGATGGCACGTCGCCGGCACCGTCACCTGGAACTGGTTCGGCATCGCGATCAGCATCATTTTCGGGCTTGGGCTCGGAGCCTTGTCCGTCAACCGGGCGAACCGGCCCGTGACCCGTTACTGCCGCCACGGCGCGGCTGTCGTGATGACGTTTCTCGTATGTGTCATGCATTACACGCTGCTGGCGTCTCATCACTTCATTGCCGACAGCGCTGTCCCCCTGCCGCCGAATCTTGTCTCGGCGCACACCCTCGCGATCGGCGTCGTCGGCGCGGTGCTGCTCGTCATCGGCAGCGGCTTTTCGTCGTACATCATCGATCTGCGCTCGCGCACCGAGGCAGCGGAGCGGATCTATCAATTGTCGTTCAACGACACGATGACCGGCCTGCCAAATCGTGTCGCCTTTAACGAGCGTCTGGCTTTCGATGTCTCGGACGCCCACGAGAAAGCTCACAAGCTCGCCGCGTTCTCCATCGATATCGACGGGTTCAAGGACGTCAACGACGTGTTCGGGCACAGCGTCGGAGATCTCGTGCTGATCGAGGTTGCTGAACGCATTCGCCGGATTCTGCAGCCCGGAGAATTTCTGGCGCGGCAAGGCGGCGATGAGTTTCTCGCCCTGCAAATGTCCGGAAATCAGCCGGTCACGGCGCAGCAATTCGCAGAGCGTATCAGCGCGGCACTGCGCGAACCGTTCAATGCAAAGGGTACGCCGGTCAAGCTGACGGCTTCGATCGGCTATGCCATTTTCCCGACCGATACGCCGGAGCGCGATCAGTTGCTGAGCAACGCCAAGCTCGCCATGCATCGCTGCAAAATCACCCAGCGGGGAACGACAGGCCGTTACGATCAGCGGATGGATGAACCGGCGCGCGACCGCCGCGCTCTGGCGCGCGACCTTCACTCCGCCATCGAGGGCAACGAGCTTCACCTCTGCTATCAGCTGCAGACGTCCCTGGCGGACGGATCGATCCGGGGGGCGGAGGCCCTGATGCGCTGGAATCATCCGACCCGCGGCGTCGTCTCGCCGGGGGAATTCATCCCGCTCGCCGAGGAATCCGAACTGATCATTCCGATGGGCATCTGGGCCTTGAGAACCGCCTGTCGCGATGCGGCCGAGGGCAAGGTTCCGGGCGTCGTGGCCGTTAATCTGTCACCGGTTCAGCTCAAACAGCCCGATCTGGTGGAAACCATTCACACGATCCTGCTGGAAACAGGTCTGTCTCCATCGCGGCTTGAAGTCGAGATCACCGAATCGTCGTTGATGAAAGACCAGACCAGCGCGATGCACGTTCTTCGCAGACTGAAGGGCATGGGCGTAACAGTCGCGATGGACGATTTTGGCACCGGTTATTCGTCGCTGGCGACGCTGCACGCGTTTCCGTTCGACAAGATCAAGCTCGACCAGTCGTTCGTCCGGAAAATTCCCGAAAACATGTCTGCCGTCGCCATTGTGCGGACCGTGCTGGCGCTGGGCAAGAGTCTCGGAATTCCCGTCCTTGCCGAGGGCATCGAGACTGAGGAACAACTGCGTTTTCTCGCGCGCGAGGGCTGCGATGAAGGGCAGGGCTATCTGATGGCGCGGCCGGTCGAAGCGGGAAAACTTGCGGATGCGATCGCTGCAATCGAGCGGCGCGCGGCGCAGCACGTTGACTTTGACGATGCCCTGACCCGGTCCGGCAGTATCGCCGCAGCATAATCAACCCCGGCATCGCTGCCGGGGTTTTGCATGTCGTATTTATTTGTTCGAGATTCCAGGTTTGCGGAGCGGCAATGAGGAATGCCGCACCGCGCCCGGTTGTGGCTGCCGCTTACTTGAATCCGCCGGTCACGTGCAGCGTTTCGCCGGTGATGTAGGACGCGCCTTCGGAGGCGAGGAAGGTGACGACCGAGGCGATCTCCTCGACCTTTCCGACGCGGCCCATCGGGGTGGCGGTTTCGAGCCAGGTGCGCAGTTCGCCTTCATGGAAGCCCGCGGACTTCACGCCTTCGGTGACGATCATGCCGGGATTGACCGCGTTGACGCGGATCTTCTTCGCGGCGAGCTCCTTCGACAGCACCGACGTGATCGCATCCACCGACGCCTTGGTCGCGGTGTAGACCGCCGAGCCCGGAGGCGCGATGGTCGAGACGCCCGACGAGATGTTGACGATACTGCCGCCGTTCGCATTGAAGTGCTGCACGGCTTCCTGCGAGACCAGCAGGAGACCCAGCACGTTCAGGTCGAAGTGCTTGTGGAAGTGCTCCGGCGTGATGGCCTCGAGCGGGGCGAACTCGTAGACGCCGGCGTTGTTGACCAGAATGTCGATCGGCCCGAGCGCCTTCACCGTGTCCGCCACGACGGACTTCGCGGCCTTCGCCTCGGAGAGGTTGCCGTGCACGGCGACGGCCTTGCCGCCCCTGGCCTTGATCTTCGCCACCACATCGTCCGCGCCCTGCTTGCTCGACGCGTAGTTGACGGCGACGCTGGCGCCTTCGTCTGCGAGCTGAAGCGCGATTTCCGCGCCGATGCCCTTGGATGCGCCGGTGACCAGCGCGACCTTGCCTTCAAGTTTCTTTGTCATGTCCTGTTCCCTTTATCCCGCCTGATGTCTCTCTTGGATCAATTATCCAATAGTTCCGAAATATTGAACTATTGAACCAGTTCAAGGGGCGTCCTATATTATTTTTATGGTGCAGTTCGTTCATCCCGCGAGGCAGGACATCACGCTGGCCGGCGTGCTCGCCGCGCTGGCCGATCCGGCGCGGCTGATGATCGTCAAGAGCCTGATCGGCCAGAAGGATTGCATGTCGTGCACGGCGGTGGGCCCATGCAACATGGCCAAGTCGACGCTGTCCAATCATTTCCGCGTGCTGCGCGAGGCGGGCCTGATCCACACCACCAAGCAGGGCGTCGAGCATCGCAATGCCGTGCGCGTGGCCGACATCAACGCGCGCTTTCCCGGACTGTTGAAGACCATCCTCAAGCACGCGGACTAAGATGTAACTTCGTCTGGCTCTTAGTGGCGCGTGCGCCCGATCATTCAGCCCGGACGTTGAACACCGCACGCAGCCACCGCATCCCGCGCCATAGCGTCGAAGACGCACGTGCACGCGCTTTTTGGATCGTGACGATCGAGACAACGCCCCTCAGGCAATATCGGCGGAATCCGGATCAGAACCTGTAGTTCACACCCGCGCGAACCACGTCGATCTTGTTGTTGAAAGTCGTGATCAGCGCGGCGTTGGGAGCAGCGGCCGGGACGTTCGCCACGGTCGTATCTCCGAAGTCGTAATGGAGATATTCGACGCGAGCGGTCCAGTTGCTGGTCACAGCGTATTCAACGCCGCCTCCGATGACCCACCCCGACGACGTTGTGTCAAAAGACTGGGGAGTGAGCGGGACAACGAGCGTAATATTGGTCCGGTAGCTGATGCTGCCCCACGCCCCGCCGCCCGTCACGTAAACGAGCCAATGATTGGATGAATATCCCAGGCGGCCCCGGATCGATGCAAGCCAATTGATGTCTCGGGTGGCCTCATGGTGGAGTTCCGGCGGATAGGGAATGCCTCCGGAGGCAAAAGGTGCCGTGCCAAAGGCGTGAATGTTTGTGCCGGAAGAGTCCCCTTCGATGCCGAGCAGCCAGTTCGACGTGAATTGCCAATTATAGCCGATCTGGCCGCCGCCCACGATGCCCGAAGCATTGTTGCCGATGACGGCTGGATCGAAAGCTCCGGCCCCGGTCAATGCTGCCTTTGCGGAATCGTCGCTCCAGCCGCCGCCAAGGTGGCCGCCGATGTAGAAGCCGGTCCAGTTGAAGATCGGCGCGGCCTCGGGCGCAGCCAGAACGGGCGATAACGCCGCGATGGAAAGAATGGCGCCGGTCGCAATCAACGTCTTCATCCTGAAATGCCTTCTCAGTACTCGTCTGCTGTGTGATGTGAGGGATTCCGCTTCGCCTGTCTTGCACGCGGCGGAACAGCAATTGCACTTGGCGGCAGGCCTGCGGAAATCGTTCGCTGTGTTGCGCTGTTACAACGATGCACAGGGCTGTATCGCTGTGATTGACCTTAACGGCGCTGGGCTTGATTTAGGCGGAAGTATTGCCCGTTTTCGTGCCACCTGTTGGGTCGCCAGCCGCTGCCGTTCACGGTGGCGTGTGGTAGGGTGGTAAGGAAGGGGAACCCATTTGCAATACAGCAGGCGAACATGCCGAAGGTCGATTACTCGTCGGATCAGCTTCCCGCGCATTTGAGTGACAAGGCGCGCTTCATGTTGTGGCGCGATATCTGGCTGGAGCAGCTCGGCGCGGCCGAGATCAAGCACGCTGACGACAAGCCGTTCGCGACGTCGTCCAGGAATGTCATGCTCGGCAATCTCGGCGTCAGCCGATTCAGCACGACCACGAACCACTACGTTCGCACCCGCAAGCATGTCGCCAATGACCGTGACGACATCTACATCGGATTTTATCGCAGCCCCAAGCCGCAAATCTGGAGTGCGGGTAATCGCGATCTCACCATGAAGAACGGCAGCGTGATGGCCTACAATATCGCGCAACCATGTTCGAGCTTCACCGATGGCGTCACCTCATGGGTGATGGCCTCGATCCCGCGCGCGCAGATTCTCAAGGTCGTGCCGCATGCCGACGATCGCTCGGTAACCGCGCTCGACAGAAGCGATCCGATTGTGCGGCACCTCGAGCACACCATCGATTTTCTGCTCAATGCCGATGAAGTGCATGAATCGCTGCCTTTGATGCAGCATGCCGAAACCATGCTCGCCGATCTGATCGCGCTGGCGCTGGGCGCGCGCGGCGACGAAGCCCAGGTCGCGCAGACGCGCGGCCTGCGTGCTGCCCGCCTGCGTGAACTTTTATCGATCATCGAGGCGCGCTTTGCCGATCCCTCGCTCTCACCCGCCGCAATTGCGGAGAGTCTCGGGCTGTCCGACCGCTACGTGCGGGACCTGTTGTTTGAAAGCGGCGAGACGTTCTCCGAACGGGTGCTGGAATTGCGCCTGCAGAAGGCGCGCGCCATGCTCTCCGACCTGCGTTTCGACAGGCTGAAGGTGTCGGATATTGCGCTGGCCAGCGGCTTCAACGAAGTGACTTATTTCAACCGCTGCTTCCGCGCGCGCTTCGGCTGCTCGCCGACGCAATATCGCGGCGGGTTGTGAGGCGGGGCGCGGGGGATTCTCGCGGAATGAGAATGCCGCGCCGCCCTCGGAATGACAACGCGGAGCGGACAGAAAAGAAAAGGCCCGGATTGCTCCGGGCCTTTTGCATTTCGTAACTGCGAAAGACGCTTGGATCAGAAGTCCATGCCGCCCATGCCGCCGCCCGGCATTGCCGGTGCGCCAGCGCCACCCTTCTTCGGCACTTCAGCGATCATCGCTTCGGTGGTGATCAGCAGCGCCGCAACCGAAGCTGCGTTCTGGATCGCCGCACGCACGACCTTGGTCGGGTCGATGATGCCCTTGGTGACGAGGTTGCCGTATTCGCCGGTCTGCGAGTCGAAGCCGTAGGAATACTGCTCCTTCTCGAGCACCTTGCCGACGATGACCGAGCCGTCTTCGCCTGCGTTGATGGCGATCTGGCGGGCCGGAGCGGAGAGCGCCTTGCGGACGATCTCGACGCCGGTCTTCTGGTCGTCGTTCGCGGTCTTGATGCGCTTGAGCTGCTCGGAGGCGCGGAGCAGGGCGACGCCGCCGCCCGGCACGATGCCTTCTTCAACAGCCGCACGGGTCGCATGCATCGCGTCATCAACGCGATCCTTGCGCTCCTTCACTTCGACTTCGGTCGCGCCGCCGACGCGGATCACCGCGACGCCGCCTGCGAGCTTGGCCAGACGCTCCTGCAGCTTCTCGCGGTCGTAGTCCGAAGTGGTCTCTTCGATCTGCGCCTTGATCTGCTGAACGCGGGCTTCGATGTCGGCCTTCTTGCCGGCGCCGTTGACGATGGTGGTGTTTTCCTTGTCGATCATCACCTTCTTGGCGCGGCCCAGCATGTTCAGGGTCACGTTCTCAAGCTTGATGCCGAGGTCTTCCGAGATCGCCTGGCCGCCGGTCAGGATCGCGATATCCTGCAGCATGGCCTTGCGGCGGTCGCCGAAGCCCGGAGCCTTCACAGCGGCAACCTTGAGGCCGCCGCGGAGACGGTTGACGACGAGGGTGGCGAGAGCTTCGCCTTCGACGTCTTCAGCAACGATGACGAGCGGCTTGCCGGTCTGCACGACGGCTTCCAGCAGCGGAAGCAGTTCGTTCAGCGAGGAGAGCTTCTTCTCGTTGATGAGGATGTAGGCGTCGTCGAATTCAACGCGCATCTTGTCGGCGTTGGTGACGAAGTAGGGGGAGATGTAGCCGCGGTCGAACTGCATGCCTTCGACGACATCGAGTTCGGTGTCGAGCGACTTGGCTTCCTCAACGGTGATGACGCCTTCGTTGCCGACCTTCGCCATGGCCTTCGCGAGGAAATCGCCGATTTCCTTGTCGCCGTTGGCCGAGATGGTGCCGACCTGGGCGATCTCGTCGTTCGAGGTGACCTTCTTGGAGTTCTTGACGAGGTCTGCAACGACCGCTTCGACCGCGAGGTCGATGCCGCGCTTCAGATCCATCGGGTTCATGCCGGCGGCAACAGCCTTGGCGCCTTCCTTCACGATGGCCTGGGCCAGAACGGTCGCGGTGGTGGTGCCGTCGCCGGCAGCGTCTGCCGACTTCGAGGCCACTTCACGGACCATCTGCGCGCCCATGTTCTCGAACTTGTCTTCAAGCTCGATGTCCTTGGCGACGGTGACGCCGTCCTTGGTAATACGCGGAGCGCCGAACGACTTGTCGAGGACGACGTTGCGGCCCTTCGGACCGAGCGTCACCTTCACGGCGTTGGCGAGGATGTCGACGCCCTTGAGCATCTTGTCACGGGCTTCGACGCCGAATTTGACTTCTTTGGCGGACATGTTGGGTTTCCTTGAGTGTCAGGACAAGTTGGAATTCTGGGTGGGAGAGGGCGCTCTTAAGCGGCCTTCTTCTTGGCGCTGCCATCGGTGATGACGCCCATGATGTCGCTTTCCTTCATGATCAGCACTTCCTGGCCGTCGATCTTGACCTCGGTGCCGGACCACTTGCCGAAAAGGACGATGTCGCCGACGTTCAGGTCGATCGGGATCAACTTGCCGGCCTCGTCGCGGCCGCCCGGACCGACCGACAGGATCTCGCCCTGGGAAGGCTTTTCCTTCGCGCTGTCCGGAATGATGATACCGCCTTTGGTCTTCTCTTCGGCGTCGATGCGCTTGACCACGACGCGGTCGTGAAGCGGACGGAATTTCATGCAGTCCTCCTAATAGCTTGATAAGGCTAAGTTTTTTCAAATGTTAGCAGTCATGGTAGGCGAGTGCTACCGCAACTGACACGGACATAGGCCGATGGCGGGTGCCGGGCAAGGGTCTTTAGCAGAAAAATTGGCACTCTGATTTGACGGCTGCCAATTTTTGCTCAAGCGTTAACGCGGAGCCGGCCCCTCGTTTCCGGGCGATTGGGGCGGAGGCGGAGGTGTCCCGGTCTGCCGCCTGCGCTTGCTCACAATGTCCAGCTCCGGCCGGGGCGCGACCTCGGCGGGCATCGGCTTGTCGTTTTTCCAGGCCATGGCGCGGGCGGCCTGCAAGGACAGGAAACCAAAGGTGCGCACCGCCGCCCACATGATCCATCGGGTGAAGAAACCGACGCCGGAGACTTGCATCGCCTCATAAAAGATCGCGTCGGCGCGCTGCCTGGTCGGCGCCTCCGGGTGCGGCTCGGTGCCGGGGCGTAGCTCGTTGTAAAGATAGTCATGGACCACAGCGGCCCGGCTGTAGCGGCCCCACGTCGGCAGGAATGACTGGAAGAGACGCGGGATCGATGCGCCGTCGGTCTCGAACAGCTTGTGCACCTCGATCACGTGGCCGGAGTTCTCGTCGCCGACCTCATAGACCAGCGGCTGTTCAAGCCGCCACGTCCGGCAATCGACGTCCAGCTGCGTGATGGTGAGTTCGCCGGTGAAACGGCTCATGGCCCCGCTCCATATTTACGGGATGCGAGAGTCGCACGGGCGCGGCGAACTGTCAGCAGCAACCTTGTCAGCAGTCGCGGTGAGGTGCTGCTAATGCATTGAAAGATAACACTTTATTTAACATTTGAGCTTGTGATGAAGCTTCGTATTGGGTCAGATTCTCAGACAGCGCGTTTGTTCGCGACGTGGAATCCGGTTCGCGACTTGCGCGCTCAACAGAGAGTGGGTGCGAGCGCGTTCGACAAAACCGGTTGCCACTGTTTGCCGATCGCCTCCACCAAGGAGGTACTGATGGTCCCGAATGCTACCGTTTCTCAGGGCAACGTATCTGAGGACTTCAAACGGCAACTCGCCGGTTACGGCCTGACGACGGCCGAAATTCTCTACCGGCGCCCCGATCACCACTGGCTGCTGCAATCCTACGTCTGGCAGAACTACGACCTGTTCCCGAAATTTCCGGCGTTGAAGGATTTTCTCGCATTCTGGCAGGAGAAGCTGGAGGGACCGCTGGTTTCGGTCACCGTCGCGCACTCCAAGCTGATCAAGCCGGCTGAGATCAAGGCGATCGACGGCATGTTCCGGCTGCACTGAGCGGCTCGCGTCGCAATTCCTCGCCGTCATGGCCCGGCTCGTCCCGGCCATCCACGTCTTTCTGGATCTCCGGAAAGGATAAAGAGACGTGGATCACCGGGACAACCCCGGTGATGGCGACCGAGTATGTTGAGACTGCGCCGCGCGATTAAGAACCGTCTGGGTTCACCCGCGTCCGACGAACGGCATCTTGGTCGCCATGATGTTGAGGAACAGCGCGTTGGCGTCGAGCGAGCGCGTGGCCATGAACACGATGGCGTCGGCGACGTTCTGCACATCCATGCGCGGCTCGACCATGGTGTCGCCGCGCGGCTGCAGCACACCGCCGGCCATGCGCTCGGTCATCTCGGTGGCGGCATTGCCGATGTCGATCTGGCCGCAGGCGATGTCATAGGCGCGGCCGTCGAGCGCGGTGGCGCGGGTGAGGCCACTGATGGCGTGCTTGGTCGCGGTGTAGGGCGACGAGAACGGACGAGGGGCGTAAGCCGAGATCGAGCCGTTGTTGATGATGCGTCCGCCGCGCGGCGTCTGGTCCTTCATGATGCGGAAGGCGTGCTGGGTGCAGAGGAACGGCGCGGTAAGGTTGGTCGCCACCGTGGTCTGCCACTGCTGCAGGCTGATATCTTCCAGCGGCACCGGCGGCGTGCCGACGCCGGCGTTGTTGAACAGCACGTCGAGGCGGCCGAACGCGTCCATGGTCTTCGCGAACAGCGCCGCGATCGAGGCCGGATCGGTCATGTCGCTCGGCACGACGAGGCTCTTGCCCAGATCCTTGCCGGCCTTCGCGGTGTCTTCCAGCGCATCCTTGCGCCGTCCGGCCAGCACCACCGAGAAGCCGGCCTTCATCAGCGCCAGCGACGAGGCGCGTCCGATTCCAGAGCCCGCACCGGTGACGATTGCGACTTTCATTGGTTTCTCCCTTTTTACGCCGCTGCTGCGGCTTGTTCTGATTTTTAGTATGGCGGGTTGTCAGGTCTTCTGACCGTAAGGCGGACGCGGAATGCTCTGATGCGCGGCACGCAGCGCCGCCGACCAGCGCGAGCGCAGATCGTGGAAATACGGTTCGCCCGCTTCGATGCGATAGTTCACCTCGGCGTCGAGCACGTCGGGCCGCACCAGCAGAATGTCGATCGGCATGCCGACGCCGAGATTGGAGCGCATGGTCGAGTCCATCGATACGAGACCAACTTTGAGCGCGTCGTACAGATCGACGTCATAGGAGATCGCGCGGTCGAGCACCGGTTTGCCATACTTATGTTCGCCGATCTGCAGGTAGGGCGTGTCGGTGGTGCACTCGATGAAGTTGCCGGCGGTGTAGATCATGAACAGTCGCATCCGCGCGCCCTTGATCTGTCCGCCGAACAGGAACGACACGTCGAACGAGATGTCTTCCGCGCGCAGCGCGTTGCCCTCGAGTTTATGCACCTCGCGGATCGCCCGGCCGATCCGTTGCGCCGCCTGAAACATCGTCGGCGCATTCATCAGCGTCTCGACTTCGCCGGTGATCGGGTCCTCGAACCCCTCGTTCAGTGTCGAAATCACCGACTGGCTGATGGCGAGATTGCCCGCGGTGGCGATCGCCATGATGCGCTCGCCGGGGCTGCTGAAGATGTGCAGCTTGCGGAAGGTGGAGATGTTGTCGAGACCCGCATTGGTGCGGGTGTCGGCCATCATCACAAGGCCGTCACGAACCAGAATTCCGCAGCAATAAGTCATCAGTTCAAATCTCCAGACCGCGCATTTCTACGCGGCTGAGACGTGGGGGGCAACGGAAGAGGTGAGCTTGACAGGCCTAAGAAGCATGACAGTTGCCGTCATTGCGAGTAGCGCCAGCGACGAAGCAATCCATCTTCCGGCAGCAATATGGATTGCGCGAAGTTTATCATCGGGCCGGCGAAGCCGGACCCGTTGGCTCGCAATGACGCGAAACCGGAATCTCGCTCGTCGTCAGCTCTGGCTCTGCCGTCCGGCCTGATCGACCCGCACAGCGACTTCCAGCGTTTCGGTGCCGCCCCCGTAGCGGGTGCCGCGCGCCGGAGCTGCGCTCAGATAGTCGAGCCCGACCGCGACCCGGACATGGGCGTCGGTGGTGCAGATCGCGTTCGCGGCGTCGAAGCCGACCCATCCGAGCCTTTCGACATGGGCCTCCGCCCAGGCATGTCCGGCGTCCTGCGCGATCATGCCGTCCGAGCGCAGCAGATGCCCCGAGATATAGCGGGCGGGGACACCGGCGCTGCGCGCGCAGGCAATGAAGATGTGTGCGTAATCCTGACAGACGCCGCGCTTGAGCGCGAAGGCTTCCGGCGCAGACGTGCCGGCGTGGGTCGGATCGGTATCGAATGTCATGTGATCGTTGATCTGAAGCATCAGCGCATGGAGAAAGCCCAGCGTGTCTCCGGCTGCTTCGGTGTAGAGGTCGCTGGCGAACTTCGCCATGGCGGCGTTGACTTCGGTCAGCGGCGTCGCGCGCAGGAACAGGCTCGGCGGAAAACGCTCGTCGGTGCCGCGCAGCACGCCGCCGGTATCATGCGTCTCGACCAGGCCCTCGACATGGATGGTCAGGTCCGAGAGCGCACCATGGGTCAGCACATGCGTGACGTTGCCGAACGCATCCTGATGCACATCGAGGCGTGTATCGGTGGAGACGTCGATCTGCCAATCGGCGACATATTGTCCGTCATGGCTGCCGGGCGTCATGCGCAGGATCTGGATCACGCCGGTCGCCGGCGGCTCATAGCGATATGTCGTCGAGTGGGAAATTTTCAGGCGCATGGCAAAGCCGCAGTTTCGTGAGAAGGGCGTCAGTAGCACAACGCTGTCATTGCATTGTCGCAAATACGCATCGCAATGACGGGATGCAGCCCTGCATTCCGGGCAACTCAGATCAGATACTGTTTCGAAATGGTATCGCCCAGACGTGCGTTGTCTGCAATGAACTCCTGGATGAATTCATGCAACCCGCGCTGGAACAAATCATCCATGTGCGCGTGTTCCAGCCGGTTGCGGACACCGCGCGCGTGGCGCTGTGCGGCGCCCTGGCGCCCATAGGCGACGCCGATCTGGTCGAGATTGCGCACCAGATTGCCGTAGCAGCTCGCCAGCGAGCGCGGCAGCGATTCATTCAGGATCAGCAGGTCGGCGATCAGCCACGGTTTCAGCGTCTCGCGATACACCCAGTGATAGGCGGTGAGCGCCGAGACCGACCGCAGGATCGAGGTCCACTGATAGTAGTCGAGCGGGCCGCCGACATGTTCTTCTTCGGGCAGCAGCACGTGATACTTCACGTCGAGGATGCGCGCGGTGTTGTCTGCGCGTTCCAGATGCAGCCCGAGCCGCGAGAACCAGTAGGCGTCGTTGCGCAGCATGGTGCGGTAGGCGGAGCCGTCGAAACGCAGCGATGTCTCCTGCACGAAACGCAGAAACTTGGTCAGGTCCTCGCGCGTCTTCGCGCCCTTGGGCCAGCAGGCATGCAGTTCGATCCATGCGCTGTTGATGGTGTCCCACATCTCGCTGGTGAGCGCAGTGCGCACCGAGCGCGAATTCAGCCGCGCGTTCTCGATGCAGTTGCGGATCGAGGACGGATTGTCGGGCGAGAACGACAGGAAATCGACAACGGTGCGCTCGTTGGCCTCGTCGTGAAACCTGTAAAAGATGTCATCGATCCCCGCCGTGAGCAGCGCGGATTCCCATTCGTTGCTCTTGCCGACATAGGCGTCCGGCAGCGCGGTGGCGCGCAGCGTCGCCTCGATGGTGCGGGCGAGATATTCCGCCCGTTCGACGTAGCGGGCCAGCCAGTACAGACTTTCTGCGGTGCGCGACAGCATGTGTTACTCGAGAATCCAGGTGTCTTTGGTGCCGCCGCCCTGGCTGGAATTGACCACGAGCGAACCTTCCTTCAGCGCCACGCGGGTCAGACCGCCGGGCACAACGGTCACGTGATCCTTGCCGGTCAGCACGAACGGCCGCAGATCGACGTGACGCGGCGCGAGGCCGGACTCGGTGCAGGTCGGACAGGTGGAGAGCGCCAGCGTCGGCTGGGCGATGAAGCCTTCCGGCTCCTTCATCAGTTTGGCGCGGAAGGCCTCGATCTGCTCCCTGGTGGCGGCGGGGCCGATCAGCATGCCGTAGCCGCCCGAACCATGGACCTCCTTGACGACGAGGTCTTTCAGGTTGTCGAGGACGTATTTCAGATCCTTCGGCTCGCGGCAGCGATAGGTCGGGACATTCTTCAGGATCGGCTCTTCGCCGAGATAGAATTTCACGATGTCCGGCATGTAGCTGTAGACCGCCTTGTCGTCGGCGATGCCGGTGCCGACGGCATTGGCCAGCGTGACGTTGCCGGCGACGTAAGCCGACATCAGGCCGGGAACCCCAAGCACCGAGTCGGGACGGAAGGTGAGGGGATCGAGGAAATCGTCATCGACGCGGCGATAGATCACGTCGACACGTTTCAATCCCTCGGTGGTGCGCATGAACACTTCATCGTTCTTGACGATGAGATCGCGGCCCTCGACCAGTTCGACGCCGAGCTTGTCCGCCAGGAACGAATGCTCGTAATAGGCCGAGTTGTAGATGCCCGGCGTCAGCAGGGCGACGGTGGGCTCGGCCTTCGAGGTAAGCGGCGCGACCGAACGCAGGGCGGCCAGCAGTTCGTCAGGATAGTTCTCCACCGGCGCCACGCGATGCCGCGCGAACAGATCCGGAAACAGCCGCATCATGATTTCGCGGTTTTCCAGCATGTAGGACACGCCGGACGGCGTCCGCGCATTGTCTTCCAGCACGTAGAAGTTCTCAGAGTCGACGCGCACGATGTCGATGCCGGCGATATGGACATAGACGTCGTGGGGGACGTCCTGCCCGTTCATTTCCGGCCGAAACACCGGGTTCTGGAAGATCAGGTCGTCGGGGATGATCTTGGCGCGGAGAATGTCGCGGTTGTGATAGATGTCGCCGAGGAACATGTTGAGCGCCTTCACGCGCTGCTTCAGTCCCTTTTCCATTGTCGTCCATTCCTTGCCGGACAGGATCCGGGGAATGACGTCGAACGGGATCAGCCGCTCGGTGGATTCGGCCTCGCCGTAGACCGCGAAGGTGATGCCGATACGCCGGAATAAGAGTTCTGCTTCCTGGCGCCGGTATTCCAACGCGTCCGGAGGGGTCTCCTTCAGCCAGAGGCTGAGCTCGTGGTAGGCGGAGCGAAGGTCTCCACCGGTCCCATTCATTTCATCGAAGGCAACTGACATAAACCAGAACGCTTCCTTCACGCCAGTGGTCCGATTCTAACATTCGCCACCCCATTTCAGCGGGCGTCCTTGCGAATGTTAGAATCGACGGACCACTGGCAAAATATAGGTTTCTAGTGGAGTTTTGGATTTGACATTCGCCTCGTGGCCTC
This sequence comes from Afipia sp. DC4300-2b1, assembly GCF_049895725.1. Lineage (NCBI taxonomy): Bacteria > Pseudomonadati > Pseudomonadota > Alphaproteobacteria > Hyphomicrobiales > Nitrobacteraceae > Afipia > Afipia sp. DC4300-2b1. The sequence continues at coordinate 619,072 of NZ_JAFCSX010000002.1, forward strand.
GCTGCTCGTTGGGTAGCGAATGTCAAATCCACTCCACTAGGGAGATACCAGATCCGCTGCTCAAACTGATGGTAGCAAGGCTTGGGCCAGCGCGATATGCATTGCCTGCGGGCAATTGGCGTGACCTTGCGTCGATCTGCCTGAAAAACGGGCGGGCGGTTGCCCAGGGATGCGGCAAAAGCTCGTGACTTCAATGCGTTGCGTGCGCCAGGGTTCCGGGCGTACCGGTAGATGACCGGCACACCGGTTTGGGACAGGTAGGAGAGTCAAGATGAGTGAGATCGTCACCGCCGGCATTCTTGTGATCGGCGATGAAATCCTGTCCGGGCGCACCAAGGACAAGAACATCGGCTTCATCGCCGAATACCTGACCAACATCGGCATCGACCTGAAGGAAGTGCGGGTGGTCGCCGACGACGAGGACGCGATCATCTACGCGCTCGACTCGCTGCGGCAACGTTACACCTATGTCTTCACCACCGGCGGGATCGGCCCGACCCACGACGACATCACCGCCGACAGCGTGGCCAAGGCGTTCGGGGTCAAGATCGACCATCACCCCGAGGTCGTCGCACGCTTCAAGGAGCGCTTCGGCGCGGACCTGAACGAGGCGCGGCTGCGGATGGCGCGCATCCCGGACGGGGCGGAGCTGATTTCGAGCGCGACCATCCTCGCGCCAGGCTTCAAAATCGGAAATGTCATTGTGATGGCCGGCGTGCCTTCGATCATGCAGGCGATGATGGACATCGTCTCGCCGAAGCTGAAATCCGGCGTGCGGATGCTGTCGGAGTCGGTGCGCGCCAATGCGCGGGAAGGCGACATCGGCACGCCGCTGCGCGCCATCCAGGAAGCCCATCCCGATACCAGCATCGGCAGCTATCCGTTCCTCGACGAGAACGGCAAGCCGAACACCAATGTCGTTGTGCGCTCGCGCGATGAGGCCAAGCTGCGCGCGGCGATGACGGACGTCGAAGCCATGCTGGCAAACCTCAAGGTCGCCAAAATATGAGCGAGCGATTTTTCGAGGCCATCGCCGCGGGGAAGCTTCCGCCGCCGGAATGCGCCAGGACGCTGGGCCTTGAAATCATCGCTTACGATCTCGATGCGCATACCGTGGAACTGGGGTTCGACGGCAAGCCGGAGTTCGCTAATCCCATCGGCATCGTGCAGGGCGGTTTCCTGTCCGCGATGCTGGACGATTGCATGGGGCTCGCGTCCGCAACCATGATGAACGTCGGAGAGTTCGCGCCGACGCTCGCGCTCAATGTCCAGTTTCATCGTCCGGCGAAGATCGGCAAGCTCAAGGGCTTTGGACGCGTGACGATGCGCGGCAAGGAAATCTTCCATCTTGCCGGCGAGCTGTTTCAGGATGACAAGCTGGTGGCGACCGCCAATGCGACGTCGCTGTTTCGTAAGATCGCGTTGTGATGGCGGGAGACCGTCAGGTCCGAGAGCGCACTCCTTCTCCCCGGCGGGGAGAGGGTTGGGGTCAGGGGCTCGATTGGTCGAGAGAGCGTACGCCCTCACCCGGATTGCTTCGCAATCCGACCTCTCCCCACGGGAGAGGTGAAGGGGAGATCGATGATGAGTGAAGAGGGCGCGCGCAAACCGTTCCCGGTGTCGTGGGACCAGTTTCACCGCGATGCGCGGGCGCTGGCATGGCGGCTCAGCGGGGCGGGGCCGTTTGAAGCGATGATCGCAGTCACGCGCGGTGGCCTCGTCCCCGCGGCGGTGATCGCGCGCGAACTCGGCATCCGCGTCATCGATACGCTGTGCGTGTCGAGCTACAGCCACACCTCGCAGGTGAGCGAGCCGACCGTCCTCAAGGGCATTTCCGACGCGGTGTCGCGGCTCGGCGGCGGCACCGGCAAGGGGCTGCTGGTGGTCGAGGATCTGGTGGACACCGGCAAGACCGCGCGCATTGTGCGCGATCTGGTGCCGCAGGCGCATATCGCCGCGGTCTATGCCAAGCCCATGGGCAAGCCGCTGGTGGATACGTTCATCACGGAAGTCTCGCAGGACACCTGGATCTTCTTTCCGTGGGACACGGGACTGTCGTATCTGCCGCCGATCAAGGACGGGGCGGCGTAGACTCGTTTGACCTCTCCCCGCAGGCGGGGAGAGGGAGAAGGCAGGATAGCGCAGCGTAGTGCGCTGCAACGACCGAACACGCTGGAACCTCGCCGGTCGACCTCGTAATCTGCGATCATCGATGATCTGGATGTGGAGGATCGGGACCATGACCGGCAGCATGATCGAAAACAAACGTGCGTTCGACTCCTCCGATATCACCGCGCTGTCACATCTGTATCGCGGCGAGCTTTACCGCAGCACGGTCTGGCGCACGAGGCTCGATGCCACCACCAACTGGGCGGTCCTGACCACCGGCATTGCGCTGTCCCTGACGTTCAGCAGCGAGCACGCGTCGCCATTGCCGCTGGTGCTGGTGGGGCTTCTGGTCGCCACGTTCCTGTTCATCGAAGCGCGGCGTTACCGCTTCTTCGATTTCTGGCGCATGCGCGCGCATGTGCTTGAAGTCCAGTTCTTCGGGCCCATTCTCAGGGGCGAGGGCGTGCAGACCGCGAACGGCTGGAACGAGATTCTCTATCAGGATTACAAGGCGCCCAACCTGCACATCAGTTACCTCGAGGCGGTCGGCCGGAGGCTTCGCAACAACTACTGCTGGATTTTCGCGATCCAGGTCACCGCCTATCTCGGAAAGCTTCTGATCCATCCGGAGCCTGTCGCCTCGCTGCACGAACTGTTCGCGCGGGCAACCGTCGGGCCGATCCCCGGCCAGCTTGTGCTGTTTGCCGGGCTGATCTTCCATGCGACCTGGATCACCATCGCGCTGGTTACATATCGCAGCCGACGGGGCGCGGGGCGCGCGCGGCCGCCAACTCCTGAAAAGGATCAGTTGCTGGATCTGGCGCGCGGATAGTCACCGCTTTACCTCTCCCCGTTCACGGGGAGAGGTCGGATCGTGAAACGATCCGGGTGAGGGGCGAGAGCGAAGCGCGAAGGTTGCCCCTCACCCCGACCCTCTCCCCGCAAGCGGGGCGAGGGAGAAGTGATCACCCCAGTTTCTCCCTTGCCAGCTTCGCGCCCGCGCCGAGTGCACGCAGCTTGGCTTCGGCGATGTCGCGCCGCATCGGGGCCATGCCGCAGTTCGTGGTCGCGACGATGTTTTCCTTCGGGACGAACTTCATCACGGCCTCGATGGTCTTCACCACGTCGTCGGGCGTTTCCACCACATCGCTGGCGACGTCGATCACGCCGGCCTGCACGATTTTGCCCTTGAGCAGCGCAAGCAGCTCCAGCGGCACATGCGAGTTGCGGCACTCGATGGCGACCTGCTGGATCGGGCTCTTGTCGATGGCCGGGAAAATCTGCTCGTACTGCCGCCATTCGGCGCCGAGCGATTCCTTCCAGTCGGTGTTGGCCTTGATGCCGTAACCGTAACAGATATGAACGGCGGTCTGGCAGGTGAGTCCTTCTGCTGCGCGGGTCAGCGCTTCGATGCCCCAGTCGTTCACTTCATCCATGAACACGTTGAACGCGGGTTCGTCGAACTGGATCATGTCGACGCCGTCGGCGGCAAGCGCCTTGGCTTCCTGATTAAGAAGGTCGGCGAAGGCGAACGCCATCTTCACGCGATCACCGTAATAGCTGTCAGCCAGCGTATCGATGATGGTCATCGGGCCGGGCAGGGTGAACTTCAATTTACGCGTGGTATGGGCCCGCGCGGCCTGCGCCTCGTCGGCATGGACGCGGCCTTTCAGTTTCAGCGGCGCGACCACCTGCGGCACCATCGCCTTATAACGGTCCTTGCGGATTCCCATTTCGACCTTGTGGGCGAAATCGATGCCCTCGACGCGTTCGAGAAAGCCGTGGACGAAATGCTGCCGCGCCTGCTCGCCGTCGGTGACGAGATCGATGCCGGCGTCTTCCTGGATTTTCACCCAGAGCAGCGTCGCATCGCGCTTGGCGCTGGCCAGTTCCGCGCCCTTGAGCTTCCACGGCGCCCACAGCGTATTGGGCTCGGCCAGCCAGTCGGGCTTCGGCAATGAACCGGCGATGGTCGTTTGAAACAGCATAGGACGCTTCCATTGTTATTGTTTGCTTGGCTGGGTGCCTATCTGCCATGTCCGGGCCAAGGCACACAAGTATGGCATACAAGCTGTTCGCGCTTGCGGGATGGAATGTGATCGGGAGCGCGGCTAGGATTGGTCCACAACCCTCACTCGCGGACATCTCATGATCGATCTCTATTATGCGCCGACACCCAACGGGTGGAAAATCTCGATCATGCTGGAGGAACTCGGGCTGCCTTATACGGTGTTTCCGGTGAACATCCGCACCGGCGAGCAGTTCAAGCCGGAATTCCTCGCGATCAGCCCGAACAACCGCATTCCCGCGATGATCGATCAGGCACCTGCCGACGGCGGCGAGCCGATCCCGATGTTCGAGACCGGCGCGATCCTGATCTATCTGGCCGAAAAGACCGGGCGCTTCCTGCCGCAGGATGTGCGCGGGCGCGTCAAGGTGATCCAGTGGGTGATGTGGCAGATGGGCGGGCTCGGCCCGATGCTCGGCCAGCACGGACACTTCGCGCTCTACGCGCCGGAGAAGATTCCCTATGCCATCGAGCGCTACCGCGACGAGGCCTCGCGGCTTTATGCCGTGCTCGACCGGCAGCTTGGCCGGACCGGCGCCTATGTCGCGGGCGAGGAGTATTCCATCGCCGACATCGCCTGTTTTCCCTGGACCATGACCCACAAGGCGCAGGGTTTCACGTTTGACGACTTTCCGAACCTCAAGCGCTGGTATGCGACCGTGCGCGCGCGGCCGGAGGTGCAGAAGGGGCTGTCCGTCGGCAAGTTCGACAAGACGCCGTTCACCGAGGATCAGCGCAAGAACATGTTCGGCAAGACCGCGCAGCAGGCGCAGTGAATTTCAACCTCTCCCCGTTTTACGGGGAGGTCGCGAGCAACGCGAGCGGGTGAGGGGCCGGCATCGTATTGTGAAGTTGCCCCTCACCCCAACCCTCTCCCCGCAAGCGGGGAGAGGGAGCGATAACGAGAATCGTGCGACGTCAGGCGCACAACAAAAGGAAACGCCATCATGATCGAGTTCTTCTTCGACTGCTCCAGCCCATGGACCTATCTGGCCTTCACCAACATCCAGCCGATGGCCAAGGAGCTTGGCGCGCCGATCACATGGCGGCCGATACTGGTCGGCGGCATCTTCAACACCGTCAACAAGGCGATGTATGAGACGCGCGCCAATCCGGTGCCCGCGAAACAGGCTTACACCGCGAAGGACATGCAGGACTGGGCCCGGCTCGCCGGCATCAAGATCACCATGCCGCCGACGATATTTCCGGTGAACGCGGTGAAGTCGATGCGCGGGTGCGTCTGGGTGCAACAGCAGCATCCGGACAAGCTGGTGCCGTTCGCAACCGCGGTGTTCGAGTCGTACTGGGGCGACGATCAGGACATCTCGAAGGATGAGGTGCTGACGAAAATCTGCGAACGTGTCGGCATCGATCCGCAAAAATTCTTCGCAGGCATCGGCGAGCAGTCCGTCAAGGATCAGCTCAAGGCCAACACCGATGAGGCGATCGCGCGCGGCGCATTCGGCTCGCCGACGATCTATCTTGACAAGACCGACATGTATTTCGGCAACGACCGGCTGCCGCTGATCCACGCCAAGCTGCTCGAGATGAAGGCGACGGCGTAATTGCTGTTGTCCTGGCGGATGGTACGGATCAGGACGCGGGCGTGATGCGCTCCCTCTCCCCGTCGGGGAGAGGGGTGGGGTGAGGGGGCTGGATGCCTGAAATGAAATTCGAACCCCCTCACCCGGATTGCTGCGCAATCCGACCTCTCCCCCACGGGGAGAGGTGAAGCACACATCGCATCGCATCGTTATTGCAGATAAGGATCAATTGAATGCCGCGTGCCGTCGTCTGCCGCGAACTCGGGCCGCCGGAGAAGCTGACACTGGAAGATGTGCCGCGTGCCGCGCTGGCACAAGGTCAGGTGCGGGTCGCGATCCATGCGGCGGGACTGAATTTTCCCGACATTTTGATGGCAGCGGGGGAGTATCAGCTCAAGCCGCCGCTGCCGTTCACGCCGGGGATGGAAGCGGCCGGCGAGGTGATCGAGATCGCGGGTGCAGATGGCATCAATGTCGGCGACAGGGTGATCGTGAAGGCGCGGTTCGGCTGCTATGCCGACGAGATCGTTGTCACGCCCGATCAGCTTGTGCCGCTGCCTGCGGCGTTCGACTACGCGCAGGGCGCGGCCTTCTTCGCTGCGCACGGCACGGCCTGGCACGCGCTGCATGATCGCGCGCAGATCAAGCCTGGCGAGGTGCTGCTTGTGCATGGCGCGGGCGGCGGCGTCGGCCTCGCCGCTGTTGAGCTTGGCAAGGTGTTCGGCGCGACTGTGATCGCGTGCGCCTCAAGCGAGGAGAAGCTGGAGGCCGCGAAGCAGCGCGGCGCGGACCATGGCGTGCTCTATGGCCGCGAGCCGTTCAAGGATGCCGTCAAGCGCATCACCGATGGACGCGGCGTCGACGTGGTGTTCGATCCGGTGGGCGGCGAAATTTTCGAGGACAGCCTGCGCTGCATCGCGTGGGGCGCGCGCCTCCTGGTGATCGGCTTCACCGGCGGCGTCGGCGTGGCGAGGACCAATCTCGTGCTCATCAAAGGCGCCAGCGTGCTCGGCGTGCGTGCGGGCGAAGCGGTGCGCAAAAATCCCGCGCTCGGCGTTGCGCGCCAGCAGGATCTCACCCGTCTGGCCAACGAGCGCCGTATCAGCCCCAACATTTCGCATCGCTTGCCGCTGGAAGATTACGCGGCGGCGATGCGCTTGCTGATAGACCGCCGCGTCATCGGGCGCGTGGTGCTGACGATGCGGTAGGCCTCTACTTGTATTCCCGTTCGGTCCACCACGGGAAATACGACGGCATGTCCTTCGACACCGTCTGCGCGAATTTCGCGGGCCGCTTTTCCAGGAACGACATCACGCCTTCGCGCACGTCGGCGGACTGGCCGCGCGAATAGATGCCGCGGCTGTCGACCTTGTGGGCCTCCATCGGATCGTCCGCGCCCAGCATGCGCCACATCTGCTGGCGGATCAGCGCGATCGACACCGGCGCGGCGTTCTCCACGATCTCGCGCGCAATGGCGCGGGCCGTGGTGATTAACTCATCCGCGGGCACGACCTTGCTGACGAGGCGGCCGGCGAGGGCTTCATCGGCTGGAAACACGCGGCCGGAATAACACCATTCCAGCGCCTGCGAGATGCCGACAATGCGCGGCAGGAACCAGCTCGATGCGGCTTCCGGCACGATGCCGCGCCGCGCGAACACGAAGCCGAACCGGGCATCGACCGAGGCGATGCGAATGTCCATCGGAAGCTGCATGGTGACACCGATGCCGACGGCCGCGCCGTTGATCGCGCCGATCACGGGCTTTAGGCACTTGAAGATGCGCAGCGTCACGCGTCCGCCGCCGTCGCGCACCGCATCGTCGCTCCATTCGACTTCGCCGTTCGGGCGCAGCGGCGCAGTCTTGCGATCGGACCGCGCGGCCCGGTCGAATGTCGCGCCGCCTTCCGAAAGATCGGCGCCCGCGCAGAACGCGCGTCCCGCGCCGGTCACGATGATGGCGCGGACGTCGTCGTCGGCGTCGGCTGCATCGAACGCCGCGATCAGTTCGTCCATCATGACATGCGTGAACGCATTCATCTTGTCCGGACGGTTCAGCGTGATGGTCAGGATATGGTCCTGAACCTCGTATTTGATCTGCTGATAAGCCATCGACGCTTTCTCTCCCGCTGGTTTCTTTTTGTTAATGCCGTTTGAACGGCCATCCTAGCGCGTCTCCTCAAGTGCTGGCAATTTGCGCAGACGGGACGCCACTATGCGATGGACGTTTTAAACGGCGAGGCTTAGCCTTGCTGTGATCGGGATGGAGACAGGAATGCGCGCGGTTCTTGAACATTGCGTCGGAGGGCAGGAAACGTCGCTTCCTGCCGATGCGCTGCTGATCCGGGAAGGGGAGACCACCGGGCGGCTCTATGTTCTGCTGAGCGGCCGGCTCGATGTTCTGAAGGGCGAAACGGTGGTCGCCACCGTCACCCAGCCCGGCGCCATCCTCGGCGAGATGTCGGTGCTGCTGGGCCAGCCGCATACCGCAACGGTGCGCGCCACGGTGGCCTCGACGGTTTATCAGTTCGATGACGCCGCCGCGTTCCTGCGCGCACAACCTGCGGTCGCGCTTCTTGTCGCGCAGCTTCTTGCGCACAGGCTCAATGCGGCGACAACGTATCTCGCCGACATCAAGCGGCAGTATGCCGACCACGACAATCATCTGTCGATGGTCGGCGATGTGCTTGAAAGTCTGGTCAACCTGTCTCCGGATGCGTCGTCGCGGGGATCGGACCGCCAGCCTGAGCCGCTGCCTGACTCCCGGCTATAAGCCATTCCGGAAATGCTTCGACGGTGTCCGCAGGCCGCCGCAGCGGCTTGCCGAGGTCGATCGACTGTTCGCCTGCCGCCGAAAACCAGTAGGCCCTGTTGCTGTCCAGATCGAGCACGATGTGCGCGGGCGTCGGTCCGAACTGTTGCCCCATATTGAAGACCCATGTATCGCCGATCCGGTCGAACCAGGAGCCGTCCTTGACGAACGGTGACTGGTGCACATGGCCCGACAGCACGATGTCCGGCCTGTAGCTCTCGATCCACTGCACAAGCTCGGCGTCACCGAAAGTGCGCGCGCCGCCCCAGCTCGTCGGCGAGTTCGCGGCCGGCGCGTGATGAATCCAGATCCAGCGTCCGCGATGCGCGGCGGCGGCTTCCTCGAGCTGCACGCCGATCTGCTCCTTGACGCGCGGGCCATCCCACCACGGGCAGACCGTGAAGAAGGTATCGCCGATGGTCAGGCTTTCGCCGTCATGGGCAATCCCGAGATTGCCGAGGTCGCCGATCCAGCGCGAGATTCGCTCCCCGGCCTCGTCGCGTTCGTCGAGATCGTGATTGCCCGAGCAGAGAATCACGCGCGTCTTGCTGGCTAGACGTTCGAGATATTTCCGCACGACGACGATCTGGGCGCGGAAATCGACAATCGATCCGATGTCGAGCGCATCGCCTGCGATGATCACCACATCGAACCGCGGCGCGATGCTGAGCACCCAGTCGAACTGCGGCAGGGCGTAATGCAGGTCGGCAACCACGAGGCAGCGCATGACGAATCACACCCCTAAATTCCAGTTCGCGAAAGCTCCTGAAGGCGCTGTTCGCGACGATCCGTCCGGCCCCGCATTTGTACCGTCAAACGCGAGCCATGCAAATCGGCGGTGTGAAATTCGGCAGGTCTTTTCGCCGCACGACATGCGATTGAGGCCTGCCATGCCTATGTTTTTTGCATTCGCGCGCGCCGGAGCGGCGTTGCGGTGGGAGTTTCAGAGCGCTCGATCATCGATTCCGGGTGCCCGGATTCCGGCGATATTGTCCACGGCACGCGCGTTTTACGTTACAAACCGGGCTTTCAGCCGCACCCCGCGCGATGTTACAACCCGCGCGCGCGGACGTGGCGGAATTGGTAGACGCAAGGGACTTAAAATCCCTCGATGGCAACGTCGTGCGGGTTCGATTCCCGCCGTCCGCACCAAGATGAGCGAATACGCGATAGGTCTTTTACTTGGGATGAAATCGTGAGTGGGGAGCTTCCCAATTTCCACCCTGATTGTTGCGAGAAGGTCGCCAGGATCGCCGCCGTAGCAAACGTGTTCTTGCTAGTTGTTCAGGTGTTCATTTTGGTGGCAGTGTCGCCTACCCAATGTCTCGGATGGCAAATCCCCAACAAGCTAGGTTCATCCTCGCTGTGGGGGATTGTCGCCATCGCCGCATTTGGAGTTGTGATCAGCGTTTATAGGGCTCTGACTTGGAAGAAATTCGTTCAAAGGAGTATCTACGGCGAGGGGGAGGAAGAGCCCAGCCGCTTTCCACCTATTGGGCCACGGGAAGCAATTAATAGACTCGTCGGCTTCGACGAAAGCCTTCGCAAGCAAGTCATCACGGACCAATTATTTTTAGCTGTTAATGTTGGCTGGACACTGTTTTGTGGCTTTCCATTGTTTCTGATGCTTGGGGTCTGCGTAGGCTGGCCTAAGCCGTGACAGACGAAGTCATAAGCACGGAAGAACGGAAGCGATGGTTCATCGGTTTGTTCGCCGTTTGCCACGTCATTTACTTCTTTCTCTTCATCCCGATCGTAGCAATGCGTACGTGGAGCATCGACCGGCGTCCCGTTGTTGTGGCCCGTGTCTCTGATGCGCGCGTGGAACTAGTCCGGGCCAAGACCTCTTATCGAGGGGTGAGAGCTACGATAGATTTCGAGCGGCCCGGCCCGAACGGGCCGATAAGCTGCCATCTTGAAGACTACGTTATGGGTCGAGATGATGAGCCAAAGGCACATGTAAGCGAATTTGAGCTGGCAGTTCATCCCAATTCATGCTGGGACGCGGTTCGTCTTCCTCTCGCAGTCCCGCGTAGCATTGCAGAGTGGGTTCTTTGCTACATGTTCGGGAGCCTTGTGATATTTGTCGGTGGCATTGCAGCCGCCATGCGTCGCTCCTCGTGATGCTCCGCAGGGTGAAGGAACAAGGTCGGGATACGAACGTGTTTTTCAGAACTGCCGTACGCGCATTGCTTGCCTCTGTAGTATTTGCCCCGACTCTTTTTATCCCAATGATCGCCCGCGGTCAGGGAAGTGAATGGCCGGCGGCGCTGGTCTGTCAGGCGAGCGTGCAATCCTATTTCAACCTGCCGCAACCGCCTCGCCAGATCGATGAAAGTTTCGGCTGGCTGATTTTCAGAAGTTCGCTGGGCGGCGTTTATGACTGCAAGGTGTGGGGCAGCTCCGTTTCGCTGAAATGGAAAAGTCACAACGGCACCATGAGCAACAGCAGGACTGAGGTCGATGCGAATGGTCCGGTGCTGACGGTTCGGCCGGGCGGAACGGGACAGTGGCGATTTCGCCGCATTGCTGACGGATATGGTTTGTTAAACGAGGGCAGGCACCGCTAAATGTGTCCGGGGGAATCTATCTGACCTCCTGACCGCCGATCGAAGGACTGACAATGGTGGACAAGCAAGCCCTGCGCGAAGAGACCGAACGGCTGGTGCGCGAGGCGATGGAACGCAAGGCTCTCGTGGTCAAGCAGGGCAACACGCGCTTCGAGGCCACCTGCGGCAAGTGCGGCAAGGCCAACCGCGTCACCGCGGAGAAGGGCACCAAGCGTGCGGCGTTCACCTGCAAGGAATGCGGCCACAAGCAGGAAACGCTTTGACCGGTCTGTCTCCTCAGCGCCCACCACAAATTCAACACGAAGACCCGCAACACGACGCGTATGGAACACGAGTGGATGCTTAAGGGGCTGGATCGCGGGCACGTGCGGCAGCGAGGGGCGGGCGGGCTGAGCGCCGCCCTGCGCATGGCCGTCCTTGGCGCGGTTGCGATGGGCCTCGGCGCTTGCGCGAGCCCGGGCGAGGGAGGCTTCGGGTCGAGTGTGTTTCTCGATCCGGCCAAGTACGAACTCTACAATTGCCAGCAACTCGTCTCCACCCGCAGGGACGTGAACAATCGCGTGGTCGAACTGGAAGGGCTGATGGCGAAAGCCGAGACCGGAGCAGGCGGAGCGCTGGTTTCGGGACTTGCGTATCAGACGGATTATCGCGCCCAGCGCGCCCAGCGCGACGATCTCGATGCGAGGATAGCACGCGACAATTGCAGCGCCGAGGTTGCGCCGCCCGCGGCTCCTGCCGCTGCGCCTAAACGCAAACGCTGATCCTGCCAGCGCCGTTTGAGCGGCGCATCACGACATGCGCCAGTCGTAGATCCAGTCCTGCTGCGACAGCAGCCGCGATCCGCCCAGCACCCTGATGACCTGATCGCGCGCGAAGCCGACCGGCCCGCCGAGATGATACCTCTGGCCGTTCTTGCGCGCCGTGCGCTGCGCCCGCGTCACGCGCGGCGCGCGCAGGCGGGCGTATTGGGCGAACGCCGCCGTTGGATTGGTCGGCGAGCTTTCAAGGCATTTCGCGATCACCGCGGCATCCTCGATCGCCATGCCGGCGCCCTGCGCGGCGAACGGCAGCATCGCGTGCGAGGCGTCGCCCAGCAATGCAATCGGTCCCTTGTTCCAGGCGCCGCCGTCGCGCATGGCGAACAGCGCCCATTTGCGCCAGCCGTCGACCGCGCCGATCATCATGCGCGCGGCGATCGGCCATCGCGGCGCTGAGAACTGATTGGCGATCTCGACCACATCGCCGGGCTCGCTCCAGCCCGGCCTGTTCCACTTGCCCGAGATGATCGCGACCACGTTGATGCGCTTGCCGCCCGACATCGGGTAGGCGACCAGATGTGCGTTCGTTCCCATCCAGAGCTGCACGCGCTGCGTATTGAAGCCGCGCGGCAACTGCGTCGCGTCCACCGTGCCGCGCCATGCGATGCTGCCGGTGAACTGCGGCTGCGCTTCGGGGAAAATCTGATGCCGCACACTGGACCAGACGCCGTCGGCGCCGATCAGCGCCAGTGCCTGCTCCTGCTGCCGCGCCGTGCCCCGCCGCTGAACGACGGTGACGCCCTTCGGGTAGACGGCGACGTCCTCGAACTGTGCACCAAGCCGCAGGTCGATATCGGGATGGCTCGTAACCCTCGCCACCAGCGCGGCCTGAAGGTCGGCCCGGCGGACGATCCAGTACGGCGCGCCATAGCGGAATGTGGCGGCTTCGCCGAGCGGAATCCGGCCGATCTCCTTGCCGGTGCGGGCGGTCATGATGCTGATCGAGTCGGGCGCGATCACATGCGGCGCGAGGGCGGGCTCAAGACCGAGATCGATCAGGATGCGGCTGGCATTCGGAGAAAGCTGGAGGCCCGCGCCGGCTTCCTGGAGTTTTTCTGCACGCTCGAGAATGATGACACGGAAGCCGCGCGCGGCCAGCGCCAGCGCAGCCGTCAGTCCCCCAATACCCGCACCAGCGACAACGATGGTGCGCGAATCGGCCACAGGCTTTTTAGGCGACCTTGTCTTTCAGCACGCATTCGGGCGGGCGGGCTTCGCCGGCCTTCAGATCGGCGGCGTAGCGATACAGCGTCGAGCAGTACGGGCAGATGATCTCGTTGTCGTCGCCGAGATCGAGGAAGACGTGTGGATGATCGAACGGGGGATTCGCACCCACGCACATGAACTCCCGAGAGCCGATTTCGATGATGGCCACGCCCGCATCGTTATGAAAGTGAGGGACGACGTGATCCGCCATAACAATCCTACCCCAATCCTAGTCTGGTGCGTCTTTGCCCATACCCCAGCACGCGCAGCGACGACGCAGTCGCTGCCTTGCAGCATACCGAGCGATACAGCTTATTCCTAGATTGCGGCATCGGATTCGTCCAATTCGCCGCAGAAGTCAGCATATGAATTCGACACAATCCTGCCGCCTTGGGAAAGCCCTTCTTTCGTTGGGGAGGTTGTGTCCGAAAAACGGCACACCATGTCATCGGCCAGTCATGGTCTCGAACCGGCGGGGCATTGAGGGGTTATCGTCCGTATGAAGGGTTTCTGGCGCATCGGTTTGACCCTCGCGGGCGCGGCTGCTTCGGCGGCGGCATTTGCCGCGCTGTGGCCCCATGCGCGCGAGGCCTCGGCCCTGCTGCTGGCTCAGGACGACCCGGCCCAGTTGTCGGACATTCAGGTCAATTCCGCCTTGCGAACGAATGCCGCGGCCATCGGGCAGGGCGCCGCGCAGGCGCTCGCGGATAACGACGCCGATCTGGCCAAAAGCTTCACCGATCTGGCGCAGGACAGGGGCGTCGCGCTGCCGTCCGGATTGGCGGCGCGGGTCGATGCCGCGGTCACCGACGAGAATTCCACCGCCAGTACGGCGCGGCGCTTTGCCACCGGCTTCGTGACCGGCGAGGCGGACGATGTGGCGAGCCTCTCCGGCACGGTCGCCGGCGACCTGTTCGTGTTCGGCGACATCCGCGATGTGGTGCGCGAGGGCAAGCGGCTGGCGATGGGCGAGAACGCCGATCAGTTGGTGCTCGGACTGGCGAGCGTCGGCCTGTTGGTAACGGCGGCGACATACGTTTCGGCCGGTGGCGCGACGCCGGTGCGTGCCGGGCTGTCGATGGTGAAGGATGCGCGCAAGGTCGGCCGGCTCGGCGCGGGCCTCACCGAATGGGCGGGGCGCTCTGCGCGCGGCGTGATCGACGCGCCGATGCTGCAACAGGCGGTCGCGACCGCATCGATCGCGCGGCCCGGCCAGACCATCAGCGCGGTGAAGGCCGCGTTCAAGGCGGAGAAGGCGGGCGCGCTGGTGCGTCTCGCCAAGGATGTCGGCCGCGTCAGCGAGAAAGCGGGCACCAAAGGCGCGCTCGACGTGCTGCGTATTGCCGACGGGCCGAAGGATGTCGCGCGCGCTGCAAAGCTCGCGGAATCCAAAGGCAGCCAGACCCGCGCCCTTGTGAAAATTCTCGGTCGCGGCGCGCTGCTGCTGACCGCAGGCGCATTCAATCTGGCGTGGTGGGTGTTTGCCGCATTGCTGGCGCTGTTCGGATTTATCACCTCGATCAAGGCGACGACCGAACGGCTGACGCTGTCATGGATTCAACGCTCCAAACTCAAACGCGCGCGGCGCGAGCTTGCTGAGGCTCAGTCGTAACGCCTCATCATTGCGAGCGAAGCGAAGCAATCCACTCCGATCCACTCTTATAAAACAAGGCTGGATTGCTTCGTCGCAAGTGCTCCTCGCAATGACGAAGCAGTAGACTGGCCTTGTTGGCTGCATCCGGGTAAACTTCACGCCTCGCATCGCGGCCGCTCCGGCTGCATCACTTCCCACGAACACTGGACGACAAGATGCCGAGTTTTCACAACGGCTCCGTTGAGCTTTCGTACCTCGATGAAGGCGAGGGCGATCCGATCGTCCTCGTGCACGGCTTTGCATCGAGCAAGAATGTGAACTGGGCCTATCCCGGATGGACGTCGACACTGACCAAGGCGGGACGCCGCGTCATCGCGCTCGATCTGCGCGGGCATGGTGAATCCACCAAGCTGTACGACTCCGAGGACTATCACATCGGCACCATGGCCGGTGACGTGCGCGCGCTGATGGATCATCTGAACATCGAACGCGCCGATATGATGGGTTACTCGATGGGAGGACGCATCACCGCCTATCTCGGCCAGCGCAGTCCGGAGCGCCTGCGCAACATTATCCTCGGCGGCATCGGCATGGGTTTGATCGAAGGCGGCGGGCCGGGTGAGAACGTCGCCTCGGCGCTGGAAGCGGCATCGCTCGACGACGTCACCGATCCGGTCGGCCGGACGTTTCGTGCGTTTGCAGATCAGACCCGCTCGGATCGCAGGGCGCTTGCGGCGTGCCTGCGCGGTAGCCGGCGGCTGATGACACGCGACGAAGCGGCCGCGATTGCCGTTCCGACGCTGATCGCAGTGGGCACGACCGACGACATCGCAGGCTCCGCATCCCGGCTCGCGGAAGTCATTCCGGGGTCGCAAGTGCTTGATATTCCAAACCGCGATCACATGCGCGCGGTGGGCGATCGCGTCTATAAGGACGGCGTTCTGGAGTTCCTGGCTAAACGGCCATGACATGCATCTGTGACGGGAGATGTAGATAATTATTCTACGGAGGCGGGAGATAATTATTCCAACGTCAACCTTGGCAACTGTTGCGGCCTTTCAACTTCCCATTATGTGGTAATATCTCCTCAACGCTCATCAGCCGGACCCTTGATCATGGCCAAGCCTCAACTTGATACAAAGTCGGCCCTTTCGACCGTCGATCCGGTCTGGACCCGCATCCGTGCCGAGGCTGAAGAGATTGTTCAGCGCGAGCCGGAACTCGCGACCTTCATCTATTCAACCGTGCTGCATCACGACCAGCTCGAGGATGCGGTGGTGCATCGTATCGCCGAGCGTCTCGATCATTCGGCGCTGTCCGGCGACCTGATCCGTCAGGCCTACAATGATGCACTCGAGGCCGAGCCTGATCTCGGCAACGCATTCCGTGCAGATCTCGTTGCAGTGTTCGATCGCGATCCGGCGACATCGCGCTTCATCGATCCGCTGCTCTACTTCAAGGGCTTCCATGCCCTTCAGGCGCATCGTCTCGCGCACTGGCTCTACAACAACAGCCGCAAGGATTTCGCCTATTACATCCAGAGCCGCGCGTCGGCGGAATTCCAGACCGACATCAATCCGGCTGCGAAGATCGGCCGCGGCATCTTCCTCGATCACGCCACCGGCCTTGTGGTCGGCGAGACCGCGGTGATCGAAGACAACGTGTCGATCCTGCATGGTGTCACTCTCGGCGGCACCGGCAAGGAGAACGAGGATCGTCATCCGAAAATCCGCCACGGCGTGATGATCGGCGCGGGCGCCAAGATCCTCGGCAACATCGAGATCGGACATTGCGCGCGCATCGCGGCGGGTTCGGTGGTGGTGAAGCCGGTTCCGAACAACGTCACCGTTGCGGGCGTGCCGGCGAAGATCGTCGGCGAGGCCGGATGCGCCGAGCCGTCGCGCACCATGAACCAGATGCTCAACGCCTTCGGCAACTGATCCAAGCTGGTTGCGATTTATCGCGGCGCAGGCCTAGCGGTCTGCGCCGGATCGTTTTAAAGCTATCGCCAACAATCATTGTTCAGTTGGAGAAACGCCCGTGGACGTTACGGAAGTCAGAAAGCTCGACGCCTATCTCAAGCGGCTGTTCGGCAATCAGAAAATTCGCGTCGTGCCGCGCCCGAAGAAGGACGACTCGGCCGAGGTCTATATCGGCGAGGAGTTCATCGGCGTGCTGTTCGTCGATGACGAGGACGATGATCGGTCCTACCAGTTCCAGATGGCGATCCTCGAAACCGATATCGAGGAAGAGGTCTGATCACGCGCTAGCCGTGCGGCTTGCGCATCCTGATGATGATCTGATCCATCGCGCCCGCAACGTCGCGCCATTTCGACAGCCAGCCGCGCGGAAAGCGGAACGTCAAATCTGCTCCTTCGATACGGCGCTCGGCAAGACACATGCCGGGCGTTTTCGCATCGCGGGTGCAGCGCGCGATGATCTGGGGCGATGAGGCGTAAACCAGATCCTCGTTCGCATAAGGCGTGTTGTCGCGGAACGGCCGGATACTCAGCCCGTCCTGAATGCTTCCGGCATTCTGATCGAGATAGCGCGGGTAGATCGTCCGCGTCCGCTCGTCCGGCGAGAGCGCATCGTGATGTGCCGCGATCGACAGGAAGATGCGGTCGATCTCCGGCAGATTGTCCTCGACCGTTTCCGCGCTCACAGGCTGACGCGCCTCGGGCGCTTCAAGCGACGGATAGGCGAAGTTGAGATCGACGCGTTCCTGCGGGCCGGTCCGCTTCTGCACCTTCACGCGGATCGCCTGGGTGGGCACGTTGAACAGCGTGTTGCCGATGCTGATCGGCAGGCGCGACGGATCGCCGGCCTTCTCGACACCCCAGGTCGGCCACAGCAGATAAGCCACCACTCCGACCGCGCAGGCGCCGATCACACCCATGATCAGGAACGGCACAAAGTGTCCGCGCTGGGCGCGCCGCGCGGGAGCCGGTCGGGGCGTTGCCGAAGAATACAGAGCCATGAGCAGAAGACAGACGTTCCAGGAGGTGGCTCGCCATGCGAGCGCCGAATCGCGGCGATTATGCCATGCGCCGGGTGATTTCCTCCCGGGTTCCGTGCGGGCGGACCCTGTCCGAGCCATGCGTCCGGGGCCGAACGCCACCGCGCTGTTAACCTTTCTTTAAGGATAAAGTAGCGGGCACGGCGGCATTTTGCGAAGCCTAGGGACGAGCCAGCCGGCACTGCGGATCGCATGACACCGGTGTGTGCATCGAATTGTTCTCGTGCGTTGTGAGTCCCGACGGATGTCGCCTGAAGCCCTCAATTCCTTCTTCGCCATTTTCATTGGATTTGCGCTTGCGGGGGCGCTGACCAGCGGCTTTCAGGCTTTCATGGAAAAGCCCCCCGGTTTCGGATTGCTGATGCAGGAGGCGAGCGCGAAGGCTTTCGCCGCCGTCCCGTTTCTGGTGTTCGCGGCACCCTTCATCATCATGCGCAATACCGTGCGTGGCCGCACGATCGAAGGCCGACGGGTTCAGTTCGTCGCGATGGCCACCGTCATCGCCGGATTTTGGAGCATGATGTCCGGCACGTTCGTCCTGATGCTGCTGGAAACCGCCGGCATCATCGCCTGATTTCCAGCCGTTCCCACACTCGCCAGACCCTGTTTATTCGTGGCATGGTCGCTCCGGATTTTCCGCGCTCGATCTGAAGCGCGTTACTGGAGACGACAAGAGAATGGCGATCTACGAGCTTGACGGGCGCGCGCCCGAACTTCCTGCCGACGGACAATACTTCATCGCCGAGACCGCGACGGTGATCGGCAACGTGCGCCTGAAGACCAACGCCAGCGTCTGGTTCGGCTCGGTGCTGCGCGGTGACAACGAACTGATCGAGATCGGCGAAGGCTCCAATGTGCAGGACAACTGCACCTTTCACACCGATCCCGGATTTCCGCTGACCATCGGCAGGAACTGCACCATCGGCCACAACGTCATCCTGCACGGCTGCACCATCGAGGATGGCGCACTGATCGGCATGGGCGCGATCATCATGAACGGTGCGCGCATCGGCAAGGGCTGCATCGTGGGCGCGGGGTCTGTGATTACCGAAGGCAAGACATTCGAGGATCGTGCGCTCGTGATCGGCGCACCGGCACGTGCGATCAGGACACTGACGCCGGAGCAGGTCACCGCCATGACCTACGGCGCGGCGCACTACGTGCACAACGGCAAGCGCTTCAAGGCCGGTCTGAAGAAGATCGGGTGAGGATGCGCGGCTGCAGGAGCTGATGCCCATAACTTCAGCACGGTGAGCTGCGCGATCTCCCGACGGCGCTGAACCATTGCGGGACCGGATCGAAGAATATCGGTGAGCAGAGGCGCTGTTTGCGCTATAAGCACCGGCATTCTTTTACGGCGATTGATTTTTGCAGTTGTTCTTCAACCGTTGCCGCGGGGGTGCAATGCATTCAGCTTTCAAGGAATTTGAGCATGACGCCTGGCAGACCGTTGTCGATGACTATGACGCCTCGTTCAGCCGTCTCACCCAACAGTCGATACCTGCGATCCTCGACATTTTGCAGGTGAAGCCGGGCACGACCTTGCTGGATGTCGCGTGCGGGCCGGGCTATCTCGCCGCCGCCGCGCAGCGGCTGGGCGCCAAAGCGAGCGGTATCGATTTCTCCGCGCCGATGGTGGAGCGGGCGCGCGCATTTCATCCGGATATTGCTTTTACGGAGGGCGATGCTGAGAGTCTGGAGTCCTATGCCGACAACAGCTTCGATGCCGTCGCGATGCTCTTCGGCATCCTGCATCTGGACCGGCCAGAAAATGCGCTGAAGGCCATGCACCGGGTATTGAAACCGGGCGGCAGGCTGGCGTTCACGGCGTGGGGGGCCCAGCCAACAGTGCCCGGATTTGCCATTCCCATACAGGCGATCCAGTTGCTGGGCGACCCCGATGTCCAGCTTCCTCCCGGTCCGCCGTTCTTTTACTACAGCGACCCGGCCAACTGCCGCGATGCGCTGACCCGGTGCGGCTATCGCGACATCGGCACCAAGGTCGTCGATCAAACGTGGGTCTTCAATTCTCCGGACGAATTCTTTCAGGCGCTTCTCAAGGGGACTGCGCGCACGGGCGGCATGCTCAAGCTGCAATCGCCCGGACGGCTGGCGTCGATCAAGGCCGACATCTGCACGTCGGCGAGTGCTTATCTCAACGACGGGAAGGTCGTTTTGCCGATGCCTGCACATCTGGTCTGGGCGATCAAGCCCTGAACGCTACGAGTTACGGCCGGGACTCGCGGGTTGTCCGGCTTTTCGTTTCTGCGCGGCGCGCGCGGTATCATCGCGCATCAGGCCTTTTGCATCCGCCACAAGCTTTGCGGCCGTGCGCCTGCTCGCGCATTTGAGGACGCTTTGCTCCTCCGACTGAACGATAAAATCTCGTCCGTCCCTGATGATCGCGTATCGCACCATGTGGCCGATCCCCGTGTTCACCGTCGCTTGTAGAGAAAAAAGCGCGCGCCGTCGGCAAACATGTGGCGTTATACCCGGCGCCGTGGCCGATGGTTTCCGGATGATTAAGCGAAACGAACAGCGCGCTCATTCTCGCAATGTTCGGAGCGGTCCACGCCGTCCGGCTCGTTCTGGAACTCCACCCCAGAGGATTGGACTAAAAGCTGAGCAAGACGCGCTGCCTTTCGCGCGCGGAGCGATTATATTGAAGTTGTTGTCAACAACCGAAAGGAGGTGGTCCAGTGTCTATAACCAAGCGCTGTCACCTCGCTGAGGCCGCCCGCTAAGCCATCATGGCTTCGGACAGGGCGGTCTTTCCGCCTGGTTCAGCGAGATCAGGGAAGGGCGCGTCGGGAAACCCGGCGCGCCCTTTCTGTTTGGCGCGGTGGTTCCAGCAAAAAGTTGCGGCCAGCCTTGGGGGAGGCTGGCCGCGCACGATCCGGTCTGGGACGGGGAGGGGTGGGGATACGACCGGAGCGTGGATTCCTATGACTTCAAGTATTCATTTTTGAGCATGACGTTTCGATCATGCTCCAAATCTCAGCGTGAACTTGCGGTGGCGACGGCTGGACGCGAGTCTCCGAGCGACACCCAGGCCTGCGCATCGGTCTGCGACTGACGCTTGACGAAGCGGTACCCAGTCTCGGTCCACGACACGACTTCCTCGTTCTGGTTGTCGAGGATGAACTCGCCCTTGTCGGACTTGACGGTCAGCACCGCGTGGCCTTCGCCCTTCTTGTCGCGCACCACCGTGATCAGCAGCGCTTCGCGCGGCCATCCGGCGTCGATCAGCATCTTGCGCTTGAGCAGGACATAGTCCTCGCAGTCGCCATATCCGTCGGTGGGATACGACCACTTCTCGATGACGCCCCAGTGATCCATGTCGGTCATCGGCTTGATAGTCTCGTTGACCCAGCGATTGACCCGCAGCAGATCTTTCCACGCCGCCTGCGTCATCACGATGTCGCGGGCCTGCGTCGCACCGCCCCGGCAATCACCGGGATTCTCGGCGCAGAATTCGACCCAGCCGATCGGCGCACGTGTGGTGTCGCCCAGGCTGGCATAAAGTACGCGTTCGCCTGCGGCATGCGCCGCAACCGTCATCCCCAACAGGCTGGCGGCAACCGCCAGGCCGACTCCCCGTCCACGAATTGAAAACATTGTGGCCCCCGTTTTTCTTGTTGGGACCACTTTTCACACAAAGGATTTTCGCCGCGGCTAAGTCGTCGAAGTACAATTGAGACGAATACAAGTAAAAGCTGCGGATAATTCGATCTATACTTGAATAAAATGAGCCTAAAATTTTAAATACTTGGATTTGATTCAAATTTTATCTATCTGCGACCAGGTAATTGATATTGCTGATGATTTTGATGTGGTGCGGGCGCGCCACGGGGCGGCCCGGCAAGCGCCCAAATGCTTCAGGGCGATACCCGGATGTGGGGTATCGCCCTGAGATGGCTCAAAATCAGAGATTTGGTAACCGCAGCGCTTTACTCAGCGCTTACGTTGTCTTCGACAGTCTCCGGAAGCTGCGCGTGAACGAACTCGATCGCGAAGCCTTCCTCGAGGTGGCGGACGACCCGGGCCTGCACACGGCCGAGGGTCACGGGTTCGCCGACCAGCGGCTTGATCTCGGCGGCAAGGGCCGCACCGGACAGTGAAAGGTCCATGATCCGGCAGGCGATGGCGCGGCCGTCGCCGAATTTGAGCACGGACATCGGATTGCGCGGCACGATACGGTCGTGGCGCCGGTCTTCCGGCAGGTTCAGGATCTGGCGGTTGGCAAGCCAGGTGAGCTGGGCGGCGAGCTTGTCGCGCTTGCGGGGCGTCGCGCCGACCGTCATCGCAAAGCCGTTGTCGAGCAGGCGGGTGATCTTGCCTTCGACGCGGCCGATATGATCGAGATAGGCCACCACGCGCTCACCGACATTGCCGATGCCGGGCGCCAGCATGGCGAGGCCGCCGGGAGACATATTGATGACCTGGCATGGAAATTCGCGCCGGTCCGCCAGCATGTAGCGGCCAAGCAAATGCACTTTCACGCGCTGAAAGCGTCGCCGCTCCTGAGCGGACGGACGGATCGATTGTCTTTGCACCAACGCCATCATCACACCGGTCGACCGGTTTTTCGGTATGATGAACCTTACGGCGTTCAGGGTTAACGATGTGTTAGTCCTAATGAATTGCGTTGGTTTAGCGCATGCCTTCGTACATGGTGAGGCCGCGGATCAGCGACCACTTCCGGAGCGCGCGCGGTCCGCGCCGGTCCTGCTTCAAATGACGCCATGATGTGAGGCTGAAGTCTTTCAGGCTGCCATAGGCCTGCAACTCCCCGACGGGACTGAGCGGCGCAAGCAGCCCGGTCATGCTGATCGGCGCGTGCGAACGGGCGCTGAACGGCAGCAGCAGCAGTTCGAGATGAATGCGCGTTCCATCCGGCGCCAGCGAGGTCGCGCCGGCGACGGTCGCCTGGGTTTCGTGGGCTACAATTCCGAGAATGTCCTGCATCTCTCCGCGATCGGCCTCACGGAACAGGCTGAGGAGGCTTCGCCCCTTCAGATCGGCGCCGAACAGGGCGCACATCCGGGTTCCAGCCACCCGGAACGGGTAGCCGGCGGAGGCATCGCAGGAGAGCACGAAAATGTCGCCAAGCAGATGCCGGACATGGCCGGGTTCCAGATCGCCCCGCTCGGGAGCGGCCGCGCCGGCGCGCTTCCTGTCCCAGTAGGCGTAGAATTCCTGGCTTGCTGGATGCTTCATGACCCGATTCCGCCCCGCTGACGACGATGGCGGGACAGATTTGTCCCGCTTTCAGGCGCCGCGAGGCCCCTTCTTGTTGTGCGGGACTTGAGGTGCAGCGTCCATGCCGGAGCGGGGATTTGGCTTTCTCCCAGCCGGATTTGCGTTGTTAAGATTAATTTAACTATGAGCTTCGTGGAAACGCGTAGGGCGGTTAGTGTCCAGCCACTCCAAGTTGCCGGTCTTCTCCAGGGATCGGCGGTTGTGAACTCAAGGTTGAATACAGGCGGCGGAAAGCGATCTGGTCATTGTACGGGGAGGGGTGGGGATACCCGGAGCGTGAAGCGCTCTTACCCGGACAGTCCGTACAGGAAGACCGGCGAGACCAGGGGAGGGCCTTCAAGCCCTCCCTTTTTCT
This sequence comes from Afipia sp. DC4300-2b1, assembly GCF_049895725.1. Taxonomy (NCBI): domain Bacteria; kingdom Pseudomonadati; phylum Pseudomonadota; class Alphaproteobacteria; order Hyphomicrobiales; family Nitrobacteraceae; genus Afipia; species Afipia sp. DC4300-2b1. The sequence continues at coordinate 642,426 of NZ_JAFCSX010000002.1, forward strand.
TTTCCGGACCGGCCCTTGCGCTTGCACCGCACCGCCAAAGCCGCCTATCTCAGAAGCTGGCCCGCTTCGGACATTGTGCCCTTGAACTCTCCTGAATCGCCCCGCGAACCGATCCTGACCATTCCGTTCGGGATGACGGCTATTCTCGTCATCATGGCCGCGATCCATGGCGTGCGCGCCCTGCTGCCGCTCGCCACCGATCAGGAGGTGATCTGGACATTCGGCTTCGTGCCCGCGCGCTACGACGCATCGGTGCTGGCCGGGCAGTTTCCCGGCGGTGTCGGCGCCGAGATCTGGACATTCCTGACCTACGCCTTCCTGCATGCGGACATCACCCACATCGCATTCAACATGTTGTGGATGCTCCCGTTCGGCAGTGCGGTCGCGCGCCGGTTCGGCACGGTGCGGTTCTTTGCATTCTTCGCCGTGACCGCGATTGCCGGCGCGTTCGCGCATCTCGTGACGCATCAGCATGAGGTTGCGCCGATGATCGGTGCATCCGCCGCCGTGTCAGGCATGATGGCCGCGGCCATCCGCTTCGCCTTCCAGCACGGAAGCTTCCTGTCGTTCCGGCGCGGCGATGCGGAAGCTGCGGCGCGCGTACCCGCACTTTCGCTGGTGCGGTCGTTGCAGAACTCGAGTGTGCTCGGATTCCTCGCCGTCTGGTTCGGCCTCAATATCATCACGGGCCTCGGCGCGATCGCCATCGGCGCGTCGGCACAGAGCATCGCGTGGCAGGCGCATATCGGGGGCTTCATCGCCGGTCTGGTGTTGTTTTCATTGTTCGACCCGGTGCCGCGCGCGATTGTGCAGGACAACAATGCTGGCGTTTTGCCGCCTGCGTCAGACTGACCCGTGCCTGTTGCTTCTGGCTGACCTGCGCAATACCTGCAGTCTTGCGAGCAGGTGGTATTTGCTCCATCATCGCCATCGCCATCGCCATCGACGACGCCGGAGGCGCGAGAAACCAATCAGACGATACGTTGTTTGACTCGACAGCAGAATTGAAAGCCGCGCCGCGCATGACGTCAACGCGCAATCCCGCGGCCGGAGTTTCGGGAGGCTATAATGACGGTTCGGGCAATTCTGGGTACCAAAGGCCACCAGGTGATCAGCGTGTCGCCGGAAACCAAGCTTTCGGCGGCGATCAAGATTCTCTCCGAGCGCCGCATCGGTGCCGTCCTGGTGATGAGCGGCCAGAAAATCGACGGCATCCTCTCAGAGCGCGACGTGGTGCGCGTGCTTGGCGAGCGCGGCGCAGGCGTTCTCGAAGAGCCGGTTCGCAGCGTGATGACGCCGAAGGTCATCACCTGCCGGGAAACCGACACTGTCGGCGCGATTATGGAAGTCATGACGTCCGGAAAATTCCGGCATCTGCCTGTGGTCGAGAACGACAGGATCGTCGGTCTGATTTCGATTGGCGACGTCGTGAAGTGGCGTGTCGCGGAATTCGAGCGCGAGCAGGAAGCGCTGCACGACTACATCAAGACGGCGTAGGTCATACGCGCTATCAGTCTGGCTGACGGAAGCACTTCGTCATTGCGAGGAGCGAAGCGACGAAGCAATCCATCTGATGTTATGACTGGATTGCTTCGCTTCGCTCGCAATGACGACAATCGTCAGGGCTGCGTCGGCTGCGCTGTGCCCGGCGTCTGGTTCGTTGTCGGCGAGAGCAGATTGATCGCTTCCTGAATCGATTCAATGTTGCGTTCGGCGGCGCGGGTGCCGTGAGCGATCACTTCTTCGGCGCGATGAAAGTCGAACCATCCGATCTTGCCGACGCGCGGCGAGATCAGAACATCCGGCGGGTCGCCCGCGAGGCGCGAGCGCGTGATGCGATCCTGCATGATGTTGAAGGCCTCCACCATCACCGTCGAAATTCCCGGACGTCCGGCGCTGCCGAAGAATTCGCGCTTCACGGTTTTTTCGGCCGAGAAGAATTTTCCGAACCCGCGTTTCTCCGGCGCGGCCGGCTCAATTGGCGGCTCGGGCTCGGCATCGGCCCTGCCGTGCGCGGAGATGATGGTTCCGTGTCCGAACACGTCGGTCGAGACATTGCAGGCGATGACGATTTCCGCGCCGAGCGCGCGCGCCGCCGACACTGGCACCGGATTGACCAGCGCGCCGTCCACCAGCCAGCGATCGCCGATCAGAACCGGCTCGAAAATGCCGGGCAGGGCGTAGGACGCGCGCACCGCATCGACCAGCTTTCCGTTGGTGATCCAGATTTCGTGGCCCGTATTCACCTCGGTGGAAACCGCAGCGAACTTCAGCGGCAGTTCGTCGATGTAGGTGGCGCCGAACGATGCTTCGAGCTGGGCCGCGAGCTTGCTGCCGCCGATCAGGCCGGAGCCGTTGAGCCGGATGTCGAGATAGCTGAAGATATTGCGCGGCATCAGGCCCCTGGCCCAGGTCTCCAGCGTGTCGAGGTGTCCTGCGGCATAGGAGCCGCCGACAACGGCGCCGATGGACGTTCCGACCACGATGTCCGGGACAATTCCGTGAGCGAGAAGTGTTCGCAGAATGCCGATATGAGCGAACCCGCGTGCTGCGCCGCCGCCGAGCGCGAGCCCGATCGTCGGCTTTCTGATGACTGGCGCTCCCAGCTCCATCTTGTTCCTTGCGCCGTTCTGTCGAAATCCAATCAAACTCTCAAGCAACGCATGTCTCCTGGGGGCTGATAACAGCGAATCGGTCGCCTTTGACCGGATTCGGCCATCAGAACGCGAAATGGGTGTGATTGTGTCGGGGACACGCGTCTCGCGTAATCAGGAAATGTGACTGTAGCGCGGCCTGTCCTCGCGCAGAAGGCGTTATTCTCCCCAAGGGAGCCCCGGAAGGGTAGTCAAGCACGTTGTCAGGCTTGAATTTGCCTCGTTTTCGGTGAAAAACCTCCGCCATGACAGCCCCCGGACACCGCCGCAGGATAGCCGTGCGCGCCGCGCGCACCGGCTCGCCTGATGTTTTGCGTCGTTACGCACTGGCATCGGTGTGCGGGCTGGCGTGGCTGGTGGTGCTCGTCGCTCCGCAGCCCGCGGCTGCTCAGTTCATTGGCGATGCGCCGCCCCCAATTCCTCCGGCCAATGTTCCCATCGCGCCCACGCCGTCGGGGCCGGCGATCAGTCTTGCGCCGCCGTCCGGCCCCGCCGCGACGCCGGGATTGCCGGCAACCCTCACTCAGCCGCCGGTCACCACGGCCGCCCCGCCGCAGCCCGCGGCGACGCCCTCGCAAGGCGTGCTCGCATTGAATGCGCGGTTCGGAAAAGACCTGCCCGCCGTCAGCAGCGGTGTGATCTGGCGCGTCTATTCCGACAAGCCGGACGCCAGCGGCGCTTTCCAGCTTGTCCGCGAAGATCGCAGCCCGACGCCGAACATCGTGCTCGCGCCCGGCGGATATGTCGTTCACGCCTCGCTCGGTCTGGTGAGCGCGGTCCGTCCGGTCACGCTGCGCAACGATACGGTGCGTGAGCAGTTCGATCTGCCCGCCGGCGGCCTGCGCATCGAGGGCCGCGTCGGCACCAGCAAGATCCCGCAGGGGCAGATCACGTTCTCGATCTACAAGGGCAGCCAGTTCGAAGTCGGCGAGCGTGCGCCGCTCGCGCAGAACGTCGCCGCGGGCGATGTGTTGCTGGTACCGGAGGGCACCTACTACATCATCTCGAACTACGGCGACGCGAACTCTGTGGTGCGTTCGGACATTCGCGTGCAGGCCGGCAAGTTGACCGATGTCACCGTGACCCATCGCGCGGCAGTCATCACGTTGAAGCTCGTGAGCGACAGGGGCGGCGAAGCGCTCGCCAACACCGCGTGGTCGGTCATCACGCCCGCCGGTGACGTCATCAAGGAATACAACGGCGCCTTTCCAAAGGTAATCCTTTCGGAAGGCGAATATCGCGTGATCGCGAAGAACGAAGGCAAGGTGTTCGAGCGCCCGTTCAACGTGAGCAACGGCGTCGACGGTGAAGTCGAAGTCGTTGCCCGGTAATGATGCTGTTGCAAAACCGTCATAGTCTCTAAGGCGCACTAACCATCAGACGACTTAGAACTTTCACAAATCACACATCCGCTGCATCGGACCGCATTGTTTACGCAGCATTAAGTGCGCCCGCATTGGATACCGGCCGCTGACACGACAGAAAGCCGTGTCGATGGGGTGGGGTGCGTTGTGGTTGCCATCGCGAAATCGAAGAAGACTTCAAATTCGGAACTGTTCAGCGACGTTTCAATTTTACGGCGCAAATGGCAGGCAGCCCTCAAGCCCGGAAGAAATCTGCCGTTCTTTGAAGACGTGATGCTCGGCAGCCTTGGCCGCCTGGCCGATCATGTCATGCTCATCAAGGATGAGACAGCGCAGTTCAGGGTTTCGCGCGCCGGCCGTTACGTCGAGCAATGGCTTGAGACTGAGGTCTGGGATACGGCGCTCGATGCGTTTCCACCCGACTGCGCGATGGTCCTGAGCGAGGCGGTGGCGAATGCACGGCGCAGCCGCCAGCCGCATCTGGCGGCGGCTCATTGCGTCCGCGACGGCCTTGTCCAGATTTACGACATTCTCGCGCTTCCGGTCGCCTCGCGCTGGGGCGGCACCATGACCAGCATCTACGTCAATCAGCGCGGCGCTCAGTACAGTCTGCTCGACGCAGTCTTCTCCGCCGCTGACGACGGTATCCTGTCGCTGGCGACAATCCGCGATGCGGATGGCCAGCCCGCGGATTTCCAGATCGTCCATCTCAATCAGGGTACGGCGCGCCTGCTCAAGCTGCCGCCGGGCGAATTGCGCTGGCACCGGCTGAGCGCCGGGACGCACGCTTTATGTTCGCCGCAGGTTTTCCAGCGGCTCTGCGCTGCCGTCAAAGGCGGGGTGAGTGAACAGTTTGAAGTGAGCGATCACGACAGCACGCTGAAGATCAGCGCAGCGCCGGTCGGCGATCTGCTGTCGCTGTCGCTGACCGATGTCACCGACCTCAAGCGCCGCGAACAGTCGTTCCGTCTGCTGTTCGACAGCAATCCGATGCCGATGTGGGTGTTCGACGTCGAAACCCGGAGATTCCGCAACGTGAACGACGCGGCCATCAGCCATTATGGCTATGACCGCGACCGGTTTCTCTCGATGGAATTGCAGGACCTCTGGCCCAGGGACGAATGGGAGGAGCATTCCCGCGCACTGGTCGGCGTCGGCGAGGTTTACAACTCGGGCCGCAACTGGCGGCATCTGAAAGCCGACGGCAGCGAGATCGAGGTGCTGACATTCGGGCGCCGCGTGTCGTTCGAGGGGCGTGACAGCTTTCTGGTCTCGGCGGTCGATATTACCGAGCGGCGCAAGGCGGAAGCCCGCATCGCCTATATGGCGCACCACGACGGACTGACGAATCTCGCCAACCGCGTGATGTTCCAGGAGCGCCTGCGGCACGATCTGGAGCGCAGCCGTCTGGTCAACAAATGCGTGGCTGTGCTCTGCATCGATCTCGACCTGTTCAAGAACGTCAACGATTCCTTCGGCCACCACACCGGTGACAAGCTGCTGACGCTGGTGGCCGAACGTCTTGCGGCGGATGCGCGCCAGGACAATCTGGTGGCCAGACTCGGGGGCGATGAGTTCGCGATGATCCTCGGGGGCGACCTGTCGCCGAACGAGGTCAGCGCGCGTGCGATCCAGATCATCGAGACCCTGAGCGAGCCTTATCAGATCGACGGCCTTGAAGCTGTGATCGGCGCCAGCATCGGAATCGCAATCTCTCCGGGCGACGGCGACACCGGCGAAGAACTGCTGCGCAACGCCGACATGGCGCTGTACCGCGCGAAGTCGGAAGGCGGCGGCGTGCATCGTTTCTTCGAGAAGGAAATGGACCGTCACGCGCAAATGCGCCGCGACATGGAGATCGACCTGCGGCGCGCGCTGGCGACCGGCGAATTCCAGCTTCACTATCAGCCGCTGGTCGATCTGGCGCAGGACCGCATCGTGGCATTCGAGGCGCTGCTGCGCTGGCATCATCCGGTGAAGGGGATGGTTTCGCCCGCCGACTTTATCCCCGTCGCCGAGGACATCGGCCTGATCGTTCCGCTCGGCGAGTGGGTGCTGCGCGAAGCCTGCATGCAGGCGGCGGCGTGGCCATCCGATATCAAGGTCGCCGTCAACCTGTCGCCTGCGCAATTCCGCAGCCGCAGCCTCACGCAGACCGTGTTCAGCGCGCTTGCGCAGTCGGGCCTGTCGCCGCTGCGGCTGGAGCTCGAAATCACCGAGTCCATCTTCCTGGCGGACAGCGAGGCCAATCTCGCGACGCTGCACCAGTTGCGCGATTTCGGCGTCCGCATCTCGATGGACGATTTCGGCACCGGCTATTCCAGCCTGAGTTACCTGCGCAGCTTTCCGTTCGACAAGATCAAGATCGATCGCTCATTCGTGCGCGACCTTGCGGAGCGGCCGGACTGCGCCGCCATCGTCAGGGCGATTTCGAGCCTTGGCCGCAGCCTCAACATTTCAACGACCGCCGAAGGCGTCGAGACGATGGATCAGCTCGACAGATTGCGCGATGAAGGTTGCACGGAAGTGCAGGGCTTCCTGTTCAGCGCCGCGCGTCCGGCGTCGGAGATCGCCGCACTGCTCGGGAAGTTCGGAGACCACGCGACAAAGGCGGCGTGAGAAAATTAACCCGCTCATTCCCGCGACCGCGGGAATCCAGCACTCGACAAGTCTGGGTCCCCGCTTTCGCGGGGACGAGCGGAACCGGAATCTTGTTCTAGAACCGTGTCACGATATCGCTGAGCGCTGGGCGGGGCCGGTCGTCGGTGGGCCGCTCGGACTTGCCGATGTGAATGAAGCCCGCGATCTTCTCGTCCTCGTTCAGGCCGAGTGCATTGAGCACATCGCGGTCGAACGCCATCCAGCCGGTCAGCCAGTTCGCGACATAGCCGAGGGCGTGCGCGGCATGGACGATGTTCATGGCGCTGGCGCCGGCCGACAGTTCCTGCTCCCACGGCGGCACCTTGGGATGCTTCGACGTCTTGCTCACCACGGCGATGACAAGCGGTGCGTGGGTAAACCGTTTCTTCTCGGTCTCGACCTGATCCGGCGTCGCGGTGACATTCTTGGCGCGGAACACTTTCGCGAAAATCTCGCCGGCCTTGGCGCGCGCATCGCCTTCGAACACGATGAAGCGCCATGGCACGATCTTGCCGTGATCTGGCACCCGCGCGCCGATGGTGAGAATGGTTTCAAGCTCGGCGGGCGAGGGGCCGGGGCCGGTCATCTCAAGCGGCTTGAGCGAGCGGCGTGTCTTCAGAAGATCGAGTGCATCGGGCATGTCGTATCCAGATTGAGCACGCACGGGGGCGTGCGTGCCGCTGATATCGGAAATTCAAACCGCGATAACAAGGCATGCAGTTTATGAGGCCTCTAAAGAAGAGAGGCCTCATAAATCCTGTCAGGCATTCGCGCGCTTCAGGTCCGGCGGCATTGCTTCATACGCCAGCGCATTGAGCGCCTCGTCGAGCGGAAGCACGGTCTGGCCTTCGCTGCCGAGGCGGCGGATCGAGACCATGCGGCCTTCGGCTTCCTTCTTGCCGACCACGAGCAGCGCGGGGACCTTCGCCAGCGAATGCTCGCGCACCTTGTAGTTAATCTTCTCGTTGCGAAGATCGATCTCGGTGCGCAGTCCGGCCTTGCGGCAAGCGGCAAGAACCTCGCGCGCATAGTCGTCGCCATCGGATGTGATGGTGGTGACGACCGCCTGCACCGGCGCGAGCCAGAGCGGGAAGTGACCGGCGAAGTGCTCGATCAGGATGCCGGTGAACCGCTCCAGCGATCCGCAGATGGCGCGGTGGACCATCACCGGCGTCACCTTGTTGGAGTGATCGTCGATATAGAATGCGCCGAACCGGCCCGGCAGGTTGAAGTCCACCTGCGTGGTGCCGCATTGCCATTCGCGGCCGATGGCGTCGCGCAGCACGTATTCGAATTTCGGCCCGTAGAACGCGCCTTCGCCGGGATTGATCGAGGTCTTGATCCGGTTGTGGCCTTGCGCGGCGATCTGCTCGAGCACTTTCGCCATCACCGTCTCGGCGTGATCCCACGCCTCGTCGGTGCCGACGCGCTTTTCAGGCCGCGTCGAGAGCTTCACCGTGAGTTCACCGACGAAGCCGAAGTCCTCGTAGGTCGACAGGATCAGGTCGTTGATCTTGAGGCACTCTTCCGCGAGCTGATCTTCGGTGCAGAACACGTGAGCGTCGTCCTGCGTGAAGCCGCGCACGCGCATCAGGCCGTGCATCGCGCCCGACGGCTCGTAACGATGCACGATGCCGAACTCGGCAAGCCGGATCGGCAGTTCGCGATAGCTCTTGAGGCCATGCTTGAAGATCAGCACGTGGCCGGGGCAGTTCATCGGCTTGATCGCGAACCAGCGCTTGTCTTCCGCCTCGTCGCCGGCCGACTGCGCCGCGAACATGTTCTCGCGATACCACTCCCAGTGGCCGGAGGTTTCCCACAGCGACTTGTCGAGCATCTGCGGCGCGTTCACTTCCTGATAGTCGCCCGCGAGCCGCCGGCGCATATAGGCGATGATCGCCTGAAACAGCGTCCAGCCCTTGGCGTGCCAGAACACCACGCCGGGGCCTTCTTCCTGGAAATGGAACAGGTCCATCTCGCGGCCGAGGCGTCGGTGGTCGCGCTTCTCGGCTTCCTCAAGCTGCTTGAGGTAAGCGTCGAGCTCTTCCTGCTTGGCGAACGCGGTGCCATAAATGCGCGTCAACATCGGATTGTTGCTGTCGCCGCGCCAGTACGCGCCCGCGACCTTCATCAGCTTGAAGGCGTTGCCGACCTTGCCGGTCGACGTCATGTGCGGGCCGCGGCAGAGATCGAACCATTCGCCCTGCTTGTAGATCTTCAGCGACTGGTCTTCCGGAATGGCGTCGACCAGTTCGATCTTGAAGGTCTCGCCCTTGTCGGCGAACACCTTCTTGGCGCGATCGCGCGACCACTCTTCCTTGGTGAAGGGCGCATCCTTGGCGATGATCTCGCGCATCTTCTTTTCGATAGCGGCGAAGTCTTCCGGCGTGAAAGGCTCGTTGCGGAAGAAGTCGTAATAGAAGCCGTTGTCGATCACAGGACCGATGGTGACCTGGGTGCCGGGCCACAGCGTCTGTACGGCTTCCGCCAGCACGTGCGCGGCGTCGTGCCGGATCAGCTCCAGCGCACGCGGATCATCGCGGTTGATGAATTCGATCTTTGCGTCACGCACGATCGGGTCGGCGAGGTCGGACACGACGCCGTCCAGCGCCATCGCGACGGTGCGCTTGGCCAGCGAGGGCGAGATGCCCTTGGCGATGTCGAGGCCGGTGGTGCCTTTGGGGAATTCGCGCTGCGCGCCGTCCGGGAAGGTGACCTTCACTTTGTCGGTCTCGACGGGCTTCAAGTTGGCGAGGCTGTACTTCAATCCGGGCGCGGAAGGGTCTTTATCGGTCATATCATTCTCCTGTGGCTCACTCCTGCGAACGGGCGCAGGTAAGCGGTGGAAAGCGTTTTATAGCAGCGGATTCGGCGGTGCAATCGCCCATTGAACTCGCTTTCTGCCGTCGGGCACGCGCGTCCGTGCAGCGCATGGCTTTCATGCAGTTGCATTAAACCGTTCGTGTGCTAACAACACGGCGTGAAACGCTTTGCACCCACAGCCTTGATGCTCGGCAATTTCGTCACCGGCGTGAGTATTCTCGCGCCGGCGGGGATGCTGCCGGAGCTGGCGCAGGAATTCGGCGTCTCGATTCATGAAGCGGGATTGCTCATCACCTTCGGCGCGCTGGTGCTGTGCATCGGCTCGCCGGTGTCGGCGTGGCTGACCAGCGCCTTCGACCGGCGGATATTGTTGTCCGTGACGGTGGCGATCATCGCCGCGGCGCAGTTCGCATCGATGGTTGCGCCGAACTACGCAACGCTCATGGCGGTGCGGCTGGTGATGCTGGCGGTCGCTGCGCTGTTCACGCCGCAGGCCGCGGGCACGGCGGCGATGATGGTGCCGCCGGAGCGGCGCGGCAGCACGATGTCGTATGTGTTTCTCGGCTGGTCGCTGGCGCTCGCGGTGGGGCTGCCGCTGATCGCCTATGTCGCGAGCCATATCGGATGGCGCGTTGCCTATACCGGCATCGGCATTATCGCGTTGCTCAATCTGGCGATGCTGGTCTGGCGGATTCCGGCCGGGCTTGTCGGCGCGCCGGTCGATCTCAAGACGTGGAGCGATATTGCGCGAAATCGGCTGATCGTGCTGTTGCTCCTTATCACGGTGCTACAGACGTCCGGGCAGTTCGTGGTGTTCACCTATCTCGGGCCGCTGTTCGCGAAACTCGGCGGCAGCGCTCAACTGGCGATCATCGCGTTCAGCATCTACGGCGTCATGGGTTTCATCGGCAACGTGATCGCCAGCCGTGTTGTCGATCGCTGGGGGCCCTATCGCACATCGCTGACCACGATCGCGCTGCTGCTGTTCGGAATTACTATGTGGGCGCTCGGCGCGGGCATCGTGCCGCTGATGCTGGCGTCGATGATTCCGTGGGGCACGGCGTTCTCATCGGCCAATTCGATGCAGCAGGTCCGGCTTGCCGCGGCGGCGCCGCTGTTCGCCAGCGCTACGGTGTCGCTGAACACCTCGGGGCTTTATATCGGTCAGGCCATCGGCTCGGGGATCGGCGGCTTCCTGTTCGCGCACGAAATGTATTATGCGATCGGCTATGTCGGCGTCGGCTTTCTCGTGCTGGCGCTGATCACGGTGTTTATCTCACGGCGGTGAACTGATTTCCGTGCCGTCGTTGACGCCGCGCCATCGCGCATAGCGCCACGGCAGATACCAGCGCGCATCGGCCTGCAAAGTGCCGGGCACGTTGTCGATCCCCGAAGTGCCCCATGGCTGACAGCGCAGCAGCCGCGCCAGCGTCATCCAGCCGCCCGCCCACAAGCCGAACCGCGCAATGGCTTCGTCGCCGTAGACTGAACAGGTCGGAAGATGACGGCAGTTGAAGCCGACCAGCGGCGAAAGCGTGTGACGATAAATCCAGATCATGCCGCGGCCAGCGTTGCGCGGCAGATTTTGAACCCCGCCGGCGCAATCGGGACATCGGGCCGAATGTTTCATCTCAATGTCTCGACGGATGTCTTTACAGCGTTGGACGATGTTCTGCCGTTCGTGGCGGATTTATCGGCGAGTGCCGGAAACGTCGCCACGCACATGATGAGTTCCCGCGCAGGGAACCGCAACACATTGTCTTTCGCGCCACAGTTCCACAATTATCGCACGATTTTGACTGCGCCGCAGCAAAAGTGGAATAGACGCGAATCCTTTGCGCAGATACGTTTTTCATAACGCCCGTGTGACAGGATTCGTCCTTGCGGGATGGGGCCGATGCCGTTGTCGATTGGGGCGGGGAAGGAACCACGTTGTTCGTCGTGAGGTCGCTACCATGGGGCGGCTGGGCGCGGCTTTGCGCCACTGCCGTTTTTCTCGCGCTGCCTGGCTCCGCCACGCTCGGCGGTACGGTTGGTGCTTCCGCCACTCTCGAAGAACGCAAGCTTCCGATGAATTTCAAATGGCACGCGGCGCAGCCCGCCTGCGCGCAGGATTGCGCCGGCTGGATCGGCGCGGTCGGCGTCATCACATCCGACACGCCCGCGAAGTTCGAGGAGTTCTCGAGCGGACGCGATCTCAAGGGGACCACGGTGGTTCTCGATTCCAGCGGCGGGTCGGTGCTCGATGCCATTTCGCTCGGACGGCGCTGGCGCGGTCTCGGTCTGCGCACCACCGTTGGCATCGTGATCGAAAAGGAAATCGCGGGTGCTGTCGCGCGCGACATCGTGCCGGATGCCTACTGCGAGTCGATGTGCGTGTTCCTGCTGCTGTCGGGCAAAACCCGCCATGTCCCCGAAGGCGCGCATGTGCGCGTGCATCAGATCTGGATGGGCGATCGCGCGGACGATGCGCGGGCTGCAAGTTATTCGGCGGACGATCTGATGATCGTCGAGCGCGATATCGGCCGTCTCGCGAAATACACCTTCGATATGGGCGGCACCGGTGACCTGCTGTCGCTGGCGCTCAGTGTCCCGCCGTGGGAGGCGTTGCATCGACTGTCGGCGGAGGAGTTGCGCCTGACCAATCTCGTGACGATGGATGCTGTTGCCGAAGTCAAGACGCCGTCTGACGATGTCGTGGGAAGCGTGAGCCCGAAGGCGCAGGACCGCGTTGTCAGCGCGCCGGTGGTTGTGAGCGCACCTGCTGTTGCCCCGGTGATCTCAGATATCTCCGACAAGAGCATGCGGCCGGTGCCTGCGGGGACCAAGACGGCCGAAGCCCATGCGCCGACCGGTGGCGCGGCGCCCGCGGCCACTGACCGGAAGTAATCCCGTCAGGTTTGTGCCGGGGCGAGGGCGGCCTTGGCTTCGATCTGGCCGACGGCGTCCACCACCGCATCGAACGTCAGCAGGGTCGAGGCGTGGCGCGCCTTGTAGTCGCGCACCGGCTCCAGCATGGCGACATCCGCCCATTTGCCTTGCGGCGGCGCACCGTTTTCCTTGAGCATCCTGCGCACGGTTTCGCGCAGCTCTCGCAGTTCGGCGGCGTTGGAGCCGATCACGTGGCGGGCCATGATCGAGGAGGAGGCCTGGCCCAGCGCGCAGGCCTTCACGTCGTGGGCAAAATCGCTCACCACGCCGTCCTGCATCTTCACGTCGACCTTGACGGTCGAGCCGCACAGCTTGGAATGAGCGGTGGCGGAGGCATCGGGGTCGGCGAGCCGTCCCAAACGCGGAATATTGCCCGCCAATTCGATGATTTTCTTGTTGTAGATGTCGTTCAGCATGGCGGTCGAATTTCGCTCTTGCATGAGACCCCTGCCGCCCCCCGCTCTTGGCGGTCGCGGCCCTGAGCCTATATAATGCCCATGATGCAGGAATAAACCGCCTGCATTTCAGCAATGCATGGAAATATAGACGGTTTTTCCTGTGATTTGCTGCAATCATGCAGGCTAGGCGTCCGGCGGCTGGGTATCGCTGCCGCGGCTGACCGGTGACACTCCGGCCCCTCCGTCGAGGTTACAACAGACCAGGGCCGGTCGAACGGAGACGAAATGGACGCGATCATCAAGCCGATCCGCACCGGCAAGCCGGCGGAAAAATCCGAAATTCCTGCTTCCGACTACATGGCGTCTGCCATTGACCCCGGTCTGGTGCGTCCATCCCGCAGCGAGGCCGAGGCGGCTGCAAAGACGCTTCTGGCTTACATCGGCGAGAACACCAGCCGCGAGGGCCTGCTCGACACGCCGCGCCGGATGATCGAAGCCTATGACGAACTGTTTCAGGGGTATGCCCAGTGCCCGGCGGAAATCCTCGACCGCACGTTCGGCGAGACGGCGGGTTACGACGATTTCGTGCTGATGCGCGATATCAATTTCCATTCGCACTGCGAGCACCATGTGATGCCGTTCTACGGCAAGGCGCACATCGCCTATGCCCCGGTGGATCGCGTGGTGGGCCTGTCGAAACTGGCGCGTCTCGTGGATGCTTTCGCGCATCGTCTTCAGACCCAGGAGCATCTCACCGCGCAGGTCGCCGGTGCGATCAACGCCATCCTGAAGCCTCGCGGCGTCGCGGTGGTGATGGAAGCCGAGCACACCTGTATGTCGGTGCGCGGCATCGCCAAGGCGGGGACGAAGACCCTGACGTCGCGCTTCACCGGCGTGTTTCAGGACAATCCTGAAGAACAGGCCCGTTTTCTCAACATGGTCCGTGGCGTATAAGCCTTCGAACGAAGGCGTCCGCGCCTTCCTTTGAAAAGGTAACGCCGTGACTTCATCACACACACACTCGCATGACGTCGAGGAAGGGCTGGCGTTTCAGCCAAAATTCGACGCGTCCGGTCTCGTGACCTGCGTGGCAACCGACGCCGGCAACGGCGACGTGCTGATGGTCGCGCACATGAACGACGAGGCGCTGCGCAAGACGGTCGCGACCGGTGAGGCCTGGTACTACAGCCGTTCGCGCAGGAAGCTCTGGAAGAAGGGCGAAAGCTCCGGCCATGTGCAGCGTGTCGTCGAGATGCGAATGGACTGCGATCAGGACGCGGTGTGGATCAAGGTCGAGCAGGCAGGGGCCGCGTGCCACACCGGCCGTCGCTCATGCTTCTACCGCGCCGTCACCGGTGAGGGTGGCGAGGCGAAGCTGACATTCGTCGACGCCGACAAGGTGTTCGATCCCGCCAAGGTCTATCGCTAGACCTTAGTCTTTCCTGAGCCGGCGCTTGGCCCGTTGATCCTCGATGCTCCAGAACAGAGCGGTCGATGCCACCAGCAGGCTAGCGATCAGCCCCAGGAAAGCCCATGTCGCGTCGGCTATGCTGAGTGCGTTGATCATGCTCAGGACAATGCAAGGGATGGACCTTCGGTCATGACCAAGCCGCATGGCTGCTGCATGCCGGGCGAAGGACGGCGCGCGCTTCGCAAATTAACGTCCCGTTAACCATAAATGCGGCAGGTTGTGGCTGGTTCCTGGGGAGCGGGCACCATCATGGCTGTCGATACTTCAAGCATAACGACCGGGCTTGATTCCGCGCGCGCGAAAATTGCGGGCACGATCAAGAATGCCGCCAGCGCGACCGGCGCCAGCTTCGAGTATCTGATCTCGGCGGCGAAGATCGAATCCAACCTCAACCCCAGCGCGCAGGCTTCGACCTCGTCGGCGCGGGGGCTTTATCAGTTCATCGAGCAGACGTGGCTCGGCACGGTGAAAGAGGCGGGGTCTGCCTTCGGCTTCGGCAAATATGCCGACGCAATCTCCAAATCCCCCTCGGGCCGCTATTCGGTCAGCGATTCATCCACTCGCGACGAGATTCTCAAGCTGCGCGACGATCCTGCCGCCAACGCCGCCATGGCGGGTGTGCTGACCCAGTCCAACAGCTTCAAGCTCACTGGCATGATCGGCCGCCGACCGACCGACGGCGAGCTTTACATGGCGCATTTCATGGGGGTGAGCGGCGCATCGCGGCTGATTTCAAGCGCCGAGGACAATCCGCGTGCTTCCGGCCCGGCGATGTTTCCGAGCGCCGCCGCGGCCAACCGCTCGATCTTCTACAACCGCGACGGCAGCGCTCGCAGCGTCTCGCAGGTCTATTCTGTGCTGACGTCGCGCTACGATGCGGCGGCGAATTCCCAGACGGCGCGCACGGCGATGGCCGCGGCCGGCGTCACGCCGGGGCAGTCGCGGATGGCGGCGGCGCCCGTCGATAACGCGGCGTATCTTTCGAGTTTCCCGCAGGCTCGGCCCCCCGCCGATGCGCCCACCCAGGTCGCGGCGCTGCAAACGCCCGCTCAGCCGGTTTTCCGTTCGCTGTATCAGACCGGCGATCGCCCCGAGCCGGTGTCCAATACGGTGCGCGAACTGTGGGGCAACAACACGTCGATCACGAACCCGCTGCCGGCGGGCGCGGCCACCCGGACGGAGGCTCCGCAGGGGCTTGGGCTGTTCAGCGATTCGACCGGCGTTTTCAGCGGCTAGGCCTCACGCTTCATCCTTTGCCTCAAAGGGCGAGCGCGGATCGCGGTAGGCGACTCGCGCGGCCTTGAAATACCCTCGCAGCCTCACGCGAGTTGGCACCCTTGATGTATGTCTTCATCCTTATCGTCGGCCTGATTGCCGGTATTCTCGGCGGCATTGTCGGGACCGGCACGTCGATCATGCTGCTGCCGGTGCTGGCCTATTCGTTCGGGCCGAAGCAGGCGGTGCCGATCATGGCCATCGCGGCGATCATGGCGAACATGGCGCGCATCCTCGCATGGTGGCGCGACATCGACTGGCGCGCGGTCGTGGTTTACTCCGTCCCCGGCATACCGGCAGCCGCCCTTGGCGCGGGAACGCTGCTCGCGCTGCCCTCAGGTTTCGTCGACATCGCCATCGGCGCGTTTTTCATTCTGATGATTCCGTTCCGCCGCTGGATGCATGCGCGCCAGTTCACGCTGCCGCTGTGGTCGCTCGGGATCATCGGAGCGGCGATGGGCTATCTCACCGGCATCGTCGCCTCGACCGGGCCGATGACCGTCCCAATCTTCGTCTCCTACGGACTGATCAGAGGGCCGTTGCTGGGAACCGAAGCGGCCGTCTCGCTCGCCGTCTACATCAGCAAGGCGATCACGTTTCAGCGGCTCGATGCTCTGCCGCCCGACATCATTTTCAAGGGACTGATTGCCGGATCATCGCTCTTCGTGGGCGCGTTCATCGCCAAGCGTGTGGTCATGCACATTAACGCGGCGAACTTCCACTACTTGATGGAAGCCCTGATGCTGGTTGCGGGCCTGTCCATGTTCTGGAGTGCGTTTCAGGGTTGAGAGTCTGATTCAACTCTGAAACGCAGGCCGTTGATGTGACTCACGTTGGCAGTGAATCCTTTGCAAAAAGTTCTGCGAACTCCGCGCTCGGTGGAATCGGCTTGATCACATCGATCAGGACCCCGTTCGGGTCGGACGTGATGAAGTGACGCTGCCCGAACGCCTCGTCGCGGAGAGGGGTCAGGATCGGCAGGCCCGCCGCCTTTACCCGGCCATACATCTCGTCGGGATCTTCGACCTCGAAGTTCAGCAGCAGGCCGGACACCCGGCCGCGGCCGGCCTCCGGGATCGTCTCGTGGGTGCCGTCGAGGACCGCGAGGTTGACGCTCGGGTCGGCTTTTGAGCGCAGGTGGACGTACCAGTCGCTGCCGAAGGCCTCCTCGAAGCCGAAGTGGGCCTTATAGAAATCGGCCGTGGCGGCCACGTCACCGGTCATGATGACAGGATAGTAGCTGGTGATTTTCATGCTGGTCCCTTGCGAAATTACATACATTCTGTATGTTTTTTGATAAATAACGTACAGGCTGTATGTATGCAAGTTACTAAACCGGACGAATTGCCGCGGTCCAATCGTGACCGTACCGCAAGGACCCAGGGTGCCCTGATGCAGGCGGCGAGGGCTCTGTTCGTCGATAAGGGATATGCAGAGACCTCGACGCCGGAAATCGTCGCAGCCGCAGGCATTACGCGCGGCGCGCTCTACCATCACTTCGAAGACAAGCGGGCGCTGTTCCGGGCGATTGTCACCGGGGAGGCGCTCGCGGTGGCGGCGGCCATCGAGCAAAGGGCGCTCGCGGGTTTGTCTCCGATCGATGCGCTGGTCGAAGGAAGTTCGGCCTATCTCGATGCGATGCGCGTGCCGGGCCGGACGCGGCTGCTCCTGATCGAGGGGCCGTCGGTTCTTGGACAGGCCGAGATGAAAAAGCTGGATGAAGAGAATGCAACGCGCACGCTGCGCAGCGGGCTCGAAGCAGCGATGGATACGCGAGGCCTGCCGCTTGCGGCGCTGGCCGATCTGTTGTCGGCGGCGTTCGATCGCGCTGCGCTGGCGATCGACGCCGGCGAAGATGCGGAGGATTATCGGAACGCGATTGTCATGCTGATCCGGCGCGTGGTGGGGCGCTGAGTCCTGTCGCGTCCGCGAGGTTAACGAAACCTCAACAAACACAGCCGTTTATGGTGAACGTTTTCTTAAGTGTCATGGTTTACGGTTCGTAACAGTGGCGTCGCGTCGCGGTGCCTTGGCATGTTGCGTAAGCCGGAACACCCATGATCGTTCGGCAGTTTATTAGTTGGGTTCGCACGGCTCCCGCAGGGGAGCGCGCAGAGGCGACGCGGTGTCTGGCCCGCGCCTGGCTCATTTCCGATTTGTCGGAAGACGATCGAGCCGCCGCGGAAGGCGCGCTGCTGATGCTTCTCGATGATGCCTCGCCGCTGGTGCGGCAGGCGATGGCGGAAGTTTTCGCGCACTCGCTGGATGCGCCGGCCGCGATCGTGGCGGCGCTTGCTGTCGATCAGGCATCGGTGGCGGTCCCGATCCTCGAACACTCTCCGTTGCTGCTCGACTCCGATCTGGTCGACATGGTCGCGACCGGAAATGCCGAGACCCAAAGCGCCATCGCGCGCCGCTTCGATCTGCCGCCGTCGGTTTGCGCGGCACTTGCCGAAGTCGGCTGCGCCTCGTCGGTGCTGGAACTGATCGAAAATCGCGCCGCCCAGTTGGCTGATTTCTCGCTGGCGCGTGTGGCGGAGCGGTTTGGCCATCTCGCCGCGATCCGTGAATCGCTGCTGACGATGGATGAATTGCCTGCCGCGATCCGGCTCATGCTGGCGCAGAAATTGTCCGACACGCTGACGCAGTTCGTCACCGCGCGCGACTGGCTGAACCCCGATCGCGCCCGGCGCGTGGCGGGCGAGGCGATGGAGCGCTCCACGGTCAATATCGCGGCGCAGACGCGCGGCGAGGAGATGACCGCGCTGATTGGTCATCTGCGATCCATCGGCCAGCTCAATGCAGGGCTGATCCTGCGCGCGCTTCTCTCAGGCAACATCGAACTGTTCGAGGAATCGCTGGTCGAACTGTCCGGCCTGCCGCGCAACCGCGTGGCTGCGATCGTCCACGATCGCGGCGGCGTCAGCCTGAACGCGCTGCTCGTCAAGGCTGGCCTGCCGGAATCGACCTATCGCGCGTTCCGCGCGGCACTCGACGCGTCGCATGAAATCGGCTTCGTCGGCACGGTCGCGGGCGCGACGCGGCTTCGCCGCCGCATGGTCGAGCGCGTGCTCACCCAGTGCGAAACCGCCGAAACGGTCTCCGAACCTCTGCTGATCCTGCTGCGGCGCTTTGCGATGGAATCGGCGCGGGAAGAAGCGCGCCTGTTCTGCGACGAACTCGCGGCCGATGATTTTATCGGCACGCTCAATGCGCATGTTGCCGAAGAGGCGGGCGGCTACGACGCCTATCAGACTGACGACGACATGGATGCGTATGCCGCCGACGATGCTTACGAGACGTCAGAGGACGACGAGATCTACGGCGCTGAAGATACTTACGATGCCACTGCGGTCGACCCGCAGTATCGCGACAGTGTCGAGACCACGCGCTATATCGATGACTCCGCGAAGGATGAATATACGGTGCAGGACGTCTATGTAGTCGCGAATTCCGATCCGCTGCATTATGACGACATGCGAACCGAAGATGACGCTCGACATATCGACGCGTCAGTCCATGCCTTTGTCGATACTGCCATGGATCGGTATGACGGGTACGATCGCGATGAGCGCGATTATGACTACGACCGGCGCATTGCGGCGTAGTATTTTGAAGATCGCCGAAATCTGGCTTGAGCCGTCATCCTGAGGTGCGAGCACTTGTGAGCCCTTGAGGGATGACGGTGAAATCCGGATTTCTCCGCCGCGCATCCTTCGAGGCTCGCCGCAAGCGCGGCTCGCACCTCAGGATGACGCGCCATCGTGCAAGATGAATCCCGGCCTTCGCCGGCGCGCCGCAAGGAGTGTTGACGCATCGCGTCGTCCCGACACCATGCGATGGAAACACTGATCGAGGGTTATTCAGCCTTCCGGAACGATGCTCGGCGACAGGATCGCTTCGAGATGTTCGGGCCGGTCGCGGTTGACGTGGATCAGATATTCGTCCGCCACGCCGCGAAGCTTCTTGCTCAGTTCATCCGCCATGCCGACGGCATTGATCTTCGACTGTTCGCGATAAATCGCCTGGATCGCGTTGACATGGTGCTGGATCAATTCGCCCGGCACCTGAGCGAGATCCGGTGCATGTTCGATAATCCGGCACAGGCTTTCCGCCGCGGCAGCGGCGGTGGGGAAGCCGAACGTCGCAGCGCCGCCCTTGATGTCGTGCGCCGCGCGGAACAGTTCCTCGCGGTTCTCGCCGTTCAGTCCTTCGCTTGCGATTGCGGCATAGGCCGCGCTCAGCCGGTCGCACTCCACCTGCATCCAGTGGTTGAACTCGCCGGACAGGCTGGCGAGCGCCTGTTCGGCCCGCGCGACCGGATCGTCGAGATCCTTCTCTTCAGAATACCGCACCATCTTGCGCAGCGGGTTGGGCTGCGAGATGACCTGATGGTCCGCGAAGGTATCGACCTTGATCTCGACTGGCGGCTTGCGGGCCATGGGTGCTCCTAGTTTCCGGAACGGGCTTTGTCGAGCAGCGAGGGTTGCTGCACGACTTCGGCTTTGCCGCCGGTGCGCCGCTCGACGCCGATATAGGCCGCGTTGGGATTGCGGCGGCGGTCCGGTCCGAAATAGTTCTTGGTCTTGATGAAGGGCCGGGGATTGGCCACGACATTGAGGATGCGCTGATACAATCCCTTGGCGGAGATCGGCTTCGCCAGGAATTCCGTGACGCCGGCGTCGCGCGCGACCATGACGCGGCGCTTCTCCGAATGTCCGGTCAGCATGATGATCGGCGCGTAAGGATTGCCCACGCCGTCGGGCTGGCGGATCATCTGCGCGAGTTCGAGCCCGTCGAAAATCGGCATCGACCAGTCGGTGATGACGATGTCCGGGACATAGTGGGAGTACATCTCGAGCGCGGTCGCGCCGTCTTCCGCTTCATAGACTTCGCGCGCGCCGAACGAATGCAGCAGCGTGCGCAGAATGCGACGCATATGCGCATTGTCGTCGCACACGAGAAACCGCAGCTTGTTGAAATCGATAATGAACATGCGCCGCCCGGGGTGGCGCACCCGGACCAGGGTACACCTCGCATTAACTATATGCGGCCGCCGTTAACGAAGGGTTATCCAAGACGGCCGGGGCGGCCGGGTCAGAACCCGAACTGCTCGCTGAGGATGCGTTCTTCCAGGCTGTGGCCGGGATCGAACAGCATGCGGATCGAGATGGTCTTGTCCGCGATGATTTCGACCCGCTGCACGTCGCGGGCCTCGTCATGATCGGCGACGGCGGCGACCGGCCGCTTGTCGGATTCGAGCACTTCGAACACGACGAACGCCGTGTTGGGCAGCAGTGCGCCGCGCCAGCGGCGGGGGCGAAACGGGCTGATCGGCGTCAGGGCGAGGAGAGCCGCGTTGATCGGCAGGATCGGGCCCTGCGCCGACAGATTGTAAGCGGTCGAACCGGCGGGCGTCGCCACCATGATCCCGTCGGAAATCAGCTCGGCCATGCGCTCGTGCTCATCGACCATGATGCGCAGGCGCGCCGCCTGATGGGTCTGCCGGAACAGCGAGACTTCATTGATGGCGTGATGGATGTGCACCTTGCCGTGAACGTCGGTGGCGCGCATCAGCAGCGGATTGATGACGGTCAGCTTCGCGGCTTCCAGCCGCTCGACCAGCGAGTGCTGGCTGAACTCGTTCATCAGGAAACCGACGGTGCCGCGATGCATACCGTAGATCGGAATGCCGGAGCGCATATGCCGGTGCAGCGTTTGCAGCATCAGGCCGTCGCCGCCCAGCGCCACGACCACGTCGGCCTTGTCCGACGGCTGGTTGCCGTAGGCCGCGGTGAACTGGGCGAGGGCCTGCTGGGCCTCATCGCTCGGGCCCGCCACGAAGGCAATCCGCTCATATTTTCTCGGCTTCGTCATATCCGGATCAGCCCCTGAGCGCGCATCCACGAAGTCGTGGCGCGCGCGGGCTTCGTCTATACGAGGTTTTCCGGTGTTGTCGAGGCGGGATCGCCCGCGCAAAACAGTCCCGCGCGGTCAAAATCCGGCTTGACCCGCGCGGGGTTAACCAAGAGGACGGCGCGTGCCCGTGGCCAGGCGCGCGCCGTTGATCGGTTCGGTCAGTACGACGTCCGGCCGGTGGTCAGCGCGGAGGCCAGCGACTGATACTCGGCGCTGTCGCGGCCTGCGAGCGCTTCGATCCTCGCGAGGTGGTGCTTCGCCTGTTCGCGGTTGCCCTGTTCGACCTGCCACAGGCCGTAATACTGCCAGGTACGGACGTGGTTCGGATCCGCCTTCAGTGCGCGCTCATACCAGACACTGGCGAGCTCGTAGTTGCCGAGCTTGCGATACGAGTATCCGATCAGATTGGCGACATCGGCGCGGTCGTCCTGACCGAGCGCCTTGAGCTGGTCAATCGCCGCCGCGTACTGGCTGCGTTCGTAGATCGTCGCATAGGCGGCGCGATAACCCTGGAGGAACGCAGGGCTGTCGATCGAGGACTTCCTGTCGTCTTTCTTCTTGTCCTTGGGCTTCGATTTGGTGTCGGAGGCCGGAGGCGAGGGCGTGTCCGAAGGGGCTGCCTGCACGAGGGTGATCGAAGGTGCCGTAACGAACGCCGAAAGAAGAAATGCCAGAGATATCTGCCTGATGGTCAAGTTGCTCATGCGTAGCCTCCGTTGATCTGCAAACACGATCCTAATCCTGTTTGTACGTCTTAAACACCCGCCGGGTTCAAACATTCCTGCGTCAGACCGTCATAATTCCGGCGATTTCCGGTTCACCCGCCGGCCGGGCGCATGTCCAAACTGTCATCCAGATGAACGGAAGCCATTGGTGCGCTTCAGACTGAGTTCAGCGCGGGGGTCCTAGATTTGTTGCGACGATCGGTTACCCGGCCATCCGACCGGCCACCCCCGATCGCATGAAACAGGAGACTTTCCATGTTGAAGACAATTTCCGCAGCTTTGGTTGCCGCCTCAATGCTCGCCGCGCCTGCCATGGCGGCGACCGTCATCAAGACCGAGCGTGGCCCGGTGACCAAGACCATCGTCGTGAAGCCGTCGGTCGCGAAGGCGCATGCGCAGGTCGTCGTGGTGAAGAAGCATCGCCATCACCGTCACTATGGCTTGAACAAGCATCATCGTGGCCACGGCCACAAGGTCGTGATCGTGAAGAAGCATCGTCACATCTGATCGAGACGGATATTTCCGTGACCGCTATTGCATAGCCCCCGCATCGAAGCGGTTCATGGAAAGAAGAACGGCCTGCAGATCATCGGTCATGCGATGACTGCAGGCCGGGCTGTTTGTAGGGATCAGCGCCCGAAGGGGGCGCTGGCGAGGCGGATGCCGCCGAACACGCCGAAGCCGGGGCGAAGGTACCCGTCCGGGTTGACGTATTGTTCGTTTAGCAGATTGTCGATCCGTGCGAACGCGGTCACGCCTTCGGCAACCTTGTAATTGGCCGCGATGTTGACGACGGTGTATCCCGGAGTCGTCACGTTGACTGCGCCAAAGCGCGGAACATCCAGAAAACTGCTGAAAGTAATTGCTGTCGCGGTCAGTGTCAGATCGTCGACAGGCGTCCAGATGGCAGAGTAGCTCATCTTGTGGCGCGGCCTGCGCGTGAGCTCGATTCCCGTGGTGGCATCCACGGCGTCCGTATAAGTGTGATCGAAGCGTACCTTGAAACGATCATTGAACGTAATCGCGGCAAACGTTTCGAAGCCGGACGTCTTGGCCGCCTGCACGTTGAAGTACCTGGTGTTTGGGAATGTACCCGCCGTGTTGATCAGATTCGTGATGTCGTTGTTGAAGTAGGTCGTGCCGAATCGGATCCTGTCGTTTGCGATGGGCTGTTCGAATCCGACATCGTAACCTCTGCTTTCTTCGGGCTTGAGGTTCGGATTGGCGAGACCGAATGACGTATCGTAAAGCTGGGTCAGCGTAGGCGCCTTGAAGCCCGTTCCGTAGCTCGCTTTCAGCTTTGTTTCGGTGCCCGGTACGATAAACGCCGGTGCAACGCGGTAAGTTGTGTGGTCGCCAAACGCATCGTTGTCGTCAACGCGGACGTTGCTCACCACGAAGAATCTTTCAGCGAATTGCGATTGCAACTCGACATAGGCGCCGCGGTTGCTGTTTTCCTTTCTCGTGACAGAGGTCGAATCGAAGCGTTCGATGTCGTAGTCAGCGCCCACAACGAGCGTTTGTCCCGGTACAAACGCCGCAACGCTGCGCCAATCGTACTTGTTCCGCTCGCCGTGATTTGTTGTAAA
Organism: Afipia sp. DC4300-2b1; assembly: GCF_049895725.1. Taxonomy (NCBI): domain Bacteria; kingdom Pseudomonadati; phylum Pseudomonadota; class Alphaproteobacteria; order Hyphomicrobiales; family Nitrobacteraceae; genus Afipia; species Afipia sp. DC4300-2b1. The sequence continues at coordinate 666,215 of NZ_JAFCSX010000002.1, forward strand.
CGGCAACGGAACGAAATTGACGAAATCAAATCCGTTCGGATCGAAGTTGCCGCGGGTCATGTCCGTGAAATTGACGCCGAAATAGTTCTTCCAGCGGCCCTCAAAGAAAGACGTCACGGCTTCGCTGCGTGTGAAAAGCTGTCGCGTCTTTGTGTTGCTTTGCTGGGCGGCGGGAGCGCCAAACGGGAAGGCCGGATCGAATGCCGCATACCCCGTATAGTCAAGCGATGCCTCGGTGTATCGCCCCGTGAAGTTCAACGTCAGGTTTTCGGAAACATCCACTCCCACCTTTGTGGAGTAGGTTCTATTGTCGTAAGCGTCGTTATTGCGCGTCTGACCGGGCGGCAATGTGGAAAGCGGAGTTACCGCAACGCTCCCAGAGTGGAATTGCGTCACGTTGAAAGCATAGCTGACCGGCCCCTGCGATCCACTTACGCCCGCCGCACTGTTGACGGTGGCAAAACTGCCGCCCTCGACACGCGCGGTAAACTTTGGAGGCCCTTCGCCCTTCTTGGTAGTGATCGAAATAACGCCGCCGATTGCGTCTGAGCCATAGAGACCGCTCTGAGGTCCGCGCAAGACTTCAATTCGTTCGATGTCACCGGTCAGAAGGTTTCCGAAATCATAAGCGCCGTTTGGCGTGCTTGGATCGCTGACGTCAATGCCGTCGATTAGAACCTTGGTGTGGTTTGAGTTGGTGCCTCGCATAAAGACAGAGGCCTGATTTCCGGGGCCGCCGCTTTGCACGATGTTGAGACCCGGAACCGCCTGGAGTGCGTCAACGATCGTGCGGCGTTGATCGCGCTCGAGTTCGGCTGCTGTAATCACGGTGATCGAACTTGCCACCTGGTTTACCGGTGTTGGTACCAGCGTTGGCGAAGTCACCTCGATCGCCGGTAGCGCGCCGCCTGCATCCTGCGCGAGGGCAGGGCTGACGAGGGCGGTGCCCGCAAGGCATGCCGCTGCGAATGAGAGTCCGAGCGTCGCCGCCGGAAAGAGAGATTTGGAAAGAGTGGTCATGATAGAGCCCCGCCGATGCATGTGATCGCGGAGGCGCGGTGAGAACGCGCAGACACGACGGCCGGCGGCAGGTTTCTGCCTCCACACGTTCCGTCCTGACTGAGGAAACAGGCCATCGGCCGAACCTCCGCAACAGTTACGTCACGTCACCGCTGCGGAACGCCGCCCCTTCGCACGCCCCGTGCGACGGAAGGATGACCGGTACAGGCAGGTCTCCTGGCTCGCGGATCGTCGCCGTTGTCCGCCTTCCCAAGCCCGGCTGAAAAGCCTTCGCTCAGTGGCATATTGGACAACGGCTCACCGCTGACAGTTGCGGGGGCAGCTTCGGAATGGCCATGCAGACGTCACTTTTACGAGCCTGCACGGCGGCACCGAATTCCCTATTCGCCAGCTTGCGCTGGCACCTGTGCCGTGGTTGCAATCAACCGGCGAGGTGTTGCCTTGTCAATGACACAATGTCCAAGAAACCCAATGCGATGCCTCAGGTTGTGGACTTCATCGGAATGCGTTGCAAATTGGTGACATATACGCGGAGCGTTGCGCTGGCGCTGGTTGCGCTCGGTCTTGCGGGCTGTACGTGGACCGGCGGCAGCGACGGCCTGTCCTACACCGCCGATCGCGGCATCGAGAACCAGCCGTATCCTGCGAACTACCGTCCCGAACTGCTTGCGCTGCTGCGAACCTACCTGAACGATCCAACGGGCATACGCGACGCCGGGATTTCAGAACCGGCGCAAAAGGAAGTCGGGGGCCGACGGCGCTATGTCGTGTGTGTGCGCTTGAATGCGCGCATTGCGGGGCGTTACGCCGGTGTGAAGGAGCGTGCCGGCGTGTACGTTGACGGGCGGCTCGATCGCATCATCGAGGATACCGAGGATCTTTGTAAGGGTGTAACTTACGCCGCGTTTCCCGAACTGGAAAGGCTGACGCGCTGAGCGTCTACGGAGGGATGTCATGACGTCGAGATCAGCCGGGCGGTTGGCCCTCTGCCTGCTGCTGTGTCTCGGCGTCGGGATTCTCGAATCATATGTGACGCGGCCCGAAATCCCGGTGTGGTATGCGGCGCTGGCAAAGCCGTGGTGGACACCGCCGCCGGTAGTTTTTCCCATCGCGTGGACCATACTCTATATTCTGATGGCTGTTAGCCTGTGGCGCCTGTGGGATCGCGCGGCGCCGTCGGCTTCGCGGGCCTCGGCGATCACCTGGTTTCTGATTCAGCTTGCGCTGAACGCGGCGTGGTCGCCGGTCTTCTTCGGATGGCACGGCACCCGCACCGCGCTCGTTATCATCATCGGACTGTTGATCGCCATCGTGATGACAATGATCGCGGCTTCACGCGCCGACAAGTTCGCGGCCTGGCTGCTCGCGCCGTATCTGGCTTGGGTCGCCTACGCGACCACGCTGAATGCCGGCGTGGTCGCGATGAACTAACCGACGTCCTACGAAAAGTGCTGGACGATGGCCGCGAAGCCGCGCCACCAGGCGCGGTAGTTGTCGACATCGAGCGGGATCGGCTCGGCGGCGACACGGACGATCACAAGTTCGCTGATGGGATCGATGTAGATCCACTGGCCGTGGATGCCGATGCAGCACAGCGTGCGCCGCTTGCGGTCGATCTGATAGAACTTGCTGCGATAGGCCGCATCGGGAAACATCTCGGCGAATTCGCCGCGCGCCCAGGCTTCCGGATCGCCATTGTCGTTGATGTCGTCGATCCACCAGCCGGGAATGACCTGCCTGCCGTGCGCGACACCGCGCTGCCGGATCATTTCGCCGAAGCGGGCGAGGTCGCGCGGCGCGGCGCAAATGCCGCCGGCGGCGCGCATCGCGCCTTCCGGATCGAGCGTGACATAGGCGTCGGTTTCCGCGCCGAGCGGCGTCCAGAGATATTCGCCAAGCAGATCGGACAGGGCGCGGCCCGCCGCGCGCTCATAGACCCAGCCGAGCAGGTCTGTGTTGGTCGAGACATAGTGGAATGCGTGGCCGTGGGTTTTGCCGTCGGGCTTCTGGGTCGCGAGGTATTCGCGCAGCGCCATGGTGCTCTGGCCGGGTTGAATGACATCCCATCCCACAGCGCGGCGATAGCGCGCGACATCGCCGTCCGGATCGACGTAATCCTCGGTAAAGGAGATGCCGACCGTCATGTCGAGCAGATGCCGCACCGAGCAGCCGCCGTACACCGACGACGAGATCTCGGGCACGTAATCGGTCACGGGCCGGTTGGGGTTGAGAAATCCCTTGTCCGCAAGAATCCCGCCGAGCGCACCGCAGATCGACTTGCTCACCGAGAACACGATATGCGGCGTCGTGGCATCCATGCCGCCCGCGTACCACTCGGCCGCGATCCTGCCGCGGCGAAGAACCAGAAACCCCTTGGTGTTCGTGGTGCGCAGCGCATCGCGCAGCGTGGTGCGGCCCTTGTTACCCTCGAAGGCGACGTCGCCGATTTCGACAAGCGAGCTTTCCAGCGGAACGGGGTTTTTCGACGCCGCGATGTTCGCGGTCGGCAGCAGGCGGCGGACGTTGTGAAAGCTCCAGTCGCTGGAAGGCTGGGTGCGCCAGTTGGCGAGGGTTACGAGGTTGTCCCGCGCCGGCGGGAATTCAGTCATCAGTTTTTTTGCGGGACTCTTTGCGGTCAATTTGGCTGTCATGTTCTTCTTTTTCTCTGGCTGAAAGAAACGCGGGACATTGTGCGTTTAAATCGGCGCATGACAACACTGCGCCGCACAACCATCTGCCAGAAACCGGGAGAATCGGACTCGGAAAGGGAAAACTGACAAGGGGGCCCAGCAAAAACAATGCGCGAGACTCTCAGCCGCCGCGGCGGTCAAATCCCGGTATGACGCGGATGATTCTCAGACTGGCTCCTGAGGAGCCGATTGCGGTCGATACGTTGCTCGCCGTCACCTTGGCGGTTGCGGCTGCGCTCAACGCATGGTGCCTCAGCGCCTATCTTTAGATAGGCACGCGAACGGCCGAACCGGCTGAGCCGATTCGGCCGCGCTGATGTACAGGCTATACTGGCCTGTCTATGCCTTTATTTCGCGTTTTCCGAATACTTGAACGCCGGCATTGCCTTGAGCTGCTCCTTGGTGCCGCTCATGACCGCATGGTCCGGGTACCATTCATTCTTGGTCGCTGTCGCAGCCATGCCGCCGCCAGCGGCGCCCGTGGTTGTCGACGGCCGGGCCGTTGTCGACGTTCCTGCCGAGCCCGGCATCTTGTCGGCCGACGCCGAGCGGACCGGCTCATCGACCCATTTCAGCTTTTCGAACGTCACGGCGATGTCGTGCTGACCGACGCCAAGGAAACCGCCGACGCCGATGATCACGGCGTTGACCTTGCCGCTCTTGTCGAGAAGGATTTCACTGATGTCGCCGAGCTTCTCGTTGGCGTCGTTATAAACCGCGAGGCCGACAAGCTTGGAAGCCCGCCAGTTGCCTTGCAGATTCATCTGCTCGCTCGATGCAGACGCCGCGGGAGCAGGGGAAGGCGAGGCCGGAGTTGTGGTCTGCGCGAACGCCGCTCCACCAGCCAACGCGGTTCCGAGCAGAGCTGCAGCCACATATTTCTTGATCATCGGATTCTCCTTTCAATATATCGATTGAAACGGAAGAACCCAAACCGCTTGCTTATGTTCCGGGAACTATCTCTGTTCGCCCGCGTCAATTTAGCAAGTTTGCCGGCACCTTTTCGAAGCGCAGCGGAACCTCGCCGGTTTCGATCGCGGCGTGGAGATCGTTGAGCTGGGCTTCGAGGAACTCGTTCGCCGCGAGCAACGCCATCAAGGCGCCGCGCGTGTCACCGCCGCATTGGGCGATGACGTCGTCGAGGGCATTTTCATAACGGTCGTCATCATGTGAAGGCATGATAGTCCTCGTCTGGTTGCCTGAATCGCTGTCTACCTGCGTAGGCAACGGTGACGAGACCGTGACCGTTCCGAGGCGCGCCGAGTTGTCCACGCAATTCACAGGCGTTTTGACGCAGGACAGGGGGAATATTTGGCGTTCGCGCGATTGCTATTTCGCGGCCTGATCCACCGACCATACGTCGAAAATCCCCAGGTTGTAGAGGAAAGCGAGAGCGGCAATCACGCCGATCGCGGCAATCAGGTATTTGTGGTGCGCCCGAAACCCGCCGTTGCCGTCCATGCGAAATCCTCCGCGCGCCCGATGTCCAACCACATTTACTGGTGGCCCAAATCGGACGACAGCGCAAATTGAATGGCTGTGAGTTTCAGCCTGCCTCGGTTCGTCCGCCGCTCTTGCCCAGTAATATGCGCGACGCCCAGATGATCAGGCTGGCGATGCCAAAGAACAGCTCGCCGGTCAGCTTCAGGACCGCGGACAAAAAGTCGAGCACATCGAAGAGCTCCAAATAGTCGAGCAGCTTGATGATCAGGATCAGCACCAGCAGCGTGCCCAGCAACCACTCGGTCATTGCAACAGTTCTCCGCGCCGGCGCCGTGACATCGGCGACAAGTTGCTCCGTTGGTCGCTGCGGTAACGGCGGAGGTTCACGGTATTGCAATGCGCGGTTCCCGGAACCCCGGGGGACGCCAGGCGGTGGCCAGGTGAAGGTGGAAGCGGAAAAAGCCGCGGACCAATGTGCTGTCCGGAAAGCCGTCGCTTCGAGCGGCGGCTTTTCCGTTGGCGTGCGACCCGGCAACATCGCCGGCGGTCTTGTCCTCAGGCGGCCGCGCTGATAGCTGTTCCCCCGACGCCGGTTTAGCTCAGCGGTAGAGCAGCGGTTTTGTAAACCGAAGGTCGGGAGTTCAATCCTCTCAACCGGCACCATTCACCGCCGCCGTCGGCCGATTGCTTCAGCCCTCGTTCGTGCGCGGAATCATCCACGTTGAAAACGTCTGCCAGACGCCGTCGCCGAGATGGCGCTGATAGGCGATGAAATCGCCGTCGTTGCCACGTACGAATTCATAACGATGGTGGTTGAATTCTCTGGTTTGCACGGTCATCGAAGTTCTCCTCTGTTCGTTCTGACGGAGGAGCTAAGTGGCATATCCGGCCGATCAATAGAATGATGATTATCATATAATCACGTTGTCGAGAGGCGACGTTTCACCTGTGGAACCGGGCGAGCGAGCCCGCCCGGCGCCCGCCGTTAACCTTCCACTTTCCAAAATCTTATTGAAATCGCTCGCAATTGAGCGACCGCAAATGCTTACGCGTTAGGCTTACCTGACGATTGGGCGGGGCCTTTAACTCCTGGCTTGCCTCGCTGGATTAGGGTGCGGCTTCAACGAAGGTCTCATTCCATGCGTGCGATACTGGCTCTGGCGATCTTGATCGGAACGGCGGGAGCGGCAGCGGCCGATACCGGTCCGTTGATCGTGATTCCCGGCCGTGCGGGCGTTCCCGTCATGATCAATGGCCGCGATGCGTCCTATGCCGTCGTCGAAGGCGAATGGGGCCTCGCCAAACATTTCAAGAATGCGGACCGCGTTTATGGCGGCTGGGATCGCTACATCGGCCCCGAAGTCGGCCACTATTATCCGAGCGCCGGACGCACGCCGGGCTACGGCCGTCTCGAAATTCAGCCGCCTGCCAATCGCGCGCTGCCGCAGCCTGCGGAGAGCTATCATCGCTCGTGGTCCGCGCAATCCGCGCCGCCGGCGCCGCAGCAGCACTACGACGTTCCGCTATATCCACCGTCGATCATCGAAGCGCCGCGCGATCAGAGCGGTCGGCCGAACGGCTTCCGGCCCAGCTACAGGCCGAATGGTTTCCGGCCCGATCTGAAACAATAACGAGACCAAAACAAAAGCGTTTAACAGGAGAGAGTAATGCGTCAGACGATTGCAGGATTGATTGCGGGAGCAGCTTTTGCTGCGACCATGGCGGCGGCGGCACCCGCGCAGGCATGTGCGGTGACCGATCCGTGCGGCAGCTACGGCTATTATGCTTACAACTACGGATGCGGTTACGGCACAGGCTACGGTTACGGCGGTTGCGGCGTGCGCGAGCGTCTGACCGATGCGGACGCTTATCAGACGTATGCAAGCCCGCAGTATTACTGGGTGAATCAGGGCCCGACCTATACCGGCCCCGGCAACTTTGCTCCGGTGCCGACCTATCAGGAACGCGCGGTGATCGGTTCGCGCTACTACGGCCGGCCTTATCGTTATGGTTATGATGGCGGTCCGTACGGCAACGCCACCAGCCATTACTATGACGGCGCACCGGGCGTGCAGGGACCTGCGGTCTACAGCTATCGCTACGCCCGCCGCCATTATCACCGCGGCTATCATCGGATGCACTACCGTCCGTATCGCACCGCGCCGAAGTACTATTACACGCACCGTCACCACGGCCACGCCATGGCGCACGGATCGCGTCCGCTTCGCTACAAATACTGATCTCATTGATCGGATATAAAGCGAAACGCCCGTCTGCATCACGCAGGCGGGCGTTTTGATTCAGCCCATCAGACCAAGACGGCTTGTCCCGATATAGAGCGCGAGCGCGGCTGCATTCGAGACATTAAGGCTCTTGATCGCGCCGGGCATGTCCATGCGTGCGACCACGCTGCACGTCTCGCGCGTGAGCTGACGCAGGCCTTTGCCTTCCGCGCCCAGCACCAGCGCGAGCGGCGCATGCAGGGGCACCTTGCTGAGATCGCCCTGGCCCTCGCTGTCGAGGCCGACCGTCAGGAAGCCTGCCTCGTTCATCTCGCCGAGCGCGCGATGCAGGTTCGGGACTTCGATGATGGGCACAAGCTCGAGTGCGCCGGATGCGGATTTGGCCAGCACACCGGTCGCTTCCGGGCTGTGCCGTCCGGTGGTGACGATTGCCTTGACGCCGAACGCTGCGGCCGAGCGCAGGATCGCGCCGACATTGTGCGGATCGGTAATCTGGTCGAGCACCAGCACGATGCCGTCCTGAGGCAGTTCGTCGAGATGCAGGCCGGGCAGGGGATCGGCCTCGGCGAGCAGGCCCTGATGCACGGCATCCGGCCCGAGCCGGCGGTCGATGTCGCCCGGATGCACCAGCTCCGGCGGAACGCGGGTGTCGATCTTCTCGTCGGCAAGGCGGCGGGCGACGTTTTCGGTGACGAACAGCTTGCGGATTCGCCGTTCGGGATTGGCCAGCGCCATGGTGACCGAGTGCCAGCCATAAAGAACGACAGGGCCTTCGCCTTTCGCGTGTCCCCTGGCTTCGCGGTCGCGCCACTGAGGACGTCCTTGAGGCTTTCCCTGGTGCTTCCCGGAACGCTCCCCGTGCCGTTCCCGGTCACGGTCGCCACCGCGTCCGCCCGGTTTGGGGCCTTTGAAACGTGATTTGCGGTCTCGATCGCTCATGCGGCCTTGTCCCACGGGGCTGAAATAATGGCAATTTCCGGCTTTGGACGGCGGGAAGGGAAATGTGACAATCGTCCCGGCATTGGTTGACTTTACCCCGGTGCTTCGCCCATAAACGCGCCGACCGGGCGCCCGTCTACGGGCACGCTTTTTACCGTCATCCATGGCCGTTCAACCACCCCGTTCGGGTGGGCGAGGGTGTCCGATGACGTCGAGCGGGGGAGTGTCCCGAGTGGCAAAGGGAGCTGACTGTAAATCAGCCGCCGTATGGCTTCGAAGGTTCGAGTCCTTCTTCCCCCACCATATTGAAAGGGCTAGAGAATTTATCATTCTCTAGCCCTTTATTTTTGAACAGGTGATTCGAAATCTTTCCTGAGCCCCACTCTAAGCCCCACTTGTTTTTGGACTATGTTGCCCAATGGCAGGAGAGGCGATCCTTTGTCCGAAGAGGTGTCGCCGTTTGGGTAAGAGCGATTTCTTGGACACGGGTTTGGGCTAGGGAGATCGTCGGTCTGCTTCAAATGGGGTCCTCGTCTCCAAGGCTAGTCGCTGCACTGCCCGTGTTTTTTGGTTGTTAGCGCCGGGGACTTCAGCATCTGGTTGTTTCATGCTCAACTCTCGCGCATTGGGGAGGGGCGCGGGTTTGAGGCAAACGTCATTCATCTGAAAATTGCGTTCGCCTCTCGCGGTTCACGCCGTAACGAAACTTGGCGTTTTTCCCATTTTGTGACGAGCCATCAATTCAATGCACAAACGCTTATTAAGCGAACGGGATATCTGCACGAAGTTCATTACGCCTGCGCTGCGCAAAGCCGGGTGGGACGAAATGCTGCAAATCCGCGAGGAGGTTGGCTTTACCAAGGGCCGTATCATCGTGCGCGGCAAACTGGTCACGCGTGGGAAAGCCAAGCGCGCCGACTACGTCCTCTACTATAAGCCGAATATCCCGTTAGCGCTGATCGAAGCCAAGGATAACTCCCACAGCGTCGGCGACGGCATGCAGCAAGCGCTCGACTATGCCACCACGCTCGACATCCCTTACGCGTTCACCTCGAACGGCGACGGATTTGTATTCCACGACCGCACGGGCGCGAGCGTGCCGCGCGAGGTGAACCTGGGCCTCGATTCCTTCCCATCCCCTGGAAATCTGTGGGCGCGCTATCGGGCTTGGAAGGGCCTCGACTCAGAGGCCGAGCAGATCGTGCTTCAAGACTATTTCGACGACGGCAGTGGCAAGACCCCGCGCTACTATCAGGTGAACGCCGTCAACGCCGCGATCGAGGCGATTGCCAAAGGCCAAGACCGCGCGCTGCTTGTCATGGCGACCGGCACGGGCAAGACCTATACGGCGTTCCAGATCATCTGGCGCTTGTGGAAGGCGGGTCGCAAGAAGCGCATCCTGTTCCTTGCCGATCGGAATGTGTTGATCGACCAAACGATGGTGAACGATTTCCGTCCGTTCGGTGCGGCAATGGCGAAACTATCGACCAACGCAAAGACTATCGAACGGCAGGACGGCAGCAAGGTCGATTTGCCTCTGGCGTTAGACAAGAAACGGCGCATCGACACTGCGTTCGAGGTGTATCTCGGTCTCTATCAGGCAATCACGGGGCCGGAGGAGCGTCAGAAGCTTTACCGCGAGTTCTCGCCCGGCTTTTTTGATCTTATTGTAATCGACGAATGCCATCGCGGTAGTGCCGCCGAGGATTCTGCGTGGCGCGAAATTCTGACGCATTTTTCCGGTGCGACGCAGATCGGCCTTACCGCCACGCCAAAGGAAACTGAATACGTCTCCAACACCGACTATTTCGGCGAACCGGTGTTTACCTATTCGTTGAAGCAGGGCATCAGCGATGGCTTTCTAGCGCCTTACAAAGTCATCAAGGTTCATATCGACCGTGACGTGGAAGGCTATCGCCCAGAACTCGGCCAACTCGATCGCGATGGGAACGAGGTTGAAGACCGCATCTATAATGCCAAAGACTTCGACCGGAATATCGTGCTCGACGATCGGACCAGGCTGACAGCAAAGAAGATCACCGAATTTCTCAAGGAAAGTGGCGACCGCTTCCAGAAGACCATCGTGTTTTGCGTCGATGAAGAGCACGCGGCACGGATGCGGCAGGCGCTTGTCAATGAAAACGCCGATCTGGTCGCTGAAAATCAACGCTATGTCATGCGGATTACTGGCAGCGACAAGGAAGGCCAGGATCAACTTGGCAATTTCATCGACCCGGAATCGAAATATCCCGTGCTGGTGACGACGTCGCGGCTTCTCTCAACCGGCGTCGATGCGCAGACTTGCCGACTAATCGTGCTGGACCGCGCCATCGGCTCGATGACCGAGTTCAAGCAGATTGTCGGACGCGGCGCCCGTGTCCACGAGGACACCAAGAAGTTCTATTTCACGCTGATCGACTTTCGCGGCGCGACCAGTCATTTCGCTGACCCCGACTTTGACGGCGATCCGGTGCAGATTTACGAGCCGGGCGATGATGATCCGATTACCCCGCCCGATGAAACGCCGCAGGGCGACGGTGCGATCGCACCAACCCCGGGCGAGGACGAAATCGTGGTCGATCAGCCGGGCGTGCTGCTGCCGCCCGGCGGTGGTGGTCCGCGCAAGGTCTACGTCGATGGCGTCGGCGCGCGAATTGTTGCCGAGCGCGTCGAATATCTGGACGAGAACGGAAAGCTGGTTACCGAATCGCTGCGTGATTTCACCAAGACGGCACTGAAGAAGCGCTTTGCCAGCCTGGACGATTTCCTCAAGCGCTGGAAGTCTGCGGAACGCAAGCAGGTGATCATTGAGGAACTGGAAGCTGAGGGCCTACTGCTCGATGCCGTTGCCGACGAACTCGGCAAGAACCTTGACCCTTTCGATCTGATCTGCCACGTCGCCTTTGACAAGAAGCCGCTGACGCGCCGTGAGCGCGCAGACAAAGTGCAGAAGCGTGACGTGTTCACCAAGTATGGACCGCAGGCTCGCGCCGTCCTCGATGCGCTGCTGGAAAAATATCGCGACGAGGGTGTGCTCAATCTCGATGATGCCAATGTGCTGAAGGTGACGCCCTTCTCCATGATGGGCAGCGTCGTGCAACTCATCAAGGCGTTTGGCGGCAAGGAGGGCTTCGAGAAGGCCGTCCATGAGATGCAGGATGCCCTCTATCAGGACAGCGCTTAGTGCGCTTTTCAGGCATTTGGCAATGGAGAAATCTCACTATCACCGGCAAGGCAGTCTTGATGGATTGTGCGGGCACTACGCGATTGTAAATGCTCTAACCGTTTGTGGAGCCCTGAAAGGTTGGAGAAAGCAGCAAGCCATGCTTCTCGAAATTTGGGATCGGCACAAAGAGCTTTATGAAGGAATGTATTTTTACGAGATGCGGCGTGTCATTCATTATCTACAACGAAGCCGTAAATGGCCTGCTGGTGTTGCGGCTCATGCACTCTCTGAAAATGGAACTGTACAAAGGAACAGAGACGAGTACCTCAAGCAGATTTTCTCAGAGAGGAATGTTCAATGTGCGGTCATTCAGGTTCAACGTTGTGAAGACGACTGGGAAGATCATTGGTTGGTAATTAAAAGGTCCATCGGTCGGCTGCAATTCATCGATTCGGTCGACCAGAATGGACGCAAGATTATTCGAAAGGATCGAACGTCGCTTAAGATGGGGCGGCAAAAAAACAAGCATTCTAGGTCGTCCATGTGGCGTTTGATCAAGCCGCGTGAAGCAATTTTGTTTAAGTCCGTGAAAGAGGATTAGAGCAGTCGTGATCGTTCGTACTACCGTCAAATCGATTCAGGACATCATGCGCCAGGACGTGGGCGTCGATGGCGATGCCCAGCGCATCAGCCAGCTCACTTGGCTGTTTTTCCTCAAGATCATCGACGATCAAGATCAGGAGCTCGAACTGACGAGGGACGGCTATCGTTCGCCAATTCCCAAAAAATTCCAGTGGCGCGCCTGGGCGGGAAATCCCGAGGGTATGACCGGGCAAAGGTTGCTTGATTTTGTTAACGACGAGCTATTCCCGGCGCTGAAGGATTTGAAGCCCACTGGCAAGCCAGGAGATCGTCGCCGAGTGGTGCGAGATGTATTCGAGGATGCCTACAACTATATGAAATCCGGCCATCTCATCCGGCAGGTAGTCAACAAGATCAACCAGGTCGATTTCAATAATCTCGACGAGCGGCGGCACTTCGGCGAGTTTTACGAGCAGTTGCTCAACGACCTGCAATCGGCGGGCAACGCAGGCGAGTACTACACACCGCGCGCCGTCACTGCTTTTATGATCGACCGCATTGACCCGCATCCCGGCGAAATCCTGTTCGATCCAGCCTGCGGAACAGGCGGATTTCTCTCATGCGCGATCAACCATATGGAGAACAAAGGCTACGTCCGCACGCCGAAGCAATGGGAGAAAATGGAAGGCGCATTACGTGCTGTGGAGAAGAAACAGCTCCCACATATGCTCTGCGTCACCAATATGTTGCTGCACCGCGTCGAGGACCCAAGTTTTGTGCGCCACGACAATACGTTGGCTCGACCTCTGATTTCGTGGAGCAAGGATGAGCGCGTCGATATCATCGTCACCAATCCGCCCTTCGGGGGGCGCGAGGAAGACGGCATCGAGAACAATTTCCCGACCTTCCGCACTAAGGAAACTGCCGATCTGTTTCTTGCGCTGATCGTGCGTTTGCTTAAAAAAGACGGCCGCGCCGCCGTTGTGCTGCCCGACGGCACATTGTTTGGCGAGGGCATCAAGACGCGGCTAAAGGAACATCTGATGGAGGAGTGCAATCTTCATACGATCGTCCGTCTGCCCAATTCGGTGTTCAAGCCTTATGCCTCGATAGGCACCAACCTGCTGTTCTTCGAGAAGGGCGCGCCGACGAGAGACATCTGGTTCTACGAGCACCGCGTGCCGAACGGCCAGAAAGCCTATTCGATGACCAAGCCGATCCGGCTGGAGCATTTGCAGGGCTGCATCGACTGGTGGGGCGGCAAGGAGCGGAAAGGCCGCGAGGAGACGCCGCAGGCGTGGCGCGTCACGGCCGAGGAGGTGAAGGCGCGCGGCTACAATCTCGACATCAAGAACCCGCACAGCGTCGCCGACGATCACGGCGACCCGAAAACGCTGCTGGCGGACCTCGCCCGCGCCGAGGCGGAGACGGCGGGCTATCGCGACCAATTGAAGGCGATCCTCGCCGAGGCGCTCGCTCGATGAACGCCGAACGCTTGCTGGCGCATTACGAGAAGATCGCCGACGCGCCCGACGCAATTGCCCGCCTGCGCCGCTTCATTCTCGATTTGGCCGTGCGCGGTAAACTCGTGCCGCCGAATGCGAACGACGAACCGGCGTCGGAATTGTTCAAGCGGATCGCGACGGAAAAGGCGCGGCTGGTGAAGGCGGGCGCTTTTCGAGAGCCGAGCAGCTTCGTCAAGATTGAGCGTAAAGCTCTGCCATTTGAACCTGCTTCGCATTGGGGCTGGGCGCGGCTCATCGAGATCGCACGTCCAAGCTACGGCTTCGCTTTTACGTCCGGCAACTTCAACGCGGCGAAACGAGGAATGCCCCTCATCCGCATCCGCGACATTTCGAGCACCGACACGGAGGCTTACTTCGAGGGCGACTACGACCCTGCCTATCTGGTGACTGCCGGCGACTATCTCGTTGGCATGGACGGCGACTTCAACTTGCGTCGCTGGACGGGACCAGATGGCCTTCTCAATCAGCGAGTGATGCGGATCAACGGCTGGCGGTGCGGCATTGATCCCGAGTTCGTGAAGCTTCCGCTTCAATTTATTCTCGATCACTTGCACGGGCAGACCTCACTCACGACGGTTAAGCACCTGTCCGCCAAACAGGTGAACGGCATCGAGATTCCCCTCCCACCGCTCGCAGAGCAGCATCGCATCGTCGCCAAGGTCGATGAGTTGATGGGCCTGTGCGACCGGCTGGAGGCGGCGCGGGCGGGCCACGAGGCGAAGCGAGATCGGCTGGCGACGGCGAGTTTTGCCCGCCTCAGCGCACCCGATTCCGAAACCTTCCAATCCGACGCGCGCTTTGTCCTCGACGCGCTGCCGGTGCTGACCACGCGCCCAGACCAAATCAAGGCTTTGCGCCAGATCATCCTCAACCTCGCGGTACGCGGTAAGTTGGTGCCGCAGGATACGAACGATGAACCGGCGTCGGAATTGCTGAAGCGGATCGTTGTCGAGAACAAAAAACTCATGGCAGCAAAAGGCATTCGCGCGCAAAAGCCTGCCTTGCCTGCCGAAAATTTCGAAGCCGATAGTGAAATTCCGCAGACATGGTGTCATGTCTATTTGCAGGACATCGCTTATCAGATCACCGATGGAACGCACCTCACGCCAAAATATACTGAGACAGGTAAGCCGTTCTTGTCAGCTCAAAACGTCAAGCCTTTCCGCTTCATGCCGGAGAAGCATCGCTTCGTCTCGAAAACGGATTTCGATAACTATAGAGCAAACCGGCGACCGGAACGCGGCGATATCTTGATGACGCGAGTGGGCGCTGGGATTGGCGAGGCTGCAGTACTTGATTCTGACTTCGAATTCGCCTTCTACGTCAGCTTGTGCCTCATAAAAATTCCGAAGCGGTTCGTGAGCGTGGATTATCTGGTGCTGTGGCTTAACAGTCCTGAAGGCCGCGAAAGCTCGACCATTCGCACCTATGGCAAAGGTGCATCCCAAGGAAATCTGAACTTGGGACTCATTCGAACATTCAAGATTCCCCTTCCACCACTCGCGGAACAGCACCGCATCGTCGCCAAAGTCGATGCGCTGATGGCGCTGTGCGATCGACTGGAGGCGAGCCTTGCCGCCACGGCCGCCACCCGTCGCCGCCTGCTCGACGCGCTCTTGGCCGAAGCGCTGGCACCGATCGATGATCGCGAACTGGCGGCGGC
Source organism: Afipia sp. DC4300-2b1 (assembly GCF_049895725.1). Lineage (NCBI taxonomy): Bacteria > Pseudomonadati > Pseudomonadota > Alphaproteobacteria > Hyphomicrobiales > Nitrobacteraceae > Afipia > Afipia sp. DC4300-2b1. The sequence continues at coordinate 681,487 of NZ_JAFCSX010000002.1, forward strand.
GGAATGAGCAGCATCCCTGTCAAACCTCGTCGCATCTGGCTACGCTCCTTCTATGGCTTTGGTCCTGAAGAAGACGGCTACATCGGTTGGACTGAGGAAGGTCCCCGTGATCGAATGCTCGGGTTGGTTGAGGATGGCGACCTATTTATGATTTACGGCGCTTCAACCGCCGAGACTAATAAATCCCATCGCAATCGAGTCCTAGGCTTTCTTCAGGTTGAAGCGAAAGCAATACGGGACAAAGACAAGTCCTCTAAAGCGGGGATGCAGCGAAAGCGCGATAACGGCTGGCAGGATAAGTGGACCTTCGCAATTCCAGTCAAACGTGCCTGGCGGGCAGATGAGTCAATTCTACTAAGTCGGATAGCACCGGATACATATCGCCCGGAAGCTGGCCAGGCCATCGCGGTCTGGAATCCACCGCTTTCACTTGAGGAAATGAATAGGGCGCTGAAGATAAGAGTTACTGAAGTCAATGTTTTCGGCGAGTCACCGATATCCAGTGATGGTCTGATGAAGGGCGCTCTCGCTCAGGCCTTTCAACCTTCCCGTGCGTTCCCCGGCAGCTTTGGCGAAAGAACCAGCAATTACGAGGATGGGCCAACAATTCTCTATCTGGCGCGGTTCGAAGGCGATGGTTTTGCACTTCGAGGACATTCTAAGCCGCAATTCGACAAGTCTGTTTTGCTCAAGATAGGGGTCTCGAACAATTTAGGACGAAGGATTTCCGAACTGAACGCTGGTTTTCCACCAGCGGCAGTCGGCAAGTGGTCAATAGCGCTCAAATCAGAGCCATACGGCAATCGCAAAGAGGCTGAGGTGGCCGAACAATTATTCAAGGACGAAGCAAACAGGACAATGGAGAGCCTGGGCGGCGAGTTCTTCCAGGGCGACTTGACCGAAGCTCAGGGTATTTTTGCTGGGATACCCGGTGTGTCGCGATTTGGAAGATGAAGTTACGGAGCCGATAAACTGCATGAACGGATATTGGTTTAGGTAACAAACATCGCCTTGCAGCAGTACGAACTCTTTTGCTGGAGAGACCTTCGACGATGTCCGTGCCCGCTCATCTTGATTGGCTTGTTGATACCGGCGAACGGTTAAAATCCGCCGATGGCATCGAAATTGAAGTGTGGGAGCTAAAGTACGGCGATGATGCTGCAAGGCTTTCGGCGTGGGCGAAGCATTTCAGGGAGCACTACTGCGATGACGACATGCTGGAAAAACTCGTTGCTGGAACGGGAAAAACAAATGCCGAGTATCTGCTCAACGATAAATTTCCGGATGAGAAGAATGCGCCTGGTCCTAGTATTCGATCCGGAGATTTCGCAGAAATTCTCGTCGCGGACTACGTCGAGTACAAGCTCGGCTATTGGTCCCCGCGACAACTTCGTTATGACTTGAAATGGAACCGAAACGAGTCGACCAAGGGCTGCGATGTATTGGGCTTCCAGTTTATTCATGACGGCGGAGTCGATCCGAACGACGAGCTGTTTGTCTTTGAGTCAAAAGCGGCCATGTCTGGCAGTAAGCCGATCAATCGGTTGCAAGATGCTGTGGCCGACTCTGGGAAGGATATGTTGCGGGAGGCAACGACACTGAACGCGCTGAAGCAACGCTTCTATGAGCGGGGAGAAGACGCAGCAGCGCTGAAAGTACAGCGCTTCCAAAATATGCCCGATCGCCCATTCAAGCGAATAAGCGGGGCTGCCGCCGTGCTAAGTTCATCCCTGTACGACGGCGGAGTCATTTCACAAACGACAACGGTTGGCCACTTCAATGCCGCGAATCTCAAGCTTATTGTCATTCGCGGAGAAACATTGATGGAGCTGGTGAACGCACTTTACGCGAGAGCCGCAAATGAGGCCTGAAGCAAATGCTCAACGATTGCTTTCGGTCACGCGGGCCAAAGCGAAGATGTTCGAATTTGATGTGCCGCTTGAGTACCACATCGCGTTGCCACAGCGCCCCGAGCTGCTGTTTTCGCTAGCGGTCGGCCTTTTGGGAGATGCTGCTGCGGCCATCGCGGAAGGCGAAAGGATCGCGCCTCGCGAGGAAACAACAGCCGAATCATTGCTCTTCGCTGCAACCTATTTCGAATCATACATAGAGAGTCGCCTTAATGGCGAAGTATCGATCGACTTCTCAGTCCTTGGTGCCGCAGCCTATTATCTGGCCGACAACCCTGGAAGCGCGGTTGTCACCGCGCGCGGGATGGAGCCGCCTCCGGTTGCCCTCGGTTCAGGGCTCGCGCTGCTCGTCTATCGGCTCATCCTATCGAATTACGACGCAATCGGACCCACAGTCTATGGGGCGGGTATCGATAATGTGCTTGCGGCGATGTCCTCCTACCTTCGTGGAACGGATAGCGCGGATGATGCTCTTTCCGTGATCCAAGCTGTGCGCCAACGTGCCTATCTAGATGGGGATGGGCGCGAACTTCTTTATGCCGATATTGCGACAGCAATCGTCCGTAAGAAAATCGATAACTCGGCCCGTACAGTTTTGCCGAATGCATCGGGCCTTCCGCTCGATCATTGGCTGCCCGCGCTTGGGCGCGTCGGATTCCCCCGTGAGTTATGGCCGTCGCAGCGCCGAATCTGTGCCGCTGGCGTATTGCGCGGAGAGTCAGCCATCATTCAAATGCCAACTAGTGCTGGGAAGACCCGCGCAACTGAATTGATTCTTCGCAGCGTCTTTCTTAGAGATCGCGCTTGGCTCGCAGTCATCGTCTGCCCTTTTCGATCACTTTGTCACGATATTCGCGGGGATATGGCGCGAGCTTTTGCCGGTGAGAATGTTGTGCTCAATGAGGCTACCGATAGCTTTCAGCAGGACCTCGATATCGAAGACCTCTGGGAGCGGCGAACGATCCTTATCGTTACGCCGGAGAAGCTTTTGTATCTACTTCGACGAACGCCAGAACTTGCGCAGCATATTGGCCTAGTAATTTATGATGAGGGACACCAATTCGACAGCGGTGCGCGCGGCGTAACGTACGAACTTTTGCTGACTTCCCTAAAGCTGTCGCTTGCCGAGCAGACCCAGATTGTACTCATTTCCGCTGTTATCGCGAACGCGGGCAAGATTGCTGGGTGGTTGATCGATAACGAAGGAGCTGTTGTTGATGGAGCCGGTCTTATGCCGACCGCAAGGCGTGTGGCTTTCGCGAGCTGGCAAACTCCTCTGGGACGGCTCGAGTATGTTAGTCCCTTCGACCCGGATGATACCGAATTTTTCGTTCCGCGTGTGATCGATCGTGTAAGCCTTCGTTTGCTGCCACGGGAGCGAGCGCCGCGCTACTTTCCACAAGCGGAAGATGGCACGTCGATCGGCCTCTATCTCGGTCTCAAGCTCTGCACTAACGACAGCGTGGCCATCTTCTGCGGACGGAAAGACACCGTAGTCAAGATTTGCGAGATAGCCGTTGATTTGTTTCAGCGGAGCGATGCGTTCACGGCTCCGGTAGATGAATCCAATCCTGGGGAGGTAGAAAAGCTTGCCACTTTGTTTGCGCAGCACGTTGGCGAGGATGCGCCAGCGACGCAGGCGGCACGCATCGGAATCTTTCCTCATCATGCCAGTGTCCCGGGCGGATTGCGGTTAGCGATCGAACACGGGATGAAGATAGGCGATATACGTTTCGTAGTATGTACGTCTACGCTCGCTCAAGGAGTCAATCTTCCGATTCGATATCTGATCGTGACCGGAGTGTATCAGGGTGGCGACCGCATGCTTGTGCGGGACTTTCACAATTTGATTGGCCGCGCGGGCCGGGCCGGTATGCATACGGAAGGGAGTATCATTTTTGCGGACACCAAGGTCTTTGATAAAAGACGTCAAGCCCGCGAAAGGTGGCGCTGGCGGACTGCTGGGGAGCTACTCGATGCCTCAAATTCTGAACCTTCTGCCAGCAGCATATCGGCTATCTTCCAGCCGTTTGAGTTTGGACAGCCAACTAGAACGATAACGTTAAATTCTGAGTTGCTACAAGCGCTCGTCTTTGACGACGAGACGGCCGTGGACGCGAGCGTTGCTGAAGCAGTTGCCGCAAATCCAGGACTCGACGCAAGACGCTTTCGGCGATACCTCCAAGATCGCGTTCAAATAGTGCACGGGATTGCGTCGTTCCTGCTCGCGCATCTTGAATTTGTAAAGGAGGGGCTAGGAGAACGTGCGGTAAACCTCGCTAAGAACACGCTAGCGCATTATCTCGCCGATGAAACGCATAGAACACAGATCGAGACCGTTTTTCAAGAAGTGGCGGAGCGCTTACTCGAAGGCGCTGCGACCGAAGAAATGCGGGCGACGCTGCGGCGGTCTCCTTTGGCGCCCACAACGGTCAACACCCTTAAGACGTGGTTAGAGGCAAATCGGGCGACCCTCACCCAGGCGCTTGAGACGAGAAACTTACTTCCGTTAATTTCAGAGATCGTCCTACGGTATAACCGCAGCACGAGCATCACGGGTCTGTCTGACGAAACCGTCATGCCGCTCATCATTGAGCGGTGGGTAAGCGGCGCGACGTTCGACGCTATCCTTCGACTGCTCGTCGAGAGGAATATTCGCATCGGAGGAAGCAATCGTTTTCCGAAAGTAGAGGATGCGGTTGCTCTCTGTGAGAGCGGGCTTGGATATGAAGGCGCTATGATCCTTGCGACGATCGTTGATCTTGCGGAAGCTGGAGAAGGCGATCTGCGAGCAGCGCTGGCTCTTCTTCAACGACAAATGAAGTGTGGTTTAACATCTGTTGCAGAGCTTGGATTTTTTGAAGCCGGGTTCGCAGATCGCGTCGTCGCCCAAACGCTGGCCGCGAATTTTCCAGATGTATTCGACCGGCTGTCTGCGCGGTTAGCAGTGCGTAACGCTGCTGGCTTGGCGCGAGAGATTGTGACTCGTTATCCTTCATATTTCGCGTCTGTTCTGGACGAACTATTGGCATAGTCGTACAGTGAATGGATTCCGATGATGCAGAAGCATGTACGTCAGCTTATGCCGTAGTTACTCGGCGGCGATAAACCAGAGGGCCTGCCTCTCTTTAACTGGCGACGTTGGCGTCATGAGAGATTGAATCGCCAGATGTTGCGGACTACGATTGTTCTAAACCATCAATCGCTCAAATAGCCGCTCTGATCCGATTCCAGTTCAGCCAAGAATCGACGCATCTCGCCACGAACTTGTTCCCCAATTCCGCGCGGATCGTCGCCCGAGATATTGAACACCGGATTGAAGGAAACCGGTCCGCGCGTTGACGTGTTGTTTGTCGAGCCCGCGACCGCCGCAGCGCCGTCAGCGGTCAACCGGCGCAACGTGTTGTTAGTCTCGACGCGCCCGGTCTGGCCCGGCACGAACAACTCAGGGCCACGCTCGCCGACGAGATACGGCTTGCCGTAAGTCACCGGGCCACCGAGCGCGCGAGCGCCTGCGATGCCAGCGGGCTTCGCTCCACCGGCAGGAGCCGTCGCCGCGCCGCTAAACATTCCACGGATCGCGCTACCGGCGGCGATTGCCTTCGTGACCACTGTGCCAAGGAAGCCGATCAGCGACGAGATCGCGGTGATCACCACGCGCACGCCACTGGCAACCGCGCCGCCGAGCGTCGAGCCCCACTCCCGCCACTTCGCGCCGGACTCGTCGAGCGGCCCGAGCAGGTTGCTCAACCAAGTGCCGACGCTCTGAAGCCCGGTAGCCATCGACTTGATCGCATCGCCCGCCGGGCCGAGGCCCTGCATGAAGCCGGTCCCGAACGCGGAGAAGAACTCCTTGATGCCCGCCCAATTGTTCGAGACCCAAACGCCAAGGGCAACGAGCGCGGCAACGAGTGCGGTGATGATCAGGCCGACTGGATTGGCGACCATAAACAGCATGGCCGTGCCGACAGCGCGAAGTCCGGTCGCGATCAACAAGAACGGCGCAAGAGCCAATCGGCCAAGGCTCGCAGCAAGAACCGACAACGTCGCACCTGCTCCAAGTGCGGTCAGCATGCGCAGGCCGATCAGCATGGCACTGAAGCGACCGACAGCGACCATCGCAGCCGCACCCAAGAGGCGAAACGGAATGAGCAGGGCCATCAACGCAAGGTTAGCGCCGCGCATGCCGACCATCAGAAGGCGACCAATTGCGCCGAGGGCAAACATCAACGGCCCGGCGGCGACCGCAGCCGCAGCCAGGTAGACGCCGGTCTTCAACAGCGCCGGGCTACTCGCGGCAAGGTCTTTCATTCCCTGCGCGAGGCGTTCAAACCCCGCCGTGATGTCGGATGCGACGACCTCGAACAGCGAGTTGCGAACCGACTTCCACGCCGCGTCCAACTGAAGCAAGACCTTCGGAAGGCCCTGATTGGCAAGCTCGAAACGCCCTTGTGCATAGCCGGGCGTCTCTTTGACGATTTGCGCCAATAACGCATTCAAATCGGACTTCAAAAGAGCCAACATGCGGACAGACTGGCGTCCTTCAAAAATGTTCGCGAGGTCGCCTTGATTCGCGCCTTTCCCACGAAGATCAGTCAAAAGCTTGGTCATATCGACCTTGGAGCCCGCCAGAGCGAATGCATCGTCCACCGCGCGCAATACGGTTTCACGGTCAGTCGCCGACTGAGCGCCGACCTTTGCGACAACCGCGTCATAGATTGCCTTGCGCTGCTTCTCGGGGCTGCCATCATTGGTGGCGAGCACCTTGTCGATGTCCTTCTCGCGCCCGGTCATGTCGATACCGGCGGCACTGAGGCCCGCGACAACACCTGCGCCGTTGCGCTTGCCACCCTGCACATAGTCACCGTAATTGAGGCCGAGCCGAGCCAAGGTCGCGAGTCCACCTTTGGTAGGCTTGACCATGCGAACATAAGCCGAGCGCAACGCTACGCCCGCTTCGGAACCCAACTGTCCTTCCTTCGCCAGCGCGATAATCATCGCATTGGTTTGCTCGACCGAAGCACCGGCAGCGGCGGCGGCAGAACCTACGAACTTATATGCCTCCGCCATGTCCTTCGTGCTGGCGGTGGTCTTGACTGCGCCGTAGACCAGATTGTCGGTGATCCGCCGACTACTCGCGGTTGCATCCTCAAGCGTCGCCATGCCGAGCTTGTATTGCGTTACGATCTTGCTGACGTAACCGCCCAATTCCGCGCCGGTCATATCACCGGCGATTGCCGCGCCGCTGAGAATCGCGGGAAGGGAGCCTTTGGCAGCCGTCGCGTCGAAACCAGCCTTCAGCAACTCATTGAAGGTGCGCAGGATGCCCGTGGCGTCCCCGTATTTTGCGGCAATGGAGTCGGCGAAGGTCTCGACCTCCTTCCGCTGCCCATGTGGCAGTTCACCGATTGCCTCAAGTTGGTTGCCTGCTTTCGCGCGTTCGTTAGCGGCGCGAATCAAGCTCGCGGCTCCCCAAGCCGTAGGCGCGCTGACTCCTAACGTGAGATTGCGGCCCTTACGCTGCAACGTCTCCATGCGCTTCGAGGTCTCGGCAAGATGCCTGCTGACGGCTACAAACGGCGCATTGAACTTGCTGGCAGATGCAGTGAGTGAGGCCGCAAGGCCGTTGACCTGCGCCTTCGCCGCATTGACGGCACCGGCAAGGCTGGGACTGAGCTTGCCGCCGATGTTGACGGAGACGGAGAAGGCGTGAGCCATAGTTCTTACCTGAAAGAGTTGGCAGCTTGGTCGAGCATGCTGACGATCATGTCGCCAGCTCGGTTGGCGTCGTCGGGATGCAGATGGCGGATGACCCGGCGCGGAACGCCGAACGTTTGCGCCATGGAACGGATGACCTGCTCTGCGGAGTTGGTGCGGAAGTTCGCGATAGCGTTGAACGATGCTACCGTAAGCTTGTCTCGCCTCACGCGGTCGATCTCGATCGGGTGATTAAGGTTGATTTCAAGCGGACCTCGCATGTCAACCTCGCGGCCAATGGGACGCACCACCAGCAAAGCCGGGCGGCAGATGGATCGCATCAAGAGACACTTCGCTGCGGCCAGGGCGGTAGCGCGTCTGAGTGACAACTTCACGCTTCTCAAGCTGGGGGGTGATGACCTGACCGAACCGGCCACGCTGGTTACCCGCCGGGCGGATCGGGTTGCCGCTCTCGTCAAGCGACGCAAGGATTGCATATTCCTGAATCGTAGCGGCGATTTCGTCGGGGCGTGTAGGCGCGTCGCGATAAATCCAATGAGGTCGCATCTCGCATACCTCGCTCGCGGGTTGGTCCGGCGACTTGCGATGGATGTCGTGATAACTTGCGACGGTGGCGGCGAGGGGGTTTGTGCGCAATGCGGTGTTCACGGCGGCGGTCTCTTCGGACATGTCCTTCAATCGTGAAATGATGTCTCCGATCTGTGCCGCGAGCTTGTCGTAATCCTTCAGCAACTTTGCGGCTTCTTTGGTATTGGCTTCGCGCGCGGCATCGGAACGGGCGACAAGGACGGCATCGGCGACGTTCTTGCTTGCGGTTTCTTCCGCTGCGATAACGGCGGGTAGTTCGGAATCCAGATGGGCAAGGCGCGCTTCAAGTCGCGCGATGGTGCGACGGGTCGCTGCAATATCGGCTTCCGCCTTTTGATGTTCCTCATCGTTCATCAGTGCGATTCCAACTAGCGCACCTTCGAGCTTCGCGCGGTGTGCGGCGATCTCGCCCGTCGTGCGCGCGCTCTCGGTGCGGATCGCATCTGCCGTAATGGCGGTCTTGCCACCGAAAAACTTGCTCAGGATTGACATGGGTTTTCCTTTTCAGCGGGAGTGGGTGAATGCAGCGCTCGCGCGCATCCAGCGGGTGAAGGCAGAATGTTCAACGTGGGTTGCAAAATCCACGCTGTGAGCCATCCCTTGCCGTTGTAGCGCGACCTGCTGTGCAAGGCCGTGACGGGCATTGGTCAAGTCTGCGGTGGCCTGTTTTAGGCGGGCGATTGCGTCGGCGCGGTTCATTTCGCACCGCCAGTCCGATGAGCGTCGAGCCACGCGTCGAGATCGGCCTTCATATACCGGCACGAGCCACCGACGCGAAGGTGTGCCGGGCCAATGCCGCGCGCGGCGTAGTTCGCCAGCGTTGATGGGGCAAAGCCGAGATAGGCAGCGGCCTTTCGCCGGGAAAGAGGTTTGGACATTTTGTTCGCTCCTGCATTGGGAAAACCGCACGGCGCTGAAGGCTCCACCGTGCAGTTTTCTTACTTCTCCTCGGTTCATCCGCGAGGCAGGATCAATTTGAACGAACCGTCCAAGTTGAACAGTCTGTTTGGGTAGCCCTTAAACCGTCGGGGCTGTGCGATTGCGGGGCGTGTTGTCGTTGACGTGGCGCAATCGACGCGCATCGTGCTCAGCCACAACAGCAGCGCGTTCGTCGGCTCGCATTCGGAGAAGCTTTTGCTCAACGCCGATATCGATAAGGGCGGTCCACGTTTGCGGGATATTCATGCGCAGCTTGAGAGCGAGGGCTGTGAGTTCGCCAGCGAGTTCGGGTGGAAGCGCTTCAAGCGTGGCGACTGGGATAAAGCCGAATCCGAGCGTTGCCAGCACCGCTTCCATCGACTCCAAACTTGGCCGGTTCTTCCGACGCCATGCCTTAACGGATGCCCTTCGGACTCCGCTCCGTTCTTCCACCTCGTCATAGGTGAAATGCAGCCGCGCCATCTCGGCGAACACGAGCCGGACGTGTGGCGACACACTAGATGGCATGGTGACCGTGCGCTGATTTTTACGGCGGCGGGCAAGCTTGATAGGTCGGACAGAGAAGGTGTCCGGATAAAGCGGTGTGGCTGACATTGGTGAGACCCTGATGCAATGGAATTGCCTTCAGGATCAGGCAAATGGCTACCGGACATCAGTCTCTTTCGGTTGCCCTAGGAAAGGCTTCCATTCGCAACCACGCCGTGCCCGGGAACAACAAGCGACCTGAAAATTGCTGTACCTAGGAAAAGGGCGGGGTCGTCCGTCACCCACACCCTCCACCCCCTCTCACAGTACCTTTTTACCTTTCGGCCTTTTCTGCACCTCACGTTGCTTCGATCCGAAGGACGAGCGATGCTGTCTAACAGGGAGATTGATCTCGATGACAGTTAGACAGAAGCCCGATATCGAGCACTTACGATGGGCTGTTGAACAGCGAGGTGAAATTCAGCAAACATTGCTAGCCCTGTATGATTTTGTCCGTCGAGATGGATCAAACGGCTACGCTGACCCACCTGTCTACATTCTTGACCACCTGATCGGTGCTGCATTTTCACTCTGGCGCGCCGTATTTCTCGCTGAAACCTACAGGACCGATGAGAGCATCAGGGAGAGCCAAGAAAACTTCCTAGCTAAAGTGATAAGCGACAACTCCATCACATTCGGCGATGACAAGATAAACAGAGCTTGGACCGTCGGGTACTATCTCGACGATGCCAAGCTTCGCATTGAACGTGCATCAGCGTATGCCGACCATCACCTGAAGAGCGACAGCCGTCGCTTCGTAATTCATAATCTCCGGCTTCGCGGCACAATGGGCATTCCATTAACAGAGTGGGAATGGGAGTCTGCGCATTTTGCATTGCGTTACATGCTTCGAGTGCTTGATCCACAGACAAAGGCAACGCCAAAGCAACCCAATTTGCCCAGACCAGAGGGGCTTGAAGCCGTGACGCTGGGTGACGAAGGTAAGGGCGGCTAATCAACCTTCGGGAATTTGATTCAGAGGTTGTAGATATTCTTTTTGTCTTTTTGCGAGATTTCGCAAATCTCGCATCAACTGCTAGCATTTGATTCCCTGGCTTTTTCTATCAGGGCAATCTCTTCCACTTCTCGATCATGCAGTTTCCGGATCGCCCGCTCAGCAACCTCAAGGTCAATGACAATGAACCCGCGATCATGCGGAAGCGGGTGACCCAGCAAAATCCAAATTAGTGACTCGGCCAAAGAGGGCTCTTCGACATAGCGGTAGCGATGAATGGTCCAGCCGCCACGCATATCGTCCGAATCCCATTCTTCTTGTTTTTGGTATGTAAGCCCAATCTTGATAAGTCCGGGTTTGTCTGGGTGTACCAATAAAAATAGGAAGCCTGATTTTGCAACTTCCCACATTTGTTCCGAAGTTCGCTGGCCGATTCCGCACCGGGGGCAGCCTTCGCCTTCCGCGACAATTCTAGGTATCGTGCGCCACTCATGACCATTGGAGCACCGAAAGTTATTTCTTCCAGAAATCTTGCTTTTGACGTGCCCCAGTAAAGTGATGTCTCGTCCCGCGAGGCGCTTTCTCATCCATGCCGTGTACGCGTAAACATAGTCCGGTTGGGGTTTTGTTGGAGGCGGGACTCCCGCGCTCTCGGCGGCCTTCAGGCCAGCCTCTACCGTCTTCCATTCCATCTTTTGAACTTCAACGCCGCCCAGATATGGAATATCTGCTAGATGCGTCGCACCCCAAAAAGCTGACTCAGCCCGATTAGTATCCGGCACTGCGATGTATGTTTTCAGCTCCCAGTTCTGACCGGTTTCTTTGACCACGCGACCTGCATGTTTCGCAAAATCGCTGTTGTGCTCAGCTAATCGCATTTTGGGATGACGCGTGGTCTGCCCGACCTTGAAGAGGTTAGGGTCGGAAGGGTGGACCAGCACGTAAATATACCCCGACTTCATTGTGTTGTGCCGTTGGTGTTACGCCCCCAATACCTTCATCATTACTGCGCCCGCGCCGAATATTGCCGCACCGGCAATAATTCCACCCAAGGGGAATATCCAAACTGCTCGCCCGTCTTGTGCGCTCGTAGCGCGCATCTCAGCGGAGCAGCGGCGGACTTCTTCCTGCCTCTGCTCAATCCGCGCGATCTGCTCTTGAAGGTTCATGGCACGATCCTATTCGCTCGGCTGCCCAAGGTCATCAAAGAAGGTCGCGATCGATTCCAGCACCGGCGAAAAAGCGGGTTTGATTTTAAAGCGATGTTCGGTGGCGCGACCGATCTTAGCAAAAGTCGCACCGTCCTGCACCCGTTCTACACCAAGCGACGCCAGCGGACCGAGCCTCGCTTCCAGCCACGTCCGTAACCCAGCCACGCCACCGGACAGCACGCCGGGGACGTAGTAGCCGGTGTTCTGCTTTTGGCCGGGGCCAGCCTTCCGATAGGTGAACCGGCGGATGGGAGAGGTTGCCCCGGAATCTCTAATAGGATTCTTATTAGAGAAATCGGGGCAACCTCCGATCTTTTCGGCATCGTGTTTTGACAGACCGAAAGCCTGCATGGCATCCCGGCTATTGCTCAGGACAACACCTTCCACAGCCATATCCGCCTCTGCGCCGGGGGCTACATCGCCCCACCGGACCACCTCGCGCACTGGGAGTGGCAGCGGCACGTCGCAAACAATATCCAGCCAGCACGGCTCTGCGCGCCGGTGGGGCCGCAGACGCCCGTACGCCTGAATGAGTTCGCCTTCCGTGATCCGCCACCGCAGCGCCTCTGCAATCGGTTCCGGATGGTAATCCATGGTGGTCGCATCAATGGAGCCATCTGCAATTCGGATACCGCCCGGACGCTTGTCGAAAAAATGACCTGCGCCCCCGGCGACTGGTCGCCCGGCCAAAACCGATGCAACGGCTTCAACGGCGAAGCGGCGCGGAGCAGGACGCCCGATCACGATCAACCCAGCGACGTCCTGCATGTCGTTCATGCCAGCCAGGGCGCCGAAATGCCGAGCCACCACGTTAACGGGAAGTCGGCCCCCGATTTGTTCAAGCAAGCCCTTATAGGTGACAACACCGACCTGGTTGGGCGCGGCCAATGCTGCCCTTAGTCGGATGAACCGCACCACGCCGTCCACGTTGCGCGGCTTGGAGCCAGAGAACTCCACAAGCCCCAACTTCGACATGCTGACCGGAGCACCAGTGATCTGCCGCACTCGGACATGATCCGGCCACTTGGCGACAACGTCTGGCTGTTCAAGCACTTCACGCTGCAAGCCCGCGTCATCGAACCCGTCGAACGCAATCCGCAACAGCGATGCTGGCGGCGCTGTGGCATCAAGAGCCAAGACGGGAGCGTCCCAAGATTGATGCACCGTGTGCAGCGGCGTCAATGAAACCGCATTCCCACTGACCGTGATCCGGCCCGAGCGTGACCGATCACCGATGATGGCCTCAATCTTCCACTCCTCAAGGAAAGCAGAAATCTCACGCCAGAGCGTTTCAGCATCCCGCGCGAGCTTATTCGCGCTCGCATGGCGCTTCGCAACGGTCCTAAGTTCACCCTCCCGCATGTTTGGCTTCAAAACCGATGACGTGATCCGGCGCTGTTCAAGCCAGCCGACCCAATAGGCATCCTCAGCATCAATCCCGGCCTCGATCAGCGCAGCGCGCGACAATGGGCCGTTGCCGTTCGCCTTAATCGCCGCAGCCAGCCGCGTCCGGTAAGCTGTCACCGCATCCTGATCGGTCTCGCTACAGCCCTCGATCTTCGATGCAAGTAATTCGGAAACGTTAATCTGCACCGTGTCGCCGATGGCATTATCAATGAAGGACTCATCAATCACGATGGCGTCGGGCGGAAAGATAAAATCAGGCCGCTTGAAGAACAGCAACGCCGCCGTGACAATCCAAACTTGGGGACGTGCCTCCCGCTGACGCTCCATTCCGCAGCGGCTAGCAAGCGGGCAGCGGACAGTCTCGCCATCAATCCTGCGCTCGCAAACGGACTCGCGGATGCCAACACCCAAATCACGCGCCGCCGTATAGGCTGGGACGTTGCGACACATGGCATGCTCAGGCTCTCGCGGGTCTGGCTGTTCGTATCCGCGATACACCTCGGCCTTAACGTCATGTGAGGCGAAACCCGCCGCGATCTGGTCTGCGAGGTCGAGGCGCGGCACAACGTAGACAATATGCCGGGCACGCTGCGCTTGCTTCGCGGAACCTGTAATTGCGGCGTGGGACTTGCCGACGCCAGCCTCCGAGCGAACCACCTTTACCGAATGCACGGGATGAATCAGCGGCGGGTTGAGTGCTTTCTGATTCCGAAGACCAATGCCGTTGACAATGGCGGCGTCCAGATCAGCTCCAGTGAGCTCCCGAACGCGGGCTACAGCCTCCTCAAGACTGACGCGATTGTCGGGATACGTCGCTTGAGCCACCGGAGCGGCAACTGGCTCGCTCCAGCCGATCTGTTCGCGAAGCCATGCGAACGCTTTGGCGTTGTCACGATTGAACAGGCATTCTGCAACCAGCGTGACGTTATTGTAGCCCTGGCCCGTGCCGTGATCGATGATCGAACCATCATCGCGGATCGAAAGGCTCAGACCGCGCTTGTGGGATGGCAAACCGCTGCCGGAATGGCGAAAACTCGCGACGGAACGCCAACCACCGGATACGCGGCGCAACCCGTGCAGATCGAGTGATGGTAGCCAATGGCTGCGCGCAGTGGTGACCGCCCGGTCAAACGCACCATCACCAGACGCCGCACCCTGCGACCGCGCAGGCCGTTGAACACCGTCGCCACGCGTTTGTGCGCGATCAGGAGCGTCCCATCCGAACTGCCGCAACACGTCCTCCAACGCTGCGACGTGTGCGCCGGTGATCTCGGGAAGCTCGGCAAGCGGGGTGTCGAGCAATGTGCGCAGCGTGGTCCACAGATACGGGTAGCCAGTGTCGGGATGGATCGACGGCGGCAGTACGCTCTGCTTGCCTTCGGCGAGCAGGTCGAGAAGCCCGCGCTTGTCGGCGGTCCTGTAGTTTTTCGAGGGTAGCGAATCGGCTGACCGGAAAAAATATGTCGCCCCCTTGCGTCCACGCTTGCCGACAACGATTTCCGGCAGCACTTTGCGCAGCGGCTCGATCAGCGAGTCGTCGTCAATATCGACAGCAACGAGGCCACCGTAACCGCAGGCGATGCCAACCCCGGCGTCGGCCCATGTTGACCAATACGCAATTGTAGCCGGATGCGCCTGCCGCTTGCAGAACGCATTCCATCCTTTGAATCGATACCATTCCGGCTCGCCGTTGCGGCTAAGGTCGAGCCTACCGGGTTCCTTTCCGGACGGATTCCATTCGCATTCACCCGCCACGCCGATTGGCAATGGGCTGTAGCCGCGCTGCCGAAGGTCGAGCGCGGACCGCGCGAAAGGGGAACCCATCGCCTATGCCCACATCGCAACGATATTCTGCCAGAGCGAGCGAGTGGGACTCAGATGGAAGTCAAGCGATCCATCCTGAATCTCTGCGAGCGAGAACGTCCGATCAAGCGTGGGAATTTTGACATTGCGAAATTCAACGCTGCCATCATCGAACACCCGCATCCGATAGTCACGGGGTGAAACGGTGTGAAGATATTTCTCATGCCGCCTCGCCGCTGCGAGAACGTCATCAGCGCGGATCGGAAGGCTATTGGATTGGCCCCGTCCGATCGGGAAATTTTGATATGGTGTGATCACTGTCTTCATTCCTTCTGTTGACCCGGCATGTTCTTCCAAGCATGTCGGGTTTTTCTTGCTTACGAGACGCGTCCACCGCCGGGTGCGATACTGTTCGCCTACATGAAGGCCGCAAGAGACTGACGCGTGTAACGAGGTGATCGACCCACGCGAGTCGCTACTGGCCCGTAACCTTCGCGCCGCCAGCGGGCCAGCGTGATAGTTGATTTTCCAAGGAAGTCGGCGACTTCGTGTTCAGTCAGAAGGATGTCCACGATCTTGCTCCGGTCTGTTGCGAGTGGTCCTGAATAGTAATGAAGGGTTGCGATGGGTTTGTCGGGGGCATTCCGATATCCTTTGCCAAATTCCTTCTTGACCACGCACAACTCATTGTTCGCGCGTTGCCGCACGCCAGCCGCTCAGGTTTTTGTGAGGATTGTAACGGCTAAGCGCCGGGGTAGGGCGGCCCGCCCGAAGGCGGGCCGAGAGGGGTTAGGCGGCAGTATTGGCTTCGAGCCAGTCGGCATACAATCGAAGGGCCTTGGCGCAAATCTCGCTGTCCGTCGGCCCTAGCACCGTTTCTTCGCTCTCTTCCAGAGCCTTCGCGAGTTCGATTGCGTAGGTCGGATGGTGGGGGTTAGGTTCGGTCATCACCACCACCTCACGCTTCGTTCGCAGCACGGGGGGCGAGTCCCACCATCCATGCTTCAATTTCTGCCGCATCGAAGAAACGCGACCGGGAGATGTAAACAGGTGAGGGGAAGCCATCCTTTCGATGCTTCACCAGCCGTTCAAACGTGGAGCGGGGCATATCGAGCCGGTCGCGCACGGTCTCTGATTTAATCAATTGCTTCATGTCGAGTCTCTTGGATGTTTATGGTGATCCAAGAGATATCGGGAACAACCCACGCTTTCGAGGTAAATGGAAGCCGACGGATTTTACCCCGGATGGTGACGGACGATCCGTTGGCTATCCGCCGCGCCGGAATTTCTGCCAAGCCTTCCGGACGGTTTCGCCATTCACGTAGGGCAGCCTAGCTGCAACATGTTCAATGGCTTCGCCAACCCCGTCGCCATACTCCTCAATACGTCGCCAGACTTCGGAACCGATCTTCATGTCGCGCCAGTCGCGCCGCAGAACGTCAGCGGGGTTTTGCCCACCGTCGCCGCGCCACAGGACACCTAACTTCTCTGGCGTGAAATATAGCGGCCTGTCGTCGGGCGAAGATTGCATCGCGCGGTCGGCGATGGCGCTAACGCCCGTCGCGAAGCGATCAACTTCCGCCATCACAGAGTCAGGTATGAGCCTGCTGTGCTGGCGTGAGAGTGAGAACACGCGCCACGCCGCCACGACGTTTCCCGTCTTTTCGAAATAGGCTGTCAGGTCGGCAATCTCATTGCCAATGAAATCGATATCGAGTTTCGCCATCGATCACGCCCCAGCTTTGATCGGCACGACATTCGACTCCCGCGCTACCGTGAGGTTGGCGAGGAAGTCCGACCATAGGGCGAGCGCGTGACGCTTTTCTTGAGCGAATGAATACCGCTGATAAACGGCCATCACGCCGCGCATCTGATGGTTCATCACACGCTCAACAGTCACCACGTCCACCCCCAACCTTGGCATGGTGGTTGCGGCTGTGCGGCGAAGATCGTGAAGTCGCCAAGGCTCGATTGTAACAGCGCTGGGATCATCGCCCCGCGCCACCGCGTCGTCCGTCGCGATCTCAAGCATCACCGCGTCAAGATGCGATTTCGCATGGGCGGCAGAGAACGAAGAGAACACACGCGGCGAGTCCTTTATTCGGTCCATGCTGGTCAGAATCTTGACTGCGGTCGGGGCGAGGGGAACAACGTGTGCATTCCCATTCTTCGACCGCACACCACGGAGGGTCCAAGTCGGCGCGTCGCTGGTCAGGTCGAGTTCAGGCCATTCCATATCGCCGACTTCGCTCAACCGCTGCGCCGATAGCAAGAGCAGGTGGACGAATTGACGCCGAGGCCATTCGAGGCGGTCGATTGCCCGAAGCAAGAGTCGCAATTCATCATCGGTCAGGACACGGTCCCGAGGTGTTTCTTTTATCGAAGTGGTGCCTTCAAAGGGGTTTAGTGAGGCTAGTTCTTTGGCAATGCACCAACCAAAGAAGTGCCGCCCGTAAGCCCGGAGCCTTTGCGATTGAACCGGCGCGCGCGCCTTCACCGTATCGAGCAGTCCGATTGCGTCCCGCCGCTGAATGCTATCGATTCGCCGCTTGGCCCAGCTCTTGAGTTCCTTGTTCAAGACTCGCCGGACTTCGTCGCCAGATTTCAGCGAGTCCGCATGATCCGCGTAGTATCGAGGTAGCACATTCTCGACAGTGTCATCCTTCCGGCGGGATTCCCGTTCCTCGGCCTCGATCCGCACCAGATCGGCCTTTCTAGCGGCACGTTTTTGGTCCGCTGGGTCGGTGCCCGATGCGCGCTGTCGTCGCGCATCGCTTGCTGCGTCGCGCGCCTGCACCAGCGAGAGGGCACCCGGACCGTTGGCCGGTCCAAGTACCACGGTCACATCCTGCTTATTGCCGCGCCGGAATCTATAAACGAATGATTTTACACCGGATGGGTAAATTAGTACCCGCAAGCCCGGGTGTCCTAGGTCGGGAATGGCATATCGCTTTGCCTCCGGTTTGGCGTTGGAGATTTCCAGCGCCGACAGCGGCTTCTTTTCTCGTTTTCTAAGCCCCACTCTAAGCCCCACCTACATGTTGATTGTGACGACATCTTCCGAGATGCCATCAGCTATCAATACGGGAGCATGTCATTGAATACAAATGAATTTGCTGTTCTGGAGGGACTTTGCGGTGGTGCCTGAAAGTGCAGGATAGCTGACTGTAAATCAGCCGCCGTATGGCTTCGAAGGTTCGAGTCCTTCTTCCCCCACCATATTGAAATCGCCCGGAAGTTGCTTCCGGGCGATTTTTTATTGGGCGTGCCTGTGTCAGGCTGGGAAGCGGGGAACTGTCAGTGGGGGATCAAATCTGATGAAGTCGCTCGGCGTGGGCCTCGTCCGCCTGTCTCTCGGCTTCTGGCACGGCCTGCGCGATCCCGAATTTCAGGCCATCATCTTCCTGCTGACCATGTCGGTGCTGGGCGGTTCGATTTTCTACCATTGGGTCGAGGGCTGGTCGTGGCTCGATTCGGCCTATTTCAGCGTCGTAGCCCTGACCACGGTGGGTGACGCCACGCTTGGGCCGACCACTGGCGTCTCCAAGATTTTCACAATGGGATTTTCGCTGGTCGGGATTGGACTGGTGCTGGCATTTCTGTCGCGGTTATCGTCGTATCGCGATCTCGAGCGCCGTGACTGACGCAACAAAGCCGCCCTCGCTGGATCGGGGCGGCTTTCTCAATGACGGCGAATATGGCCGCTAAGAAATGCTCAGTCGTAATAGCGCCGCTCGCGGCGAACCTTGCGGGGCTTCACCGCACGGACGCCCGGTTCGGCATATCGGCCTTGCTCGGCAAAGGCGAAGACCGGATTAACCTGGCAATAGGCGCGCCGTCCCGAGGCGCTGGCCATGCACTGGGCGTAAGTATCGTAGTAGCAGGTGCCGGGACCGCTGGCGAAACCGCCCTCAACCAGGCAGAAGCGATAATCCCGAGCTTCGGCGGAGCCGGCGCCGAAGATGGCAACGCCCGCCAGAGCCAGAGCGGCTAAAAGTGCCTTGCGCATGAAATGTCTCCCGGTTGGAATTGGTTCTCATGAGAACCCGCTTCCCCGGAATATGGTTCCTTTGGGCCCGGGCTTCAAATCAATCGTGGTTGAGGCGGCGGAATGACCATGCTAGGTCTCGCCGCACTGCGGGTGTAGCTCAATGGTAGAGCAGCAGCCTTCCAAGCTGAATACGAGGGTTCGATTCCCTTCACCCGCTCCAAAATCCCAGCCCCATAAAATTCATAACAATCTGAAAAAACAGCAGATTACTTAAGTCTGCGGTTGTCGCGTGTCTGTCTGTGTGCTATTGTGTGATACAAATTGGGATACACGCTGAGACACCTGACAGACGCGGATATGCTTCACAAGTCCGACCAGGATCGCTTTCTGTTTCCGCGCAATGGCGTGCTGTATTACTGGCGCCGTGTGCCCAAGACGCTCGCGGCAATCGACAGCCGCGCGCCGCTCATTCGGCACTCGCTCAAGACTGATGATCTCGCGAAAGCGCGTGCGCAGCGCGATGTTCTTGAGAAGGCAGACAATCAACTCTGGGCGGCGATGCTGCTGGAGGGGAGGGAGCCCTCCCAGGCCCTCGAGAAGTATCAGGCGGCCAGGCTGCTGTGCGAAGCGATGGGCTTCAACTACTACCCCGTCGATGAACTGGCGCAGCAGCCCATCCCGCAAATCCTGCAACGTATGAACGTGGTCAAGCCGGTGGACACGCCGGCTGCTGTCGCAGCGGCGGTCCTGGGCGCCGAGCCGCTGCCCAAGGTCAAAGTCAGCGGCGCGTTCAAGGTCTATTGTGAGGAAATCGTCGCGGACGAGCTTACCGGCAAAAGTCCGGCACAGCGTGAGCGCTGGAAGAACGTCAAGAAGCGAGCGATCAACTCCTTCATCAACGTCGTCGGTGACAAGCCGATGGTCGACATTACACGCGACGACGGAAGGACTTTCTACAAATTCTGGCTCGCAAAGCTCGTCAACAAGAACGCCAAGGACCGCAGATCCGCGTCCATGTGCAATCGCATGGTCGGCAATCTTCGCGTGCTCTACGATTCTTACTTCAAGCATCTCGGGGAGTTCGATCGTCAGAACCCGTTTGCGAGCTTCTGGTTTGCCGACAAGTTCAAGAAAACGCGCCCGCCATTCTCGGTCGATTGGATCAAGACAAAAGTCCTGAAGCCCGGGGCGTTGGCCCGCATGAATCCGGAGGGCCGGGCCATTGTTCTCACGCTCGTCGAAACCGGAGCCCGCCCGAGCGAAATCTGCAACCTGACCGAACCCTTCATCAAACTGGACGATCCGGTCCCGCACATCCTGATTGAGCCCCGCCTGGATCCGGATGATCCCAGAGAAATCAAGACGGCGACGTCGATCCGGGCCGTCCCGCTTGTCGGTGCAGCCCTTGCCGCGATGAAAAAGTTTCCGAAAGGGTTTGCGCGATACAAGGACAAGGAAAGCAGCATGTCGGCTGCGCTCAACAAGTTCTTTCGCGAGAACGAGCTTTTCCCGACGCCAAAGCACAAGATCTATTCGTTCAGGCATTCCTTCGAGGACCGCCTCAAGAACGCCGGCGTTGATGATGAGTTGAGACGCTTGCTGATGGGACACGCGATCGATCGTCCGAAATACGGAGCCGGTGGATCGCTGGAATGGCGGCAAGCGGAGTTGCTGAAACTCGCATTGCCCTTCGACGAAACGATTATTTGATCCGTTCCTGGACCCGTGCCAGTCGGGCGTCCATCGCTTTGGCCTTTTCGAGTTCGCTCTCCAGTCGCTCGTAGAGCGGCAGATAGACGGCCCCCTTCTTGCCGGCCTGGACGATGATCTGTGCCAGCCGATCGAGATAACCCTCCAGTTCTTCAACGGTAACGGTCGCGGCTGGCGGTCGTCGACGCTCTGCCCAGTGTCCATCGTGCATACTGCCTCGAAACGCAAACGTCTCCAGAGCAGCTAAAGCGTCGGATCATTCGGGAAAAGGGCCGGCGCACCGTGTTCGCTGAAACGGACGCCACAGCGTAGAAATAGCGGTGCGCGCGTCACTCGCCTGGGCAGCGCCTGTAAACCGATAAAGGGGAATCCAGACATCATGGCCGAGTCGCCGGAGCTTGCACAGCGCCGATTGAGCTTGTCACTGCACCGGGACTCGCCGTAACTCGTCTCATCTGTCCTGCTTGCCGGAATGCGTCCCATGCCACTTCGTTCTGCGGTTTCATCCAAGATCGGCTTTGCACTTGAGATCGACGGTCAAATCAAAACTGAATTCAGCACGAAAGAAGGGGCGGAATCCGGAGCCGCAGAATTGAAACGCCGTTTTCCCGCGCTGCGGATTCGTGTTTACGACGCGGAAACCCGTTCGCTGCACGACGTGAGGCCGTGACGGCATGCCCGTCCGCCGTCCGTTGAGCAGAGGCGCATCCGCTCCAGCCTGGATCGGCGTCACTCCGGAAATTGTTGTCGTCTGATGCCGGCCCTTCGACCCGCCATAAGCCGCGACTCCGGACAAGCGAACGAGTCCCCTGACTCATCTGCCGATCCGGGATTGCCCAACATCGTTCGGCTCCAGTTCGCCAAGATTGACGGCGAGTGGCTGGAGCTTGAAGACATGCAGAGTCGAGGCCTTGCTGCCGAACGATCGTGGTCGTCTTTTTGCGCATTCTTCCGCGCACCCGATCCCGAGGCACTCGCCGCCAGCATGCGCAAGCTGGTGTCACCGCCCCACATCGACATCGTTGTTTCACCATCCGCAGGCGGTGTCTGGGTTCTGGGCGCGTATTATCAGCTTGAACCGGCGCTCGCCCGGTTGGCATCGTCTGCTCCCCGGGGCCGCTGAGTGATGTTTCCGCGCTATCGGACGGATGCTCCCGGAAAAGGCCTTACGAGGCCACGTCTTCGTCGTCGAGGCGCGCATCCGCCAGCATGAAGCGGTGGGTCCGTTTACAAAGCGGGCAATCAACCGAAACAAGCTTCAAGCGTTGACGGTTCACTGTTTCGGCATCCATCCAGATCCCGCTTTCGAAAAGCTGGCGCGCCGTCGGACAGAAGAATTTGAGTGCGACCGTCATCGACATACGCTCGGCCGGATCGCAGAACCTGCGAAGAATGAGACAACCAGATGAGACACTGGCCAAGACTGCTGGTGCTGAAACAAGCCATTCCTGCTCACTAGAAAGACACTTGAGAGAAGCCTAACCCGCAACGAATTCGAAAATAAGTTTTCCAAGCCCAGTGAGACGTCGCTCTGTGCTGGCGGCGGTGGCGCGAAAATGACCTCAACATTTAGACATTGCAGAGCCTCCCGTGAGGAGGGCGTGTCCCTGTCGGGACCGGGCTGTCGGCTGACGCTGAAACCCCGGGCGAGCCGGGTTTTCCCCCTTCGGGCTTCCATCCCTCACGCAGTCCTCGCGGCAATACCACCCAGAAAGCCGCTTCCGCGGATCGGTGCAGGGAGATCTGAGCGAGAGTGAGAGTGCGGACCGGATTGGCCGTGACGGGTTGGAAGTCGCGGGAAAGTCTCGCGGCGCCCGTCGCGGAGATCCGCGATGTCCAGATATTATTCTCATGCGCGCGCCGACAAGGACCGGGCGAGCCTCTACGACGAAGTCACCGGCAAGATCATCGCCGAGTTGGAGGCGGGGCGGGTGCCCTGGGTCCAGCCGTGGGGCACCGCGGCGGCGAAGGCGGCGCTGGCGGTGCCGAAGAATGCCGCCACCGGCCGGCAATACAGTGGCGTCAATGTCCTGATCCTGTGGGGTGCCGTCATCGAACGCGGCTTTGCGGGACAGAGCTGGCTGACGTTCCGCCAGGCGCTCTCGCTCGGCGGCCATGTCCGTAAGGGCGAGCGCGGCACGACCGTGGTCTACGCCGACCGCTTCATTCCGAATGATGAGAAGAAGCGCGCGGCGGACACCGGCGACGAAGCGCAGGCCATTCCGTTCCTGAAACGCTTCACGGTGTTCAACACCGACCAGTGCGACGATCTGCCGGTGGAGATCGCCATTGCAGCGCCGCTGCCGCCGCCCGGCATGATTGAGCCGGTTGTCGAAGCACTGATCAAGGCGACCGGCGTCGATTTCCGGATCGGCGGCAATCGTGCCTTCTACATGCCGTCCGAAGACTATGTGCAGGTGCCGCCGCCGGCGGCTTATTTCGAGCCGATCAACTGGCACCGCACGGCGCTGCATGAACTCGGCCATGCCAGCGGTCATCCATCGCGTCTCAACCGCGATCTTGGTGGCAGCTACGGCACGAAAAAATATGCGTTCGAGGAACTCGTGGCGGAATTGAATGCGGCTTTCTGTTGCGCCTCGCTCGGGATCGTTCCGACCGTGCGGCACGCCGACTATATCGGCTCGTGGCTCGATGTCCTGCGTGAAGATAACCGGGCGATCGTGCGCGCTGCGAGCCAGGCCAGCAAGGCTGCCGACTACATCCTTGGCTTTCTGCCGACTGGGAACGCCTCAAGGGATGTGCCAGATGAGGAGAGGAAAGTGGCCTGATCACAGGATGCTTCGACAGAACCGGCCGACGGCGGAACGCGGCCGGTTTACTCCCCGGCGGGAAGCGGTTCGATGTAGGTTCGATGGAACGTGACCGGCGTGGTGTGTCCATCGAACAGGATGATGACCTGGTTTCTGGTCCGGGCTTTCCGAAGCACCGTCCCGACCTTTGCCGCCTGTTTGGGATTCCGCGCCTTTCCCAGTTCGCTGAGGCGAAACCGCGTCCCGGCCTCGAAGTTGTCTGTGTGACCCGCCATTTCGCCTGTTATCCGCAACCGCTCCCGGTCCTTTATCGTTGGGGCGAACATAGCCATCGGCGGCCTACTCACGCCCCCCATAAAGACAACTGAGCCGCCCCTAACATGAAATCTTTTCGCGCCCGGTTTGTTCAGCCTCGCTGACATCGCGGCGACGATATCGCCCGATGGCGGCAGCGCGCCCACGGCGGCGGCCAACAATCACTTCCCGCCGGATCGCGGCACGGGAGCGGTTCGCAGCCTCTGGCGTGTGCGTTCACCGGAAGCGCGAGAGGGAGAGGAGGGTGGGTTTTCCGTGACGGGTTGGAGGTCGAGAGAGAGGCTTTCGGCCGCCCGTTTCGGAGACACTGACATGGCAAAGGCCGTTCAGAAGATCAAGCTGTCGTCGTCGCGCGACATTCCCTTCAATAAACTGGTTCTGTCGCAGTCCAATGTGCGCAGGATCAAGGCCGGAATCTCGATCGAGGATTTGGCCGAGGACATCGCGCGGCGGACCCTGCTGCAGAGTCTCAATGTCCGGCCGGTGCTCGACGCCGAGGGCCAGGAAACCGGCATGTTCGAGGTGCCGGCGGGCGGTCGCCGCTACCGCGCGCTCGAACTGCTGGTGAAGCAGAAGCGTCTCGTTAGAACCGCGCCGGTTCCTTGCGTCGTGCGGGACGCTGATGCGGACGTCTCTGCCGAGGAAGACTCGCTGGCCGAAAACGTGCAGCGAGCAGCGCTTCATCCTCTCGATCAGTTCCGCGCGTTCCAGACTTTCCGCGAGCAGGGGCAGTCCGACGAGGATATTGCCGCCAGGTTCTTCGTCTCGGTCAATGTCGTGAAGCAGCGGCTGCGGCTCGCGTCCGTGGCGCCGAGCCTGCTTGACGTCTACGCCGAAGACGGCATGACGCTCGAACAGCTCATGGCGTTCACCGTCACCGGCGATCACGCCCGCCAGGAGCAGGTGTGGGAGACTGTCAGCAAATCCGGAAACGACGAGGCTTACCAGATCCGGCGCATGCTGACGGAGAGCACGGTTCGCGCCTCCGACAGGCGGGCACAATTCGTCGGCGTCGAGGCTTATGAAGCCGCCGGCGGCACAGTGCTGCGCGACCTGTTCGAAAGCGATGATGGCGGCTGGCTCCAGGACGTGCCGCTGCTGGAGCGCCTCGTCACCGACAAGCTGAAGACCGAGGCGGAGACGATCGCGGCCGAAGGCTGGAAGTGGATCGATGTCGCCATCTGCTTCCCCTACGGCCACGACCACGGCATGCGCGAACTTGCGGGCGTGCCGGCCGACCTCACCGCCGATGAGCAGTCTACATACGACGCGCTGCGCTCCGAATATGCGACGCTTGAGGCGAAATATCAGGACGCGGACGAACTGCCCGACGAGGTCGATGTCCGCCTCGGCGAAATCGAAGAGGCCATCGCCGCCTTCGAGAACCGTCCCCATGTGTTCGACCCGGCGGAAATCGTTCACGCTGGCGCCTTCGTCAGCATCGACTCCGAAGGAGAACTTCTGGTCGAACGCGGCTATGTGCGCGACGAGGACGAAGCGGCGTATCGCGCCGCTTTAGTGGAGCCCGAATCTGGCGAAGAGGGCGATGATGACGACGGCCGCGTGGAGGGTGGCGAACCGGGGAGCGCACCCCGCGCCGTGATCACGGTCGGCCGCGGTCAACCCGAGGCCGACGATGATGAGGACGACGGCATCAAACCGTTGCCCGATCGCCTCGTCATGGAACTGACGGCCCATCGCACCCTCGCGCTGCGGGACGCACTTGCGAACAACCCGCATGTTGCGATGACCGCGCTTCTGCACAAGCTCTGCACCGATGCCTTCTTTACGGCCTATGTGCCCGGCTGCATCGAGGCAGCGGTCCGGCACGTCCAGTTGCCGGCGCAGGCACCTGGTTTGAAAGACAGCGCTTCGGCGACGTCGATCGACGAGCGTCACAAGGCCTGGTCGGCCGACATGCCGGACGATGAAGCCGCATTATGGGACTGGCTCGCCGCGCTCGACGAGGCCAGCCGCACGACGTTGCTCGCGCATTGCGTCTCCTTCGGCGTGAACGCGCTGTTCGAGAAGGTCGATCGTTACGATGGCAACGGCGTGTCGTCGCACGGTCTGCGCCGCCGCCTCGACCAGGCCGATCGTCTGGTGCGGGCGGTCAATCTTAACATGGTGGAAGCCGGATGGCGGCCGACGGTCGAGAACTATCTCGGGCGCGTCACCAAGAGCCGCATTCTCGAGGCGGTGCGTGAAGCCAAAGGCGAATCCTCCGCCCAGCTCATCGACCATCTCAAGAAGGGCGAAATGGCGAAGGAGGCCGAGCGGCTGCTCGGCGACACCGGCTGGCTCCCCGAGCCGCTGCGTCCTGCCGAGACCACGTCGGAATCGAACGACTCTGGAACTGCCGCGGACCCGCTGCCCGAATTCCTCACCGATGACGGTGAGGAGTCTGACGAGACGGCCGAAGACGAGCACGCGCACGCCGTCGCCGCCGAATGACCCGATCCCGCGGGGCGGCTCCGGCCGTCCCGCGTCCTTCCAGCATTTCACCCCTTAAGCCCGGCCACCGCGCCGGGCTTTTCGCATTTCACAACCTGTTCGAAAGGAGACCCCTCATGGGTTGGCTCTATATGCAATCGCTGGGCGGTTATTGCGGTCCGCGCCAGTATCTCGACGAACAGTTCACTTTCGACCGTCCAGACGGGACGTCGAAAGTGCTGCGATCCGCGCTCGTTGGCATGCGGGTCTACTATGCTGCCATTGAGCACATCCGCCCCGAGACGTCCGAACGGATCGTGTTCGCTGCCGTCTGTCTCATTCACTACAATCCTCGCGACCGCGAGGGCTATATCTTCGGCTACAAGGACATGGACGAAACAGTCGGGCCGAACGAAGCGAATTGTCCGGAGGCAATTCTCAATCTGCTGACGCCCACCAAGTATGCCTATGCCCAGGCATGGCGTGCTCGCTGCCGGGAGAATGCGGCCGCGCGGCGCGCGTTGTCGTGCAAGCCAACGCCACGGCCCGGTCAGACCATTGTTTTCGATACGGCGCTCTCGTTCTCCGACGGCCGCAGCCTCGACAGGTTCGAGGTTGTCGCCAATCCCCGCAGTCATCGCACCGTGTTGTTTCGCGCTGTCGATAGCGGCGGGCTCTATCGCATCAGCAACGTCAAACGTCTCACCTACAGTCTGATTGATCCGGGAGGATCGCATCCGTAGTCGGCGGTCTGACCGCGAAGGGGCCGGCGTGATCGCGCCGGCCCTTTCTTTTTGGCGGCTGCTGAAAGGGAGAGGCGGGCCGGGACGGGTTTGAGCCGCCGCGGAGAAAGAGAGCGTCCGGGCGGCCGATCCGTCCCCGCTCTCGGTAAGGCTCCCATCATGTCGCAATTGTCCTCTTCCGCGGCCGTCGCTGCGGCCGCGCCGGTTTGCGCCCCGGCAGATCCCGCCGTTGCCATCGTCGCTGCTGCGCAGCTCCTCGCTCCCCATCTCGAATCCGGCCGCCGCATCGATGCCGCGATCCTGCGCGCCGCGATGCAAACCACCTTCGGCGGCTCCGACAGCGACGGCGCCTGGACCTGGAAGCTGGCCTATGAAGCCTGCGAGGCCGCCATGGTTCTGTTCCTGCGCAAGTTCGGTCCCGCCATGCGGGCGAAGGCGGTTTCTCCTGCTGCAATGCTGCCGATGCTCGCCAAAGTTTCCGTTCTTCTTCCCACCCATACGCGCCGCTCCGAAGAGAGCGAGGCGCTTCAGCAATTCTCGACCCCGGTTGCGCTGGGATACGCTGCAAGCGTCGCGGCTGCGATCACGCCCGCCGATGTTCTGCTCGAACCCTCGGCGGGAACGGGGTTGCTTGGCGTATTCGGTGAACTCGCCGGCGCATCGCTGGTGCTGAATGAGTTCGCCGAGACGCGCGCGGCCATCCTCACGCAGCTCTTTCCCGCCGTGTCCACGACGCAGCACGACGCAGCCCACATCGACGATCATCTCGACAGCGGCCTCGTGCCGAGCGTCATTCTGATGAATCCGCCATTCTCCGCCGCGGTGCATGTTGACCGCCCCGTCGCGGACGCTGCCCTTCGCCATGTCGCGTCGGCGCTCGACCGGCTGGCCGACGGCGGGCGCTTGGTCGCTATCACCGACGCCAATGTCGCGCCCGATCATCCGGCCTGGCACGACGCCTTCGTTCGGCTGCAGGAGCGAGGCCGCATCGTGTTCTCGGCGGCGATCGACGGCGCGGTCTATGCCAAGCACGGCACCACGACGCCGACCCGGCTGACCGTGATCGACAAGATGCCGGCCACTGACCCTGGCGTATGTCCGGCGTCCTGCGGCGTCGCGCGCGATGTTGCGACGTTGCTCGGTTGGATCGGCGAACACGTTCCGCCCCGGCTTCCCGCCACCGGCACCGCGCGTGCGCCAATGGCGCCGTCTGCCGCCGTTCCCCGCACGGTGCGCGGCTATCTGGCGCGGGCCGCGTCGGGGGCGGTGGCGAAAGCATCCGCCGCCGAGCCGGAGGCGATCGAACTCGCCTACGAGACTGTCGATTGGACGCCTCGTGAGGGGGCGCGCCTGACGGACGCGATCTATGAGGAATACGCGCTCCAGTCGATCCGCGTGCCGGGCGCAAAGCCGCACCCGACGAAGCTCGTGCAGTCAGCCGCAATGGCGTCGGTCGCCCCGCCGGTTCCGGCCTATCGCCCGCATCTACCGTCAAGCATCATCTCTGGCGGACTGCTCTCGGACGCGCAGCTCGAATCCGTCATCTACGCGGGCGAAGCGCACGCCGACGTTCTCGCCGGCTGCTGGAGCGTCGACGACACCTTCGACCGCGTCACCGCGGCGCGCGACGATGCAGAGAACGCGGTGCGGTTTCGGCGCGGCTTCTTTCTCGGCGACGGCACCGGCGCCGGCAAGGGCCGCCAAGTCGCCGGCATCGTTCTCGACAACTGGCTCAAGGGCCGCCGCCGTGCGGTTTGGATCAGCAAATCCGACAAGCTGATCGAGGATGCGCAGCGGGACTGGCTGGCGCTGGGCCAGGAGCGCCTCCTGATCACGCCGCTGTCGCGCTTCCGGCAGGGAACGCCGATCCGGCTCGGTGAAGGCATCCTTTTTACGACCTATGCCACGCTACGCTCCGACGAGCGCGGCGAGAAGCTTTCGCGCGTCCAGCAAATCCTCCAATGGTTGGGATCCGATTTCGACGGCGTCATTGTGTTCGACGAAAGCCACGCGATGCAGAATGCGGCGGGAGGCAAGGGCGAGCGCGGCGACCAGGCGGCGTCGCAGCAAGGGCGCGCCGGCCTGCGGCTCCAGCACGCCTTGCCGAATGCGCGCGTGCTTTATGTGTCGGCGACCGGCGCCACCACCGTTCACAACCTGGCCTATGCCCAGCGGCTTGGGCTGTGGGGCGGGGAGGACTTTCCCTTTGCGTCCCGCGCCGAATTCGTCGAGGCGATCGAGAGCGGCGGCGTTGCGGCGATGGAGGTGCTGGCCCGCGACCTCAAGGCGCTCGGCCTCTATACAGCCCGTTCGCTGTCCTATGACGGCGTCGAATACGAACTGGTTGAACACAGGCTGACGAACGAACAGATCCGCATCTACGACGACTATGCCGGTGCGTTTTCGGTCATTCACAACAATCTCGACGCCGCCATGCGGGCGGCCAATGTCACCGGCGAAACCGGTACGCTGAACGCCCAGGCGAAATCCGCGGCGCGCTCGGCTTTCGAGAGCACGAAGCAGCGCTTCTTCAATCATCTCATCACCGCCATGAAAACACCGACGCTGATTGCGTCCGTCGAGCGCGACCTGAAAGCCGGTCATGCTGCCGTGATCCAGATCGTCTCGACCGGCGAAGCGTTGATGGAGCGACGCCTTGCCGAAATTCCGACCGAAGAGTGGGGCGACGTGCAGGTCGACATCACGCCGCGCGAATACGTCCTCGACTATCTCGCGCACAGCTTTCCGACCCAGCTCTACGAGCCGTTCACCGACGGCGAAGGCAACCTGTCGTCGCGTCCGGTCTTCCGCGACGGTCAGCCGGTGCAGAGCCGCGACGCGGTCGCACGCCGGGATCGCATGATCGAGAAGCTCGCCTCGTTGCCGCCTGTGCATGGCGCGCTCGACCAGATCGTGCAGCGTTTCGGCACCGATCAGGTCGCAGAAGTCACCGGGCGGTCGCGCCGCATCGTGCGGAAGACCGGCGCCTCGTCCGACCGCTTGATGGTGGAGAACCGCGCCGGATCGGCCAACCTCGCCGAAACCCAGGTGTTCATGGACGACCTCAAGCGCATCCTGGTGTTCAGCGACGCCGGCGGC
This sequence comes from Afipia sp. DC4300-2b1, assembly GCF_049895725.1. Lineage (NCBI taxonomy): Bacteria > Pseudomonadati > Pseudomonadota > Alphaproteobacteria > Hyphomicrobiales > Nitrobacteraceae > Afipia > Afipia sp. DC4300-2b1. The sequence goes on from NZ_JAFCSX010000002.1 coordinate 711,605, forward strand.
ACAGGACGCAGCTACCACGCCGAACTGTCCGCCCGAAACCGGCGGCTGCGCATACATTATCTATTGGAGGCCGGGTGGAAGGCCGATGCCGCCATTCAGGGGCTGGGCCGCACCAACCGCACCAATCAGGCGCAGCCGCCGCTGTTCCGGCCGATCGCCACGAACGTCAAGACCGAGAAGCGGTTCCTTTCGACCATCGCGCGCCGTCTCGACACGCTCGGCGCCATCACCAAGGGCCAGCGCCAGACCGGCGGGCAGGGCCTGTTCCGCGCCGAGGATAATCTGGAGAGCCATTACGCGCGCGACGCGCTGCGGCAACTCTATCTCCTGATCGTCGGCGGCAAGGTCGAAGGCTGCTCGCTGCAAGTCTTCGAAGGTGCGACCGGGCTGAAGCTCATGGATGCGAACGGCATCAAGGACGAGCTGCCGCCCATCACGACGTTCCTCAACCGTCTTCTGGCTCTGACGATCGACTTGCAGAACATTCTATTCGCGGCGTTCGAGCAACTGCTCGCCGCCCGCATCGAAGGCGCGATTGCGTCCGGCACGTTCGACGTCGGTCTGGAGACCCTGACGGCGGAGAGCTTCGCCGTCACCAGCCGGCAGACAATCTACACCCATCCCGGCACCGCCGCTGAGACGCAGCTTCTCACGATCACGCAGCGCCAGCGCAACAGTCCCGTTACACTCGATGATGCGCTGGAGCGGTTGTCTGATCCGCGGGTGTTGCTGCTGATCAACACCCAGTCGGGCCGCGCCGCTGTGCAGGTGCCGGCGCGCAGCATCATGCTCGACGACGGGGAGGTCGAACGGCGCGTTCGCCTGATCCGCCCGATGGAGCAGCCGGTCATGCCATTGGGGGCGATGCCGCAGACCCATTGGCAGGAAGCCGACCGCGCCGTCTTCGCCCGTGCGTGGTCGGGGGAACTCGCCGCACTTCCGGAGTTCACCGACAGCGAAATCCATATCGTCGCCGGACTGTTGCTTCCGATCTGGAAGCGGCTGCCGCAGGAATCCACCCGCGTCTATCGCCTCCAGACCGACGACGGCGCCCGCATCATCGGCCGCAAGGTGCCGCCAGCCTGGGTCGCGAACATGACGGGGGCCGCTCCGTCATCGCTCGCTCCTGAATCGGTGTTTGCGGCATTGCTCGATGGCCGCACCATCATCGAACTTGCCGAGGGCCTGCAGCTCCGGCGCGTGCGCGTGATGGGAGCCAACCGGATTGAACTCTCCGGCTTCACCGACGCCATGCGCGAGCGGCTCACGGCCTATGGCCTGTTTCACGAGATCATCTCGTGGAAGTTGCGGATGTTCGTTCCCGTCGACCGCAACGGACCGGGCGTGCTCGCCAAGGTGCTCGACCGTTATCCGGTGGCCCGTGTGGCCGAGCGCGAGGCGGCCTGATCATGCGTCAGGATGCCTCCGATCTCGCGCGCCGCCTCACAAGACATGCAGAGGCGGTGTGCCGTATCCATCTGTCGAACGGGCGCCGCGAAGGGCGTTACTGGCTGGTGGGTGACGTCAAGAACACGCCGGGGCGATCGCTGTTCGTGCGCCTGACCGGAGCCGAATCCGGGAAAGGCGCGGCGGGAAAGTGGACCGATGCCGCGACCGGCGAGCACGGCGATCTGTTCGACATCATCCAGATGGCGGGCAGCCTTCCGTTCCGCGACGCCGCCCGCGAAGCGCGCCGCATCCTCAGCCTGCCGCCACCGCTTCCCGAGCCCGATCACGGACTCCGGCGAGCCGCGGCGCCGACCGGATCGCCCGAGGCGGCACAACGCCTGTGGGCAATCTCGCAACCGATCGCCGGCACGCTCGCCGAGATTTATCTGCACCAGCGTGGCCTCACGCGCCTGCATGAGACCGCGAGCCTGCGGTTTCATCCGCGCTGCTACTTTCGCCCCGAGGGGCATGGTCCGACCGAGACCTTGCCGGCCCTGATTGCCGCAGTCACTAACCGCGATCGCTGCATTACCGGCCTGCACCGCACCTGGCTTAATCCGTCAGGATTCGATCCGGTGACGCTCGGCAAGGCCGCGATCGACACGCCACGCCGCGCGATGGGCGATCTGCTCGGACACGCCGTGCGTTTCGGTGCGGTGGATGACGTTGCCGCCGCAGGCGAGGGCATCGAGACCATGCTGTCGCTGCGCATGGTTGTGCCAATGATGCCGATGCTCAGTGCGCTCTCGGCCGCGCATCTCGCTGCCATCCTGTTTCCGGCCCGACTACGCCGTCTCTATGTCGCCCGCGACGATGATCCTGCCGGCAATACGGCGCACGACACGCTGATCGATCGAGCCCGCGAGGCCGGCATCGACGCGATCCCGCTGGCGCCGGCACTCGGCGATTTCAACGACGATTTGCGGCTGCTCGGCGAGGATACGCTGCGGGCCGCAATTCGGCTCCAACTCCTCCCGCAGGACGTCGCCCGCTTCATGCTGACGCCCGATCGGGTCCGCTAAGGGAGGGCGGGGGCGGTGCGGCGGGCTTGCGGGTCGTGCGGCAGCTCCCGGTCTCGGAAAGGGCCGCGCAGCCGGCCTTCTTGAGAGGCGCCGTTTTGCGGCAAACGGTCGGGCCCGGCAATGCCTGCGGCGCGGCTATTTTCCGCCGCGCGCCGCCGAAGGGCACTCACATTATTCATAGGACGACGGCGCGCTTTGCATCGCGAAGCAAAATAGCCGCGCCTCCGGCATCCTCCGCTTTGCTCCGGCCACGGCGCTGCGCGCCGTGGTGCAAGTCTGGCCCGTCCGCCGCCTTTCGTCGCCATGAAGGCCGCGATGGGCGCGGCCGATCCGACAAGGAGCACCGTCATGACGACCGACCACGACCGCACCGAGGCCACGCCATCCGTCACCGAACACGCGCTCGACGAACTTCAGCTTTACGGTTACCGCCCCTTCGAGGACGAGCCGGACACGCGACCACTTCCCGAAGGGCGCATGATCGCAGGCGCCGTCGCCGACATCTTCGACGCTCTCGTCGTGAGCCTGCGCGACACCAGGCTCGAGCCGGACCTCGACGATCTGCTCTGGTCGACCGTCAACATCTTTCACCGTGCCGGCGAGAGGATCGCACGCCAGCTCGACGACAACGAACAGGCGCAGCGGCGCTGCCAGACCGAACAGGACGGCAGCGAGATTCGCTCGGTCGAACTCGAACGCCTCATCGCCGAAGGTCTCACCCTTGTCGAGCGCCGCAACAGCATGGAGCTGTTCCGCGATCAGTCCGCCGACCTCTACGCCCGGTACAGCGGGTCGCACTGGCATCCGCGCTCCGGATCGAAGGTCAGCCATCGCACGATGACGGCCGCGATGATCGACAGTCGCGACTTCATCGCGGCAAAACGCCGAGCCGAAACCGAGATCATGCTGCCGCCAGGTCCGAAGGTCGCCTTCAGCGGTGGCGCTGACTGCAACGATCATCACGCCATCTGGGGTCGACTCGATCAGGTCCACACCAGGCATCCCGACATGGTGCTGTTGCATGGCGGATCGCCGAAGGGCGCCGAACGCATTGCCGCCCGCTGGGCCGATCACCGCAAGGTTCCGCAGATCGCATATCGCCCCGATTGGGACAGGCACGCCAAGGCCGCGCCGTTCAAGCGCAACGATGCAATGCTCGCGGCCTTGCCGATCGGCGTTCTGGTCACACCCGGTACGGGAATCCAGGCGAACATCATCGACAAGGCTCGTCGTCTTGGCATCCCGGTGTTCAAGATCGGCAAACCTGCCACCGCGGGCGGCGCGTAAGCGCCGCCTCAGTTTCCGAAAATCACAATGCGCGACTGGCGCGACGGCTCGCCGCGCCATGCGGATCTGCGTCACCACTATGACGACGACAGCAGGAATTCGCTTGGTGGGCACAGTGCCATCCATTACACCTATCAACGTGCCGTGGAGGTGGTGGAAGGCACAAACCCTGTCATTCTGTCACGGGAGCATCCACCCATGCTTACGCTCGCGATTCCACTCAGCATCGTCGGCCTCGGCGTCTTCTGCTGGATTCTTTACAGCCTTGCCGTCTATGCGTTGCCGTTCTTCATCGGTCTGTCCGTCGCTTTCTATGCTCACGTGACCGGAGCCGGAGCGGCCGGTGCGATCATCCTCGGCCTTCTCAGCGCCGGCTTCGTTCTCGCTATCGGACAAACGGCGTTCGCGACTGCGCATTCACCTGTCCTGCGCATTGTTCTGGGATTGACGTTTACCATTCCGGCGTCGCTCGCCGGTTATTATGCGAGCCTCACGCTTGGAGGACTCACGATCCCATCCGAGGGATGGCGCCATGTCTTCGCGCTTGTCGACGCTGTTGCCATCGGCGCGACGGCCTGGCTGCGCCTTGCAGCGATGCCCGCCGGTGTGGAGGCATATCGTCTGCCCGTCCAGTCATAGCGTTGGCGGCTCGGCAACCAGAACGCATGGTATCCCGGCCGTCTTCGGTTCGCCGCTGATCGGCACGATGACGGTGTCGGCAACGACCATCGAGACCGGGCACGTTATCGGATCGCTGCCGGCCGCGCGTCGGCCCGGACGAGAAGCGGGCCAGACGCGCGTGCGTGTCTTTGCTGCTCTCGGGCGGCGAATACGACGCTATCGCCGTGCCGGGTGAGGGATGCGCCGGCGCGCTTTTGGCCTTTGCTTCTGGGCGCGTTCGCCGCGTCTCCTTGCCTGATCCTGTTCCGAGAAGCGCGTCCATTCACGTCTACGATGGCCTGACCTTGGCCGGACAACGGCTGCGCCTCGATCGACTGGCCGCAATGCCGTCGTTCAACTTTCTTCCCCTGGCGGCTGCGCCGCCATTCCTCGCGAGACAAGAAAGTTGCCCGCCTGGCATCCTCCGCTGCGCTTCGGTCCTAAAAGCGGATGCGGCGTCGCTCGTCTCCAGCCTGTCGGTCGCCATCGAGACCGCGATAGTCGCGGCTCGGAAACAGAGAGCAAGGAGAACTATCATGGCGAACATCGGCACCTTCACGAAGACCGAAAACGGCTTCACCGGCGAGATCGTCACCCTCAGCCTCAAGGCCAAGAACGTCCGCCTCGTCGGTGAACCGGCGAGCAGCAACGAGAACGCGCCGTCCCACCGCATCTATGTCGGCCGAGTCGAGATCGGCGCCGCTTGGGCCAAGCGCTCCACCGAGGGTCGCCCGTATCACTCGGTCAAGCTCGACGACCCGAGCTTCACCGGCCCAATCTACGCGAACCTGGTCGAAGACGAGGCCGGCGAGACGCAGACGCTGATCTGGTCCCGCCCCCGCAAGGCCAACGCCGACTGACCAGCCGGCTCCCGATGCCCCGCCGCAAGGCGGGGCATCGCTCCTGTCCTGCATCCAGGTCGCGGCCTCCGCACGGCCGCGCGGCCTTTTTCGCGCTCAGCAGAGAGTCATCGCTTAGCTCTTGCCGCGCGCCGAAGTGCGCCGCAGCAATTCGTCAGGTTCGATGCCGAGGACGTTTGCCAGCTTCTCGACCGTGTCGATGCTGGCGGCATAGGTGCCGCGCTCCAGCGAACTGATATAAGTCCGGTCGACGTCCGCATCATGCGCCAGCGCCTCTTGCGACAGGCTTTTGGCCTGCCGGGCACGGCGCAGATTGCGAGCAAACACGTCCCGTAAACGCATGCGGTGAGTGTTCGGCTTGTAGAGTATTCCACCACGGAGTATTTTCGACAAAATGCTCCAGCCCGCCGTTCCAAACTCCAAGGCTCGCCTCGGGACTGTCGGGTTTGGAAGCGCCAGCGGACAACCAGGTCCTTGATAGTCGCAATTCTGTCATGGCGGCGCGGCATCTCTGTCTTAGGGTCGCCCGCCATCCATGCTCAATCGGAATGGACCACCTATGGCGACAGACGCTTTCGATGATCAACCGCCCGATGTGCCGCATCTGACGCCCTACGATGAGGGGCATGTCGAGATCTACCTTCGCTTGCTCGATGCCGATCACGAAGGGGCCGATTGGCGCGAGGCGGTGCAGATCATCTTCGGGATTGATCCGGACAAAGAGCCCGAACGCGCGCGGCGCGTGCATGACAGCCATCTTGCACGGGCGCGCTGGATGACCACAACCGGCTATCGCGGCTTCCTCAAGCCGCCGCAGTAGACTGAAATATCGAACATTTTTGCCGCCGGCTCCCGCCACCGGGGCGGCGTGACCTGCTGCCCCTGCAAAACGCTTTGCACCCGCGACTCTTCTGGCCTGCACAGGTCCCCGGAATACTCCGCAACGGGACGGCCCATGACTCTCTTCACGCAGATTGCTGGAGGTACGGCATGCCGGATCACGGAGGTTGGCGATCAGCCGACGCAAGCGGCTATCTGAAGCACGCGCAGCGTCTCGGACTGGCGTGGGAATTCCTGCGGCGCAATTCTGACTACCGCCGTGATTTCGAGGCGATGAGCCGCATGTTGGAAACCGGAAATCAGAACGATCTGGAGGCGGTCCTGGCGCTCGTTCGGCGCTGGGGCCTGGGCTTTCCCTTGCGACCCGGCGCTCCGGTGCAACCAGGCCCGGGCCGTCTGGGATGTCGCAGTTCAACCCGCGGCCGTCGTGTTCCACACCAGCCCGGTGGCGAGCAGCAGCAGCCTTCATCCCGACGTCTTTCCAAGCGCGGTTCTGGCAATCGCACATAGGGGCAATCAGCACGCGCTGTGGCCTGACAATGGCGATCTCCAGCAGGTCATGATCAGCGGCACGATCGCCGCCGACGCGCCGGTCGCAGCGTCGGTGACGATGGACGCCATTACCCCGCACCGCCTCATTGCTACCCTTCGGGTGTGGCATCGGCTGCAGGGCAATCCTGCGACAAAGCCTGTCCTGCCACTGACGCAACAGCAGCGTCGTCGCCTCATTCTCATGCTGCGTGCGCTTGATGGCTGGCAGGAACATGCGACTTACCGCGAACTTGCGGAAGTCCTTCTCGATCCCGGCGTGCGGCATCAAAGCCGCCGGGACTGGCTGACATCGTCGACGCGGGCGCAGATCATTCGCATCGTCCGTGACGCCATCGGCCGCATGCAAGGCGGCTATCTCGATCTTCTGCTCGGCTACTAGCGCGCAGCCAGCGGACGCCAGCAGTCGCACAGACACCGTGCCGACGTTCTAAGGGGGGATGGACAAAATCACGAGCGCCATCTTCGTCATCCTCCCAAGGCCCCCGATTACGCCAGACTGCGCGCATTCCACCGAGATACGTCGACGGTGGTGGTTTGTTGCGGATCGCGCACCATGGCCGACAAGGATCAATTCGAACGGTTTCTGCGCACGCCGGAGGCGGCTCGTTTGCTCGGGCTTTCGCCGCGGACGCTGGAAAAGCATCGCACCTACGGCACCGGTCCACGTTACCGCAAACTCGGCGGACGTGTCGTCTATGCGATCGCGGATATTCGCGCCTGGGCCGATATTGGCTTGCGGGAGTCGACCAACGATCCCAACGCGCGCGTCATTCCCGCTGCCAAGCCGCTCGTCCTCAAGCTGACACCACGCACGGGCGGGACGCGATGATCATGCTCGCGAACCGCGCAGCCCACACCGCCGATATGCGCACCGATGTCGATCTCGTCTGGCGCGCCAAAAGAATCGAGCATCGCCTACGCTTCGGCCATCCTGCTGCCATTCAGCATCTTGACCGCGAACGCCGGCGCGCAAGCTTTGCGCCCGGAGCCGTCTTCGCCGTGTTGCGCTGGACCGGAAACACCTACGGCACGACCTCGTCGCGGATCGATATCCTGCGCGCCGTCGGACACGGCGAGGGCTTCACCACGGTGCCGCTTGTCGCGCCGGGCGCCGCCGTCCTGTTGTCGCTGACCGCCTGGCCGAAGATCGAACGCGCGCTTCAGGCCATCGATGCCGTCGAGGCTCTCGGTATCGACCCTGCCGACGTTGCGCCGGATCACTGGCTGCACATTCACAACCGCCTCAGCGTTGGCGAGACGCCGCGACGCTACACGCCGGGCCGCCATCAGGCCTGGCTGAAACGCCGAAAGATCGCGCTATGAATCCCCGCTGGCGCGCCATTCTGATTGCGGCCATCGGCATCGGTGCGATCGGCGCAAGTGCGCCTGACCGCACGCCGCATTACATCTGGAATCTCACACCCAGTATTCCGCGCGGACTCTATCGTCTGGACCCGGACGCAGATGTCACTGTGACGACATTGGTGGCCGTCCGGCTTCCCGAGCCGCTCGCCACCGCGCTCGATCTCAACGGCTACCTGCCGCTTGGCGTCCCGCTTCTCAAACGCGTGGTGGCTTTGCCAGGGCAGGAGGTCTGCCGCGCCAATGTCACCATAACGGTTGATGCGGTCGCGCTGCCTTCGCCATCGCGGCTGCGTGACAGCCGCAATCGTCCGCTTCCGTCATGGCAAGGCTGCCATTGCGTCGGCGACGACGAAATCTTTCTCATGAACTGGGACAGCGACGACAGCCTCGACGGCCGCTACTTCAGCGTCCTGCCGCGCAGCGCGGTCATCGCGCGCGCTGTTCCCGTGTGGACCGACGAAGACGGCGATGGCCGCTTCATCTGGTTCGCGCCAACCGACTGAATCCCGTTCGTTCGCAACTAAGGAGACCATCATGGCACACATCGGCACATTTACCCGCACCGCTGACGGCTTCACCGGGACCATCAATACGCTGATGCTGAAACGGCATGTGATCGTCATCGTCCCGGCCATCGCCACGGAGTCCGAGAACGCGCCAAATTACCGCGTTCTCTCCGACGATACTGAAATTGGCGCGGGCTGGAAGCGCCGAAGCGACAAGGTCGGCGATTACGTCTCGCTTGTGATCGACGATCCGAGCTTCGTGCAGCCGTTGCGCGCCAATCTGTTTCCCGCGACCAGCGACGGCAAGACCTTCCATCTGATCTGGACCCGTCCCACACGGCGTCAAGCCGCGGCCTGACGAGCGTCAGGGCTGAAGCAGGCGAGGGCGACACCATGCGCAAATATGCTTCTCTCGGGGGCGATCACACATGACCACGGCGCGCCGCAAGCAATCTCTTCGGCGCGCCGTCGTTGTGGTCGCAGTCTGCTTTCTTTCCGTTCCGGCCCTTATCGAGCCAGCGCCGGGCGCTGCGTCTGATCTCGTCTCCCGCTACGAACCCATCGTGGCAGAAGCCGCGGAGCGCTTCGCCATTCCATCCGCCTGGATCCGAGCGGTCATGGATGTCGAAAGCCACGGCGATGCGCGCGCGCTGTCGTCGAAAGGCGCTATCGGCCTGATGCAGGTCATGCCGAAAACTTACGACGGCTTGCGTATCCGCTACGCGCTTGGCCGCGATGTTTACGATCCCCACGACAACATCATGGCGGGCGCTGCATACTTGCGCGAAATGTACGACCGCTTCGGCGCATCAGGCTTTCTCGCCGCCTACAATGCAGGGCCGGAGCGCTATCAGGACTACCTGACCACCGCGCGGCCGCTGCCGCTGGAGACGCGCGCCTATGTCGCCCAGCTCGCTGTGCGGTTGACCGGGACACTGCCCGCCGTCAGCGACACCATCGACCTGGCGCAGGATCAGGAATGGCCCGCGTCCGCGCTCTTCGCCAAACGCGCCGAGCGCAGCCAGAGCGACACCGCGAGCATGCTGGTCAAGACATCGGGATCACCAGCCAAAGACACAGGCGCATCACAAGCGAAACCATTCTCGCCGTCACGCGATGCGCTCTTCATCCCGCTTTCCGGCAAGACAAAGCGGCCATGACAGGCATGCGGGATCACGTCAGTACAGAACACCAGTTGGCTCGTTGCGAACAGGCCATGTTCGCACAAAACCACCGGCAGATTGACGGCAAGATAAAAGAGATGCCCCCGCGCAGGAGCCAAGCCACTGACGTGGCTGGTCTTCCCGCGGGGGCGTCGGTCGGCGCGCGTGCCGCGCGAAGAGAAAGAGCCAACAAGAACAACGCTGTTTTCGGCACCATTGGCGGATTCCCCGGCTCGATGGCGACAACGATGCGCGTCTCGCGGCGGATGCCATGAACGACCGCGACGACGATTTCCGCGTCCGGCCAGGCCGTATCGGCAATCGCGGATCAGGTCGGCACAAACCGTTCGTTCATCAGGTGCTCAGGGCCGCGAAGAAGGAAGGTGGGGAGGGCGGCGGCGGTGTGGCCGGCCGGCGCCGCGGATCGCGGTTCGGGCGCGGCGGAGCATCCTTCGGCCGCAGCCGGCTGCTCGGCGCGCAGCGGCGCGTGGTGATCAAGGCGAGGATCGTGCGGAATTCATCGCAGCAGGCGCGAACGGCGCCGCTGAGCGCACACGTCGCGTACCTCAAGCGAGACGGCGTCACCCAGGATGGCAGCCACGGCCGCATGTTCGACGCCGCAGGCGACGATACCGACGACAAGGCGTTCATGGCGCGCTGCGGCGGCGACCGGCATCATTTCCGTTTCATCATCTCGCCTGAGGACTCCGGCGAGATGAGCGACCTGCGTGCCTTCACCCGCGATCTCGTCGGGCAAATGGAGCACGATCTCGGGACGAGACTGGATTGGGTTGCTATCGACCATTGGAACACCGACAATTCGCATGTCCACCTCCTGGTCCGCGGCGTCACGCAGGATGGCGGCGATCTTGTGATCGCGCGTGATTACATCAGCCGCGGTTTGCGATCTCGGGCCGAAGATCTGGTCGCGCTCGAACTCGGCCCCAAGCCCGAGCATGCCATTCGCTCCGGGCTGGAACGCGAGGTCGAGGCGGAGCGATGGACGCGGCTCGACACCGAGATCCGGCGCGAAGCAAACGAGGCCGGTCTGATCGATCTTCGGCCGCCCGAAGCCAGTGCGGGCGATGGGCAGATCCGCCGCCTGATGGTCGGGCGTTTGCAGCGTCTCGAGCACATGGGATTGGCATCTGCGGATGGCCCCGGCCGGTGGACGCTCAGGCCTGACGCCGAGACCGTGCTGCGCGATCTCGCGGTTCGCGGCGACATTATCAAGACCATGCACCGCGCGATGACGGGGCAGGGTCAAGAGAGGGCAATGGGCGACTATGTCATCGAGACTGCGCATGCGCCGTCTCCTGTCATCGGCCGTCTGATCGAGACCGGCCTGCACGATGAATTGAGCGGGCAGGCCTATGCCGTCATCGACGGCGTTGACGGGCGCATCCATCACGTCCGGTTTGCTGCGACTGGCGCTTTGGCGAATGCTTCGCCTCCGGGCGGTTTGGTTGAAGTTCGCCGTTTCGGACGCGCTGATGATCGGTCTCTCACGTTGAGCCTGGTGTCACGTTCCGACGTCGATCTCACGGTTCAGATCACAGCTCGCGGGGCGACCTGGCTCGATCACCGTTTGGTGGCGAAAGATGCGGCGACGTTTGCATTGGGAGGTTTTGGCGCAGAGGCGCGCCAGGCGATGGAGGAGCGCACGGCGCATCTTGTCGGCGAGGGACTGGCCCGCCGCTACGGTGACCGCGTCGTGCTCGCACGGGATCTCTTGGCGACGCTTCGCCGCCAGGAGATCGATGCCGTCGCCGCGGGCCTTGCTGGTGAGACTGGACGGCCCTACCGACCAGCAGAAACCGGCGAGCAGATTTCAGGACAATATGTCCGCCGCCTCAGCCTGACCTCCGGCCGCTTTGCCATGGTTGACGATGGCTTCGGATTCAGCCTCGTTCCCTGGTCGCCGTCGCTGGAACGGCATGTTGGCCGGCACGTCGCAGGTCTTGCACGCGCCGACGGCGGTGTCGAATGGGGCTTTGGGCGCTCACGAGGACTGGGCCGCTGACCTATTGAAGTGGCCGGGGCGGGTTCGCGGCGCTTCTCGTTCTGGTATAGTGGCCGGACATCCAGGAGGCTCCCATGACCGAGAAGCCGATGGCATCTCGCCAAAGTCTCACCGATTGGAAAGACGAGATGCGCGAGGAACTTGATCGGGCGCTGGCGCGCGAAGAGCGCCTGCGCGCCGCTTGGCGCGAAGAGCGACGTCGCAAGTTAGCGAACCGCAACGAGCAGTCAACGATCGTCGACCCGGCCCGCCGCAAGGGCAACGCCTGAGACGCAGCGTGTGCCGCGCATTCGCGATAGCTTCCACACATCGCGATATCCTCAGACTGTCAGATCAGTATCTGCACGCCATCTCCGCCGTTTCTACGATGGTCGGCCGGTGAGGGTTGTTTTCCGTGAGCGGCGTCGCTTCCTTGGCACGCATCCGCATCCCAGAAGAGCAAGCCCGTGCCAGCAACCAAGGTCCTGTGGGGCCAGATTGTCGTCGTCTTCTCGATCGTACTCATGACAACATGGGGCGCGACACAGTGGACAGCGTGGCGACTTGCCTATCAGTTCGAACTCGGACGGCCGTGGACTGAGATCGGTCACTTTCCTGTCTATCCGCCGCCCGCCTTCTTCTGGTGGTGGTTTTCGTTCGACGCCTATGCGCCGGGTATCTTCGTCGAAGGGGCCTGCATTGCCGCCTCGGGCGGATTCATCGCCGCAGCTATTGCGATCGCAATGTCCGTCTGGCGCGTCCGCGAGGCCCGCGAGTCGCAGACCTATGGATCGGCGCGCTGGGCCAGCGAAGATGAAATCAGGGCCGCCGGTTTGTTTGCGCCCGACGGCGTCATGCTCGGACGGCTTGAGCGTGCCTATGTCCGGCACGACGGCCCCGAGCATGTGCTCTGCTATGCGCCCACCCGCAGCGGTAAAGGCGTTGGCCTTGTCGTACCGACATTGCTGACCTGGCCGGGAAGCTGCATCGTCCACGATATCAAAGGTGAAAACTGGCAGCTCACCGCCGGGTGGCGCGCGCGCTTCGGCCGTGTCCTTTTGTTCGATCCGACCAATCCGGATTCGACACCCTACAACCCACTGTTGGAAGTCCGTCGCGGTGACAGCGAGGTCCGTGACGTTCAGAACATTGCCGACATCCTGGTCGATCCTGAAGGCGCGCTCGAGCGCCGCAACCACTGGGAAAAGACCAGTCATGCGCTGCTGGTCGGCGCTATCCTCCATGTGCTCTACGCCGAGCCCGACAAGACGCTCGCTGGCGTCGCCAATATTCTGTCCGATCCGAAACGTCCCATCGAGACAACGTTGCGCGCCATGATGGCGACGCTGCATCTCGGCGACCGCGTGCATCCGGTCGTGGCGTCGGCGGCGAGGGAACTACTCAACAAGTCCGAGAACGAGCGATCTGGCGTGCTCTCCACCGCCATGTCGTTCCTCGGGCTCTATCGCGATCCGGTTGTTGCCAAGGTGACGGCGTGCGGCGACTGGCGGATCACCGATCTCGTCGAAGGAGAATTGCCGATCACGCTCTATCTCGTGGTGCCGCCGTCCGATATCTCGCGGACAAAGCCGCTCATTCGCTTGATCCTGAACCAGATCGGCCGGCGCTTGACGGAAGACCTTCATGCCAAATCGAAACGCCGCCGTCTGCTGCTAATGCTCGACGAATTCCCGGCGCTCGGCCGCCTCGACTTCTTCGAGTCCGCGCTCGCCTTCATGGCCGGGTACAACATCAAGTCTTTCCTGATCGCGCAATCTCTCAACCAGATCGAGAAAGCCTACGGCCAGAGCAATTCGATCATGGACAATTGTCATGTCCGGGTCGCCTTCGCCAGCAATGATGAACGCACCGCCAAGCGCATATCCGACGCTTTGGGAACCGCGACCGAATTGAGGGCCATGAAAAATTATGCCGGTCATCGGCTGTCGCCGTGGCTTGGCCATCTTATGGTCTCTCGTCAGGAAACAGCACGACCGTTGCTGACCACGGGCGAAGTAATGCAACTGCCGCCGACAGACGAAGTGGTTCTCGTTGCTGGTCTGGCGCCGATCCGCGCCAAGAAAGTACGCTATTTCGAAGATCGCCGTCTGAGCGGCCGGGTGCTGCCGCCACCGAAACCAGGCGCATCCGAGCGGCAAGACGGGGGCCGACAGCAACGCGTCGATGACTGGTCGGCACTGCCGGCGCCGAAGTCATCAGCTTCGCGCGACGTCGAAAGTTACGCCCGCGACGCTTCTGCTGATGGCGGCATCCGGCGCGAGCCCGCCTTGTCCGAGCACGAGGCAATCGCACCTGAAGCACCGCCACCGGCCACGGAATTCGCCATTGTCGACGATGATGCCGAAGAGGACGTGAAGCGGGTGACCACGGTGCGGCGGTACGTTCGCACAGTCGCGCGCCAGGCCGCGATGGATCCTGACGACGGAGTTGCACTTTAAAGGAGCCGGAATGAGAGAGCGGATCAACGTCTATGTCCCGCCCGAACTGTTGCGCCAGCTTATCGATCTGTCGGAACGCAAGCGCGTGTCGCGCAGTGCCATTGTCGAGGCGGCCGTCTCATCCTTCCTTTCGCCGGACGGTTCCGAGCGCATGGAGGCAGCGCTCGCCCGCAGGCTCGATCGCTTGACGCGGCAGGTGCAGCGGCTCGAACGCGATGTGACCATTGGAACTGAGACGCTCGCTCTGTTCATCCGTTTCTGGCTCACCGTAACGCCCGGATTGCCTGCTGACGCCCAGGCCAGCGCGCAGGCGATGGGACGGGAGCGGTTCGAGAACTTCGTCGAGACCCTCGGACGCCGGCTCAGCAGGGGGGCTAGCTTTCTGCAAGAGGCTCCGTTCGAGGGGATACGAAGGTCTGATCCTGCGGCCGGGCAGTCGGATTAACTGACGCCGGCGAATGGTCAGGAAAGCCAGATTGGGGCGGGTAGGCGGAATGACCAGATGCCCCTTTGAATCCCATCCAAGAATCTTTTGCAGGTTAGGTGGCGGTCAGTTGTCTTTTAACTGTGCGTTAGTGATTGCGGCGTGCCGCAGCGCTGACGCTTGGCTTGTTTGGAGTCGTCGGGGTACTCGTGCGAATTCGTCGTATAGAAATCACGTGCAGATGGCGATGGGCGAGGAGGGGATTGCTTTGCTTGGGCGTATCGATGGCCGCACTTGTCGGCGGCGTTGGCATCTCACAGCCTGTCTCGGCGGCAAACGCCAGTAATTCAGTGGTCTCTACCAAGCCGGCGGTGACCGCGACCGGGAAAGTGGAGCGAGGGCAGGCAGAAGAAGGGAAGGAGGGGCAAGGGAGAGTTGCCTCACCTGCCGGCGCGGTGCGACCGTCGGTGTCGCCTCAAAAGTTCGAGATCGATGATTTCGCCATCGAGGGCGGAAATAGCCTGTCTCAGATCGAGATCGAAGAAGCGGTCTATCCGTTCCTGGGACCGAACAAAACGGCCGAGGATGTCGAAAAGGCGCGGGCCGCGCTGGAGAAAGCATATCACGACAAGGGATTTCAGACCGTCAGTGTCTCTATCCCGGAGCAGAACTCCCAGCGCAAAGTCATTACGCTGAAGGTTGTCGAACTCAAGGTCGGGCGTCTACGAGTTAAGAATTCGCGCTATTTCGACCTTGAGAGGATTAAGACCCGTGCCGAATCCCTGAAAGAGGGTGTCGTTCCCAACTTCAATGACGTAACGAAGGACATTGTTGCGCTCAACCAATGGCCGGATCGTCGTGTGACACCGGCGCTTCGCGCGGGGGTAACCCCCGGTACGGTGGATGTCGATCTCAATGTCGAGGACACCGCACCGATCCATGCCAGCGTCGAATACAACAATCGTCAATCGCCGAGTACGACGGCGACGCGGTTTATCGGGACGGTGCGCTACGATAATCTCTGGCAGCTTGGGCATTCGGCAAGTTTCATCTATCAGGTGGCGCCCGAGCGCCCTGATGATGCCAAGGTGTTTTCGGGCTCGTACCTAGCGCGCATTCCAAGTGTGGAATGGCTCAGCTTCCTCACCTATGGCGTGAAATCGAGCAGTAGTGTTGCGACGGTCGGCGGCGCCAATATTGTCGGTCCGGGTGAGATTGTCGGCAGTCGCGCCATCATCACATTGCCGCCGCGGGACAGGTTCTTTCACTCCCTGTCGGTTGGTCTTGACTACAAGCACTTCCAGCAGACCGTGACGCTAGGATCCGGTGGGTTCTCCTCACCCGTGACCTACTACCCCCTCTTGGCAAGCTACGGTTCGACTTTCCAGGGTGAAAAGTTCACGACGCAGTTCAATGCCTCGATCACCTACAACATGCGGCCAATCAGCAGTGACTGGGAGGCCTTCGATGCGAAACGATACTATGCGTCGGCAAGTTTCACCCACTTCAACGCCGATGTGTCCCATACCCAGGAACTGCCGGAGGGCTTCCAATTGTGGGGCAAGGTTCAGGGGCAGATCGCCGATGGGCCGCTCGTCTCGAGCGAGCAGTTTAGCGCCGGCGGCTTTGACACCGTCCGCGGATATCTCGAATCCGAGGTGCTTGGCGACAACGGCGTGGCTGGCAATATCGAGCTGCGCAGCCCCAATATAGGCCAATTGTTGCAAAGCCATGTAAAGGACGAGACCGGGCAGGGGGCGCCGCGCTTCACGACCTTCAACGACTGGCGGTTCTTTGCCTTCGCCGATGGCGCGCGTGCGGAGACGTTGAAACCATTGCCGGACCAGCAGTCGCACTTCAACCTGTGGAGCTACGGCGTCGGCACGCGCTTCAAGTTGTTCAATTACGTCAATGGCGTCGTCGCCTATTCTGTGCCGATGGTCACGCAAGCGTACACGCGCGCCAACGATCCGCGTTTCAATTTCCGCATTTGGGGTGAATTCTGATGACAACGAAGCTGGGTCGGTGCCGGGGTGAGATGCGTCCGCGTAAACCAGGTTTTATTCGGCGGGCGACCGGAAGGGGCATCGCCGCGATGTTGTTCGGGCTTGTTGGCGCGCTGACATTGTCGTCACCGGCGAAAGCGTGGTGGAACGATGAATGGTCGATGCGCAAGAAGATTACCATCGACGCCAGCGCGTCGGGCGCCAACATCACCGATCCGATCGGGACTACACCTGTTTTGATCCGGCTGCATGCGGGTAACTTCCGTTTCGCCTCGGCGAAGGATGACGGCAGTGATCTTCGCTTCGTGGCCGGCGACGACAAGACGCCGCTCAAGCACCACATTGAGAAGTATGATCCGCTGCTGGCCGAGGGCCTGATGTGGGTCTCGGTGCCAAATGTACAGGCGGGTGCCAAGATCGAGATCTGGCTCTACTCTGGTAACAAGAAGGCGGCTTCAACGAGCGACGCCAAAGGTACCTATGATCCAGACACGCTGCTGATCTATCACTTCAACCAGCGCGGCACCCCCTCGCTGGATTCTTCGGTATGGGCCAATAACGCGCAGAGCGTGGGGCAGCCTGCAGACGGGTCGATCATCGGCACGGGTCTTCGTCTGACGGGGGCTGCGCCGCTTGCACTGCCGGCGTCGCCGTCGCTGGTACTGCCTTCGGGCAGTCCCTTCACCTTCTCGGCCTGGATCAAACCGGCTGTGTTGCAGCCGAATACGGCACTTTACAGTCGCCGTGATCCAGGCGCCGGCAATGCGCTCGTGATCGGACTTGATAGCGGCGTGCCGTTCGTCGAGGTAACCAATGCCGGCACCGTTCAGCGTAGCGGCGCGGGCGCGCCGGTTGCGCCGAACAGCTGGCATCATCTCGCGGTCATTGCCAGCAACGGTCAAGTCACGCTGTCCCTTGACGGAGCGCCTTACGCGTCGGTGGCGGCATCGCTACCGGCCCTGAATACGATTTCCCTGATCGGGGGTGACACCGCGACCTCCGGTGCCGCGCCCGTGGCGGTGCCGTCCGCAACCGAGCAGCCCGATACCCCAGCTGCGCAGGGGGCGGACGGCAGCGCGGCGCCTGCGGCAGATGTGCCTGCGACCACTATCGTTCCAGGTATGGCAGGCTTCATCGGCGATCTCGACGAACTGCATATCGACAAGGTGGCGCGGCCGGCAGGCTTTATCAGGTTCGCTGCTATCGGGCAGGGGCCGGAAACGGCCAAGCTGATTGCCTTTAGTGGTGATGAAGAGACCGCAAGCTGGCTCTCCGGCTACTTCGCGGTGATCCTCAAGTCGGTGACCCTCGACGGCTGGATCGTGATTGGCATTCTTGTCATCATGGCGGTGTTGAGTTGGGTCGTGATGTATGACCGCACCACCTATCTCGGCAAGCAGGCTAAAGCCAACGCTGTGTTCATGAAGCACTTCCGTGAAGTTGCAGACGATCTGACGGTGCTTGATCAGGCGGACGACAAGAGTGCGGCGACGCTGGGCGGCCGTCTGAACGCGAACGACGCTGAGACGATGAAGTTGTCTTCACTATATCGCATTTATCACATCGGTGCGCAGGAGCTTCGTCATCGTTTTGCCCGCAGCGGGGTCCGTGCGCGGTTCCTATCGGCTGCCTCGATTGCCGCGATTCGGGCTTCGCTCGACAGCGGCGTGGTCAAGGAGATCCAGCGGCTCAATCGGCAGATGGTGGTGCTGACGATTGCCATTTCCGGCGGTCCGTTCCTTGGCCTGCTTGGCACTGTGGTCGGCGTCATGATCACTTTTGCTGCGATCGCAGAATCTGGTGACGTCAACGTCAATGCGATCGCGCCCGGCATCGCGGCGGCGCTGGTGGCAACGGTCGCGGGTCTCGGCGTCGCGATCCCGGCGCTATTTGGCTACAACTACCTGATTTCCCGCATCAAGGAATTGACCAACGACATCCAGGTGTTCGTCGATGAGTTCGTCACCAGAATGGCGGAAGCCTATGATGCCGAGCGCCCCGATCCGATCGATCACCGCATGGCGGCGGAGTAATCACCATGCAGGTGCAGAGCGACTCCAAGCCGTACGATGACATCAACATCACGCCGATGCTCGATCTCGCCTACGTGCTGCTGGTGATCTTTATTATCATGACCACGGCGACGGTGCAGGGGCAGAAGGTTAATCTGCCGAAGGCTTCCGCTGCGCCGTCGCTGGCGACACAGACCACCAAGGCGATCACGGTGGCGAATGACGGCAAGATCTTCCTCGACACCATTCCGGTGACGCTGCCTGAACTCGAGCAGCGGCTGGTGCAGCAGAAGGCGCTGACACCTGAGTTTCCGGTGGTTCTGCGCGGTGATGCGCAGGCGCAGTACCAGAGCGTGATGGATGTGCTCGATCTGCTTGGCCGGATTGGTCTCAACCAGGTCGGGCTTGCGACGAAGCCATTGGTGAAGTGAGGCGGAGACCGGCGTGCGCACGATAGGCAATCATCCTGAGTCCAGCATCGCAGGGAGAACGCATGACACTGTATCAGCTTTTCATGTGCTGGCTGATCGTCAACGAGCTCGTCGTGGTCGTGGTCATCTTGCGCGCGGCGGATCGGAAAGGTTCGGCGGCACCGGCTACGGAGAGCCGTGCGATGCGACCAGTCCGCTAGTGAAGTGAGGGAGGATCAGATGCAGGCCGCATCCACGCAGAATATTGCCGAACTCGCCGGTCCCGGCGGAGGGCTGCTGCCGCGTCTGCGGGCGTGGTTCGCAAGAGGCACCACGATGTATGCAGCCGTGCTTCGTCACGATGGCGCGGCGGAGGATGCGCGGGTGGTCGATACCAGTGTCCGTAATGGGGGTGTCGATCGGCGTGGCGGCACGATGCAGGCCGGCGTGCCTGCGCCGGAGCAGGGCGCTCAACGGCCGACAGCCGTCCTGTTGCCGTTTCCGATTCACGGCGAGGCGCTGATGGTCAGGCTGGCGGAGCAGTTGCGCGCGCGCATTGCACGCAGTGGCGTCAATCGCGATTCATTCGTGTTGACGATGTGGCGGCGGCGGTATGTGCGCCTCATCATCGATGGCGCGGCTCAACTCGAGTTTTGCCCCGAGACGGACATCTATCGTCTTGTCATCGGCACCGAGCGAGACATACGGATCATCGTCGAGACAACGGATTTCGACTCCGTGGTGAGATTCATCGCGCAGTATGTCACCGACCGCCTTTCCGGTGAGTTGACAGGAGAGGTCGCGTCGTGAGCCTGCTGGCCAAAATCAGGAATCGGCTGAACGTAAAAGCGGACACCTCGGCCAACGAGGATGGCGAGGGCCGCAAGCCGAATCTGCGCTATGGCGGGGCGCTGGCCGCGATCGCGCTGGTGCTGAGCGGGACCATTTATCTGTTCGTCGGCCACGACGACGCTCCGCTGCCGCGCCAGGTGCGCGAACTGGCCGTCACCGTGGTGGTGCCGCCCCCGCCACCTCCACCGCCCCCGCAGAAGTTGCCCGAGCAGAAGATGATCGAGCAGCCCAAGATGGCGGAACCCGAATTCAAGGAAGACAAGCCGGTCGACACGCCAAAGGATGAGCCGGCCAAAGATGCCAAGAACGACGATGCGCCGGGGCCGCTCTCGCTTGACGCGATGGCGACTGGACCGGGTGATCTGTTCAATCTTGGCGGTAAGCCTGGCGGCAGCCCGTATGGTGGAGGGGGCGGCGGCGGTAGTCGCTGGGGGTGGTACGGCTCGATTGTGACCGCGCAGGTGGAGTCCGCGCTGCGTTCCAACCCCAAGACCCGTCTGGTGGTTGCGACTATCCAGATCCGACTGTGGGCCGATGGCTCGGGCCGGGTAACCAGGGTTGTTCTGACGCCATCGACTGGTGATGCCGAGGTTGATGCAGCGATTCGAAACGAGGTGCTTGGTGGCCTCGCGCTCCGCGAACCTCCGCCCAAAGACATGCCGATGCCGATCGTTACGCGCTGGATCGCGCGGCGTCCGAGTTGAGCTTCCGAGAAAGAACCATGCGTAGAGTGACTGGGGGACTAATGTCTGTGACTATGTTGAATGTGCACCAGCGACCGATGTCGCTTGCTGTCTCGTTATGCGCGCTGATGTGTGCATCGTCGGCATTCGCTCAAAACGCGATAAGCGAGGACAACACTCGGGCGAGCCGGGAGCCGTCACGGAGACCGACCGTCTCGCAATCAGCGCCGACATCACCGAGCACGACCGTCAACCTGCTCAATCTCATGGTGAAGCGCAAGATTGTTTCCCAGGAGGAGGCCGACGCCCTGATCAAACAGGCTGAAAATGAAGCTTATGTATCACGTCAGGCTGCGAAGGATGCGACGGCCAAGGCTGACGAGGCGGCCAAAGCCGCAACGGTGGCCACAGCGGCCGCCAATCCTCCTGGAACTAGGCATGTTGCCTATGTCCCGGAAATCGTCAAACGACAGTTACGCGAAGACATTAAACGGGAGGTGATGGCAAAGGCTGAAAAAGAAAACTGGGCGTCGCCTGGCCTCTATCCGGAATGGGCGCAACGTATCCACTTCTATGGGGATGCGCGCGCGCGCTATCAGGGCGCTTTCTTTCCGACCGGAAACAATCCGCTCGGCCTTTACAACTTCAATGCCATCAACACTGGCTCGCCCTTCGACAACAGCATAGGCAATCCGTACTACCCACCGACTTATAACACGGCGGAGAACCGCGATCAGTTCCGTTTCCGCGCGCGGCTCGGCATGGATGCGGACCTGTCCCATGGCTTCACCGCCGGTTTGCGGCTTGCCACGGGCGAGAACAGCTCACCGGTTTCGACCAACCAGACATTCGGAGCAAACGGGGGCAATTTTTCGAAGTATGCGCTTTGGCTCGATCGTGCAAACCTCAAATGGAAAAACGAAGACCTTGCGCTATCAATCGGTAGGTTCGACAGCCCGTTCTGGTCGCCGACCGATCTCGTCTGGCACCGCGACCTTGGATTTGACGGGGTCGCTTTTCAGGCCAAGCACGAAGTCATGCAGGGCTTCACGCCTTTCGTGGCTGCGGGTGCGTTCCCGATCTACAACACCGACTTCAATGCCGGCATCAACCTCAGCACTCAGGGTGCCAGCGCCGGTGATCCCAACGCGGGCCTGCCGAGAAAGTTCGCGAGCCAAGACAAGTGGCTGTTTGGCGCTCAGGCCGGGCTGAAGGGCAAGATTGATGAGGTCCATTCGTTCACCATGGGCGCTGCCTATTACGACTTCACCAAGGTCCAGGGTCGCCTCTCTAGGCCATGCACCGTGGCCTCCACTGCAGACGTTTGCGACACCGACATCCTGCGTCCGTCCTTCGCGCAGAAAGGCAACACCTACATGCTGCTGCGCGATATCATCGCGGATCCAATCGGAATCGGGAACGACAATGGCACGAAGAGCCAGTACCAGTATTTTGGGCTCGCAAGCCAGTATCGTCCTCTGGTCGTTAGCGGTCAGTTCGACTTCGGCGAATTCCATCCGACCCACATCGTCGTTGATGGCGAGTACGTGATCAACACTGCCTTTAATCGTGCCCTGTTGAACCAGACCGCGGTGAACAATCGCGGCCCTGATATCGCGAAGGGCGTGCCAGGCCCCTTCCAAGGCGGAAACCAGGGTTGGCTCGCGCGCGTGACCGTAGGCGACAAGCAGATCAAGCGGTTCGGCGATTGGAATGTTCATGCCGGTTACAAGTACCTCGAATCGGATGCGACCATCGACGCGTTCGTGGACTCCGATTTCGGTCTTGGCGGCACCAACCTCAAAGGTTATTTCGTCGGCGCGAACGTCGGTCTCAGCGACAATGTCTGGGCCAGCCTGCGCTGGATGAGCGCAAATAGTATCGCCGGCGCGAGTTATGCCGTCGATGTTCTCCAAGTTGACGTCAGCGCGAAATTCTAATCATGACCAGGCGAATCTTCATTGTCGTGGCGACTGTGATAGCGGCTCTTGGCGCGGTCGCGAGCGCCCCTGCACAGTCGCAGTCGCAGTCGGAGGCCGATCGTCTGCGCGATGCATTGCGTGCTGCGACGGCGCAGGCCCGCCAGCTCGAGGACGAGCGTGCCGCGCTTCAGGGCAAGATCGCTGAGGCCGAACGCGAGAAGGCAGCGGCCAAGGCCCAGATCGATGCCGCGAAAGCCGAGGTGCGGCGAGTCCGGAAGGAGCAGCGTGAGGCGATCGATGAGTTCAACAGACGGCTCGCCGAGCGAGATGAGACGCTCGAGAAATGGAAAGCCGCCTATGAAGAGGCCGCGACTGTTGCCCGCACCAAGGACGCCGAGCGTGCAAGGTTCGAAGGCGAGGCCAAGGCCTACAAGGCAAGCGCAAAAAGCTGTGGCGGCAAGAACAAGGAACTCCTGAAGGCCGGTGGCGAGCTGCTGGAGCGCTACAAGTCAGTGACCGTCGGCGACGCATTCGTAGCGCAGGAGCCGATGTTCGGCCTGGGTCGGGTCGAAGTGCAAAACCAGATTCAGACCACCTGCGACCGGATCCTCGACCAGCGGGTGCAACAGTGATGAACTGTGAAACAAGGAGCAGGGGCGTGACCAACTGCATCGCAATGCTGACGCGGGTCGCCGCGGGAGTGATCATGCTCTGTGGCCTAGCAACGCAAGGCGGTGCGCAGACGCCGCGACCGGCCCAGCCGGCCCAGGCAAGACCCGTTGTGGTGCAAACGGCGCCGGCGACCCAACCTGCGTTCACGGCCGTGACCCAAGGCGCGGTCCCACCACGCACGAGGTCGGCCGACATCGTCGCGCGGGTTGGCAACTCCGAGGTCTCGATCGAGGAGATCATGGCCTATGTCGCAAACCTCAGCGCGCGCGAGCAGGCCGCGGTCAACCAGGATCCGGCATTGTTGAGCCAGGCCGTCCGCGCGCTCCTCGCCAACCGCCTAGTCCTGCAGGAGCTGCTTTCCAAGAAGTGGGATCAGCAGCCGAACGTCGCGGCGCAGCTTGATCGCTTGCGGGAGACCGCGCTGGCCGAACTCTATTTGCAGTCGGTCTCCGTGCCGCCGGCAAATTATCCGAGCGACGACGAACTGCAGAAGGTCTACGACGCCAACCGGGACGCTCTCTTGGTGCCGCGTCAGTTTCAGCTCGCGCAGATCTTCGTAGCTGTACCCAAAGGCAGCGATAGGGCGGCCGAGGACAACGCAAAAAAGGTGGTTGACGATCTTCAGCGGAAGCTGAAAGTCGGGAGCGACTTCGCTGGCCTCGCTAACGAGAACGGTGCAAAGAATGGCGGAGATCTTGGGTGGATCGCCGAGCAGCAAATTCGTCCTGAAATTCGCAATCAAGTCATGGGGCTTGCGAAGAATGCCCTCTCTGAGCCGATCAGACTGGACGACGGTTGGCATATTCTCAAGCTGATCGACACGAAAGCGTCCTATACGCGCACGCTGCCTGAAGTAAAGGAAGCGCTCGTTCAGCAAATGCGCAGCGAACAGGCGTCCGTCCTGCGCCGCGCCTATCTTGCCGATCTCCTCAAGAAGTCGCCGCCCGCCATCAACGAGATCGCCTTGTCCAAGGTCTTGCACGACGCCAGCGGGGCGAAACGGTGAGGGGTGCGATGTCGTCAGTATTGAGAAGGGATATCGAGACGATTCGAAGGGCGCTTGCTGCTCGCGGCTATAGGAGCGAGGTGGCGTCCATATGGCGTAGAGGCGAGCTCCGTCCAGGAAGTGCGCTCGCCATCCAGTTTGGCGAGGCCACCGCGGCTGGATCGAACGGCCATTCGCGGCTGTTCATTGATGGCATCGTCCAAATCAACGCGGACGAGCAGGCCTCTCAAGGTCTGGTCCATCTGGTGATCGAGAAGGCGGACCAGGTGATCACCGACCGTTCACTTGAGCTTAGCTTGAAGATTGATCTGCATTTGGCCATAGACGCAAACTGTCGCTTGCCGAATGAATTGCGACTTGGCGTGTCCGCAATTCAAAGCGGATACGCCTATCGGCATCTTGTGGGGTTGCTCGCGGATGCCAATGAGACCATCAGGTCTCTCCCGCTTGGTCAGCAACGGAGAAGTGGCGGTAGCCCAGCCGCGAGCATCGAAGCACGTATGGTCGGCGATCTCGCTATCGGTCGCACTGGGCTTGCGCAGTCGAGTCTGCAGACCTTCTCGCAAAATTACCGGGACAGTGTGCTTTCCGCCTGTAATTGGCTGCAACAACGCGCTCTGCCGGAGCTTCGACTCGTCATGCGTGACCTGGCGGGAACGCGATACGGATCCAAGCGTCAGCCGGGTCGGTCTCCGATCGCGAACGACCCTGTTGTCCTTCCCGGGTTCCATGAAGCAACCAACTCGGTTCTCGAACCGCAGACGGCCCAATAATTGGGCTGCTTGACATCGATCATCTTTCAGGGAGACCGCACGTGACCGAAACGATCCTCACCGAAATCACTCTTCAGGCGTTGCGCGAGGCGTTCCAGGACGCCGGCTTCCGCGTCGAAGAGCTGAACGATCCGGTAGCCAATCTGCCGTATCTTCGTTCCGCAACCGGTGGCATGCCGTTCGATGTTCGCCCCGGCAACCGCTCGGCGATCGGGACCGACAGATATGTGGATGTCGGCTTGATCACCGTGTTCCAGGTACAGGGCGAACTCCCACTTGAGATCGTCAACCGCTGGAATGCGACGCGCCGTTTCGGTCGCGTTCAAATAAGTCCGCCATTCCTAGCCCTGCATTTAGATATCTCTGTAGCGGGCGGTGTCACGCATCGATTTCTGCGCACCCAGCTTGAGCTCTGGGACCATCTGATCCAGCAGCTCATCAGCTATCTTCGTGACGAGCTGCAGAAGCTTCCGGCAGCAGGATCCGCTGTATCGGCAGATCAAAACGCGACACCGGAAATGATCCGATCCAGCTTCGAGTTGCCCGCTGACGCATAAAGCAGCCCACGATAACCGTAAGATGCGCACAGCCTAACAGGAGACCGCCATGTCCGTCCGCCGCTCCCATCGTCGTCACCGGAAGCACAACCGCAGCAATGAAAGCAGTGGAGTGAGCGCGGTGCGGAGCGGAGGATATTTCAGGCTGTCGCGCAGCGCGCTGCTTGCCAGCGCAAGCATCATGGTTCTGACGCTGGCATCACCGGCGCGCGCGGTGCCGATCGGGCAGGGCTCGGGATCAGCAGCATCGCCACTATCTGCCGCGACCTACGCGGCACAGCAGGCACAGCAGCAAGCACAACGGGCAGCAGAGCAGGCGCAGCGCGCGATGTCGCGGGCACGAAATATTCTGCAGGACATGCAGTCGGCACAGGTAGCAGCGCGTGCGGCTGCACAGCAGGCCGCGTCAGTGGTGCCCAATGGTTTGACTGCGGGAGGTCTCGTGGCCAATCCCGATCTGGCCTTCAAATGGACCGGCGCCAACGGGCCGACACAGACGACATCCGGGGATCGGACCATCGTCACCATCCAGCAGACCGAGCAGAAGGCGATCGCCAACTGGACGAGCTTCAACGTCGGAGCGAAGACGACGGTCAATTTCGATCAGCAGGACGCAAGCTGGAGCATCCTCAATCGCGTGCAGGATCCGAGCCTCGCGCCAAGCAGTATCCTCGGGACCATCAACGCCAAGGGTACTGTCTACGTCATCAACCAAAGCGGCATCATTTTCGGCGGCACAAGCCAGATCAATGTCGGATCCTTGGTGGCCTCATCGCTCTGGCTCAACCAAAGCCTTTATGCGAATGGAATTCTAAACAACTCCACTGGAGAGTTCCAGTTCTCAGCTTTGCCGACCATTAAACCTCCGACCGATCCACTCGACACGGCGCCGTCTGTCGGCGCGGTCGGCGAGGTCGTCGTCGAAAAAGGCGCGTTCCTAAACGCCGCTACCTCGGGCGCGCACCAGGGCGGGCGCATCATGCTACTCGGTCCCAACGTCAGGAACGAAGGCGTGATCTCGACGCCGGACGGCCAGACCATTCTCGCAGCGGGCCTTCAGGTCGCGATCCGTGCGCATGACGCCAGTGATCCTAGCTTGCGCGGTCTCGATGTTTTCGTCGGCAAGGTTAGCGATCCTTCGCTTGGCGTTGTTGATACTGCAGGGAGCAGCCTGGCGGCGCGCGGTGTCATATGGAACGGCGGCTTAATTACCGCCCCGCTTGGCAACATCAGCCTAAACGGCGCGGCCATATATCAGGATGGAGTGACGCTGGCTACCACCTCGGTCGCGCTCAACGGACGGATCGATATCAACGCGGCCTACGACGCCGCCATCTTCTATGGGTTGCCGGGCGGGGCGTCGTTAAAGGACATCTATCCCGAAGGATTATACTTGGCGCCGCGCAAAACAGGCTTGGTTGAATTCGGGTCGCGGAGCCTGACCTCGGTCCTGCCGGAGATCGACAGCACAGAAACTGTACAGCTTTCCTCACTTCAACAGAAATCCCAGATCAATGTGCTGGGAAGCGCAATCCATCTCAAAAACGGGACGGACACCGGCGGAACATTAGTGGGAGCAACGATTCTCGCGCCGTCCGGCAAAGTTAGTATGAGTGCCGGCGAATTCCTCGATCTCGGTGATGCAGATATTGCAGATGAATATCGCACAACCAGGCTGCCCGGGATATCGCAGTTCTTTATGCCCTCCGGCAAGAATGGCGTTCTCCATCAAATCTATCTTGACTCCGGTGCGCTGATCGACGTCTCCGGCCTGGTGAACGTCCCGGAATCGGTCGCCAACACCGTGATCCAGGCGGAGCTGCGCGCGGCTCAACTCGCCGACTCGCCGTTACAGCGCGATGGCGCACTGCGCGGCGCCACCGTCTGGGTGGATCTGCTGCAAAGCGGCGTCTTCAACGGCAAGAGCTACATCGGCACACCGTTTGCCGACATTGCCGGCTTTATCGATCTCGTCCCGCACACAGTGGCGCAGCTCTCAGTCAACGGCGGCTCCGTGAACCTGAACGCGGGCGATGCTGTGGTGGTGCGCGATGGCGCCCGCATCAGTGTGGCGGGCGGGTCGATCGCCTATCAAGGCGGATATGTTCACGAGCAGTCGCAGCTCCTTCTGCAGGACGGCGGCTACGTGGCGCTGTCTCAAGCAACCCCTGATCGTGTCTATACTGGATTGGCTGGCGGATTCACGCGCAGTCACTCGCGCTGGGGGAGGACGGAAACATATTCGAGTTCGCTGCGCCCGACGATGCAATATCGCGACGGCTTCATGAAGGGCGGCGACGGCGGAACGCTTTCGATTATGGCGCCAGCGATGGTACTCGATGGTGCGCTCAATGGCGCCGTCTTGACTGGTCCCTATCAGTTGACGGCGGCTTCGGCTCCGAAGCCTTCGACGCTGAATCTCTTGTTGGGCAGTATCGCCGATTTCGAAGCAGGCAACGCCAAGCCATTTTTCACATCGAGCGCCGCTAACGCTCAGACGTTCAACGGAGTGTCGTTCGGCGTTGGCCCCGACATTATTCTGGGCGCGGCGCGCGCATCCGGCGGACCCGTCCCTACTGAGTTCTCCCAGCCTTTGGCCGCCGCAGACAACGCCACACTCAAGATTGATGCGTCTGTTTTCGGCGTCGACGGTTTCGGAATCGCTAATATCGACAATCAGAGTGGCCGGGTTTTGGTGCCCGCCGGAGTCAACCTCGGTTATGCCATCTCACCCTTGTCGGGACTCAGCATCACGGCGCGCGGTATCGACGTTCAGGGCGACATCACCTACCATGGGGGACAGGTTGTCCTGACGGGATCGTTGCTTCCGCTGGACTATCTGACGACGACACCGCCTTCCGTAACCAATCCTATTCGGTTCGAAGATCTGCCCTCCATCGTGGTATCGGGCCGCATTGATGTGTCGGGTGCCGTCATCGACGCCGCACAGGCTGCAGCATCTCCACGGATCACTGCGGGGGGGGCGATCAGTATCTCTGCAGGAGGAATAGGGATTGGGAGCCTCGGTTCTCACGTGCCACCGACGTCTTTTGCCTACCCAATGGGTATCGGTGGGAGCGTCTTGATTCGGGAAGGCAGCGTTCTCGACGTTTCAGGCGGCGTTCTCGTCAGCAGTTCGAGCAAAATTTCCTACGGTAATGCCGGAGCAATCAGCCTCCTCGGATTGGCTCCCTCTACCTTTAATGCGTTGATTGAAACGGCGCCGTGGATAGCAACCGGGGGCGGAACTGGCTCCTATCGAACAACGTTGCTTACCTCCGGTGAGTTGAGGGGGTTTTCCGGCGCAGCAGGCGGATCGCTCGCGCTCCAGGGCAGGGCCTTCCAGATTGGTGGCGCGGCTGCCGAAGACGTGACTGTGATCTCGCCGGACTTCTTCGATCGAGGGGGCTTCAGCCGCTTCGCACTGACCGGGTACTCTGCGCTCGGCCCCGATGGAGTCACAGTTGTTCCCGGTATACATCTGGTCGCAGGGATAAAGATCGAGCCCAAGGTGCAGAAGGTCGCGGCATCTTTCAGCGGCTCGCATGAAATAGGGCTGTCGCCTTATCTGCCCGTGGATGAGCTCCGCGATCCGGTGTCACTGACGCTGAGGGCAATCAACAACAGTCCCGCGCGTGGCGACATCCTCATAGGGGAAGGCGCTGCAATCTCGCTCAAGCCGGGTCGCACCGCCAATACGATCAAGGGCTCCTCCATCGCCATCAGTGGTTCCACGGTCACCGTGCTTGGAACGCTGACTGCGCCCGGAGGGAAAATCTCGATTGCCGCGGGATCGACGGCAAAGATTAACGAGAGCGGCGAGACTCTTACGCATACGCTGCACCTGGGCGCCAACAGCAGCCTGAATGTGGCTGGCGCCACCGTGCTGATTCCGGATGCGCGCGGATTGCGCACTGGCGCGGTGCTTGCTGGTGGCAGTATCACGCTTCAGGGTGACATTGTTGCCGAGAAGGGCAGCACTCTCGATGTTTCCGGTACCCGTGGTGTTCTCGACCTCCCGTCGAGTGCTGGAAGCGGACTATCTGCTAAATCCGTGGCGACGTGGATAGAGAGCGATGGTGGCTTGTTGTCGATCATAAGCTCGGGATTGCTGGTCGTCGAATCTACGCTCCGCGGTACTGCCGGCGGCGTGAACGCTGTGGGTGGCGTGCTTTCCGTATCATCATCGGTAAATTTTGGAGATAGCCGCATAGGGCCGTCCTCCTTCGTCCCCTCCCTCATCGTCACTCAGGACGATCAGCAACTGCTCAACGGAATCACGTTCGCACCCGGAAATGCGACAGTACGGACCGCGCTGCCGGGCAGCATATGGTGCGCCGTCGGCTGCCCGGACAGTGTCGTGTCCCGCGGGCATTTCTCCATCGACCGGTTCGCCAGCGGTGGCTTCGACACCCTGCGCTTGAACAGCGACGGCGGCGCAGGTGCCGTGCTGTTTCGAGGCGATGTCACGATTGACGCCCGTCGGAGCCTGATGGTGAGCCAGCTGGGCAACGCGATTTATGCTGACGGCGCGGTGACGTTGAGGGCGCCTTACGTCGCGCTCGGCAGCTCTTATCGGCCTTTCGCTCCAAGTGATGCTGCCTTCCTGCTGCCCAACCTCGACGCTGGCATTTTGGGTGCGATTCCGGCACATCAATTCGGCCCCGGCAGCCTGAGCGTCATCGCCCAGAAGCTGATCGACATCGGCAATCTGGCGCTGGAGAATATATCCACAACCTCGTTCGACGTCAGGGACGGAGACCTGCGCGGGTTCGGCGTCCTCGATGCCGCAGGGAGCGTGGTGATCGCGGCGGGGCAAGTCTACGCGCCAACCGACGCGCGGTTGCAGATCATCGTCAATCCTTCGAACGCCGACGAAGGCCGCTTGACGATCAGCGGCGGCGCATCGCGGCCAACGCCGCTGTCCGTCAATGGCGGGATCGAGCTTTACGCCCGTACGATTGACATCTCGGGCACCGTACGCGCGCCGTTCGGCACCATCAATGTCGGTTTCGATCCCGCGGAGCCAGCGCCTAAGGATCCCATCACCGGAGCGGATATTCCGGGTGTAAATACCCTGACGCTGGCGGACGGCAGCCTGCTTTCGGTGTCAGCGGATGGCTTGGTGATGCCTTACGGGGGTCTGGGTAAGGACGGCTCATGGATCCCGCCTTTCGCTCCCATCTCTCCGGTGCCGCCGATCAACACCTCGGGCGCACCGGAAAAGGTCGTCAGCCTTCTCGCCGACAAGATCAACTCGAAGTCCGGTGCCAGGATTGATATCGCCGGCGGTGGGGACCTCTACGCCTATCAATGGACGCAAGGCAATGGCGGCTCGACCGACATCCTAGCCAAATCGGACGCCTACGCGGTGATCCCGGGTTACGGCTTCGACTATGCGCCGCACTATTCCAACTCCGCCTCGGGCTATGTCAATGCGGGACTCGGCGTCGGCAGCCAGATCTATCTGGCTGCCGGCGCAGGCCTTGCTGCGGGCACCTATACGCTGCTGCCGGCGCGCTATGCGCTTCTCCCAGGCGCGTATCTCGTGACGCCAAGCTCCAGTTCGGCGACAGGCACCGTTTCCATAACGCGGCCCGACGGCTCAGCGATGGTCGCGGGCTATTTCAGCAATGCGCTGGACGGCAAGGCGCTGGGCGCGATCATGCCGAAGTACTTCGAGGTGGCGCCGGGCACCGTGGTGCATGCCCGCGCACAATATGATGATTTCCGTGCCAACACCTTCCTGGCCGACGCTGCGGCCAAGGCCGGCATAACTCCGCAGCGCCTGCCGATGGATGGCGGCCGTTTGCTGATCGCGGCGGCCACCGAGCTGCTGCTCCACGGCAGGGTACAGTCGGCAGGTGCGTCGGCTGCCGCACTCGGCGGGTTCGTTGATATCGGAAGTTCCAATCCGAATGGCATCGCCATCCTTGGCGGTACCGCCGAGCGGAGCCTTTATACCGGCTGGGTGACGATCGAAGCCGCCGATCTCGGCGCGTTTGGCGCGAGCAGCCTGCTCGTCGGTGGCCACCGGGACGGCACCGGTAACATCACGGTGACGAGCGCCAATCTCATCCTCGACAATCGGGAAGAAGCCCTCTTCGGGCAAGACGTTGTTCTCGTCTCGCGCGGGGCTCTGACACTGAAGGACGGTGCGCGGATCGAGGCTCGCGGCGCTGCGACGGGCGGGGCCGGCCAGCCCTTGAGCATCGGTCGCGACGCGGTGGCGGGGAGCGGCAATGGCTCAGCCGTTCGCGTCAGCACTTCGGCTGACGCGCGGCTGACGCGATTTGGCTATGATAGCTCCACCACGCCAACGCTGTTGGTTGGCCGCAATGTGCAGCTGATCGGCCGCGACGGACAGGGGCAGCCGAGTGCGGCTGGCTCGGTGATCTTGAATTCCACGGGCAATACGGTGATTGATCCGTCCGTCGTGATCAAGACACGCAGCCTGCAGGAGGCGGGCCAGCAAGTCACGCTAGCGCTCGACGGCAGCTACACGCTTCCCTCCAATCCCGGCATCGTCCTCACCGGGCAGGCGCTCAGCCAGTTGCTGACGGAGGCCGAGCGCGTGATACTGACATCCTACCGGACGCTCGATATCTACGGCCATGGCGAATTCGGCACCGTAGGGCAGGGCAAGCTCGCCTTCGAGGCCGCGCAGATTCGCGGCTTCAACACCGGCGCTGAGGGTGTGACTTTTGCCGCTGACACGGTGAGCCTCGGCAATCGCGAGCGCGGGATTGCTGCGTCAGCTGATCAGGCAGGAGCAAGTGGTGCGTTTCGCCTGAACGCCAACACTATCGAGCTCGGGGCTGGCGCGCTGGCGATCGACCAGTTCACGGGCGTGAAGCTTGATGCGGCGCGTGGAGTCCTGACCTCTGGGGCGGGCGGGCTTTCTCTCGGCAGTGATCTTGTCGTGGATACACCGCTCGTTACCGCAGCCAAGGGTGTGGATTACACGATTTCGGCCAATGGCCGGGCGATCTTCAACAGCACACTAGGGCAGACCGCTACGGTCGAGGGTGGTCTCGCCGCCAAGCTCACAGTGCTCGCGACTACGATAGAAGCCACGGGCGCAACCTTCCGGCTGCCGAGCGGTCGTCTCAGCCTGCACGCGCTCGATGGCGACATCGCTCTCACGGACACCGTTCTCGATGCGTCGGGAACGGAGCAGGTGTTCTTCGATGTGATCCGCTACTCCGGTGGTGGCGGCGTAGCGCTGACCTCGGATGCAGGTTCGGTTCGCCTGACGGGTGGTAAAGTTTCGGTGGCGGCGCCGCAAGTGGGTGGCGATGGCGGGGAGTTCGATGTCGACGTCAGGAACGGCGAGTTCATCGTCAGCGGAACGAGCCTCGAAGGTGGCGGTGGGGCCAAGGGCGTGGGCGGGCGTTTCAAGCTCGACACGAAGCGCCTCGTCGGCACTGCCGCGCTTGATGCCATGTTGGATCGGGGTAGCTTCTCGACCTTGCGCAACGTTCGGGTGCGCAGCGGCGATGTCATGCTCGACGGGCTCGCCACCGCTAAATCCTACTCGCTCTCGGCGGATGCCGGGGCCATCACGGCGACGGCCCACGGACAGATCCGTGCCGGCGGACCAACGGGAGGCACGATCTATCTCGCGGCGTCGGACGATATTACACTACAAAGCGGCTCCTTGCTCGACGTCTCGGCCGATGCGTTCGACAATGCGGGCAAGGGCGGTACAATCTGGCTCGAAACCCGTGGCGAGGGAGCTAACGGGATCGACATCCAGACTGGATCGCGCCTTGATCTTGCCGTCGCGGGCGGCCCGGGCGGCGTCCTCCATCTGCGTGCGCCTCGCACTGACGCGGCAGACGGTGCCGTAACCACCTCTGGCGCCGGCACATCGATAAAGATCCAGCCGGTGAACGGCACGGTGTCGAACGCCTCCTCAATCGTGGCCGAGGGATTCAAGGTCTATGCGCGTGCCAATGGCGCAATTGACGGCGTCGTTCAGGCGTTGGCAGACAACGACGCGAAGGCCTATCTCGGCGCCGCCGGAAGCGACGCCAATACGACAGCGATCAAGACCCGGCTGTTCGGCTCGCAGCCAGCTCTCGCTGCCATCGCCCAGATCACACCCGGCGTAGAGATCCAGAATGGCGACCGCAGCGCCGTCGCCTTCAAATTGAACGGCGCGGGCAGCCTGATTTCCTTCGACGGGGGTACGACCGCGACCGTCGTCGCGGGAACCGGAGCTCTGACTGTCTCAACCGCCGGCTACTGGATCGACGCAGCCACAGGGAAGCGGACGAGCTTTGCCGCCGGAGCTACTCTGACGGGTCTTTCCGCTAACGCCAAGATCATCACCGTGGGGGCAGGAACTCTGACAGCTGGCGGATCGGTGAGCCTTTCGGTTCCCGGCAATATCAATCTGACCGGGCTGAAGAACGCTGATATCACGCCAGTTGCGGGCGGCGTCGTCCTGTCGTTGGCCTCGACTGCAGATGCGACAGCCAACACCATCACCCTGCCGGCGGCCACGCCGTTCACGCTTCCATTTGGAACCTCAGGTGTTCGAATCAAATCATCTGCGGCAGGCTCCTACAAGCTGCCCAGCGGAGTCACCACCAATTTTCTCGCTAACGCGAATCTAAATAGTTTGGTTCCCGGAACCATCGTTACACTCAATGCGCCAGGCACTTTGACACAGCAATTCACAGTCAGCAACGGAGCGACGGCGATCACGCTGCCCGCCGACACGACGGTGAGCAACGTCACGCTCACGCTGAGCCAAACCAGCGGCGCGAATGTCGCGGTGCTTTCGAGCGGCAGCCTGGCGCTGGGCAGCGCCGCGAGCACAACGACATCCGACTGGAATCTCTCGACCTGGCGTTATGGTCCTGACCGCGTGCCGGGCACGCTCACTTTACGCGCTACCGGTAATATCGAATTCTACAATACATTGACCGATGGATTCACCAGCACCGGCGTCACCTATCCGAGTGCTGTATTGCCCGGAGCAGCGTCCGCATCCGCCACAAGTCGTCTACATTGGGGCGCTATGCTGGATCTGCTGATGCCAGCAGGCTCGGCCTCTTGGTCCTATCGTGTTATCGCGGGCGCTGATCTCTCGGCAGCCGACTACCGAGAGCGCCTGCCTCTGGCGGAGCTTGGGACCACAACCGGTTCGATAACGCTCGGCAAGAACGGTGCGGATTACAACGGTTTTGCTTCCTATGCGCCAAAATCGGCAACTGCAAGTGTGTCTAACGACCGGGTGCCGTACTATAGCTCGACAAATTTCTTCCAGGTAATCCGCACTGGGACCGGCGATATCGATCTCCTTGCAGGTCAGGATATCCGGCTCATCAACCCGTTCGCCGCGATCTACACCGCTGGCAGCCGGATCGTTCCCGATCCAGCCATCTTCGATGCACCGACCACAACATATCAGGCCTTCAATACAGCCTCCTACAATCTTGGTTATGCATTCCCCAAGCTCGTAACTTATCCAGCTCAATATAGTGATCATGGCGGCAACGTCACGCTGGTAGCGGGGAATGACATCCGCAGGTTGACCGGCTACGGCGCGGTCGGGAGCCGGACGTTCGTCGACGCGTCCAGCCTGGAATTACCAAACAACTGGCTCTATCGGCGCGGCTATATCGACCCGGCGAACGGCATGTTCGATATGGCGACCCCGTTCACGGATGGCTTGGGTAAGCCGACCGATAAAGCATCGACCACATGGTGGGTCGATTTCAGCAACTTCTTCCAAGGTGTCGGAACACTGGGCGGCGGCAACGTGAGACTCCAGGCCGGCCAAGACATCGTCAACGTTGACGCCGTCGCGCCGACTAATGCTTGGACTCCAAAGAACGTGCTGGCCGCGACGGCGCCGCTCACGGAATATGGTGGCGGCGATGTTTCCGTGATCGCAAGCCGTGATATCAGCGGCGGCGTCTACTACGTCGAAAAGGGCAAAGCGATCCTGGATGCCGGCGGCAGCATCCATTCCAATCCTGCGCGGAACACCGTAGATGCCCTAGCGTGGGAGTCGGGCTTGAAGATTTCGGCGGCGGGCGGCGTTGTCAGCGAGTTCACGAGAAATCTCATTCTCGATCCGGACTCCTGGCTGCCCACGACCCTGTTCCTTGGGAAAGGCGATATCGAGATATCCGCGGCGGGCGACATTCTGGTCGGGCCAATTCTCAACCCGTTTGCTTTGCCGCAAGGGATACTCAATAACTTGGCCCAGAAGACGTATTTCAGCACTTACGCGCCTACAAACAAGGTCATGGCGACCTCCCTCTCAGGGGATATCACCCTGTCGAACAAAAAAGGTCGCGACACGGTCGGCTCGCTTGCTAGTTACTACGAGCAGATGTTCGCTGTGCACAGCCTGTCCCCTTTGGCGTCGAGGCGTGGGTGGCTCCGTCTCGGGGAGGTGACATCTTTCGCGGGCCAGGACGTGTTCAGCCAAGTCTATCTGACCAAGCCGTCGACACTTCAGCTTGCAGCACTGTCGGGTGACGTATCTATTATTGGACCGCTGCTGCTCTCGCCGTCGCCAACCGGCACTCTCGATCTGCTGGCCTCTGGGAATATAAGTGGCTACAATTTAATAACGGACACAACTGGCTCCAGCATTTCCAAGTATGGCGTCGAAGCGCAGGTCACTCTTTCCGACGCAGACTACCTTCGCATTGCAAGCCCGCTGTCACCTCGGGCCACTTCTGGGGCGGGCAGAGTCATCGCAAGCCCGTCTTCATCCGCCGATGGGCTGTCTATCTCGGGTGCCACAAATCAAACCCTTGCCGACAAGCTTGCTGCGCACGGCAAGCTGACACATCGGGATGATTGGGAGCCGGTTCGCCTCTATGCACGCGGTGGTGATATCACCGGTCTGCAAGTGATCTCGCCCAAGCAAACCCGCCTGATCGCCGGACGCGACATTTCGGACATTGCCCTCTATTTGCAGAACCTGCATGAGACGGACATCAGCATCGTGTCTGCTGGTCGCGATATCGTTGGCTATGCGCCGAACTCGCTCGCGCGGCTGGCATCGTTGCCACTCGTTACTGTGATCTCCCCCTGGACAACTGTTGTCCAGATGGATTCGCCGCAGGCTGGTGATATCCAGCTCGGCGGGCCAGGCAGCCTTCACCTGCTGGCGGGACGCAATATCGATCTCGGCGTGGACGCTCGTGCCGGGACCGCGACTGCGCCTCAGAATGGAACCGCAACCGGCATTGTCACGATCGGCAATCAGTCCAACCCGTTCCTGCCGTTATCGGGCGCCTCCATCACCATGGCGGCCGGTCTTGGTACAATGGCGAAAGATATCGGCGGACCTGGCCTCGACTACGGCGCCTTCGAGCGAGATTTCCTCGATCCTGCGACAGCGGGTGACAGGGCGGACCGCCTGCTGTCGAAGCTTGGCAAGGCGCTCAATTTGTCGGACACCTCGCCCGCGACGGTGTACGCAGCGTACAAGGCTGCAGACGAGAACAAGAAGCGTAAATGGGCGCTCGAAGCCTTCTTTATCGCACTCGATCAGTCCGGTCGGGACCATAACGATCCGGACGCGATCCATAGGACTTATGAGGACGGCTTTGCCGCTATTGCCGCGCTGTTCCCGGCCAACGACGAGGCGAGAGGCAGCATCCTGCTCACATCGCGCCAGATCAAGACAGCGCGGGGTGGCGACATCAATATGCTAGTGCCCCACGGTGGAGTCGAGGTTGGCTTTACCTTGGTCGGGTCGCAGCCGCAGGATCAAGGCATCCTTACCGAAGGTGGCGGCGACATCCGCATCTTCGCCGACGGCAGCATCCTGCTCGGCACCTCCCGCATCTTCACCCTGCGCGGCGGCAATATCCTGATCTGGTCGAGCTTCGGGGACATCGCCGCCGGCGCGGCCTCCAAGACCGTCAAGGCGGCACCTCCGACCCGCGTGCGAATCGATCCCGATACCGGGATTGTCGAGAACGATCTCGCGGGCCTTTCCACCGGTGGCGGCATCGGTACTCTGGCTGTATTCCCCGACGCACCACCAAGCTGGATCAATCTCATCGCACCCAACGGTGCGGTGGATGCGGGCGATGCGGGCATCCGCGCGTTCGACATCAATCTCGCCGCGCGCCTCGTGCTGAACGCCGCCAACATCCAAGTGCAAGGCAACTCGACGGGAATCCCGACGGTGCAAGCGCCGCCTGTGGCCGCGCTCACGTCAGCCTCAAACGTCGGAGCCTCCACGCAGCAGTTAGCGCCGCAGCAGCCGAGCAACAACGGACAAGCCTCGGTCATGATCGTCGAGATTGTCGGCTATGGGGGATCGCAAGGCTCGGATCAGGACAATAACGACGAGCGGAAGCGTAATGCCCCATAAGCAGCCGCTCGCTTTGTGGTGGAAGCGGGGGCTTCACCTCCTCGGGGCACTGACGGGCGTTATCGCAAGTGCGGCGACGCCGTCGCCCGCCGCTGCTCAAGGGACCGCCTATCGCTCCGCCGCGAGCGCGCCGGCGACGTGGCAAAACTTTGCCGGCGAGCTGAAAGGCAGTTTCGAAAACCGGCTCGCTGGTGATGCTGCTGCCGCGCGCCGCCTGCACGAGGCCTTAGCAAAGCATGATAAACATTCGTCCGAAACCCTTGTGGTTCGTAGTTGGGTCACATCCGCCGGCAAAATCGAGCGATTGGAGTTCGACGGGATTGACGACGTAGACATTATCGTCGGTCTGCGCGCACTTCTCGCCAGTGTCGTTGTAAGCCCGCCGCCTGCCGATATGCTTCAGCCGCTGCACCTTCACCTGTCAGTCCGCTCCAGCGATCAATCGCACGAGGAGTAGTGGCATGTGGGTAAAGCGATGTGTGCTCGCCATTCTGATCATGGCTACGTCGACCGACGTTTCCATTCGATTTGCCCGTGCCGAGTCCATCTTGAGCCCGCCGGCCTCGGAAAGCCAAGCGAATCCATCGACTAAAAACGCGGATACGCAGGAGTCGAAAGCTAATGCCTCCACCCCGAGGAGTGTGCATGACGGCGGTGCGCTGCCTCAGGGATACGGTATGCGGGCAGACTATCGCGCTCTGATCGAAACAGAGGCCAGACGCGAGGGCCTCGCGCCGGAAGTCGCGGAAGCCGTGATGGCGGTCGAGAGCGGCTACAACCCGGCGGCGATTGGTGGCGTCGGCGAAATCGGCTTGATGCAGATTTTGCCATCGACTGCACGGATGCTTGGCTTTGCCGGCAGCAATGCCGAGCTTGCCGCGCCCGCCAACAACATCCGTTACGGCGTCAGGTATCTGGCCCAAGCTTGGCGTCTGGCGGGCGGTGACCTATGCACCGCCACGATGAAGTATCGCGCCGGGCATGGCGAGAGTCGATTTTCCTATCGTTCGGTCAACTATTGCCTGGCGGTGCGCAGCAAGCTGGTGGCGCGGGGCTTTCGCGTGACCGGCACCGTTCCGGTGGCGACGTTCGGGCAGCCGGACACCAGCGGGGGCGGGGATTGTAGACGCAAGTGCCTGAGCGGTGGGCGCATCGGCACTGTTAATCTCGCCGCGCTCAACACAAGGCTCAGCGCGCTGGTCGTGCAGGTCCGGACAGGGCGATAGCAATGATGACAACGGCGCCGATCTTCGTACCCCGTTCGGCTCGGCAGTGGGCGCTAGTGAATCTTGTCGCCCTTCATATCAAAGCGAATGCGACCGCGACGCAGGTGAGGGTCATGCGATGAGGGCGCGGAAGATCGATCCGGTTATCGATGCTGGGATTTGGAAACGAGTGGCGATTGTAATCGCAATCGTCATCCTTGTGGCGCTGGTCATGATCGCTGGCGCCAAAGCGCAGACGACCTTGCCCGAGATATTCGTCAGTCCGCCCGATCTTCCGCCGAAAAGTGTCCTGGGCGCCGGTCAAAAGGGCAGTAGAGACGGCGAGGCGGGAAACGACGGCAAGGCGGATGGCAACCAGTCACTCAAAGAGATCAATGAGCAACTCAGGCGCAAGACTGACGAGACCAATCCGGTTCTCAATACCCCACCGCTGGACGCACACTCCCCCGACACCAAAACCGGCATCGTTAATATCCCAGGAGTCCAGCAGCAATACGGGCTGAATTTCGGACATTCAGCCACGCCGTTCAGGCCGCCGCCCTCGACTTTCAACACGCCGCTCGGACGACGATAGAACGGGGTATGCCACGCCAGTTAGTCACTTAGGTCATACAGCACACTTTGGAGAGGTCGATGAAAAGACAGGTCGGAGCTGTTGGAGTTCTGCTTCTGGCGCTATTTGCTGAATGTGCCTTCGCCGAGTCGGCGCCTCCGAGTGAGGCGTCGCGAAGAGCAGAACTGAGCACCGCATTGCAGGCGGCTGGGCAAGCAGGAACCAAAGGGCCTGCCGATGTTTCCCTGATCGACCAGGCCGCGCTCAAGCTTTCGACCGGCGACCTTTTCGTCCCGAAGGAGGAAGGCGCGCGCCTGCTGCGCGCCTTCGGCAATGTCGTTAGCGAAACTAGTTTCGTTGGCCTTGTCGTCGGCCAATATCAGAACGATCTGTCGATTGTGGTGATCCGTCATGTCAGGGATGGTTACATCAAGGACGACGACGCCAAGAGCTGGAACGCTGACGACCTTCTGAAGAACCTAAAAAGCAGCACCGAGGAGGCCAACAAGGATCTGGTAGCGCGCGGATTTCCCGAACGGCAGGTGATCGGATGGGTTGAGGCACCGCATTATGATGCCGTCACACATCGCCTGGTTTGGTCGGTACTTGGCGCGGATAAAGGAGCGCCGAGCGACACTCCCAAGAACATCAATTACAACACCTACGCGCTGGGGCGTGATGGCTATTTCAGCCTGAATCTGCTGTCCGATTCGGATCGCATTTCAGGCGAGAAAGCATTCGCCCACCGGTTGCTTGCCGCGCTCGCCTACAATGATGGCAAACGCTACGAGGACTTTAACGCCTCGACCGATAGCATTGCCGAGTATGGGCTTGCGGCGCTGATCGGCGGAATTGCGGCCAAGAAGCTCGGCCTGTTTGCGTTAGCGATCGCCTTTGTGCTCAAATTCGCGAAGGTCATCTTCGCCGGAGCCGCGATGGTCGGCATTGGCGTCATAAAATTCTTCCGCCGTAAGACGAGAGATGACAAGACGGCGGATAGGCCGTTAGACGCACCAGACGCCGCATGAAGGCGCTGTTTTTCATACTGCTCCCAGGCCTCAAATGAGGCAAGATCGCTACCGCTGGCGGCAGCATCTGTTGTCGCTTGCGGTCTATGCCGCGATATGGGGTAGGCCGCTTTGCGGCGCGTTTTAACAGGTTGCTGCTGGCCCACGAGATGGGACACTATGTGGCGGCGCGCTAGCGCGGCCTGAAGGTCGGCGGGCCGGCCTTCATTTCGTTCGTTGGTGCCTGGATCGCATTCAAGGATCAGCCGGTTGATGTTGAAACCGAGGCCTATATCGCGCTTGCCGGCCCGGTTGCTGGAACCATTTCCGTTCTTACGGTGTATTTGTGGGCGCGGTCGGAAACCAGTGGCCTGCTGCTCGCTATTTCCTATTCAGGCCTGTTCCTCAATTTGTTTAATCTGCTTCCGATCTCGTCGCTCGTCGGCGGGACGGTGACGGACATCGTCAGCCCGCGTATCTGGCTTCTCGGCGCGCCGATGCTGTACCGGCCAAGCCCCACGCTGATCATTGTCGCTGTTCTTGCCCCGCCGTAGGTGATGAAGGCTTGGCGATATGCCCCCCAGCGCCGGAGAGCGCCACTTACTATACCATTCTGCCTCGAACCAAGCTCGAATATGGCGCAGTCTATCTTGCGCCCGCGGCGCTGCTGGCAGCTTTGACATGCGAGGTCCATGAACTGATGGGGCCAGTTCACCCGTTCTGTTAAGTGATGAAAGCCCGGTGCGTCGTCCCCGCCATGGCGCGGCACCTTTGTCACGGTAATCGGAGCACGGGGATTTGAATTCTAACGCTGGTTTGGGCTATTGAACCTGGATCATTGGCGGTCCTCATTCGGATCAATAGACTACTGTCATCAAAGGGATATACTGTTATTACTCAGTCGGACCGCAAGCTGGTTAGTCCGCCATGAAGGTCGCGCGGTTCTAAGGCGGCCTTTCCTTTACGGCGGAGATTTGACGAGCGGACTTAAGTGAAGGACACGCCTTTGAACGCGGAAGTAATGGCGGCGAAATCGCCTACTAAGTCGCACCTGACAGCCTTAGTTATGATCACGCTGTTGCTGATTCCGGCGCTCGTTTTTTCTGCGGGTGCCATCGAATTGAATTCTAGGTTGCCGCTGCAGCCTTTGGCGTTCGATATCCCCGCCCAGCCTCTTGCGGCGGCCTTGCACGCCTACAGTCGAAAAGTTGGTGTTCAGGTGCTTTACGACAGTCGCTCGGCTTCGGGCCAACAGTCTGTTGCAATCCAAGGATACTTTGCTCCAGATGAAGCGTTGATACGTCTTCTCGGCAACACTGATCTAGATGTGCGGCGTGCTAGGACGGATGCAATTACGCTGGTCGCGCCGGCAGTCATCGAGCATGGGCTTCCGCCGGTCAATCCGCTGACCGACGCCGATCTTGTACTCGGCGAATTGCGTGTTCGGGCGAATGTTCGGCCAAACGATCTTGAGAAATTTGCCGACTATAGCGAGACTGTCCGCTCCGAAGTCCAGCGAGCTTTGCTTAAGAATCCGCAAAGTGCAACGGGTAATTATCGAGCCGTTCTTGACTTGTGGATCGATCCCACGCGCACTATCCGCAAGGCCGCGCTCCTGCAATCGACCGGAGATGCTGTGCGCGATTCCGCTATCACAGGCACGCTACAAGGTTTGCTGATCCGCCAGCCGACGCCCGCTGATGCTCCCCAACCCATTCGCGCCGTCGTCGCTGTGAGCACGGCGAAATGAGGCCGCTTGCTACCGACGATAGCGCAGACCTAACGCCAGCCTCGACGTTCGCGCGGCTGATATTGTTTCCCGCGTTCGTTGGTATTCTCTTTATTGGCGGCGTCGCCTGGTTGCGGCTCGAACTCGCTGCGGCAGGCGGCACGCCTGAACAGATCCCGCTGGTGCAGGTCCATCTCATGCCGCGCCTGGACTCGCTGTCAATTCCAGTCGATTCAGAACAGCAATCGCTTGCGATTGCGACGCCAAGCCCCGTGCGTGGAATAACCGAAGCACCATCCTCTATGTCCGACCGAACGCT
The DNA here is from genome assembly GCF_049895725.1 of Afipia sp. DC4300-2b1. Taxonomy (NCBI): domain Bacteria; kingdom Pseudomonadati; phylum Pseudomonadota; class Alphaproteobacteria; order Hyphomicrobiales; family Nitrobacteraceae; genus Afipia; species Afipia sp. DC4300-2b1. The sequence continues at coordinate 754,282 of NZ_JAFCSX010000002.1, forward strand.
GACAAGGTTTCCGGCAGAGGAATCCGCACCGCCCTCCGATCCGCCGATGCCGTCAGCGGGTCTGAAGGATATCCCGGATCCCATACAGGATGATGCGAAGACAACGTTCCGGACAGAACTTGCGCGCCACATTGCGCGGTTCCAGCGGTATCCAAAGGGGGCTGAACGGCAACATCTGCAAGGGACGGTCCGGGCCGTGTTCTCAATCAACCGTGCCGGCAAGCTGCTTGGCGTACGGGTCAAAGGTAGCTCCGGTCAGTCTGTGCTGGACCATGCTGCCCTTGAAACCATCCGCCGAGCCCAGCCGCTGCCCCGGATCCCTCCGGCCTTGTCGGATACGTTGAACGTAGAAGTGACGCTCGGATTTGACCCGTCCTGAGTCGTTTCCTGTGCCGAACGTGGCGCGAATATAACGCCTGCCGTCGCATAACGGGCAGTCGTCCGACTGTCATAAATCTGTAATTCGCGACCTTTATCAGCAAGTTACCCTTGGAGTGTTGGGCTCCCGGGGCGCGTAGGGGGGCCGCGAAATTGGCAGAGTCCAATCAGACTAGGCTGAAGCGGCAGCTCGCTGAAAATTACGACACCTTGGTCAAGCACCTCACAGGGCAATTGGGGTCTTCCGAGTTCGCTTATGAGGTGCTGCACGAAACATTCGTGCGCCTTGATCGCGTTCCAGATGCGACACTCGTCGAAAAGCCCGCCGATTACGTCTTTCGCACCGCCATCAACGTTGCCAAGAACCTTCGAAAAGCGCGGACCTATCGTGTCCCTGCCTCTGAGATCGACGCGCTGCTCGAGGTAACCGACAACAGGCCAAGTCCGGCCCAGATCGCCGAGGAGCGGTCCGACTTCGAAGCCTTCGAGCGTGCGCTCCGCGAGCTTCCCGAACGCCCGCACCATGTGCTCCGTATGATGTCGCTCGAAGGCAAGACCGCCGAAGAAACGGCTGAGGCGCTCGGCGTCAGCGTGCGCACCGTTTCCTCAGACTACCAACACGCCTTGCAGCATTGTGCCAAGAGCATCGACCGCCGCATTTCTCCCCGCCTAGGCGGTCCGAGGCGGCGGACCTGAATGCGAGGCGAAAGAGCTCCGAGAGACGCCTATTCCAGACAAGGACGAACAGCGGCGCAGCCGCGCCATGCGGATCCGCCTTTCGGATTCTTTTTCATGATAGACCCTTCCCAGTTGTCTAAGAAAGAAAGGAGATAGTTGTTTGGTTCGGTTGGAGGAAAGCGGCCGTCCCAAAGAGGTTGGGAAGGCAATGGGTTTGCGCGCCAATGGCCCGGGTTGACGAGAATCATATATACCGAGGCGCCTTCGGCCGCGAAGGGATGTGTCGTCGGCTCTTGCGCGAATAGTGAGCGATCGCAGTGACCCTCCCTCCCGAAACACCAGGGCCGGACCCGCTACTTGACGAGGCGATCGTCTGGATCGTGCGGCTCAAGACCGAAGAGATTACACGCGCCGATATCGATGACTTTCAGCGCTGGCGAGCGCGGAGCGCAGCGCACGAAGCCGCCTTCCAGCGAGCAGCCCTTATCAATTGGCGGGCAGGCGTGGTCGCGGGCAAACTCACCGCGCCGTCGGCGCGTGTCGCCGGCATTGCGACAAGCCGCGGCCGCCTCAGCCGGCGCGCCCTAATCGGCGGCGGTCTTGCCGCCGCTGCCGTGGCCGGATACGCTGTCATCAGGCCTCCCTTCAACCTGTGGCCGTCATTGCAGGAATTGTCGGCTGACTACCGCACGGCAAAGGGGGAGCAACGCACGGTCAATGTCACCCCGGAAGTCTCGTTCGACCTCAACACACTGACCAGCATCGCCCTTCGCTCGAAGCAAAATCAGCCGACGATCGAGTTGCTGTCCGGCGAGGTCGTCGTCAGCACCCGCCGTCCGCCGCAAGGCGACTTGATCGTACTCGCTGCCGGTGGGCAAATCATCGCGAGCGAAGCGCGCTTCAGCGCACGCTGCCTTGATGACGTCGTCTCTGTTGTTTGCCTGAATGGTATCGTTAGTGTGCAGCAGGCTGGACAATCCACGCGCATCGTTGAGGGAGAACAGGTTTCCTATACAGGTAGTGGCCTCGGTGCCCGCGTGAGCGTCGATCCCGTGCAAGTGACTTCATGGCAAACCGGCTTGCTGATCTTTCGTGATCGACCGTTAGCCAGCGTGGTCGAGGAGATCAATCGATATCGCCCTGGCAAGATAGTCGTCGTCAGCGCCGCGTTGCGGCAACGTATCGTTAACGGCGACTTCGAGATTGCCAAGCTCGACACGTTCATCACCCAAGTGCAGCAGCTGACGGGGGCCCGCGCCACCGAATTGCCAGGCGGGCTGGTTCTCCTGAGTTGATCTCCTTCCTCCCTGCGGTGGGGCTAATCAACCCGACCGTTCCAGAGATTATTTGCCATGGTGGATTTGATGCGCCGACGGTGCGCATCAGTTCGAGAGCGTCGGCGTGCCGAGGGGCCCCCCCGGCCGCTCCCCTCAAGTGGGACACTTTAGGCTTACTCCGGCCGCGCGATGATCTGATGTTGGGCGTCCAACCCGATGCGGCCGCGCTCCAGTCCGTGTGACTGGCCCCCGCTGTTGTAGATGACGAGGACAGCATTGTCGTGGGTCGGCATGCTTGGCAATGTCACGGTGACGCTGGCGGCGCCGTCGGCCTTCGCGGTGAAACTGTTCGTCTTCCCGGCGCCGTCCATCGGCGTGAAGCTGATCGGATTCGTGTCGAAGTGGTTCTCGAAAAGGCTGTAGCTCGCGTTCGGCTGCAGGTTCTTGAACGTCGCCTCGAGCGTCACCTTGCCGTCCTTCTCCGTGATGGAGACGGTTCCGGTGGCGGCCAACCATGATTGGAGATTGAAGCCTAGCGGCTTGTGCTCGGCGTTGAACAGCTTCGACGTCTTGGGATCCTGGTCGATGAACGGCGGCCGAACGCCGGCGACGTGCTTGATGCCCTGCGGACCGGTGGCTTCTGCAGCGGCGGAATCCTCGACGAAGACCTGCGGATCGAGCACCTTAGGCTGTTTCGTCTCTGCGGAGAAGAAAGCGGCGTGCGTGACGAACTCAAGCTTCAGGGGCGAGGCCGCGAAGACGCCTCCGACGGAAGCGAAAAGCAGCCCGGCCGCGGCGGCCGAGAGGACGAGACGTCGTTCGAGCGTTTTGTGCATTGGAGTACCGTTACCTTTTGAGGTGACCGAACGAGCACATCGAGCCCGCCCGGCGCCATGGAAGGCACCTAGCGGACACGGAGGCCCGACCTTCAGTTCGTTGCGATCCCCTCGAAGTTACGTCGCCCTTGGCGAAAAACTTCGCGAATGGCCGCCCTCTAGCTGCCTGTGGCGACCCCGATCAGTTCCGAAAGACCCGCGAGCGTCCGGATTTCCCGGTCCGGTCGGCCCGGAAGGCGCTCCGGCCGCTGTGCGTACCGGTTGCACCAGACGACCCTCATGCCGAAGGCTGACGCCGCATAGGCGTCCCACGAATTCGACGAGAGAAAGCAAATCTGCTCCGGCGGAATCCCGAGCCGGTCGACCGCATAGCGGTAGACAGCGGAGTCGGGCTTGTACACGCCGACTTCCTCGACCGAGAGCACCGCGTCGAGCAATTCGTGGATGGCTGCGTTCCGGACGGCCCCGTCAAGCATCGCGGGAGATCCGTTCGAAAGGATCGCCGTCCTGAGGCCTGCCGCCTTCAATCGCCGGAGAATGTCAGGCGCCTCCGGAAAAGCCTCGAGTTTCAGATACAGGTCCATGAGGCGGTCGCGAAGGCCTGGCCGATCGATCTTCAATGTCTCAAGGGCATAGTCCAAGGCGTCGCCCGTCACCTGCCAGAAGTCCGCATGTCGTCGCTGTATCGCGCGCAACCAGGTGTATTGAAGTTGCTTGTCGCGCCAGAGGACGGTCAGCTTGTCGAGGTCGGCGCCGAGCATGTCCCGGCAGCCACGTGTTGCGGCGGCGAAGTCGAACAAGGTGCCGTAAGCGTCGAAGACGCAGGCCTTCACGTCGAATTGAAGCGTCGAAGTCATTCGGAACGTTCCTTAAGGGACCTGGTCAGGTGCCTTCCCGCCGTGAAGCAGAGACGCTAGGCTTGCCTGCAACAAGCCTCGGAGTCCTGACGCGGCGGGCACGGCACCGTTCCGTAAGAGCAGAATACGCAGCAGTCGCCGTCCTTGGGCTTCAAGCGGACGCCGCAGTGCCTGCAGTCGTAGAAGAATTGACAGGCGTCCGTCGGCATCCGCTCGGTCGACTCGTTGCCGCAGTTCGGGCACCGAATGGTGGAATCGAGGGTCATGTTTGCTGCTTACTCGATCCGCGTTTCAGGTGCGCGCGCCCTGCAGGGCACTGGTATCTTCCGGCCGCTCGAGCACATAGACGGCGCCGAGAACGAAGCCGAAGACGATATGCAACATCAAGGTCATGACCGGTGCCATCATCCCGAGATGGGATCCGAAGAAGCCGGCGCCGGCCATCGGCATTATCGCGACCATCATGATGAGCCAGGCACCGACGGCGAACACGATGCCTCTCAGCCAGTGGCTCTCGCCGGGGAGGCTAGTGTTCAGCCACGCGAACAGCGTGCCCCAAAGCACTGTTCCAATCATGGAGTGCATCGCCCAGCCTACGGCCGGCGATGCACCGAGCATGTCGGCGACCATCTTGATCGGGTTGAGCTCGGGCATCACGCCCATCATCGCCTTTATCGCCATGAGGCCAGAAAGAACGACGGTGGCTACGAAGCCTGCCACCATTCCTTTCATCCAATTTCCTGTCGTCATCGCATCTCCTCCATCTGTCCGTCGGCGACGAACCGTCACCGCACCGTTCGACGGGAGGGGCGAGATGGTTACGCCACACTTCGCGCGCGACGGCAGGTAACCTTTCGCAGGATGCGGCGAACCAATCCGCAGGTATCGTACGGAAAGTCGGAGCATGTCGCGCCACGTCCGGATCACGCATCGAGCGAGCGGCGAGGTCATCGCGGAGGGGCCGATCGGATTCTTCGGAATCACACCTTTCGAGGGCAACTACTACATCGCGCGGAAGTACCTGAAGACTTCGCGGCTAAAGCCGAATTGGATTCCCGGGTTCTGCGTCTACAAGTTCCTGTACGTGTGGCTCGACCTGCGTCTTCCAGACGGGACCCGCGAACCGTCGATTGGATGGTTGTACTGGCTGCCCAATCCGCTGTTCTTTTTAATCGCGTTCCGACCGGCCGTCCCTCAATCGTCGCCGGCGTTATCGGTACAGGAGATCGCTTGAAGCAGGAGGGCACCGGCGCCGGTCCAGGTGCGGCGCGGATGCCGTCGCGTCGCACGCTCCTGCTGCGCGCGTTGGCCAGCATGGCCGCCGGACTCGCGTCGGGCGAGGCCGCCGCGGTCGAAGACGACGTTCCCAATTTCGAATCCGGAAGATACCAGTTCACCATCGTCCGCCCTCGAGAGCAGCTGCCGTCGGTCAGGCTATTCCGTCTCGGTGGTGGCACGACCGACCCATCGTCGCTGCTCGGCAAGCCACTCCTCGTGAACTTCTGGGCATCGTGGTGCGCTGCCTGCCGCATGGAGTTGCCCGCTCTCGACAGGCTGTATCGAAACGCCTGGCGGGGTAGGGTGCATGTCGTCGCGATTTCGGAAGACCGCGGTCCGCGCGAAACGGTCGCGCGCTTCGTGAAGTCGCTCGATCTGAAGGCGCTTCCGATCTTTCTCGATCCCAACGGGTACGTGGCGTACTCGGACCGCGACAACGCCAAGAAGGCGCCGTTCGCGCTCTACGGCATGCCGATCACCTACGCCGTCTCGAGCTCAGGCGCGGTCGTCGGCTACATACCGGGCGATGCGGACTGGTCGTCCGCAGCGGCGGACGACCTCATCGCCTATCTGAGCAGAACGTAAGAGCTGGCGACCCGCTACGCCGTCTTACGGAGGTCCGCCACTTCGCCGCGAGCGGGATAATTGTTCTTCACGACGAAATCGATCGCCGTCAGGATGTCCGAGAAATGCGGCCTCGCGAACGGCATGGTCTGCACGCTGCCAAAGTAAAGGGTGCCGTCCGGCTTCACCAGGTAGATGGCAGGCTCCGAAAACAGCGCGGGCTCATCGACGCCGGCCGAGGTCTTTCCGCGCCCCGACGATACGTAGAGCCCCCAGTGGCGGGCCGCGTCGAGGGAAACTCCGTAGCCGATACGCAGCCGCGACAATCCCCACGTCTGCAGGGTCTGCTCCGCCCGCTCCTTGTCGTCGGTCGATAGCGCCACGACCGAGACGCCGCGCTTCTCGAACTCGTCGAGCTTGGACTCGAGGTCCTTCAACTGCATCTTGCAGATCGGGCAATGAAGGCCGCGATAGAAGACGAGCAGCGTAAAGTTGGCCGGCTTTTCAGATGCGAGATCGAATTGTCCGCCGCCGGCGAGATCGACGCGCAGCGCTGGCACGGCTTGGCGCGGCACGAGGGGAACGAGATCGCTCAATTCGGTGTCCTTTCAGTGATGGCCCCGATGGCGACCATAGTTCGAGACACGCGCACAGGCACGTCCGATATTTTTCCGATTCCCGCGTAACCTTTCTTCGTGGCCGGCGAACCTTGGCGTCGAGACGTCTCAACGCCCAAGGAGAACCCACCTCATGTCCTCGAACGTCCTTTGCAAGACTATCCTGTTCGCCGCGGTCGTCGCGATGCCCTCGCTCGTGAACGCCGGAGAGCCTTTCGACGCCAAGGCCTTCCAGGCCTCTCAGGCCGCCGGCAAGTCGGTCCTCGTTGACGTCACCGCGCCGTGGTGCCCGACCTGCAAGCAGCAGAAGCCGATTGTGCAGGCGATCGAGAAGGAACGTCCGGATCTCGTCGTGTACGATGTCGATTTCGACACCGCGAAGGACGTGCTGCGGCAGTTTCGCGTTACGCAGCAGAGCACGCTGATCGTGTTTAAGGGGCAGAAGGAGGTCGCTCGATCCACCGGCGAGACCGATCCTGGCTCGCTTCGTTCGCTGGTGGCGAAGGCCTTTTGAGGTGTCCGCAAATCTAGCGTTGGGCTACGCCGCCGGCGCGCTGTCGACGCTCTCGCCTTGCGTGCTTCCGATCCTTCCGATCGTGTTGTTCGGCGCGCTCGAGCGGCATCTGTGGGGTCCAGTCGCGCTTGCCGCGGGGCTGGCGGTTTCGTTCGCCGCAGTGGGGATTGCGCTCGCCTCGGTCGGCTTCAACATCGGTATTGATCCGGAGACGCTACGGCTCGCCGTCGCGGCCCTGATGGGCGCGGCCGGCGTGGTCCTTCTGGTGCCGGCGCTGCAGGGCAAGGTGGCCTCCATCGCGTCTCCGATCGCCGGCAGGGGCCAAGTTCTGCTCGACCGGCTACAGCCGTCCGGCATCTGGGGGCAGTTCGCGCTGGGCGCCGTGCTCGGCGTGATCTGGTCGCCGTGCTCGGGGCCGACGCTCGGCGCCGCGATCGGTCTCGCAACGCAAGGCGACGATCTCGGGAGGGCGGCGTCGACCATGGTGGCCTTCGCGCTCGGTGCGGCGACGCCGATCCTCGCGCTCGCTTACGGTTCGCGCCAGGCGATCATGGTGCGGCGGGACTGGATGGCGCGCGTCTCCCGCATCGGCAAACCGCTCATGGGGGCCGCCTTCTTCGGCATCGGGCTCTTCGTGCTCACGGGTCTCGACAAGGTCGTCGAGACCTCCCTGACGAACGCCATGCCGGAATGGCTGGTGAACGTGACGACGCGTCTGTGACGCCCGTCGATTTTCAACCCGAGGAGAAAACGCATGCCTACGCTGAAGAAGACACTACAGACCCTGGGATCGATCGCTGCCGTCGGCGGCATGATTGCGTCGACACCGGTCCCGGCGGCGGCCCAGGGGGCGAACCCCTGCGCGCCCAAGACGAAGTCGTCCAATCCGTGTGGGCCGAAGGCCAAAAAAGCCGCCAATCCGTGCGCGGCGAAGGGGAATCCGTGCGCGCCGAAGGGAAACCCTTGCGCCGCCAGGAAGTAACGAACGCGGGTTCGTTGACGTATCTCGTTCAGCGATGTTGCAGGATCGAATGGAGAAGGCGGCGGGCATCGCGAGATGACGCCGTCTTCGGCCATTCAGGCTTTCAAGGTTCATCATGATCGTTCGACAGGCGAAGGTACCTTTTGCTGACGAGGCGCCGATCCTTTCGCCGGAGATACTGTCGCGCATGGCGACCGCAGCGGAGACCGTCGTCGATTGCATGCGCGAGCTTCACGAAAGCGGGAGCAACCTGGTCGTGGAGGCCCTGCGCGGTAGCGAGGAGTTCGTTGAGTGGGAACACTATCCACGCGACGACGTGCGCGATCCGGATACTCATTCCCAATTCTTCTTCCACGCGCACGCCCTGGACGACCGGGAGCGACCCGACTATGCCCACTTCCACGCGTTTATGGGCGCGGCGGGAATGCCGCCTGGCGTTGTTCCGGCGAAACTCGATGGCTACAGCTCACGATCCGCAGAAGATGGCACTGCGATGTCCCATCTCGTTGCGATCTCGATGACGCCGACGGGCATGCCGGAGCGACTGTTCACCACGAACCGCTGGGTGACGGCGGAGACGTGGTACTGCGCGGGCGACGTGATCGCGATGCTCGATGGATTTGCCGTCGGCGGGGCGCGCCCCCTCGACCGCTGGATCACTTCGATGCTGGTTCTGTTCAGACCGCAGATCGAGCGGCTTCTCCACAAACGCGACGCCGCGGTCGATCGTTGGCGTGCGGCGCATTCCGACTGCAACGTCTTCGAGGATCGGCGTCTCGAAATCACGTCCTCGATGGATATCTCGCTCGAGGCGCACATCGTGTGGCTCGACGCACGGTTGGAAGGCGGTGGGTGACGCCGCGGGCGTCCGCGGAGGTAACCTTTCGGGCGCTGCCACGAACATCGATACAGACGGGAAGATCACCCCGTCGGACCAGCGACCATGCACTTCGCAAAGTCGCCCGAACCCGGAGGAACTCGAATGTCCAATCGCACGCTCAATGCAATGGTCGCCGGCGCGTTCGCCGTCGCCGTCGGAACGCTCGCCGCCACATCGGCCACCGCGCAAAGCAAGGCCGACATGGAAAAGATGATGAAGGAGAAGCAGGCCCAGACCATGAAGGCGATGGAGGGCGGCAAAATGGAGAGGTGCTTTGGCGTGGCGCTCAAGGGCCAAAACGACTGCTACGCCGGAGCCGGCACGACCTGCGCCGGCACCAGCACCGTCGACTATCAAGGTAACGCGTTCAAACTCGAGCCCAAGGGCACCTGCACGACCATGAACACCCCAAAGGGCGCCGGAAGTCTCACCCCGAAGGCCTGACGAATCCCGGGCGGGCTGCGGCGGCCCGCCCTCCATCCTCGAGATCACTATGCGCTTTCACTCGTCGTCATTAGAAGATCACGTACCAGCGCGTGCCGGCGTCGGCCTCAAGGCCGAGCACTACCGCACGATTATCGATACGGCGCCCGACATCGGCTTCTTCGAGGTGCATGCGGAGAATTACATGGGCGCGGGCGGTCCGCCGCATCGCTATCTGTCGGCGATCCGGGAGCGCTATCCGTTGTCCCTTCATGGCGTCGGACTCTCGATCGGCGCGGACAGGCCGCTGGACGAGGACCATATCGCGCGGCTCAGATTGCTCCGGCAGCGCTACAGACCCGGCCTGTTTTCCGAACATCTGGCGTGGTCGACGCACGACGCAGGTTTCCTGAACGACCTGCTTCCCGTGCCGTACATATCCGAGACGCTCCAGCGTGTCGTCGAGCATATCGACCAGGTCCAGACGGCTCTCGGCTGTCAGATGCTTCTGGAGAATCCGTCGACCTACGTTGCGTTCGCCGAGAGCACCTACGCGGAGACCGACTTCATCGCCGAAGTGGCGAGGCGCAGCGGCTGCGGCCTGCTGCTCGACGTCAACAACGTCTTCGTCGCGTCGACCAATCAGCAGTGGGACCCGGTCGCCTATATTGAAGGCTATCCGCTCGCCAGCGTGCAAGAGATCCACCTCGCCGGGAACGACCGGCATGCGGACGAGGCCGGCAGGCCACTTCTCATCGATACCCACGATCGCCCGGTCGAGGATGCCGTCTGGTATCTTTATGAGCTCGCAGTGCGGCTCGTCGGCCCGGTGCCCACGCTGATCGAGTGGGATGCACAAGTGCCCGCCTGGTCGACGCTCGCCGCGGAAGCGAAGCGGGCCGAGGCGATCATGTCCTTGAACCGGCCGGAGAGGCCACGCCATGCCGTCGCTTGCTGAACTGCAGCGCGGCTTCGCGGCCGCGTTGATCGATCCCGCGCTTCCGGCGCCGGCAGGCGTGGTCGGGCCGGACGGCAAACCGAGCTCGAGGCGTTTCGCCGTCTACCGCAACAACGTGATAGTCGGCCTGACGCAGACACTGCGGGATGCTTACCCCGCCGTGCATCGCATCGTCGGATCGGAATTCTTCCTCGCCTTGGCCCGCGCCTTCGTCGTCGGCGATTTGCCCCGGTCGCCGATGCTCTTCGACTATGGCGCGGGCCTACCCGATTTCATCGACCAGGTCGAACCCGCCTCCGTGTTGCCTTATCTGGCCGACGTGGCGCGTATCGAGAGGGCCTGGATCGAGGCTTACCATTCGGCCGAGTCCACGCCGGTCGGTCCTTCGGCGTTTGCCGAGATCGATCCGGACCGGCTTCCCGCCATGAGTCTTGTGCTGCATCCGTCCGTCCGGGTCGTCCGCTCGCGCTTTCCGGCACTGACGATCTGGCAGATGAACGTCGAGGGCGGCGTTCCCGGTCCGGTCGATTTGGCGGCCGGCGGCGAAAACGCGCTCGTTGTCCGGCCTGACGCCGACGTGGAGGTCCGATCGATTCCGGACGGTAGTCCGGAGTTCATCCACGCGCTCGCATCCGGAAGGTCGGTGCTGGCCGCGTTCGAACAAGCGCTCGTCGCCGACCCGGGCTTCGACCTGGCGGCGAACTTGACGGACATGATCCAGGTCGGCGCGGTGATCGGCTTCGAGACCGCACGGGAGCCGCTGAAGCCATGAGTTCGCTCGCGACAATCTCTACCGTCGAGGACGTCGTGCGTGGGGCGACGGAACGCCTCGCGCAGGTCGCCCTCGTCGTGGCGCCGCCGTTGCTGCGCGTCGCTTTGGCACTGCCGTTTTTCAAATCCGGATTGACGAAGTGGGACGGCTTCCTGTCCCTGTCGCCGGCGGCGTCGTTCCTTTTCGAAGACGAGTTCAAGCTGCACATCTTCGGACACGCGTACGATTTTCCTTTTCCCGCCGCGTTCGCGTACTTCGACGGCATCGCGGAGATCGTATTGCCGGTCTTGCTGATCCTGGGGGGCGCGACGCGCTTCAGCGCGCTTGCGCTCCTGGTCATGACGGGGGTGATCCAACTCGTCGTGCCGGAGGGTTGGGCGAATTTCCATTTGCCGTGGGCGGCGCTCGCCGTCGCCCTCATGGCGCTCGGTCCCGGCAAGCTTTCGCTCGATCATCTCGCCGCATCGCTTTGGCGGCGCAGGGTCCCTGACGGAGGCCGTCCATGACCGAGCGAAACGGTCGTCCTCCGCGGCTCAGGCTCGTCGGAAGCGAAGGCGACGCTGCGCCGGCCGCCCGCGAGCCCGCCGCCCGCGACTCCGACTGGGCGATCCTGATGGCTCATGCCCAGGACGGCGACAGGTCGGCTTATCAGCGCCTGCTTCGGGAAATCGCTCCGTACCTGCGTTCGCTGGCGGCGCGCCGCCATCGCGACCCGAGCGACGTCGAGGACGCGGTGCAGGACATCCTGCTGACCGTTCACGCGATCCGGCATACGTTCGATCCGACAAGGCCGTTCGGTCCGTGGCTGGTGACGATCGCGAACCGGCGGTTCATCGACCGGCTCCGGCGGCAGGGACGCAAGCGCGATCGGGAAACGCCGCTGATGCCCGAACATGAAACCTTCGCCGAGCCTCAGGCGAACCTTGAAGAGAGATCCGACAGACACGAACTCGAAAAGGCGATCGACGAGCTTCCCCCAATGCAGCGCAAGGCGGTACAGCTACTCAAGCTCAAGGAGATGTCCCTGAAGGAGGCCTCGACGGAGAGCGGCATGTCGATCGCGGCGCTGAAGGTGAACGTGCACCGGGCGGTGAAGAGCCTGCGGAAGATTCTCGGCGATCGGAGCGAGCCATGATTGCGACACCTGATCTCATCGAATCTCTTTCGAAGAACTTGAAGCCGGTACGCCGGCTGCGTTCTCCGGTGATGCGCGCTGCCTGCTGGCTTCTGCTCGCGGCGGTCGTCGTGGGTCTCCTGGCGGTCAGTCAGGGGATCCGTCCGGATCTCGCGACGCGGATTCATGATCCATCGTTCGCCGCCGGCATGACCGGAGCGATCCTGACGGGCATGCTCGCCGCAGTCGCCGCCTTCCTGGTGAGCCTGCCGGACCGGTCGCGCCTGTGGCTCTTTCTGCCAGCGCCGGCAGTCGTCCTTTGGCTGGCGAACATCGGCTACCAGTGCCTCGGCGATTGGGTCTCGTTCGGCCCCGACGGCGTCTCGATCGGAGAGGCGACGCGTTGCCTCGCCACCCTAGTGCTCACCAGCCTGCCGCTGTCGCTCGCGATGCTCGTCATGCTGCGCTACGCGGCACCGCTACGTCCGACCGCGGTGACCTGCATGGGCAGCCTGTCGGTGGCGGCGATCACCGCGACGGCCCTGTCGCTCTTCCATTCGGGAGATGCGACACTCATGATCATCATGTTCAACATCGGGACGGCAGTGATGTTCGTCAGTCTCGGGGGGCTGTTTGGACGCCGCATGATGCAATGGATCGCACCGCGCCTTTCGATCCGCGACTAGCCGGAAAGGATCTCCATGGCTCATCTCCCGTCGTTGCCCGCCAAGGCCACGCTGCTCGACGTCTTCAAGACGTTTCCGGAGATGAACCGTTCGCCGCTCGAATTCACGATGCGCTACTGCACGGGCATCGCCATTCACTGAGGCCGAATGCGAGATGATCGCGGCCTACGTATCGGGTCTGAACAGTTGCCGATACTGCCACGGCGTGCGCACGGCGACAGCCGAACGTCTCGGTGTTCCGCAAGGGGCGGTCGCAGCACTGCTGGCCGACGATGCGCAGACGGACATTCCGGCGAAGATGCGGCTCGTGCTGGCGGTCGCGGTTAAGCTCACCGAGCGGTCTGACAGCGTGACGAAGTCCGACGTTAATGCGGTCTTTGCTGCGGATGGGACGGCCAAGCGTACTACCACCTCGTCGCGACGGTGGCGCTCTTCAACTATATGAACCGGCTCGTCGAAGGCCTCGGCATCGAGCTCGATCAGGCCTACGCGGACGTCGCCGCGTAGCGCCTCGCCGACCGTGGCTATTGCCCGCTGATCCAGATTCCGGGCACAATGAACTGTTCTACAGTCGCCACCGACAATGGATATCTCTGCATGGCACTTAGCGGACGAGGGCTGCGCCCTAAATATCGTTGTGAATGATATTTGCGAACGCGTATCAAGGGATATCATTCCTGACCTCGATGAGCTGAACGACACGGTGCGTCGATCTGATGAAGTCAAACGCAGATAGGAATTTTGGGGCGGGAAATTATGGATCGCCGCGAAGGTTCGAGTTGTTGGCTTTCTTCCACAAGCACCTCGGAAACCGAGGTAAGGCCAAGTTATATCTTGAGGAGGCTAAGAAGCGTCCGAGGAGATGATCAGAAAGAATGCAAAGTATTTAAAAGAGATTCCAAAGAACGCTCCGATATTTTTGCAGATCAGAGTGATTTGCGATGCGCTCAGCGAGATTGGTTATGGTTAGAGTGCCCAAGGTGCGCTGAGGCGCGGACCACACATCATCTCTCCGGGTACAGACGAGATGGCCAATGGACGGAACGCCTTGGCTCAGAGATCGAGCCGACTCGTTATAACATGAAGCGAAGGCCGGTGGCGCGATGGAGCGCCTTCAGGTTCTCCGGCGTCTGGCAAACGATAAGGCAATCTTGGCCAAGGCTTTGCATGGCAAAGCGGCGCGAAGAGCCCGTTGTTTTCAGACGCTCCTGCATCTCCAGGAAGATTTTTGGGTCAGTCCAATCATTGTTGACAGTGAGCTCGATCCGCTCGGTCCTGCCGGCTCTTTTCATCTCGACCCAGGCGACGCCTTCCTCCACATCGACGTAGTCCTCAATCTCATTCAAGGAGAGAATGCCCTTGGTCATGCGGCAAAGCCTCTTGACGATGGTCTTATAGGCGCCGTGGTCCTCGATAAACTCGAAGTCGAAATGCCAGACATCATCGCTGGGCGGATCGAGCGAGACATGGGTTGCCCGATCGTAACCATCATCGCCCATCGCGATCAGCAGCGATTCAAATCCACCCTTCTCGATGGTCGCAACCGATCGTTCGGGCTCCCATTGAGTCCTCGGTTGATAGAGCGCCTCCGCGGAGACGCCTTCGCGAAGCGAGAGGCCGCAAGCGGCAACTGTATCCAGCATCTGCTGCAGGGACCGTCGTTTCCGAAAACCAAAGAACACGGGTATCTCCTAGTCCGATCGATTGCGCAGATGGTCTTTTCCTCTGCCGTTGCGGCGGAAAGCCAAGCGCAGGCTCACAGGCTGAGGCATGACGGTGGGCGGCAGTTGTCTGACCGAGTTGCCAAGAGCGATGATGGTCGAGCGATCAAGCTACTCCCACACGCATCTTCTATCTCGGCGAAATGGTGACTTAGTTTTCTATTTTGCGTTTCGACTGCGCGATTCGGGTCTCCGAATCGATCTGCAAGCCGTGGAGCTTTGATTGGGTTACAGTGATGGCGTCGCGCTCCCCGTAGGCCCGGCGGGGCGCGGCGGGCGACTTCGCCTGGGTTGGGGGAAGTCCCACCTGGGCTCCGGGCTCCTTGGCGATCGGCGTGGTCGTGACCTGAGCACCCGGCCGCTTTTTCAGAATATCGGCGATGAAGTTCGCGACATCCGCTGGCGGCACCAGTCGGCCTGGCCGGATCTCGACATCCACGATTCTGCGCGCGACCGGATCGTAGGCACACTCATAGGCGTGGCGGATCCATTGATTTTGCATCGTGAGCACGCGGATGGCGTCGCCGCGATAGCGGACGATGCCGTCGGCACCCGGCTGCTCGGCTTGGGTGAACATTCCTCCGAACGGCCGCGACAGCCAGTCGTAATCAAGCGGCGCCTTAGCCTCGATTAGCGGTACGCAAGCCTGCGCTGCAGCATCGGCGCTTCGGTGGACACAGCTGGCATCGCATGCCGCCGCGGAGGAGGCGGCCGGCGGCTCCGCCAGGGTTGGGGGCAGGCTGGACGAGGATTGTGGAGCCTGAGCCGTGCGGACAGGCTTGTCAGCTTGTTGTCCGGTGGCAACAGTAATTCCCATGAGCGAGATCGCCGATCCGAAAAGAGCACTAACGAAAGTTCGGGAGCACCGGCGGCGGCAAGGCACCCAGCGAAATTCGCGATCAGGTTCACTCAGATTGCACATGTTCATTTTCAACTCGGCAAAACAATATTTCTATCAATTCAATTCTAACATCATTTGCAACGTAATCAACGCGGGTCGAAATCATACCCTCTGCCGTCGCAAAAGCTTAATCGAACTCGCAGTTGTTCATCTTCGTGATCCAGTCGGCGTCCAGGTTCAGGAACGCTTTGTCGACATCGATATGTCCTTTCGCAACGGCTAGTGCCGCCGCTGCGGACAACAGCATGGATTGGTCCCAGGCCGCGTGCCAATGAAGGCTTACATTCTCGACCATTGCGCAATTGCGCGGTGGTACTCATCGGCAAGGGCTTCGGGGATATCAGCCCCACGCCCAGTCCGACGAGCGATTTCAATGGCAGTCGGTCGTTGGAAAAATCCGAAGTCAATCGGGTCTTTCGCATCGTTCGCAATCTGCACGATATAGTGAGCGGCCGCATAGGAAGCCGTATAAACGTCGTCCTGATGACACAGGCTCGACTAGAGACTGAACCATATCTCATTGCGATAGCGGCCCCGGCCTTTGGTCCCGCTGATGAGGCTAGCACCCGCAATAAGTCCGGCACATCGGCGGCACCGCCGTAGGCGTGCTGAACGTCTCCCCAACGCGGATCATCAAGAGACAGCATCAGACTAATTTATCCCCAGCCTGTGCGGCGTTAACCTGTCTCGGACCGGTAGTTCTTTACGGGTGCATAACCTCGCGGAAAGAACGCAGCGTCACTAACGTATGAATAACATACTGCTGGCGCGTCACTTCTCTGGCTGATTTTCAGTTTTGTCAATCCGTTGAGGGCGGTGCCGATATCAGAGCAGGCAAGTTCACTATGCCGCATTGCCGCAGGCAAAGATTCGGTGGTGTGGATCGCAGGTGCCTTGGCTGGCCGAGGGGAGCGCTTCAGCCAAGCGCTTCTCAACAATTTTCGATAATTTTTGCAGGTTGGGCCCCGGCCAGTTGTCTTTTAACTGTTCGTTAGTGATTGCGGAGTTCCGCGGCACTGACTCTTGAACTGTTTGAGGGCGAGTGGGGTATTTGTCACAAATCGTTGGGTCGGCATTGCGATGTCACGCGCGAGGGTTGGTTCTCGGGTCTGAAGCTGTTTGGACTGACGCGTCCGCTTCCTTTTGCCGGCGCTCGCGTAACGCTTCGGCGTCGAGCACTTCGCGGTGCGAAGAGTCGCCAACCAGAACGGCAGCGCCCCTATCATCAAGCAGCAATGGCGAATTTGGCCGCGGCGCAGCCCCCCGCTCCTCGGAGCGACTAGCCTTGGCGAGGGGCGGCGGAATTCCGCCATCACGATCATCGTTCAATGTCTGAATCATGACTTTTAAGGGAGTTGTCACCGTGAAAAAGCTTCTTCTCACCACCACTGCCATCGTGGCGTTTGCGACATCCGCCTTCGCCGGCGGCTCGTCCACCACGCTCACCCAGATCGGCGCGGGTCACCGCGCTGACATCGACCAATCGGGCGGCACCACAGGCTCCGTGGTTTTCCAGCAGGACAACGGGGGCAGCAGTTCCGGCGCCAACGTTCTCACGATCACTCAGGGAGGCAGCGCCAACAAGGTCTACGGATTGAACATCAACTACGATCCGCGCGGCGGACAGTCCGGTACCGCGAACAGCACCACGGTGAATCAGAGCGGCAACGCCAATCTTGTTGGGGTGCGCCAGGCAGGTGCCAACCAGAGCATTGCTGTGACCCAAAGCGGCAACAACAATGACGCAGCATATCTCTTGCAGACTACCGCCCCGGCAAATCCATCGACGACGCCGAATACACTCTCTCTGTCGCAGTTTGGTAGTTCTTTGGCTAGGTCGTTCCAGACAGGCAGTTCTCTCTCCGCCGCCATCCAGCAGGGGAGCGCAAGCGCCTCGGGCAGTCTGCTGGAGATTTACAATGAGCAACAGGGAAGCAACAACAGCTTTACTGCGATGCAGGCGGGCACAGGTGGATATATCCAGAACCAGCAGGCCGGTACAAACCACACCGTCGCCGTCACGCAGAACAGCTCCGGTTCGGATGTGGTGCGTAACTTCCAGAGTGGCGACAAAAACGATCTGCTTGTGATCAATCAGGGCGGCAACGGGAATACGATCGGCAACGTTCAGCCGGGCACCTTCAATCGTCTTACGGTTGATTTGCAAAACGGCAGCGGCAACACGATCGCGAGCGTCCAGTCTGGCACCTCCAATACCGCACGTGTGGCGATGCAGTCCGGAAGCGGTAACTTCATCTCCAATACTCAGTCCGGCTCCAACGGCAACGCCGAGTATAGCCAGACCGGTTCGGTTAACCGGGCGATTCTGCAAAACCAGGTTGGCGCCTACGGGCAGTTGACCGTGACCCAGGATGCGACCTCGCTCAACAGCGTCGTCGTCGCCTACCAGAACAGCGCGGCGACTGCTTCTGTTCCGAACAAGATCAAGGTCACGCAGTCGGGCGGCAGCGACAACAATGCCTATGTGCTCCAGGGTGCGGCGTTCGGGTCGACGCTGCCTGTGGCGGGCGACGCGTCGATCGGCCTCACGTCCGGTGTGGCCGGCAGCGGCAACACGATCACTGTCAGCCAAACCGGCGGCGCCAATTACGCCGCTGTCAGCCAGGTCGGCAGCAACAACACGGCGACAACAGTGCAGAACGGCACCAGCAACAGCGCGGTCGTCAGGCAGTAGGCCTCAGGCATGCGGCGAGGAATCTGTCAGGTGGGTAGGTGCCCACCTGACGTGCGATAGCGTTTTAGCTAGTATCTTTTGGAGATTATCATCATGAAGAAGCTTCTTCTCACGACCACTGCCATCGTGGCGTTCGCGGCATCCGCCTTCGCCGGCGGCTCGTCCACAAATCTTACCCAGAGCGGCACGGCTCAGAGTGCTGACATCGACCAGTCCGGCGGCATTGTTGGCACGGTCGTTTTCTCGCAGAGCGACGGGGCCGGCACCGGCAACAACGTGATCACCATCATCCAAAGTGGCAGCTCGAACCAAGTCCATGGACTGGTGTCAGCGAACAACCTCGGCGGCGGGCAGTCTGGCACTGTCAACACAGCGACGGTATCTCAGAATGGCGGCTCCAACATTGCTCGGCTCGGGCAGGTCGGCGCTAACCAGAGCATCGCCGTGACCCAGAGCGGCAGCTACAATTACGCGGGCGACCTCATTCAGACGAGTGCCGCGTCGAACACCGCGGCGACGCGGAACTCATTAAATCTATGGCAGTATGGTTCCGGGTCTTCGGCCAGGTCGTTCCAGACAGGCAGTTCTCTCTCCGCCACCATCCAGCAGGGGACCGTAAGTGCGTCGGGCGCTAACCTGAACGTCTACAACTATCAACAGGGAAGCAACAACAGTCTTACTACGACGCAGGCGGGGACGGGCGGAGCGATCGAGAACTCGCAGAGCAGCACGTACCAGACCGCCGGCATCGCGCAGACCGGCGAATACGGCTTCGTGATGAACATCCAGGACACTGGCACCAATAATCATCTGCTTGTGAGCAATCAGGGCGGCATCGAGAACTCTATTGGTAACGAGCAGTACGGCTCGTTCGGCCACGTCACCGTGAACAATCAGCTTGGCTATAACAACGGAGTCAGTGCGCGCCAATTTGGCAGCGGCAATACGTTGACGGTTACCACGCAGGATGGCGAAGGCAACGTGATCGTCAGCTATCAGTCCGCCAACAACGCCAGGCTGACTGTGCAATCGCAGACCGGCGACAGCAACCACATCGTCAACTACCAGTATGACACCTCGAATATTGCTGATGTGGTGCAGTCCGGCACCCGCAACACGATCACCAACAGTCAGTTAGGCAACTCGAACCAAGCCGACTTGGTACAAACCGGCACCAACAACACGATCAGCAATACTCAGTCGGGCTCCAACGGCAACGCCGAGTACACCCAGAGAGGTTCGGGTAACCAGGTGACCTTGATGGAGCAGAATGGCACGTACGGCCGGTTGAGCGTGACCCAGGATACGTCCTCGCTCAACAGCATTGTCGTCGCCTACCAGAACAGCGCGGCGACCGCGGCGGCTCCGAACAAGATCACGGTCACTCAGTCGGGCGGCAGCGGCAACAACGCCTATCTGCTCCAGGGGGCGTCTTTCACGAGCCATGCGCCGGACGTGGGTGCAACAACGATCGCCTACACGGCCGGCGCTCTCGGCAGCAACAACACAATCAACGTCAATCAATTCGGTGGTGGCGCCAACTACGCCGCCGTCAGCCAGGTCGGCAGCAACAACACCGCGACAACGGTGCAGAACGGCACCGGCAATCGCGCGGTCGTCAGGCAGTAAGCCGCAAGGCTTGTCTCGCGAAGTATGTCAGGCGGGCTCACGCCCGCCTGACATTGTCATGAGCTGTACGTCATTTAACATGACAGCGACTTCGATTAAGGAGACTGCGCCATGAGAACGCTGTTGCTGGTCTCCGCATGCGTGTTTGTTCTTGCGCCGGCACCATCCGCGCTCGCTGTTGGCTCGACCACCTTCCTCGTGCAGGTCGGCGTCCAGACGGCCAACATTGATCAAACCAAGGCCAATTTCGGTCAAGTCGGCACCGCCCTCACGGCGTTCACCCAGAACAACACCGGAGGTACCGGCAAAAACATCATCCACATCATTCAGGCCAATACCGGCGCGCCCCATCAGAGTGCCAATAATACGGTAAATGGCGTGCAGTCCGGCTCGACGAACCTTGCCAGCATCTATCAGTATGGCAACACCGGCAGAGTGATCATCAATCAGATCGGTGACAACAACGGCAACTGGATCGCCTTCACCCATACCATCGAGCAGAAAGAAAGCGCAGATCACAATTCGGTGGAGCTGTCGACCACCGGCAACGACAATGATTTCAGCGTCCTGCAGGAAGGTGGCGTCGGCAACACTGCCGCGATCAGCCAGATTGGCAGTTCGAACACGGTGAGCACCACCCAGAACGGGGCCAATCTCGTGTTGTCCGTGGTTCAAAGCGGGCCGAGCAATCTCAATAGCGTTCTGTCCAACCAGCTCGGTAGCCAGCACAGCCTCGCTGTTACGCAGGACGGCGGCGGCGGTCACGCGGCGAACAGCGACCAGAACGGCATCGGTAATTCTACGACGGTCATCCAGCACGGGGCGAGCCAGCAGGTGTTCAGCACCCAGTCAGTCGGTGGCACCGGTGTGCTCGGCAATGCGGCGACCTTCGTGCAGGACGGCTCGGGCAACCAAGCGCACAACACCCAGTCCGGCAGCTCTGGCCGCTTGAGGGTGAACCAGACCGGCCGCGACAACGAGGTGACGCTGAGCGATCAGATCGGCAACGGAAATATCGCGCTCCTGATCCAGTCGGATACCCGCAACATCGTAGTGCTGTACCAGAATGGCAACATCAACAACGCCAGTTCGAGTCAGTCGGGCGGTTACCAACTGGCAACGCTGTCGCAATACGGCAGCAACAACACCATCGTCGGTACGCAGGCCGGCGGCGGTAACAGTCCGGCGCTGGGTAATTCGGCGATCGTGACCCAGGGAGCGGAGGCCGCGCGGAGCAATGGCAATGCCGCCACCTACAGCCAGAGTGGTGCCGGACACTCGCTGACCATCAGGCAATAATCCGCGAGCCCGTGATATTAGCGCGCCGTTAGCTAATATCCCCGGCTTCAGTGCCCTTCGGGGCGCTGAGGTTCGATTTGCTACAATTTGAATGGCCAGTTTAAAGGCGGCTTTCCACCCCTCTGCGATGCTTCGCGCATTGCAAAAATGCGGCAGGGGGAGCGGGTTATGAAGGTCAACATTTTCAGCATGGGTCTGATGGCCGGACTTACAGCGGTGCTGGCCTCCACCACGACGCTGGCGTCGGTTATCAGTACCGGCACCACCGCAGCGAGTTTTGTCGTCTATCAGGCACCCGCTAGCGGCGATGTCATCGTCATCACCCAGAGCGACACCCGTAATCAGGCCACGGTCACCCAGAACGCCGACAGCAGCGCGATCACGATCGTGCAGAACGGCAGCGGCAACACCTTTCAGGTGATCCAGGCGGGCATGCAGAACGCCAGCGGCATGAAGCAGGCTGGGAATGGCAACGGTGCCAGGCTCGGTCAGAATGGCACCGCCTTGTCGGCGACTGTCATGCAGGATGGCGGCGGCAACAGCCTGCGCGCCGATCAAAGCGGCTTCAACCAACTCCTGATCGCGAGCCAGACGGGTCTCGGCAATACCCTATTGGTCAACCAGAGTGGCAACTCCAACCAGATCAGCGCCTCGCAGAACGGCAACAACCAGTCTGCGTGGCTGGCGCAGTCCAGCAGCAACAATCTGATCATCGCCAGCCAGGTCGGTAGCACCAATCAGCTCTCGGTAAACCAGGTATCGAACAACAACGTCGCATTTGTTTCACAAAACGGCCGCGGCAACGTGGCTCACATCCGCCAGTAGTTCAGCGCGCCTTTCTTCATTAGCCAAACCGGATATTTGCTTAATAAATCGTTGCAGTCTGCTTGCCCCGACCGCCTTGGCCGGGGTAAAAGTTTTGCCATTGCGGGAGTGGAGCAATGGCCGCCTTGGATCAATCGCCCCAAATTGTGTGCGTCGTCGTGCGCGAGAATGTTGGCGACAAAGTGCAGGTGCGCGGGCGCGTGGTGAGCCCCGAGGCCGGCCAGGGCATCTACTCCCTGCATGTCGTGAGGTCGGGTCCGGCCGGATCATCCAACATCAAGATGGGCGGCCCCGTCACCTTCGACGCGAATACGGAGACTTATGTCGGTCTCGCCAATTTCAATGTGGATCCGAACGCCGACTACAAGACCGAATTCTCGGTTACGGTGAATTATCGGACCTACAATTGCTCGTTGCCAAACGGAGAGTCGAAATGAATTTCAAAGCATCTGCCTCGCTCACAGCGATGGCTTTGGCGACGTCGCTCGCCGCCTCATCCGCAAGCGCCCAGACACTCTTGGCGACGTCGCCCTATACGGACATTTCCCGCTATACGGACACCGGCGCCTATATCGTGAACGCGGCCGCGCCTGGCCTCGGCGGCAACAACGCGACGATCAATCAGAGCGGTAACAGCAACGTGGCCTCGAGCGATGTGACGCTCGGCGCGTTCCGGAGCGGCAATGTCACGTCGCAGGCGCAGGCCGGCACTGCCAACATCTCGACTGTGACGGCGAACGGCAATTCCAACACGCTGGTGACCAGTCAGAACGGCAACGGCAATACCTCGACGGTGACAGCAAACGGCAGTTCCAACGCGCTCCTGACCAACCAGTTGGGCGATAACAACACCTTCAATGTCACGGTCAACGGCAACGGCAATACCTATAGCGGCATCCAGTCCGGAAACGGGAATACCTATACGATCACGACTCCGAACGGGACCAGCAACAACAGCTACAGCTCCAATCAGACTGGCCAGAATTTGTCCTACAGCATCACGCAAACGGCCAGCAATCAGTCGGTCTCGGTCACCCAGACCGGAATCGGACGGAAATGATGCGGCTTCCCCGACGAGGCTCAACCGGGCTTGAGGTCGTTTAGCCGAGCGCTGGCTTCCTAAATTCAGCGTTAGGACTCTCCGCCGATTTCCGCGAGCTTGAGCGGAATGGACCGCAGGCAGGCGGATAGTCGCTGCCTTGGCGGGATGGCTGAAGCCGGCCGGGCGAATCGTAAATTTTTCGCTATTTTTTTGCAGGTTAGGCTGCCGTCAGTTGTCTTCTATCTAGTCGTTGGTGGGCGCGGGTTGCCGGTAAGTGCGGATCGCGCTGCGCTGACATGCGCGTTTTTGGGATAGGGGACGTCCGTGCCAGATCGTCGTGCTGACATCGCACGCAAATGCGATGGGCCTATCATTCAGGCGGCTGCGATAACGACCTATGGATTTTGTCCATGGCCGGTTTTCCCGCTTGGACTGCGGCCTGGAATGCTGGTTGCCGCCGCGATGCTGGTCGTTGCCGCGATGCTGGTTGTTGCGGCATGCGGGCGGGCGGGCGCAGGAACGTTGGTCTATCAGCCGGTCAATCCCTCATTCGGCGGCAATCCGAACAATGGTCCTAATCTGCTGGGCCTGGCTAACGCACAAAACATTCCGCTCGCCAATCAGACCGCAGCACAAGCCGCAGCTGCGGCCGCGCGCGGCAGCAGCAGTGGAAGCTCGGCCCTGACGCCAGGGCAGATCTTTGCGGCGCAGTTGCAGAGCCAGTTGCTCAGCTCATTCGCGAACCAGATCACCCAGGCGATTTTCGGCGCCAACGCCCAGACATCCGGCAATTTCAGCTTTGGAAGTACGTCGATTACGTTCGCAAAAGTCGGCAACCAGATCAACATCGCGATCAATGACGGCACCTCGATTACGAATATCGTGGTGCCGGCGGGGCCTTAGTTGATGAGCGCGCCGGTTTAATTCCGTGACGAGTTGTTTGCCGTGGCTTGGACTTCTTGGGCTCTGGGGGGTTGCGTAAGGTGCGCTTGGGTTGGTTCTTAATTGTCGTCGTGGGCTTGCTGGGCCTGGCCGGATGTGCTCCTCCACCCGCGCGCGAGTTTCTCGAGGAAGCGCCAACCGTAACGCTGCCTTCCGTGACGGCGGCGGAGCTTGAGACATTGCCGCGGGCGAAGCGCAAGGTCGATATCGCTGTCTATCAGTTTGCCGACCTGACCGGCAAAAATGAACCTAACGATAACCTAGCTGTTTTTTCACGTGCGGTGACGCAGGGCGGAACAGCTTTCGCCGTCGATGCACTGCGTCGCGCCGGCAACGGAAGCTGGTTCACCGTGGTCGAACGAACCGGCCTCGCAAGTCTTCTCCAGGAGCGTCAGCTCGTCACCGCAACCCGCAAGGAAATCGATGGAGACAACGCACGGCCGCTGCCGCCGCTTCACTTTGCGGGGTTGATCATTGAGGGCGGTATCATCGCCTTCGATGGCAACGTGGTGACCGGGGGGCTGGGTGCCAATTATCTCGGAATTGGTGGCGATGCAAAGTACCGCAAGGATACCGTGACTGTCGCCATGCGCGTGGTGTCGGTTCAGTCTGGACAGGTGCTGACCAGCGTCACAACCACAAAAACAGTCTATTCCGTGTCGGTTCAGGGCAGTGCGTTTAAATACGTCGCCGTAAACAAGCTACTTCAGGCGGAAGCAGGCATCACGCGTACCGAACCCACGCAACTCGCGGTCCGTCAGGCGATTGATCTGGCAGTTTATGCCACTGTTGTGGAGGGGGCACGCCGAAAGATCTGGCGATTTGCTGATCCCGTTGCCGAACGATCCATTGTTCAGAAATATCTGGCACAAGAAAAATACGAACCATGGGCGCCGGAACACCAGCAAGCCATTCCGGCGTCTCCTGTTGCTGCCGTTTCGCAAGGTCCTGTGCTTCGGGTCCACGGGAATGCCGATAAGCCTGACCCGGCAAATCTTCAGCCCCAAGGCGGCTTGACCTCCGCAGCGCCAGTCAGAAGACAGGCAGCGGATAGCGCATCAGCGCCAGGGATCATCGGAACAGGTGGCTGACGCCTTCTGGTTTTCCAAACGGTTGTGCCGGATATAGCTGCAGCCGTTTGCGGTTCTTTCGATCGGCGGCGAAGCGGAGGCCAACGAGTGGTCCCGTAGGTTTCTTAATTGACCTGCTGTTGCTGAGGACGTTGCTGGCCTCAACAAGAAGTTTGCTCGGTACGTGGTTGGGATAGGTTTACTAAGAAATATGTCATATCGCTATGATGTGTGGCTGCAAGGACATGAATTCGGCATCGCCAGGATGTCTCTTCCTGCAATCCAATCGAGGGATAAGATCATGAGTTCCAAAGCTCGTTTTTGTGTATTTGTCGCGATTGGTGCCCTCCTGTTTCTCGAACCGGGAACAGCACAAGCTCAGTCGCGCTGGCCAAACACCCAAAACGTTAACGAATGCACCCAGCTCAATGATCCGGATCAAACGCGACGCTGCATCGAGGCGTATCAGGGGGCGCAAACAGACCCAGTCGCTGCTCCCCGGACGCCGAGCACCCCCCTTCTGTTGCCGATGCCGAGTCAGCCGGCAACCTCACGCAGAATTCCGCCTCCGCCAGGTCGCTGAGACAGAAACCGCGCGGTCGTTGTCCGAGTCAATTTGTAGCTGCGCCCGAGCGAGTTTCCTTAGCGATCTGCTCAGATCTGATCGCCGCGCGATCCGTGCGAACCAATACAAGTTGGGGCAGCCCATAACTACGCGGACGCTTGCTGCGGGAATCTGCTGCCGGGGCGGTCAATTTCATTGCCAAAACGGCTTGAGAATAAAGAGTGCCTCAAATTGTCGCTGAGCTTTTTTATGAGACGTCGCCGATCACATCCGGCATGACTTCCATGAGGCGATCACGCTGTGGCGAGGGAGAATTTTCGTTGCAATTCCGAGGCGCACCAGCTCGCCAGCAAGCAGCCGCTAACTTGTGACGATTTGCGCAACGAACACGTCATCCTCGGCCCCGATCTCGGCGCGCTCCTGCCGCACAAGCTCAACCGTGCGGGGGCCACTGCCAACGATCCATTATCACAATATCGAACATCACTCGGTGTCAATGGATGAGCAAACGACACTTCAGCAGGCGACAAACAGTCATGAGCGCGAGCAACTGTAGCAGTTTGAGATTCTGCCAATCGCTGAGGTGACAGCGCTTGTCTCACTGGTGCGCATTGCCGCACTGCGGAAGCATATATTCGGTTTCTGCTCCTATCCTGGTCTACCGGCCCTATTCATGGTCTTGCCTTTCCGGCCCGCGCTTAGACAGCGCTGCAAACGGTGGCGGGCGGCGGAGTATGCACCGGCAAGACTGGCACCTTGACGGAAAACCGCATGACGATCGTCGCCCTTGGCGCTGCGGGCGAGGGATGGTGGACGGGAGACGGCGAGCCAGCCGGCGCTACGGCTGAATTCATCCGATACGGCATCCTTGCGAACGCGCGCGATCCATTCGACCCGACCGAGAAGGCATTTCGCGCGCCTGGCAGTGACACGTTCGCGGCGAGCACACCGTATCGTGGGCTATCACTTAAACGGGAGTACGGTCTGCGTCCTGGTCTACTCGCCGTGACTAATCTTTGGGAATGGGAGGACGACGGCAGCCAGGTTGCCGCGACGAAGGGCGCGCCTGAGGCCATTGCCGGTCTGTCCGGGCTCTCGCCCGATGATCACGCCCGGCTCGCCGGAAAGGTCAACGAGATGGCGCGGCAGGGGATGCGGGTGTTCGGTGTTGCGATTGCCGAACTGCCGCGCGATATGGCGATGCCGGAAACGCCGCGCGATCTATCATTCTGCTTTATCGGCCTCGTTGGGCTGGCCGATCCGCTGCGTCCGACCGTGCCGGCTGCTGTCCGCGAATGCCGCTCAGCCAGCATGCGGGTCGTGATGATTACCGGCGACTACATGGAGACACGGCGTGGGCGATCGCGGAACAAGCTGGACTGAACGCGAGCGACGTCGTGTCCAGCGCCGATCTTGACCGCATGAACGACGCCGAACTGGCTGTATGAGCCCGCAGTGCGACGGTGTTCGCACGCACGATACCGGAACAAAAGTTGCGCATAGTCCAAGCGCTCAAAGCCAACGGCGAAATTGTCGCGATGACGGGAGACGGGGGCAACGACGCGCCCTCGCTCAAGGCGGCGCATATCGGCTCGCGATGGGAGGCCGCGGAACCGACGTAGCCAAGGAGGCGGCAGCGTTCGTTCTGCTTGACGACGATTTGCCGCAATCGTTGCTGCCGTCCGCCTTGGCCGCCGCATCTACGACAATCTTCGCAAGGCGACGGCCTAAATCTTTGCGATCCACGTTCTGATCGCCGGCCTGCCTTGATCCCACTTCTCTTTGGGTTGCCGCTTGTTTTCTGGCCGCTGCACATCGCCTTTCTCGAACTCGTCATCGATCCGATGTGTTCTATCGTATTCGATACGGAGGCAGAGGAGGCAGATGAACCGCCAGCCACGCGCGCCCGAGCAAACGCTCTTTGGGTCTCGGCATATCGCTTGGGAGCTAGTACAGGGTGCACTGATGCTGCTTTGGTCGCCAGTTTGTTCGCGCTTGCGCTGCGCCAGGGTTTGCAAGAGGCTGACGCGCGCGCGTTGACATTCACCACGCTCGTTGCGGCCAATCTCGGCTTCGTCCTCGTCAACCGTTCAAAGTGCGCCTCGCTGTGGGCGGCGTTCCGTCGGCGCAATCCGGCTTTGTGGTCGGCAACGGCGTCGACGGTCGCGATGCTTACCCTGGCAGTTGCCGCTCCATCGGCCCGCGAATTGTTTCATTTCGGGCCACTGCACCCTGACGACATCGCAGTCGCGCGCGGCTGCGGGGTCGCCATCCTCCTGCTGCTGGAAGGCCTCAAGCAGGGGCTCGGCGGGTTAAAGGGCAACCCCGCACGAACGCAGCAATATCGGGTCGGGTCATGGCGCTTGGCTTCACATGCTTCTCGCGTAGGATTTGCTGCCGGTAATCTGACGGGCTGACAAGGCCTGATATCCAGTCGATCCGCGATAGCCCTCGCCGGAAATTTCACGACTCTCTGTCGAAGAGGCCCTTGGATGTAGCCGGAGATCGTGTCCGTCGCCATGATGAGCGTCATGTCGAGGGTATGGATGTATCTGCTCGTCACCGATTGGCCCACCGGCGTGGCGATCGTGACCGCGGCGAAGTCGAGGTCGTCTATATTTGGGCCGAATTAAACGAGATACGAACTTTCCCCGTGGCTTGATCTTGTTGAGATGAAATCTCCAGTCACGTCTTTGTGCATGCCTGTCCATCCCGAGACTTTGCAGGTTGGAAGCCGCTCAGTTGTCTTTAATAAGATTGTCGTGTTCCGGGATGTTGTTCACTCGGTCGGCAAAGAAATGATGGCTGTCGGTCGCAGGTGAGTGACCGGCGGAAAAACCGGCCCATTGTATTGGGCGAATAGAAAATCCCAAGGCATCGAAGCGGCCTTCCAACCGCAATCCGAGGCCGCGGCAATCCTGTCGGGGGCGTGTGCCGCGATGATCAGGGGCACCGAGCTTGTGACCTTGATCCAAACGCTCGCCGCCGCTGAGCAGGGCAGCTTTTCAAAGGCTGGACAGCAATGCAGCGTTCCCGCATCAACCATCAGCCGGCGCGTCCGCGCGCTCGAGACCCAGATCGGCGTCAAGCTCTTCACCCGTCACCGGCACGGGCTGCGGCGCACCGTCGCCGGCGAGGGATTCATCGCGGAAATCCGCCGCGTGCTCAATGACCTCAATCTGGTGCTGGTCAACACCTCCGCCTCCAGGCGCGGACACAGCGGCTCGCTCCGGATCGGACTTTCTGTGTCGCCGTGGCGCGGCCGGTTGCGCGCGGCGCTCGCGGCCTATCGGGACAGGTTTCCCGCAGTGCAGATCCAATACACCGACGGCGAGCGCAAGGATCTGATGAAACGCCTCGATGCCGGCGCGATCGACATCGCGATCGTTGCCGATCACACCCGCCACGGCTCTCACGAAGTCATGGCGTTGTGGCGCGAGAATATCCTCGTGGCCATGCCAAGATCGCATCCGCTTGCCGGCAAGCGGCCGCTGGCGTGGGACGATCTGCGCAAGGAGCACGTCATCCTCGGCCGCGATCCGGGTCCCGATCTCGGCGAACTCCTGCTGCACAAGCTCAACCGCACGGGCCCGATGCCGACGATCCATCATCACAACATCGGGCATGACTTCTCGCTCAGTCTCATCGGGCTCGGACATGACGTGACACTGGTTTATGAATCCGACGCCAGCACGGAGCATTCCAGTATCGTCTACCGTCTGCTCACCGACGGACACACGCCAAGCCTCGTGCCGTTTTTTGCCTGCTGGATGCCCCACAACGACAATCCGGCGCTTCGGACCTTCCTCGACACGCTGCGCGAGCCGATGACAGACCGCTCCGATCCCGTCACGATCGGGGCGATTGATCGGCTGCGAACGGGACGGTCTTCCGCACCTTTCGGAACGCGCGATCCGTCGCCATGAAGCGGGCCAGCATCGGCGCGATCAGTTTGATCGGATCGGCCGACTGCCCTGTGTCACGCGTCAGCACCTCGGCATAGGCAAGAAGATCGCGATGCACGGAAGCGGGCAATTCGATGGTGAGCTTGATCGGCTTGTCGTCCGGTAGCGCTCCGAGCTTGAGCTTGCTCATTGTCATCCTCATCAGACTTTATAAGGCGCAAGGACCAGGTCGCGGTTGACGATGACGCGCACCGGAAATCCCGGCCGGATGGTCAGCGTCGGCTGCACGTTGAGTTGCCGCCGCACCAGGGTCTGGCCGCTCTGGTTGATGGTGTCCTGGCTGCCGGTTCTGAGCGCTCGCACCAGCGAGTTGTCGCCGCTGAGAACCAGTTCGCTGCCGATGCCAAGAAGCGTGGAGATCGCAGCCGCCCCGAGCAGGTTGCCCCAATGGTAATCGACGCCATCTTCCAGACCCGCATAACCCGCGCGGTCCGCGCCCGATTGCCGCTCCAGCACGATCGATCGGCCATTCGGCATGATAATGCGATTCCACACCAGGAGCACACGCGACTGCCCGAAGGAGATCTGGCTGTCGTATTGCCCGATCAGCCGCGCACCCTGCGGCACCAGGAGATATTTGCCGGACGGACTGTCATAGACGTTCTCCGTGACCTGCGCGGTGATCTCGCCCGGCAGATCCGAGCGGATGCCAGTGATGAGCGCCGCCGGGATCACCACACCGGCCTGGACGATGTAGCGCGATGCGGGACGCTCAAGCCGGTCTGGGCTCACCGTGCGCTTGTCGGGCACGGCATTGGCGAAGGCGAGCTTGCGGTCCTGCATGTTCTGCAACGAATCCGGATCGAGCGGCGGTTTGGTGTCAGGCGCAAGCGCGTTCGCCGGCGATGCCGCGGGCGTCGTGGCGGCGGACGCGATGGCCTGGCGCACATTGGTCGAGGCGAACACGCGGCTGACGCGGGCCGCCTCATTCTCCTGCACGATCCGCTGTTCACCTGGATCGAGCCCGGTCGCACCGCCCTGGGCGTTGAGAATGGGCCGGCCAAGATCGCCGGGAAGGGGAGGTCCGAGTTGCGGGACTGTCCGCGGCGGCGGCGCTTCCTGCGGCAGGCCGGTGTAGTCTTTCGGCAGCCTCGCAAGTTCGTCCGCGGTGGTCTTGTGGTCGGTTGAGTAGAGCTCAGTGCCGTTGCCGGTTCGCATACCGCGCGATTGCAGCGCGTAGATCATCGCGCCCAGCACGGCGATGCCGACCACGCTCCCGAGAGCGGCCAGTACTTTTCTGGAAAGTCGCGTCACGCGAGGCGGCTCCGGATGCAGCCGCAACTGCGCGGCCAGCGCATCGTCGGGATGGGGGTGCTGATCGCTCACCACAACCTCCATCCGTCGGTGCGAATGATGCGGACTTTCTGCTGGTTGTCGCCGCCGAGGCGAAGTTCGGCCGCCGCGAACAGCCGGTCGACGATGTAGTAGTTCTGCCGCGTGCGGTAGTTGACGAGTTCGGTCGCGCCATCGCTGCCGATCACGAACAGCGGCGGCATCTCGCCTTGGCTGATGCCCCGAGCGAATTCGATATAGACTTTGGCGCCGTCATCGAACACCTGCGTCGGCCGCCACGGCGGCGCGTCGCCCTCGATCGCGTAGCGGAAGCGCAGCTTGCCCAAGTCAATGCCGCTGTCGATCGGCGCCGCAGCATCCGCCTGTTCGTTCTGCCGGCGCAGCGCGATCAACTGGTCTTGTGGATATTGCCACGACACCGAGGCCATGTAGGTTTTCTCCGTGGAGCGCAACTCCATCAGATAGGTTCGCCGGTCGGTGTTGATGACGAGATTGGTGGTGAGATCCGGCCGCGTCGGCTTTGCCAGGATGTGAATCCGTTTGGTCGCACCTGTCCCGCTTTCAGTGTCGCCGATCACCCAGCGCACCGTGTCGCCCGCGGCGACCGGACCCGATCCCACCAGTTGCTCGCCATCCTGCAACGCGATGTCGGTGACTTGTCCCGGCGCGGTATAGACCTGATAGAGCGCGCCCTCGACAAAGGGATAGACCTGCACGGCGTTGAGATAGCCGTGACGTGTCGGCTGCACCCGCGCGGCGTCATTGGCCTTGGCGACCCGCTCCTTCGGATCCTTCGGCTCGGGTTTCGCCGTGGTCTTTCCCGGCAACGGCTTGAGCTGGCCGGGAAGGGGCAGGGGTTTCGGTAGTTCGACCACCTGGACAGGCTTCGGCGGGTCGGCCTGCAGCACCGCCGGCTCGAGATCGTCATAGCCGATCTGCGGCGGCTTCCAGGTGTTGGCGCAACCCGCGGCCGGCAACGTGCATATAATAATGTGAAGAAGGGTGCGGGGTCGCATCAGCCAAGCTCCTTTGACCAGTTGAGGGCGTGAATGAAGACCCCGAGCGGGTTGCGGCGCAGCTTTTCCGTGTCGCGCGGGGTCTCGATGACGATGGTGAGAATGGCGGTCCAGCGTTCGGTCGCGGCGAGAGAGCCGTTCTCGTAGCGGCGCTCAGTCCAGGCGATCCGGAACGAGTCCGATGAAGCCCGGATCACGCTGGAGACATCGACCGCGACCTGGCTCTTGCCGACCTTGGCGAAGGGATCGTTGGTGCGCGCATAGTCGTTGAGCGCCAGCGCGCCGCGATCGGTGACGAAGTCGTAGGCCGACAGCCAGTTCTGCCGCACGATGACGGGATCGACCGGGATCGCGCGCACCTGCTCGATGAAACGCGCCAGGTGCCAGGCGATCTGTGCATCGGTCGGCTTGTAGTCGGCGACCGCTGGTGCCACCGCCTGCGCCTGGCCGAACTGATCGACCTGCACCACCCAGGGCACGACGGTGCCGCGTGTCGCATGCCAGACCAGACCACCCGCGAGACCGGCCGCGAGCGCGAGATTGCCGAAGGCGATCAGCCGCCAGTTGCGGGCCTGGACTCGCGCCGAGCCGATGCGCTCGTCCCAGACCTGGGCTGCCTTCTGATACGGCGTCTCGGGCGCGGGCGTCTTGCCGTAACGGACGCTCGGTCGGCGGAACAGAGTCATGCGCGGTCATCCTGATTGAGAGGAACGGAATTCGAGCCGCCGCCGTGGTCGCCGGAGCGCACGGCATGAATGGCGGCGGAGGCGCCATGCTTAATGGTCTGGCTGCGGGCCTGGCGCTGCGCCCAGGCAGGTGGGCCGCTTGAAGTCGACGCGGTTGAGGCCGGCGATAGTCCTGCGGCTGATGCCACGCCGCGTGTGCCGGCACCGATTGCACCGCCGGCAACGCCCACGGCGCCGCTTGCCGCCATTGCGCCGGCGACGCCAAGTCCGCCTGCGGCCACAGCAGTCCCGACCGCGGCGCCCGCGCCGAGCTGCGGCGCGCCCGACACAAGCCCCGCGGCGATCGAGGGCGCGAAGATGCCGAGCCCGAACAGCGCCAGCGCCGCCAGCATGATCGCGAGCGCGTCCTCGATGGTCGGCTGGTTGCCGCCGAATCCTTGAGTGAATTCGCTGAAGAGAGACGTGCCGATACCGACGATAACGGCGAGCACCAGGACCTTGACGCCGGAGGCGACGACATTGCCGAGCACTTTTTCGGCGAGGAACGAGGTCTTGTTGAACAGGGCGAACGGGATCAGCACGAAGCCCGCAAGCGTCGTCAGTTTGAATTCGATCAGCGTCATAAAGAGCTGCACCGCCAGGATGAAGAAGGCGATGACCACGACCAGAAACGCCACCAGCAGCACGAAGATCTGGACGAAGTTGGTGAAGAAGGAGACGTAGCCCATCAGGCCGGAGGCGGCGTCGAGCAGCGGCTTGCCGGCGTCGACGCCGACTTGCGCCAGTTTCCCCGGCCGCAGAAAATCCGCCGACGACAGCGCCGAGCCCGACGCCTTGAGCCCCAATTGGGAGAAGCTCTCGAACACCACGCGGCACAGCGAATTGAAGTTGCCGATGATGAAGGCGAAGAAGCCGATATAGAGCGTCTTCTTGATCAGCCGTGCGATGACGTCTTCGTCCGCGGCCATCGCCCAGAACAGGCCGGCCAGCGTGATGTCGATCGCAATCAGGGTGGCGCTGAGATACTGGACATCGCTGCCGAGCAGGCCGAAGCCGGAATCGATGTAGCGGGTGAAGACGTCGAGGAAATGATCAATCACGCCGGTGTTGTTCATGGTTATTTCCCCGATGGTGTTGGCAGGATGCGCTGGCGGGCTTCCGCCCAGGCGCCTTTGCAGTCGGCGTCGTCGGCGGCGACCTTCGGGTCGAGCGCACTGCAGCGCACGAGCCGGCCGTCGAGCGCGCTCGGCTCGGTGGCATTGCCAATCGCGGCCTCCTGCCCGCAGCGCAGCGGCGCGGTGCAGCCCGCAACACACGCAGCGAGAAGGATCGTGATGGCCACGCGGTCGCGCATCGGCGTCGTCCTTCAGTGGAACATCTGCACGGTTTGCGGCTGATAGCCCTGACCACCGGTCAGGAAGCGGCGGACCTGTTCGCGCGCCTGGTCCTCGCCGGCGGCTTGCCTCGCCTGTTCGATCGACTGCGCCCGGCCTTGCGCCGCCATCAGCGCGGTGAGATCGGCGAGCTGCCGCGCCTGCACCGCGAGCAGTTGATTGCCGGCCTGGCTCGCCTGCAGCACGCCGACCGCCGACTGGCTGGCGCTGACGAGCGTATCGGTGTGCGATTGCGTGGCGGGAAGGTTGTTGACCGTGGTGGCGCCGACACTCATCGAATGCTGAAACGCCGAGACGGAGGTTTGCCAGCGGTCACGCGCGCCGTTGATCAATTGCTGATCGCTCTGCGACGCGCTGAAGCCCTGATACTTCTGAAACGTCTGCTCGATCGCCTGCACGTCATAGGCAATCTTGTCGACCTGCCGGAGCAGGTTCTGGGTCTGGGTGAAGGTGCGATCGATGTCGTTGAGCAGCGACGTCGGCAAGCTGGTCAGATGCCGCGCCTGGTTGAGCAGCATCTGGGTCTGGTTCTGGATCGCCGTGAGCTGATTGTCGATCTGCCTGAGCGTATTCGCCGCGGTCATCAGGTTCTGGCTGTAGTTCGACGGATCGAACACCGCGATCTGGGCTGACGATGGCGTGGCCGCGAAGAGGGAGGCGGCGAGAGCGGCGATTGCGGCAAGCG
The DNA here is from genome assembly GCF_049895725.1 of Afipia sp. DC4300-2b1. NCBI lineage: Bacteria > Pseudomonadati > Pseudomonadota > Alphaproteobacteria > Hyphomicrobiales > Nitrobacteraceae > Afipia > Afipia sp. DC4300-2b1. The sequence goes on from NZ_JAFCSX010000002.1 coordinate 788,824, forward strand.
AACGGATGCGGGTCATGGGGATGGCTCCGGGGTGAAGGTGGGAAGGAGATCGGCCGCCCAGGCGTTGCCCTTGCGCCGCAGCCAGGCCGCGGCGAAGCCGTCGCGTCCGTGTTCGGCGACAAGTTCGGCAATGGTGACCTGGTCGGTCTTGGAGGAGGCCGCGACGAAGGCGAGCGCGGCGTCGCCGAGGCCCAATTCAAACAGCCGGTTGCCGCGGCGGGATTGGCAGTAGTAGTCGCGTTTCGGCGTGGCCCGGCTGACGATCTCGATCTGGCGGTCGTTGAGCCCGAAGCGGCGATAGACCGCCGTGATCTGTGGCTCGATTGCGCGCTCGTTCGGCAGGAACAGCCGTGTCGGGCAGCTCTCGATGATGGCGGCGGCAATCGCGCTATCCTCGATGTCGGCGAGCGACTGGGTAGCGAACACCACCGAGGCATTTTTCTTGCGCAGGGTCTTCAGCCATTCACGCAATTGCTGGGCGAAGCCGATGTCGTCGAGCGCTAGCCAGCCTTCGTCGATAATCAGAAGCGTCGGCGAGCCGTCGAGCCGGCCTTCAATGCGGTGGAACAGATAGGAGAGCGTGGCCGATGCAGCCGCGCTGCCGATCAGCCCTTCGGTCTCGAAGGCCTGCACCGGAGCATCGCCGAGATGCTCGGCTTCGGCATCGAGCAGCCGCCCGAACGGACCGCCGAGACAATAGGGACGCAGCGCCTGCTTCAGCGCACTGGATTGCAGCAGCACCGACAGACCCGTGAGGGTCCGCTCGCTTGGCGGTGCGGAGGCCAGCGAGGTCAGCGCCGTCCACAGATGTTCCTTGGCTTCAGGCGTGACGGTGATGCCCTCCCGCGCGAGGATCGCCGCGATCCATTCCGCCGCCCAGCCACGTTCGGCCGCATCATCGATGGCCGCCAGCGGCTGCAGGGTGACGGAGGACTCGCTGTCGTCCGACAGCGCGCCGCCGAGATCGTGCCAGTCGCCGCCCATCCCGATCGCTGCGGCGCGGATCGAGCCGCCGAAATCGAACGCGAAGATCTGGTTGCGTTCGTAACGGCGGAACTGCAGCGCCATCAGCGCCAGCAGTACCGACTTGCCGGCGCCGGTCGGTCCGACGATCAGGGTGTGGCCGACATCGCCGACATGGAGAGAGAACCGGAACGGGGTCGCGCCTTCGGTCTTGGCGAAGAACAGCGGGGGTGAACCGAGATGCTCGTCCCGTTCCGGCCCCGCCCACACCGCGGACAGCGGAATCATGTGGGCGAGATTGAGGGTGGAGACCGGCGGCTGCCGGACGTTGGCGTAGACATGGCCGGGCAGGGAGCCAAGCCAGGCCTCGATCGCATTCACCGTCTCGACCATGCAGGTGAAGTCGCGGCCCTGGATCACCTTCTCGACAAGACGGAGTTTCTCATCGGCTGTGGCGGGGTCGGTGTCCGACACCGTGATGGTGGCGGTGACATAGGCCTGGCCGATCATGTCGCTGCCGAGTTCCTGCAAGGCAGCATCGGCATCGGCGGCCTTGTTGGCGGCGTCCGTATCCAGCAGCGTCGAGGCCTCGTTGGTCATCACCTCCTTCAGGATCGCCGCGACGCTCTTTCGTTTGGCGAACCATTGCCGGCGGATCTTGGTGAGCAGCCTGGTGGCATCCGTCTTGTCGAGCATGATGGCGCGCGTCGACCAGCGATACGGAAAGGCCAACTGATTGAGTTCATCGAGCACGCCCGGATAGGTCGCGGTCGGAAACCCGATCACACTGAGCGTGCGCAGATGCTGCGCCCCCAATCTCGGCTCAAGTCCGCCGGTCATGGGTTCATCCACCAGCAGCGCATCGATCTGCATCGGGATCTCGGGGACACGGACGCGATGACGTTTGGTCGAGATGCAGGCGTGCAGATAGGTCAGCGTTTCCGCGTCATCGAGCCACGCCGCGTCGGGCACGAAGCCTTCGATCAGTTGCAACACGCGAGAGGTGCGATCGACGAAGCCGCGCAGCACTTCATGGCCGTCGACGCCGGTGCGGGCACGGCCCTCGTAGAGCCAGGCCTCGGCGCGGGCGGCGTCCTCCGCCGGCGGCAGCCAGCACAGCGTCAGGAAATACGCGCTCTCGAAATGCGAGCCGTGTTCCTCGAATTGCGCCCGGCGTTCCATGTCGACAAGCGCGGAGACCGCATCGGGAAAACGGCTGTCGGGATAGCGGTTGGCGACGTTGCGCTGCGCCTCGACAAAGATCGCCCAGCCCGAGCCCAACCGACGCAGAGCGTTGTTCAGACGCGCTGTGGTGCCGACCAGTTCGGCGGGTGTTGCGCTGTCCAGATCCGGCCCGCGAAACCGCGCGGTGCGCTGGAAGCTGCCGTCCTTGTTGAGCACGACGCCGGGCGCAATCAATGCGGCCCAAGGCAGGAAGTCAGCCAGCAGAGCGGGGCGTTTGCGATATTCAGCGAGGTTCATCATCGCAGCACCTCACGCGCCAAAATGCGTGGGGTAGCGCAGGTGACGGCGCACCACATCGACGAATTGCGCGTCGCGCTTGGCGGCCCAGACCGCGGCGGCGTGTCCGATGGCCCAGAGCAACAGACCCGGAATCCATAAGCGCAGGCCGAGACCGAGCGCGGCGGCAAGCGTGCCGTTCGCGATCGCGACCGTGCGGGGCGCGCCGCCGAGCAGGATTGGATCGCTGAGCGAGCGATGCACGGGCGCGGTGAAACCGGGGATGGGTTCAACGGGCTCAGTCATCAGATCACCGCCCCGCCGCCGAACGAGAAGAATGAGAGGAAGAAGCTGGAGGCAGCGAAGGCGATCGACAGCCCGAAAACGATCTGGATCAGCCGCCTGAAGCCGCCCGACGTGTCGCCGAAAGCGAGCGTCAGACCCGTGGTGACGATGATGATCACGGCGATGATCTTCGCGACCGGGCCTTCGACCGATTGCAGGATCTGGTTGAGCGGCTGCTCCCACGGCATGTTGGAGCCGGCGGCTTGCGCGGGCAGCGTGGCGGCGGCGAACACAAGGATCGCCGGGAAGAGCGCGAGCGCGTGTCGGGACTTGGGGCGAATGAACATCATGTGCGGTCACCTTCGGGATTGGCTTCGTGGATGCTGGAGAGGAGGACGTAGTCGCCGTTCGGCGCGAGTTCGCGCACGGCCGCGAGTTCGGCGACGCGGCGTTTGGAGCCGCGGCCGGCGAGCACGACGATGAGGTTGATGGTCTCGGCGATCAGCGCGCGGGGCACGGTGATCACCGCTTCCTGGATCAGTTGCTCGAGCCGGCGCAACGCGCCGATCGCGCTTCCTGCGTGAATCGTCCCGATGCCGCCGGGATGTCCCGTTCCCCAGGCTTTCAGCAGTTCGAGCGCCTCGGCGCCGCGTACTTCGCCGACGGGGATGCGATCCGGCCGGAGCCGCAGCGACGAGCGCACGAGATCGGAGAGCGTGGCGACGCCGTCCTTGGTGCGCAGCGCGACAAGATTGGGCGCTGCGCATTGCAGCTCGCGGGTGTCCTCGATCAGCACCACGCGGTCGGATGTCTTGGCGACTTCCGCGAGCAGTGCATTGACCAGCGTGGTCTTGCCGGTCGAGGTGCCGCCGGCGACCAGCACGTTCTTTCGCTTCTCGACCGCGAGCCGCAGCAGCTCGGCCTGCTTCGGCCGCATGATGCCGGCGGCGACATAGTCGTCGAGGGTGAAGACGGCGACCGCGGGCTTTCGGATCGCAAACGTCGGCGCAGCGACGACCGGCGGAATCAGTCCCTCGAAACGCTCGCCGGTCTCCGGCAGTTCAGCGGACACGCGCGGGGAGGCGGGATGGACTTCGACGCCGACATGGTGCGCGACAAGGCGCACGATGCGTTCGCCATCCGCCGGAGAGAGCCGCTCACCCGTGTCCTCGAGGCCGCCCTTCAGGCGATCGATCCAGAGCCGGCCGTCGGGATTGAGCATCACCTCGACGACGGAGGCGTCCTGCAGATAAGTCGCGATGGCTGGGCCAAGCGCGGTGCGCAGCATCCGCGCCCCGCGCGAGGCGGAGTCTTTGTTTTGTCCGGTCCCAGCCATCGCGTCCCCCAAGAAGCGCGGCGAGAATTCGCCGAGCGCCGGGGACGAATACAAAAGGCATCATCGGGGACGGGGCAACAAGCCAATCATGGCCGTCGTAGTCTGGCGTAGAATGACCTAGCAACGGCGAAACGGCTGAAATCGCAGCGTGCGTGTGCAGTGGATTAAGGGGACAACGCGCGATCTCACGCGATGAGGAGATGCGTGATGCGCACAAGCACGGCGGAAATTGAAGAGAGCTACTTCAGCGCCGCATTCAGAAGATTGGCGAGGCGCACGGCAGCGAGCGCGGCTTGCTTGCGCGCAACCGCGCGCGCATTCGTCTCATAGTCGCGCGTCAGCAGAACGGAAGTTCTGTCGAGACCGATCGGCGGCGCATACGCAAACTGCTTCGCGATCTCCGCGCTCTCCTTTATCCAGACCTCCGGATCGGAGATCTGCGCCGACGTCTCGCTCACGGCGACGCTGCCAAGCCCGTCCTTGGCATCCGCGTCGAACACGGCTCCATAAGGCGACGCATAGCCGCCGAACATGCGGTCCCAATAGGCATGAAAAATGACGGTCTCGCCCGTCGCGGGGATAACAGACTCGGCGTTGCCGCCTGAATCTCCCTTCGGAATGGATTGGGTAAACCGCGAGACGGCATGAAGCGGTTGATGCGCATCGCCGACAAGATGCAGAATCCAGACAAGGTCATACGAGCGCACATCGTCGGAGGCGTCGGACGATGCCGGCAAGGCCGCGATCATCAGCTTGAGCTGGGTAACGAGATCGACGGGATCGGACGCCGGCCATGACGTTCCGTCAGGCGAGAAGTTGGCGTCTTTGTAGTGCCAGTAGGCATGCTGATTGCGGTCGGCATAGCCGATGTTCTGGCCTGCGGTCGGACTCGTGACGGCATCGCGCGTGTACCCGTAAGGCTTTGTCTTGATGTCGTCGGCCCAGGTCGCCGCTTGGATGAAGGCGTAGAGCTTCGCCGTCTTCTCGTCAGGCGCGCCGGCGGTCCACTTTGGATAATCCGTGTTGAGCTTCAGCAGCGCGTCCGCCTTCTCCTTCGCGACGTCATCGAGTTTCTTGTAGGCGAGGTAGGCGATCTGCATGTGCCCTGCGTCCCACCAGGCGGACGCGGGCGAGGAGGCCACGGCAACGCAGACAGAAACAATGGCGATCCGAACAAGCTGACGCATCGTCCTGCCTCTTCCATGTTGGGTGCGAGACGCAAACTCTATTCCAAGAATGATGCAGAATTCAGACAGAGAAGCCGCGCGTCAGCGAAAGTCTCTGGGGTTAGGCTTGCGCCAGTTCTTCAGCGGCTTCAGTTCCGGCAGGTTCGCCGGGCGTTCGGGATAGTGAAACTCCTCGCCCACGAGCTAGCGACCTTCGAACCTGTCCCAGAACAGGATGGCATCCATCTGTTGTGCGAATTCATGGACGCGCCAGGCCCCGCCGTTCTGAATGATCTCGCCAGTCGGATTGAACGGCAGACTGTTGAGACGGCAGAGCACGTCGATCTCGCCCCAGTGGGTGCGCAGATAAGTGTCCTCCAAGCGCGACATGATAGGGGCGGCTCGGCTTCCATCGGTAACCGCCGCCGCCGCGCTGAAAGAATCCCCGGCGCTGCTTCAGGAATTCGGGCAGGCGCGCGATCGCATTCGCAATTCGCCGGGCCTCGTCAAAGCTCAGTCCGAGCGCGCCCAGATGATAACGCGACGCGGCCTCGCGATGATGGACCCATGCGACCTTCGTCCCGTTGGCGTCGGTGACGACGAATGTCTCGGCATTTTCCTCCTCGACCCGCCAGGGCACCGGAAACCGGCGTTTTTCGCTGCTTGACTCCATGAGAACAAAATAAGAACGTAAGCCAAGCAAGGTCAATCAGGAACTCGAAATGTCCGAAGCGGCGGAAGCCGATTCCATGTCGGAATCGGAACGGCTCGACATGGCCGTGGATCAGGCGATTGCGGCGCATGATGGCGACCCGCGACGCACGATCCGGAGCCTGCTTCTGGTGCAATGGCAGTTGGAGGCGAAGGTCTCGCAGGGCTTCATCAGGGGCGTCCAATACGGTCGCTTCAAGTGTTACAGCGGGTAGGCGCTGCAATAGGCACCTTCCAACCCGATCTTAACGGTTAACCTGCTATTGACCGTGATCGACGAGCGAGAGTGCGGTGTGGGAGCGGTCATGGCTGAGACGCAAATTGAATGGACCGACGCCACCTGGAATCCGGTTGCTGGCTGCTCCATCGTCAGCGCCGGCTGCACGAATTGCTATGCCATGGAAATGGCGAGACGACTTCAGGCGATGAATGTCCCGAAATATAAAGGACTCACGCGCCGCAGCGGCAAACGAACCGTTTGGAACGGCGTGGTACGTGAAGACAAGGCCGCCTTGGACATTCCGCTGCGCTGGAAAAAGCCGCGAAAAATCTTCGTTAACTCGATGTCCGACCTGTTTCATGATCGGGTCAGCGACGCCTTCATCCTGAAAGTGTGGGCCGTCATGCGTGCCACACCCCATCATCACTACCAGATCCTCACCAAGCGCCCAGAGCGGATGGGCGCGCTGGTTCGCTCCAAGATCGGCGACGTTCTGCCGAACGTGTGGCTCGGGACCAGCGTTGAGAATGCCGCCGTCACTGGCCGTATCGATCATTTGCGTACTGTCCCGGCGGCGATCCGCTTTATCTCATTTGAGCCGCTGATCGGACCGGTCGGGGAAGTCGATCTCCGTGACATCCACTGGGCCATCGTCGGGGGAGAGAGCGGAAGGTCGGCCCGCCCGATCCGCGAAGAATGGATTGATGAGATCTTCGATCGGTGTGCGATGCACAACACCGCGTTCTTCTTCAAGCAGTGGGGGACATGGGGGAAAGACAACAAGCGCCGTTCCAAAAAGGCCAATGGACGCGTATATCGCGATCAGGTTTGGGACCAAATGCCCGAGGCTTCGCTGTCGCCCTGACGACATAGACATAGCCCAACGCCAGGTGCGCCATCGCAGCGGCAATCTGAGCGGCAATGTCGGCTTGTGCTCCCACTCAGGTAAGAGAGAATATCGGCATTGTTGCCCGCCGGCGTTGGGTCGTCCTTTGGGTTCTGCATAGTCAGCCACGAGCAACGGAGCACCTTACGCGATGAGCGGACAGTATGAGTGGAAGCTCGGCGATCCGTTTCCTGTTCTTGGATCCCATAGCGTTGCCAAACACGACATTTTCGAACAATACCTTGGGATCTATATTGAGCGCCTCACGCGCACCCCCAGCCAGACGATGCTCAACCTGACCATTGTAGACGGCTTCAGCGGCGGGGGGCTCTATCGTCAAGGCTCTGCCGAAGTTGATGGCTCGCCGCTCCGCTTGTTGAAAGCAGTTGAGACAGCGGAAAAGGCACTGAACGAAGCACGCGCGAAAGGATTCGATATCAGGGCCGATTTCTTCTTCATCGACGCCAACCACCATCATGTTGCCTTCCTGACGGACGTACTTCGAAAGCGCGGCTACGGTCCGCGTCTGGGCCAGGATATTTTCATTCGTGAAACCCTGTTTGAGGACGCCTGCCCGGACGTGATCGCTCATATTCAGAAAAAGGGATCCGCACACCGTTCGTTGTTTTTTCTGGACCAATATGGCTGGAGCGATGTTCGACTACAGACGATCCGCACGATCCTTGGTACTTTGAAAAATCCCGAGATACTGCTGACATTCGCCGTCGACGCTTTGATCGACTTCTTGTCCATGAAAACGGCCGAAACGCAGGCGCTCCTGAATATCGACCTCAACCGCGAAGATGTTCGGGCTTTGATTGATCTTCGAACAGGAGAGGGATGGCGCTACCTGATTCAGAATGCACTGTATCGCCATGTCCAAGATCGAACTGGATCTCGGTTCTACACGCCATTCTTTATTCATTCTGTTGAGGCCCACCGATCATACTGGTTGCTACACCTGTCGAACCATCGTCAGGCGCGGGACGAGATGGGAAAACTGCATTGGCGCTTGAATAACCATTTTCAGCATCATGGTGGTGCTGGTTTCCATGCGCTCGGTTTCGATCCTTCGAAAGATTTGCGCCAAGAGTTTCTCACTTTTATGTTCGATGACGATGCAATGAAGCGCTCGGAAGCGGCCGTCCTCGATCAACTCCCGCGTATGATCCACGCAGCGAATCGCAACGGCGCAGGTCTGGTTGTCGAAGATCTCTTTGCAGGCAATTGCAACGATACGCCCGTCACCTCCGACATTATGAACCGGCAGCTGATCCTTCTTCGAGATGAGGGCGAGCTTGCGATCGTGACGCCCGACGGATCGAAAAAGCCCAGAGCCAAGACCGTCAGCTGGGACGATCGTCTTGTCCTGCCATCTACGCGATCGCTGTTCAGCCGTCTGGGATGGTGACGAAAGCAGCGACGACGCACTTTTTAATGCTCGTGATTTCATTTGGTTAGTTGAGGCAACAATGAACTGGGGTCAGCCTTTCAAACAGATCAACGATTTGAGCCCGATACGCGTTCGGCAAAATCTGATACGTGGAGGAAACGAGCTTTCCTGTCCAAATCCACTGTCGTTCACTTGGGAAGACTTGGTTCTGTCGCTTGCGCGAACTACCGCGCTTCTGTCTGCTGTCCCAGAACTTTCCCATGAGGAACGACAAGAACTCGCTCGAACGAGCGCCGCGTACTTGGCAAGCCATATGAATTTGTTCGTTGACGCGCAAGACGACGAATTTCTATTCACCACCAAGATCAATATTCTGGCCGACGAGCAACGAACGTCGCTTGCCGCGAAGCTCGGAGCGGTTGTTGCCGACCTTGTCATGCAGCGCATGGGCTTCCACTGGTCCGCAAACACGCGTGAACTCGCGCTGAAGCCCAGCAGGAGCGAGTCGACAAAGAAAATTCCTGATTTCGTCTACGATCCAGCAGGTGCGCACGGATTTCAGCCGCAAAGCATCGTCGTCGTCGAGGCGAAAGGCAGCTTGTCGACGCAAAAAGCGAAGCGAAAGCCGATCCTTAACCTCGCCCAGGAGGCCTACAACGAGCAGGTACGCCACATCGTCGGCGCCAAGAGCGGCGACTTGGAGGTAGCCAGCGGTTACGCAATCGCTTTTGGCACAATTCCAGGTGCGCGCCTGTCCACCCTGGCAATCGCAAGCCCGCAAGTGCTTCAGGTTCGTAGCTCAGTCAGCACGCCGGCACATTCTCTTTCTGCCGCGGCAAGCTATGCACCGCAGCCGGCCCCCGAGCCTGCTCCGAAAATGCAACATGTGCCCACTTACCCAGATCCCCAAAGGAGCGGAAGAGGCGGCGGCGAGCCACCAGGAGGTGGATTTCGGCGAGAAGGTGAGCGACGAGAGCCGAGTGGGCTGATCGCCTATGCAAACTACGAATCCGTCTTTCTTCTCTGCGGAGCAACAAATGTGGCCCGCGTGATGCGCAACAGCCTTTCGGGGCAAGGCGCGGACGTTTTGGATCCGGAAGGCCTTGTGCAAGATTTCTGGGTGTTCGAGCGTCGCGGAAAGCGCTTCTGGACGGGGCGCGATCACCCATTCTGGTGGTGGCCCGAATATCCATTGTTCGCAATCTACGAGCAATCGGCTAAAGAGATTCTGCGAAGCCTATCCGACAACCTAGGTCGGCTACCACGAACGGTATCGCTCACAGTCGCGCCAATTGCCGACGGATCTGAGCTTGATCGCGACTTCGACATGTCCATGCAGGGCGACGGGCTGGCGCTCCTTCATTTTTTCGGAGATCACGCCGAACATCGGCGCTGGGATATTCGGGCTGGCAATTGGCTTGATGGACGGGACGGTCCGGGGATGTGACGCATCATCGCACCTAATAGCCGCCAGCCGCCAGTGGCCGTCGAAGTCAGGGATGATCTCGCGCGAGGTCGAGCGTGTAGACGACCAAATCGCGAGGTCGCTCCGCAATCAACGAAGGCATGGCAATACGGTATGCCACGATTTCAGGCCTCAAAAGCATTGAGAACATAGCAGGAACATGCTAAAGGGGCAAGAATCACCGCGGTGGGAGTCAGTGGGCCGATCAGCCTTGAGTCTTGATGAGGGAGTGACGAGCCGGAGGTTACGCGCGCTGTTGAAACACGATCGGTTTGACCGCCATTTCGGGCGGGTTGCGGTGCTTGCCGGGGCGCTCTTAAGAAGGTTTTAGGTTGATGTCGGAGCAGGAGCGCGAGAGCACCACGCAAAAAGGTAACGCCTTTCGTGATCTGGTCGCGTCGATGCTCGAAGCCGCGAGCTTCGTCGCCGAGACGGAAACGCGTGAAGAGTTCAAGAAGGTCGATGTCCGCTGGCGTCGCGAAGATCTGGATGGACCGCTCAAGTATGTGGTCGAGGCGAAGGACCACGAAGGCACACTCGGACTCCCAGAATGTCGCGAATTCGTGGTCGATTACGGCACCCTGATCGACAAGGACGATGCCGATCGAGCCTGGCTCGTATCCAAAGGTCCAATAAGCCCGGACGGTCGTGCGCTGGTTGATGGGAAGCGCGGCTGTAAGGCAATGACGTTCGCAGAGTTTCAACGTCGCCTGCTGGGCCTTGATAGCTACCTTCACGACCTCATCTCATCCTACGATGTCGAAAAAATAGCCGGTTGGTACGTTCCACTGAAAACTGAAGATGGTGTCGATCTGGAGAAGGTCGTGCGAGACTGGATCGATGAGGCGGATGCACTTCCACTCGCCATCGTCGCGGGATACGGTAAAGGCAAATCCACATTTGCGCGGCACATCGCGGTAGTTCTGGCTCGCGAAGCTCTCAAAGAACCGTCCCGTCGCGTGCCGGTCCTCGTCCCCTTGGGTGACATCGTCGATGAGCAGTCTCTTGAAGGGCTGTTGGGGAAGGTCTTCACCACTCGTCCCGGTGTACGCGGCTATAACTTTGGTCTCTTTGAAAAGCTGAACAAGGCAGGTCGCTACGTCGTTATCTTCGACGGCTTCGACGAAATGAAGCATGGCATGACCCTGGCGCGTTTTGAGGCGAACATCACGGAGCTGATGCGCCTCGACAAGAACGCAGCGAAGCTTGTCATCCTTGGTCGCGACACGGCATTCCAGGATGACTACGAATTCAAATCAATCATCCACGGGCGTCAAATTACAGCAGGTGGCCAGGAGGTCGCAACGCGAGGACGTCGTGCCTTCCGCGAATTGACCGTCCGCAATTTCACGGCGGATGAAGCGCGAAAATTCGTCGAGAGTTTCTTTCCGGTCGTCGCACGCGAAGCCGCGCGCGGCTCAGGCAATCCCGTGGATGAAACCTGGATTGCGTCGCGGTTGGCTGAATTACTGAGTGACGCATTCGACGAGTTACTGAAGCGGCCGGTGCACGCACAAATGCTCTGCCAGATAGCGACCGACCCGAACCAATCGCTTACCGACCTCTCAAAGTATCGGCTGTTTGATAGGTTTGTTCACTTCCTCATCGATCGGGAAGTGAACAAGCGTGGTCGCGATCCCCATTTTTCCCTTGAAGTCCGACGAAATTTCAACCGTGCTCTCGCGTATTGGCTATGGGAACAAGGTGGCGTCTCCACCGTCACGCTTGCATCCGTGCCAGCCGAAATATGCCGGGAAGCCACCTCCGATGTTCGGCACGACTATGATGACACCGCATTGCGCAAGGAATTGACTGCCGGCTGCCTCATCGAAAAGGGCGCGACCGGCACCATTTATTTCGGTCATCGGTCACTACAGGAGTTTCTCGTTGCCGAACACCTGATCGCCACGGATTTTAATGGAGTGGCGCACGAGGATAAGAGTGCCGCGGTATGGACTCTTGCTTTGGTGACGCCGGAGGTCGGCAGTTTCATCGTGGAGGCTGCGAAATCCTCACCGCAAGTCTCCCAAACCGTATTGCCATGGTTCGATATCCTGAAAGATCTGCGGCGCAGGGATATGCCTCGCTCGGGGATGCGGTTCTTTTTGGAGCTATATGAGCATTTCGCGGACGCTCTACATGCGAATGATCCCTGGTTTGTCTGGCTTCGGTATTTTGCGGCCAACAAGGCCGTTGAGTTCGCACCGAAATCACCTGTCGCAGCCGATCAGTTGGCTGCATCGCTCCGATTTCTTGCGGGTAATAAAGAGCAACAAGCGGCTGCGCTGATGTTATTTGCCGAAGCGTTCGCGCGGCCGTCTGATGTGCGCACAAAGCTCACTGCTCAATTCATTGCGAAATGGCTCGATCCGGGTCTGCTTCGTGATGCTGTCCAGACTGCGCGAGAGAAGGGGCGCAACAAACCGCATTATATCCCAATGGATAACAACTTTCCGCTTTGGTGTTTTCTGCATGCAGCCAAGGTCGAGAGCAATCCCCCGCGTGTGACGATTGATCTTAAGGAGCTAAGGAAGCGCGCCGGTTTGGCGCTGCCGATGGGATTTGCTGACGAGCAGGAGGAAAACTTGCCCGAGGAAGCACGCTATCTCTCGGTGCAAGTGCAGCCGATCTATCGGGCATGGGGGGTGCGGGAATCCGAACTCGACAAGATCCGGCCGTTCTTTACCGACGAGACTGTTCGAGCAAAAATTCTGCCGCTTGAGATCGTGCGGACAGCGCGAGAGGATCGGGAAAAGCCTGCCGCGCCGGTCAAGTCGGTTACAAAACCGACTTTAACCTTGAAAAAACGTGGTCCCCATGTCGTCTGACATGCCAGAGCCCGCGGCGGGGTCGGGAGAACAGGAAGAGAAAGCAGTCAACGACCGTTCGCCAACTGCTCCTGAGAATATTTCTGTCTCGCTGCGCTGTTTTGATGAGGAGGGGCACGCGAGGAAGTTTGGCAATCTTCTCGCCATGTATGTCCGCGAGTTGAGCCGATATTTCGATCTGAGCAATCTTGATGGCATCACGGTCGCCTTTGACTATCATCAAGCCCTTCTGGATCTCGATCGCGGATATCCGACGACCCACAAGCTGACTCCTTCGGAGGGATTCGTCTTGGGGGTGGCGATGACACCAGCAGTTATCCGTGACGGAACGCTGAAAAGTCACATCGTCTTCAACGCGGCGGCGGTATTACCGCTTGAGGATGAAAAGCATGATGCATTCAAGCTCGCATTGCACATGGTTGCGCATGAGTGCGGGCATGTCGAGGTCACGCACCGTTTCGATGCCGCATTTCCGGGTGTCTTGTTGCGGAGCAAGGCCCGTAATGCCCATGATCGCCTACGATGGGACATTATCAAGGCGTGCTGGGACGAATATGCCGTGACGTCGATATGTGCTTGCTTCGGAGAGGACCCCACCGAAGGATATGAAAAGACTTTCATCCACGCGTTGAATGAAACTCGAGCCACTGCCAATGGACTTATAAAAGCATACCGTCTGCATGGAAATATCGAGCAAATTTTAGCCGAGGTCTATGGCATCTATGGCAATCTCATGAAGTACGCTTGCTATCATCTCGGCAATATCGCCGGTCATGGATTGGAGCTGGAAGACAGGCCGAATACGATCGCCGCTCTCGATGGTCATTGGTTCAAACCCTATTTCGAAAGACTAAGCGCTGCGTGCAAGAGCATCGCCGACGATTACGGAAAGTGGACTGAACGTAGCAAATTTGAGGTCATCGGTGATCTCGCGGATGAAATTGTCCAAGAGGGCGGGTTGGTAATTTCGAACTATACCGACGACGGCGGCTTTCACGTCGATATTCCATTTTCTCCGGACACAATGCCGGATATGCCCGAATGTCGGGCCTAACGGATAGAACCCGCGTGGGTTAGGGCGGTTGGAGTCTATCGGTACTTGGCAAGCCTGGATCATTCTGGAGACTTGCGTCCACCTTCTGTAGGAGTAACTCGTTCCGAGCTGCTATTAGCTTGGAGGCAAATGGCCAAGTTTCATCGCCTGTCTGCGTTGTGCCGGGCTTAATGCGCGCCAGAAGAAATGGACCTTGTCGGTCGCCATTTCCTGCAGGTCTGTCGTATGCTGCTTCTTGCGAAGTGTGATGTTGAAGAAAGACGGAGAATGATCGACGCGGTTGCGCCGAAGTCTCCAGAACACGACGAATGCCTGTTTCGGCGTAAGTTTCTTATTCTTTCGATAATAGACAAGCGCATTTTCGAGGATGCTGGCTTGTTCGGCCCGGGCAAGCGTTTCAAGCGCTTTGATGCATGAATTTAACCGCATCTGCTGCGTGAGCTTGTCCAGCCATTTCTTGGCTTCCTTGGGGAGGAGGCGGCGGCTTCCCTCGTAGACTGCGACATCAAATTGCAAGATGCAGTGCGAGCCGACCTGTAAGGCGTGTCCCGTGAATCTATTGCCAATTTCAAAATGATATCGCAGCCCGTCCTGACCGCACAGCTCGCAGGTTTCGCAAGGCTCTTCGTGATCTTCAGTACTTCCGGTGAAATACCATTCCTCAAACGCCTTCGGCAACGTGTCTCCCACCGAAAGCGGCAGGATGCTGTCTCGAACACGCTGGGAATAAGACTGCATGGCTCGGAGGCGCGCTCCTATGCTAAAGATCCTGAAGTGTCGCGGCTACGGTGGCTTTGTCGCAGGTGGCGGAACCGGAGGCTGGCCGGGCGCGACGCTTACGGCAGGGCTCGAAGGCGCGGGCGCTGCATCGCATAGGGTGTGCACACCTGCGGCAATGAGAGCTATGACCAACACTGCATAGACGACCAACAGTACGCCACGGGTTTCCCGATAGTTCTTCATCGCCTGTTCGATCGGCGTTTCTGCGATTTCTTCCCGCTCGCGAACGGAGATGTAATTATAGAGGCTTTGCATCCAGCTCCGCCGGGAAGAAGCCTGGCTTTGGAAGAATGCACCATTGATCCGCCACTGCAACGCGAACGACAAGGCGACGAATATCGCGGCAGCAAAGTAGAACAGGGAGGAGATCAAAGGGCCCGGCGTCTTGGCCGCATCGCCCAGAATCTTCAATACGAAAGGTGCTGCCGAGACGGCCAGATCGCGCCAGAGCGTTGCTGCGAGATCCTGTGCGCGTTGCGCCACCTTTTGGGTTTCATCAATAACGGTCTTGCGAAGGTCAGCGAGTGCCTTCAGGGTCTCGCGGCTCGATGATTGGACATGAGCTTCATAGGCAGCCTTGGCTGCTTCAAGGGCCTGGTCCAACGTTGTGGCGAGATCTTGTTGAGGACGGCTCGCCCGAGCCAGTTCGCCTGAAAAGATAAGGTGGCGGGCCTCGATATCCGTCCCCGACAGAAAGACCCATGTGGCGGCTTCGGTCAGTCGCGAACGGGCGCCGGGCAGGGTGGGATCATCGGCCTTAATGCGGTAGATCGGAGGCGTCGCTGCTGCCTGCAGCCAGACTTGGCCATCCTCGAGCCAGACCCGGGAGACGAGACCGCCCAGCAATCTGCGCGCAGCAATCTTTTCCCACGCTTGATACGTCGCCGATGCAGCGGCTGGCTCGGTCACCAGAATCCAGGGATTGAGATCGGTGGCGACCTCACGATCCGGAACAAAATCGCGAACATAGCGCGTCGGGTCGATGCGACCAGCCGAGGATTCCGGGGGCGGGACCGGTTGCGCCAAGTCCCACGAACAGACTTCCAATCCTCGTGCGCGAAAGACCTGAGTGGGATTGAAGTCGACGATCGCAAGACGCGGCAGCACAGTCCGTTGCGTCAAATAGTGCGGGATACCGGATTGGAATATAAAAAAGGCGCAGCCATCGGCGGCCGGCTTTTCAAGTGTGATGACGACCTCACGCGTCGCATCGAAGACGTCACCCGCGACGAGATCGCCACCAAGAGCTGGATTGTAGACTTGTAATGACGAGAACGGCGCTGGGATATCGTCGGCGAAGCCGAGCCAAGCGGCCTGCGCATCAGTCGACGGCAGCCGCCCCCGCAACACGAGGGCGTCAACACGTTCGTCCGCCGAGGCGCCGTTCGCGACTAGCTCACGAACGCATTCGACCAGATGTGCTGAGCTCGACGTCATCGAGTGTGATCGTGTCCTTGATGATGATCTCGCCCTTATCGCGATTCACCGAGATGACTGATGAGGTCAAACTGACGGGAAAAGTCAGTTTGACTCCACTTGCCGTCTCGACGCGACGGTTCCTTGGAGGCTGAATCGCATTCTTTTGGAGTACAAACGATTCTCCCGCCATGCCTTCGCGCTTCAGTCTCGCTGTGAAGTCCTTAATAATCGGGCTGTCATCCGGCAACGGGCCAACAATACTGGTCAGCCAGTTGGCAACGTTGTCGCCATCGACAGAACCGCCTGATTGACTGGCGTCGTAGAGGCGCTGAACGATATTCTTGCTCGTCCCTGGCGGAAGTGAGTCCTTGTATTTTTCTGCGAGGTTGCGCGTGACGTCGATAATTGTCTTTGTCAGCTCTTGTTCGGTCCGCTGGCGTCGCGCCAGCAAGAAACGCTCGAAATAGGCTGCGGGCCGCTGCGGATTCTGACGATCGACAACGAGATCTCGTCGCCGTCTTTACGCAGCTTGATGAGCGCGGCCTTCTGCAAGGCGTTACGGTTCTGGACAAAAGTTCGGTCAATTTCGCCGAAGGTCGGCTTCGGCTTGCCAGAGCGACCGCGACTGGTGTCATAGTTGTAGCTGAGAACCTTTTCGTCCTCGAATTTCAAAAGCGCAAACAACCGGCCGCTCGAACAGGACAGCGAGAAGATCAGAAAGGCGCCGACAGCCGTGCTGCCGCCGTGAGCTTCATTGAACGCCGTTGCGAGCTTCTCGCTTTCCTCCTGGAAAGTTGCCTTGTCCCGGCTGATCCGCGCGAGTTGCGCCCGCACCGGTGCGTCCGCGAGGAACTCGTACCGATTTCCACTGTTGACCGATTGGACGCGGCCTAGGAAAAAAGCCGAATGTCGGCCGGCGTCGAAAGCGGTCAGCAGCTGAAAATGTTCATCTCCTGGGCCGACGATATGGAAGACGCTCTGATCAATGCGCAGGCTTTGGAGTTCCTGCTCCGTAAGGAAGGCCATAAATCCACCATAGAACAAATAGAGAACATTGGCAATCGCGCGGCATTTGGTTCCAACTATGCCGCATCCCGTTAAAAATCTTGTATTTTTGTTAGGAATTCCACTTGGAATTGTAGCTTTGGCCTTGCGTATGGAGCGGTTGAAACCAGTGATAGTTCAATTTGCCCGTTCAGGCTTGTTCTTGTGGCACGCGGTGAATAATTTTCACATTTTTTATATTTCGAGAAGGTTTTTCGTGAGATAAGATTTGATTTCAGCTCAGAGGCGCAATCGCGCACGAAGTTCACGGTCGAGAGCGTTTTTCACGGATTTTGTCCATGCAGATAATGTTTTCAGGTCCGGTGAGCGTTTTTCATGACCGAAGGCTGCCGGAGCTCGCGACCCCTGCTGGATATGCCGCGCTGATTGATGCCTACCGCCTGTCCGTCCCGGTTCCGCGCGTGCTCGCTGCCATCGGAACGAAGCACCGCATCATCGAGCAAGCGGGATGGCGCATCTACACGCCGCGTCATGCGCCCGACGCGACCCTTGAGGGACATCTCACCTTCGCGCTCAAGAACGAAGGCCTCGACCTCGCCATCCTGAAGCGGCTTTTCCTCGCCGTGAGCGAGGGCGAAATTGCAGAGCTTGTGAAGCAGAAGCCGACCGGGCTCTACACGCGCCGCATCTGGTTTCTCTATGAATGGCTGTTGGGACGCGAACTCAATCTGCCCGCGGCAGACAAGGTCTCCTATGTCGATGCCGTCGACACCGAACTCCAATACGCGGGCTCCGGACAGAATTCGGTGCGCCACCGTGTTCGCAACAACCTGCCGGGGACGCCGGACTTCTGCCCGCTTGTGTTCAAGACACAGAGACTTACGGAATATGTTGCGCAGGACCTTAAGGAGCGCGCCCGTGTGGTGGTGAGCCAGGTCCCGAAGGACTTACTAGCACGAACCGCCGCCTTCCTTCTCCTCAAGGATTCAAAGTCAAGCTACGTCATCGAAGGCGAGAGGCCCCCGCAGGATCGTATTCAGCGGTGGGGCAGGGTTATCGGCGAAGCGGGGCGGACGCCGCTCGACGAGGCGGAGTTCTTGCGCCTGCAGCGCATTGTGATCGGTGACGAGCGCTTCGTGAAGCTCGGCTTCCGCAACGACGGAGGTTTTGTTGGAGAGCATGACCGCGAGACGCAGAGACCCATCCCAGATCACATCAGCGCGCGTCACGAAGATATCTCCTCACTCGTGGGCGGCCTGATCGCGTTCGATCAAGCAGCGGAAAATGAGCTTGATCCGGTCGTCGCTGCCACTGTGCTGGCCTTTGGGTTCGTCTATATCCATCCGTTCGAGGACGGTAATGGCCGTATCCACCGATACTTGATGCACCATGTTCTAGCGCGGCGTGGGTTCAATCCCGCCGGAATCCACTTTCCGGTTTCAGCGGCCATCCTCGACAAGATCGGTGAATACAAGGACGTGTTGGAAAGCTATTCGAGCAGATTGCTTCCATGCGTTGAATGGGAGTCGACCCCAAAGGGCAACGTCAGGGTATTGAACGATACCGGTGACTTTTACCGCTTCTTCGACGCGACGCTGCATGCCGAGTTTCTGTACGAATGCGTGCAGAGGACCATCGAACAGGATCTTCCAAAGGAAACCCAATTCCTGCGAAGCTTCGATACGTTCCGTGCCGGCGTTGAAAGCATGATCGATATGCCCGAACGGACCCTCAACAACCTCTTTGGATTTCTGCAACAGAATGAAGGGCGACTGTCAAAGCGCGCCCGCGGCAATGAATTCGCCGAATTGACGCCGGATGAGGTCGCGAAAATCGAGGAGCTCTATCAAGCTGCCTTCTCGAACCACTCCGGAGCAGCAAACTGACCACGTCCGCGTGACAATGCCGAAGCCAAGGCTGTCTTGATGTGTCGCCTGTCGTGCTAACCGACCATCTCAATACTTCTCGGAGTTCATCCGCGCTGTCAGATGCCGTAGTTCGCTGCTTAGGATTCGTGCACGAGATACATAGGCCTTCAACGAGGTGACGTCGTCGATCTTCGCAGGATCGTCGCAGGCCCTTCGCACCGTAACGGCTACTTGGCAAACGTCCACGCGCTATCGATTACCATATCGAGCAAATTCCTGTCGACATGCGCATCATGGCTTGGTCGCTTTCGGACTTGGCCATGCTAACCTGGATTTCCAATGAAAGTCGGCATGATGGGCGAGGTATCGGAATAGCTCGACATGGCCGAAGATCAGGCGATTGCGACGCATGATGGCGACCCGCGGCGCACGATCCGGAGCCTGCTTCTGGTGCAGTGGTAGTTGGAGACGAAGGTCTCGCAAGGTTTTATCAGGGGCGTTCAATACGGCCGCTTCGAGTGCTACAGCGGGTGAAGTGTCACAGCCTCGCATCGACACGGCTAGGGAGGGCATCAATTGCAGGACGTTGCTCTCAAGCCGTTTGAAATCTGCATCGACGGCAACCCCGTCTCCAGGCCGAGATTCCGCGAAGGTGCGGTAGCAAATAACCGCGCGGCTTTAGAAGTTTTCGGTGTTCTGGCAGTGCTGAGGATACCCTGAACAGCCCCAGAATTTTACATGTGTCGTGTGGTTCTCGCGGATTTTCATCGATCGACCGCAGGCCGGGCAAATCTTGCGCGAGAAGACGCGCTGGTCTTTTGCCAGAGTCATTATTCTAACTTCGCCGGCGCCACTGGCGGCCAACGTCCTTACGCACTCTCCGGTCGTTTCACCCGTTGTATAGACATCATCAACGAGCAGAACCTTGTTGCCGTTCCATTTGAAGTTGGAGTGGAAGGTGCCCTTGATCGCTTCAGCGCGCTCAAGCGGGTCCATCTGCTTGTAACCTTCGATTTCCTTGACGCAGCGCAGTCCCTTCAGTTCAAGTTCGATGTCCTCGTCGAAATGAGCGGTCGCCTCGTTGAGGAGCTGTTCAAAGCGATTTCGTTGCTGAGACGGCTTCATCGGCACAGGCACAACAAAGTCAGGCATCCAGTCGAGACTCTCGATTGCCTTGCCGACGGCCTCCCCAAGAATCTTGGCGTGAGTATCGTTGTTCTTCAGCGACAGCACGGCCGTGCTCAAAGCGCTGGTTGCGTGCCGCGGATCGGAGGCGGTGAAATAGCGACCGAGAGCGTAGACGGTAGGATCGTCGTCGCAATGAAGGATCGAACCCCAGTGGCTATGGAAAGGCCAGTCACTGGTCAGCGCTTCGCCAATGTAGCCGCGGCCGCCAAGGCGGTCACGCCGTAGCAAAGTGGACGCCTTCGACATGAAGATGTCCGGGGCGCTGGACGAAAGTTCAAAAATCGATGCAGGTCCCCAGCGGACCGCGATAGACGTCAACCCGGCGTGATAGGCAGCTTCGACGTCACCGACGTCGTCGCCGATGTAAAACGACTCCTGGCTGGCGGCGACTCCAAGGCGGTTCAATGCCGCCAGGATCGGCTCCGGGTCGGGTTTGTGGTTCTCCGTATCGCCGTAGCTGATGAGCGTATCATAAGGAATGCGGAACTGTCGCAAAACAGCCGTCGCGTACCAATCAGGCGATGAGGTTACGATACCAACCCTCTGGCCGTCCGCCTTGAGGAGACCGGGAAGCTCGTGTGGCGCTGCTCGGCCCTGCGCCGGAAAGGGGCGGATCAAGTGCGTATTCTGCCGGACGTTGTCCCACATCTGAAACCGACGCATCTGGGCAAGCGCCGAGCTGTCCACGAGCGTCATGTCGAGATCAAAAAGAAACACACCCGGCATCGTCAAAACATCGACATCTGTTTGGGCGACGACGGACGATCAGCGGCCGTGTGACCTACGCTCCCGGCCAAGCGATTCTCCAGCAGTTCGAGCATCGCGGCAAAATCCTGTTTGCTGGCGAGTGGCACGGCCACCGGACGGTTGCCATACCGCTCGAAGAGAATGCGTCGATAATCACTCTCGGCCCGCGCAGCCTCGGCGAAGCGGAAGGCCGGTAACTGCGTCATGGCCAGAATGCCCTGACTCTTCGGCTCGTCGGCATGGCGGCCCTGTGGTACGGGCGCGAACAACAGGCGGTCCTGCTGAATTGTGAAGCGGACCGTGTGCATTGAACCGCCCTTGATGTCGGTCTGCATGACGAAGGTTGCGATCGAAAGTCCGCTCTGTAGGCGATCGCGCTGCACCAGATTGCGCGGCGACGGCGGCACGCCGAAGGGCTGCTCGCTGACCAGCGCGCCGTTCTTCTCCAGGATCTCCTCGGCAAGCTTTGCATTTTGTTTCGGATAGATTCCTTCAAGGCCACCTGCCATCACGGCGATGGTTCGCCCGCCATAGCGCAGGGCCGCTTGATGGCTCAGCGTATCGACCCCGATCGCGAGGCCGCTCACGATAGCCCAATTGGCAGAGACCAAAGTCTCGACGATCCGGTCGCTGACGATTTCTCCGAACTCGGAAGGCTCGCGCGTGCCGATGCAGGCGACGCTGCGGCGCGGTGGCAGAGCGCCCTTGACGAACAGGATGGGCGGTCGGTCCGTAAGGGAGCGGAGCGCGTCCGGATAGTCGGCGTCGAAAATGGAAACAACGCGCACGCCACGGCGCTCAGCCTCATCGAGCACACGTTGCGCCTTCTCGCTCGCGTTGACGATGGCGGTCGGTTCGTGAAGGCTCTCGGCAACGGCCGCCGAGACGACGGATCTGAGCTTTGCGGGCTCAGCGCCAAGGATCGCGTCGATGAACGAAAATCGCTCGGCGAGGCGCTCGGCTGTGGCAGGGCCAATACCTCGCAAAGCGGTAAGCGTAAGAATCCCGGCTGCGGTTCTTGTCTCGGTGCTAATCATCATTCAACACCCTTCGAAAATAGCGGCCGCTCTTCCGCGTTCCATCGCGACGGGCTCGAATAGATCATCCGCGGCTTCCGGTCTTGGCGAGAGGGGCTTTGCTGCGTGGAAGCTTTTCGAAAAACTCATTCGCGCGGTCTCCAAGCGCATGTATGCGCACGGCCGCCTGCTTGGGAAGCCTGACAGTCAATTCGAGCTCTCCGCCGACGGCTTCGACATAGCTACGGAGTGTCGAGACGTGCATGTCGACCTGCTTCTCAATCTTGGAGACCGACGGCTGCTTGATCTTCAGCGCAGCCGCGACTTCGGCCTGAGCTTTGCCGGCGATCTGGCGTAGTGCTCGCAGACCGTCCACGTCGCGCGTTTGCTCCACGTCTGCTAAATCGCTTCTATCTTGCCGGTCCCGCGGTAAAGACCTGACGACATCATCAAAGCCGTGCCCCATACATTTAGCTCCATAGCGTCGGCAGCCGATCATCCCATCGCGTAGAAGCGCAGTGCGTCCGCGAGGCTGACCGTTGGTGCAGGCGCTGCCAGGTCTCGAAACTTGGATCAGGGGGCGCTTTTGAAATGCCCCCGACTCGTTTGTAAACATAGCCTTCAGGCTATATTGGGTCAACGCCGGTAAAAGCCATACCTTGCCTCTGAGCCCGATCTTGAACCACCGTGAGGGGGGAGCCATCGTGATACGGGGAGATTCTCCCTCGTTGCGGCAGAGGTCACAAGTGAACGTCGTCGATTTGCAGTTGGTGTTTTATGACGCGGCTCACCCTCAACTATGTTTGGAAACAGAAGCCAACACCGGTCGTCCTGCGCCGGACCGGGCGTGGCGAGAAGCTTCGCGTGCGACTCCCGTTTGCTGACGACAACCGGCAATGGCTGCAGAACGGCCGGCGAGTGGCACCGGAATAGATCGGCGGCAATCACGCTTATTGGGAGTTGCCGAAGGCCTGGTTCAACGACTTCGTTGATCGGGCGCTGCAGCGCTACGGCAAGGTTTACATCATCCAGCCCTATCGCGAGCAGGAGATTTGCGCGCGGGCGTGCCAGGACGCACAGGGGCACGAATGCCAGTGTTCCTGCATGGGCGCCAATCATGGCATCGGCAACGACGGTTCCTGGTTTGAGGTCTCCGACACCTTCTCAACCCGCTGGGGCGAGCGCGAATTGGCTTGCCGATTGCTAACGGCCAGGTAGGAACAATCACCCGATCAGACGACTACGTCATCGGGCAACGGATGAATTGCTCGACCGCGCCGTCGAGAAACACCCGCTCGATGTGATGCCCGGCGCCTTCGACGAGACTGCGTGCGACCATCGGCAGCTCCCGCACGGAGCGCTTCACGTCATCCATCGCGATTGGCGCATCGCTTTCCGGCACATCGATCCGTGTGACATTGTTCTTGCCGACCAGCAGGTAGGCTTGGCCGAGCGCATTACGCGACTGCGCGCGGGCGGCCGCATTGAAAGAACGCAGGAACGCCCAATCCTTGATGCCGCCGTTGCGAGCCTGCTCGTCGACGGTGAAGGTGGACTCACCGGTTCCGATGCTGAGGATACGCACGTCCTCGCGCGCAATGTCGAAGCACGCAAGAGCATCAACCAGGGCGTTCATGACCGGATTATTGGCCCAGATTCCACCATCGATCATGATGTAGCCGTCGTCCTCGACGCCGGGATAATAGGAGGGAGCCGCCGTCGTATGGAGCGCCACATGCGCGAACTTCTTGTGGCGGTCTTTCTGGTAGTCCGGATGGTGCGGCGTCTTGTAGAGGAACGGTTCGCCGTGACGCCCTTCGAAACTCGGGATCACCAGCCGGGTGACGGCATCGTCGAGCACCTTGTCACCAAAGATCCGCAGCAGTTCCTCCTTGAGGGCGCCCTGGTCGTGCTTTGGCTTGACCAGCCAGCGCAGCACCCTCGACACCTTGCCGAGCCCGGCCGCCGGCGGAAAGATGCGCTCCCCGCGCTCAAGATAAACATTCAATGCCTGGCGGGCCGTCATCCCGTGGGCAAGGGCGAGCGCGATGATGCCGCCGGTCGAGGTGCCCGCGATCATGTCGAAGTGATTGCCGATGGAGGCGCCGCCCAGGAAGCGGCTTTCGAGTTCGGCGAGGACGGCCGCAGGAAAGACGCCGCGAATGCCGCCACCATCGATCGACAGGATGCGGAAAGGGCGGCCTTGCGGCCACGGCTGCTTCAGACGAACGTGCTGGATGGTGCCGTCCGATCGCCGCGGCGGAACATAGTTCATGGCGTTGTCTCCCTTGCCTCGCCGAGGGGCTGACCTGCGTGGCGCCCGCCACCCGTCCAGCGCCCGGTCATCAACCAAAGTTCGTAGCAGGCGAGCCAATCGAGCGCCCAAGGGACGGTCGTGCTCGCGATCGTCATCGCCGCTGTCCATTCCCTCTTGCGCGGGTCGAACAGGCAAAGGGTCGGATCCTCGGCCGGCGGATAGACGTGGGGCAACTGCCCCTCGGAATTGTCGGGCAATCGAACCAGTTCGGGTGAGAGCACCCGCGCCTCGGGGAACGACCCGACCTCATAGCGAATCTCCAGCGTGAAGCTCGCATATTGCGGCTTGACGATTCCCACCCACCGCGCGGACTGCGCGCGGCGGTCAATCCTGCGCGCCGCGAACTGCGGCCAGGCAGCCTTCATCGCGGCGACCTGCTCGTCGATGGAGAGGATCGCCGCCGTCATCAGATCTTGCGCCCGAAGAAGGTGTGAGGCCGTGCTGCCGAAACCGCCGGGTTGACGAGCGGCGCTGCGACCGCGGCAGCGGAGGGCAACAAGAGGCCACCCCGCCGCGTGTAGAGCTGACGGGACTGCTGGATGCCGCCCCCGATCTCGGTCGCGATCTGGTCGGCGGCCCGGGTCACGACGCGGTCCCCGAAGTTCCCGCGCAACGTGTCCATCATCTTGTCGGGGAACATCTCCCCGTGGCGCATCGCCTCGATCGAACGGATGAGCTCGCGCAGATGCCCGGCGAATTCATCCTGCTGAGCGACAGATTCAGGCCAGCGGTCGGTGAAGACATCGGCCTCGCAGACCGGATTGGCGACATGCAGAAGCCGCCTGTAGAGCGAAGCCTGCTCGATGTCCCGGATGATCCAGCTCACGAGGCGAACGAGCATGGCGCTGAGCGACATGTTCGGCTGGGCGGCGAGCCCGGCATAATAGGAGAGCATCACCGAAGGCGGGGTGCGGCCGGTATAGCTGGCGTAGCGAATGTTGCGGAAGCGCTTGAGGAGCTGGAGGGCTAGCGTCGCTGTGTTCTTGACGATGAAGTCACACTGATCAGGAACATCATCGACATCGGCATCGGCGCGAGCGGCAAGACCAGCATGGTCAAGCCACCGCCGGTGGAATTCCTTGGCCATGCGCAATTCGAGCGGCGTCCTGCTCGCGTACCACTGCGCAAAGCCATAGGCATTCATGTCGACGAACCGGTCGTCGACCGACCGGCGCGGCCCCTTGGCGTGAGTGATCAGGCTTTCGCGATCGAGCGTGCCGTAGACGCGCCGCGACGGCGTGACGTCGAGATGCATCTTGTCGGCGTAGAACAGGGTGACGCAGCGCGTCTGCCGCAGCACCCGCTGGACCGGGTAGTCGGCGAGGGCGGTTTCGAGTTCGATCAGGATTTCGAGAGGCGTCATGCCGCGAAAGCGGCCGCCGAGCTGCGAGACGATGTCGAGATCGTACTCGTCGTCGGTGCCGCGCGTCGAAATCGTCGCATCGATCGCCATCGAGCCTTGGGGGTAGAAGTGCTCAATCTGGTCGAAGAAGGCCGTCGTGGCCTCGAGATGGCGCCGCACCGCCTCGTAACGCGACTTCGCCTTGTCATGCAGCGAGGGCGGCAACTGAACGCTGAGGGCGATCTCAGCGAGGATACGATCGAGAGGGTCGTCAAAGGGATTGAGGCCGGTCGGCGCAAGCTGGATGTTCATATGATCTCCGCGGCGGGCTGGGCTGCATCTTGCATCTCGCCACCGCCCGCGCGATGTTCGGGATGATATGAGTCGATATATGTCTACTCCGAACAAGATGGGGAGCTTGAATGCGTCTGTCAAGGGACGTAAGATATAGCTACTCCGAACACGGGCGGGGTAAAGGCAAGCGGAAGGGCGATCTATGAAATTTTGCAGCAGGATCAAAGACTTGCGGACAAAGAAAGGTCTGACCCTCGATCAGCTCGCCCAGGAAACGGGCTCGTCGAAGAGCTACATCTGGGAGCTGGAGAACAAGAATCCTCCCCGGCCGTCCGCCGAGAAGCTGTCCGCGATCGCAGGCGCTTTGGGGGTCACCGTCGATTACCTGATCGGAGCCGACAAGCAGACGCTCAGCGAGGCAGAGGACACCGCTTTCTTTCGGCAATATAGCGGACTTCCGGAAGAGACGCGCCGGCAAATTCGGGAAATGACCCGCATCCTCGACACGAAAACCCGCAAATGAGCGAGCCGATCCGCCTCCGGCCGCTGAAAGAGGCGGCACGCATTACGCAGATGCTCGACCTGGTCCTTGGGGTGGATCGGTTCGATCACGCACCGGTGGACATGATCGGCCTCGCACTCGAATACTCCCGCAAGGTTGCACCCGATAGCCCAATCCATGAGGTCGTGGAGCGCAACATTCCGGGTTGCGTCGGCGCCCTGGTCTACGGCGAGGCGCGGCCGCGCCAATGGGCGATTATGTACCACGTCGGCCAGTCCGCCGGCCGCCGGTCGTTCACCGTCGGGCACGAGTTCGCTCATTACATCCTGCATCGGCAGTTGATCGAGGAAGGTGAGTCTTTCGAGGGCGGAATCTACTGCGACGAGAACGCCGTGGTTCGCCGTGGTGGCTCGGGCATAGAACAGGAAGCCGACGAATTCGCAGCAGCTCTACTGATGCCCCTGCACGATTTCCGCCGACAATTGCCTGCCAAATCGCGTGCTGATTTCGACGTCCTCGGTCGCCTCGCAAAACGCTACGGGGTTTCGCTGACTGCGACAATATTGCGCTGGCTCGAATACACCGAGACGCGCGCAATGATGGTGGTGTCGAATGAAGGCTTTGCTCATTGGGCGAAGCCCAGCACACCGGCGCTTAAATCTGGGCGCTATATCCGCACGCGAGACACCGTATTCGAACTTCCCATGCAAGCCTTCGCCGCGCGCCGCGACTATTCCGACAGGGCCTTGATTGGCATCACACAGCAAGCCGGGATCTGGTTTCCCGAACCGGTGCATGAAATGTGCTTTCGTTCTGACCGGTATGATCAGGAAATCACGCTGCTCCAGTTCGAAGCGGATGGACCACGCTTCCAAGCGGAAGAGGAGGAGGCCGATGTTTTCGACCGTTTCGTGAAAAGCGGTCAAATGCCGGTTCGCTAGAGGTTTGCAGAGATGGGGCGCCCGTACTGAAATTCATTCACTTGCCACCGCATGAAGGTCGCGATGTCGAACTTGCGAACCATCGGCGCCTTTGCGCCCGCGCCCCCCGAAGATGGGTACTTCTATCCCGAGAAGTACGTCGCGTTCGTCGACATTCTGGGCTTCAGCGACCTCGTTGAACGAGCCGATCAAGACCGGGAATTGCGAAAGAGCCTCGCAGGTATCCTGCACGTCTTTCAGACGACATGCGGGACAATGCCGACCCTCGGGACCAAGGTGACGCAGTTCTCTGATTCCCTCGTCATTACCGCAAACCGAACGGAGCAGGGGCTGCGCTCGATCCTGAGCGGTTGCGAATGGCTGACCATGAACTTGATTCAATACGCCGTGCTGTTGCGCGGGGGCGTCGCAGTGGGGCGCGTCAGCCACGAGCCCCACGTCCTCTTCGGCATCGGCGTCAACCGCGCCTACCAGTTTGAAAAAAGCGGAGGTCCGCCACGCGTCGGCCTGGCTTCCGACGTCGTGGCCGACATCGAGAGCTATCCGCTTTTCAAGGACAGCGCAGTCTCGACGACCGATCCTCAGTCAGGAGTTCCAATGCTGCACACGCTGCGGCAGGTCGAATATTACGACGCCGTGCCGATCGCGGGTGGCATCGTGTGGGATCGAACGGCGCGCCATATCGCAGACCTGATCAAGGCGAACGCCAGCGATCAAGACATGCCGGAAAGCGCGCGGAGGAAGTGGATTTGGCTGCAGGCATATTGGAATCTTGCCGTGGCCAGATTTGGCATTCTGCCAACCGCAACGTGATCCTCGGCGAGTCTGTTGAATGATTTGCAGATCGCGCTCGTTGAGTCCGACCCGCAATCATGATCTAAGAAACTTGACGTTTACGGCCTGAATTCTGGGCTACAAACTGTGATATAGAGTGGGATACACGGCGCTCCGACGACATGAAAAATGCTTGCGATTTCAAGTCGTTATAGGTTGGTTGAAGGCGCTTCACCCGCTCCAAACCTGCCTTAAATTGATACCGGCAATGGTCTGAGCCCACCTCACGAGTCATCAAGCTTGTTGAGGTCGCGCACCGATTGCATGATCGGCTCGAAGTTCGCGCGCGCGTCGAGAGCGTCGAACAGTTGCGCTGTGTCGGACAGCAGCGCGTGAGAGCGCTGAATCGCGATCCTCACGTCGTCATGAGGGGTGTCCGACAGGCGGCCATGGCCGGACAGCAGGATTTTCGAGTCCAGTCCCTTCAGCCGTTCCAGCGACTGGATGTAGTCGGCGATGCTTCCCGATCCGAACACGCCGCCCATGACGCCTCCGGGCATCAGGGTGTCGGCGGCGAACAGCAGCCCCCTGTCCTGATCGAACAGGCTGATGCACGCCGAGGTGTGGCCGGGGGTGTACATCACATTCAGCCGGAAGTTGCCGAGGTCGATCAGGTTGCCTTCCTCAAGCCAGATGTCGATGTCGATCGGCACATTCGGCTCGTTGAACATCTTGCGCAGCATCGAGAAGTCGTCGCGCAGCATGATCTTGTTCGCGGCCAGGCGATGGGCGGCGATGATTGTCCTGCCGTTGAAATGATACGCGGCGCCGATATGGTCGAGATGCTCATGGCTCAGCACGACCATGTCGATGTCGGCAGGCTTGATGCCAAGGTGCTGAAGGCATTCCAGCAGATGCGGATAGTTCGACGACAGGCCGACATCGATCATGATGGTCCGCTTGCTGCCGCGGACCAGATAGGCGTTGGCGGCGCGGTTCTTGAACCGGATCTGATAGACGTCTTCGGCGGCCTGGATCAGGGAGCAGACGTCGTTGCTGAGAAGAATCGGAAAGGGCGAGGGTTTCCGGTCGCTCATGGCGCCGCGGTCCTGAAGTTGACGGCATTGGAGGCCCGCAGCCGTTTGCTCAGCGCATCCATGATCATCAGCGCGAAGGCGGGCTGCTGGCTGACGAGATAAACGAACCGGGCGTGATTGATCCGCATCACACGGGTGCCGGCGATGGCGGCAACGGCACTGGCTGAGCGCGCGGAGCCGTCGATCACGGCCATTTCTCCGAAGAATTCACCCTTGCCGAGGGTGACGATGACAGTTCTGTCTGCCCCGGAATTCTTGACAATATCGACCTTGCCGTTGAGCACCACGAACAGCTCGCGGCCGGTCGATCCTTCCTCGAAAATCATCTCCGAGGCGGCATACTCGTTGATACATTTCTCAATTGTCATAGTGCAGCCCAGCCGTCCGGCACCGGTTACGCCCCGTCATACTAGGACGGAATCCGGAGGGCGCAATCGATACGTCCGGCTGGCGCCCGCTACCGCAGGGCACAAACGCACAGGCCGGCCGGGCCGGGCGTCACGCAGGCTTCATGTTCGCCATCACCATCGTTGCGACATCGGTATAGGTATTCACCAGCGGCCCGACGATCTTGTGCATCGCGTTCTTGGACACCAGCGTGTCGTGCATCACGAGGTGATCGATGCCGGTGGTCAGGAAGCAGATCACGGCGTCGCGCGGGGTCTCGATGATCGGCTCGCCCTTGACGTTGAACGACGTGTTGATGAGGACCGGCACGCCGGTAAGGGCGTCGAATTCCTTCAGCAGCCGGTAGAGTGTCGGATTGGTCTCCTCGCGAACCGTCTGCACCCGCGCCGTGCCATCGACATGGACGATGGCGGGAATCCTGTTGCGCCATTCGGGGCGGACGTTCTTGGCGATCAGCATGAAGGGCGAGTCTTCCTCGCCCTCGAAGATTTCCTTGGCGCGCTCGTAGAGAACGATCGGTGCGAAGGGGCGGAACGGCTGGCGATGCTTCACCCGGCTGTTCAGGATGTCCTTCATCTCGGGCTTGCGCGGATCGGCCAGCAGGCTGCGATTGCCCAGCGCGCGCGGGCCGAACTCCGAGCGGTCCTGAAACCAGCCGATCACCTTCTGGTCGGCGAGCAGTTTTGCGGTGTCGCGAGCGATGTTGTCGCTTTTCGTTCGCGTCGTCTGAATGCTGACGAGCGGTTTTGAGATCGCGTCGCTCACCTCCTGATCGGAATAGCGCCGGCCGACATAGGAATGATCCATCACAAATGAACGCGGTTGCTTGAGGATTTCCAGCCAGCCGTAATAGGCGCAGCCGATCGCGATGCCGTCGTCGCCTGCGGCCGGCTGAATCCAGACATTCTCGAAGCCCGACTCGCGGGCAACGCGGCCGTTGGCGACGCAGTTCAGCGCGACACCGCCCGCGATGCAGAGATTTTTCGCACCGGTGGTCTCGCGCAGCCACGCCGCGCGGGCGAGCAGCACCTTCTCGGTATCGTCCTGAACGCGCCAGGCGAGATCCTCCCAGTGCTTCATCAGCGGGCTGGTCTCCCATTTCTCGCCGATGTCCGCGATGTAGGGCTTGTTCAGTTCGGAGGTCCAGCGCGGGACGGTGAGGACGTTGTCCTTGATCTGCATCAG
Source organism: Afipia sp. DC4300-2b1 (assembly GCF_049895725.1). Taxonomy (NCBI): domain Bacteria; kingdom Pseudomonadati; phylum Pseudomonadota; class Alphaproteobacteria; order Hyphomicrobiales; family Nitrobacteraceae; genus Afipia; species Afipia sp. DC4300-2b1. Next base: position 819,475 of record NZ_JAFCSX010000002.1, read on the forward strand.
CGGCTTGACGTTGCCGTGCCGTCCGTAAGGGGCGAGGCCCATCAGCTCGCCGCACTTGTTCCAGTCGCCGAAGATGTAGGTCGATGCGCGGCTGTAGAGCGCGCCGAGGCCGGGCATGTTGTAGAATTCGTCGCTGAGGAAGCCGCGATCGGGCTCCATCCAGACCTTCTTGAGGCATTCGAGCTTCGCGCCCGAGAATTTGTAGTAGCTCTCCGACTCGCGCGCCAACGGCGTCGCGGTGTCTGTGGCGGGAAACGGCTCATTGACGTCGGAGCGGTAGCTGCCGACGCCGTCGACAATCATGATCGCGCCTTCCTCGAAGGGGGAGACGGCGAACGCGCTGTAGGCGTGGGCGAGGTGATGCGAGATCGACACCACCTTGTCGGAGCGCGACAGGAAATAGGGATGGCTTTTGGCCTCCGCTCTCTCGTATTCCGGAAGAAAGCCCGGCAGGTCCTGGTAGAGCAGGCGGTCTTCCATTTCAGGAACCGGCAGGATGTAACAGTTGCGGACCACCAGATCGACGTCGTCGAGGGTGATGCCTTCGGCTTCCAGGCAGTAGTCGATGACTTCCTTGTAGAAGCCGCTGGCGTGCTTCTCGCGGGTGATGCGCTCCTTGGCTATCGCGTAAGCGATTTCGCCATCCCGCAGCAGACAGGCGCTCACGTCGTGGTCGTAGGTGTTGAGGCCGAGAACGTAAGTATGTTTTTTGGGCATGGACCAACTTTCGGAGCGGCGGGCTTAAACGCTTGGTGACGGAAAACGTTCGGATGGTTCAAATGTGTCTCGCAATTGCGAAGATATTTCGTTCAGCATGATGAACAACGGTTCAGCAAGAAGCGGGACGTACTCAGAATAGCGTGACGTGCGATGCATTGACCGGCGAGGCGAGATGATCCTAATCTGCTACCGGATGAATCGTGTAGAGTAGTCTTGTTTTTGACTATCTATTTTCCGAACGTGCCTGAACGGGACGCAGGCTCGCGAGTTGAATACGCGGAAGTGCTCCACGGCGTTTCCGGAAATGGAGGTTCTCTTTATGACTCAGATCAAGACACGTTCGAACGTCTTCAAACGTGCCCTGGCGGCGGCAGCGCTGGTGCTGGTATATTCGATCAGCTTCATCGGCACGTCGTTCGTTGTCGCGACCTCGACGTCGACCTCGGCGGAAGCCCGTGGTCGTGGCGGTGGCGGTCGCGGTGGTGGACGGGGTATCGGTCGCGGCCGTGGTCGTGGCGGCGGGTGGGCTCGTGGCCGCGGTCGCGGTTGGGGCCGTGGTCGTGGCTATGGCTTCATCGCTCCAGGCTGTTACTGGAGCCCGCGCTGGGGCCGGACGATCTGCCCGTACTGATCGGCGGATCGCTCGCTCACTGTGAACTGAAGAAATTGCGAGGTGCGACGGGTCTCCGTCGCACCTCGTTTCATTTTGGTGACGTTTTTTCTTTGTCTTCGGCCTGGGCCGGTTGCGATCAGGACTTTCGAAAGCCTGACGCGCGAACAAGAGGCGTCGCGGCATCGGCGCCGCCCACCAGTGCGTCTTTCGCAGTCGATACAATCCGCCGGATGATGTCGTCGACATCATTCAAGTCGCACAATCCGCCTGACAGCTTCTTCAGCCGTTCGCTGTCGGTCACGGTCTGCCGGATCATCGCCAGCGCGAAGTGCAGGCCCCAGTAGATATCGACTTCGTCGCGATGGGGCAGGGCGAGGCGCAATGCCGTCGCAAATCGCTGCAGGTGGCGGAATTCCTTATCCACGATCTTCTTGATCGGCGGCACGGTCTCGACCGAGGCGCGGGTCATGAAGCGGGCGGCGGCCGAGCGCTGCAAGTCGGGGCTGAGGCACCACCGCAGCGGGGGACCAACCAGCGCGCGCAAAATCGCCTCGACACTCGGACGGCCGCCGCCTTCCAGCTCCGCGGCTTTCAGTTCGGCAAACCGCTCGCGGTTCAGCACCGTGGTGCGGCTGATGAACAGTTCGGCGAGCAATTCGTCCTTGGACCCGAAATGATAGTTCACCGCGGCCAGATTGACGCCGGCGGCGGCCACGATGTCGCGCATCGTGACTTCGCCGAAACTACGCTCTGCCCAGAGCATTTCAGCGGCGGTGAGAATGGCAGTTTTCGTTTGGTCGCTCGACATAGAAGCCATGCAAAGTGAGAGATGCCATGCAAATGCGGAAAAGCTGTTCCGCGCTGCAAAATCATATCAAACATTTGTTTGATTGTCACTTGTCATTCAAACAAATGTATGAAATCAACCTAGCAGCAAGATTGCAGCGCGGCAAGCCGTTCACGCGAGGATCAGACAACGTCAACATTACTGACGTTGATGCCCGGGTGGACAGGTGGTCGCGAGTGTTGCAAGACCATTGTTAACTAACAACAAGAGAGGATCGTCCTATGGATTTCACAATGTCCGCGCGTCAGACCGAGTGGCGCAACCGCGTTATTGCGTTCATGGACAAGCATGTTCGCCCGGCCGCCCCGACCTACAAGGAACAGGATGCGAAGGGTGATCGCTGGAAAGTGATTCCGATCCTCGAAGAACTCAAGAAGAAGGCGAAGGCCGAAGGCCTCTGGAACATGTTCATGCCGCCGAACGAGCATGAAGACGACGAATTCCGCGGCGCGGGTTTGACCAACCTCGAATACGCGCCGCTCGCGGAGCAGATGGGCCACTTCTACTGGGCCTCCGAGGTGTTCAACTGCTCGGCGCCAGATACCGGCAACATGGAAGTGTTCATGCGGTACGGCACCAAGGAGCAGAAGCGCCAGTGGCTGAAGCCGCTGATGAACGGCGAAATCCGCTCGGCGTTCCTGATGACCGAACCTGCCGTCGCTTCGTCCGACGCGACCAACATCGAAACCAGCATCAAGCGCGACGGCGATCACTATGTGATCAACGGACGCAAGTGGTGGTCGTCGGGCGCCGGCGATCCGCGCTGCAAGATCGCGATCCTGATGGGCAAGACTGATCCGACCGCCGCCCGCCACCAGCAGCAGTCGCAGATTCTCGTTCCGCTCGACACGCCCGGCATCACGATTGAAAAGATGCTGCCGGTGTTCGGCTTCGACGACGCGCCGCACGGCCATGCCCAGATCCTGCTCGAGAACGTGCGCGTGCCGGCCAGCAACATTCTGCTCGGCGAAGGCCGCGGCTTCGAAATCGCGCAGGGCCGCCTCGGTCCGGGCCGCATCCACCACTGCATGCGCACCATCGGCGCCGCCGAAGAGGCGCTCGAGAAGATGGTCAAGCGTCTGTCGTCGCGCACCGCGTTCGGCAAGAAGATCATCGAGCAGTCGGTGTGGGAACAGCGTATCGGCGAAGCGCGCACCAACATCGAAATGACCCGTCTGCTCTGCCTCAAGGCGGCGGACATGATGGACAAGGTCGGCAACAAGGCTGCGCAGACCGAAATCGCCATGATCAAGGTCGCGGCGCCGAACGTCGCGCTCAAGATCATCGACGATGCGATCCAGGCATTCGGTGCCGCGGGTGTGTCCGACGAAGCCGGTCTCGCGAAGTCCTACGCCGGCATCCGCACGCTGCGTCTGGCGGACGGACCCGACGAGGTTCACAACCGGGCCATTGCACGGCTTGAGCTTCGGAAGTATTCCAATCACTAACTGAAATAGAAGAGATTGGGAGACGTCGTGGCTGAGCAGGTAAGGCAAGACGAGGATTACTCAGGCACAATGGAAGTCGAGGAACGTCATCGGATCGATGACGTTCGTCTCGATGCCTGGATGCGTGAGAATGTCGAGGGCTATCAAGGTCCTTTGACCGTTCTTCAATTCAAGGGCGGTCAGTCGAATCCGACCTACCGGCTCAATACGCCGACAAAATCCTACGTGATGCGACGCAAGCCGTTCGGCAAACTTCTGCCGTCGGCTCACGCCGTGGATCGCGAATTCAAGGTGATCGCCGCCCTGCATGCGCAGGGTTTTCCGGTGGCGCGCGCTTACGCGCTCTGCATGGACGACGCGGTGATCGGCGCGGCCTTCTACATCATGTCGATGGAAGAAGGGCGCGTGTTCTGGAATCCCACACTGCCGAGTCTCGAGCCCAAGGAACGTCACGCGGTCTTCACCTCGAAGATCGAGACGCTGGCGAAGCTGCACAGTTACGATCCGGAGAAGATCGGGCTGGGCGACTTCGGCAAGCCGGGAAATTATTTCGCGCGTCAGGTCGATCGCTGGACCAAGCAGTACCGGGCTTCTGAAACCGATCTGATTCCGGAAATGGAAAAGCTGATCGAGTGGCTGCCGAAGACCGTGCCGACGCAGAAGCGCGTGTCGATCGTGCATGGCGACTATCGCATCGACAACATGATATTCCATCCCATCCAGCCGAAGGTTATTGCGGTGCTGGATTGGGAGCTGTCGACGCTCGGCGATCCGATGGCGGACTTCGCCTACCTGCTGATGCAGTGGGTCATGCCGGGACTCGATGGCGCCGATTTCAAGGCGCTGAATATTCCGAGCATGGAAGAGGCGGAAGCCATCTATTGCGAGGCCGCGGGTGTTCCGCCGATCGAGAATCTCAACTGGTACTTCTCGTACAACCTGTTCCGGCTCGCGGGAATTTTGCAGGGCATAGCCAAGCGCATTCAGGACGGCACCGCCTCCAACGCCAAGGCTGATGCGTCGGCCGCGCGCCGCATTCCCCTGGCGCAGGCATCGTGGGCCTACGCCCAGAAGGCCGGCGCGAGCTGACGCGCAAACAAATCCGGCGTGACGCGCGGCAGCGCGCGTCCGCTCACTTCAAATCAAAAATCGGGAGAACGTCATGGGTCGCCTCGAGGGCAAGTCTGTCATCATCACCGGCGCGGGCAGCGGCATCGGCCGCGCGGCATCGCTGATGTTCACCAAAGAAGGCGCTAAGCTGATCGCGGTCGACAAGACCGAGGGCGTCAAGGAAACCGTCGAGCAGGTGCGCAAGGCAGGTGGCACCGCGGAAGCCGTGATGGCGGATGCAGGCCTTGAGGATGATGTGAAGGGTTTCATCGCCAAGGCGATCTCGGCTTACGGCAAGCTCGATGCGATCTGGGCCAACGCCGGCATCGGCGGCGGTCTGATCCCGATCGCCGAGCAGACGCCGGAGCATTGGCAGGAAGTTCTGCGCGTCAATCTGATCGGGCCGTTCCTCGCGGTGAAGCATTCCATTCCGCACATGGTGAAGCAGGGCCATGGCGCCATCGTCTGCACCGCGTCGGTCGCAGGCCTCAAGGCCAATGCCAGCGGTCATCCCTATGCGGCGAGCAAGGCGGGTGTCATCAGCCTGGTGCAGACCACGGCATACTCTCTCTCCGGCACCAATGTCCGCATCAACGCGGTGTGCCCCGGCCTGATCGAGACCGGCATGACCAAACCGATTTTCGACAATGCGAAAGAGCGCGGCACCGAAGGCAAGATCGGCCAGCTCAATCCGCTCAAGCGTCCGGGGCAGCCGCATGAACTCGCGGCAATGGGATTGTTTCTCGCCAGCGACGAAGCGTCTTACGTCAACGGCCAGGCGTTCCCGGTCGACGGCGGTCTGACCGCCTCGATGCCTTACGCCGGCAAGCCGATCTGAGTTGAAACAATGTCGAATGCACCCGCCAAGCCTTTTCTGGTCCAGCATGCCATTCCCGCCGGGGTGACATCGACACGCTGGTGGTGGGTGCGGCACGCGCCGGTTCGCACCGACGGCGGAAACATCTACGGCCAGTTCGACATCGATTGCGATTGCAGTGACAGCGTGGTGTTCGCGGGTGTCGCGAAATTCCTGCCGAGAGATGCCGTCTGGTTTTCCAGCAATCTGAAGCGAACCCATCAGACCGCCGCGGCGATCTGGGCTGCAGGGTTGCCGAAGCCGGATCAGATGCATCAGGACAAGGCGTTCGCCGAACAGGATCTCGGCGAGTGGCAGGGCATGAACCGCGCCGCGTTCTTTGCCGCGCGTCCGGCGTCGATCGCGAGCTACTGGTTCGCGCCTGCGCACGAGCGCGCGCCGGGCGGCGAGAGTTTCAACGATCTGTTCGACCGGACGGTGGCAGGCATCAAGCGCATCAACGCGGAGCATGCGGGCAAGGACATCGTGTGCGTCTCGCACGGCGGACCGATCAAGGCCGCGATCGCGCATGCGCTCGGGCTTGAGGCCGGCGCAGGTTTTGCCTTCACCATCGACAACTGCTCGGTGACGCGGCTCGATTATCTCACGAGCGACGGCCACACCGGCTGGCGCGTGCCGATGATCAACCAGCAGCCATGGATTGCCAGCCACGCCCACGATGCCATGCATCAGCCGGCGGGACCGGAAGTCACCAACAAGCTTGGATAACAATAAGCGGCAGCGCCGCACGCATAGGGAGAGAAGCGCATGACCTTGTTCGACATGACCGGAAAAACGGCCGTCATCACCGGCTCCACCAAGGGCATCGGCCGCGCGATTGCGGAGCGCATGGTGGAGCATGGCGCGCAGGTCGTGATCTCGTCGCGCAAGCAGGATCAGTGCGATCAGGTGGCGAAGGAAATCAACGACAAGTTCGGCAAGGGCAAGGCGATCGCCGTCGCTGCGAACATCTCAAGCAAGGAAAACCTCCAGAACCTGGTCGACGAGGCCAACCGCGCCTACGGCAAGATCGATGTGCTGGTCTGCAACGCGGCGTCGAACCCGTACTATGGGCCGCTCGCGGGTATCTCCGACGATCAGTTCAGCAAGATTCTCGGCAACAACATCGTCGCCAACAACTGGCTTATCAGCATGGTGGTGCCGCAGATGATCGCGCGCAAGGACGGCTCGATCATCATCGTCTCGTCCATCGGCGGCCTGAAGGGCTCGACCATTCTCGGCGCCTACGCGATCTCGAAGGCCGCCGACATGCAACTCGCGCGCAATCTGGCCTGCGAGTACGGCCCACACAACGTGCGCGTGAACTGCATCGCGCCGGGCCTGATCAAGACTGATTTCGCCAAGGCGTTGTGGGACAATCCCGATAACCTGAAGGCGTCCACCGCGCGTTCGCCGCTGCTGCGCATCGGCATTCCCGATGAGATCGCAGGCGCGGCGGTGTTCATGGGATCGGCGGCCGGCAACTTCATGACCGGCCAGACGGTCGTGATCGACGGCGGCGCGACGATTAGCTGATCGTCGATTCGTCATTCCGGGGCGCGCGACAGCGCGAGCCCGGAATCTCGTTGCGTGAATCTGGATTCCGGGTTCAACCCTGCGGGCTGCCCCGGAATGACAGCGGTTTATTCCACCGCTGCGTAGACGAGGCTGCGCACCAGCGTGCGGAAGTATTCGCGCTGGCCGGGACCCTGGCTCAGGAACAGCGCGAACAGGTCTTCCTTCGGATCGATCCAGAAGAATGTGCCTGCCATGCCGCTCCAGAAATACTGGCCGACGGAGCCGGCGAACGGCGCCATGCCTTCATCGGTACGGACGGCGAAGCCGAGGCCGAAGCCATGGCCCGCCGGCACCAGATGGCTTTCCACCTTGACGTTTGCAGCGAGGTGGTTCGACGCCATGAAGGCCAGCGTCTTGCGTCCGATCACGCGATTGCCGTCGAGAGCGCCGCCGCTGAGCAGCATCTGGCAGAAGCGCGCATAGTCCATCGCGGTGGAGACCAGTCCGCCGCCGCCGGATTCCATCTTCGGAATTTCCAGCGGATCGAACAGCGCGACCTTGTCGCCGGACCACGGATCGGCCGGGAAGGGCTGTGCGATACGCGACTTGTTGTCCTGCGCAGTGTGAAAGCCGGTCTCGTTCATCTGAAGCGGATTGAGGATGCGCTCACTGAGGAAAGCGCTGAGCGTCTTGCCGGAGACGACCTCGATGACGCGGCCGAGAATATCGGTCGAGCGGCTGTAATTCCATTCCGCGCCCGGCTGGCACATCAGCGGCATGCCGGCGATCAGCTTGGCGTGCTCTTCGTTGGTGATGTCGCGGCGGAAGACCTTCGCCTTCGCATACATCCGCTGCACCATCCCTGCGCCGGTGATCTCGTAGGAAATGCCGGAGGTGTGGCGCAGCAGGTCCTGAATGGTGATCGGCCGCACCGGCAGCGCATATTCCATCGCGCCGTTACGTTCGATGCCGACCTTCTGAGTGGCAAACTCCGGAATGTATTTGGCGAGGGGATCGTTGAGCAGGATGTAACCGTCTTCGACCAGCATCATGATGCCGAGCGACACCAGCGGCTTGGTCATCGAGAAGATGCGGAAGATGCTGTCGCGCGCCATCGTCGTGCTGCCGGCGGGATCCTGCTTGCCCTGCGCCTCGAACCAGCCGATCTGCCCGCGCCGCGCCACCATCGACACCACGCCGGGCGTCGTGCCCTTGTCGATCTCGCGCTGGAAGGCATCGCGCATCCGCTCCAGGCGCAGTGCGGAAAGGCCGATCGCTTCCGGTTTGGCTGAAGGAAGAGCAGGGGTTGCCTTGGCTGCGCTTGGCGTGGCGTGGACGTTCATGGAGCCTCCGGAGTTTTCTTGTTTTGCACAGGTTCCGGACATGACGGAACCGGCGGCGTCGCGGATGAGATTGATACAAAAATCCGCGGTTGAACAGGGCAGCGGAGCCCTGAAAGAAAAAAGCCGCCCCACAGAATGGAGCGGCTTCAAGTCACCGTAGAAATTCGGCCTGGCTTACGCCGCCCGGACCTCGCGCAGGAAGGCGTCGACCTGTGCCTTCAGCGTTTCGCCGTTTTGTGAAAGCTCGGCGGCGGATGAAACGACCTGATCGGCGGCGACGCCGGTCTCGCGTGCCGCATCGCGGACGCCGACGATGTTGGCCGAAACTTCACCCGTGCCCTTCGCAGCTTGCGAAACGTTATGCGCGATCTCGCGGGTGGCCGCGCCTTGCTCTTCAACGGCGGAGGCAATCGCGCTCGCGATCTCGTTGACCTTGCCGATGGTGCGGGTGATGCCGTCGATGGCTTCGACCGAGGTTCGCGTTGCCGACTGGATCGCGCCGACCTGCGCCGAAATCTCGTCGGTCGCCTTCGATGTCTGGCTGGCCAGCGCTTTCACTTCGGATGCGACGACCGCGAAGCCGCGCCCGGCTTCGCCGGCGCGGGCCGCTTCGATGGTTGCGTTGAGGGCGAGCAGGTTGGTCTGCGCGGCGATCTCGCTGATCAGTTTCACCACGTCGCCGATCTTCTGCGCGGCCAGCGCCAGGCCCTGAACTTCGGCGTTGGTCTGGTTCGCTTGCTGAGCAGCATGACCGGCAACCTGCGCGGATTCATTGACCTGCTGGGCGATCTCGTTAATCGAGGCGTTGAGTTCCTCGATCGCTGCGGCGACGGCCTGCGCATTGGCCGATGCCTCTTCGGACGCGTCGGCCACCGCCGTCGTCTGCTTGGTTGCTTCCTCCGCGGTGCGGGCCATGCTCTCAGCGGTGTTGCGCAACTCGGTCGAGGCCGCGCCCACGGCATTCACGACACCGCCGACGCCGGTTTCAAACCGCTCTGCCAGCGCGAGCACGGTGCTGCGGCGTTCTTTCTCCGAGGCAATGCGCTGGTCTTCCTGTGCCGCCCGCAACCGGCCGGTCTCGACCAGACTGTCCTTGAACACCTCGACCGCGCGCGCCATCGAGCCGATTTCGTCGCGGCGATTTCCGCCGGGCACAACGACTTCGTGCTGGCCTGATGTGATCGCGCGCATCGCGCCCTGAAGCGCGACGATGGGGCGCGCCAATCCGCGGCCCACCCAGGCAGCGATCAGGATCGCGATCAGGACGGCGGCAACAGCGCCTGCTGCAAGCCACTTGGCGGAGTTCGAGGCGAGTTCTTCATAGTCCCTGGTGTTGCGGATGATCTCGACCACGGCAACAGGCTGGCCCGAGAAATTCTTGAGCGGACCGAATGTCGTGGCTGTCGGCTGGCCGTCCAGTGTGCCCGTGAGGAAAATGGATTCCCCTGTCAGGGCGCGCTTCAGAGTGGCGGGCGAGGCGGTTGCGGCCTTCACCGTCGACGCGAGAGTCTGCACCTTGTCGTCGTTGATCTGATGGATGGCGACATCGACACCGAAGCGCGACTTCATCGACTTCACGAAGGTCTCGCCGAACGGCGCGCCGACGTCGACCGTGCCGAGCAGGGTCTCGCCATCCATAATCGGCGTCGCGCCGAAGATGTTGAGAACGTCGCGGCCGGCTTCGACACCGCCGATCGGCTTTTTCGTCGCGAACGACTGAACGATCATCTTGCGGCGGGCAGTGACGTCGTCGCCGAATGCCTTCGGATTGTGAACCCGGGTGAGGGCGACGCCCGGCGGTATCTGGATGGTGATCAGCTCAATACCGAGCGGCTTGATGTCTTTCAGTGTCTTGTCGAGCAGCGCGTTGATACCTGCGCGGTCCTGCGCGCGGATCATAGGCTTCAGTTCGGGCATGTTCGCCACGGTGTTGGCCACCGCCTGCACGGCGCGCGTATCGGACTCCATGGCGCCGATCATGTTCGCGTAATCGGATTGCAACTCGCGATGGAGGGCGAGATCGACGGCCGTGTTTTGCCGCCAGAGGCCGAATGCGGCCAGCCCTGCGCAGGAGGCGGCCGCCACCAGTGAAATCGCGATCATTATCCGGGCGGAAACGGACCAAAGTTTGCGCATCGTGTCCCCAAAAAATCCTGAGCCATGACAGAGAATTCTGTTGGGGAGTTTTTACGAACTTTGAATCAACGCCGGGTTAAGACCCTCGTTGGCGGCTCATTCAGCCGCTGAGGGTGTCTCGTTCGCCTGGTGGCGCGGCTCGGAGGAGGGCGCCACCATGCTCAAATGGAAGACGAGACCCGAGGGCGGATAGCGGAAATTGCAGTCGCCGCCGAGTTGCCGGCTGAGGTTTGTGATCAGACGCGTGCCGAAACCTTCTTCTGCGGGTGGTGTCACGGATGGGCCTCCGCTCTCGCTCCAGATCAGGCTGACGATCGTGCCCCTCGGGTCGTCGCGGGTCATCCAGCCAATGGTGACGCGGCCGTTTTCGTTCGACAGCGACCCGTATTTGAGCGCGTTGGTGCAGAGTTCGTGGAGGATCATCGCCATCGGCACGGCGGTCGTCGGCGGCAGATCGACCTCCGGTCCCGAGATTGTGACGCGATGTCCGCGATCCTGATGCAAAGGCGCCATCGCGGCTTCCGCGATTTCCGACAGGCCTGCGTGTTGCCAGTTCTTCCGGGTCAGGAGGTCATGGCCGCGCACCAGAGCCTGAAGGCGCTCGTGAAACTGGCGCAGCGCTTCGGGCCCCTGACTGTGGCGAAAGCTCAAGCTCGCTATCGACTGCACGGTGGCAAGGGTGTTCTTCACACGATGGGCAAGCTCGTGAACCAGAATCTCGCGCCGTTCTTCGGCGGTCGCGCGTTGCTCTTCGCGCATCGCGTTCTCGTCCATCAGCCGGTCGAAGGTCTGCCCGAGAACGCCGATCTCGTCGTCGCGGCCGACGATGCCGGTTCGCGCGGCATCGTGACCGCGCCGCCAGGCCTCGGCCGTCGCCACCATGCGCATCAGCGGCCGGCGGATAATGCTCTCGCCGACCAGCCAGGCCAGCAGGAACGCGACGGCGCTTCCGAGCGCGAATAGCGCGATGCTGTTGCGGACGGCGCGATCGATGGGCCCGAACGCTTCGCTGTGCGCGATGCCGCTGCTGACATAAAGGCCGAACGGGGTCGCCGACGCGGGGAGGAAGCCGATGATGCGCGGCACGCCGTCGATCCCGACAATGTCGTCGGTTCCCGGCGCGGACATTCCGATCCTGCCGAGGCTATCGGTCAGTTTCGTGCCGACGAACTTTTCAGGCGCGGGTTCGCGCGAAACCACGATGCCGTTGCGGTCGGCGATCAGGATGGTGCCGCCGCGCGGGACGCCGCGCTCCTTCAACTGCTGCCCGAGCCATTCCAGGTTGAGGCCGGCCACCACGGCGCCCTCGACCCTATCGTCCCGGATGATAGGGACTGCCATCGGAATGATGTTGCGGTCCGAAATCCGGCTGACGGTAAAGGGACCGATTGCGAATTTCTTCTGATCGACGGCCTCGCGGAAGTAGGTGCTGTTCGAAAGATTGGGCGAGGCGAGGCTTGGCTCGCTGAAGCAGCGGATATTGCCGTCCAGACCGACGATAAGAAGAGAGGTCAGCGGCTCGACATGCGGACGGACCCGCACGACATAGTCGGTACATGCGGTGCTGTTGAGCCGGCTGACCTCGTCTGCCTCCGCTACGGCGCGAAGTGAGGCCTGGATGCCATCGAAAATCTGGCCGACTTCGGAGGCGACGACCTGTGCGTTGCGCAGCGCGTCGCCCCGGACCTCGGCATAGCGCGTATTGCGCAGATCGAACGCGCCGTAGGCGACTGCGGCAAGGCCGGGCAGGGATGCAACAAGAGTAAGCGCCAGCAGCCGATGGGTGAGCGACATGCGGCGTATGGCGTTGCGAAGCGGCAAACCGTTTTCATCCCCACCGGTTGAGCTTTTAGTTAATGTACGCGGCACATCCGATGGCGGCAATCGCCAGAAAGCGGGTTCCATCAGCAGGTTAATCGGCAGGAATTGTCCTGAAATTCTCCGAGAAATCAGTCAGAAATCGCCGACAGGGGACGTGACGCCGCAAAGATCGTTCGCTATAGAGGCGGCATACAGGGGTGTAGCTCAGTTGGTAGAGCATCGGTCTCCAAAACCGAGGGTCGCAGGTTCGAGTCCTGCCGCCCCTGCCAGATTTGACCGTATAAATACGCGTTTCTGGCCCTTGGCCCGCTCCCCGAACCTTGACCTGACGCCCGTCCCACAGTAGATAACGGCACCTGCTGCCGGCCCGCTTTGACGGATATCCGGCGCGGCATTGTAATCCCCGGACAATCGAGCCCGCTTGGCGCTCATCCTTCAAACGAGGGTTGGGCGCAATAAACATTGGCGTGCGAGGGCTGTCCGGATTCCTGAAATAACTGAAATCACGCCAGGATACGACGTTTTCCCGGCATTATGGATGCGGACCTCAGACGATGGCTCTCAGCCCGTTCAAATTTCTGCAGGAAGTGCGCTCGGAGACCGCGAAGGTCACCTGGCCGACCCGCCGCGAGACCATGATCACTACGATCATGGTGTTCATCATGGTCGCGGTGTCCTCAGTGTTCTTCTTCGTCGCGGATCAGATCATCCGCGTCCTGATTACTTTCCTTCTCGGCATTCAGGCCTGAGCGCGGAACCGAAACAATGAGCATGCGCTGGTATATCGTTCACGCCTATTCGAACTTCGAGAAGAAGGTCTCCGAATCGATTCGCGAGCAGGCCAAGCAGCGCGGACTTGAAGATCTCTTCGAGCAGGTGCTGGTGCCGACCGAGAAGGTCACGGAAGTCCGCCGCGGCCGCAAGATCGACGCCGAGCGCAAGTTCTTTCCGGGCTACGTGCTGGTGAAGATGAACCTCACCGACGAAGCGTTTCATCTCATCAAGAACACGCCCAAGGTGACGGGCTTCCTCGGCGCGGAAAACAAGCCGATGCCGATTTCGGAAGCCGAAGCCATGCGCATCCTGCATCAGGTGCAGGAAGGCGTGGAGCGTCCGAAGGCGTCGGTGTCGTTCGAGATCGGCGAGAACGTGCGCGTGGCCGATGGCCCGTTCGCCTCGTTCTCCGGCGTGGTCGAGGAAATCGACGAAGCGCGTTCGCGCGTGAAGGTCGCGGTGTCGATCTTCGGACGTGCGACGCCGGTCGAACTGGAATTCGGTCAGGTCGAAAAGGTCTGATCGTTTCCGCCATCATCTGATGGCGGTGAGAATGCCGTGGGAGGAGACAGCCAGTCGCCAGCTGCCTGTTGAACCGCACCACGGTCCTAAGAAGGTCCGGAATGGTCCGGATCGTTTGAAGGAGTAAAGTATGGCTAAGAAAGTGACCGGATACCTGAAGCTTCAGGTCCCGGCCGGTGCGGCGAACCCGTCGCCACCGATCGGTCCCGCGCTTGGTCAGCGCGGCCTCAACATCATGGAATTCTGCAAGGCGTTCAACGCGCAGACGCAGAAGGAAGAAAAGAACACCCCGATCCCGGTGGTCATCACCATCTATGCGGACCGGTCGTTCACGTTTGAGATGAAGACCCCGCCGATGTCCTACTTCCTCAAGCAGGCGGCGAAGATTCAGTCCGGCTCCAAGGCGCCGGGCCGCGACGTCGCAGGCAAGGTGACCAAAGCGCAGGTGCGCGAGATCGCCGAGAAGAAGATGAAGGATCTCAATTGCGATACCGTCGAAGCGGCCATGAAGATGGTCGAGGGCTCTGCCCGTTCGATGGGTCTCCAGGTGGCGGGGTAACGATCATGGCTATTGGCAAGAAACTTGCGAAGGCCCGTGAGGGTATCGATCGTGAGCACCTCTATCCGCTCACCGATGCGGTGAAGATGGTCAAGGAACGCGCTTCGGCGAAGTTCGACGAGACCATCGAGATCGCGATCAACCTCGGTGTCGATCCGCGTCACGCCGACCAGATGGTGCGCGGCGTTGTCACCCTGCCGAACGGCACCGGCCGCACGCTGCGCGTCGGCGTGTTCGCGCGCGGCGCCAAGGCTGAAGAAGCCAAGGCCGCGGGTGCGGACGTTGTCGGCGCTGAAGACCTCGTTGAAAAGGTCCAGGGCGGCGCGATCGATTTCGATCGTTGTATCGCAACCCCTGACATGATGCCGCTGGTCGGCCGTCTCGGTAAGGTGCTTGGCCCGCGTGGCATGATGCCGAACCCGAAGATCGGCACCGTGACCATGGACATCGCCAACGCCGTCAAGGGCGCCAAGGGCGGTTCGGTCGAGTTCCGTGTTGAGAAGGCCGGCATCGTGCAGGCTGGCATCGGCAAGGCGTCGTTCTCGGAAGAGAAGCTCGTCGAAAACATCAAGGCGCTCGCCGACGCAGTCGTGAAGGCGAAGCCTGCCGGCTCGAAGGGCACCTACGTTCAGCGCGTTGCGGTCTCCTCGACGATGGGTCCGGGCGTGAAGGTCGAGCCGGGCAGCCTGCACTGACAGGCAACGGCTTGTGAATGATTTGAAGGCGGAACAGGGATAACACCTGCTCCGCCTTTTTCTTTGTGCTCCAGTGGACGTTCAGCAATGGCCCAACAAGTCCTGATCTATTCACAATTTCCCAAGGCGCTGATGGTGCGTATCGGCGAGCGTTACGACCTGCTGGACGGCAAGGGCATGCCGCCGATCGAGACATTTACGGCAGAGCAGTTGAAGCCGATCCGTGCTCTGATCACGGCAGGAGGGCAGGCAATACCCGCAGCAGTGCTGGATACGCTGCCGTCACTCGGCGCGATCATCTGCTATGGCACCGGCTATGACGGAGTGGATTTCGCCGAGACGAAAAAGCGCAACATCGTCGTCGGCCATTCGCCCGCGGCGAACGCAGCCTCGGTCGCCGATCTCGCGGTGACCTTGATGCTGGCGACGACCCGGCGACTGATTCCTGCGGATGCCTATGTGCGCAGCGGCGGATGGTCGGGAAAGCAGCCGTCGCCGTCGATGCGGCCAGGTCCCGGCATGACCGGCCGCAAGATCGGCATTTATGGGATGGGTGAGATCGGCCGCAAGATCGCAGCACGCTGCGCGGCGTTCGAGACCGAAGTCGCATACTACAGCCGCAGCAGGCATGATGTGCCTTATGGCTATCACACGAGTCTGGCGTCGCTGGCCGAATGGTCCGACATTCTCATGGTGGCGGTGCGCGCCGGCAAGGATACCCAGCACGCCGTCAACGCGGATATTTTGAAGAAGCTCGGCCTGCAGGGCACCGTCGTGAACATTTCACGCGGGTCGGTCATCGATCAGAAGGCGCTGGTTGCTGCACTTGAGAGCAACGCGATCGCTGGCGCGGGTCTCGATGTTTATGAAAAAGAGCCGCACGCGCCGGACGCGCTGACGAAGCTACCCAATGTCGTGCTGACGCCGCACATCGGCGGGCACACGGTCGAGTCACATATCGCCATGCAGGACTGCACGCTGGCCAATCTCGATGCCTTCTTTTCAGGCAGGCCCCTCCGCTATCCGGTTGCGTGAAGCCGGAAAAATAAAACTGTCATCATCTGTGTCGCGAATGCTGACATATGTAAGAAGCCGCAACGCAAACTGCGATGCTTCGTTCCTCGCGCAGTGAAAAATTTGTGTCGCCGCAGCGCACATTTGTTTGATTGCTGATTAGAACGAGTCGAATGTAGTGTTCGCCCTCGAATTTCCGAAGGAGACCCGCGATGGCGGCATTCGTACTCAAGATCAACGGCGGCGAACATCGTGTGGATGTCGACCCGCAAACACCTCTTCTCTGGGCAATCCGTGACGGCGCGGGACTGATGGGCACCAAGTACGGCTGCGGTGTCGCGCAATGCGGCGCATGCACGGTGCATCTCGATGGCCAGCCGGTACGCTCGTGTTCAATGCCGGTCTCGGCGGTGGGCGCCAGCGAAATCACAACTATCGAAGGCATCAAGAGCCGTGAAGCCCAGGCTGTGCAGAAGGCGTGGGTCGCGCTCGATGTGCCGCAATGCGGTTACTGCCAGTCCGGACAGATCATGAGCGCGACGTCGCTGCTCTCGCTCAATCCGAAGCCGACGGACGAAGATATCGATCTCGCAATGAACGGCAACATCTGCCGCTGCGCCACCTATGTCCGGATTCGCGCCGCGATCCACGACGCCGCCAAGTCGCTGGAGGGCTGAGCCATGAACGTTCACATCAAAGACACAGTCACCCGCGCATCCGCTCTCTCGCGCCGCTCGCTTCTGAAGGCGGGAGCGGGACTCGCGATCGGCGTTTATATCGCCAGGAGCGGCAAGGCTTTTGCGCAAGCGCCAGCCGCAGCACAGGTCAACATTACGCCGAATACGTTCCTGATCATTAATCCCGACGACACGGTCACTGTGCTTTGCAAGCACATCGAGTTCGGTCAGGGACCTTTCACCGGCATGGCGACGCTTGTCGCCGAGGAATTGGACGCAGACTGGTCGCAGATGCGCGCCGATCATGCGCCGTCCAATCCGGTTCTCTACAAGAACCTGCTGTTCGGCGTGCAAGGCACGGGTGGTTCGAGCGCTATCGCCAATTCCTACGAGCAAATGCGCAAGGTCGGAGCGGCTGCGCGCGAAATGCTGGTGGCTGCGGCCGCCAAGGAATGGAACGTGCCCGCCGCCGAGATCACGGTCGAGAATGGCGTGATCAAGCATCCGTCGGGCAAGCAAGGCCGGTTCGGCGCGTTTGCCGAGAAGGCGAACCAGATGCCGGTGCCGGCCGATCCGAAACTGAAGGACCCGTCGCAGTTCAAGTTCATCGGCAAGGAAGGCGCGACCAAACGCCTCGACAGCGCCGAGAAGTCGAACGGCACGGCAGTGTTCACGCTCGACATCAACGAGCCGGACATGCTGACTGCGGTGATCGCGCGCGCGCCGCGCTTCGGCGCCACGGTTGCGTCATTCGACGCGACGGCGGCGAAAGCCGTGCCCGGCGTCGTCGATGTGAAGCAGGTGCCGACTGGTGTTGCGGTTTATGCCAAGGGCTTCTGGCCGGCCAAGACGGCGCGCGATCTTCTGAAGATCACATGGGACGACAGCAAGGCCGAGAAGCGCGGCACGCAGCAACTGCTGAGCGAGTTTCGCGATCTGTCGAAGACGCCGGGCAAGACCGTGAAGACGGAGGGTGATTTCGAAGCCGAAGCCGCCAAGCCGGGCGGCCGCGTCATCGAAGCCGAATTCGTGTTTCCATATCTGGCCCACGCGCCGATGGAGCCGCTGAATGCGTTCATCCACTGGCAGGGCGATACGGTTACGTCGCGCTATGGCAGCCAGTTCCCGACGCCGGATCACGCGACCATCGCGAAGATTCTTGGCGTGCCGATGGAGAAGGTCTCGCTCAAGACCATTCTCGCGGGCGGCAGTTTCGGGCGGCGGGCGCAACAGACGGTGCATGTCGCGGCTGAACTCGCGGAGGTGGCGAAAGCCATCGGTCCCGGCAAGCCGATCAAGCTGGTCTGGACCCGCGAAGACGATATGCGCGGCGGATATTATCGTCCGTTCAGCGTGCATCGCATGCGCGGCGTGGTGCGCGATGGAAAGATCCAGGCCTGGAGCGACACCATCGTCGGCCAGTCCATTATGAAGGGATCGCCGTTCGAGGCGATGACCTTCAAGGATGGCCTCGACTCGACGGCCTATGAAGGCTCGAACGAAATCCCGTACGAGGTCGCCAACTTCAAATGCGACATGCATCAGGTCGATGTCGGCGTGCCGGTGCTGTGGTGGCGTTCGGTCGGACACACCCACACAGGTTACGCAGTCGAAGCCTTCGTCGACGAGTTGCTTGAGGCGGCAGGTAAGGACCCCGTCGAGGGACGGCTCGAACTGATGAGCAAGAAGCCGCGCCATGCCGGCGTGCTTCGTGCGGTCGCGGAGCTGGCGGACTGGAAGAATGCGAAGCTTGAGCCTGGCCGCGCGCGCGGCGTCGCGGTGGTTGAGAGCTTCAATACCTTTGTCGCGCAGATCGTCGAACTGTCGATGGAGGCGGAAGGTCCGAAGGTCCACAAGGTCTGGTGCGCGGTGGACTGCGGCGTCGCCGTCAATCCGGACATCATCCGCGCGCAGATGGAGGGCGGGATCGGGTTCGGTCTCGGTCATGTCCTCTATGCCGACGTGCCGATGGAAGATGGCCGCGTGGTGCCGGGCAATTTCGATGCCTACCGGTCGCTTCGCATCAACGAGATGCCGGCGATCGAGGTCACCATCGTCAAGTCGAGCGAGAAGCCGAGCGGCGTTGGTGAACCCGGCGTGCCGCCGATCGGTCCTGCGGTCGCCAACGCAATGGCCAAACTCGGTCAGGTGCGTCCGCGGCAACTGCCGATCGTACCGGGAGCATCGGCATGAAGTTGCTCAGGCAAGGAGTCCTTAGACAAGGAGTTTTGGCGCTTGGAGCGGGCGTCTTCGCCGCAACGTTGCTTGCGTTCGCGGGACCCGCATTTCGCGGCGAGGCGGATGCGGCGATGGAGCCGCCGGTCAATCCGGTCAAGCTGAAGCCGGTGTCGGCGTTTGGCGATATCAAGAACCCGAACGAGCGCGCGGTCGCGCTGTTCGAGGAGGCCGGCAAGGTGATCATGTCGCCGCGCTGCATGAACTGTCACCCTGCGACGGAGCGCCCGACGCAGACAGACAAGATGAGACCGCATCAGCCGCTGGTGGTGCGCGGGGAAGGCGGCATGGGCGCGGCGGGCGGTCTTGCCTGCAACACCTGTCACCACGAAACCAACTTCGATCCCGCCGGGGTACCGGGTCATCCGCAGTGGCATCTCGCCCCGCTGGAGATGGCGTGGCAGGGCAAGTCGCTCGGCCAGATCTGCGAGCAGATCAAGGATCCGAAGCGCAACGACGGCAAGGACATGGCCGCGCTTGTGAAGCATATGGCCGAGGACAGTCTGGTCGGCTGGGCTTGGGCACCCGGTGCCAATCGCACCCCGGCACCCGGAACCCAGAAGGAATTCGGCGATCTCATCAAAGCCTGGGCCACGGCAGGTGGCGCATGTCCGAAAATAGTAGGGAACACAAGAGGTTGAGGTTCAGTCCGCCTGCCGCTATGCTTTGAGGGTGCCTGAAGCATAGGCAGGCGGGCGGCTTCTGGCCCGAAAAATGCTTATGGAACTCAGAATCCCCTTGGCAACGCGTTCCTGACCCGTTAAACATTCCTTTCCGGGCGTGCTGGCTATCGCTGGCGCGTCTGTGCTCGTTTTCCGAAAATCAAACCAATAGGAGTCCATTCCTCGTCGATCATTCCGCATGGATTGCTCACAGGAACGGAAAGCCCTTTGTTTTGACAGAAGAAAACGGGTGGGGAGCTGTTCCGGCGAAAGCCGGATGAAGCTTCCATCCTGTCCAAGACTGCAGGTGCCTTGCCTGATCCCTCGTGGAAACGGCTTCGCTTAATCTCCTGCACAGACGGGTGAAAACCGGATTTCGTGACCCACCTCCGATTCGGCGGTGGCTGCGGGTTTGGTTCGAACCTCGACACCTCGTTCCGGCGAGCCGCAAGGCAGACCAGGGCGAGAGGGCAGGCTTCCAAAATGTCGTCGTGCCCGACGTGTTGAGAGATGAAATGTCTCGAGGCCAGCGGGCAGGACGATCGGTGCAACCCGGCGGTTCTGTCTCAAGCGGACCGCCAACCGGAAAGAGCTTGCTGTGGAACGAGCGGCAAAAAAAGAGGCGGTCGAAACGCTGAACGAGGTCTTCAAGACCACGGGCGTTGCGGTCGTTGCTCATTATTCCGGCCTGACCGTTGCCCAGATGCAGACTCTGCGGACGCAGATGAAGCAGGCTGGCGCCTCGGTAAAGGTCTCGAAGAACCGTCTCGCCAAAATTGCTCTTGAGGGCACGGATGTTGTTTCCATCGGCTCCCTGTTGAAGGGGCCGACCGTGATCGCGACTTCAAACGATCCGGTAGCAGCACCGAAGGTTGCCATCGAATTCGCCAAGGCGAACGAAAAGTTCGTCATCCTTGGCGGCGCGATGGGAACGACTGTCCTGAATCCCGACGCTGTGAAGGCGCTTGCCTCGCTGCCGTCGCTTGATGAACTGCGCGCGAAGATCCTCGGCCTCCTTGTGGCGCCGGCGACCAAGATCGCTCAGCTCTCCACCGCGCCTGCTGCGAAGCTGGCCCGCGTGGTTCAGGCCTATGCCTCGAAGGGTGAAGCGGCGTGACGCCATTCTCCATCTCAACTGGTTCGAACTGATACGCTGAAGGAAAGTTAAAATGGCTGATTTGCAAAAGATCGTGGACGACCTCTCGAGCCTCACGGTTCTCGAGGCTGCTGAACTCGCGAAGCTTCTCGAAGAGAAGTGGGGCGTTTCGGCTGCCGCCGCTGTTGCGGTTGCTGCTCCTGCCGCTGGCGGCGGCGGTGCTGCTGCCGCTGAAGAGAAGACCGAGTTCTCGGTTGTTCTCGCTTCGGCTGGCGACAAGAAGATCGAAGTCATCAAGGAAGTCCGCGCCATCACCGGCCTGGGCCTCAAGGAAGCCAAGGACCTCGTCGAAGGCGCACCGAAGCCCGTCAAGGACGGCGTTGCCAAGGACGAAGCCGAGAAGATCAAGGCTCAGCTCGAGAAGGCTGGCGCCAAGGTCGAACTCAAGTAAGTCGTTATGTTTCCCGGCCGGTTCTTCGGGACCGGCCGGACACTTTAATGTGTGACGGTTCGATGATTGACCCCTCGAATCGCCGCGAAGACCGCCTACATAGGCGGAGGCACGAAAGGACGGATCGCCCTTTGAAACCCGG
This sequence comes from Afipia sp. DC4300-2b1, assembly GCF_049895725.1. Taxonomy (NCBI): domain Bacteria; kingdom Pseudomonadati; phylum Pseudomonadota; class Alphaproteobacteria; order Hyphomicrobiales; family Nitrobacteraceae; genus Afipia; species Afipia sp. DC4300-2b1. The sequence continues at coordinate 840,714 of NZ_JAFCSX010000002.1, forward strand.
ATCGATTTCAAGGCGGGACGTTGGGAGACGAGATATTTCGGGCTTTAACAGGCCGTAGAGTTGTTTTGACGGGCAGAGCGCCACCAGCGCTCCGCGCGTCATTTTGCGTCTTGAGATTCGGAACGGGATCGCCCGCCGCCTGAAGCTCGGATGCCGTGACGCCGGGACAGTTGTCCGGGCGATTTGAAATTTAACCCGGATGCGGTGCCCATCGCACTCCGGAAGCGGCCGCCAGTCAAGGGCGGCAAAATGAGAGGCCACGATGGCGCAGCAGACGTTCACCGGTCGCAAGCGAGTTCGCAAGTTCTTCGGACACATCAAGGAAGTTGCCGAGATGCCGAACCTCATTGAGGTTCAGAAGGCGTCTTACGACCAGTTCCTGATGGTGGACGAACCTACCGGCGGGCGGCTTGACGAAGGCTTGCAGGCGGTTTTCCGCTCGGTGTTCCCGATCAACGATTTCTCGGGAACCTCGCAGCTCGAATTCGTCCGCTACGAGTTCGAACAGCCGAAATATGACGTTGATGAGTGCCGCCAGCGCGGCATGACGTTCGCTGCGCCGCTCAAGGTGACGCTGCGCCTCATCGTGTTCGATATTGACGAAGAAACCGGCGCCAAGTCCGTCAAGGACATCAAGGAGCAGGACGTATACATGGGCGATATCCCGCTCATGACGATGAACGGCACCTTCGTCGTCAACGGTACCGAGCGCGTTATCGTCTCGCAGATGCATCGCTCGCCGGGCGTGTTCTTCGATCACGACAAGGGCAAGACCCATTCGTCGGGCAAGCTGCTGTTTGCCGCGCGCGTCATTCCGTACCGCGGTTCGTGGCTCGACATCGAATTCGACGCCAAGGACATCGTGTTCGCGCGTATCGACCGCCGCCGCAAGATTCCGGTGACGTCGCTGATGTTCGCCCTCGGTCTCGACGGCGAAGAAATCCTGTCCACGTTCTACAAGAAGATCCAGTACAAGCGGATCAAGGACGGCTGGCGTGTGCCGTTCGTTGCCGACCGTTTCCGCGGCTATTCGACCATCAATGACCTGGTCGACGCCGATAGCGGCAAGGTCGTGCTCGAAGCCGGCAAGAAGCTGACCGTGCGTTCCGCGCGCCAGCTCCAGGAAAAGGGCCTCAAGGCGCTGCGCCTGTCCGACGACGAACTCGTCGGCATGTATCTGGCCGAGGATCTGGTGAATCCGAAGACCGGCGAAATCCACGCCGAAGCGGGCGAGGAAATCACCGAGAAGCTGCTAAAGGCGCTGAACGAGCAGGGCTACAAGGAACTGCCGCTGCTCGACATCGACCATGTCAACATCGGCCCCTACATCCGCAACACGCTCGCCGCTGACAAGAACATGACGCGTGAAGACGCGCTGTTCGACATCTATCGCGTGATGCGTCCGGGTGAACCGCCGACGCTCGACTCCGCGCAGGCCATGTTCCAGTCGCTGTTCTTCGACTCGGAGCGCTACGACCTGTCGGCCGTCGGCCGCGTGAAGATGAACATGCGTCTCGAACTCGACGCGCCGGACACCATGCGCACCCTGCGCAAGGAAGACATCCTGGCCGTCATCAAGACGCTGGTCGACCTGCGCGACGGCAAGGGCGAAATCGACGACATCGATCACCTCGGCAACCGCCGCGTGCGTTCGGTCGGCGAGCTGATGGAGAACCAGTACCGCATCGGTCTGCTTCGCATGGAGCGCGCGATCAAGGAGCGCATGTCGTCGGTCGATATCGACACCGTCATGCCGCAGGACCTGATCAACGCGAAGCCTGCTGCTGCCGCCGTGCGCGAGTTCTTCGGCTCGTCGCAGCTCTCGCAGTTCATGGACCAGACCAACCCGCTGTCGGAAATCACCCACAAGCGCCGTCTCTCGGCGCTTGGACCGGGCGGTCTGACGCGCGAACGCGCGGGCTTCGAAGTCCGCGACGTGCATCCGACGCACTACGGCCGTATCTGCCCGATCGAGACGCCGGAAGGCCCGAACATCGGTCTGATCAACTCGCTCGCGACCTTCGCGCGCGTGAACAAGTACGGCTTCGTGGAAACGCCTTACCGCAAGGTCAAGGACGGACGCGTGACCGACGACGTGGTCTATCTCTCCGCGATGGAAGAGGGCCGCTACCGCGTCGCTCAGGCGAACGTGCCGCTCGATAACAAGGGCCGCTTCACCGACGATCTGGTGATCTGCCGCCACGCCGGCGAGGTTCTGCAGATCACGCCGGACAAGGTCGACTATATGGACGTGTCGCCGAAGCAGCTCGTTTCGGTCGCCGCTGCGCTGATCCCGTTCCTCGAGAACGACGACGCCAACCGCGCGCTGATGGGCTCGAACATGCAGCGTCAGGCCGTGCCTCTGGTGCGCGCCGAAGCGCCGTTCGTCGGCACCGGCATGGAAGGCGTCGTGGCCCGTGACTCGGGTGCTGCGATCGCCGCACGCCGTACCGGCGTGATCGACCAGATCGACGCGACCCGTATCGTTATCCGCGCGACGGAAGATCTCGATCCGTCGAAGTCGGGCGTCGATATCTACCGTCTGATGAAGTACCAGCGCTCGAACCAGTCGACCTGCATCAACCAGCGTCCGCTGGTGAAGGTGGGCGATCAGGTGCGCAAGGGCGACATCATCGCTGACGGTCCGTCGACCGATCTCGGCGAACTCGCGCTCGGCCGCAACGTGCTCGTCGCGTTCATGCCGTGGAACGGCTACAACTTCGAAGATTCGATCCTGCTCTCCGAGCGGATCGTGAAGGACGACGTCTTCACCTCGATCCACATCGAGGAATTCGAAGTCATGGCCCGCGACACCAAGCTCGGTCCTGAGGAAATCACCCGCGACATTCCGAACGTCTCGGAAGAAGCGCTGAAGAACCTCGACGAAGCCGGCATCGTGTATATCGGCGCGGAAGTCCGCGCCGGCGACATCCTGTGCGGCAAGATCACCCCGAAGGGCGAAAGCCCGATGACGCCGGAAGAAAAGCTCCTCCGCGCCATCTTCGGTGAAAAGGCCTCCGACGTTCGCGATACCTCGCTGCGCGTGCCTCCGGGCGTGCAGGGCACGATCGTGGAAGTCCGCGTGTTCAACCGCCACGGCGTCGACAAGGACGAACGTGCGCTGGCGATCGAGCGGGAAGAGATCGAGCGTCTTGCCAAGGACCGCGACGACGAACAGGCGATTCTCGACCGTAACGTTTTCGGCCGCCTCGCTGACCTGCTTGAAAACCGCCAGGGCATTGCTGGCCCGAAGGGCTTCAAGAAGGACACCAAGATCACCCGTGCGGTGCTCGAGGAGTATCCGAAGTCGCAGTGGTGGCAGTTCGCCTCGCCGAACGACAAGCTGATGGCTGAAATCGAAGCCATGCGGAAGCAGTACGACGAATCGAAGAAGGGCCTTGAACAGCGCTTCCTCGACAAGGTCGAGAAGCTTCAGCGTGGCGACGAATTGCCGCCCGGCGTGATGAAGATGGTCAAGGTCTTCGTCGCGGTGAAGCGCAAGATTCAGCCCGGCGACAAGATGGCGGGACGTCACGGCAACAAGGGCGTGGTGTCGAAGATCGTGCCGATCGAAGACATGCCGTTCCTCGAAGACGGAACGCATGCCGACATCGTGCTCAATCCGCTCGGCGTGCCTTCGCGCATGAACGTCGGCCAGATTCTCGAAACGCATCTTGGCTGGGCCTGTGCGGGCCTCGGCAAGCGGATCGGGCAGGCTGCGGAAGCCTACTGGTCGAAGCAGGATCTCAAGCCGCTCAAGGAGACCTTGAAGAAGGTCTACGGCGACGACGAGACCATCAAGTCGCTGAACGACTCCGAACTGCTCGAACTGGCGCGTAACCTCAAGCCCGGTGTGCCGATCGCGACGCCGGTGTTCGATGGCGCCAAGGAGAAGGACATCGAGGACATGCTCGAGCTCGCCGGGATGAATAAGTCCGGCCAGTCGGTCGTGTACGATGGACGCACCGGCGACCAGTTCGATCGCAACGTGACGGTGGGCTACATCTATATGCTCAAGCTGCACCATCTCGTGGACGACAAGATCCACGCGCGTTCGATCGGTCCTTACTCGCTCGTGACCCAGCAGCCGCTGGGTGGCAAGGCGCAGTTCGGCGGCCAGCGTTTCGGCGAAATGGAAGTGTGGGCGCTCGAGGCTTACGGCGCGGCGTACACGCTCCAGGAAATGCTGACCGTGAAGTCGGACGACGTGGCCGGCCGTACCAAGGTGTACGAGGCCATCGTGCGCGGCGACGACACGTTCGAAGCGGGTATCCCGGAATCGTTCAACGTGCTCGTCAAGGAAATGCGCTCGCTCGGCCTCAACGTCGACCTGCACAATTCCAAGCTGGGTCCGACGCCGACGTCCGAAGCGGCCGAGTAATCAAGATTTCATGCCCGGCTCGTGCAGCCGGGCATCCGCGCCTTGTCTGAACGTCGGGCAGGGCGCGAGACGACTGACAAGTTTCGAATTTGCTGCCGATGACGATCGGCACGCGAGGAGAAGACGATGAACCAAGAAATTATGAATCTCTTCAATCCGACGACTCCGGCCCAGGTCTTCGACCAGATCCGGATTTCGATCGCATCGCCTGAGAAGATTCTGTCGTGGTCCTACGGCGAGATCAAGAAGCCGGAAACCATCAACTACCGCACGTTCAAGCCCGAGCGTGACGGCCTGTTCTGCGCGCGCATCTTCGGGCCGATCAAGGACTATGAGTGTCTTTGCGGCAAGTACAAGCGCATGAAGTACAAGGGCATCATCTGCGAGAAGTGCTCGGTCGAAGTGACGCTGTCGCGCGTCCGACGCGAGCGTATGGGTCACATCGAGCTGGCTGCTCCGGTTGCGCACATCTGGTTCCTGAAGTCGCTGCCGTCGCGCATCGGCCAGTTGCTCGACATGACGCTGAAAGACCTCGAGCGCATTCTGTACTTCGAATACTACGTCGTTCTCGAGCCGGGTCTGACCGCGCTCAAGGACCGTCAGCTGCTGTCTGAAGAAGAATATCTCCGTGCTCAGGACGAGTACGGCCAGGACAGCTTCACCGCCATGATCGGCGCGGAAGCGATCCGCGAACTGCTGAAGGGTCTCGAGCTTGAGAAGCTCGATGGCCAGCTTCGCGCGGAGATGGCCGAGACCGAGTCCGACATCAAGCACAAGAAGCTCGCCAAGCGCCTGAAGATCGTCGAAGCCTTCCGCGTGTCCGGCAACAAGCCGGAGTGGATGATCATGACGGTGGTGCCGGTGATTCCGCCGGACCTGCGTCCGCTGGTGCCGCTCGATGGCGGCCGCTTCGCGACCTCCGACCTGAACGACCTGTATCGCCGCGTCATCAACCGCAACAACCGCCTGAAGCGGCTGATGGAGCTGCGCGCGCCGGACATCATCATCCGCAACGAAAAGCGCATGTTGCAGGAAGCCGTCGACGCACTGTTCGACAACGGCCGCCGCGGCCGCGTCATCACCGGCGCCAACAAGCGTCCGCTGAAGTCGCTCGCCGACATGCTCAAGGGCAAGCAGGGCCGCTTCCGTCAGAACCTGCTCGGCAAGCGCGTCGACTACTCTGGCCGTTCGGTCATCGTGGTCGGCCCGGAACTGCGCCTGCATCAGTGCGGCCTGCCAAAGAAGATGGCGCTTGAGCTGTTCAAGCCGTTCATCTACTCGCGGCTCGACGCCAAGGGCCTGTCCACCACCGTGAAGCAGGCGAAGAAGCTCGTTGAAAAGGAGCGTCCCGAGGTCTGGGATATCCTCGACGAGGTTATTCGCGAGCATCCGGTGCTGCTGAACCGCGCTCCGACGCTGCATCGTCTCGGCATTCAGGCGTTCGAGCCTGTGCTGATCGAAGGCAAGGCGATCCAGCTTCATCCGCTGGTCTGCGCCGCTTTCAACGCTGACTTCGACGGCGACCAGATGGCCGTGCATGTCCCGCTGTCGCTCGAAGCGCAGCTGGAAGCGCGCGTGCTGATGATGTCGACCAACAACATCCTGCATCCGGCGAACGGCCAGCCGATCATCGTGCCGTCGCAGGACATCGTGCTCGGCCTGTACTACCTCTCGATCATGCGTGAGGGCCTGCAGGGCGAGGGCAAGGTCTACCGCGACATGGCGGAGATCGAGCACGCGCTGTTCTCGAAGGTCATCCACCTGCACACCAAGATCAAGTACCGGTGGACCGGGGTCGACGAGGAAGGCAAGACGATCTCGAAGATCTACGACACCACCGCCGGCCGCGTCATGCTCGGGCAGGTTTTGCCGAAGCACGGCAAGGTGCCCTTCGACACCATCAACAAGCTGATGACGAAGCGCGAAATCTCCGGCGTGATCGATCAGGTGTACCGTCACTGCGGTCAGAAGGAGACGGTGATCTTCTGCGACCGCATCATGGCGCTCGGCTTCTACAACGCCTTCAAGGCGGGCATCTCGTTCGGCAAGGACGACATGGTCGTGCCGCACGGCAAGTGGAAGATCGTCGACGACACCCGCACGATGGCGAAGGACTTCGAGCAGCAGTACAACGACGGCCTGATTACTCAGGGCGAGAAGTACAACAAAGTGGTCGACGCCTGGGCGAAAGCCTCGGAGAAGATCGCCGAGCAGATGATGAAGGAAATTTCGTCCGTCAAGAAGAACGCGAAGGGCGAAGATTCCCAGATCAACTCGATCTACATGATGGCTCACTCGGGCGCGCGCGGTTCGCCGGCCCAGATGCGTCAGCTCGCCGGCATGCGCGGCCTGATGGCCAAGCCGGACGGCTCGATCATCGAAACGCCGATTGTGTCGAACTTCAAGGAAGGCCTCACGGTTATGGAGTACTTCAACTCCACCCACGGCGCCCGTAAGGGCCTCGCGGATACGGCGTTGAAGACCGCGAACTCGGGCTATCTCACCCGTCGTCTGGTGGACGTGGCGCAGGACTGCATCATCACGCAGGACGATTGCGGCACCAAGCTCGGCATCAAGATGCGCGCCATCATCGACGCGGGCACGGTCGTGGCCTCGCTGGCGTCGCGTATTCTCGGCCGCACCGCGGGCGAGGATCTGCGCGATCCGGCGACCAACAAGGTCGTCGTCAAGCGCGGCACGCTGATGGAGGAGACTCACGTCGACGCCATCCAGCAGGCTGGCATCCAGGAAGTGAAGATCCGCTCGGCGCTGACCTGCGAACTGGTCAACGGCATCTGCGGCAAGTGCTACGGGCGCGATCTCGCCCGCGGTACGCCGGTCAACCACGGCGAGGCTGTCGGCGTCATCGCCGCGCAGTCCATTGGTGAACCCGGCACGCAGCTCACCATGCGCACGTTCCACATCGGCGGTGCGGCGCAGATCAACGAGCAGTCGTTCATCGAGTCGAACTTCGACGGCAAGATCGTCATCAAGAACAAGGCGATCGCGACCAACAGCGAAGGCTTCAATGTTGCAATGGTCCGCAACATGGTCGTCGCCGTGGTCGATCCGGACGGCACCGAGCGTGCGACGCATCGCATCCAGTACGGCGCGCGCATGCGCGTCGAAGAGGGCGATATGATCAAGCGCGGCCAGCGCATCGCGGAGTGGGATCCGTATTCACGCCCCATTCTGACCGAAGTCGAAGGCACGATCGGATTCGAGGATCTGGTCGAAGGCCAGTCGATCTCGGAAACGCTCGACGAATCCACGGGTATCGCAAAGCGCGTGGTTATCGACTGGCGCACGACCGGCCGTGGCGCGGACCTTCGTCCCGCCATCGTGGTCAAGGGCAAGGATGGCAAGGTGCTGAAGCTGGCACGCGGCGGTGACGCCCGTTACATGCTCTCGGTGGATGGCATTCTGTCGGTTGACGTGGGTGCCAAGGTCAAGGCGGGCGACATTCTTGCCCGTGTTTCGACGGAAAGCGCCAAGACCCGCGACATCACCGGCGGTCTGCCGCGCGTCGCGGAACTGTTCGAAGCCCGTAAGCCGAAGGATGCCGCGATCATCGCGGAAATCGCCGGCACGATCCGCTTCGGCCGCGACTACAAGAACAAGCGCCGCATTTCGATCGAGCCTGTCGACAAGAACGAGGAGACCCGCGAGTACCTCATTCCGAAGGGCAAGCACATCCATCTGCAGGACGGCGACATCGTCGAAAAGGGCGATTTCATCGTCGAAGGCAATCCGGCGCCGCACGACATCCTGGCGATCAAGGGCATCGAGGAACTCGCTGCCTATCTGGTCAACGAAATCCAGGAAGTTTACCGGCTCCAGGGCGTGCTCATCAACGACAAGCACATCGAAGTGATTGTCCGTCAGATGCTGCAGAAGGTCGAGATCACCGATCAGGGCGAGACCGACATGATCTCGGGCGAGCAGGTCGACAAGATCGAGTTCGACGCGCTCAACGCCAAGGCGAAGGAAGAGGGCAAGAAGCCCGCGACCGGTACCCCGGTGCTGCTCGGCATCACCAAGGCCAGCCTGCAGACGCGGTCGTTCTTCTCGGCGGCGTCGTTCCAGGAGACCACGCGCGTGCTCACCGAAGCTGCCGTCAACGGCAAGGTGGACCCGCTGGAAGGCCTCAAGGAGAACGTCATTGTCGGCCGCCTGATCCCGGCCGGTACCGGCGCCTCGATGGCGAAGATCCGCGAAGTCGCAGCCAAGCGCGACAAGCTGATCCTCGACGAACGCGAGAAGCAGGCGGCGATCACCCCGGCTGCTCCGGAAGCGGAACCGCTGGCTCTGCCGCCGGCGGAGTAATTCCGCAGCAAATGACATATGTCATATGATGAAAAGGCCGCCCCGAAAGGGCGGCCTTTTTGTTACGGTGGCGGACTTTTCAGCGGCCCCCCGTGTTTACGCTTATGTGATCCTCCTCACACAGGCGGCGGGAACACCATGTTATTTTTATAGTTCTTTATCTGGCGCCTGACGCCTGATCCCATTGCGAGGCCTGTTTTGCAGCAGCCTGACCGTCTGATTGCGGCGATTGAAGCTATCTATGCGTCCGCGGTGGATCCATCGCGATGGCCGTCAACGCTAGAGATCGTCACGAAATGCTTCGACGATGTCGGGGCGATCCTTATTTACGGCCGCGACGACGGCAGTTTTGGCGTCATCGAATCTCCATCGCTAAGGGAAGTGTGCGCCGAATACGCCCAGAGCTGGAGCGACCGCGACATCCGGGCCATCCGGGCGCGCGAACGCGGCTATTTCTTCAAGCGGGATATCATTACGGATCGTGATCTTCTGACGCCTGAGGAAATGGAGACCGACCCGTTCTACAACGATTTGCTGCGGCGGCATGGCCTCAAATATTTCGCGGCGGCGACCGTCTCCCCGGACCCGCATATAGAAGTCGCGTTGAGCGTGCAGCGTGCGATCGGCCGACCGGAATATTCGGAAGACGAGTTGCAGATTCTGGAGCGGCTTGCTCCGCATGTCGAAACATCGCTGCGTCTGAGCATCCACCTGATGGACGCCCAGTCCGTCAACGCAGGCATGGGCATCGCGATGGCCCGGATCGGAATCGGCGTGTTTGCGCTGGATGCGATGGGCCGTGTGGTGTCCTCCAATGCGGCCTCCCAGGCGCTTCTCGGCGATGGATTGAATATCGTGAACGATCGCCTGGTGCTTTCAAATCCCGCCGCGAGCGGGGAGGCGGTGACCGCGATCCGGAATGCCCTCGATGGCAACCGGATTATCCTGTCCCAGGAAACCAAACCGATCCTTGTGCATCGGCAGAACGCCAACCGCCCGCTGGCGCTGTATGTGCTGCCGATCCCGGCGAAGAATGTCGGCAACGGTTTTCTCACGCGTGCCCGTGCCATCGTTCTATTGATGAATCCGACCGCGGACGGCATTCCCGATCCTTCGCTGATCCGGGATGTTCTGGGTGTGACGCTGGGCGAAGCCCGCATTGCCGCGCTGGTGGGTTCTGGATTGTCGCCAAAGGACGCTGCGGAGCGGCTGGGCATTGCTGAAGAAACCGCGCGATCGGTCCTGAAGCGGGTCTTTTCCAAGGTTGGCGTGTCGCGCCAGAGCGAGCTTGCGGCGATGATGGCGCGGCTGGTCATCAAATAGAGTAGGGACGCATCCCCCAACCTGATGTTTATCCTGAGTAATACCTCTTACGGCTTTGACCCATTTGGGGGATGTATGGTCCCGTGACCGTCTTACTGTATGGCTATTCTGTGACCAACGAAGATGCGCATGCGATTAGGGCAGGGCTATAGAAACTGACGATAGTTTGAGGCCATAGGACATGATCGCCTTGCGGTGATTATTTTGATGTTCGTGGCTCGGAATACTCAGGAACACCTCCAGGGGCCGGCGCGAGCCGGCCTATTTCTTTTCCGACATGAGGTTACGCCACCCCCGAGCCGCCCCTCCCGGGCGGGTGCTGCCGGTGCCGCGGATGCCAGCGCTCTGGCTGCCCTCGCTCCCCGACAGGCCGGTCAAAACCGCAAAAACGCTGTTCTTTTAGGCACCTTCAGCCTTTTTCGCGTCGGATCGCGCTTTGTTCATCTTCCCTTCAGATGAAAAACGCATTTGTTTAAGATGAGTTAGACCGGCTTAAACCCGAACGGGTACCCGGCAGGGGCGAAGGACGACATGCTCGATCTTGCGATTGTAGGCGGTGGGCCGGGTGGCCTGATGAGCGCCTGGTACCTCAAGAAGAAACTTGGGGCGCTTTGCCGCGTCACGATCTACGAGGCGTCCGACCGCGTCGGCGGTAAGATCCTGACCAAGCAATTCGACACCGCGCCGGCGATGTACGAGGCGGGCGTCGCCGAGATCTATGACTACTCGATGACGGGTCCTGATCCGCTGCGGGAGCTGATCCAGCATTTCGGCCTGCAGACCATCCCGATGGACGCCGAGCAGGTGCAGCTTGACGGCGAATTGCTGGACGACGTGCCCGGCATGCGCCGCAAGTACGGCGCGCAGACCGCCAAGGCGATCGAGGATTTCCGCAAGCTCTGCGCCAAGATGGTGTCGCCCACCGAATACTATGAGGGCGTCGGCGCACACGACAACGAGCATCCCTGGGCCTATATGAGCGCCGAGGAACTGCTGGACCGCGAAGTCGCCGATCCGGTTGCCAAGCGCTTCCTGAAAGTGATGGCGCGGTCGGACATTGCCACCGAGCCGCACAACACCAACGGGCTCAACGCGCTGAAGAACTTCGTGATGGATGTGGACGGCTACATTGGCCTCTACTCGATTCAGAACGGCAACGAGCAACTCATCCACAGCCTGCGAAGTGAAATCGAGGCCGACATCCAGTTGAACCATCGGGTTCTGAAGGTCGGCAAGGCGGATTCCGGGCGCTACGCCATCAACATGATGAACGGCAAGGGGCCGATCACCAAGGAGCACGATCTCGTCGTGATGTGCCTGCCGCATTCGTGGCTGACGACGATGAACTGGGACGGCGAATTGCTGCGCCATTCGATGATCAAGCACATCGCCTATTTTGATCGTCCGGCTCACTATCTGCGCGTCTCGATCCTGTTCGACGAGCCGTTCTGGGGCGACAAGGTTCCGGGCGCGTGGTGGATGTCCGAGGCGTTCGGCGGCTGCTGCGTTTACGTCGAAGGGGCGCGGCACGATGTCGGCCGCCACGGCGTGCTGAACTGGCTGATCCCGGGCTCCGATGCGCTGGCATTCGCCAATCTCAGCGACAAGGAGCTGATCGATGCGGCAATCAAGTCGCTGCCGAAATCCTTCGGCGACGCCCGCGCGCATTTCCTCGAAGGCAAGACTCATCGCTGGCTGTCGTCGGTGAACTGCATTCCGGGCGGATTGCCTGCGCGCGACGTGATGACCAATCACCATCCCGAGCCGACGGACCATCCGGGCTTTGTAGTGGTCGGCGACTATCTGTTCGACTCGACGCTGAACGGCCTGCTGGATTCCTCGGATGCCGCGACCGACATCATTCTGACGCAGATGATCAAGCTGCGTTATGAGCGCGGCGAAAGCGGCAACGTGCCGTCCGACAAGATCGATCGCGCCTATTTCGACAACTACCGCAACACCGGCCCTTACGGCGAGGTCTGGAACCAGTTTACCGATCCGGACTACCTGATGAACCTCATCAAGATCGTCTGGAACCGGGCCAAGGGCTACAAGCTGCTGGTTGCCGGTTCCGCGAGCGGCGAACTGGTCGGTGCGCTGCGCGAACGCGGCATCGATGCCTGGGGTATCGAGAACAACCGCTACATTCACGGCAAGACGCCGAAGGCGCTGCGCAAGTACAACAAGCTCGGTTCGCTCACCAAGCTGCCGTTCAAGGCCGAGGAGTTCGATTTCGTTTTCGAAACCAGCCTCTGTCATATTTCGCCCAAGCAGGTGACGCGCGCCGTCCGCGAACTCAATCGCGTGGTGAAGACTGGTTTTGTGTTCGGATCGATCACCAGCGACATGGCGCCGGTCCTGATCGACCGCTACGACCTGCTGCGCGGTGTCAAAAAACTGGGCACCTGGTGGGAATGGTCCGAACTGTTCTTCGGCAACGGTTTCGACCTGTCCATGCATCGCCGCGATACCACCGACGCGGTTTGGGACGCGACGCTCGCGGCGAACAAGGGACCGGGCGACTGGTACGCCGACGCAGACAGCCTGCGTTATTCGTTCTTTGACAAGATTGCCGACGACGACTAATCGCTTAAGGGTGCACCGGCCATCCGGCCGCTGCGGCAAGTGATTGCGGCCGTTTGGCCGCGCAGCGACGGTTTTAGATGGCGACCACCCCGGATACCGACAAGGCAGGGTCGGGCAAGCCGCTCGACGACGAAGCTGCGCGCCTTGCCGCGACGGCTCAGGCCGACATGCCTCTGCCCCCGGAGCCGGACGACATCGACGACGATGAGGACGACGACGACGAGGATCTCGTCGCTTTTACCGCGAGCGAGGCCGCGGGCGCGTTCGCGACCCTGTGGCGGTTCACCTGGCCGCATCTGCGCAATTACAAGACCTGGCTCAGCTTCGTCGCGATCGGCCTTTTCATCGAGACGTTGTTCAACGTCATCATGCCGCTCAGCCTGAAGTTCCTGATTGACGACGCGCTCGGCGAGGAAGATTTCCAGGCGCTCTACACTATTCTGGGCGTGCTGGCTGCCGCGGGCATCATCACATCCATCGTTGCGGTGTGGTACGAGCGCTGGGACGCGCGGCTGGCGGCGGCGGTCATCTCCGATGTCCGCTCCCGGCTGTTCGAGCATGTCCAGAACCTGCCGGCGGCATTCTTCGGGCGCACCAAGCGCGGCGAGATCCTGTCGCGGTTTTCCGTCGACATGGCGGGCTACGAATCCTCGGTCAAGCATTTCGCCAACAGCGCGGCGCTGCCGTTCCTCGAACTGATCGCGGGCATCGGCCTGATGATCTGGCTGAACTGGCAACTCGCCGCCGTGGCGCTCCTGATCTTTCCGATCACGCTGATCGGCCCACGCATCCTGACCCCGAAGGCCGTTCAGGCCAACTACGAGCAGAAGGTCAACGAGTCCGCGATCCTCGGCGTGGTGCAGGAAAACGTCGCAGCGCAAATGGTGGTGAAGGCGTTCGGCCTGCAACGCAAGGCGTTCGGCTGGTTCTCCTTCCGCAACAACGCGGCGCGCCGCTCGATGGCCGATGCGACCTTCCTGTCGACCATGGTAGAGCGCACCGTTACCGTATCGGTGCTGCTGCTGCACCTGATCGTGCTGGCGATCGGCGCATATCTCGCCACCATCGGCAAGATTTCCATCGGAACGTTCGTCACCTTCGAAAGCGCGTTCTGGGAAATTTCCTATAACATCGCGCATCTGATGCACTTCATTCCCGTCGCGATTCAGGCGGCGGCGGCTGTGCGGCATATGGAAGAACTGCTCGACGAGCCGACGCGCGGCGCCGACCGGCCCGGCGCGCCCGATTTGCCGCGCATCACCGACAACATCAACTTCGACCGGGTCGTCTTCAAGTATGAAGGCAGCGACGCCACGGTGCTCGACGGGCTCTCGCTCAAGATCGGCGCAGGGAAGAACATCGCTATTGTGGGGCCGAGCGGCTCCGGCAAGAGCACGCTGCTCAATCTGATCCTGCGCCTCTACGAGCCGAACGAGGGCAAGGTGACCATCGACGGCGTCGATGTCCGCAGGGTCACGCGCGATTCGCTGCGCAGGAGCATGGCGGTGGTGTTCCAGGAGAACATGCTGTTCAACATGTCGCTCCGCGAGAACATCCGTCTCGGCAAGGACGGCGCGACGGATGCCGAGGTCGTGGATGCGGCGAAGAAGGCCGAGATTCACCAATATATTATGACGCTGCCGCAGAAGTACGACACGGTGGTCGGCGAGCGCGGCGATACGCTGTCCGGCGGCCAGCGCCAGCGCATCGCGATTGCGCGCGCCATTGTCCGCAATCCGTCAGTGCTGCTGCTGGATGAAGCGACCTCGGCGCTGGACCAGACCACGGAGGCGGCGATCAACCGCACGCTGCTCAAGGTCGCCAAGGGCCGCACCATGATTTTCTCGACCCACCGGCTGACGTCGGTGGTCGACATGGACGAAATCATTGTCATCAGCAACGGCAAGGCCATCGAACGCGGTCCGCATGCCGAACTGCTCAAGGCCAACGGCATGTACCGGAAGCTCTGGGATGACCAGCTTCATCAGTCGCATCATCCGGCAGAGGATGACGACGACGATGATGATGATGATGAGTGATCGCGCTTTTTGCGGCTGATTGAAATATCGCGGCACCCGAGATCTGCTCCCTCTCCCCATTGGGGAGAGGGGTGGGGTGAGGGGCCCTCAATCTATCGAGAGATTCTACGCCCTCACCCGACTTCGCTGTCGCGAAGTCGACCTCTCCCCACGGGAGAGGTGGGTCGAACGATAGGCAGGCTCATTCAATCTCAATTGAAATGTGAGATGAAGTGTTACGGCTGCGCCGTCCGCTGGACCGACAGCGTCTCGCGCACATGACGCAATGCGCCGAGGCCTGCGCGATGCAGGAAGCGGACCCAGCGCCGGACATGCCACGGCAGTCCGGTATCGATGGAAATCGAACGCAGATCGTAGGCCTGACGCTGTGAAGAGGCGTCGTTCGCACACTTTTCCGGATCGTCGTAGAACTGCGAAATCTTCGACGCGTCCATGCCCTCGCTGGCAAGCCAGGCCGGGATGTAGGCGTTGCACAGACGCTGCACGTCCATGAACACTTTTCCGGTGCCGGTGCCGGCAGCAGGACAGGACGTGCAGAACGCATCGCCGACCAGGACGATGCCCGCCTGCCGGTGCCCCTTGGTGATGTACAGATCGGCCGGACGAATCTTGATGATGCCATCGACCTTGAACTCGCCGGAGAGGGCGCGAAGGTTCGGCATCAGTTCGTGAATGGCCTCCTCGGGAGTCTGGCGCATGCGGCGCAGCCACGGATCATCCATCCCGCGATAGACCATGAGGTTGGCGCGCATGGCGGAGCCGATCGGGAACAGCGTCAGATAGGACATCTGCGCCGCGGAATTCTCCGTGAAATAGGTCAGGGCCGGAAATTCAAACGTCTCCCGGCCGACCGGTACGACATTGAAGCCCACGGTGATGGAGTGACACGGGCTGATCACTTCGCGCTCGATGCCGAGGGTGTGACGCAGGCCGATGTTCAGGCCGTTCGCCAGTACGATCAGCCGCGCGGAAATTTCTTCGCCGTTCGACAGTGTGAGCATCTGGCGATCGGCGCTGGTTGCGACGGCGGTGACCTTGGCCTCGATGAAATCGACATTGCCGGGGATCTGGCGGCGGACGGTGTTGACGAGATCGTCGTAGATAATCCCGTGCTGGTCGCTCGGCTTCTTGTCGAGCAGGCGGCCCAGCCGGGCGGTCCAGGCGCTGTGATCGAGCGTGGTGGCGGCAAGCACTGCGTCCGCGATGCCGGTTTTGCGCAGCAGGTCGAGCTGATAGCCGCCGAGTTTTTCGCAGCGGAAGTCGGGCGGATAGATTTTATGGGGATCGACCAGGATCGCTGAGATGCCGGCGCGGCCCAGCATCGCCGCTGCGGTCGATCCCGCAAGTCCGCCGCCAACGATGGCGATGTCTGTGTGCCGCATGTTTCGCCTCTATCTGAGCTGCTTAGCATTACGGCTGCAAACTCGACTAAAGCTTGAAACAAACGTGGTGAACGTCCGGTGAGGTTAATGCCGCGAAAACGCAGGTATTAACGATTAAAATGGTTGCGTCTTGCCTGCGACTGGCCGCCGCAGCATTAATGGAACCAGAGTAGGGCAGCCTGGTTTTGGATCACAGTCATGCCCTCGCAATCCGCCACCGCGAGAATGCGGCTTCCAGGCGCTTCCCAGGTTTGGCCTTCATGATTTCAGTTACGGTCGCAAAACCGGGCCAGGATATCAGCGCACAGTGGGATGATCTCATCCGGCGCGCGCCCGGCAACGCATTCATGAATCCCGTCGCGCTGAAGGCGGCTTTCGACACCATGTTCGCGGCGGTCTATGTGCTGCTGGCCTGGGAGGAGGGCGTCGAGTCCGCGCGGCTCGTGGGTCTGTGGGCCTTGCAGCAGCGCAGCGTCATGATGTTCTGGCCGGCGATGCTTGAGGCCCGTCCCTTCAACTACGCATTCCTGTCGACGCCGGTGATCGATCCTGCCTTTGCGGGCGAAGTGGTCCCCGCGTTCTTTGCCGCGATCCGCAACAATCCGGCGCTGCCCAACGTGGTCAGCCTGAAGGAAATGGATGCCGACTCGCAGGCCTATGCCGCGATTCAGAAAACCATCGCGGATGAACGTCACGCCCATCTGACCCTGACCCGGACCTTGCGGCCGTCGGTGACGCGGGAGAAGGGCGTGAAGAATTCGGGCTCGACCCGCAAGAAGCTTCGGCAGGACTGGAACAGGCTGTCGGCTCTCGGCACGCTTGAGGTGGTCAACGACCGCAACGTGGATGCGGCAAAGGCCGCGTACGAGCAGTTCCTCGATCTCGAAAAGCGAAGCTGGAAGGGCGCCGAGGGCACCGCGATTCTTTGCAGCGAACGGGACGCGGCGTTTACCCGGCGGTTGATCGGGGACCTTGCGGCGGACGGCGACGCTTCGGTGGCCCTGCTGCGGCTCGACGGGCGGGTCATTGCCGCCCAGGTGCTGATGTATTGTGGGCCAACGGCCTACACCTGGAAAATCGCGTTCGACGGCGAGTTTGCGAAGTACTCGCCGGGCGCTGTCCTCATCGACAAGCTGACCGAGCAGCTTTTCACCGCGACGGATGTACAAGCCATCGATTCGTGCTCGGCGGAGGGCAGCTTCATGGCCCAGCTCTGGACCGGCCGGAAAACCATGGTCGATGCGGTGGTCGATGTCGGCTCGACTCGCTCGCTGGTGTTCGCCCTCGAGGCGGCCCGGCAGTACGGCTATGAGCGGCTGCGCGATCTGCGGGACTGGCTGCGGGCCACCTCCCTGATCCCGGCAAAGCGGCGGCTGGCGCCGAACCTTTAAAACCGCAATCTCCGTCCATCCTTCTAAACCATTGAAATTAAACTACATTAGCGGAATCGACGGAGAGGGATGAGCCCGCTCTGCCGGATGCGAACGGGGATTCGCGGCTTGCGCGGGTGTCCGGGGCGGCTGCCCGGGCCGGGTTTGCGAGCGCAGAATCGGCGGGATTTTGCCCGGTGAAGATTCGCGTGCCGTGTCACAATCGGCGACTGCGCGGCTTCATGCGGTGTGTCAGAAGTGGCTCTGGCACTTGCTCTTTTCGCATGTCGTTTAGTCTTGACTTGAGTGTGCATGGCTTATAAAACCCGCCCACTTCACGACAGGCGGTGAGCTTCCCTGCGTCGGAACGGATCACCTTTTCAGCCCGCTTTCTGCGGATGGATCGGCACCAACCTCGACGAATGTCGCTCAGACGCTGTCGGCACTAGCCAGGCAATGCCAGGACAACATTGATCTCTCGGGCCACCGCGCTTTTGCGCACGCCTTAAAGATCAGTCTCGGATGCATGACCACGGTTTCGATTGTGGTCCTCTGTGGCGTTCAAGCGCTTTCCATTCGGAGCCCGAATGGATGGCGCCGTTTCGTTTTGCGCATGTTGAGTGCGCGGCGCGGACCGAGAACCCCAGTCTGGTTGCCGGCGTGAAGCGAGTGGGGCGGTTGGCTCCGAATGAATTTGCGAAGCTTGCAAGGCTTCGCGCGAACAAGGGTGAAGGCGAACGATGCCGACGATCAACCAGCTGATCGCGAATCCACGCGAAGCGCAGAAGTCGCGCAAGAAGGTGCCAGCTCTGCAGCAGTCGCCGCAGAAGCGTGGCGTTTGCACGCGCGTCTATACGACGACTCCGAAGAAGCCCAACTCGGCGCTTCGTAAGGTCGCGAAGGTGCGCCTGACCAACGGCTTCGAGGTCATCGGCTACATTCCGGGTGAAGGCCACAACCTTCAGGAGCACTCGGTGGTCATGATCCGCGGCGGCCGCGTCAAGGATTTGCCCGGCGTGCGCTATCACATTCTCCGCGGCGTCCTCGATACGCAGGGCGTCAAGAACCGCAAGCAGCGCCGTTCGAAGTACGGCGCGAAGCGTCCGAAGTAAGCGGGAGCATTTACGATGTCGCGTCGCCATTCGGCTGAAAAGCGTGAAGTGAACCCGGATCCGAAGTTCGGGAACATCATCATCACGAAGTTCATGAATTCGATCATGTACGACGGCAAGAAGTCTGCCGCCGAAAGCATTGTCTACGGTGCGCTCGAGATGATCGAGCAGAAGACCAAGCAGGGTCCGCTGCCGGTGTTCGAGCAGGCGCTGGAAAACGTCATGCCGACCATCGAAGTGCGCTCGCGTCGCGTCGGTGGCGCCACCTACCAGGTGCCGGTCGAAGTTCGCTCGACCCGCCGTCAGGCGCTGGGCATCCGCTGGATCATTACGGCCGCGCGTGGCCGCAACGAGAAGACGATGACCGAACGGCTCTCCGCTGAGCTGCTCGATGCGTCGAACAATCGTGGCAACGCGGTCAAGAAGCGTGAAGACGTGCACAAGATGGCGGAAGCCAACCGTGCCTTCTCGCATTATCGCTGGTAACGGCGAAACGAACGGAAATTAAGGACAGCCGCTATGCCCCGCCAACATGCCATCGAGGACTACCGTAATTTCGGTATCATGGCGCACATCGACGCCGGTAAGACGACGACGACTGAGCGCATCCTCTATTACACCGGCAAGAGCCACAAGATCGGCGAAGTGCACGAAGGCGCCGCGACGATGGACTGGATGGAGCAGGAGCAGGAGCGTGGCATCACGATCACCTCGGCTGCGACCACCGCGTTCTGGAACGGCAAGCGCCTGAATATCATCGACACCCCCGGCCACGTCGACTTCACCATCGAAGTCGAGCGTTCGCTGCGCGTGCTCGACGGCGCCGTTTGCGTTCTCGACTCCAACCAGGGCGTTGAGCCGCAGACCGAAACCGTCTGGCGCCAGGGCGACAAGTACAGGGTTCCGCGCATCGTCTTCGCCAACAAGATGGATAAGACCGGCGCTGACTTCTACAAGTGTCTGCAGGACATCATCGATCGCCTCGGTGCGAAGCCGGTTGCGATCCAGCTTCCGATCGGTTCGGAAAACAATTTCGTGGGCATGGTCGATCTCGTGATCATGAAGGCCTACGTCTGGAACAACGAAGCGCTCGGCGCGAAGTTCGACGTCGTCGAAATTCCGGCCGACCTCGCCGACAAGGCGAAGGAGTACCGCGAGAAGCTCGTCGAAGCCGCTGTCGAGCTCGACGACGACGCGCTGGCTGCGTTCCTCGACGGCAATGAGCCGGACGAAGCGACGCTGAAGCGGCTCATCCGCAAGGCGGTGCTGACCGGCGCGTTCTATCCTGTGCTCTGCGGCTCGGCCTTCAAGAACAAGGGCGTTCAGCCGCTCCTCGATGCCGTGGTCGACTATCTCCCGTCGCCGGTCGACGTGCCTGCGATCAAGGGCACCGACGAGGACGGCAACGAAGTCGTGCGCAAGGCCGACGACAAGGAGCCGCTGGCTCTGCTCGCGTTCAAGATCATGGACGACCCGTTCGTCGGCACCATCACCTTCTGCCGCATCTATTCGGGCGTTCTTATGAGCGGCACCGGCGTCATCAACTCGACGCGCGAGAAGAAGGAGCGTATCGGCCGCATGCTGCTGATGCATGCGAACAACCGTGAAGACATCAAGGAAGCCTACGCTGGCGACATCGTCGCGCTGGCCGGCCTCAAGGAAGCCCGCACCGGCGACACGCTGTGCGATCCGGATCATCCGGTCATCCTTGAAAAGATGGAATTCCCGGAGCCGGTGATCGAAATCGCGATCGAGCCGAAGTCGAAGGCCGATCAGGAAAAGCTGGGCGTTGCTCTGGCGAAGCTCGCGGCGGAAGATCCGTCGTTCCGGGTGTCGACCGATCACGAGTCCGGCCAGACCATTCTGAAGGGCATGGGCGAACTTCATCTCGACATCAAGGTCGACATTCTCCGCCGTACCTATAAGGTCGACGCCAACATCGGCGCGCCGCAGGTTGCGTTCCGCGAGAAGATCACCAAGCGGGCCGAGGTCAAGTACACCCATAAGAAGCAGACGGGTGGTACGGGCCAGTTCGCTGAAGTGTCGATCATCGTCGAGCCGAACGAGCCGGGTGCCGGTTACGAGTTCGAATCGAAGATCGTCGGCGGCGCGGTGCCGAAGGAATACATCCCCGGCGTCGAAAAGGGCCTCAACAGCGTGATGGGGTCGGGCGTCGTTGCCGGCTTCCCGGTGGTTGACGTCAAGGTCCAGCTCGTGGACGGCAAGTACCACGACGTCGACTCGTCGGCGCTCGCCTTCGAAATCGCGTCGCGTGCTGCATTCCGCGAAGCGCTGCAGAAGGGCAAGTCGGTCCTCCTCGAGCCGATCATGAAGGTCGAGGTTGTGACCCCTGAAGATTATACGGGTTCGGTGATCGGCGATCTCAACTCTCGCCGTGGCCAGATCCAGGGTCAGGACATGCGCGGCAACGCTAACGTCATCAACGCGATGGTGCCGCTCATGAACATGTTCGGTTACGTGAACAACCTGCGCTCGATGAGCCAGGGCCGCGCGACCTTCACGATGCAATTCGATCACTACGCTGAAGCGCCGGCAAACGTGTCGGCAGAAGTCCAGAAAAAGTTTGCTTGATTTCTTTGACGTAAGTCAAAGTTGAACGGAGAACGTCATGGCTAAAGAGAAATTCGAACGTAAGAAACCCCACTGCAACATCGGCACCATTGGTCACGTCGACCATGGCAAGACGTCGCTGACCGCGGCGATTACGAAGGTTCTGGCTGAAGCTGGCGGTGCTACGTTCACGGCCTACGATCAGATCGACAAGGCGCCGGAAGAGAAGGCGCGCGGCATCACCATTTCGACCGCTCACGTCGAATACGAGACGCCGAACCGTCACTACGCTCACGTCGACTGCCCCGGCCACGCCGACTACGTGAAGAACATGATCACCGGCGCTGCCCAGATGGACGGCGCGATCCTGGTCGTGTCCGCTGCTGACGGCCCGATGCCGCAGACCCGCGAGCACATCCTGCTCGCCCGTCAGGTCGGCGTTCCTGCGCTCGTCGTGTTCCTGAACAAGTGCGACATGGTCGACGATCCGGAGCTCCTTGAGCTCGTGGAAATGGAAGTCCGTGAACTGCTCTCGAAGTACAACTTCCCGGGCGACGACATTCCGATCGTTCGCGGTTCGGCGCTTGCCGCTCTCGAAAACAAGGATCCGAAGCTCGGCCACGACGCCGTTCTGGAGCTGATGAAGGCCGTTGACGCCTACATCCCGCAGCCGGAGCGTCCGATCGACCAGCCGTTCTTGATGCCGGTCGAAGACGTGTTCTCGATCTCGGGCCGCGGCACCGTCGTCACCGGCCGTGTCGAGCGCGGCATCGTGAAGGTCGGCGAGGAAATCGAAATCGTCGGTCTGAAGGCCACCCAGAAGACCACCGTCACCGGCGTCGAAATGTTCCGCAAGCTGCTCGATCAGGGCCAGGCTGGCGACAACATCGGTGCGCTGCTCCGCGGCACCAAGCGCGAAGAAGTCGAGCGCGGTCAGGTTCTCTGCAAGCCGGGTTCGGTCAAGCCGCACACCAAGTTCAAGGCTGAGGCTTACATCCTCACCAAGGAAGAGGGCGGACGTCACACCCCGTTCTTCACCAACTACCGTCCGCAGTTCTACTTCCGCACGACCGACGTGACGGGCGTGGTTCACCTGCCGGAAGGTACCGAAATGGTGATGCCGGGCGACAACATTGCGATGGAAGTGCACCTGATCGTGCCGATCGCGATGGAAGAAAAGCTCCGCTTCGCTATCCGCGAAGGCGGCCGCACCGTGGGTGCAGGCGTCGTCGCAAGCATCATCGAGTAAAGACGCGAATAGAGGGTAGCGAGCAGGTAACTGCTCGCTGCTCACCACTCACTACTCGCTCTTAGAGAAAGACAAACGGCAATGAACGGCCAGAATATTCGCATTCGTCTCAAGGCGTTCGACCATCGGATTCTCGATACGTCGACCCGCGAGATCGTGAACACGGCAAAACGTACCGGTGCTCAGGTTCGCGGACCCATTCCGCTGCCGACCCGCATCGAGAAGTTCACCGTCAACCGTTCGCCGCACGTCGACAAGAAGAGCCGCGAGCAGTTCGAGATGCGCACTCACAAGCGCCTTCTCGATATCGTCGATCCGACCCCGCAGACCGTGGACGCGCTGATGAAGCTCGACCTCGCCGCCGGTGTCGACGTCGAGATCAAGCTCTGAGCATGACCCCGAATGGTGGGCACCGGTTTTCGGACCGGGTCATGCTCACAAGATAAGTTAGTTAGTCCCTCGGGACAGAAAGAACAGGAAGCACGCCGATGCGCTCCGGAGTGATCGCACAAAAGGTCGGGATGACGCGGGTCTTTACGGAGACCGGTGAACATATCCCTGTGACCGTGCTCAAGTTGGGCAATTGCCAGGTTGTTGGCCATCGCACGACCGAGAAGAATGGATACGTCGCTTTGCAGCTCGGTTCGGGCTCGCGCAAAAGCGTCTATCTGCCGAAGGCTGAGCGCGGCCAGTTCGCCGTCGCCAAGGTCGAGCCGAAGCGCAAGGTCGCGGAATTCCGCGTCTCGGAAGATTCGCTGATCCCGGTCGGCGCTGAAATCCAGGCGGACCATTTCGTTGTCGGCCAGTTCGTCGACGTGACGGGCACCTCGGTCGGTAAGGGCTTCGCCGGCGGTATGAAGCGCTGGAATTTCGGCGGCTTGCGCGCAACCCACGGCGTCTCGGTCTCGCACCGTTCGATCGGTTCGACCGGCGGCCGTCAGGATCCCGGCAAGACCTTCAAGAACAAGAAGATGCCTGGCCACATGGGCGTCGATCGCATCACCACGCTGAACCTGCGCGTCGTCCAGACGGACGTTGCGCGCGGTCTGGTCCTCGTCGAAGGCGCCGTTCCCGGCTCCAAGGGCGGATGGATCACGATGCGCGATGCGGTGAAGAAGCCGCTTCCGAAGGAAGCTGCGAAGCCTGGCAAGTTCAAGCTGGCTGGCGGAACCGATGCTGCTCCTGAAGCGGCTCCGGCTGAGGAGGGCGCGTGATGGAATTGAAGGTCACAACCCTTGAAGGCAAAGCCGCCGGTTCGGTTCAGCTCTCGGACGAGATCTTCGGCCTTGAGCCGCGCAAGGATCTGATCCAGCGCGTCGTCAACTGGCAGCTCGCCAAGCGTCAGGCTGGTACGCACAAGGCCAAGGGCCGTGCGGAAATCTGGCGCACCGGCAAGAAGATGTACAAGCAGAAGGGCACCGGCGGTGCTCGTCACGGTTCGGCTCGCGTTCCGCAGTTCCGCGGCGGTGGCCGTGCATTCGGTCCGGTCGTTCGCTCGCATGCGCACGATCTGCCGAAGAAGGTCCGCGCGCTTGGCCTGAAGCACGCCCTGTCGGCGAAGGCTCAGGACGGTGGTCTGATCGTGATCGAAAATGCCGATCTGAAGGACGCCAAGACCAAGGCTCTGCTCGGACACTTCTCGGGTCTGGAGATCACCAACGCGCTGATCATTGACGGCGCGGAAGTGAACACCGGTTTCGCGCAGGCTGCGCGCAACATTCCGCACATCGACGTGCTGCCGATCCAGGGCATCAACGTCTATGACATTCTGCGCCGTCAGAAGCTCGTTCTGACCAAGGCCGCTCTCGATGCGTTGGAGGCGCGCTTCAAATGAAGACTCAGGATGCGCGTCATTACGACATCATCGTTGCGCCGGTCGTGACCGAAAAGGCGACCGTGGCTTCCGAGCACAACAAGGTTGTGTTCAAGGTCGCGTCGAAGGCGACCAAGCCGCAGATCAAGGACGCGATTGAGAAGCTGTTCGACGTCAAGGTGAAGAGCGTCAACACGCTGGTTCGCAAGGGCAAGACGAAAGTCTTCCGCGGCCAGTTCGGTTCTCAGTCGGATACCAAGCGCGCTGTTGTGACCCTCGAAGAAGGTCACCGCATCGACGTGACCACCGGGCTGTAAGGCGAACGACGATGGCATTGAAAACATTCAACCCCACGACGCCAGGCCAGCGCCAGCTGGTGATGGTCGATCGTTCAGCGCTGTACAAGGGCAAGCCTGTCAAGGCTTTGACCGAAGGCAAGCACTCGTCCGGCGGACGCGGCAATACCGGCCGTATCACCGTGCGTTTCCGCGGCGGCGGCCACAAGCAGGCTTACCGCATCGTCGACTTCAAGCGTAAGAAGGTCGATGTGCCGGCCAAGGTCGAGCGTCTCGAGTACGATCCGAACCGCACCGCGTTTATCGCGCTGATCAAGTACGCCGACGGCGAGCAGGCCTACATCCTGGCGCCGCAGCGTCTGGCCGTTGGCGACACCGTTGTCGCCGGCAGCTACGTCGACGTGAAGCCGGGCAACGTCATGCCGCTCGGCAACATGCCGGTCGGCACCATCGTGCACAACGTCGAGCTGAAGATCGGGAAGGGCGGCCAGATCGCCCGTTCCGCGGGCACCTACGCCCAGATCGTCGGCCGCGACCATGATTTCGTGATCCTGCGTCTGAACTCGGGCGAACAGCGCCTGGTTCACGGCCGCTGCATCGCCACCATCGGTGCGGTGTCGAACCCGGACCACATGAACATCTCGATCGGCAAGGCCGGTCGCAAGCGCTGGATGGGCCGTCGTCCGCATAACCGCGGCGTCGTGATGAACCCCGTCGACCATCCGCACGGCGGCGGCGAAGGCCGCACCTCGGGCGGCCGTCACCCGGTTACTCCGTGGGGCAAGCCGACCAAGGGCAAGAAGACGCGTTCAAACAAGTCGACCAACAAGTTCATTCTCATCAGCCGCCACAAGCGGAAGAAGAAGTAAGGATCGCCGGACATGGTTCGTTCAGTCTGGAAAGGCCCGTTCGTTGAAGGCTCTCTGCTCAAGAAGGCAGATGCCGCGCGTTCGTCCGGCCGTCACGACGTTATCAAGATCTGGAGCCGCCGCTCGACGATCCTCCCGCAGTTCGTGGGGCTCACCTTCGGCGTCTACAACGGTCAGAAGCATGTTCCGGTTGCCGTGAACGAAGAAATGGTCGGTCACAAGTTCGGCGAGTTTTCGCCGACGCGGACCTTCCACGGCCATTCGGGCGACAAGAAAGCCAAGAAGTAAGGGCTTGAGGACTTAGTCATGAGCAAACCAAAGCGCGAACGGGTTCTCCCGGACAACGAGGCAAAGGCGGTAGCCCGCATGCTTCGCGTCAGCCCGCAGAAGCTGAACCTTGTTGCGCAGTTGATCCGCGGCAAGAAGGCATCGTCTGCGCTCGCCGACCTGCAGTTCTCGCGCAAGCGGATCGCCGGCGACGTCAAGAAGTGCCTGGAGTCCGCGATTGCGAACGCCGAAAACAACCATGACCTCGATGTCGACGCTCTGGTCGTCGCTGAGGCGCATGTTGGCAACGGCATCGTCATGAAGCGTTTCGCACCGCGCGGCCGTGGCCGTTCGGGTCGTGTTTTTAAGCCGTTCTCGCAGCTGACGATCGTCGTTCGTCAGGTCGAGGCCGAGGCGAGCGCCTAAGGGCGGGAGAGAACGATGGGTCAGAAGATTAATCCAATCGGGCTGCGTCTGGGCATCAACCGGACCTGGGATTCCCGTTGGTTCGCCGGCAAGAACGAGTATGCGAAGCTCCTCCATGAGGACATCCGCATCCGTGAAATGCTGATGAAGGAACTTAAGCAGGCGGCCGTCGCGCGCATCGTGATCGAGCGCCCGCACAAGAAGTGCCGCGTGTCGATCCACTCGGCGCGTCCGGGCGTCGTGATCGGCAAGAAGGGCGCCGACATCGACAAGCTGAAGAAGAAGGTCGCCGAGATCACCGACTCCGACGTCGTGATCAACATCATCGAAATCCGCAAGCCGGAGCTCGATGCGACCCTGGTCGCCGAATCGATCGCGCAGCAGCTCGAGCGCCGCGTTGCGTTCCGCCGCGCCATGAAGCGCGCCGTTCAGTCGGCGATGCGTCTGGGCGCCGAAGGCATCCGCATCAACTGCTCGGGCCGTCTCGGCGGCGCCGAAATCGCGCGCATGGAATGGTATCGCGAAGGCCGCGTGCCGCTGCACACACTGCGCGCCGATGTCGATTACGGGGTTGCGACCGCGTTCACGACGTTCGGTACCTGCGGCGTGAAGGTCTGGATCTTCAAGGGCGAAATCCTTGAGCACGATCCGATGGCCCAGGACAAGAAGATGGCTGAAGGCGACAGCGGACGTCCGTCACGTCGCGATGCAGCCTGATTGAAATTCGAAGAAGGTTTGAGGGCGTAAGCCATGATGCAACCAAAGAAGACAAAGTTCCGCAAGGCGCATAAGGGCCGTATTCACGGCGTCGCCTCGTCGGGTGCGACGTTGTCTTTCGGCCAGTTCGGCCTGAAGGCGATGGCGCCGGATCGCGTCACCGCGCGTCAGATCGAAGCCGCCCGCCGCGCGCTGACCCGTCACATGAAGCGTGCCGGCCGCGTCTGGATCCGCGTGTTCCCGGATCTTCCGGTGTCGAAGAAGCCTGCCGAAGTGCGAATGGGCTCGGGCAAGGGTACGCCTGAACTGTGGGTCGCCCGCGTCAAGCCGGGCCGCATCATGTTCGAGATCGACGGCGTGACCCAGCAGACCGCGAAGGAAGCATTGTCGCTCGCCGCCGCCAAGCTGCCGATCAAGACGCGCTTCGTTGCGCGCATTGCGGAGTAACGATCATGGCCCAACTCAAAATCGAAGATATCCGCGCGATGAGCCCCGATCAGATGGACGACGCCGTCCTCAATCTGAAGAAGGAGCGGTTCAACCTGCGCTTCCAGCGCGCCACCGGGCAGCTCGAGAACACCTCGCGCCTGCGTGAGGCTCGCCGCGATATCGCACGCATCAAGACCATCGCCGCGCAGAAGCGCGACGGCAAGACGAAGTAAGGGGCGAAAGATGCCGAAGCGTACTCTCCAGGGCGTCGTCGTCAGCGACAAGCAGGACAAGACCATTGTCGTGCGTGTCGACCGCCGCTTCACCCACCCGATCTACAAGAAGACCGTTCGCCGGTCCAAGAACTACCATGCGCATGACGAGAACAACCAGTTCAAGGCAGGCGACACGGTCTGGATCGAAGAAAGCAAACCACTCTCGAAATTGAAGCGCTGGACGGTTGTTCAGAGCGACAAGAAAACAGCTTAAGCGCAACTTCGCGCATCAGAAAGAGGACGAGGTGCATCAATGATTCAGATGCAGACCAACCTCGACGTGGCCGATAATTCCGGCGCGCGCCGTGTCATGTGCATCAAGGTTCTTGGAGGTTCCAAGCGCCGCTATGCAACGGTGGGCGACATCATCGTCGTCTCGATCAAGGAAGCCATTCCACGCGGAAAGGTGAAGAAGGGCGACGTGATGAAGGCCGTCGTCGTTCGCGTTGCGAAGGATATTCGCCGCGCTGACGGCTCCGTCATCCGGTTCGACCGCAACGCGGCTGTGTTGATCAACAACCAGTCCGAGCCGGTCGGCACCCGTATCTTCGGGCCGGTGCCGCGCGAGCTTCGCGCCAAGAACCACATGAAGATCATCTCGCTTGCGCCGGAGGTGCTGTAATGGCTGCCAAGATCCGCAAGGGTGACAAGGTCATCGTGCTGAACGGCCGCGACAAGGGCCGGACCGGCGAAGTGTTTGAAGTGCGTCCTTCCGAGAGCAAGGCGCTCGTGCGCGGCGTCAACCTGGTGAAGCGTCACCAGAAGCAGACGCAGGCGCAGGAGGGCGGCATCATCACGAAGGAAGCCCCGATCCATCTGTCGAACATCGCGCTCGTCGGCAAGGACGGCAAGCCGACCCGCGTCGGTTTCAAGATTCAGAAGGATGGCACCAAGGTGCGCGTTGAGAAGCGCTCGGGAGCAGAGATCAATGGCTGAGACCGCATACGTTCCGCGCCTTCGCGCGGTTTACGACAAGGACATCCGCGGCAAGCTGGTCGAGCAGTTCGGTTATGCGAACGCCATGCAGGTGCCGGCGCTGGAGAAGGTCGTGCTCAACATGGGCATCGGCGAGGCCGTCAACGACCGCAAGAAGGTCGAACTGGCTGCCGCCGATCTCGCGCTGATCGCCGGCCAGAAGCCGGTCGTCACCCATTCGCGCAAGGCGATCGCGACTTTCAAGCTGCGTGAAGGCCAGGCCATCGGCGCCAAGGTCACGCTGCGCAAGTCCAAGATGTACGACTTCGTCGACCGTCTTGTGAACATCGCGCTGCCTCGTGTCCGCGACTTCCGCGGCCTCAATCCGAAGAGCTTCGACGGCAAGGGCAATTACTCCCTCGGCCTCAAGGAGCATCT
This sequence comes from Afipia sp. DC4300-2b1, assembly GCF_049895725.1. Taxonomy (NCBI): domain Bacteria; kingdom Pseudomonadati; phylum Pseudomonadota; class Alphaproteobacteria; order Hyphomicrobiales; family Nitrobacteraceae; genus Afipia; species Afipia sp. DC4300-2b1. Next base: position 869,498 of record NZ_JAFCSX010000002.1, read on the forward strand.
GGTGTTCCCGGAAATCGACTACGACAAGTCGGGCGAGACCTGGGGCATGGACATTACGATCTGCACCACCGCGACCACAGACGATGAGGCGCGCGCGTTGCTGACCGCATTCAATTTTCCGTTCCGGCAGTGAGACACTGAACTAGTCAGCGTCTCAAACGCGGAAAGGTATGGAGACTACTCGTATGGCGAAGAAAAGTTCAGTCGAGAAGAATAACCGGCGTCAGAAGATGACGAAGAACGCTGCGGCCAAGCGCGCCCGCTTGAAGGCGATCATCGCCGACAAGAACAAGCCGATGGAAGAGCGTTTCGCGGCGACGATCAAGCTCGCCGAGATGCCGCGCAATTCGTCGGCGACCCGCGTTCACAACCGTTGCGAAATCAGCGGACGTCCTCACGCGGTCTATCGCAAGACCAAGATGAGCCGCATCGCGATCCGTGATTATGGCTCAAAGGGCCTGATCCCGGGCCTCGTGAAGTCGAGCTGGTAAGGGGAGGGTCGGACATGTCTACGCACGATCCTATCAGCGATCTCATCACCCGCATCCGCAATGCGCAGATGCGCAACAAGTCCAAGGTTTCGACCCCGGGCTCGAAGATGCGCGCCAACGTTCTCGAAGTGCTGAAGACCGAGGGTTACATCCGCGGTTACGCAGCGGTCGAGCATGCCGGCGGCCACAACGAGCTGGAAATCGAACTGAAGTATTTCGACGGCGAGCCGGTCATCAAGGAGATCGAGCGCGTGTCGAAGCCAGGTCGCCGGGTTTACGCGTCGGTCAAGAACCTGCCGCGCGTCCGCAACGGTCTTGGCATCTCGGTTCTGTCGACGCCGAAGGGAATCATGGCTGACCACGACGCGCGCGACGCGAACGTGGGCGGCGAAGTTCTCTTCACGGTGTTCTAAGGAAGGAAGACCAATGTCACGCGTAGGCAAAAAGCCCGTCGCGATCGCCTCCGGCGTCACCGCGAATATCGAAGGGCAGACCGTCAAGATGAAGGGCCCGAAGGGCGCTCTTCAGTTTGTCGTGCATGACGACGTTTCGGTCCAGATGAAGGACGGCGCGATCACAGTTGCGCCGCGCTTCGAGACCAAGCGCGCGCGCTCGCTGTACGGCACCGCTCGCGCCCAGATCGCGAATCTGGTCGAAGGCGTCACCAAGGGCTTCGAGAAGAAGCTGGAAATCACCGGCGTCGGTTACCGCGCCGCGTTGCAGGGCAAGAACCTGCAGCTCGCGCTCGGCTACAGCCACGACGTGATCTACCCGATCCCGGAAGGGATCACGATCACCGTGCCGAAGCCGACCGAAATCACCATCGTCGGCAACGACAGCCAGCGCGTCGGCCAGGTCGCCGCCGAGATCCGCAGCTATCGTCCGCCGGAGCCCTACAAGGGCAAGGGCGTGAAGTACGCCAACGAGTTTATCTTCCGCAAGGAAGGCAAGAAGAAGTAACGGAGCCGGTCATGTCGAAACTCAAGGTCACGAATGCCCGGCGCAAGCAGCGCGTACGTCTCGCGCTGCGCCGGACGGCGAACGGGCGTCCGCGCCTGTCGGTGTTCCGTTCGTCGAAGCACATCTACGCTCAGGTCATCGACGACCTGAAGGGCGAGACGCTGGCTTCGGCCTCGTCGCTGGAAAAGACGATGCGCGATGCCGGCAAGACCGGCGCGAACATCGACGCAGCGAAGGCTGTCGGCAAGCTGCTCGCAGAGCGCGCTGTGAAGAACGGCGTCAAGGAAGTGGTTTTCGACCGTGGTGGCTATCTCTACCACGGCCGCGTCAAGGCGCTCGGCGAAGCCGCGCGTGAAAGCGGCTTGAGCTTCTAAGCTCAGCCTTTGAAATTGGTTTGAACGGACACAAGGTCAGAGGCGCGAGCCTCACAAGGATTGGAAAACACCATGGCAGGTGAACGCGAACGCGGTGGACGCGAGCGGGGCGGTCGGGATCGGGAAGAGCGCGACAGCGAGTTCGTCGACAAGCTCGTCCACATCAATCGTGTGGCGAAGGTCGTCAAGGGCGGCAAGCGCTTCGGTTTCGCGGCTCTGGTCGTCATCGGCGATCAGAAGGGCCGGGTCGGTTTCGGCCACGGCAAGGCGCGCGAAGTGCCTGAAGCGATCCGCAAGGCGACCGAGTCGGCCAAGCGCAACCTGACGCGCGTTGCTCTGCGCGAAGGCCGCACGCTGCATCACGATATTGCTGGCCGTCACGGCGCTGGCCGCGTTTACCTGCGCGCAGCTCCGGCCGGTACCGGCATCATCGCGGGCGGCCCGATGCGCGCCGTGTTCGAGACGCTCGGCATCCAGGACGTGGTGGCGAAGTCGATCGGCTCGTCGAACCCCTACAACATGGTTCGCGCGACGTTCGATGCGCTGAAGCATCAGGATTCGCCGCGTTCGGTTGCAAACCGCCGCAACATCAAGGTTTCCACGTTGCAGTCCCGCCGCGTCGGCGGCGACGCGGAAGCTGTCGCGGAATAACTAGGGCGTGATCCGGAAAAGCGGTCTTCCGGTTTTCCGATAGGATCATGCCAGTCTGAAAAGACGTTTTGGAGTTAGGACAATGGCCAAGGCCGCAACGAAAACCATCAAGGTCGAGCAGACGGGTAGCCCGATCCGCCGTCAGGCCGCGCAGCGTGCGACGCTGATCGGTCTGCGTCTCAACAAGATCGGCCGTGTCTCTGAATTGCAGGATTCGCCTGCGGTTCGCGGCATGATCGACCGGGTCAAGCACCTCGTTCGCGTCGTCGACGAGAAGTAAGGAAGCAAGCGATGAAGCTCAATGAGATCGCCGACAACAGCGGCTCGCGCAAGAAGCGCATGCGCGTTGGCCGTGGCATTGGCTCCGGCAAGGGTAAGCAGGCAGGCCGCGGCGGCAAGGGCCAGACCGCGCGTTCGGGCGTGCGCATCAAGGGCTTCGAGGGCGGCCAGATGCCGCTGCATCGTCGTCTGCCGAAGCGCGGCTTCAACAACATCTTCCGGCTCGACCTGACCGAGGTCAACCTCGACCGTCTTCAGGAAGCCATCGATGCCAAGAAGCTCGATGCGAGCGCGACAGTCAACGCGGAGTCGCTGGTGAAGTCCGGACTCCTGCGCCGTTCGAAGGACGGCGTGCGGCTGCTCGGCCGCGGCGAACTCAAGGCCAAGCTCAACATCGAAGTGCACGGCGCGACCAAGTCCGCGATCGAGGCAGTCGAGAAGGCTGGCGGTTCGGTGAAGATCCTGGCTCCGGCGAAGGACGCTGCCGCCCAGAAGGCTGCTGCCAAGAAGCCGAACAGGAAGGCCTCGTAAGGTTCGACCGATCCCGCCTTTGTGACCGGCACCCGCGACAAGACTTCCTATATGGTCGTGCGAAGTCTTAAAAATCGCAGGTGCCCGGGCCGCTTAAGGCTCGGTACTGACGAATAGAAGGATCGGAGCCTCGGATGGCCTCTGCAGCGGAACAACTGGCGGCAAACCTCAACTTCGCGGCATTCGCAAAGGCTGACGAACTCAAGAAGCGCATCTGGTTCACACTGGGTGCGCTGCTTGTTTATCGGCTGGGCACCTACATCCCGCTGCCGGGTATCGACCCGAACATCTGGGAGCAGGTGTTCAAGTCGCAGGCCGGCGGCATTCTCGGCATGTTCAACATGTTCGCCGGCGGCGGCATCCACCGCATGGCGATCTTCGCGCTGAACATCATGCCGTACATCTCGGCATCGATTATCCTTCAGTTGCTGACGACTGTTTCGCCGCAGCTCGAGGCCCTCAAGAAAGAGGGTGAATCGGGCCGCAAGCAGATCAACCAGTACACCCGCTATCTCACCGTCATTCTTGCAGCGTTCCAGGCTTACGGCATCGCCGTCGGTCTCGAAGGCGCGGGCAATGTGGTGTCCGATCCGGGCATGTTCTTCCGCATCTCCACGGTCATCACGCTGACCGGCGGCACCATGTTCCTGATGTGGCTCGGCGAGCAGATCACCTCGCGCGGCATCGGCAACGGCATCTCGCTGATCATTCTGGCCGGCATCGTCGCCGAACTGCCGTCGGCGATCGCCGGTACGCTCGAACTCGGCCGTCAGGGTGCGCTGTCGACCTTCCTGATCCTCGCGATCATCATCATGGCCGTTGCGGTCATCATGCTGATCGTGTTCGTCGAGCGCGCGCAGCGCCGGCTGCTGATCCAGTATCCGAAGCGCCAGGTCGGCAACAAGATGTTCGAGGGCCAGTCCTCGCATCTGCCGCTCAAGCTCAACACCGCGGGCGTCATTCCGCCGATCTTCGCATCGTCGCTTCTGCTGCTGCCGACCACGATCGCGAGCTTCAACGCAGGGAAGGGACCGGAGTGGTTCCAGTGGCTGACGACCCAGCTCAGCCACGGCCGTCCGCTGTTCCTCGTTCTCTATCTCGCGATGATCGTGTTCTTCGCGTTCTTCTATACGGCGATCGTGTTCAATCCGACCGAGACCGCCGACAATCTCAAGAAGCATGGCGGTTTTATTCCGGGCATCCGTCCGGGTGAACGCACCGCCGAGTACATCGACTACGTGCTGTCGCGCATCACCGTGATCGGTGCGATCTATCTCGCGGTCGTCTGTCTGATCCCGGAAATTCTGATCTCTTACGCGTCGGTGCCGTTCTATCTCGGCGGTACCTCGCTTCTGATCGTCGTCAGTGTGACGATGGATACGGTCGCCCAGGTGCAGGGCTATCTGCTGGCGCACCAGTACGAAGGGTTGATCCGTAAATCGAAACTGAGGGGCCGCCGTAAATGAGGTTGATTCTTCTCGGGCCGCCGGGGGCGGGCAAGGGAACGCAGGCGCATCGACTGGTTCAAAAGCACGGTATCGTTCAGCTCTCCACCGGCGAGATGCTGCGTGCCGCTGTCGCAGCCGGAACGCCGGTCGGCCTCAAGGCGAAGGACATCATGGCCAGCGGCGCGCTGGTGCCTGACGATGTGGTGGTCGGAATCATCGCCGACCGCATCGAAGAGCCGGACGCGAGGAAGGGCTTCATCCTCGACGGCTTTCCGCGCACCGTGCCGCAGGCGCAGGCGCTGGACGAACTGCTCAAGAAGAAACACCTCAAGCTGGACGCCGTTGTCGAACTGCGCGTGAACGAGAGTGCGCTGCTGGAGCGGGTCGAGACCCGCGTCGCGCAGATGCGCGAGCGCGGCGAAGAGGTCCGGATCGACGATACGCCGGAGGTGCTCTCGAAGCGCCTGGCCAGCTACCGCGCCCAGACCGAGCCGCTGGTTCACTACTACTCGGAGAAGCGCAAGCTGATCACCATCGACGGCATGATGACCATCGAGCAGGTGACGGCGGCGATCAACCGGGTGCTGGCGGCGCTGGAAGCCGATTCGGCTGCCAAGTCCGCCAAGAAGGCCGCCGTTCAGAAGTCCTCCAAGGCCGGTAAGGCCAAGGGCGCAAAAAAGGCCGCCGGGAAGGCTGCCAAGGCACCCGCCAGGAAGACCAAAAAGGGCGCGAAACCGGCTGGCAAGGCTGCGAAGGGCGGTAAAAAGCCCGCCGCCAAGGCCAAAACCCGGGCCGCGGGAACCAAAGCTGCCAAGACCCGAAAAGTGGCCAAAAAGGCCACGAAAAAGAGCGCCAAGACCGCCAAGCGGTTGACGAAACGCCGCTAAATACATTAATAAGCCCGCATCCAGTCGGATAGTTCAGACGATGCCGGGCCCCGAAAGAAAAGTGGGGAGGGCGTCGTGTTTGCGTTTGTGAACACCCGCCCGACGCCAGAGACCTAACAAAGACAAGCTGTCCGGAGCGGACGGCGACAGGAGCGAAGACCGTGGCCCGTATTGCAGGCGTCAACATTCCGACCAACAAGCGCGTTCTGATTGCGCTTCAGTACATTCATGGCATCGGCCAGAAGAACGCCGCGACCATCGTGGAGCAGCTCAAGATTCCGGCCGACCGCCGCGTCTCGCAGCTCACCGACGCTGAAGTTCTCCAGATCCGCGAAATGATCGACCGCGACTTCCTGGTCGAAGGCGACCTGCGCCGCGAAGTCGGCATGAACATCAAGCGTCTGATGGACCTCGGCTGCTACCGCGGCCTGCGTCATCGCCGCGGCCTTCCGGTGCGCGGTCAGCGGACCCACACCAACGCGCGCACGCGCAAGGGTCCTGCCAAGGCCATCGCCGGCAAGAAGAAGTAATTTCGTTTCGACCACTGAACCGATCCGGCTCGCGAGGGCCGGGTGATCACCTGAATTTCCCCAGCGTCTGGAATCACGGACGCGCTTGAAGGAAGAGAAGAGACTTATGGGTAAAGAAGCCACACGCGTCCGCCGCCGTGAACGCAAGAACATCGCCTCCGGCATCGCGCACGTGAATTCGTCGTTCAACAACACGACCATCACCATCACCGACGCGCAGGGCAACACCATTGCCTGGTCGTCGGCAGGCACGATGGGCTTCAAGGGATCGCGCAAGTCGACTCCGTATGCGGCTCAGGTTGCCGCCGAAGACGTGTCGAAGAAGGCGCAGGAACACGGCATGCGTACGCTGGAAGTCGAAGTCGCGGGTCCCGGTTCGGGCCGTGAATCGGCTCTGCGCGCATTGCAGGCCGCGGGCTTCACCGTCACCTCGATCCGTGACGTGACCACGATCCCGCACAACGGTTGCCGTCCGCGCAAGCGCCGGCGCGTCTGATTGTTTGGACTGCCGCGGGCGATATGCGCCCGCGTTGTTTTTGAGATGCGATGACGCGGCCATTGTTTAAGAACGGTGCCCGCGCCGCCAGACCTCCAACGCCAGTGATTTTGATGGCATGGGTGAACAAGTGACGATCCAGAAAAATTGGCAAGAACTCATTCGTCCGAACAAGCTCAACGTGACGCCTGGTTCGGATCCGACCCGTTTCGCTACCGTCGTCGCCGAGCCGCTCGAGCGCGGCTTCGGCCAGACCCTCGGCAACGCGCTGCGCCGCGTGCTGCTGTCGTCGCTGCAGGGCGCTGCCGTGCAGTCGGTTCACATCGACGGCGTTCTGCACGAGTTCTCCTCGATCGCCGGCGTGCGCGAGGATGTGACTGACATCGTGCTGAACGTGAAGGACATCTCGATCAAGATGCAGGGCGAAGGCCCGAAGCGCATGGTCGTGAAGAAGTCGGGTCCGGGCGTTGTCACCGCCGGTGACATCCAGACCGTCGGCGATGTCGTCGTGCTGAACCCCGAGCTTCAGATCTGCACCCTCGACGAGGGCGCTGAAATCCGCATGGAGTTCACCGTGAATTCCGGCAAGGGCTACGTCGCCGCCGAGCGCAACCGTCCCGAGGACGCGCCGATCGGCCTGATCCCGGTGGACAGCCTGTTCTCGCCGGTTCGCAAGGTGTCCTACAAGGTTGAGAACACCCGCGAAGGCCAGATTCTCGACTACGACAAGCTGACGCTGACGATTGAGACCAACGGCGCGATCTCGCCGGACGACGCGCTCGCTTACTCGGCGCGCATCCTGCAGGATCAGCTCAACGTGTTCGTGAACTTCGAGGAGCCCCGCAAGGAGGTTGCCGCCGAGATCATTCCGGATCTCGCTTTCAACCCTGCGTTCCTCAAGAAGGTGGACGAGCTCGAACTGTCGGTTCGTTCGGCCAACTGCCTGAAGAACGACAACATCGTCTACATCGGCGACCTCGTGCAGAAGTCGGAAGCGGAAATGCTCCGTACCCCGAACTTCGGCCGCAAGTCGCTGAACGAAATCAAGGAAGTGCTGGCCCAGATGGGTCTGCACCTCGGCATGGAAGTGCCCGGTTGGCCGCCGGAGAACATCGACGAGCTGGCCAAGCGCTTCGAGGATCACTACTGAGAACTGCGTCATCCTTCGGGGCCGCCGCAAGAGCGACGGCACCTCAGGATGACGAACAAGCGATAGTCCGTCATCCTGAGGTGCGAGGGCATAGCCCGAGCCTCGAAGGGTGACGGAGATTAAGGGCGAACGCAGGCAGCCCACCTGAGCAAAATGTCCGACGAACCGTCGCGGCAATCTGGATTGAGGACTACATCATGCGTCACGGCAAGGTTCATCGGAAGCTCAACCGCACCGCGGAGCATCGCAAGGCGATGTTCGCAAACATGTGCGCCGCGCTGATCAAGCACGAGCAGATCGTCACCACTCTCCCGAAGGCGAAGGAGCTTCGCCCGATCGTCGAGAAGCTGGTCACCCTCGGCAAGAAGGGCGGCCTTTCGCTGCGCCGTCAGGCGATCGGCGAAATGCGCGATGTGGATCAGGTCAAGAAGCTGTTCGACGTTCTGGCGCCCCGTTACAAGGATCGTCAGGGCGGCTACACCCGCATCATCAAGGCCGGCTTCCGCTACGGCGACAACGCGCCGATGGCCGTGATCGAGTTCGTCGACCGCGACGTCGATGCCAAGGGCCAGGACTCGGGCCCGGTGCAGGAAACGTCGTCGGAAGCGGCGTAAGTCTCATCCCTCAGAGAATTCAAAAGCGGCGCCTTGTGCGCCGCTTTTTTTATTGGCCGGACGTTTCCCGTGCGGCCACAATGCCATGAACCGGCGGACACGATCTGGCAGTGGCGCGGGCTGTTTGGGCCGCCATATGAGTTCCATAGCAAAGGAGCTTTTCATGAAAATCGATCTCTCAGGCACCACCGCAATCGTGACCGGCTCGACCGGCGGCATCGGGCTGGCCATCGCCAGGGGCCTCGCCCGGGCCGGGGCGAGCGTTGTGGTCAACGGCCGCACACAGGACAGGGCGGACGCAGCAGCCGAGGCCATCGTCAAGGCGGTGCCCGGAGCGAAGGCGTGGGGCGTCGCGGCCGATGTATCCACCGCCGAGGGATGCGCGAAGCTGGTCGAGGCCGTGCCGGACACGGACATTCTCATCAACAACGCCGGCATTTTCGAGCCGAAGGGCTTTTTCGATATTCCCGACGCGGACTGGACGCGCTTTTTCGAGGTCAACGTCATGTCCGGGGTGCGGCTCTCGCGCGCCTACATGCCGGGGATGCTGAAGCGCAACTGGGGACGCATCGTTTTCATCTCGTCGGAATCGGGCGTGAACATTCCGAGCGAGATGATTCACTACGGCATGTCCAAAACCGCGCAGCTCTCGATCTCGCGCGGTCTGGCCGAGTTGACCAAGGGCACCAACGTGACCGTCAATTCGGTATTGCCTGGCCCGACCATGTCGGAAGGCGTGGAGACGTTCGTCAAGGATCTGGCGAAGCAGAACGGCCAGTCAGTGGAAGAGGCGGCCTCGCAATTCGTCAGGCAGCACCGCAGCACGTCGCTGATCCAGCGATTCGCAACGGTCGACGAGATCGCCAACATGGTGGTCTATGTCAGTTCGCGCGAGGCGTCGGTGACCAACGGCGCGGCCTTGCGGGCTGAAGGCGGCATTATCCAGACGATCGTGTAGCGCCTTTCAGAGAAGCAACAGATTGATTTCGGCGTTCTCCGGGAATGATTTTCTCCCGGGACGTCGTGTCGCATGCGACAAACGTCGCAGATCGGCCGTTTGTCACATCACTGTAACGCCACTGTCGCATTAATGCGGCCATGCTCATGGCTGCAATGCAACACGCCTGCTCGTCTTGTCCGCGGCAATTGTCGTTCTAGATCAAGCGAATACGGCCCGACTTTCAATGATCGGCTGACTTCATCGTGTGGACGACTGTTTTGAATGAAGAAACCGCCAATCTCTCGCCGTCGCGCTTCGAGCCGAACGGCTGGATGCAGTGGCCCCAAAATGAGGATTACAGCCTTCAGTTCATGCGTGTGCTGGGCTCCGCGCAAGAAGGCGGCAGCACCATCTCCGAGTGCTTCCTGACGGCGAACGCGATCACCGCCGGCGACGACGAAAGCTGGCATCGCGCATGGAATGCCATCGCCAACGTCAACAAGGCGCGCGGCAATCTTGCGTTGGAGGCGGGGAATATCCCGTCGGCGCGCAGCAACTGGCTGCGGGCATCGAATTATTACCGGACCTCGGAAGTCTTTCTGAAACTGGATGACGTGCGGCGCGCGACCGCACTGGAGCAGATGCGGGCCTGCGCGAATCTCGTGGTCACGCATCAGCCGTCGGGCGGCGAACTGGTTCGCATTCCCTGTTTCCAGAACGGCTTTGTCGAAGCCTATTTTCTGCCGGCGCCCGGGTCGGATTCGCCGGTGCCCGTCGCTGTCTGTGTCGGCGGGCCGGAGCATTTCAAGGAAGAGCATCTGCTGACGCTGCTGCGGCATGCTCATTCGCGCGGACTGTCGCTGCTGCTCGCCGATCTGCCGGGGCAGGGAGGCGCGCCGAAGCTCAAGGAGATGGTGCGATACGAGGTTGAGACCGCGATCAGTTGCTGCGTGGATTATCTGATTGCGCGCGGCGACATCGACGAGCGGCGGATCGCGATTTTCGGTGACGGACTGGGCGCCGCCTATGCCTCGCGCGCGGCGGGTCTCGACGACCGGTTTGCCGCCGCCGTGTGCGATGCCGGGATCTGGGACATGCACCAGCGCGTGACCGCGGCACAATGGATGTCAGGACACGACGGCGGTGACGCGATCGGTGACGAGATTCGCAGGATGCAGCGTCATGGCGGCATCACCAGCATCAAGTGCCCGATCCTGATGACGTTCGGAGAGTTTGACTGGCTCGATACCCGTCACGCCGATGCTCTGTGCACGGCGTTGAGGGAGGAGGGCGCGGACGTGACGCTGAAGGTGTTCTCCACTGCCGAGACCGCCGTGGTGCGCGGGCAATCCGACAACCCGACCATCGGCAACGAGTTTATCTTCGACTGGATATCGGCGCGCCTGCGAACGGCGCCTGCGCTCGCGGACTGACAGTCAGTTTCCTGCGGCGATCATTTGCGCGGCTTTCGCCAGGCGCTCCTTGAGCGTCGACAGCTTGTCGGTGAGATCGCGGAACGTCTGGGTCGAGAAATCCGAGAAGACGAGATTGTCGGCGACCACCTGCTGCGAATAGAGATTCGCGATCTGCTTGTGCGCCTTGTCGGTCAGCGACATCAGCACGACGCGCGCATCTTCCTTCGATGCGACGCGGCGCATGAAGCCGTGCTTTTCAAGGCTTTTCGTCTGGGTGGTCACGAACGAAGGATCGACATGAAGCTTTGTCGAGACCTCGCGGACGGAAATTCCCTTGCCCTCATCGAGATCATTGACCGCCATCAGGATCAGCCACTGCGGACAGGTGATGTCCAGCATGCGCGCCCAGTTGGAACGGATTTCTTCGAGATGCGTGTTGATCGAAATAACATCCCAGATGAACTTCCGGACCAGTGCATCGTCAGGACCCATGGGATGCGCATCGCGCGCCGTGCCGCGCGGGCTCGCAGTGTGACGTTGAGATGAAATTTTCTTGGCGGGAAGTCTGCCGGCCATTTAATTCTGCCTTTGCGAGCGAATGCGCAAAAATATGTCAGCATTTACGCCTTTGCAATCACTGCTTGCGTCATCCCGCTGACATGATGTTGCGGGGAAAGCACACGAACGCGGCCAAATAAAAGCATGAGTAAATCAATTATTGTAATCAATTGATGCTTGCGGTCATTGTTCCTGCGTCAGCCGGAGACGTCGGGTGACTCGTTGGTGGTCCCGCCCGGAAGGCGAGGCGGCCGGCGGTAAGCGGGGATCAAGGGGCTGATTGGGGTGGCTAGCGCCACGGGAAGCGGACCTTTCCTCAATTGAACAATTTTGGAGGTTTTATGAGCAAGATTAAGAGCCTTATCCTGGGTTCGGCGGCCGCGTTGGCTGCTGTCGCAGGAGCACAGGCGGCTGATCTTCCCGTTAAGGCGAAAGCGGTCCAGTACGTGAAGATCTGCTCCCTGTATGGAGCTGGTTTCTACTATATCCCCGGCACCGACACCTGCATCAAGCTGGGCGGCTACGCTCAGCTCGACGTCACGGTCAACGGCAGCGCCCACGGTCAGCCGGCCTGGAACAACAGCGCGAACACCGGTCAGCAGAACCGCTCGTCGGATTACTTCGTAACCCGCGCTCGTACCCAGCTGAACATCGACACCCGCACCGCCTCCGAATACGGCGTTGTGCGCACTTACTGGTCGAGCAACTTCCAGCACACCTCGGGCGACGGTCCGTCGTCGGGCGTGCTCACCATGGACCTCGGCTTCGTCCAGTTCGCCGGCTTCACCTTCGGTAAGGCGATCTCGGGCTTCCAGACTCCTTGGGGCGCAAACCCGGTTGGTCTGAACACCTCCAACCTTCTCGGCGGTTACGACAACTCCACCGGTATCACCCAGATTGCCTACACCTGGCAGTTCGGAAACGGGCTCTCGGCTCAGTTGGGCGTTGAAGACAACAAGACGATCAACCGCGCTCCGGTGTTCAACGCCAGCGGCTCCATCACCGGTGCAACCGCAGCTACGGTGGCGGGTGCTTACCTCGGCGCCGGCACGCTCGCTGCCAACCAGAACGGTACGGGCGGTCAGCACTCTCCGGATTTCGTCGGTAACGTTCGCCTCGACCAGGCTGCGTTCACCGCCCAGATCTCGGGTGCGGTCAACAACATCAGCGCCAACTATTACAGCACTGCTGCCGGCGCAATCGGCAACGAGCCTCTCGGTCATCCGAGCGATGCGTGGGGCTACTCGATCTCGGGCGGCATTCAGCTGAAGCAGCTGCCGACCGGCCCTGGCGACAAGCTGTCGTTGGACTTCACCTATACCGACGGCGCTCCGAAGTACATCATCGGCGGCACCACGGGTAACACCTTCGACGCCTTCAGCGGCGAGACTAACTTCGCTGGTAGCTACCAGTCGTTCGCTTCGCTGAACCTCTATGACGGCGTTTACGGCAACGGTGGCGGCATCGAGAAGACCAAGGCTTGGGGCTTCCGCGGCGGCTACGAGCACAACTGGTCGCCAGAGTGGCAGACCAGCGTGTACGGCAGCTACACGCGTGTTGACTACAATGACAACGCGAGGAATCTGATCTGCCTCCGCCAAGGTCAGGCGATCGGCGCGCTGACCGGTGGTGCAACAGCCAACGGCTACACCTGCAACCCGGACTTCGCGATCTGGCAGGTCGGCACCCGTACCGCATGGACTCCGGTCAAGAACCTGACCCTGTCGGGCGAAGTGCTCTACACCACGCTGGACCAGTCGAACACCGGTTCGATCACGACCACTGGTGCGAACCTGATCGGCGGCTTCAAGCCGGCCGGCACCTACGACTACAAGGATCAGGGTATCGTGTCGGGCCAGTTCCGCGTCCGCCGCACCTGGTAATCACGTAACGACCACTTGAACAAAGAACCCCGGCAGGAAACTGCCGGGGTTTTTCTTTGGTCTTATCCAAAAGTGGAAGTCAGCTTCCGCAGTGGCGAAAATCGGTGGCGCGCAATCGGCGATATCGAACAAACAGATCCCGCGCTGCACACGCAATCGTGAGAGCACGTATGCATTCCGATTGTTTGACTAAATAAGGTAATTGAGGCATGTTCCGGTCACAGCGCGACGGTGACGTCGCGGCTCGATTGTGCATCAGTTTTTCTCAGAAAATCTCCCATAACCTCCGGCAATGCCCTGCCGGAGGTTTTTTATTGGGGACGCGCGATAGTTGCGAACGCGCTACCAGCCTTCCAGCACCAGCTTGCCGGTGGAGCGTCCGCCTTCCAGCAGCGCGTGGGCCTGCTTGAGATTCGCCGCGTTGATCTTGCCGAGCACCTTGTCGAGGGTGGTGCGCAGCACGCCGTTGTCGATCAGGCTGGCGACGTCATCGAGCAGCTTGTGCTGTGCGATCATGTCGTCGGTCTGGAACGATGAGCGCGTGAACATCGATTCCCAGTGCAGCGATACTGCCTTGCCCTTCAGCAGGTTGACGTTGAGTGAGGCGGGATCGTCGATCAGCCCGATCTTGCCTTGCGGCGCGACGATGTCTGCGAGTGCCGCGAAGTGCTGATCGGTATTGGTGAGTGCTGCGATCAGCGCGACCGGCGGGACTTTCAGCGCGGAGATCTGATCCTTCATCGGTTTTGAATGATCGATCACATGATGCGCGCCAAGCTCAAGACACCACTTGCTGGATTCGGGACGTGACGCGGTGGCGACGACGGTGAGTCCGGTCAGCCGCCTCGCAAGCTGAATCAGGATCGAGCCGACGCCGCCGGCGCCGCCGATGATCAGCAGCGCGCGCGGATCGACGCTCTTGCCCGGCGCAACCCCGAGGCGATCGAACAACAGTTCCCATGCCGTGATGGACGTCAGGGGCAGGGCGGCCGCTTGGGCAAACGACAACGTCTTCGGCTTGTGGCCGACGATGCGCTCATCCACGAGATGGAATTCCGAATTGGTGCCCTGGCGCTGGATCGAGCCGGCATACCAGACCTCATCACCGGGCTTGAACAGCGACACGTCGGGTCCGACTGCGTCCACGACGCCTGAAGCATCGAAGCCGAGAATCTTGGTTTCGCCTGCGGGCGGCTCGGCGCGCTTGCGGACCTTGTAATCCACCGGGTTCGCGGAAATCGCCTTCACCGCGACGCGGATGTCACGCCCGCGCGGCTCCGGCTTGTCGGTTTCGAAATCGAACAGCGCGTCTGCCGCATCGATCGGCAGCGACTTCTTGTAACCCACAGCTTTCATTGTTCTTGCTCCATCAAGGACCATTGCGGTCTCCGAGAACCTACCTGTCGCGCCTAGGCGATGTTTGCAAGTACTGTCATTTCAGGGATATAGTCACCGTTCGGATACCAATGGATATATCCCAATGAAACGACAGGATTTCGGCTGCGCTCCGGGCTGTTCGGTGGAGGTCACGCTCGATCTGATCGACGGCAAGTGGAAGGGAGTCATCCTCTATCACCTTCAGGAGGGGCGGCTGCGCTTCGGCGAACTGCGCAAGAAGCTGCCGAGGATCACCCAGCGGATGCTGACCAAGCAGCTTCGGGCCCTTGAGGAGGATGACCTGATCGTCCGCAAGGTGTATGCGGAGGTTCCGCCGCGGGTCGACTACGAATTGTCCGAGACGGGCCAGCGGCTGCGGCCGGTGATTGATGCCCTCAAGGCGTGGGGCGATGCCAATCGCGCCCGGGTCGATGCCGCATTGGAAAACAAGGCTGCGGGAGCAAGGAAAGGCAAGGTGCAGCCGGACACCGCGAAGCGTCCGTCGAGGCTGCCGCAACCCGCTGAATAGTGATTTCTCCCGCCACCCCGGCGTGGCTGTATCTTTGGCATCAAGTTCAGGACTGTTTTCATGATCGTTATCCGTGCGCTTTCCGCGCTTCTCGTCTCGTCCGTTTTGGCCGCGCCCGCGCTGGCGCAGGATCGCGTGGTGCCCCAATCGCCGGCGCAACTTCGCTTTTCCTATGCGCCGATCGTTCAGCGCGTACAGCCGGCAGTGGTGAACGTCTACGCCGCCAAGATCGTGCAGAACCGCAACCCGCTGCTCGACGATCCGGTGTTTCGCCGTTTCTTCGGCGTGCCGGGCAATCAGCCGGAACAGATGCAGCGCTCGCTGGGCTCCGGCGTGATGGTCGACGCGGCGGGTCTCGTGGTCACCAACAATCACGTCATTGAAGGCGCCGACCAGGTGAAGGTTTCGCTGTCCGACAAGCGCGAGTTTGAAGCCGAGATCGTGCTGAAGGACAGCCGCACTGATCTGGCAGTGCTGCGCCTGAAGGACGTGAAGGAAAAATTCCCGGTGCTCGAGTTCTCGAACTCTGACGATGCGCTGGTCGGCGACGTCGTGATCGCCATCGGCAATCCGTTCGGCGTCGGACAGACGGTGACCCACGGCATCATCTCGGCGCTGGCGCGCACACAGGTCGGCATCACCGACTATCAGTTCTTCATTCAGACCGATGCGGCGATCAATCCCGGCAACTCCGGCGGTGCATTGGTGGACATGACCGGCAAGCTCGTCGGCGTCAACACCGCGATCTTCTCGCGCTCCGGCGGCTCGCAGGGCATCGGCTTTGCAATTCCGGCCAACATGGTGCGCGTGGTCGTCGCCTCGGCCAAGGGCGGCGGCAGTGCGGTGAAGCGCCCATGGCTCGGCGCGCGCCTGCAGGCTGTGACACCCGAGATCGCCGAAACGCTCGGGCTGAAGCGTCCGGCCGGCGCGCTGGTGGCGAATATCTCCGAGGGAAGTCCGTCGGCCAGAGCCGGATTGAAATTGTCCGATCTGATCGTGTCCATCGATGGCCAGGTCGTCGACGATCCGAATGCGTTCGATTACCGCTTCGCGACGCGTCCGCTCGGCGGCACCGCACAGGTCGAGGTGTTGCGCGGCGGCAAGCCGGTCAAGCTTTCGGTCGCGCTGGAAACCGCGCCGGACACCGGCCGCGATGAGATCGTCATCAAGGCGCGTTCGCCGTTCCAGGGTGCGAAGATCGCCAACATCTCGCCGGCGCTGGCGGACGAGCTGAAGCTCGACAGCAGCATCGAGGGCGTGGTCGTAACCGATTTGCCTGACGATGCCATCGCGACGAATGTCGGATTCAAGAAGGGCGACGTAATCGCCGTCGTGAACGGTCAGAAGATCGGCCGGACCAGGGATCTCAACAAACTCGCCACCGAAGGCTCGCGGCTCTGGCGCATCACGGTGATCCGCGGCGGCCAGCAGTTGAATGTCGTTCTCGGGGGATGATGATTATCGAGGCGCTTCTCCTGACCTCGCCCCGTTCTTGCGGGGAGAGGTCGGATTGCCATAAGCGCGTTTACGCGCGTCTTCGACCCGCTATGGCAATCCGGGTGAGGGGCTTTTGCTTGTTGCCGAGTTGCCACTTACCCCAACCCTCTGCCTGTAAACGGGGAGAGGGAGAAGAACTTGCCCTATGAACGCGAAGCGACCGCAGCCTTCCGCAAACCTCTTCGCCGCAGCCGGCATGGAGCAGGACGCACCGCGTCCGCTGCCGGACAAGCTGCGCCCGCGGACGCTTGCCGATGTGGTCGGGCAGGATCACATCCTCGGTCCGGATGGCGCGCTCACGCGGATGCTGGAGACTCGTACGCTCGGCTCGTTGGTGTTCTGGGGGCCACCCGGCACCGGCAAGACCACGGTGGCGCGGCTGCTGGCTGATGCGACCGAACTGGAGTTCGAGCAGATCTCCGCAGTGTTTTCCGGCGTCGCGGATTTAAAGAAGGTGTTCGATGCAGCCCGCGCCCGCCGCGAGATGGGCAAGGGCACGCTGCTGTTTGTGGACGAGGTGCATCGCTTCAACCGTGCGCAGCAGGATTCGTTTCTGCCGGTGATGGAAGACGGCACGGTGGTTCTGGTCGGCGCCACCACGGAAAACCCATCCTTCGAGCTCAACGCGGCGCTCCTTTCGCGCGCGCGGGTGCTGGTGTTTCACTCGCTTGACGTTGCGGCGGTGGAGAAGCTTTACGCCCGCGCTGAAGAGGTCGAGGGCCGGAAGCTGCCGCTCGATGCGGAGGCCCGCGCCGTGCTGGTGCGGATGGCGGACGGTGACGGCCGCGCCGCGCTGACACTGGCGGAGGAAGTCTGGCGTGCCGCGCGCCGGGACGAGATGTTCAACGCCGCGCAGTTGCAGGACATTCTCCAGCGCCGCGCGCCGATCTACGACAAGTCCGCCGACGGCCATTACAACCTGATCTCCGCGCTGCATAAATCCGTGCGCGGCTCGGATCCTGACGCCGCGCTCTATTATCTCGCGCGCATGCTGGACGCGGGCGAGGACCCGCTGTTTCTGGCGCGGCGGGTGGTGCGCATGGCGGTGGAGGATATCGGGCTGGCCGATCCGCAGGCGCTGGCGATCTGCAACGCCGCCAAGGACGCCTATGATTTCCTCGGCTCTCCCGAGGGCGAACTCGCCATCGCGCAGGCGGTGATCTATCTCGCGACCGCGCCGAAATCCAACGCCGGCTATATGGCGTACAAGGCCGCGATGCGCACGGCAAAGGAGGGCGGTTCTCTGCTGCCGCCGAAGCACATCCTCAATTCACCGACCAAGCTGATGAAGTCCGAAGGCTATGGCGGCGGCTACGAATACGACCACGACACGCCGGACGCTTTCTCGGGGCAGGATTACTTCCCGGAAGCGCTCGGCCGCCAGACGTTCTACGATCCGCCGGACCGCGGTTTCGAGCGGGAGATTCGCAAGCGGCTCGAGTACTGGGCCAAGCTGCGAAGAGAGCGAAAGGGCCGGAGCGAATGAGCGCCTTCAGCAAAACGGCTCGGACGCTCGCCGTGCTGGCCTCATTGACATGGGCTGGCATTGCGGCCGCCCAGACCGTTGAGGTGGCGCCCGGCGTTCAGGTCACGAAGAAAACCTACTCCGCGCCGATCAACGAGCAGCCGTTCTATGGCTTTGCCGAGAAAACGCCGGAGCTGCGCGCAACCGACGAACGCTTTGTGTCGGCGCTGACTCAGGCCGCCGGGACACGGCAGAGGGCGTTTGAGGAAACCACCCTGCGCGGCTGGAGGGCGCTTGGCGCCGGCAACACCGCCGAGGCTGCGCAGCGGTTTAATCAGGCGTTTCTCCTCGCTCCCGAACAGAGCGGCGTTTATCACGGCTTCGCGGCGGTGGTTCAGGTCCGCTTCAACGATCCCGCGTTCGCGGAGGAGTTGTTCAAGATTGCGCGAAAGCAGCCAAATCCGCCGAAAAATCTCAATGCCGATTACGGGCGGTTTCTTCTGATCGCCAGGCGCCCGGGCGATGCACGGCCGGTGCTCGAACAGGCCATCATCGATGCCCCCAATTTCGGCGACGCGTGGTCCAATCTTGCCTTCGCGCGAATTCAGAATGGCGACCGCACCGGCGCGTGCGCCGCTGCGGACGAGGCCGCCAAACGGAATCCGTCAGTCAACGCGAGCCGTGATCTCGCGCTGCTTAAAAGCAATGCGCAATGCAAATGAACGATACCGAATCCCGACGTCTTGAATTTGAATGGCCGACGGCTCGCCTTATCGAGCCTGAATGCGGCCCGAGCAGGAAAGTTAAGTCATGAGCCGCCGCGCCAGAAAGCCTCTCGCGAAGAAATCCGAACGCGGCAACAAGCGCGGCGTGAAGCGCTCCACCGACAAGCGCGGGTCGGGCAAGCCGTCATTCGGCGGGCCGGATAAACGCCCCGGCAGCAAGTTTCCGCCGCGCCGCCCGGCCGCCGAGTTTTCGGCGAAGCCAATGCGCGAGCCGCGTCCCGAGCCGGTGAGGGAGGAGAAAGCGGCACCTCCGCCGTTGCCGACCAAAGTGCAGACCGTTGTCGTCACCGCCGACGAGAACAACATGCGCGTCGATCGCTTCCTCGAGCATCGGTTCCCCGGCCTGTCGTTCTCCCATATCCAGCGCATCGTCCGCAAAGGCGAGCTGCGCATCAACGGCAAGCGCGCCGACAGCAAGGACCGGCTCGAGGAAGGCCAGAGCGTGCGCATTCCGCCGCTCAAGCTCGACACGCCGAAGGTTGGCGGTGAACTGTCCGAGGCTGCGACCAAGACGCTCGAAGATCTGCGCAAGATGATTCTGTTCGAAGACGCCGACGTGATGGTGCTGAACAAGCCCGCCGGTCTCGCGGTGCAGGGCGGTTCGGGCATGACCAAGCATGTCGATCAGATGCTGGAAGCGATGCGCGACGCCAAGGGTCAGAAGCCGCGTCTGGTCCATCGTCTCGACCGCGAAACGTCCGGCTGTCTTTTGATTGCCAAGACGCGCTTTGCAGCGAGCGCATTGACCGGATCGTTCCGCCATCGTTCCGCGCGCAAGATCTACTGGGCGCTGGTGGCGGGCGTGCCGAAGCCGAAGCAGGGGCGCATCTCGACCTATCTCGCCAAGGAAGAGAGCGAGGAAGATTCCATCATGCGCGTCGCCGCCCATGGCGACGAGGGTGCGGCGCATGCGGTGACGTATTATGCCGTGGTCGAGGCCTCGGCGCAGAAGCTGGCCTGGGTGTCGCTGAAGCCGGTGACCGGGCGCACTCACCAGTTGCGCGCGCACATGGCGCATATCGATCACGCCATCGTCGGCGATCCGAAATACTTCAACAAGGAAAACTGGGAACTGCCCGGCGGTATCCAGAAGCGGCTGCATCTTCTGGCGCGGCGGATCGTGATCCCGCATCCGCGCGGCGGGTTTATCGACGTCACCGCGCCGCTGCCGCCGCATATGCTGCAATCGTGGAACCTGCTCGGCCTCGAGGCCGACCGTTTCGATCCGATCGAGAACGCGCCGGAGGAGTGATCACGCGAGGGTGATGCTCTTGCCGCTGATGTCCGGGGTAACGATATGATCGTGATGAACAGAACCGCATTCGCAATCGTGCTCGCGCTGTCCGCGCCTGTGTCCGGCGTCGCGCACGCGCAGCTCTATCCGCCGGGCGGCGTTGGCGCGCAGCCTGTCATTCCGTTTCCGACCGCGCCACCGGCGCCGCCGCCACCGCCGATCGTGGTGCCGACCGTGCCGCAGATGAATTCGCCGCCGCCGTTCGCATTGCAGAACACGACGCCGGGTGTGGTGACGCAGGACACGCCGCCGAAGCCGGTGCTGAAGCGCGACCACCGTCCGTCGTTCAGCGACCGGGTCGCGCGCTGTCTTGACGACGGCGCGGCGTGGGGGCTTAACCCCAATCAGCGCGCGGCGTATTCGCGCCAGTGTGCAAATCAATAGGGCATGACCCCGAAAAGTGGAGACCGGTTTTCGGACAAGGTCATGCCCAGAAGATCAAAAGGCTAGTGGATGCGCGAACTGTTCGACGAAGTTGCCGGCAAGTCGCCGCTCGATCCGCGCGAGGCGTCGCGCAAGTCATCGCGCACGCCGCTGCGCAAGCGCTTCTATACCAGCGCGGGCGTGGCGGAAGGGCCTGAGGGTTTTACGGTGACGCTCGACGGCAAGCCGATCCGCACGCCGGGGCGCAATCCGCTGGCTGCGCCGACGCGCGAGCTCGCCGAAGCGATGGCCGCGGAGTGGGACGCCCAGGCCGACAACATCGATCCGATGTCGATGCCGCTGACACGGCTGGCCAACAGCGTGATCGACGGCGTCGTAAAGGACGTTCAGGCCGTGGCCGACGATGCTGCGAAGTACTTCGAGACCGATCTTTTGTTCTATCGCGCCGGTTTTCCCGACGCGCTGATCGCGCGGCAGGCCGAGCACTGGGACCCGGTGCTGCGCTGGGCTGCCGATGATCTTGGCGCGCATTTTATTCTCGCCGAGGGCGTGATCCATGTGACGCAACCGGAGACGGCGGTTGCGGCTGCGCGCAGCGCCTTGCCTGCGGATGCGTGGCCGGTCGGCGCGTTTCATGTCGCGACCACGCTCACCGGCTCGGCGCTGCTGGCGCTCGCGCTCAAGCACGGTGTGCTGGATGCGGCGCAGGTCTGGGCGGCGGCGCATGTGGACGAGGACTGGAATCGCGAGAAGTGGGGCGCCGACGAGGAAGTCGACGCCCGCCGCGCCTCAAAGTTCAGGGATTTCGAGGCCGCGGCAAAGGTGCTCAGAACGCTCTGAGCAATTCATACTTTCATGGCGCCGACTAACTCGTCCGTGGTCAGAATGGCGTGGGCATAGGTCGGACCATTGATGTTCATGGCCGCATGCATCGCCTCCGGCGTGCGCGCCGCAGTTGCGTCGCGAACGAGGGTGACGTGATAGCCAAGCTCCATCCCGATGCGCCCCGTCGCCTCAAGGCATGTATTGGCGAGCAGGCCGACAAGGATGATCTTCTCCTTGCCGCGCCGTTTGAGCTGGATATCGAGGTCCGTGTTCGGAAAGCCGCTTGATGCCCAGTGCTCGGTCGCGACAACGTCGCCCGGCTGCACCTTGAAGTCATCGTGAAATTCGCCGCCCCATGTCCCCTTGGCGAAAATCTGCCGTTCCATGCCGGAGAGCTGATAGGGCGTGGCATTTTTCCAGTTCTGAAGATCGCCCGCTTCCCAGCGATGATGCGGGACGTGGAAAACGGTGATGCCGGCCTCGCGTGACGTTTTGACGATGGTGCGCAGATTGTCGAGAAGCTTCAGTTCGGTTGCCATCGTCTTCACCATGGGCCACAGCTTGCCGCCTTCGCTGAGGAAGTCGTTGTAGAAATCGATGCACAGGAGCGCCGTGGTCTTGGGATCGTACGACTGGGGCATCGGAGAAACCTTGCTTTTGGCCGGGGGGCGGTTAATTAGCGTATTATCAACCTCTATTATATAAATAGAGTTCAATCAACATCTATTATCGGAAATCGCCAAATGGGTCGATCGAGCAGGCAACAGGCGGAAGAGAACCGCGAGCGGATCGTGAAGGTCGCCAGCGGGCTGTTCGCCGCCAACGGCGTCGGCGCTGTCGGTATCGCGGACGTTATGAAGGCTGCGGGAATGACGCAGGGCGGCTTCTACAAGCATTTTGAGAGCAAGGACGCGCTCGCTGCCGAGGCTTGCAGTTTTGCGTTCGCCGGTGCGGCCAGGATGTGGCGGCAGGTCGCGGAAACGGCGCAGCACGCGGGGCGCGATGCGCCCGGCGCGATCGTCACATACTATCTCGATCCCAAGCCGCCCGAAATGACATGCCCGATGGTAACTTATGCGCCGGACGCCGCGTCCGCTCCCGGTGAGCATCCGCTGAACGCCGCTTACAGCGCAGGCGTCCGCGATCTGTTCGACACCTTCTGCGAGCTTTCCGGGCCAGGATCGTCCGATGCGTCTCGGGATCACGCACGCATGCAGTTCGCGGCCATGGTGGGCTCCAACATGCTGACGCGTCCGTCGCGCGGAGCGGGATGGCTCACCCGATTCAGGCAATCCATGAAAACGAACTTGAACCCCGGTGGCCAGGCCAAAGCGGGCCGGAATACAGCGCGGACCGTGGATCGCGCCCGGCAGAAACCGGAGAGGGGCAGTTAACAAAGGGTTTACGACGCTGGTCTAGCTTGGCGGCCGAACAAGGCCTCCATCATGTCGATCGCCATTAATCCCGTGTTTCCGGTCGTCGCTGCCCAGGGCGTAGCGGCGGGCGTGGCGTTGCAGCCGGGCACCGTGATCGATGCGACCGTGCTCAAGCAGCTCGACGCCAATCTGGTCCGCATTGCGATCGCGAATCTGACAATCGAAGTCCTCTCCGAAGTGCCGTTGCAGCCCGGCCAGGCGCTGCAACTGGCGGTGTCGCAGACGCCGCAGGGTGTGCGGCTTCAGATCGTGCCGGGCGAGGGCGCCGCGCCGTCGTCCGTGGCCACGGCATCAGCCGGTGCGGCGAAGGCCGATACCGTCAGCGTGCCGAAGGCCGATGTGCCGGTGCAGGCCGCAGCCGCAGGCCGCGTGCTGACCAATCTCGAAGCGCTCGCCGTGTCGGCCGCAGTGCAGGGCGCCGCCGCACGGCAGGGCAGTCTCTCGCCGCTGTTCGCAAATCTTGGTGTTGCGGCGTCGTCACCGGCGCTGCCGCAAACGCTGCAACAGGCCGCCGCGCAACTGCTCGCGCAGCGCATCCCGCTCGGCGAGAATCTCACCGGCGATGCGCTCAGGACCGCGTTCCGCAATTCAGGTCTCTTCCTCGAGCAAAGCCTCGGATCATCGCAGGCTTCCAATGGTCCCGACCTCAAGGCCGCGCTGATCGTCTTCCGCCAGACCGTGGCGTCGTGGCTCGGCACCGCGCCGGCGCAGGAGGCCGCAGCGTCGCCGCAGCCGACAAACCTGCCGCCGTCCGCAGCGCCGCCATTGTCGCCGGAGATGGAAGCCGGTGACATCTTGTTGCCGCAGGCTGCCGCGCGCATCGCCGAGGACGCCGCCGAACTCGACGGCAAGGTCCGCATCTACGCGCCGAACGAACCGCTGCCGACGGCGGCCAACCGCGCAGCCACGGCCAGCGCCGGGCTCACGGCACTCCAGGAAGTGCTGCAGGCATTTCCGAAAGGCGTGCAGGACGAGGTCGCAAAGCTTCTCAATGCGGAAGCGCATGCCGGTGTGACCCGCATGCCGGGGAATGACGATGCGATCGCGCGCACGAATGTGCCGCCGCCACCGTTCCGCGGTTCGGAAACATCCGCACAGCCGGTCGCGCTGCCATCGCTCGCGCCCGACGATGCCCCGGCGACGGTCGCGCATCGGCTGATCGAGGATACCGACGCCGCATTGGCGCGGCAGACGCTGTTGCAGGCGGCTTCGTTGCCGCTGGATGTGCCCGGCGCGCGCAACGATCCGACCGCGCCGCGCTGGAATTTCGAGATTCCGTTCGCCACGGCGCAAGGCACGGCGGTGGCGCAGTTCGAGATTTCGCGCGATGGCGCAGGCAGCGAAGCCGAAGCGGCCAGCCGCGCCTGGCGGGCGCGCTTTTCACT
The DNA here is from genome assembly GCF_049895725.1 of Afipia sp. DC4300-2b1. Lineage (NCBI taxonomy): Bacteria > Pseudomonadati > Pseudomonadota > Alphaproteobacteria > Hyphomicrobiales > Nitrobacteraceae > Afipia > Afipia sp. DC4300-2b1. Next base: position 893,682 of record NZ_JAFCSX010000002.1, read on the forward strand.
CGATGTCGAGCCGAGCGGGCCGGTGCACGCGCTGGTGTCATTGAGCCATGGACGAACGTCGGTGCGGATGTGGGCCGAGCGGCCCGCGACGGCGGCGCAACTGCGCATCAATGCGCCGCAACTGTCGCATGCGCTGCGCGAAGCGGCGCTTGAGCCGGGCGACATCGTGATCGGCGAGGGCGCGCCGCCGAAGTCCGCTCCGCCCCCGGCCGGACATTTTCTGGATCGCGCGCTGTGAGCATCGATATCAAAAACCGTCTCGCGGTCGCGCTGCACTACGACAAGAAGGGTGCGCCGCGCGTCGTCGCCAAGGGAAAGGGTACGCTCGGCGAGAAGATCATCGAGATCGCCAAAGAGAACGACATTCCCATTCAGGAGAATGAAGTGCTGGCGGGCGCGCTGTCCAATGTCGAACTCGGCGACGAGATTCCCGCCGAGCTTTACAAGGGCGTCGCGGAGGTGCTGATTTTCGTCATGCGGCTGACGGGACGGCTGCGCTAGCCGAACTTAGCGCAGAAGCTTACGCATTCGACGCATGCTTCGCGCGCCACTTCGGACCCGGACCGCGCATATAGTGGTCCTCCGGGCGATACCGTGTGGCATATCGGCCGCCCAACAGCAGGGCTGCAAGCAGTTGGCTGAAAAATTTCATGTCCGCACCTATCGAGCGTTCAAGGAAACAGGTGCGCTGTCAGCCATAGGAAATCGAGATCGTTCGCCGCCCGAAGTTATGTATTTCCTATATAAAGGGATGTCCGGATGGTGTTCGGTGCCGCGTGAATTCGGCCCCGCTCGTCAAACCGATTTACGACTGCCGCCCTAGTAAGGGCGTGATTTTTTCGGAACACGTTCCGGCCTTCGAAATCGTGCCTTCAGGAGCTTCCCTTGCTGTCCCGCCGTCATGTTTTGTCGCTTGCCGCCGCTGCGGCCGTTATCCCGGTACCGGCATTCGCCACTGGCGTGCCGCGATACGAAGTCCGCAAGAATCTGCAGAAGTATTTCACCGACGACGGCACCGTTGGCGCTTTCGCGGCATTCCGGGCCGACGATCAGCATGTCATCGCCAGCGACAACACCCGCGCCCGCGAGGCTGTCCTTCCGGCGTCCAGCTTCAAGATTGCCAATTCCGTCATTGCGCTGGAAACCGGCGTCGTCGCCGATCCGGACAAGGACATCTTCAAGTGGGATGGCGTGACGCGCAGCATCCCCGAGTGGAACAAGGATCACACCATGCGGACCGCCATCGCGGCCTCTGTGGTGCCGGTCTATCAGCAGATCGCCCGGCGCATCGGCAAGGAGCGGATGCAGACGTATGTCGATGCGTTCGAGTACGGCAACCGCAACATCGGCGGCGGCATCGATCGCTTCTGGCTGACGGGTGACCTGCGTATCTCGCCGCTGGAGCAGATCGCATTCGTGGACAAGCTGCGGCGGCGGACGCTGCCGGTGTCGAAGCGCGCGCAGGATTTGACTGCCGACATTCTGCCCGTGACGAAGGCAGGCGACAGTGTCATCCGCGCCAAGACGGGTCTGATCGGCGTCGATGACAGGACAGCGGTCGAGGGTGTGAAGGCGAGCCTCGGCTGGCTGGTCGGCTGGGCCGAGAAGGGCAGTGCGCAGACCGTGTTCGCGCTCAACCTCGATATCCGCGAGGACAGGCACATCGCCAGCCGCATGAAGATCGCGCAGCAATGCCTCAGCGACATAGGAGCCATCTGACACTTTGTCCGGTTTCGCGCTCGCGCGAAACCGGCTAGGCTCGTGGCAATCCAAAAGAATAATGAGCCAAGGGAGTGAGTTGATGTCCTCTTCAGCAGCCGCGAAAATTGCGCCGGCCTCGTCGTGGAAAGATCTCGCCACGCGTTACAACGCTGCATGGAACGCCCACGACGTTGCGGCGATCATGGCGTTTCATGCCGACGACACCAGCTATCAGCGCCACGGCAGCCCGAAGGTCTACAAGGGCAAGGAGTCGGTCGCCGAGCAGTTCGGCAAGGATATTTCCGGATTGCCGGGAATCAAGTTCGAGCCGGTCGCGCTCTATGGCAGCGACGATCATTTCGTCTCGGAATCGATTCTCACCGCAACGAAGCCCGACGGTACGCCGGTGACCATGGAACTGGTGGACGTCATTACGCTCCGCGACGGCAAGGTGGTGCACAAGTCGAGCTACTTCGTGCCGAGCCGTCCGCCGAAGGCGTAACGCGCGCGCGTTGCTCTTTACCTCGACCCGTCTACGGGAGAGGGAGTGGTCGTTTGAGCCGCGATCTCTCCACCGTCATCATCGGGCTTGTCCCGGTGATCCCATTGGTGTGGCACGGTGCCCGAATAATCGGGATGGCCGGGACAAGCCCGGACATGACGGTCAGTTATCCCGCGTCCTTCCCGATCCGCCCCAGATGGGTGAACGTGAACCCCGCGTCGTATTTCAGGCCGTAGCCGAGCGCGCGGTCGATCCCGATATGCGCGCACCAGATCAGCGACAGGTGCATCGCCAGCGCCGAGGGCATGACCATGGCGAAGATGCCGAGCAGCATCGGGATGATCGCCGCATGGGCGGCGTTATATGCGGCGGCTCCCGTGCGCGGACCGGCGAGATAGCCCAGAAAGCTCAGGTCCGGCGCCAGCAGCAGGAGGGCGAACATCCACCAGGAGCCCTCGAAATAGCTGTAAAACACCATGCAGGCGGCGGCGAGCGCCGCGCCCTCCAGCCGGAGCAGGGTGCGGACCCCGCCGGTGGCGCTGCCTGGGGCCGGGGTCGTCGTGGTCTCGGTCATGGCTTGCGAATCCCTGTAAAGGACGCCTTTTAGCACGCGCCACAGGCCAGCCAGACCCGCCATTTTCGGGGCAGCAGGGCCATTTTCTCCCGCCCAAACAGCGTGCTAGAAAGCTGCCCAACCATCCAAGAACGGCGGCGTCCGCCGCCCGTGAACACACCGGGACGAAATCCATGAAGCATATCCTCGAAGCACTCGATCAACGCCGCGCGGGCGCAAAAAAGGGCGGCGGCGACAAGCGCATCGAGGCGCAGCACGCACGCGGCAAGCTGACCGCCCGCGAGCGCATCGAGCTGCTGCTGGATAAAGGCTCGTTCGAGGAATTCGACATGTTCGTCGAGCATCGCTCGGTCGAGTTCGGCATGGACAAGACCAAGATCCCCGGCGACGGCGTCGTCACCGGCTGGGGCACGGTCAACGGCCGCACCACCTTCGTGTTCGCCAAGGACTTCACCGTGTTCGGCGGCTCGCTGTCGGAGACCCACGCGCTGAAGATCACCAAGCTGCAGGACATGGCGCTGAAGGCGCGGGCGCCGATCATCGGCCTCTATGACGCGGGCGGCGCGCGCATCCAGGAAGGCGTCGCGGCGCTGGCGGGGTACTCCTATGTGTTCCGCCGCAACGTGATCGCCTCGGGCGTCATCCCGCAGATCAGCGTCATCATGGGCCCGTGCGCGGGCGGCGACGTCTATTCGCCGGCGATGACCGACTTCATCTTCATGGTGAAGAACACCAGCTACATGTTCGTCACCGGCCCGGACGTGGTGAAGACCGTCACCAACGAAGTGGTCACCGCGGAAGAACTCGGCGGCGCGAGCGTGCACGCGACGAAGTCATCGATCGCCGACGGCGCGTTCAGCGACGACGTCGAGACGCTGCTCCAGATGCGCCGGCTGCTGGACTTCCTGCCGAGCAACAACACCGACGGCGTGCCGGAGTGGCCGAGCTTCGACGACATCGAGCGCGTCGATGAATCCCTCGATACACTGATCCCGGCCAATCCGAACCAGCCTTACGACATCAAGGAACTGATCCTGAAGGTGGTGGACGAGGGCGATTTCTTCGAACTCGCGGACACCTTCGCAAAAAACATCGTCACCGGTTTCGGCCGCATCGCGGGCAAGACGGTGGGCTTCGTCGCCAACCAGCCGATGGTGCTGGCGGGCGTGCTCGACAGCGACGCCTCGCGCAAGGCCGCGCGCTTCGTCCGCTTCTGCGACGCCTTCAACATTCCGATCGTCACCTTCGTGGACGTGCCGGGCTTCCTGCCGGGCACCGCGCAGGAATATGGCGGTCTGATCAAGCACGGCGCGAAGCTGCTGTTCGCCTACAGCCAGTGCACCGTGCCGCTGGTCACGGTGATCACGCGCAAGGCGTACGGCGGCGCGTTCGACGTCATGGCGTCGAAGGAAATCGGCGCGGACATGAACTACGCCTGGCCGACGGCACAGATCGCGGTGATGGGCGCGAAGGGCGCGGTGGAGATCATCTTCCGGCAGGACATCGGCGACGCGGAAAAGATCGCCGCGCGCACCAAGGAATACGAAGACCGCTTCCTGTCACCGTTCGTCGCCGCCGAGCGCGGCTATATCGACGACGTGATCATGCCGCACTCGACCCGCAAGCGCATCGCCCGCGCGCTGGCGATGCTGAAAGACAAGCACGTCGATGTGCCGATGAAGAAGCACGACAATATTCCGTTGTGAGGGAATATCGGTGAAAACGGACGCAGCCGTATTACTAGATTTAATTAAAGAAATGAGTGCCGCAGTTCCGGCGAATGCAGATCCAACCTATGGGGCATTACATGCTTTTAATAAATCTCAACAAGGAGAATTCGACGTTATCGTAGTTGTTAACGATAGCTGTGGTCGCCTTCGAAGGTTTATCGATCTGATCCCCGATACGACAGACGTTCACCGTGGGGCGTTTCTTTCGGCAATAAAGGCATTTGAGAATAATTTCTCGCTCAAAAATATGGGTTTGCCGTGGAAACAATTTCTCGGCAACATTCAAACGGCAACGCACACACAGGCGCTACATTTTCTAGATTACATGATCCAATCGCAGAGTTTTTGGAAAGGTCGACGAGTTGAGGTGGACGATGCGATGGAGTTGCTTGGGTTGCTGGAAGCCTTTTTGTCGGAGCTTCAAGTTCCGGATTTTATCCGAGGTATTTTACTGAATGACATTGCTAAGCTTCGCGTTGTTCTTGCGAACTATGAAAAATTTGGTGAACAAGATTATTGGGATAAGTTTCAGAAGCTAACGGGTCTATTTGGTTCAATCTATACGACGCTGGACGAGAATGCTCGACAGCAAGCCACTCCTATTATGCAACGTATGATCCAGAGGGTGACAGGTGGGCTCTCGATAAGCGCGGATGTCGCGCAGCTTGCCACTACGGCGTTCGCGCTGTTGCCTAGAGTTTGAGGTATTATGCCCCACATCCTCGTTGTCCGCGCCACTGTCCCCGATGAATCCAAACGCGCTGCGTTCGATGCGTGGTATTCGCGCGAGCATCTGCCGGATGCCGTGAAGTCGTTCGGCTCAAAGCGCGCGTGGCGCTACTGGCTCGCCAACGATCCTGCCGTGCATCTGGCGATGTATGAATTCCCGGACCGCGCGTCGCTGGATGCCGCGGTAGGCGGGGAGGAGATGAAGCGGTTGATCCGCGATTTCGACCGCGACTGGCCGGATGTGAAGCGCACGCGCGACATCATGGTGCAGGCGGAAAGTTGGCCTGCGTAATTCACTTTGTCATGGCCGGGCTTGTCCCGGCCATCCACGTCTTTCTCCTTCCGGCAAGTCCAGTCTGGATCCCCGCCTTCGCGGGGATGACCGGGAGCGTAGAGCGGCAGGCGTTTCGCGGCTCCCGTCCTGCGCCCGCACCGGAACTATGCTACCCCTCCGTCATGGAGCCCGCAGAATCGGTCCTTTTCATCTTCGGTCTGTTCGCCATGGTCGCCGAGGCCATGACGGCGGCGCTGGCGGCCGGGCGGCGCAAGATGGACTGGTTCGGCGTCGCGATGCTCGGGTGCATCACCGCGCTCGGCGGCGGTTCGCTACGCGATGTGCTGCTCGGGCATTATCCGCTGCTCTGGGTGAAATATCCCTCGCTGCTGTTCCTGACCGGCGGCGCGGCGCTCTTGACCATCGCGCTGGCGCGCGTGGTGCATCGCTTTCACACTCTGTTTCTCGTGCTCGATGCGATCGGGCTCGTTGTCTTTACCATCATCGGCTGCAACGTTGCGCGGAGCATGGGGCATCCGGTGACCATCGTGGTGGTGGCGGGGATGATTACCGGATGCGCCGGCGGCGTGCTGCGCGATATCCTGTGCACCGAGGTGCCGCTGCTGTTCCGCAGCGAGCTTTACGCCAGCGTCTCGTTGATGACCGGCGCGATCTATGTCGCGGGCACGCATTTCGGCACCGAGCATGTCGCGGTGGTGATCGGCTCGGTCGCCTTCGGCCTTACGTTCCGCCTGCTGGCGATCCGCTACAAGTGGGAAATGCCGAAGTTCATCTACGAGCGCGAAGGGCCGCACTGAGCGTCCGGCCCGCGCCCGGTGCAGGGCCGCTTACGCCGCCTTGCTGCGCTTCCTGAGTTCTTCCTCCGCGCGCTTTTTCAGGTCGCCGGCGCTGACGTCCTCGATATGCGTGCTGACAAACCAGCTATTGCCCGCGGGATCTTTCACGCCGCCGGAGCGGTCACCGTAGAACTGGTCCATCGGCTCCATGATCGAGGTGGCGCCGGCCCTGATGGCTTTCTGGTAGGCGGCGTCCGCGTCCGGCACATACAGATAGAGCATGACCGGCGAAGCCTTGGCGTGTTCGGACGAGTCCGCGATCATGACCATCGAGTTGCCGATTTTCAGCGTGGCGTGCATCACGGTGCCGTCGGGCCGCTTGGTCATCTCGTGCAGCAGTTCGGCATCGAAGGCTTTCTTCAGAAAGCCGATCACCTTCTCCGCGCCATCGACAATGAGATACGGCGTGACGGTGTGGAAGCCTTGGGGAATGGGGTTGACCTTGGAAGCCATGAGCAAACTCCTCGTTTGGAAGAAGAATGACGAGAACAATCCGCGCCCGGACATGATCCGGCAACCGGCTGCCGCGCCTGGTCATGGCGGGTTGCCGGCGGGAGCTTCGTCCGCAATTGCGACGGGACCATGAACGGGCCGAACCGTGAGCAACGCTGCTGCGTCACAGTGGCGCGATTGAGATTAAATTGTGCCGCGCGATTTGTTCCAGGAAACTTTCAGGGAGCCTGCGCGTTTATGTGGCATGTCATCACGCAAGCCACCTCCCATGATCAATCAGCCACCTGCCGATGGCAGCAACATGCCCCGGCAGATGGTGTCGCGCGTCGAACTGGTGGGGCCGAGGCAGCCGACGCCTTATGACAAGGCGCTGTGTGCGAAGGCGCGGGGCGATGCCCTGAAAAAGCAACGCGAAGCGCTGGGCGCGTCCATGGTCATGAAAACCGGCGCGTCGCATCCCGGGCGCGGAAAGACGTCCTGAAGCCGACGCACGCACTGCGGGGCAACTCCGGTTCGATTCAAATTCTCTCAAGTTTTCCGCATGCGCGCCGTTAGACCGGCCACGATCTGTATCGTCACGCCAAGCAGCCAGCCGAACGCGAGCAATGACGATGTCGCGGTGGTTGTATCGGCGTCGGTCACGATGGAATACACCGATATGAAAGCCGTTATGGCGGCGAGAAAGGTTCCAGCCGAGCTCAGAAGCTCGACGGGGTCGGTGGACGGCGGAGGTTCGTCGGCGCGTGCGCGTGCCAGATGCAGCCTGGCGTTGCGGTGAGGGGGCACATCGATCCCGAGATAGAACCCGATTGCACCAAGAATCATCAGGGCGAGGCTCATGCTCACGGAGCCCAGCGCATCGACGCGTGCGTTGGCGACATGCGCGGCCACGAACAGGCCGCACGACGCGCCGGCCATGGACAGTCCGACGCGTTCGATGACATGAGCGAACCGGCTGGTCCGGGAACGGTATGTCCGGTGGGGGATGATGCTGTCTGCCATCTGTACCAACCACGGAACCGCGAAAGGTTCCTTCAGCATCGTGAAAAATTGGCGGGGCCTGTTTAGGACCGTCCGGCGCGGGTCGGAAGATACCCATTCGATACCTCGCGGATTGACAATTCCCGCAATTGGATTATATTCCTATTCGTCCTGCCCCGTTATGAGGGGCGTTTCGCGATCGTCACGATACGCGGGGCGGGATGCGGTGGCGCGGCAGCGTCAGGCAGGAGCGAGGGTCGCAGGGCGCAAGCCCGGATCGCGCGCACGCACCCGCAAGGGCGTGCGCAACATCCGGAGGCGTGTGAGCGATGCAAGCGACGGCAGACGAATCACGCTGTGCGCGCCGGCCCAAGTCGTGTGGTCCCGACGCCCGAAGCTGGCGTCAGTCCGGCAGAGAGCCGCTTCCAATCGGAGGCGGAAACCCTCAGCAGGGATGCGGTGACGTAGCATCGTCCACCGGGGAGAGCACGAAGCAAGCCGGAGCCCCACCGCGTGCGGAACGCCGGATGCAAACGGCGTGACCGTGGCGACTACGCTCGTGTGCTTTTTACCTTTTGCACACGGGGCTGCGGATGCGCTCGCGCATCCGGCGTTCCGCGCGCCCTCATTCAAGGGCGAAGCGATCAAGATTTCGGGCGCCCCCGCGCCGTCACAACAACAGGGGTGATCGCGCGTGGCTGTTGGTGGCGCGGGATTTCTTTGGCGCGAATCGGGCAAGCCCCACGCGCGCAGGCTGTTTGAATCGGTGAATCTGGGATGCAGCGGATCGTCATCCTGAGGTGCGAGCGCTTGCGAGCCTCGCAGGATGACAACGACGCGAATCGTGCATCCTTCGAGGCTCGCCGCAAACGCGGCTCGCACCTCAGGATGACGCGGGCAGGCGGGGACGACGAGAGAGCAAGAAAAACCCCGCCGAAGCGGGGTTTCGATAGCGCGGGGCGGAGTGCTTACCACCAGGTGCGGCAAACGCGGCGGCCCGGGGCCCAGGAGCGGCATGAGCGCACCACGCGAGGACGAACAACCGGCGGACGAACGACGACGACGCCACGGTTGGCGCGACAGCCGCCATATGGACCGCGGTGAAAGCCGGGGCCGCAACCGCCGGCGACCTGAATCACATCGGCGGAGGCGCCCGACGCGGGAGCCACAGGCATGGCGGCGCTGGCGGCGCCGAAGCCGGCAACGGAGGCCGCGAGGAATGCTGCTGCGAACAATGTTTTCATGGGGGTCCTTCCTTGGGTGATCAAATCGCGATGCGTTTCGGAGCGGCCGGGGCTGGCCCGGGGCACCGAAGATTATTCGCCGACAGTCGCCGACGGTGGCACAGTATTCTCTCGAATATTGACACAAGATGAACCGAATGTGGCCCGGTTGCGACCACTCACAAGGCATTCCGCCTGAGGCAGGGACTGACTTTCATGAAGACATTTATCTTATCGGGATTGCTGATGTGCGCCGCGGGCGTGGCCGTGGCAGCCGATGTCACCGCGATCTGCAAGCTCGGGGACGACAAGCGTACCGTGACAGTTGCGTTCACAAATCCCGAATCGAAGACGATGCAGTGCGAGGTCAATTGCGATATGGCGCTGCCCGGCGGGTTCGGGACGGTGGTGTGTGTCAAGCCGGTGCCCGGCGGCGCTAAAGATCAGGTGATGTGCACCGACGTAAGCAAAGGCAGCGCAGCCTGGGTCCGCGTCAAGGGCACCGAGGTCAATTGCCGCGATCCGAATGGAACGCCGGTCACACCCGCCGACGACAAGGCGGAGGAAGAAGAATCCGACGCGCTGATCAAAAGATTACAGAAGCAGGGTCAGGATTTCATCGACCGGCAGAAGAAATAACCCCTATCGCGAACGCGACGCCTGAAACGGTTCAGTTTCCATTCATGCGCGCTGCTGAATTCTGCTGTCGGGCAGAACATCAGAGGACGCACCATGGATCGCCGCGTTTTTCTCAAGTTCGCGTTTGGTGTCGCTGCCGCAGGTGCAGCCACCATCGCAGCCGCTCGCGCCGCACCGCTCGCGCCGCAAGCGCTCACCGGCACTCCGATCGAGCCGGATCAGCTTCCGCAAAATGCCGTCGCCAACGACGACGACCTGAACGAAGCGCAGGTCGAGCAGGTCCGCTGGGGCCGGCGCCGTGGCTGGGGCCGTCGCCGATGGGGATGGCGCCGCCGCCGCTATTGGGGTTTCCGCCGCCGCAGATACTGGCGCCGCCGCAGATATTGGGGATGGCGCCGCCGCCGTCGCTTCTATCGCCGCCGGTACTGGCGTCGCCGTTACTGGTGATGACGTACCTCATGCGAGGAGATGCGTCTGCCCGGGACAAAATTATTGAAGCTGCCAGGGAACGATCACGCTTCACTGCGTTTGTCCTTCTTGCGGGACATTCGGTGCCGTAAAACGTTCACAAGGAGATAGTTGATGGAACGTCGTAATTTCCTGAAATTCGCGTTCGGTTTCGCCGCCAGCGCTGGAGCTATCGCCGCGGCGGCAACTGCCGCAAGCGCCGCTCCGATGCTGGCCCCGCATCAGGATTTGATGAATGGGCCGAAGCCCGAGCCCGATCTGAGCGCCAAGCCCGCTGTTGCCGATCAGGACGATCTGGCGCGCGCCACACCTGAGAATGTGCAATGGCGCCGTCGCCACTGGCGTCGGCATCGCCGGCGGTACTGGCGCCGCCGCTGGTAATCAGCGGTTGAGCTGACGGACCCCGGCTTCAACGAGCCGGGGTTTCGTTTTGTCGCCGTCTATTTCGCGAGGAAGCCCAGCATCAGTTCATTGAACTTCGATTCGGCTTCGAGAAAGACCAGATGCCCGACGTTCGGGATCACCTCGGCCTTCGCGTTCGGCATTTTCGCCGCCAGCGCTTTGGCGAGATCGGCGTTATGTCCCATTTTCGGCCGCAGCGCCTCCGGAGCATTCGGCTTGCCGGGCGCATTGTGATCGTCTTCGCCCATGACGAACAGCGTCGGCCGGTCGATCAGCGGGATTTCGTGCGCAACCGGCTCGCGATAGATCATCTGTGCCGAATTGACGAAGGCGCGCAGCCAGCGCGGATATTCGGATGAGCCCTTGATGTTGAAGCGGGCATCGATGAAAGGCGTGATCGCCTCGGGCGGCAGCTTCAATGAGTAGTTGCTGACGAGCTGCGTCCGGTACCCGTCCGCGGTCAGCTTGTCTTCGTTCTCGAGAATTTTTTCGGTCGGCGTCGGCGGCACGTAGAGCCGGTAGTCCTCAAGTCCGATGGGAGCGGCCAGCAGCAGGCGGGAGACGCGGGAAGGGTAAGCGCGGGTGATGCGGACGCCGAGCATGCCGCCGAGCGAATGCGCCACGATGTCCACCTGCTGCAGTTGCAGATGATCGAGCAGCGCGATGGTGTTACGCGCCAGCGTATCGAAATGCAGGTCGAAGGCCGGCTTGGAGGATTTTCCAAATCCGATCTGGTCGGGCACCACCACACGATAGCCCGCGCCGGTTAGCGTCTTGATCACCGGCGCCCAGTAGCTCGATGGAAAGTTGCGGCCGTGCAGCAGGAGTACGGTGCGGCCGTTCGGTGTCGCTGGCGCGACATCCATATACGCCATACGGACCTGCTCACCCTCATTGGTGAGAGGCAGCATGTTGACCGGGTAAGGATAGGCGAAGCCTTCGAGGCCGATGCCGTAGGGTTCCTTCGCGACAGGCTCGGCCGCGTGCGCGGCGGTGAGCGACAGCATTGCGAACGGCAAAAGGTATAGCGATCTCATGAGACTCTCCCGGATACGGGCGGCACCGTTAGCGCCGTCGGGTATCCGGGTAAAGCACGTCGCGTTCTGCCCTCATGACAATGCCGTGAGGGCAGAAAGCGATGTCAGAGTTTCGGCGCGTTTCCGAGCGGAGTCTTGTTGAGCGCCTCGTTCTTCTCGGCGGCGAAAGCGTCGGCATCGATCTTGGCGGCACTTATGATCTGCTTGAAGTCGATCAGCGTGAATTCAGCCTTGCTGACGCGATCCGGCGTGATGCCGGGAAAAATCTCGACGGAGACGAGGGCATCGCAATTCGCCGCCTTGGCCTCGGTGACAAGCTTGTCGAGCGTCTTTTCCAGCGCTTGCGCGCGTTTCAGCTCCGCGACGCAGCTTCCGCGTCCATTGGCATCGTTGAGCGCCACGGCAGCTTTGGGATTGAGCGGTGCGTTGAGTGCCTCAAGCGCGGAAGCAGGGGTGTATTTCTGCTTCACCGACATCACCTTGCCGGCCTTGTAGAAGTAATACATGCGGCCGTCGCCGATCGCGGTCGGCTGACCGTATTTCGCGGTGACCCGTTCGATCATCTCGGCCTTCGACGGTTGCTTCTCGGCGGAAAAGCCGAGAACGCGCGAGATGTAATAAGCGCGGTTGGCGCTGGCCGGAGAGGAAAACACCGCCAGCATCGATTCACCCGGATGAGTGCTGGTGGGGGCGAGGGTGAACTTCATCGCGGTGACATAGGTCACGTTGGTGCCGCCGAATTTCTGCTGGGCGGTTTCCGGCTTCACACCCGGCAGGTCCTTCAGATAGGCCTCGAACAGGGGCGAGGCCTTGCTGCCCTCGGTGCTGCTCGACAGGCCGACGATGTCGGGTTGCAGCTTCGGGGAAAACGCGGTTTCCGGCACTTTCGGCTTGATCTCATAGGCCCAGCCTGTCGCCGGAAAGGTAACCGAAGACAGCGCGACAAATGCGATTAACCCACAGCGAAACATGGAACACCTGCTCAGAAATGAAGGAAGTCAAAGCGCAATGCGCGGCGAATTACGCCAATTTTTGCGCGTGTGTGTCAACACCGGATTGTTGCATTAATCATTCTTCGTGCCGAACAGCGCCGTGAACCGGTCGGCGCCCTTGGGCGAAAACGTCACGACGCGATTGCCCTTTTCGCGCCTGGCCCATTTCAATTCGTAAAGACGCGACAGAATCGCTGCGCCCAGCGATCCCGCAAGGTGACTGCGCCGTACGCTCCAGTCGAGGCAGGTCTTGCAGAGCGGGCGGCGGGTTCCGTCGAGTGCCGACAGGTCGATGCCGAAATCGGCGACAAATCGTTCGCCCTCCGGCGTCAGCGTTACGTTGCCCTTGTGCGTGCGCAGGAGCTTCTTTTCGGTCATGGCGTCGAGCATCTGGACGCCGAAATCGCCGGCGAGATGGTCGTAGCAAACGCGGGCGCGCCGCAATCCCGGGTCCGCCGGTCCGGTCCTGACCCGCAGATGGCCGGCGCGGGCGGCGAGGCCCATCAATCCCTCCAGCACCGCAGCGACATCTGGACCCGAAAGGCGGAAATAACGATGACGGCCCTGTTTTTCGGGAACGACGAGGTGACCCGCTTCGAGTTTGGCCAGATGCGAACTCGCGGTCTGCGGCGTGATGCCGGCTTCCTGCGCAAGTTCGGTCGCGGTGAGCGCGCGGCCACTCATCAGCGCCGTCAGCATGTTGGATCTCGCGGGGTCGCCGACAAGCGATGCGATCACGGCCATGTCCGGTCCTGCTTTCATACTTCGACCTTAATCGAAGCATTCGCGGCAGGCAACGGATAGCTTGCGGTCAAGACAAGGAGCGTCTCGTGACAATTACCGTTTTCATCCGCTACCAGCTTGATCCGTTCAGGCGCCATCTGTTCGAAGCCTACGCGCAGCGCTGGCTCACGATCATTCCCAAGTGCGGCGGCGATCTGCTCGGCTACTGGATGCCGCACGAGGGCACCGACAACATCGCGTTCGGACTGATCTCGTTTCCAAGCCTCGCGGACTATGAGTCCTATCGTGCGCGGCTCAGAGCCGATAGCGAAGGTATCGCCAATTTCAACTTCGCGCAGGAGCATAAGTTTATCCTCTCGGAGGAGAGGACTTTTTTGCGACAGGTGCAGGGCTGACACCGCCCAGGGGCCGATTGATTTCACATCGCATCAGCGGCATCGTCCGATGTAGCAAAGACACAGAAAACAAACTTGCTGGGAGAATGACCAATGCCGGTTTCGACAGCGCAGAAGCGCGCGGACTTCAGGAAACTCCACGAGAGCGGATGCTTCGTGCTGCCCAATCCATGGGACGTGGGTAGCGCACTGTTGTTACAAGGAATGGGCTTCAAGGCGCTGGCTTCGACAAGTTCGGGCATGGCCTGGTCGATCGGCCATTCCGACAACAACGTGAATCGCGATCATGTCCTGGCGCATCTGAAGACGCTGTGCGACGCCACGGATTTGCCGGTGAATGCCGATTTCGAAGCGGGGTTTGCGCACGATCCGGCAGGCGTGGCCGCGAACGTCGCGCGTGGTGTTGATACCGGCGTGGCCGGATTGTCGATCGAAGACTCGACCGGCGATGTGTCCGCACCTCTCTACGAGATGACACTTGCAGTGGAGCGCATGCGCGCGGCCCGCGCGGCGATCGATGCAAAGGGCGGCGACGTCGTGCTGGTGGGGCGCTGCGAAAGCTTTCTGGTCGGGCAGCCTGATCTCAAGGCGACCATCGCGCGGCTGGTGGCCTATGCGGAGGCCGGTGCGGATTGTCTCTACGCCCCAGGCATCAGGACCAAAGAGCAGATCGCAGCGGTCGTCAAAGAGTTGGCCCCGAAGCCAATCAATGTCCTGATGGGAGGTCCGGGACTGACCGTTGCCGAACTCACCGACCTTGGCGTGCGGCGGATCAGCATTGGCGGTGCGCTGGCACGTGCAGCGTGGGGAGGATTTCTTCGCGCCGCGCGAGAGATCGCCGAGAAGGGATCGTTCTCCGAGTTGGCTCATGCCGTGACGCATGGGGAGATCAATGGCTTCTTCATCAAGGTGGCGAAGGATCGGAAATGACGGAACGAAAAAGAGCGGGCATCCGCGAAGATGCCCGCCCTGACGTTCAGCCTTCGTGATTAGTTACTTGACGGCGCGCCAGCCGGAGCGTTGTTCTGCTGCGGAACTGCCGGAGCAGGGTTGTCAGCTGCCGGTGGAGCAGCCGGCCGTGCGGGGCTCATTGCAGATCCGGTGGTCTGGCCAGCCGGAGCACGAGGCGCCTGAGCGGTGCCGGCCGCCGAAGGCGAGGCAGGTGTTGTCTGTGCGGTCGGGGTCGCATCGGGTGATGTGCTTGACGAATTCAGCCCGTAGAATACGACGCCGAGAACGGCCACCAATGCGATCGCGAACAATGCGATACGCCCGCCGTTCGCAGGACCTTCAGCCAGTTCCGGATCCGCCTGAAGTTCGTTATCAATTTGTTCCGTTCGGCGGCGAAGCACATCATCGTTCGTCGCGGCGCTGTAGGGATCGTTGGGATTGCGTTCGATTGCCATAAATTCAATCCTCCAGTCGTTGCATCTGGACAGACAATCACCCGATGCTGGGGACGTTCCCGGCGCCGGGCGATGATGGGCCAAGAATCTCGGATTGCAGGTGCTCGGGTAGTCATCGGGCGCCCGTACCCGTCGTCTGGCCTGTCGTTATTGCACTGTTGTTCGAGACATCATGCGGTGCGGGGTTCATCCGCGCGAGTGCGACGGCGAGCACCACAAGGAGCGCGATGCCAATCAACGCCTTGACCGGTTTGCCTTGCTGATACGCGAACTCCTCGCTCGCCTGAGCAGGTTCGTCGGAGACACCTTTTTTGCCGTCCGACATCCAGTCGCTTCCTGACATGCGATTCATGATGCACATCCTCCGCTCTGTGACCCGTTGAGATCAGGTCTTTGTATGTCGGGGGCAACGGCCTGTCCGGTGGGAACGTTCCGGCGGAGCGTTGCATGGAGCGAGGGGCAGCATTGCGGGCAGACAGGCCGCACTGCAGCGGTGTGAACGGGCCCCGCCGCAGGCAAAAGTCCTTCGCAATGTCCTTTCGGCCTCAGGGAGGCGGGCGACACAACCGGTCCGAAGGAAGGCGAAAAGCGCCCTAAAATTACGTTTGAAAACAAAGGTCTGATGAATGCGATTTCTTTTGTGCGGGAAACAAAAAGCGACATAGACTGGTTCTAAGCAGACTCGTCACGGCGCAAGAGCCCGGCAAAGAGGCAAACGAATATGGGAATCAACCAAGGGCCGATCAGCCTCGACCAGAAATACACGCAGGCATCGGGACATGTTTTCCTGACCGGAATTCAGGCGCTGGTCCGGCTGCCGATGGCACAGGTCAGACGCGACCGCGCGGCGGGGCTGAACACCGCGGCGTTCGTATCCGGTTATCGCGGGTCGCCGCTGGGCGGCTATGACCAGCAACTGTTCGCCGCGCGCAAGCACCTTGAACAGTACAATGTGAAATTCCAGCCGGGGGTCAACGAGGACCTCGCCGCCACGGCAATCTGGGGTTCGCAGCAGCTCAATCTCTCGCCTGGCGCGAAATACGACGGCATCACCGGCATCTGGTATGGCAAGGGCCCCGGCGTCGATCGTTGCGGCGACGTCTTCCGCCACGGCAATGCGGCGGGTTCCGCCAAGAACGGCGGCGTGCTCTGTCTCGCCGGTGACGATCACGGCGCGAAGTCATCGACCGTGCCGCATCAGTCGGACCACGCCTTCATCTCCGCGCTGATGCCGTATCTCTATCCATCGAGCATCCACGAGATGATCGAGATGGGACTGCTCGGCATCGCGATGTCGCGCTATTCCGGCTGCTGGGTCGGCATGAAGGTGATCACCGAGACGGTGGAAACGACCGCGGAGATCGATCTCACCGACGAGATGACGCCGTTCATCATTCCGAGCGATTTCGAAATGCCGCCGGGCGGTCTCAACCTTCGCTGGCCGGACGACCGTTACGCGCAGGACAAGCGCTTGCAGGACTACAAGGGCTTCGCTGCCGTCGCCTTTGCGCGCGCCAACAAGATCAACCGCGTGACGATGGACTCGCCCAACGCACGGTTCGGCATCATGGCGTCCGGCAAGAGCTATGAAGACATTCGCCAGGCGCTGCGCGAACTCGGCATCACGCCGGAGGTGGCTGCGAAGATCGGTCTGCGGCTTTACAAGATCGGCATGCCGTGGCCGCTGGAGCCGGAAGGCGTGCGCGCCTTCGCCGTCGGTCTTGAGGAAATCTTCATCGTCGAGGAGCGCCGCGAGATCGTCGAGAACCAGGTCAAACAGGAGCTGTTCAACTGGCGCGACGATGTGCGCCCGCGCATCATCGGCAAGATGGACAATCACGACAAGCGGTTCCTGCCGTTCGCGGAAGAATTGAGCGTCGCTTCGCTGGCAAGCTCGCTGACCGAGCGGCTGCTGCAACTCGACCTCAATCCCGAAATCGTGGCGATGCTCCGCGCCAAGGCTGACTGGTTCAACGGCCGGCAGGCGACGCAGGTGCAGGCCATCGCGCCAGTCACGCGCACGCCGTATTTCTGCTCGGGCTGTCCGCACAATTCATCGACCAAGGTCCCGGAAGGCAGCCGTGCGATGGCCGGTATCGGCTGTCACTTCATGGCGTTGTGGATGGACCGCAACACGGAGACCTTCACGCACATGGGCGGCGAGGGCGTGCCGTGGGTCGGCATCGCGCCGTTCACCAACGAGAAGCACGTTTTCGTCAATCTCGGCGACGGCACTTACTTCCATTCAGGCAGCCTCGCGATCCGGCAGGCGGTCGCGTCGAAGGCCAACATCACCTACAAAATTCTTTACAACGACGCGACGGCCATGACCGGCGGTCAGCATGTCGACGGCGAGCTTTCGCCGCAGCAGGTGACGTTCCAGCTTCACAGCGAAGGTATCCGCGACATCTATCTTGTGTCGGAAAATCCCGAGGCCTATCCGGCATCCGACATCGCGCCCGGCACCAAGGTCGCGCACCGCGATCAGCTCGACGAAGTCCAGCGCACGCTGCGCGAGACGCCGGGTTGCTCGGCGATCGTGTTCGTACAGACCTGCGCCGCCGAAAAACGCCGCCGTCGCAAGCGCGGATTGATGGAAGACCCGTCAAAGCGGGTCGTCATTAATGCCGCGGTCTGCGAAGGGTGCGGCGACTGCTCGGTGCAATCGAACTGCATTTCGGTGGAGCCGCTGGAGACCGAGATGGGGCGCAAGCGCACCATCAACCAGTCGACCTGCAACAAGGATTATTCCTGTGTGAAGGGGTTCTGCCCGTCCTTCGTCACCATCGAGGGTGGCACGCTGCGCAAGCGTGCGCCGGTCGATATCGGCAATATCGGGGAATTGCCGGCGCCGGCCTCGGTGCCCTCGCTGGATCGCCCGTATAATGTCGCTGTCGGCGGCGTGGGCGGCACAGGCGTGCTCACCATCGGCGCGTTGCTCGGCATGGCCGCGCATATCGAAGGCAAGGCCAGCATGATCCTCGATATGTCGGGGCTTGCGCAGAAGGGCGGTGCGGTGCTCAGCCATGTGCGGCTGTCGAAGAATACCGCCGATGTGACGTGCTCGCGCATCGTCACCGGCACCGCCGATCTGCTGATCGCAGCGGATGAAGTGGTGGCTGTCGCCAAGGAGACGATTACGCTGGCGGAATCGTCGCGTACCTACGGCGTGATCAACACGCATTTGATCCCGATTGCGGACTTTATTCAGAACCGTGATTTCGATTTCCAGCGCGGCAAGGTCAATCGCGTGCTGGAAAATGCGCTTCGCAAGGAATCTGCGTTCCTCGATTTCACCAAGCCTGCCGAGACGCTGCTGGGTGACTCGATCGCGACCAACATGATGATGCTGGGGTATGCTTATCAGAAGGGCTTGCTCCCCGTCGGCGCTGAAGCCATCGAACAGGCGATCGAACTTAACGGAGTGTCGATCAAGATGAACACGCAGGCGTTCCGCCTTGGCCGCCTCGCCGCGCATGATCCCGCAAAGTTGGCGGCCATGATGAAAGACGACGAACCCGAGGCGCCCAAGACCCTCGATCAGATGTCGCTGGACGAGGTCATCGCGCATCGCACGAAATTCCTGACAGACTATCAGAATGCGGCCTATGCCGCGCGGTATCGCAATCTCGTCGATCAGGTTCGGAAGGTTGCATTCGACGGCGGCTACGGCGAAGCATTGCCGCGTGCTGTTGCGATCAACTACGCCAAGTTGCTGGCCTACAAGGACGAATACGAGGTGGCGCGGCTTTATACAGATGGGCGGTTTGCGGACAGCATCCGCAAGCAGTTCGACGGCAACTTCACGATGAACTTCAATCTTGCTCCGCCGATTCTGAACACTGGCACTGATGCGTTGGGGCGTCCGCGCAAGCGCGCCTTCGGTCCCTGGATGATGAGCGCGTTTGGCATGCTTGCGAAACTCCGCTTCCTGCGCGGTACGCTGTTCGATCCGTTCAGCTACAGCGAGGACCGCAAGCTCGAGCGCAACCTGATCAAGGGATACGAGCAGGATGTGGTGACAGCGGTGAAGCTGCTGTCGCCGAAGACCTACGACATTGCGGTGGAGTTGCTGTCGCTGCCTGATCAGATCCGCGGCTATGGCCCGGTGAAGGAAGCATCCATCGCAAAAGCCAAGGCGCGGTACGAACAGCTTGCCAAGGACCTGGTCAATCCGCCGCCGATGATCGCGCCGCAAATCGCAGCGGAGTGATCGCTGAAGCCACCGCAGTGTCGTGAGGTCTCAAATGATCGCCATTATCTTTGAGGTCTGGCCTGCGGAGGGACAGAAGGACCGCTATCTCGATCTGGCAGCACGGTTGCGCGAAGACCTCGAGCAGATGGATGGCTTCATTTCGGTGGAGCGGTTTCAAAGCCTCACCGATCCCGGCAAGCTGCTGTCGATTTCGATTTGGCGAGACGAGGCGGCTGTTGCCGGATGGCGGGCATTTGCACGCCATCGCGCGGCGCAGCGGGCAGGGCGGCAGGGAATTTTCAGTGACTATCGGCTGCGTGTCGCGGCTGTCCTCCGCGACTACGGGATGAACGAGCGGCGCGAGCAGGCGCCCGCGGACAGCATCGCAAGCTACGCGCCTGAAATCTGACCGATCGCTATTGCTTCCCGTTCGGTGCGACGATGTCAATGCGCCAATCGATGCCGCCATTTGTACGTCAGGCTCGTTCGCCCTGCGAAATTCAAGATGCTTGCCAAGCGCGGCTTGAAGGGTCAGAAAATCCGCTGAGATAATGCAGCGGAGATGACTTTGAGCATCAAGGGAAAAGCCTATATCGCCGGGATTTACGAGCATCCCACCCGGCATGCGCCGGACAAATCGACGGCCCAACTTCACGCCGAATGCGCCAAGGGCGCGCTGGAGGATGCCGGCCTGACCAAGGCCGATGTCGACGGCTATTTCTGCGCCGGTGATGCGCCCGGCGGCGTGATGCCGATGGCCGATTATCTGGGCCTCAAACTGCGTCATCTGGATTCCACCGAGACCGGCGGGTGCTCTTACATCATCGCGCTTGGGCACGCCGCCGAGGCGATTGCCGCCGGAAAATGTTCCGTGGCGCTGATCACGCTGGCGGGCAAGCCGCGCACTGGGCCGGCCGATGCCGCCACGCGCGTTCGGCCCCGAGGTCGATTTCGAAGCGGCTTACGGCGCGACAACCCACAACGCATATGGCATGTGCGCCATGCGCCATATGCATGAGTTCGGCACCACCAGCGAGCAGCTCGCCTGGGTCAAGGTCGCGGCCTCGCATCATGCGCAATACAATCCGCACGCGATGCTGCGCGACGTCGTCACCGTGGAGGACGTCCTCAACTCGCCGATGATCTCTGACCCGCTGCACCGGCTCGATTGCTGCGTCGTCTCGGACGGCGGCGGTGCGCTTGTCGTGACCACGCCGGAGATCGCGAAGTCGCTGAAGCGTCCACTGGTCCGCATGACCGGTCACGGTGAATCGCTGAAGGGTCCGAACGGCGGCCGCAAGCTCGACCTGACCTATTCGGCGGGTGTGTGGAGCGGCCCACCGGCGTTTGCGGAAGCAGGCGTGACGCCGAAGGATATCAAGTATGCGTCGATTTACGACAGCTTCACCATCACCGTGGTGGTTCAACTTGAAGACCTCGGCTTCTGTGCGAAGGGCGAGGGTGGAAAGTTCGTCGCCGACGGCAACCTGATTTCCGGCGTCGGCAAGCTGCCGTGGAATACGGACGGCGGCGGGCTGTGCAACAACCACCCGATCAACCGCGGTGGCATCACCAAGATCATCGAGGCGGTGCGTCAGTTGCGCGGCGAGGCGCATCCGAAGGTTCAGGTGCCGAACTGCGATCTCGCGCTGGTGCACGGCACCGGCGGACTGCTGGGTGTGCGTCATGCGGCATCGACCGCTATTCTGGAGCGCGTATGATGACCGACAAACCGAAGTATCCGGCCCCTGTGGGCAACCCTGAAACCGCACACTTCTGGGACGCTGCGAAAGAGGGCAAGTTTCTCATCAAGCGCTGCACCGCGTGTGGCGAGCCGCATTATTTCCCGCGCTCGATCTGTCCGGTGTGCTTCTCGGACCAGACGGTGTGGGAGGAGAGCAAGGGCGAGGGCGTGATCTACAGCTACAGCCTGATGCGGAAGTCACCGACGGGACCTTATGCCATTGGGTACGTCACGCTCGATGAAGGTCCGTCACTGCTGACGAACTTCGTGGACTGCGATTTGGCGACGCTGAAAATCGGTCAGCGCGTGAAGGTCGTGTTCAAGCCGACGGACGGCGCGCCGCTGCCGTTCTTCACGCCGGCCTGACAACAATAACAACAGCGAGGAAACATGCCGATCAAGTACGATGAGGTGATGGCGCTCAGGAATGTCGGCCAGAAGTATTCATGGACTGACCGTGAAGTGATGCTCTACGCCTATGGTATCGGCATGGGCGCCGATCCAATGGACCAGAAGGAGCTGTCGTTCGTCAACGAAGGCTACTTCACGCCGCGCGAGCTGAAGGTGGTCCCGACTTACGCGTCGGTTGCGGCGTGGGGCGCAAGTGCCGGCCCCATCGACGTCAACCGCGTCATGGTGGTGGATGGCGAGCGTGACATCACCTTTCACAAGCCATTGCCTGTCGCCGCCAGTATCACGGCGGACTCCAGCATTCTTGGCGTGTTCGACAAGGGCAAGGACAAGGGCGCGGTGATTCTGCGCAAGACCGTGCTCAAGAATGACAAGGGCGAGGATCTCGCCACGCTGATCGCATCGCAGTTCGCGCGCGGCGACGGCGGCTTCGGCGGCCCGTCCGAGGGGCAGCCTGAGCCCCATGCCATTCCGAAGCGCGCGCCGGACATGACGGTCGACATCTCGACCCGGCCGGATCAGGCGCTGATCTACCGGCTGTGCGGCGACCGTAATCCGCTGCACAGCGATCCGGAATTCGCCAGGCGCGCTGGCTTCGACCGGCCCATCCTGCACGGCATGTGCACCTATGGCCTGAGCTGCCGCGCAGTGCTTCAGACCTACGCGGATTATGATCCGTCCGCCTTTAAGCAGCACGTGACGCGCTTTTCGTCGCCGGTGTTTCCGGGGGAGACCGTGTCGTTCGATCTGTGGAAAGACGGCAACGTGATTTCGCTTGAAGGCCGCGTCAAGAGCCGGAACGTCACGGTCATCAGGAACGGAAAGACTGTTCTCGCCTGAAACAAGAAGAAACGGGAGGATTCGATGGGTTTGCTCGACGGCAAGGTTGCGATCATTACCGGCGCAGGCGGTGGTCTGGGCGAAGCCTACGCCAAACTGTTTGCGCGAGAAGGCGCGTCGGTGGTCGTCAACGATCTTGGCGGGCCACGCGACGGTAGCGGCGCCGACAAGTCGATGGCGCAGAAGGTCGTCGATGGCATCAAGGCCGAAGGCGGGAAAGCCATCGCGAATGGTTCGGATATTTCGACGATGGCCGGTGGTCAGTCGGTGTTCGACGATGCGATCAGGCATTTCGGCCGCGCGGACATTCTGGTGAACAATGCCGGAATTCTGCGCGACGGCACCTTCGCCAAAATGACGGAGGACAACTGGGACAAGGTGATGACGGTGCACCTGAAGGGCACCTTCTGCGTCACCCTGCCGGTCTTCAAATGGATGAAGGACAACGGCGGCGGCGTCATCGTCAATACCTCATCGACCTCCGGGCTTTTCGGGAATTTCGGCCAGAGCAATTATGGTGCGGCCAAGGGCGGTATCTTCGGCCTGTCCAATGTGCTGACGGATGAGGGACGCAAGTACAATATCCGCGTCTGGACGCTGGCGCCGGGCGCTTTGACCCGCATGACGGCGGATCTGCAGCGCTACATCGACAATCCGGGGGCCGCCATGGGGCCTGACGAGATTGCGCCGGCGGTGCTTTACATGGTGAGTTCCCTGTCCGGCGAACAGACCGGAAAGGTACTGGGCGTTTCCGGCCCGCGAGGTATCCGGGAGATAAAACTCCTGGAGCGGGAGGGGTGGAAGCCCGGCGGCCCGTGGAAACCGCAGGACATTGCGGCCCATGCGAGCGAGATTTTTTTCGACGAAGGCGTTAGAATTGTGCCGCGCAGCTACTGACACAAAAACAAGAAAGCAGTCCTCCTCTCATGAAACTAACTTACGAAGCGAGCGGTACGTTCGCGATCGCACCAACCCCGTTCTTCGATGACGGCCGCATCGACTACGACTCGATCGACCGCCTGACCGATTTCTACGCGGAGGTCGGCTGCAATGGCGTCACCGTACTCGGCATTCTCGGTGAGGCGCCAAAGCTCGAAGGCAACGAATCCATCGACGTCGCGACGCGCTTCATCAAGCGGGCCAAGGACAAGCAGATTATCGTGGGTGTCTCCGCGCCGGGCTTTGCGCAGATGCGCACACTCGCGCGCGCATCGATGGACGCCGGCGCCGCCGCTGTGATGATCGCTCCGCCCACGCACCTGCGCACCGACGAGCAGATCACCGGTTATTTCCGGCAGGCGAGCGAAGCTATCGGCAGCGACGTGCCGTGGGTATTGCAGGATTATCCGCTGACGCTGACCGTCGTCATGACTCCGTCGGTGATCCGCAAGATCGTCATGGACAACCCGTCGTGCGTGATGCTCAAGCACGAAGACTGGCCGGGGCTGGAAAAGATTTCGACTCTGCGCGGCTTCCAGAAGGACGGCTCGCTGCGGCCGCTGTCGATTCTGGTGGGCAACGGCGGGCTGTTCCTCGACTTCGAGATGGAGCGGGGCGTCGATGGCGCCATGACGGGCTACGCCTTCCCCGATCTGCTGGTGGATGTCGTCAACCTGTCGAAGGCAGGCAAGCGCGACGCCGCGCACGATCTGTTCGATGCGCATCTGCCGCTGATCCGTTACGAGCAGCAGCCGGGCGTCGGCCTCGCTGTGCGCAAATATGTTTTGAAGAAGCGCGGCAAGATCGCGTCGGACGCGCAACGCAAGCCGGGATCGAGCATGAGCGCGCTGGCGCGCAGCGAGGTGGACTATCTCCTGTCGCGCGTCGGGCGCATCGATAAACGGGCGAACATCTAATGAGCAGCGGCGGCAAGAGCGCTCCTGACCCGTCGAAGGCCTTACGCACGGCGTCCACGGTGCTGCTGTTGCGGGAAGCCGCCGGCGGCATGGAAATCTTCATGGTGCAGCGGAATCGCCAGATCGAGTTCAGTTCCGGCGCCTTGGTGTTTCCCGGCGGCAGCATGGACCCGAATGACCATGAGATCGCGACCGATCCGGCGCTCGTCGCCGATCGTGGCGGTCTCGCTATCGATACTGCGGCCATTCGCATTGGCGGCATCCGAGAGACGTTCGAGGAAAGCGGAATCCTTCTGGCGCGGCCGCGAGGCTCATCCTCGCTGGTGTCTGCGGAGAAGGCCGACGCCCTCGGTTCGCAGCGCGAGGCGCTCGACGCGGGCGAGGTGAGTTTCGCGGACATTCTGCGCGAACATGACCTTACTCCTGCGATCGATCTGCTTGCGCTCTTCGCGCACTGGATCACGCCGGTGAATCTGCCGAAGCGTTTCGACACGCATTTTCTGTTGGCGCTGGCTCCGGCAGATCAGATCGGCAGGCACGACGGCAGGGAGTCGGTGGATTCCGTATGGCTGTCGCCGAAGGCTGCGCTCGAGGCCGCTGAGTCGGGACGTTACAACCTGCCGTTTCCGACGATCCGCAACCTGATCAAGCTCGACAAGCTCGGAACTGCGCAGGCCGCAATGGACTTCGCGCGGACGACGCCGGTGGTAACCGTTGTGCCCGAGATGAGCAGGAACGAAAATGGAACCACGCGCCTGCGCATTCCGATCGAGGCAGGCTACGACGGCGACGTTTTTGACGTTGCACGCCCCTGAGAGGCTAATTCAGCGCCATTGAATCCATCGGCTGCCGTCACCATTCTCATGAGACGCGAAGCGCGCCCATGACGGTATCCGATGAGATTTTGGAAGATGGTTCTGACGGCTTTTCTGGTCCTTTTATTCGCCCCCATCGGCGTTTCTGCGGCATCGTATTTTTTGAGCGACCGGGCGTCGGCGAACTGGTACGCGGCCGATCGCTCCAGCGCGGGCGTTCTGCCGCAGGTATCGGATCATCCGGATGCGCTGGTTCGGATCTATGCCGCACGTACGGTGCGCTGGCGCGGCATCGTCGCTGTTCATTCATGGATCGTGTTCAAGGAGAAGGGCGCGTCGCGCTATAGCCGCTACGATTATACGGCGTGGGGAGAACCGATCCGCATCAACGGCTTCGTGGCGGACGGGCGCTGGTTCGGGCAGATTCCTGATGAGGTCTTCCGCGCAGACGGTGAGCACGCAGCACAGCTGATTCCGAAAATCCGGGCGGCCATTGACCGCTACAAGTATCGTAACCTTGGCGACTATCGTGCTTGGCCCGGCCCGAACTCGAATACGTTTGTTGCAGCGATCATTGATGCCGTGCCGGAGATGCATGCTGTGCTGCCGCCGACGGCGATCGGCAAGGATTATCCCTACGATGGCGAATGGTTTGGCCGGACGCCTTCGGGGACCGGCTTGCGGGCCACGTTGGGCGGCTATCTCGGTTTGACTGTCGGCTGGCTGGAAGGCGTCGAGTTGAATGTGCTGGGCGCGGTTCTTGGTGTCGACATTCGCCGCCCTGCAATCAAGATTCCGGGCATTGGACGCATTGGCATGAGTGCCGCAGCGGCGTAGTCAGTCAGAACGATGGCTGACCGAGATTGCCGATGACTTTCCCTCCACGACGAGTCGTGTGCCTCACCGAAGAGACGGTTGAGACGCTGTACCTGCTTGGCGAGCAGGATCGTATTGTCGGCGTATCGGGATACGCGGTTCGGCCGCCGCAGGTGCGGCGCGAGAAGCCGCGAGTCTCGGCGTTCATATCAGCCGACGTTCCCAAGATACTTGCGCTCGATCCCGATCTGGTTCTGGCATTCTCGGATTTGCAGGCCGATATCGTCGCCGATCTGGTGCGGGCAGGGGTTGCGGTCCACGTCTTCAACCAGCGCGATATCGCCGGCATTCTGGCAATGATCCGCACGCTCGGCGGATTGATCGGCGAAGCAGAAAAGGCGAATGCGCTCGCGGCATGGTTCGGGCAGCGGCTCGCGGATGTTGCTGCGATCGGGCGCGCCAGAGCGGTGCATCCCAAGGTCTATTTCGAGGAATGGGATGACCCGTTGATCAGCGGGATCGGCTGGGTGTCGGAATTGATTTCGATTGCCGGCGGAGAGGACGTGTTTCCGCAGCTTGCAAAGGCAAAGGCTGCGAAAGACCGCATCATTGCGCCTGAAGCCGTTGTCGCTGCCAATCCCGACGTGATCCTGGCGTCATGGTGCGGCAAGAAAGTCGTCCCGGACAAAATCCGGCAGCGCCCGGGCTGGGACGCGATCGCGGCTGTGCGCGACAACCGTATCGTGGAGATCAAATCGCCGTTGATCCTGCAACCGGGACCTGCGGCGCTCACGGACGGTCTCGACGCGATTATGGCGGCGTTGCAGCCGAACACATGAGATGCATCGACTGAAGGGCTGTTCAATCAGGTCTGACCGTATTAATAACGGTCTTGAATAAGAAGAACTGATCGATGGTGTCCCTTAAACAGCTCAAGTACTTCGACGCCGTGGCCAGATCCGGCCATTTCGGCAAGGCCGCCGAGCATTGCGCTGTGACGCAGCCTGCGCTTTCGATGCAGGTACAGGAACTGGAGAGAACCCTCGGAATTCAGCTCCTGGAGCGCGGTCGCAACGGTGTGATGCTGACCGAGGGCGGCAAAGAAATCGCACAACGTGCGGCGCGCGTCCTTGCCGATGTTCGTGACATTGTCGATGTCGCGCGGCGGCAGGGCAACGTCCTGTCCGGCCCTCTGGGTCTCGGCGTCATCCCTTCGGTGGCGCCGTATATCCTTCCGCAATTGCTGCCGATGATCCGGGACACGTTTCCCGATCTCGACCTTCACATCCGCGAAACGCAGACCCAAACCCTCGTTAACGAGCTAGCCGATGGTCAGCTAGACCTGCTGTTGCTCGCGCTGCCGGTCGAACACCCCGACATCGAGACGGTTCGGTTGTTTGACGATCGCTTCCTGCTGGCGATGGCGACGTCGCACCGCATGTCGAACCGGGTCAAGGCGACGCCTGATCTGCTGGAAGACGACCGGCTGCTGCTGCTGGAAGAGGGGCATTGCATGCGGGATCAGGCGCTGGCCTTTTGCAACCTGCGGCGGATCGAGAACATCAACACCTTCGGCGCGTCGAGCCTGTCCACACTGGTCCAGATGGTGGCGCACGGTCTCGGCATGACGCTGTTGCCGGAACTGGCGGTGCCGCTCGAAAGCCGGCGGGGCGACATTCACTTGATGCGGTTCGCCGATCCGGAGCCGCAGCGCGTGATCGGGCTTGCCTGGCGCCGAAGCTCGCCGCGGAAGCGCCATTTCGCCGAGCTTGGGCAGATGATTTCAGCGGCGGCGGCCAGGTAGGGGCACCGCGGTTGCGGCGCGCTCCAGAAAAACGCCTATGCAACCACCTTGTCGGCAGGTTGCTGCGTCCAGTCGATCAGCGGAACCCCGTAGGCTCTGCTCCAGACGGTCAGGAAGCGGGGAAACCAGGAGTGCGCGATGGCGCCGCGGTAGGCCCATGTGCGGTACTGAAGGCCGTTTTCGGACAATAGCTCCTGGTATCCGCCATGTGTCTCCGTGGCGTGATGGATATGACGCAGGATTTCGCGGGCGTAGGGCCGGTATCGCTCGCCCCCGGAGAATTCATCGTATTCGAGCATGCGGTCGGCGAACTCGACGTTGAAGGTCGGCCATGCGGACCGGCCTTGATAAGACGGCGTGGCGATCCGGTGGATAAGTTTCTTGCGCGGATTATCCGCCGACACGAAGAAGTGGAAGGTATCCGGAATCCGGAAGCGCGGCTCGGCGAGGATAAGATCGGCGGTTGCGCTAAACAGTGCGCGCTCTGCGTCGTTGCTGAAATCCCAGAAACCGTGCTGCACGTTGACGAAATCAAGCGCGATGGAAAACGCAGGCGAGTCCGCGTTGCAGTCGAGGCTATGCTTGATGTAGCCGTCGCGGCCGAATAACTGAAGCAGTTCTCCTTTGTACTGCGAGAGGCTGCGTCCCAGAATTTCCTCCAGTTCGTTCTGGTGCACGATCCCGAGCCGGATGCTCTGCTGGAACGTCGCATAGACGCTGGCGTTGGTGACGAAACGCAGCCGCTCCGCGCGAGTATCAGTCGCCGCCGAACGTGGCGCGCGGACATCGCAAAGCAGGGTACGGATTCCATAGCCGTCATAAGGTTCGAGACTTCCTGCGAGATCGAGCAACGATCTCTTCAGGTCTTCGCGATATTCGGCCAGCAGCGCGCGGCCGGTTTGTGCGGCGGTTGCCATGTCGGCATAGGGCGACGGTCGAAAGTCAGCGCGAATGATCTGCTCCAGACCACCCTGAATGCCGAGAAGCGTATCTGATGGCAGCGCGAAATAGTTGGCGCCGATATAGCGGTTGCGCTTCACGGGAATGAGCGTTGTTGTGATGATGCCGGAGCGCACTGCGCCCAGCATCAGGCGGACGCTTTTTTCCAGCAGACGAATCCGGCGGGTCGCGTCCTCGGAATCGATGATGGTCTGCGGATCGAGAACGTCGGGATAGAACCAGGCGAAATCCCGCGGATAGTAGGCCGACGCGTGCGGTGCTCCGGTGACAAGAAACGCTTCCTGCGCGGAAAAGGCGCTGTTCATCGAGTTGCGGTAAAGCTCGTCAATCTTCGCCGATGCATAATAGGCGCGCCGCAGGAAACGGTCGGAGAGGAAGTTGGTGGCTTGAAGGCAATTGGCGACAAAGGTCGCGGCGAGGCCTTGATAGAACCTGTGCTCGGAATTTGAAGACAGAAGCCCTTCGTTGCCGCTCACAATGTCCTCCCTCGCAATTCCAAGTCTTGAATAGCCTGGCGGCGCGATTCGATTGAAGCGCCATATGGGCGCAGGCCACCGTGCAAAGCTCGGCAAGCCATGCCGAAAGATGCCACTGTTGGCAATTCAAAATACTGAAATCTGACTGTCATAATTGGCATCTCGCCTGCGCCCGGCTGGGCTCAGACCACGTACTTCCCGGCTGCACGATGCCGAATTTTGGACGGGAATGGCGCGCTCCGAGAGATTCGAACTCCCGACCCTCGGAATCGAAAGACGTGAGCCGGGAAGTCATTTGCGCTTGCCCTTCATGGCCTTAGGCGGGACAGAAAAATTAGTCTGGGACTTTTTCTGGGAATTGATGTTTTCCGCCGTCGCTTCCATCCCGTTGCGAATGTCGTTTAGATCGGCGTCCGCATAGAACTTGGCGGTCGTCTTGATGTCGGTGTGCCGGAGAAGGCGCTGTGCGAGCTTCAGGTTGCCCGTGGTGCGCAGCGTCCGCATCCCTGTCGTATGCCGCGTATCATGCAGGCGCGCATCCACACCCGCCTTAGGCCACTGCCGGCGCCTGTTGGTCCCGATCCCGTAATAGGTCATCGGATAACGCTGGCCCTTAATGAACTTCTTCTTGGTTTTCGGGCAAACCCTGGTTCGCTGCGCAACGAAGGTGAAGACGTGTTCCTTATGATGGCCCCGTAGCGACCACAGGATCTCATAGGCGCGGCGGGGAAGGGGCAGGATCGCCGGAACGCCACCCTTGCCGATGATCGCTACGGTCGCCAGTTCGAAGTCCACCTGCGTCCAGACCAGCAGCACTTCCTTGCGCCGGAAACCCATGATCTCGGCGAACTCACGAAGCTGGGCAAACTCAAGGCTCTCGACTTCGTCAAGGCGCGCATCTTCGGCGGGCGTGATCTCGCGAATGGGCCGCTTGGGCACCTCCAGAAAATGGTTCTTCCAGACTGGCGGATTGTGAATCATCGCGTTCCAGTTTTCCTTGGCGCGGGTGAAAACCCGGCTGAGCAGCGACGTGACGGTCTTGTTGACCGTGCGCGGGCCTATGGGGCGATACAATTGCTTCCCCTTGTCATCTCGCCCGGCCTTCATGACGTGCTTCCTGCGGGCCTCTACGGCCTTTGAAACGGTATCGTCGGTAATGTCATGCAGGGCGACCTGCGGCCCGATATGGCCCTTGAGCCATTCAAGGGCGCGCTCTAGGTCCGGGTCGCT
This sequence comes from Afipia sp. DC4300-2b1, assembly GCF_049895725.1. NCBI lineage: Bacteria > Pseudomonadati > Pseudomonadota > Alphaproteobacteria > Hyphomicrobiales > Nitrobacteraceae > Afipia > Afipia sp. DC4300-2b1. The sequence continues at coordinate 923,936 of NZ_JAFCSX010000002.1, forward strand.
GCCGTGTCGTCCGACCTCATCCCACCATCGATCACACGCCACACCGAGCGTTAAGGGCTTCCGTCCTGTCTTGGCATTGTCAGCAACGATGCGCTTGGCTTCGGCGCGCCGGGCTTTCTCGACTTCCTTTGCGTCACGTTCATTCCGTTCCTTCGTGGACCCGGAAAATCGTAAACCCTGGATTTGGAAGTCGAATTGATAGAACGGGGAATTTCTGACCTTGAAGACTGACATGCCTCACCTGTGCGGCGGAAGAATTCCACAACATCATTTAGGGTACAGACGTAGTGCCTGCGGGCAACCCCGGTGCCCTTGATATGCACTGGCAGATTACCAGCCTCACGGTGCTTCCTGAGGGTTTTCAAGTCCATCCGCAGCAGGGGCGCGAGCGCAGGCAGCGAGAGCGTTGACGACTCCGCAAATGCTTGAACGATGCACGCGGGAATCTCCGCCTCTGGCATGGTGAGGGTGGGGGTCATGACAACGCCTTGCACATGATCCAGCCGATACCGAAGCCGACAAAAGCACTGAACGCCGCCAGAATGCCACTGGCGCGCACAAGACCATCGACCACATCAGGAGACGATGTCTCAGTACGAGTTCTCTCGTTCATCGTGATCCCTCATTGCGAGTGGAGTTTCTTTCTGAACCTACTGAATCATCAGTACTGAGAGAGCGGATGGCGGCTATAGCGGCTGACTTTTCGCAGATGTAGCCATTGCTATCCAATGAGGGGCAGAAGGCTATTGCGTTGCACGCCGCCTCCACCGTCTCAGACTTGATACGGGAGAGGGAGGATTCTGCGGCGAGGGCTCGTTGATAAAAGCCGTTTTTAATTTCTTCCATCTGACGTTTCTTGCGCGCTACGTCGTCATGATTCAGCCGCCATCGGTTCACCTCCGCTTGCAGTTCAGAGATGAAGGTGGCGGCTGCAACAACGTCCATCCGATCTTGCTCATATGAGCATCGACCGGCGATCTGCGGCAACCTCTCCACCAATCCCGTATAATAGGATTGGGGGGAGTTGTTCAGTGAAGATGCGTGCATTGTGGGATCGTGGCTCATTGCTGGTTATCCCGCTGAGTTAACCGATGCTCTCAATTTCGGAGGCGAGATTTGCCAGAATGTCGGCGTGAGATCGTATCGCCGCCTTCAGAGCATTTAACTCGGCGTCGCCAACTTGGATGATCCACTTATCCTTATCGAGGTTAAGGACTTCGCGGGCATCATCCTCAGAAATATTTGCTTTATCGTTCATCTCTCATCTCCCGTCAGTGGTTGCAGTTCAGCAAAGGTGTGAACAAAGCTCTTTTCTTAAACCTCAGGTAGCTCCGCGACTGAGTGTTCCTTCAAAAATTCCCATGCCTGCTTCGTCCAAAGCGCATCTGCCAGCGCGTTGTGCTCTTGACCCTCCTGTTCCGGCAATTTGGGATTTCCTAAATCAACACAAAGCTGCTTCACATCACGACAGAACATCGGCCAGCCCTTCGGCAAGTCGATCATGCGGCCATAAAGCTGGCACAGCGCCACCCAATCATAAGAGCAGTAGTAGGCCCAAAATTCTGGTTTCTCGCCGACGAACTCGATAATCTCACGGGCGATCTGAACTCGCGGCCTTGTTATCGATGGCTGCGACATGCCGGTTAAATGCGACAACACGTTTGCTTTAAGCCACGCGCTCTCGGCACACAGGCTGTATGCGTCTGGCGTCTCGGCGTAATAGGTGCGGCCATCTTCTGCGACGACACCGATCGAGATCAGTTCGATTGTCTTGCCGTCTTCCAAAAATTCGGTATCAAACCAAAATTTCATCTTTAAACCCCAGCGGTTGCAGTCCGTGAATTTAATGTTCTGAAATCTGTCGGCCTCGTTCACACCTTTTCTGAATCCGACTTCCCAGAGATTGCGATACGGCCCTTAGCGGTTGGCTTGGCCCAATACTTTTCGCGCTTGAGCAGCAGGCCCTTTCGGCGCATCCGAGTAGCTACCGCCTTCATCGGCGGCTTCATCCATTCGTATGGAAGCGCGTTGCCGACGACCCGCGATAGAACGTCGAGCAATTTTCTTTCCGCCTCTGTCAGCTTATTCATCTACGGCTCCATGAGGATTGGTCATTCTGCGGCCTGTGAGATTTGTTTAGCGATATGAGCAAGTGCGGCCCGTCCAACAAATTCGGCGTATGCCGGCGGAATGGCCTCGCTCAGTTCACCGAGCGTCATCCAGTTGATGCCCATGGCTTCCGAAGCGGCTGCTTTATGACCGCCGTTCCACACGTCGCGGGTGCCTCGACCTCCGGCAGACTTCGCGCGGCGCCGAGCATGCCCCCCGTAGATGCCGATTACGGGCCTATCATCATGTTGGCACCCAGGCTGGTTGATCTGAAAATTCGACTCTATCAATCGATGACGCTGCAACCGACATCCCTGCGCGCCCAGGCCGAACATCGATCCGCAAAGGGTGATCGGGTCTTGCATGTCCCATGCGGCTTCTTCGACGTTCTCGATCGCCCAAAGGACATCTGCCGGCATCCGGTCGCGAAATTGCTGGATTTGTCGCGGCTTACCCTTGGCGCCCGGTGCGTGTCTCAGCGCAGTGTAGCCCTGACAGTGAGGGCTGGCCCAGACGAAAGCGGCGCCGTACAGCGGGAACGTTAGCGCGTCGGCTTGGAAGAAGCGGAACGGATAGCGCGGCTGAGGCTCAATATCGACGCCGATTACATCAAAGCCGGCCTGATATAGGCCCATCGACACGCCGCCGGCCTTGCAGCACAAATCGATCGCAAGCGGACGGCTCATCCTTCACCGCCCAACTCAGTGCCCGATGCTGCTGTTCCGCTGGTGGCCGGCCTTGTGGCGATACTTGGCTGAACCGCCTCCCGCATCCCCTCTGCGGCCAAGGTGGCTAAGCAGCGCGCGTTCTCATGAGCAGCCCAGGCGCACCAATACTCTAACGTGTTGGTTTCCTTCGTCAGCCTATCAGGACTGAGCCTTGCCTGAGCCAGTCGTGCCGATGCCTCCTGTAAAACATTGGCGAAATTGAGCTCCGCGAATTCTTTGGCATCCCCCGGTGCATCAGCATTCGTCTCCGCGACTGAGGGCTGCGACGTGATCCAGCCGTGATGCCACATGAACGCGCAGTACGCGGCAACATCGCGAGGGTCACCTTTCTCAATGTGGGAATAGAGATGCGCGCGACACTCTTGTTCCCAATTGTCGTCGGCCCACCCGTCACCGAATCCGTATTTTTCCTCGGCAAGACGGAGCTTCTTGGCGAGCGCGGCAGCGAAGCGTTGGACCAAATCAAGCGTGCGAGGATGCAAGTTCGTCGGCCATGCCGGACTTGGGAGGGATACTACTGCTCCGGGCAATTCCTGCTTTGTGAGTCGAGTAATCTTCTGCTCCCCATCCACCTGAACTGATAGAAGGGAGACGACAGCGTCGGCGCGGTCCCGTACACGGTTTGCGGCCTCTGTGGAAAGCTCCGATGTGTCGTAAACCGCACCAGAGGCGGCTTTCCATTTGCGCGGTTTGTCGCCCGGCATATGATAAGTGCTATAATTCGCATCATGCTGGACCAAGCACCGCGCCACCGCTTCTCTATCCGGCTGGATACGGGTGTTCCATGCCTTCACAGGTGCGCGCGCCTCGCAGGTCGGACAGCATACCGCTGGCTCCTTGCGATCAGGAAAGCCGTCTGCGTAACGATAGCCCCTGAGAAGCGTATGGCCTTCGCTCCCACAAAACGGGCAAGGTGCCAGCGCCATCAACTCTCCTGCATCGGTTGTCATGGCTGGGCTCCAAATTCCTCGCTGGCCCATTCAGCCAGACAATCCTCGCAAAGAGCTTCGCCATCATCGTTGAATGCAACCGCAAGATCATTACAACTGCGGGCCTCACAAACCTGGCTGCCGCTGCCCTTGCAATCCTCGCACTCGCCGGAATCCCACACGTCAGGATCGTTGCCCCCGTATTTCGATTTGAAAATACGGCCTTCGCCGTTACATTTTCTGCAGGGCAGAATGCTCATCTCTGTGCGTCCTTGCGAGTTGCGGAGAGGGGATCAGAAAAGACCGCAGGAGGCGAAGATTCCGCGCCCTCGGTTCGACGCGTCTCCGCAACCGCTGGCGCACTCCTGGTTGCCGCAATAGCGGCGCGAGCTTTCAATTCCGCTTCGACGGCCTGCGCGTAGATGTTGATGGTGGATAGCGTCTTGTCGCCACCCGTCAGATCGGCCAGAACGCGCTGGCACGCCTCCAGTGCATTCAGTAGGTCGGGGGCGGCGGCGATAAGGCGGGCGTTAGCAACTTGGCGGCTATGTGCGTTGACATTGGCCACGACCAAGCCGCCCTTGATTGTGACGATGTACCACTCGGGATCAACAGACTCTTGACTGAAGAACCATGGTCCGGGGATATGGTCACTCAACGGAACACTCTCGTCCGCAACCGATCCATCCATGCACGCTCTTGTCTGAACATCACTGGTCATGATCCGAGTGCGCTTCATGACGATCTCCCGCTGTTAGGTTGAAAGAGTGGCGCGGGTGCGTTGGCGATTTCCGACCTTTCCAATGCCGTCCAATCGATCATGCCCTTGGCGGCGGTAAAGAACACAAAATCGACGAGCCATCCCTCGCGATCATCGCCGTTTTTTAGCCGCGCTATCCGCAGACAATTAGCTTGACGCTCGGCCAGCCAATCCCGAACCATCGACAGATCAAGAGCATCGATTGCTTGTTTGACAAACGCGCGGTCTGCATCATTCAAGCGCGTATATTCTGTTTCCGTGGTCATGAGGAGGACTCCGAGAGAGTGCGGAAGAGGGCATCTACGCGATCCAAAAGATCGCCGTCGCAAATCTCGCCTTCACAGCGGTTTCGCAATTCTTGCAGTGCTCTCAACAGATCAACGGACGCCTTTTCGGCGCGTTCAGCACGCCCCCGCGCGGCGTCCAATTCGCTCTTTAGATTGTAGGCGACATTCTCGGCTAAATAGTCCTGTGTGGACTCCATGATCTCGGTGTAAAATTGTTCGGCGACTTCACGAGCAACTGCCCCGACGCGCGTTCCAACAATCTTGCAAACTCCCTCGGCAGCCTGTTCCCACGGCACCAGCGTACGCCCACCCACACCCGGAGCGGACTGCTGGTTGGAGTCTGATATGCTTCTTCGGATAGACATTGGTTTGGTCCTGTTCAGAAAGAGATCCACCGCACAAAGCAATCATCAAACAGAGCAGTTCAGTCCGTGGCTGAGACAGCTTTCGTTTTCTTCGACTCAAAATATTTGCAGGCGTCGTAGTCTTTCTTCACCGCCGCGCCATGGTGACCAGAAAGCGAGCGATACTTTGCGCATTGCGTGGTGCGATATGTTTTGTGGACAAATTCCTGCAGCCGCTCGCTGTAGTAAGACGCCTTCTGGCTCTGTCTGGTCAGTCCGCGAAATTTGCAATCACCGCAGCGCTTGCCCTGAGGCCCTGTACCAGCAAAGAATGCCATGCCCGGTTTCGCATCATCGGTATCCGGGACGCCTTCGATCTTCGTCATGAAGCTCATTGCTCTGCCCCTTCGTAAGTTGTCTCAGTACGTGAGTTGAATGTTGGAGTTCGTGGGTTCTTTGTTCACGTCTTTTCTGCTCCCTCTCATCCCAGAATGCTCGGAGGAGGGTGTCTGCTTGTTCCTGAGAAGTCATGTAAACACGTCCTCAAATATCCAGTTCACAAAAGAAGCCCAGATCAATCCGACGTTTAGGCCGATAAAAAGCGCGTTTAGCGGTAATGGCCACAAGGGCACATTGATTGCGATCATCAAGAGATAAGTTGAGATGGCAAGAAGCCTCATCACACCACCTCACACTTACGGCTATCCAGGTCCATCATCGGCTGTCTCCGTTATCAAGAGCGGTCTTGGTGTCGAGGTGGATGGACTCACCCTTGGCTGCTGCAAGGGTGGAGCGCATGAATTCGATTTCGTCTTCAATGCGCGATTGAATTTCGCTGGCAAGCGTTATCCGAGCGGCCTCAGTGTTTAAATCTGGCTCATCGCTCAAAAATAGAGCCGCAAGCTCATAACACCTAGGATCGTATGACTTGGCTCGGCTGGTCATGCGGCCTCCATCGGGAAAGCACGCGCCGCATCAAGACCAATGGTCTGCTCGATATAATCCCTCTGCCAGTCTGAAAGAGGCTCGGAGTGATCGAGTGCTTCTGCAAATGCCCAAGCAACCGCCTCGGTCACGTCATTGCAGATTGAGGGCGCTTCACACTCATGAACAGTGGTGATGAGGCCGTTGCTCTCGAAGATCGCATCGACAACTTCGTCCATGGTGGCGAATGAGTAATGCTCGCCGGCAATGAACAGATCGGTGATGAATTTGCGGGTCGCCCGACCACTCAGTACCGGAGCCCCGCTGGTGTTCGTGATCTCGGCTTTCTGCGATCTTGACTGCATAACAAGCCCCTAATTGTTCAAACAAAATTCTTGCAATGAGAGAGCCCCACCTACGAGGGCGCTCGTACTGAGTGATTGGCCAATAGGTTTTCCATTGCCTTCTTAGCGTTCAAGAAAATCGCCTCTGTAACAGCGCGATCCTCCTCGGCGTCGCCCCGCAGGTAGCGGCGATCTTGAGTTGCCGCCGCGACTGCATCGACAAGCCAGTCTGCCCAATAGTCGCTGGTGGCTTTATTCATGCCGACCTCACTGTGCTGCGATACGGTTCGGTACCAAGCCAGTGGTGAGCAAGCTGGTGCGCTGACTTCTCCGAGAGCTTGCCGCGCTCGATCATCAATCGAACAAGCGTCTCGCGGTCGAACTTGCGGCGAGCGCCGAGCTTGAAAAGCGCGCCTAAGGTGAAATCCTGTTTTGCGAATTTAAGCATTGGCGCACTCGTCGCCCGCTTCGACCCAAGAGACGATGCTGTCGCGAAGCGCGTCGGTGTCACAGAGGATCGGAAGGCCGGCTTCAGCTGCTGCAGCTTCGAGTTCAGCGCGGCTGGTGTTTTCGTCGATGAAGATCATCTGCCTGTCCCCTTCTCCGCCACCCCAATGGGTAAGCTCATGGGAAGGAGTTATAATCCAACTAATTTGGACATGCAAGTCCCCCAGTCTAATTTATTTGGATTTTTATTTTAGGGCTTTATTCCGTCGCCTAGGTATGTTCTCCTTATGTTCTCAGGCAGGATCATGCGGCGACGCACAACGCAAAATTGCGCCGTTCGTTAGAATTTAAGGTTCCGAATTCAGACCTAGGGAACACTTGAGCCGGAATATTGGCCCTAGTTCGGGGCGTAAGGAGTGGGGAATTTCATGCGTGAATATCTTGCGTGGCATAGACGGCACGCGATCCACATCGCATCGGAACTGCCGGATGATCCAGAGGATGCGCTGGCGGTGCTGGCGCCCACCGTAGAACTGGTAGAAAAGTTCCTGATGGCCCCTCAGACGGCCATAGAGCGGCCAGCAGTGGCCTTAAGTCTCACCGCCGCCTCTCGGAGCCGGTCCCTTAAACCCACAGGCAGCCCCGTCTCATCGCCCTCGTAAAGCCAATCACGAGTCATGCCAGGAACCGCGTTGCGGATGCGCATGGCGAGGTCAACGGACAATGTGTAGCCAACCATAGGGTTGTTGAGGCGCTTCTTCTCAACGCCGAGTTTGGCGGCAAACGCGTCTTGGGTCGGGATACCCTCAGCGAGCATCACCGCCCGTAGGCGTTGAGCGAGATCGGAGTTTTTCCCCGCAGGGTCTTTCGTTGCCATGGCCAATGGTGGGGGAAGTCCAAATTTTTTTCCATCTAGGCTTTTTGCACCTTGTAAGTCCAATTTAGTTGGATTATAGAAGGTGTATGCACGAGCTGAAAACCACTTCCGAAGTCATGGACGCCCTCGGCGGCAACCCTGGCGTAGCAAAGCTCACGGGCAGCAAGCCGAAGGCCGTCTGGAACTGGCGCAGCTTCGATAAATTCCCGTCGAATACATACGCCGTCATGATCGTAGCGCTGCAGGAGCGCGGCAAGACTGCGCCAGCATCGCTCTGGGGCATGAAGTCACCCGAGGTGGCGTCATGACTCAAGTCGTCTCACCATTTGCCAGCAAGCTTCTCAGGGCGGCGCGTTCGATTACTGAACGGCCCGGACCGCCCAGATTTGAATTTTCAAGTAAGCAAAAGCAGATAGCCCGCCACCTAGCGCGCGACGGGTTTTCTTACGAGGAAATTCGCTGCGCAATGGGTATTGACCTTCATCCGAATATTTTTCGACGCAAGCTAAACGAGATCAACATCAAAGCGTCCCCGAGGGGGGCCAATACCGCCGCTTATTACCGGGGGACCCCATGAGCGCCGATCCACGCGGGGGCACACGTAGACCGGCGCTCGTTCATGCACCGGGGGCGTGGTGCAATCACAACAACCCAAACACCGCCAAGACAATCGCCAGCAAGATTCCGACCGCTATAGCGGCGATCATTGCGAGCCTGTCTGACATTGGAAATTCCTTCGGCTTCGCGCCGCTACGAATTCATTCATTGAAATCACATCTGCGCTCGGTCGTTGCAGCGTCCGTCGCATCCATTGTTTTAGCTCGTCCGTCGTTTGCAGACGCGGATCGAGAAGGGGTCGTAGGCCAGTAACGTGTCTGTCTGTCGTCGTCATGGTTGCAACTAACCATGACGGAGAAGCCAAGTGTGGACGAAGAGAGCCAAAATGAGTGTGCGTGAAGCAATGTTCGAGATCGCGGGGAAGCCAGGACATGGCGAACAGCTTGATTGGTTCGACAGAGTTGCCGAAGCCGCCAACATTTCAGCGCGTGCAGTCCGGTCACTCTGGCGCAATGAGATTCAAAATGACGATCACAGGGCCGCTATCGCCGTGCGGCGAGCTGCCGAGCAGGTCAAGAGAGAGCGGGCAATCAAGCAAGCCCGTCAGGAGGCGTCCGCCCTTGCGGCTCAATATCAAACCATCATCGGAGGGCTTCGTGCTGCGGACGAGAGTTTTTATAGCGCTGAAATTGATCGCCTTGAGCGCCTCGCTCGCATCATTGGCGGTCTGGATCGCACCTGAAATCAAGGGGGACGTGAAATGAAAACGTGGCCTTGGGACATAGCACTCGGAATTTTTGCGAGTTCGTTTCTCGTCTGCATTGGCGTTCTCATTGGAATGATGGTGAGCATGCGATGAGCAAATTCTGGACAGAAGAACGGTTGGCAAAGCTTAACGCCGAATACGCAGAAGGCATCCCGCTTCAGGATATTGCTGATCATCTCGGTACATCCAAGCGGACTGTTGAAAACAGGCTGTACTGGCTACGCATGACGCCAGAACGCCGCGCGGCTCGTCGTCAGAAGATCAACGAATACCGGCGCGCTCTCAAGAAGGAAGACACCCGCGTCACCATCGAGCAGGTCCAGGTATCGGCCCGTCCGTCGGAGGAGCAACTCAGGCAACGCGACGCAAGGGAAATGCTGCCTTACCGCGACTTGACGGCGATGCTGTGCGGCGATCCTCCGATTGGCCTCAGCGCATTGGATCAACGCGCATGAGCCTTTCAGCCCGTCGCATGGAATCGTTGGAGGTTGTGGACATCATGCCCGCCGAGCTGCGGGAGTGCGTCCACGAGTTTGGCCTTCCGATTGTAACCGTATGCCGGAAACACGGCATCAACTCAAAGCGCGCGATCCGTGAGGTCGTCCGCGAAATTTGGGCCGGTGCCCGTCAGACCGGCCAGCGCAACGACACGCGGGGCACTCTCGACTGGCTCCTGATGCGGGGCGGCGCATCGGCCAAGACGCTCTATCGCGTTCTCGCTGAGAACAACATGGCAATCGTTTCGGTCGAGCCAACGCGGGCAATGATTGATGCGAGCATGGCGGAGGTTTCTGGTTTCGCTGTCCGTTGCACCAAGGAAGAGAAGCACAAGCGACGGCTGCGCGCGGCCCTTCGTGCGAGCATGGCTGAGATGGTTAAGTCAGGAGTTCATGTATGAAGGCTCCCGAAATCGCATCTGCCCGTACTAACAGTGTTTTCAAGTACGTCCGTCACCATGACGTTGAACGCTGGGCCGCGCTTGGCTGGCGCGATACCGGCGCGCTGCGCGGCACACACCACGGCGAATATTCCCAGCTCATGGAATGGAGCGGAGAGGGTGAACCTGTGTTCCCGCCGGAGACGATGCGATGAGCGAGCATCCCAAAGCAAAGATGATCTACCTCACCGAGCCAAAGTACCGCGAGTACATCCTGAATGTCGGCGGTGAGGACGGCGTTTATCAGCGCGTCCAGCTCACGGAATTGCAGCTCTCACGTCTGGTAGACGAGGGCGCCGGCATGCTTCGCGGCTATCTGGAGGAGCGGGCATGACCGACTATTTCGAGATGGCGGCTGATCTGGACCGCGCGGTTGTGCGTCGTGGGCATCGCCTGAACCCCATCGGGGATGTTTATGGCCGGTTGACGGTTGTCTCAGAAGCGCCCCCGCGCATTAACGCGCGTGGCAAGGCTCTTAGAGTGTGGAATTGTGTTTGCTCATGCGGCAATACAACCACGAGAGAAACAGCCGCACTCAGTCCAAGCTATCGGTTCGATCAATCTTGTGGCTGCGCGCGCACCGAAAAGACGAAAGCCCGCAACTTCGTTCATGGCCTAGGAAGTCAGAAATCGCGCCCGCCAGAGTACGAAGTTTGGAGGGCGATGCGTCGCAGGACGCGCAACCCGAACTGCCAAGACTACAAATATTATAGTGCTCGCGGGATAGTTGTTTGCGAGCGCTGGGATAGCTTTGCCAACTTCTACGCAGACATGGGCCCTCGTCCGTCTGGCGATCATTCCATCGACCGTATAGACGTTGACGGCAACTACGAGCCTGGGAACTGTCGATGGGCGACAGCCCTCGTACAGCGTCATAATCAGCGTCGGAGCGCCGCTTGAACATGGTGACTCTCACGCTCCCATTCCCTGTTTCTGCAAACCGCATTTGGCGGAACGGAAACAAGCGCACCTACATCAGCCCGCAATACAAGGCGTGGAAGGATGAAGCCCATGTTGCCTACTTGCAGCAGAAGCGCGAAGCGGGAGAGCCAATTAAGGGCAACTTCACCTACCACATCGTTCTGGATGAGACGCGACGCAAGGTTGCGCGCGATGGTGATAACCGGGGGAAGGTCTGCCTCGATTTTCTGCAGGCGGTTGGTCTGATCGAGGACGATAAGCTTGCGGACGCTGGCTCATGGTCGTGGGGTCCCGTCGAGAAAAACACCTGTTTTATTCGTGTCTATCAGAAAGCGTAACCGCACAAGGGAGATGTGCAATGCAGTCAAGGACCGCAGAAAGCGATCAATGCGAGGAACATTCCTCTCCCGCACTGAGTGATCCATCCAGCGCGTTGAGGCTCGCAATGGAGCGTGCATCCGCACTGTACAATTTCTACCAAGCCGAACGATTGGCGGGCGCAAGCTCGATGCTGGCCAACGAACGAATGCATGAGTTTGCCAAGAGACTAGACGCAATCCCGGAAGCCTAATCACAGGAGAAGTCACCATGAGTAACGCAGTAGCAATGCACGAACCACAAGTCCTCGCCGCAATGACCCCTATGGATATGCTCAATAAGGCTGTCTCGCAGGGCGCTAACATTGACGTTCTTGAAAAGCTGATGAGCCTGCAAGAGCGTTGGGAGGCCAACCAGGCGCGCAAGGCGTTTGATGAAGCGATGGCATCCGCCAAGGCGGAAATCCCGGTTATCATCAAAAATCGGACCGTTGACTTCACATCCGCGAAGGGGCGCACCCACTACCGCCACGAGGATTTGGCCGAGGTCGCCCGCACGGTCACGCCGATCTTGGCAAGGCATGGCCTGTCATATCGGTTCCGCACTTCATCGGCGGTGAATGAGCCGGTCGTGGTGACGTGCATCGTGTCGCATCGAGACGGCCATTTCGAGGAAAACACCCTCACGGCTGGCCGCGACGACAGCGGCAACAAAAACAACATTCAGGCGGTTGGTTCGACGCTCACATATTTGCAGCGGATGACATTGAAGGCCGCGCTCGGCCTGGCCGCGTCGGACGATGACGACGGCGCGGCATCGGATGGTTCTCCCGATACTGTCAGTGATGAAAAGCTCGCCCAGCTTGTCGAACTAGCGGAAGCAGTAAGCGCCGATAAGGCGGCGTTCTGCAAGTATATGAAAATCAAGAGCTTAGCGGACTTACCGGCAAAGGATTTTGACCGTGCTGTTGCGGCTCTCAACAAGAAGGGAGCCAAGTCATGAGCGATATTATCCAGGGTTCTGCCGAATGGCACGCTATCCGCGTCGGCAAGGTCACGGCCTCGCGCGTCGCTGACGTGGTTGCGAAGACCAAAAGCGGGTGGGGAGCATCCCGCGCAAATTACATGGCAGAACTGATCGCGGAGCGCCTGACGGGCGAGGCGTCGGAACGATTCACCAATGCGGCGATGAACTGGGGCACCGAGAAAGAGCCAGATGCCCGCGCGGCGTATGAGTTTTTCCGCGATGCCTCTGTGACTGAGATCGGGTTTGTCGAACATCCATCAATCGGGATGACCGGCGCGTCGCCTGACGGGCTCGTGTCTGACGACGGTATGGTTGAGATCAAGTGCCCCAACACTGCAACGCACCTCGAAACGCTTTTGTCACAAGCGGTGCCAGCCAAATATAACACACAGATGCAATGGCAGATGGCCTGCACAGGTCGCAAGTGGTGCGACTTCGCATCATACGATCCTCGCCTGCCGGAAGAAATGAGCCTCTTTGTTAAGCGCGTTGAGCGCGACGACAAGATGATATTCGAGCTTGAGAGGGATGTTTCCGCCTTCCTTGCAGAATTGGATGAGAAGATTGCAAAACTCAACGGCATCTACGGCATGAAGGAGGCCGCATAAAATGGCTGGAAGCGTGAACAAGGTTCTACTCATCGGCAATCTTGGCGGCGATCCCGAAGTGCGCCGCACGCAGGACGGAAAGCCTGTCGTCAACCTGAGCGTCGCCACATCCGAAACATGGAAGGACAAGGCCTCTGGCGAGCGGAAAGAAAAAACCGAATGGCACCGCGTTGTAATCTGGAATGAGGGCTTGTGCAGCGTGGCAGAGAAGTATCTGCAAAAGGGCGCGAAGGTTTACATCGAGGGCGCGTTACAGACTCGCAAGTGGCAGGACAAGGACGGTCAGGACAAATACTCGACCGAGGTTGTTTTGAATGGCTACGGCGGCGTTCTGACAATGCTCGATAAGCCGGGTGAGCGGTCAGAGAGCCAAGAGCAGGGCAACGATTATGCCTTGGCCACTGGTCGCGCCCCGCCGCGCCGCGTTGCTGCGGGAAATAACGATCTAACAGACGACATCCCGTTTTAGGCCGCGCTCATGAGCAGGGCGCTAATCACGGTGAACGGGAAGTCTGACAGGGAGCGAGCGTCCGCATGGGCGTCTCAATCCCCTGTTGGAACGCGAATTGAGTTCAAGAAGCCAAAGCGCACCATTCCGCAGAATGACCGCATGTGGGCAATGCTGACCGACATCGCGTCGCAGAAGGAACACGCTGGCCGCAAGTATACGCCGGATCAATGGAAGGTGCTTTTCATGCACGCATGTGGTCGTGAGGTTCAGTTTATCCCGGCGCTGGACAACTCTACCTTCATTCCGTGGGGGAGCTCATCCTCTGATCTCTCAAAGGCGGAAATGAGCGAACTAATAGACTTTATGCACGCGTGGGGCGTGGAAAATGGTGTCCGCTTTCACGACGAGGTTGCAGCATGAGCAAGCGCGGTATTTTTGTGAGCGGCCCTATTGCTATTGTCCCGCTAACGCAGGGATACGTTGCGTTGATTGACGCAGAGGACGTGCCACTGGTCGAGGGTTATTCGTGGACCGCTCTAGTTAAGGCAAACACCATATATGCAAAGCGCGCGCAAAAGATTGATGGGCGCAGTGTTACGATTCGCCTGCACCGTGTGATTGTCGGTGCCAATGATGATCAAATCGTAGATCACATTAATGGCAACGGCAGGGACAATCGGCGCTGCAACCTGCGCATTGCGACCAATGCCGAGAACGCTCGCAATCGCGGTCCGCAGAAGAATAATACTTCTGGCTTCAAGGGCGTCACATGGAGCAAGGCCGCGAAGAAGTGGCAGGCGCAAATCAAGACCAATGGCGCTGTTAAATATCTCGGCCTGTTCGATAGCAAGGAATCGGCCAACACGGCCAGAGAGGTGGCATCAAAACAAGATCACGGCGAGTTTGCCTGGGGCGCCGAGAATGGCGTGACGTTCCATGATGGGGCGTTCGCATGAAGCTGCGCGGCACCTCACGCAAAGAGTTTCCTCTCTCGGTTCGCAAGCTGGCCATGGCCCGCTGCTGCAAGCCTGATGGTGTTCCAAAGTGCGAGGGCTGCGGCCACATGCTCAGCAAGCGCACCGGCACCATTTACGAGCACGTCATTCCTGATGGGCTGGGCGGCGAGCCAACGCTGGAAAACTGCAAGGTTCATTGCAAGAACTGCGCGGACCTCAAGACGTTCACCGAAGACAACCCGCGAATGCAGAAGGCGGATTGTGTCTTCAAGAAGGAATACGGGTTGGAGCCTCAGCGTAAGACGATCCAGTCGCGCGGGTTTCCTAAGGCAAGACCGCAGAGTTCAGCATCACGACCATTGAGGGTGAGGGAGGTCTAGGGGCAGTGAACATCACAGCATCACACCGAGAGTTCGCACAAGCTCATAAAGTGCGGATGGATAAGTTTTGGCCGGATCAAAAGCCACTTCGCGTCCGCCCACCCCAGCCGCCTCAAAAAGACTTCTACGACCTTGCGTGGGAGCTGTTGGCGGTCAAGCCGGGCATCCGTGAAATCCAGGAAATGACGGCTGAGCACTTCGGCGTTCCGGTCCTTTTCATGGAGACGGCCCGCAAGACGCAAGAAGCATATTTGCCGCGCGCTGTCGCAATCTATCTCTGCAAGCAGTTCACCACGAAGTCCTATCCCGTGATTGGCCGGCACTTCGGGGGAAGGGACCACACGACGATCATGCACAGCGTCCGCGCTGTCCAACAAATGATCGCTCTTAAACACCCAATCGCGAAAGACGTTCAGATTCTCTCAGACGAACTAGGGGCATGACATGACTGAGATCGGACACAACAGCATCGCTAAGGACCAGCTTAAATCCATTATCGAGCGCGTGGAGAACCGTGAAGCCGCAAGGGCTGAGATCGGGGACGAGATCAAGGACATTTACACCGAGGCCAAAGGCAATGGCTTCGATGTGAAAGCGCTGCGCCGGATTGTAGCCCTCCGTAAGCAGGACCCGGACAAGCGCGCCGAACAGGAGGCGATCCTGGATACCTATATGCACGCATTGGGGATGCTCGCATGAGCCGATGGTGGCGGGCATATGATGAGGCTGCGACCGATCCGAAGCTTGGACTTCTTTCGGATGAACTGCATCGCGCGTGGTTCAATCTAATGTGCATTGCCTCTTCTAATAATGGGGAGTTCCCGCCCATTAAGCAGATCGCATACACACTTCGCGTTAAGCCGGAGCGCGCCGCCGCTATCCTTGCAGAGCTTCATGGCGCTGGCCTTCTCGATAAAACAGAGGATGGCTTCGCTCCGCACAACTGGAACAAGCGCCAATATAAGGCCGATGTTACGGACCCGACTGCCGCCGAACGAATGAAGCGTTACAGGAGCAACAAGCGTAACGACCGTAACGCTACCGTAACGCCGTTACGACCAGATACAGATACAGATACAGATACAGAAGCAGAAAAGAAAGAGACGCGCGAAGCCGCGCTTGACGATGGGTGGCCGTCCGACTTTCGGGTGCTGTTCTGGGATGCGTGGCCCAACAAGGTCGGCAAGCCCAAGGCCATGAACGAGCTTGAGCGCCTTCGCCGGCGTGGCGTGCCGTGGCTCTCGATTTACGAGGGCGAGCACCGATACATCCGCACGAAGCCACCTGACAGGCCGTGGCTCAATCCCGCGACGTTCCTGCACCAGGAGCGCTTCAACGATCAACCAGCGGAGGTGGCAAGTGGAAAATCAGAAAGTCTTGCGAATGTCGCAAGGCGGCAAGCAGATGCAGGAATCTCATTCGGACCAAGGCCGACAGGGCTTCGCATCGTTGAGAGCGGGGATGATGTTCGGCTGCTACCGGAAGCAGGACGCGAACGATCCGGAGATTTACGTGGCAGCGGTAACTGCGATCCTGTCGGAGTATCCGGATTCGGTGATTGAAACGGTAACGGACCCGCGCACAGGCCTCCCAAGCAAAATCAAATGGTTGCCAACCGTGGCGGAGGTCAAGACCGAATGCGAAAGCCACATGTACCGGGTGCGCTACCAGGAGGCGTGGGACCGCCGGGCAGCAGAACAGCGCCGCGCGAGCGAGGCTGAGAAGGCTTCTCCAGAGACGCAGAAGAAGATCGGAGATGGTCTTGCTGATCTCGTTGCAAAGCTGAAAGCGGGCATAGGGCCATCAACGGTTTGATTTACTGAAATCCCACAAAGCCGGAATCGAAAACAACACTGAACACACGAACTGAGTGGAGGGACGAAATGAACGTCGATTTACAGAAAACAATTGAGACGCTCATTAGCGCCGTCGCAGGGCAGCGCGAAGAAATAGCATCGATAAAAAGACAGTTAGCTACAGCATTTCGAGAAATTGAGCGCTTATCTGGCGGAGCGAAAAAATGAAAATCGGATACGCGGACCCGCCATACATTGGTTGCGCGCACCTTTATCGCGATCAGGAAAGCTATGCGGGCGAAGTTGATCATGCTGAACTGATTGAGCACCTGCAATCCGATTATGATGGATGGGTATTACACGCAGCCGCCACGCCGAAATCCA
This sequence comes from Afipia sp. DC4300-2b1, assembly GCF_049895725.1. Taxonomy (NCBI): domain Bacteria; kingdom Pseudomonadati; phylum Pseudomonadota; class Alphaproteobacteria; order Hyphomicrobiales; family Nitrobacteraceae; genus Afipia; species Afipia sp. DC4300-2b1. The sequence goes on from NZ_JAFCSX010000002.1 coordinate 940,786, forward strand.
TGGCCGTCCTCGCGCCGCTGGTCGAGGGTGTTGAAGGCGCGCGCTGGATGTCTTGGGTCAAGGGTTTCGCTGCGTTCAAACGGAACGTCCCGGTCGCCTATGCGTGGGAGCCGGTCATTATTAAGGCGGCTCGCAAACCAGTAGTCAGCAAGCGTCTAGTGATGCGCGACTGGATTCAGGAAAGCATCACGTTGCGCAGGGGATTGACAGGCGCGAAGCCAGAGGCGGTTTGCCATTGGGCCTTCGAATTGCTTGGCGCTCGTCCCGAGGATGAATTGATAGACCTCTATCCGGGCACAGGTGCCGTCCACGAAGCGTGGCGGACGTGGCGCGGCAAGTTCACACTGCCCGTTTTGCAGGCCGCTGAATGAACACTCAGTCGCGGAGAGGGGCGTTAGTTCCGCGATTTAGGCTTTCTGGGATTCTTCACTGAACAATTTTCCATCACCACGGGGCATCACATGGCAAGAGTAGGCAGGAAACGAAACACGGCGGCGAGAAACAATATTTCACCCCAACCCGCACATTTCGAACATCGGCGGGATAGTAACAGTAGGGACAATTCAACGGCGGGGGTGAAGTTTTGACCGAAGCTGAACAGAACAGGCTCATTGCAGATAATATGGGCCTAGTTACCACGATAGCTTCCGATTTCCGGGGCGGCGACGCAGACTTTGAAGATCTGCAATCTTTCGGACGGGAAGGCTTGGTGCTGGCGGCGAGGTCATACGACCCCGACTCCGGGCGATTCTCCGTTTGGGCGTCGATCAAGATCAGGTCCGCCATCATGCACGGCATTCGGGCTGAACCCTCGGAGTGGTATCCAAAGGATTCTGGCGTTCCGCCGCTCAAGAGCGACAAGATCGAAAGAATCTACGAATACGACTCTTGGGGTGAATACGGTAATGCGGCGGCCATTTGTGAAACGTGGTCAAAGCTGGATACCTCGCCAGAGGATTTGTCGATCCTTTACGAGGACATCAAGGACCAGAAAGAAAAATTCGCTGCGGCGTTTATTTCGCTCAGCGGAGCCCAGCGCAAGCTGGTGGAAATGGTTTTCCTTCGCGAAACGCCAATAACAGTGCCGCAAGCCGCGCGGGAGTTGGGTATTTCCCGTTTCCAGGCGGGCCGGATGCTCAAAAAGGCGCTCAAGGTCATGCGAGAGGTTATTACCCGCATGAGCAGCAATAGATCAAAAAAGCCGCTGCCCGGTACGCCGTTGGCGGCTTGATGTGTTTCCGGGGGACAATAGCGCCAATGGGCTCCCTTACAAACCCCAGCCTTCACGGCTGCGTTCCCCGGAAAGTCCCTGCGTAGGCCTACGTAGAGCGGGCTGGTGTCCGAGCGCATTGCAATGATCGCTGTAACCGACGCGCGAGCCCGCATCAATTCAGGAACACTCAGTGACTATGCCTCGTTCGGCGTGATCTCTCATTCTGAGGTCTTTGCTGAACAGCCTTTCGAGGGGTGCTGCTGCTCGGAGCTAAATATTCATCGGGTGTGCGGCGCTTGCTGTGCATGCCGAAAAAGGGGTCTAGCTGGGAAACCGGGTGGACCCCTTAGTCTTAACAAAGATCTCGAACATCGGCCAAATCGAGCTTCTACCTGATGTAGCGCATAACACTGGTTTATGTGTTGGGTTGAATATTGGTTCAACAAAGATCGCAGAAAGCGCAAATCCCGAATAGTCGGGAGGCTACGTACTGAGTTTTCAACCCCAGCAGATAGGAGAGCCAAGATGGCTTCTGTCGATAGCGCCTCTGACGCCCGCACCGTGAACAATACCATGCGCCACGCTTACCGCATCCTCTCGGATGCTGAGAAGGCAAGCATGCAGGCGATCAAGGACGAGGGCCTGAAGTTTCACGATCTCATCGCTGGCATGGGCAATAGCCGCGAAATCTCGCTCGCAAAGACCAAGATTGAAGAGGCGGTTATGTGGGGCGTCAAGCACATCACGGCCTGAACATCGGCCAGGGCGAATGAGTGGACTTCATGACTGAAGATCAAATCAAGCACATGGTCGATCGCTTCCTTTGCTGGAAGCTTCCGAAAACGTTCAACCCGGATAACGGCATCAACTATCAGCGCCCGAATTACGCGCCAGAAGTTGATGCAACACCGAGCGGAACCAATCTATTCGACGCCACGCAAGCTGATGCGATGGTTCGCCATATGATCGATGGGATGCCCACTCAGTAATCATCTCTCGTCCATCCGCATTGCCCGCTTTCTGGGAGTCTTGTTTGAATATGTTCCTCTTCGTTTTGGGGCTGTGGCTGGCATCATTCGCAGGCACGTGCTGGTTTATCTACATAATGGTCACTGATAAATCATGACCCTTTGTCGTGACGGCGAATACATCACAGTAACAATCAACGGCCAGTCCGAGACGATGCACATAGGCGAATGGTCCAAGATCATATCGAGGCCGGCGAAGACTGAACGATTTACCTTTGCTCGTGGAACACCAGATCAATTCTCAACAGACGAATACAACGAGCCTCCTTGTGCATAGCCACCCCAACTCAGAATGGACCTATCGTTTTGAAGTCAGCCGACAGGGCCGTTGGGTGAGCGCGAGCCATTGGGGAATGTTTTGGGTAGAAAAGTGACTGAATTTACAGATGGCAAACAGCGCCCGGAACACCTGTTTAAGCCAGGTCAATCCGGGAACCCGAACGGGCGCCCGAAGGGCTCGCGCAACAAACTTGGCGAGGACTTCATCGCCGCGCTTCAGAAGGATTTCGAGGCTTCAGGCGAGGCTGCGATTGTTGCTGTGCGCACCGAGAAGCCGGATGCCTATCTGAAGGTAATCGCGTCGATCCTTCCGAGGGAACTGAAGATCACCAATGAATCCGAACTGACCGATGAACAGCTTATCGAGCGCATCCGCCAACTCGACAGCGTCATTCGACCTTTCCTCGGCGCTGAGGGAGCGGGCGGCTCTGGCGAACGAGATCAAGCGCCGGCTGTCACGCACTAAGCTCACTCGATACAAACCCTACGCAAGGCAGGAAGAATTTCACGCGGCTGGGCTCTCGCACCGCGAGCGCCTTCTGATGGCCGGCAACCAGCTTGGCAAAACTTTTAGCGGCGCCGCTGAGCTGGCTTATCATTTGACAGGCAAATATCCGCCATGGTGGCGCGGGCGAGTCTTCGACCGTCCTATTCGATCCTGGGCGGGATCTAAGACTGGCGAGGTGACGCGAGACGGCGTGCAGCGTCTTTTGGTTGGCGAGCCAAAGGACCGCGCATCCTGGGGATCGGGAATGATACCCGGCGATGCGATACAGGACACTTCTAGCCGAATGGGCGTTGCGGACGCTATTGATAGCGTTCTTGTTAAGCACGTTTCTGGCGATAATTCGACGCTGGGCTTCAAGTCGTACGATCAGGGCCGCGAGAAGTGGCAGGGCGAAACGCTCGATGTGGTCTGGTTCGATGAAGAGCCGCCGATGGACATCTACATGGAAGGGCTGACCCGGACCAACGCAACTGGCGGGATGGTCTATCTGACGTTTACGCCACTGCTCGGCATGTCTGACGTGGTTCATATGTTCATTCAGGAGTGCGGGCTGGAATGACCCGCTCCATCACCCGCATGACCATTGATGATGCGGGGCACTACACGAAGGAACAGCGGGACGCGATTGTCGCCAGCTACCCAGAGCATGAGCGGGAAGCGCGGGTTAAGGGCCTGCCTACGCTGGGTTCTGGCCGGGTGTTCCCGATCAAGGACGAGCAGATAGCTATCGATGCTATTCCGATTCCAGCGCATTGGGCGCGGATCAACGGCCTCGATTTCGGCTGGGATCACCCATTCGCTGCTGTGAGTAGCGCGTGGGATCGTGACGCCGATGTTTGGTACGTCATCGCCTGCTACCGCGAGAGTAAATCGACCCCGGTTATTCACGCTGCGTCGATCAAGCCGTGGGGCGAGTGGATACCATGTGCATGGCCCCACGACGGCCTACAGCACGACAAGGGCTCTGGCGAGCAGCTTGCCAGTCTCTATGCCGATCAAGGACTGAATACGCTCCCGGAGCGCGCCACGTTCGAGGATGGTGGCAACGGCGTTGAGGCGGGCGTGATTGAAATGCTGGACCGGATGCAGACCGGTCGCTTCAAGGTGTTTTCGCACCTCAAGGAATGGTTTGATGAATTTCGTTTGTATCACCGCAAGGATGGCAAGATCGTGAAGGAGCGCGACGATCTTTTGTCGGCGACCAGATACGCAATCATGATGAAGCGGTTTGCCGACTCCGAACCAACGGCTCGCCCGCGCTCGCAACGCCGCGTTGGCGGCTGGATGGGCGCTTGATGGCAGACGATTACGACGCCGACGATAAGGCAGAGGCCAAGGAGCCGACGCAGAGCGAGGCCTGGGAAGCCGTCCACAAAGAGGCCTTGCTGGAATACGAGCGCGACTATGAGCGCGAGCGCAATAACATTGATGAGGCCTACGAGGATCTTCGGTTTCGCCGGGGCAACAAGTCCGACCAGTGGACGCCAGAGGCGCTAGAAGCTCGCAAGGGCCGTCCGTGCCATGTCGTGAACAAGCTCCCGCAGTTCATCCGTCAGGTCACGGGCGACATGCGCCAGACGCGGCCAGGCATCAAGGTTGTGCCGGTCGATAGCGGCGCCGACATCAAGACCGCCGAGGTTCGCGCCGGCATGATCCGGTACGTTGAGAACCGCTCAAAGGCCAAGCACGTTTACACCACTGGGGCGGATAGCCAGGTTACTTGTGGCATCGGCCATTGGCAGATAACGACCGAATACGCCCATGCCGGAACCTTCAATCAGGAAATCCGCATTGTAGGCATCGAGGATAGTGTTTCTGTTCTCTGGGATGCAGACGCAATTTTGCAGACCAAGGATGACGCGGATCATTGCTTCGTCCCGGTCGATATGACGCTGGCGAAGTTCAAGAAGCAGTGGCCGAATGCCAAGGCCGAGGGCTTCGATACCCGGCAGTGCGGCACTGGCACGACCAGCGCCTTCGATAACTGGCACAGCGACGATTACATTCGTGTTGTCCAGTACTGGAAGAAGAAGCCGATGAAGCGCACGCTGGCGCTTCTGCCGGATGGATCGATCGAGGATCTGACAGATCAGGTCAAGGATGTTCCAAAGGAACAACTTGAGGCTGGGCTGAATTTCCTGCGTGAGCAGAAGCAAGCCCGTATCGAGGAGCGGGACAGCTACAAGATTTGCCGCTACCTGATTACGATGGCCGAGGTGCTCGATGAGCAGGACTGGCCGGGGATGTTCATCCCGGTTGTACCTGTGATCGGTGAGGAGGTCCGCGTCGGACGTGACGTGTATCGTCATGGCATCGTCCGCTACGCCCGCGATCTTCAGCGTATGGTGAACTACTACGCCTCGGCAGAAACTGAGGTTGTCGCGCTCCAGCCCAAGGCTCCGTACCTTGGCACCAAGAAAATGTTTCAGGATCACTACGATCAGTGGGAAGTCGCCAACACCGACAACTTGCCGTTCCTGGAATATACGCCGGACCCATCGGCGCCTGGCGGCAGGCCTGAGCGCATTCAGCCTCCCGTAGCCTCTCAGGCTATCCAGGCGGGCGCGCTGAACGTGTCCAACGACATGAAGGCGGTTATAGGCATTTACGACGCCAGCCTTGGCGCCAAGTCTAACGAGACTAGCGGCATTGCCATTGAGCGCCGCGACCAGCAGGGCGACACCGGCACATACGTCTATCATGACAACTTCGCGCTTGCGATTGAGCGCACTGGCGAGATCGTCAACGAACTGTTCCCGAAGATTTACGACACGCAGCGCACCATCCGCATTCTTGGCGATGACGGCAAGCCGGACATGGTCGAGATCAACAAGCCGCAGGTGGTTAACGGCGTCGAGAAGATTTTGAACGATATGTCGTCCGGCTCCTATGACGTGATGATGGAGCAGGGACCGTCGTACACCACCAAGCGCGAGGCCGCGCAGGCCGGCATGACCGAGTTTATCCGGGCCTACCCGCCCGCCGCTCCGGTGATGGGCGATTTGTACGCCAAGGCTATGGACTGGCCCCACGCGGAAGAAATTGGCGAGCGGCTGGAGGAGTTGTTGCCGCCTCCCATCAAGGCAAAGCTGGAAGCAGATCGCAAGCAGCGCGAGCAGGCGGCGGGCCAGCAACAGCCGCCGTCTCCTGAGCAGCGACAGCAGGAAGCGGCGCAACAGAAGCAACAGCAGATGGCCGAGCAGGCCGCTCAGATGCAGATGGCCGAGGCTCAGGCAAAGGTGGAGAAGGCGCAGGCCGAGGCTATGCAAGCAAAGGCCGATGCTGAAAGGGCGATAGCCGACGCCGAGAAAGCAAAGACCGAAGCCCTAATCAAGAAGGCAGAACTGGCCCGGCTTCACGTCGAGAACGTCCACGGTATCGAGCGCGATCACATCGATATGACGCGTGCTAATGCGGCGCACGAGCGCGACATGGCGCACAGCCAGGATCGCCACACTGCAGAAATGACGCTGCAGGGTCTTGGCGCATTCCGCGAGGGCGAGCGCCACACACGAGACATGACGTCGCCGGAGCCCGCTCCAGCGCAATAAGTTTCGCTTCAAGTCTGGCGGGTGAGCTGCCGGACAGAGCGTTTGCAAGCCGTCCTTCGGGGCGGCTTTTTCTATGGGAAGTACAATGTCCGACACCAACGAGCAGGCGGGGACGCCGGCTGAGGCGGAAGTTATCAACGACGGCATCATTGATCTGGACGCGGCGGTAACGCCTGAAGTCGAGATTGATGAAGACGGAAACCCGAAAGAGCCTGAAGCCAAGGTAGAAGAAAAACCAAAGGCCGATGGAGATGGTGAGCCGGACGACGGTAAGCCAAAGAAACTTAGTGGTGCGCAGCGGGCCAAGCTCCGTGAGCAGCGCCTTCTAAGTGAACTCTCCGCCAAAGAGCGGGAGATTGAAGAACTGCGTAGCAAAGCGCCGGCCAATGCTGGCGACGCAGACGAAGAAAAAGAGCCCGTAGAGGCTGACTTTAATGGTGACTGGTTTGCCTATCGCGACGCTTTGACGGCCTTCAGGGCTGGGCAGCGGACGAGGGAAATCATTCGCAAAGAACTCAGCTCGAAAGAGCAGTCAGAACTTACAACCAAACAGACCGAGGCCGCTCGGGAGCGCGCACTAGCGCACGCTGAGCGGATCGAAGACGCACGCGAGGTAATCGCGGACTTCGACGAAGTCATGGGCACGATGAAGGGAGTTCAGGTCCGGCAGGATGTGATCGACGAGATCATGTCTTCGGATAAGAGCGCGCTTCTTTCGTATCACCTCGCAAAGAACCCCGAAAAGCTCGACGCACTCAACAGCATGAACGCTCGTGAGCTGGCCCGCGAAATGGGACGGCTGGAAGCCACTGTTGCCTTGCCGGAAGCGAAGAAGCAAACCTCCGCTCCCCCTCCGTTAACCGCCCTGAAAGGCGGAGCCAGCCCATCCAGCGCCGAGAGCGATCTGAATGCGTGGCTCAAGAAGACATACGGAAAATAGGGAGCCTGAAATCCCGAAGGATTTAGGCAATGGCTAATACTACACTTACGGCATCCATCGTCGCGAAAGCCTCGCTGGCGATTCTCGAAAACGAACTCACCATGGCGAACGCCGTTTATCGCGGCTACGAGGGCGAGTTCGACAAGAAGATCAACGGCTATGAAGTTGGCGACACCATCACCATCCGCAAGCCGACCGACTTCACCGTCCGCAGCACGATCACTGCCTCCGCGCAGGACGTGACGGAAGCGAAGACCACGATCCAGGTCAACTCCATTGCAGGCGTGGACTTCGCGTTCACCTCGCAGCAGCTCACCCAGAATATCGGTGAACTGTCGGAGCGCGTCATTCGTCCGGCGATGATCCAGATCGCCAACCAGATCGACGTTGCGACGATGAACCTCTACAAGGACATCCCGCAGTGGGTCGGTACTCCCGGCACGCTCGTGCAGTCCTTCGCGGGCTTTGCCAAGGGCGCGCAGAACCTTGATCAGCGTTCGGTCCCGCAGGATAGCCGCTCGGCCATTCTTGCCCCGGCTGACTTCTGGGCTCTGGCCGGCAGCCAGACCGCTCTCTACTCGCAGGCGATCAACAACAAATCGTACCGCGAAGGCGAGATCGGCAAGATCGGCGGCATCAATACGTTCATGTCGCAGAACGCCCCGACGTTCACCACTGGCCCGATGGGCGGCACGCCGCTTGTCAATGGCGCATCGCAGAACACCACCTACGACACGACCGGCGCGAATACCCAGACGCTCATCACTGACGGCTGGACTGCGGCGGCTGCGGCTCGTGTGGTCAAGGGCGACGTATTCACCATTGCCGGTGTGTACGATGTGAACCCGGTCACCAAGGCAACCCTGCCGATCCTGAAGCAGTTCGTTGTTGTGAGCAACGGCTCTTCGGACGGCTCGGGCAACCTGACCCTGACCATTGCTCCGCAGATCATCACCTCGGGCGCGTTCCAGACCGTTTCGGCGGCTCCTGCGGACAACGCGGCGATGACCTTCGTGGGCACGGCAAACACCGGCTACACCAACAACCTGTTCTTCCACAAGAACGCCTTTGCGCTCTGCACCGTTCCGATGGTGAAGCCGCCAGGCGCCGTGGATTGCTCGCGTCAGAGCAAGAACGGTCTGTCGGTGCGTGTGATCCCGTTCTACGACGGCACGAACGACAAGAGCACCTGGCGTCTGGACGTGCTCTATGGCGTCAAGACCATCGATCCGCGCCTCGCGGTTCGCGTGTCCGGCACCTAACACACAGGGGGAGGGCTTCGGCCCTCCCTTTTCCTTTTAGGAGCCGCAATGTCCAAGACGCGCGCCGAACTCATCGATCAGGCTTTGATCAACCTTGGCGTCATTGCCGAGGGGCAGTCGATTGAGGCGGACCTTGTCGATAAAATGGACAAGGTGGTTGACCCGGCATGTGCCCAGCTTTCCCAGCTTGATATTTACTACGTTCAAGACGCGGGGGAGATCGGCCCCACGGGCGGCGAGATCGAAGACAGCGCGTTCCTATCGCTTGCAGCCTATATCGCCAACGCTGCGTGCGCATCATTCAATCTTCCGGCAGATACCAAACTTATGGCGCTTTCGCAGATTGCGGAGGCGACGCTGACTACACTCTCGCGCCCCGCAAGAACGCGGCGAACACTGCGTATTGACCCGGCTGTGGCCCCCGTACGGACGTACTATTGGGGCCGCACTTGAAGTCAAAGATTCCGTTCCCAGTTCAGACCGCTCCCGGCGCACAGTCGTTGGAGGGTGGAGGGCGGATTGTAAACGGCTATGTTGAGGAACTAGGCGACGGCGCGGCCAACAAGACGGCGATCCGCAGAGGGCCGGGACTCAAGACATGGGGCACGACCTCTCAGACCGGGTTTCGAGGGTCTACCTTGGTCAATGGCGTGCTGTATGCGGCGTTCAGCGGCAAGCTAGAAAAGTTCTCAAGTGCCGGCGGGGCGTCCACCAACGTAGGCAACCTGGCCGGCACCAAGCGCGGTTTCTTCGCCGCAAACAACAATACGACGCCAGATAAGGTTTTCGTTGACCCTGACGGAAACATTGCGACGTTCACGCCGAGCGCAGTCACAAGCGGTTATCCTGACCCAGACCTTCCAGCAGTCAATTCGGTGGATACCCTGGATGGTTATCTGGTGTTCACCACGGGCGATGGCCGGGCGTTTGCAACTGATCTGAACTCTACCGCAGTCAACGCGCTGTCATTCGGCAAGGCTGAGGCCAGACCTGATGGGCTTGTGCGTGGCGTGGCGTGGGGCGGGCGTATGTTGTTCTTCGGAACGGCAACGACCGAGGTATGGACGGATGCGGGCACGATACCATTCCCGCTGGCGCGCAACACGGTTATTCCGCGCGGACTGCTTGGGCCCTACTGTGTCGCTGGACATGAGGATGGGTTTTCTCGCGGCCCGATCTTCGTTGGCGACGATTGCGGCGTTTACAAGCTGGATGGCTACACGCCGGTTAAAGTGTCGCCGTCCGACTTGGATGGCTTGATTGAGGCGGTAGCGGATAAAACGACGCTTGAGGCTACGGCCTTTATCTCGCGCGGCCATGCTTTCTGGCAGTTGTCTTGTCCAGCGTGGACGTGGCGGCTGGATGTTACGACAAGCCAATGGTCGCAGGCAGAAAGCCACCTCATTACGCGCAGCCGCGTCTCCGGCGCCATATCGGCTTACGGTAAGTGGCTCACGGGCGACACGACCAGCGGTAATATTCGGGAAATATCGACATCGGCGCGTGACGAAACAGGCAACCCGCTTCGCCTGCGTATCGAGAGCGGGCCGGTGATGAATTTCCCTGCCGGCCAGACTGTGGGCCGGGCGGATTTCTATTTCGCAACGGGCGTCGGCGAAGCGACGGGTGCCGATCCTATTGCGACCAATCCTTCTGTTGAGATTTCGTGGTCGGACGATGGCGGCGTGACGTGGAGTATTCCTGTCATTCGCAAGCTTGGCCGGCAGGCGTCACCGCAGCAGCTTGTGTCGCTTGTTTCCTGCTCTGGGCGCACGCGATGGATGGGGCGGCGCTGGCGTATTGATATTTCCGATCCGGTCTATGCGTCGTTTCTGTACGGCACGCAGTCAGATGACCCGAGGGCCGTGTAAGTGGCTATCCGCAATCCTCCGATTGATGTTGTTGCTATCGATGCGGGCGGGCGGTTCACCAAGGACTGGTACGATCGGTTCAAGTACCTCGATGCGTTGCAGCCGCTCTCTGATGTAGATTTTACGGCAATTGAAGCCGAGATTGCGCTCAAGTCAGATACTACACGGACGCTCAATCCACAGACCGGTACGACATACACATTTGTTCTGACTGACAGTGGCAAGATATGCGAATTCTCTAACGCCTCAGCAGTCACCGTAACTGTCCCACCTAACTCGTCCGTGGCGTTCCCAGTTGGGACGCAGATCGAAGTCACGCAAACCGGCGCGGGCAAGGTGACGCTCGCGCAGGGCTCCGGCGTCACGATTACATCGCTGGCGAGCTTCAAGTCTATTGGCGGGCAATACGCAAGCGCAACACTTTACAAGCGCGCTACAGACACGTGGCAGCTTAGTGGAAGCCTGATCGCGTGAGCTACTTCGGTCTTGGCCTCATTTCAGGTGGATCGCCAGGCAACGACGCATTCACGAAGATCCTGCTCCACTTCGACGGGGCCAACGGTAGCCAGACGTTCACAGATAGCAACGCGGGCGGGACATCCAAGACCTGGTCTGTTATCGGCGGCGTGGCCAATACGACACTAACAACATCAGGTCAAAAATTCGGGACAGCGGCGCTAAGCCTGCCGTTCCTTGTCAACGTCGATGCGATTACGACGCCTTATTCTGCTGACTTCAACTTCGGTAGCCAGGATTGGACTATCGACTTCTGGTACACGCCAAATGTGAGTTCTGCATCTACCTCTGGTCTTTGCGGAATTGGAGACGAATTAGCTCTCGCCAATGTCGCGTTGATGATTTGGCGAAACAGCGGCGGGACACTCACCGCGAGCATGTGCAACACCAGTGCTTCAGTTTTTTCGGTCACCTCAACAACCACGTTTACTACGGCAGTTCAGCGGCACATCGCGTTTGTTCGAACCGGCAATACAATAAAGCTGTTCATCGACGGAGTCCAAGAGGGCGGCAACGTCTCGGTGTCAGGCTCTATCCCCAACATGACGGGCTACCCGTTCAGGGTGGGGGCGGCTGGCAGCAGCGCCGTGCATACAAAAGCATTCGGCATCTACGACGAATTTCGGCTCAGCGTTGGCATTGCCCGCTGGACTGCGAACTTCACGCCACCCACATCGGCGTACACTTAATTAAGGACATCACATGGGTCTTTTCTCCGATCTCTTTTCCACCAAGCCCGCAGAGGAGGCCGCAGCCGCAAAAGCTGCCGGCTATGCGACCGGAAAGACAGATGCGAATGCCGCGCTTGATGCGGGTCTTGCCCAAGCCAATCCGCTTTATAAGCAGGCCTATGGCGACTTTAGTTCGCTCGCTGGCAAATTCGGTGCTGGCCAGGATACCTACAATGATGCGACTGGTGTTAATGGCGCGGACGGCGTCGCGCGGGCCGCTTCCATCTTCAAGTCCTTGCCGGGCTATTCTGGCGGTCTGACCACGGGCATTGACGCGGTGAATCGCGGGGCGGCAGCTCGCGGCGATCTCGGAGGCGGAAATACTGCTGCGGATACGATCAAATTCGCCAGCGACTATGACGCAAACAAGTACGGCAACTTTCTCTCCGCACTTGCCCCCAATCTCAGCGGGGCTACTGCTGCGACCAGCGGCGGGGCGGGCGTGCTCGGCGCGCAGGCTGGCACGGCAACCGGTGTCGCAGGGCAGAAGGCCAGTTATGACTGGAACGCAGCGACCGGGACTGGCAACGCCAATGCCGATGCCGCTCTTGCTCCGTACTCTGCATCGCAGAACTTCTGGAGTGCGCTCATGGGCGGCGCGAACCTTCTTGGCAAGGCTACCGGCATTGGTGGCTGGGCTCCGTCGACCACTCTGAAGTTGGGCTGACGCGCATGGCAAATGGCTTCCAAGGGCCTCCGGCATTCGACTTCTATTCAACGCTCTCGGGCTTGGGCGATACGCTACAGGCCAACCAGAAGAAGGCGGCGTTGCAAGAGGCGCTGACCGGACAGGCTCCGTCCGGCAATTTCCTGACCCAGCTGGGCGGCAAGATTAGCGGCGCCGTATCGTCTTTGACGGGCGGGGAACCTGCGCCAGCACCAACGCCCGCTCCGTCATCGCCTGCGGCTGCATCCGGCGGCCCAGACCTTCAGGCCGCTATCCCGCGCCTGATCCGCGCTGGGTACACGGATGAGGCTGCGAAGCTCGCCACGATTCAGAAGGCGCTCTCTCCCGAGTCGTCCGCCGATTTGCAGGCCTATAATCTTTATCAGAAGCAGGAAATTGCTGCCGGCAGAACGCCGATGCCATTCCTGCCGTTCAAGACAAAGCTGGCAGAGGCTGGCGCAACGCGCGTGAACAACAGCACCAGCGTAACGAACTCGGGGGAAAAGGAGTTCGATAAGGCTGTTGGCAAGGATTACGGAGAGACGTTCGTCGGCATCAATAAGGCGGCGCGCGACTCGGTCGGTGCGTTGAACAATCTGAACTTGATGGAAAAGATCACCAGCGACCCGAATTTCTATTCCGGCGCTGGCGGCGAGACGGTTACAAAGGCAAAGCAGCTCGCGGCTTCGCTTGGTATCGCGGACGCCGCGACCGCTGCACCAAATGAGCTGTTTAAGAAAATCAGCCAGAAGTCAGTCCTTGATGCGGCTGGCGGCTCGCTCGGTGCCGGTTTCTCGAACGCCGATCGTTCCTTTCTTGAGGGCACCGTAGCAAATATCGGCAACACGCCTGAAGGCAACCGACAGATTATCGGTATCGCTCGCCGCGTAGAGCAGCGAAAGCAGGAGGTCGCTCAATTCGCGCGTGATTACGCCAAAAAGAATGGCGGTCGCATCGACGCTGGATTTGATACGGCGCTGGCAGAATGGACCGCCAAAAACCCCGCATTCCCGCAGGCGGCGACCGGACAGCGTGGCCCACAGCCCGCACCTCAAGCGAGCCCGGCACAGAACGCGCCGCGACAGGCGCCTGATGGAAATTTCTACGTGCCAGACCCCAACCGTCCGGGAAAATACCTTCAGGTGGTCCAGTAAATGGCGACGTTGCAGCCGGTTGATTTCGATCCGTTTGCTGATGCGCCGGCACAAACGCCGGGTGTATCGCGGGTCTACATCGGGCCTGGTGTGGAGAAGGCTACCGCACAGCCGGTTATGAAGCCTGTTGACCACGATCCATTTGCCGCGCCGAGTATGGCGGAGGACGTCGCAAAGTCCGCCGGGATCGGGGCGGTTAAGGGCGTCGTTGGCATGGTTGGCGCGGCGGGTGATGTTCGCGACCTGCTGTCGGCTGGCGTTGACTACGCTGCGGAGCATTTCAGCATCCCGAAGGACAAGGTCGAAGCGTTCAAGAGTGCGGTTTATAAAGGCGCAAAGCTAACGCCAGCGGCCATTGTTGCGGATGCGCCGACGTCTCAGGACATTCAAGGCGGCATTGAGCGCGCCATAGGGACCGAGTTCTACAAGCCGAAGACGAAGGCCGGAGAATATGCGCAAACGGCGGGCGAGTTCTTGCCGGCGGCGTTTGGCGGAGAAGCCAGCGCCCTTGCTCGCACTGCCAGAACTCTTATCCCGGCAGTTACCAGCGAGACAGCAGGGCAGGCCACGAAAGGCACCCGCCTGGAGCCAGTCGCGCGCTTTTTGGGTGCTCTGGCTGGCGGCGGGGCGACGGCCCTTGCGTCGCGGCCCGGAACGGCCTCGCGCTCCCTTTCCCGTCAATTGCCGGAGGGCATCACAGAGCCGATGGTGGTTCGCGCTGATGCTCTGATGCAGGAAGCTGCAGCGCGCGGCGTGCAACTCGCTTGGCCTGAAGCGTTGAGCCAGGTTGCGGGGCGTCCGGTTCTCACGAATATGATGCGCCATCTTGAGGCCTCGCCTCAGACCGAAGCGCAAATGGCCGAGTTCTTCGGCGGGCGTCCGCGTCAAATCGAACGTGCGGTGAGGGCCGAGGCCGATAACATCGCGCCAGTCAATGCCGCTCCATCATCCATCGGGCCAGCAGTTGGCCGCGCAGCAGATGAAACGATTGGCGACGTGCGCACCGCGATAAACCGTGCAACCGAGCCCTATTATCGAAATGCGGAAAGCGTAATTCTGACTCCGCAGGAAATGGCGCAGGTTCGCCAGATCCCCGGCTTCGATCAGGCCCGCGATGCGGTGCGGAATAACCCGCAGCTAAACTGGCGCGTCCAGCATCTGCCCGATGAGAGCGTCGGCTTCCTCAATGAAGTGAAAAAGCACTTCGATCAGGCAGCGGAAAACTCTGCATCGAAATTCAACCCATCCGCCAACCGGCAGGTTCAGGCTAGCAACGAGATGGCCGCTTCTGCCGTTAAGCAGATCGGTGAGGTCAAATCGCCGGACTATGCGGTCGCGTTGCGCGCGCAGCAGATTGCACGCGAACAGTATCTCCAGCCCTTGCTGGATGGTCCGCTGGGACGGCTGGCCAAGAAGGATTTGACCACAAGGGACGCTATCAATGCGCTATTCCCGAAAAATCCTTTGCCGAATAGCCAGCTTGAAATTGGTAATACGGTATCTGCGCTCGCCCGCAGAAACCCCGATGCCGCGCAAGACCTCGTTCGCGCCCACACCGAAAGCGTCTTCAACGAAGCCGCCAAAGATTTGCAGTCGGGCGCCAATCAAGCCGGAGGCGCAAAATTCCGAGCTCAACTAGTCGGAAACCCGCAGCAGGCGGAGAACTTCGAGGCGGCGATCAGGGCGTTGCCGCACGGGGCAGAGCGTTTACGTGGCATGAATCGATTGCTCGATGTTCTGGAGGCGACCGGGAATAGGCAGGCAAAGGGGTCTATGACGACCTACAATGCCGAAATCAATAAGCAGTTCGGGGCGGGGGGCTTGGCTCGTGACGCTGCAAAGATCACCGCCAACCCAGCGCGCCTCGCGCAACCGCTCGTTGACAAATATGAGCAATGGAAACTCGGCAGCAATCTAAACGAGCTTGCGCGGATACTCACGGATCGGCGGAGTGTGGATTTGCTGAGGGGGATAGCCAGTGCGCCTAATCAGAGTGTTGCCGGCCAATTGGCTCTCCGCCTTGTCGCGTTTGCGAATGGCTCGCGTCCTGAACCAGTCAAGAGTGTGGCTAACAAATAACGTGACAAAGAACGCTACGCCCATCGCGACGATGGTTGGCGCTAGACCTTGTCCGTTCAATACGACAGCGCAGAAGTAATAAACGGGCGTCGCGACCGCAGCCTGAAAAACCATCCACCTGAATTGCAGCATCTGCATCCTAACTAGCCGCCCAGAGGGGCGGCTTTTGCGTTTGGAAAGACCTGAATGGCCGGATCAATCTCACTCAGTCTATCACAGCAGTTCGACCAGTTGGGTAGGCCGCTGGCGAATGGATTGCTTTATTTTATTCAGGCTGGGACCACCTCCACGCCGCAAAACGCCTATTACGACACGGCTTTAACCCTCCCGCTACCCAATCCCGTCACCCTGAGCGCATCGGGCCGTATCCCCGCGTTTTACCTGGCGGACGGCCAGATCAAGGTGCGCCTGACCGATAAATACGGTGTCGCCCAATTTGAGCAGGACAACTTGCTTGTGGTCGGACCATCGTCTGGCGGGGGTGGCGGCGCCGGCGTCGATCCAACGACCGTCTTCCAAACCGGCGACTGCCTATGGCTTCCGGCGCAGGGCACTCGTTCTGGCTGGGTTCGCGCGAACGGTCGCACCATCGGCAGTTCCACCTCGGGCGCTTCTGAGCGAGCCAACGCGGACGTCTCATCGCTCTATGTCTATCTGTGGACCAACTATTCCAACACGGTTTGCCCGGTTTCGACCGGGCGCGGTGCAAGCGCCGCCGCTGACTTCGCCGCGAACAAGACCATCACGCTGCTCGACATGCGCGGCTATGTGCCGGGCGGTCTTGATGACATGGGCAACAGCGCGGCATCAAGATACGCGAATGTTCCGGTTGTCTCTGGGGATACGATCACCGCCGCGTCTGTGCTCGGTGAAGCCACGCACGCGCTCATTACCGCTGAACTTGCTGCCCATAGCCACGCCAATACGCTGACTGATCCGGGCCATACGCATACGACTGCGACCGGCTCCGCTGTGCTTACTCAGGCGGGTAGCACGGTTAACTTGCCGTACATCCTTGCCGCATCCACCACCGGATCGTCTACCACCGGCATCACCATCACCAATGCGAGCACCGGTAGCGGCACGGCCCACAACAACGTGCAGAAGACGATCCTTGGCTCGTTCTATCTGAAGCTCTGATCTACCACGCATTCGCGCTCTGCTCAGCGGCGAGTTCTTCTTCTGTCATGCGCCGGTATTCCCATCGCCCGTTAACTTTGCGGCGCATCACATGGGCAAACCAGCCCGAACGCGATCCATCGATCAGGCGTACGCGCTGCCAAGGCCAAGGTAAATACGGTGTCCATTCCATGGGCACACCTTTAGCACACCCCAGCCGCCTCCGGGCGGCTTTTTCTATGGGAAATTGAATGGCAATCAGCCTCAAGGCGACCGCCTACAACAACGCCGACTGGAATATGCAGCTCCAGGTCACGGATGCCGACACGGGCGCATTAATGGACTTCACGGGCGCGTCCATCGAGATCGCCGTGAAGGACCAGAACAATTGCGAGAAGCTAACCGCGACCGTCGATAACGGCAAAATCACACTGCCATCCACGGGCGTCATTGAGTGGCTTTTCCCGGTCACGGACATGCAGGGCCTTTGCGCCGGCCAATACAAAATGGGCGGCGTGTATGAACTGAACGGCGAAACCATTGCGCTCTTTACCGGAGAGCTTTCCATTGTCGATCTGGTGGCCAGCCTATGAGCCCTCCTGTCGTCAGGGTCAGCGTTCTAACTACGCCGCCTTCGCTGAAGCTGAAGCTTCTGCCTAAGCCCGTTGTTAAAGTGCAGATGCTTTCGCGGTTTCCGTCCAATGTGACGGCGCTGAGCCCAATCCTGCTTGACCGGACGGGCGGAAACTATCAGATCAGCTTTGATCTGAATTCCCTGATTGACGATCTAAGCACAGGCGCTTTCCAGCCGCTCGATAGCGACTTGACCGCAATCGCGGCCCTGTCCACTACGACGTATGGCCGCTCGCTTCTGACGCTCGCCAACGCAACGGCGCTGGCCGCAGAGGTCGATAGTTTCTTCCTGACGCCAGCCGAGGGCAACGCAGCCTATCAGCCGCTGGACTCCGATTTGACGGCGATAGCTGCGCTCACGACAACGACATTCGGTCGCGCACTCCTTACTCTTGCTGATGCCGCCGCTGCGCGTACCAACTTCGGCTTGGTTATCGGTACGGATGTGCAGGCCTATGATTCTGATCTTGCGGCGCTGGCGGCAAACAGCACAAATGGACTTTGGGCGCGCACAGGCGCGGGCACAGGCGCGGCGCGCACCATCACCGCTCCTGCGGCGGGCATCACCGTATCAAACGGCGATGGCGTTTCCGGCAACCCCACGCTGGCTCTGGCGAATGATCTTGCCGCCCTTGAAGGGCTATCTACTAATGGCCTGATTGCGCGAACGGCGACCGATACGGCCACGACGCGCACGATCACCGGCACCGCAAACGAAATCACCATCACGAACGGGGATGGCGTATCCGGTAACCCGACCGCTTCGTTGCCTAGTGCGCTGACTTTTACTGGCAAGACGGTCACCGGTGGCTCTTTCTCCTCTCCATCGCTGACCACGCCATCGCTTGGCGTTGCCACGGCAACCAGCATCAACAAGGTTGCGATTACGGCACCCGCCACCTCGGCAACGCTCACGATCCCCGATGGCGTGACGCTGACCGGTCCCGCCGCGTCTGGCACGGCCATGACGCTTGGCAACACCGAAACAGTTACCGGCGTCAAGACATTCGGCTCGGCTGGTGCCGTTGGCCGACTTAAGATCGCCGGCACGACTTCTGGATCTACCGTCCTCGATGCAACGGCGATTGCGTCTGGAACGCTCACGCTTCCGGCTGCAACCGATACGCTCGTCGGGAAAGCCACAACCGACACGCTGACGAACAAGACGTTCGACACTGCGGGAACAGGCAATAGCTTCAGTATCAACGGCGTGGCGGTTACGGCCAACACCGGAACGGGTTCGGTCGTTCGCGCGACGTCGCCGACGCTTGTAACTCCTGCTCTTGGTACTCCCTCCTCTGTGACGCTCACAAACGCCACGGGGCTCCCGCTCTCTACGGGTGTTACCGGCAACCTGCCTGTAGGCAACCTGAACAGCGGCACTGGCGCAAGCTCAACCACGTTTTGGCGAGGCGATGGAACGTGGGCCACGCCAGCGGGAGGCGGAGGCGGCACTCCAGGCGGCTCGAATACCCAGATTCAATATAACAATGCTGGAGTGTTTGGCGGTCTTGCCCGCGTCACTGGCGACGGCAACGATCTCAGCCTTGCCGGGTCTACCTCGGGCGCAACCAAGATTGTTGCGACGGCTGTTGCTGGCGCGACCACACTTACGTTGCCAGCCGCCACTGACACTCTGGTTGGCAAGGCAACGACTGACACGTTGACCAACAAGACGATTAGCGGCGCGAGCAATACGCTGACGGTTCGGCTTGCCAATGACGTTACCGGAAACCTTCCGGTCACCAATCTCAATAGCGGAACGTCCGCCAGTTCAAGCACCTTCTGGCGCGGTGACGGCACTTGGGCAACGCCTGCTGGCGGCGGCGGAACAGAAGCCACGCAGGCCGAAATGGAGGCCGCGACCGGCACAACGCAGATGGTTACGCCGCGCCGCGTGAAGGATAGCCCCTTTGCTGCGAAGGCTTGGGTCAAGTGGGGCGTCACAACGACGATTGATGCGTCGCAGGGCGTGTCATCGATCACGGATAACGGTGCGGGCGACTGGACGGTGAATTGGTCAACGGCATTCTCGTCGGCCAACTACGCCGTAGCCTATTCGGTAGAGCAAAATGCCGGTGTGCAGGCCGCAACCGACACGATCAAAAACGGCGGTCAGGCTGCTGGGTCATGTCGAGTGGCTTGTTACGATACAGGTAGTGGTTTGAACGACCCAGCCAAGAACCACGTCATCGCGTTCGGAGATCAGTAATGGCGATAGTCATTAAACGCGCCGATGGCGGCGTATCTGTGATGACCCTGCTTGGAGATGCCCTAGAGGCCGCAAACTCCGCGCCGGATCATCTTGAGACTATTGTGCAGGCTGAGATTGCGCAATGGCAGAAGGAGGACCGCGCGGATGTGGTTTCATGGCGCGTGATTCCTGATGAGGAAATCCCGACAGACAAGACCTTCCGCGCCGCGTGGCGCGACGAAACGCCGGACCTCAGGATTGATCTAGACATGGATCGTTGCAGGGAAATCTGGAAAAACAAAATGCGAGGTTCGCGCGCTCGAAAGCTCGCCGCACTTGATGTGGATGTTGTCCGGGCCATCGAGTCAGGACAAAGCACAGCCGAACTCGCACAAAAGAAACAAGCGTTGCGCGATGTAACCAAACATCCGGCGCTTGCTGCGGCAAGAACACCGGAGGACCTCAAGCAGGTCTGGCCCGACATTCTGAACTCCCCATGACCCTCGCTCACATCATCTTCATCCCGCTGATCTTCGTCGGGGTGAGCATCCGGTTCTTTTGCACCTAACCCACAAGGAAGCATCACAATGAAGGACTTTCTCATCAAATCCGGCGAGACGATTGTTCAGACCGTCCGGGATTATCCCAAGGGCACGCTGATCGTGGCTGGCGTCCTGATCGTGCTGGCGAAGGTGGCCTGATATGGAGCCAGCATCGATCCGCTACAAAAACCCCGGAGCTATGTGGGGAAGCGCCCTTGCTATCAAATGGGGTGCATCGCCCAAGGCTGTCACGCTGAACGATGGCAAGGGGCAGGGCAACAACATCGCCGTGTTCCCTACCTACGTTCAGGGCATCTGCGCCCAGCTTGACCTATGGCGCACTTCCAAGAACTATCGCAACAAGCGGTTCGCTGACGCCATTGCGATCTGGTCCGGCCATAACAACGTCGAAAGCTACATCGCGTTCGTGCTGGCCCGCGTGCCAGGTATGACGCGCAATACCGTCATGGATGACTCGTTCTGGCGTAGCTCCATGGGCCTCGCGTTTCTCAAGGCTCAGGCGTGGCATGAGGCGGGCAAGCGTTATCCTGCGCCCGATGCAGACTGGATCGAAGCGCAGCGGCTTGTCTTCCTTGGCCTCGCGCCTCCGTCCGCTCCAGCGAAAAAGAAACCTGTGTCCACGCCAAAGAAGACAGCTACGGCGACCACTGCCGGAGCCGGTGCGGCAACTGCTGCACAGCAGGCCGGATTCAGCGTTGGTTGGATCATCGCGATAGGTGTCGCTGTAGCCATCGCAGCCTTCCTCATCATTCATTTTTGGAAGCGCCAATGACCCTGAGAGAGAGACTGAAGGGATGGCGAACCGTCATCGTCGGCTCGCTGGTCGGCCTTCCATTGATCGCCTTGGAGGTGCTTGAGCAGTTCAATTTCATTGACCCATCAACGATCCTTCCCGAGCCGTGGGGCCAGCGCGTAGCACTTGGACTCGCCGTTGCGATGATCTTACTGCGCCTCATCACAACCGGACCTGTTGGCATGAAGGATGACGAGTGATGTTTAGCATGATTTTTGGCGGCCTCACGAGCCTCGCAACCGCAGCGATCGGTGCCTATAACAAGTCGAAAGACGTATCGATTGCCGCTATCCAATCAGCGGGCAGCATTGCCGCTGCCCAAGCGCAGGCAATGAGTGCGTGGATTGGGCACCCACTCTCGCCCCCGTCCATCTGTTGCTACGGCGTGGCCGTCTGGTTTTTCAAGGCAACGGCCTGCGACAAGGTGATTGGTCCGGCGCTCGGATATCAGTGGGCGACTGATCCTCTCACCGGAGGAACTGCTGAAATCGCGATGATCGTAGTGTCCGGGATGTTCTTCTCCGGAATCGCCAACATCATTAAGCGGTAGCAAATGACAAATGGAGAAATTGTGACCGATACGGGCGCTGTTGCAGCCATCATAAGTCCGTGGTGGCTCCCGGCGCTTCATCAAGTCTCTGACGTTGCGGCGTTGCTCCTGCCAATCGCAGGCGTGATTTGGCTGGTCGTGCAGATCGTCGTGAAGATCCAGCAGGCCAAGCGGCTGAAATGAAATTCATCGCGCTCCTGATCCTCTTCGGACTAGCGCAATGGTACTTCAGAAAGCCTCCACATCCAGTCGTTCACATTGTTCCGCATTGTCTCGATACGGAGCGCGGCTGGTTTCTGCCTTGTAGCGACGTTGACCGCTACGAGTACACATAACACACCAACTTATGGGGTTTCATGTTCTCAAATCCGGCAGCGGAATTTGCGACGTACGTCATCATTGCATTGGGGTTTCTAGGGATCACTGAGACGATCTGGTTGTCGCGGCGGGGGTGGCTGTAATGGGTAACCCTAGACTCTCAGAGCGCGATTTTATCGACCTGTTCAAGCGCAAGGGTGCGACCAGTCTTGCAAAGCACCTCGGGATTACCAAGCGCGGCGTTTACGAGCGCAGGCGTTCTATCGAGAGCAGGCTTGGCATCAAGCTCACCGCGCCAAATTCTGCCGGCGGGGTCATCCGAGAGGCCGAGCAGCGGGTTGCCAAGGAGTACCCGCATCGCGCGGCACTGGCGGTCAAGAACGGCCTCGTTATCGTCGGCTCCGACTTCCACATCTGGCCGGGGCAGGAAAGTGTCGCCCTTCGCGCATTCAAGGTTCTCTGCAAAGACCTCAAGCCTTGCGCTGTCATCCTGAACGGTGACGTGCTGGACTTTCCCAAAATCAGCCGTCATCCCCCGATAGGCTGGGAAAACACACCATCCCCAATTGAAGAAATAGAAGCCGCTCAAGAGCACCTGCATGAGATCGCGCAGGCATGCGGCAGGGCGCGTAAAATATGGACTCTGGGCAATCACGACGCCCGTTTTGAGACACGTCTGGCGACCGTCGCAAGCGAATACAAGGGCATTTCAGGAATCCACCTCTCGGACCATTTCCCGCTGTGGGAGAAGGGCTGGAGCGTCTGGATCAACGATAGCGTCGTTTGCAAGCATCGCTGGAAGGGTGGTGTGCACGCCACGCACAACAACACCGTTGGCTCCGGCAAAACGATGGTTACCGGGCATCTTCATTCCCAGAAGGTCACGCCGTACACGGACTACAACGGCACGCGCTACGGCATCGATACCGGATGCGTGGCCGATCCCGATCACAAGGCCTTCCTCGACTATACCGAGGACGCGCCCAAGAACTGGGTGTCAGGCTTCGCCGTTCTCAAATTCAAGGATGGCAAGCTGATGCAGCCAGAGCTTTGCACGGTCTGGGACAGCAAGTCCGTTCAGTTCCGTGGCGAGGTTATACGAGTATGACGCGCCGCAAATACTACCAGGTATCAGACGGCGAGTGGATTGCCGTTCCCCGGCGCGGCTTCAAAGAGCAATGCTGCGACTGCGGCCTTATTCACAAACTGAACTTCCGCCTCGTAGATGGACAAATTCAAGTTCAGGCGGTGAGGGATGCTAGGGCTACGAACGGCGCCCGCAAGCATTTTAAGTTCACCAAGGAACGGGATTGATGGGCCCGCACCTGATCGTGGTTGTAGGCCTGATCTACGCCTATATCTCACTGGAATCGGCGGTGAGGGGCAACACAGCAATGGCAATCATCTTTGGCGGGTATTCGCTGTCAAACGTCGGGCTATGGATGGCGGCGCGTTAATCCTCCGCCTTTTCTGTGATTGTATATCTTGTTTTGAGCCGACTGATAAAATCTTCCGGCCCCTCTAATGACTCAAATCCAAATTCATCGCACAACGCCCTGGCCCAGTAAGATGGTGGCTCAGCCGATTCACTTGGATGAGTTGCGGGAATTTCGACCAGCCATTCACCGGTGCCAACATCCACGATCTTCAACTCAGTATGCACCTTCTCGTTCATGCTCTCTCCCTCCTTCTGCGGTCTTCGCTGAACAATTAAACTTCCGCCATCGGCACTCCAGCTATATCTGCTGAGCCTGGGGGCCAGATAAGAGCGGCGTCGATGCCAGCCAGCCATATGGCGCACGGGCTGTTATAGGCGGCGCACATAGCCTTATGCATCGTGTTGTTCGGGCTGCGCATAGCCAAGAGTGTGGCGCGGACTTCCGACCTAACCTCGTCTCGCAATGCCTCTGTCTCATCCTCCCAAGCAACCAACTCGATACCGAACTTTTTGCCATGCTCGCGTCGATGGTTCCATTTCGCAATTGCTAGATGCTCAATCATGCTTTCAGTCATGCTAGGTTCCTTTGTTCAGTAAAGATCGCAGAATGAGAGATCACGAATTACGAGGGGTCACGTACTGAGTTGACCCGAGCGAACCTGTAGAAGTCTCCCGCCATCCACCCCGCCCAAAACATTATAGACCACTTAAGTTCTGGCAGAGCGTGTGGAGCACTTATCGTGAGCAGGATGCATCCGACGAGCCATGAAGTTGGCGTCCATTTATTCATCTTGGGCAACTCAGTACGAGGCCTGTCGTTCATCGGGATTTATCCTTCTGCGGTCTTTTCTGAACATCTTCTCCTACTCGGGTGAAGGAGGAGAGGGACTTGCGAGCATTCGGCGTATCCCAATTTCGTCCGAACTCGCGCTCGACCGCATTAAGCGGCCACTCCTTCATAACCAGCTTAGGAAATGATTTGGTTGGGGGTTTGAGGGTCATGGCTATTCTTTCCCAACATGCAGCGGTACCTTGCGCCATTCATGCTGGCCCTCCGATGATACCCAGAGCTGCTGGAGTTCAGGCGGCATCTGAACAAGATCAGCATGCCATCTCATTTGCGGGTCGGCCTTCCAGAACACGACCTTGGCGTCTGGTATAACCACAAGTCCCATCATCCTCTCCTATAATTTATTCAGTTCTGAATTGTTCAGAAAAGACCGCAGAAAGCAGGCATCCCGAACTACAGGTCATTCCGCGACTGAGTGTTCAAACTTTGCCTTAAGGCGCTCGTATGCCTTGCGTTCGTCATCGCGACTAACTGCAACGTATCTGACGCACCTTGCCACTCTGTCAGCCACAACTTCGGGGCTTTCCAGCCCAACGTAAGAGATGGAAAATTTTGAGCCGCTATCGTAGCCCTCGTCGTCCAACTCAACCTTGGCGCTGTCTCGGTATTCAGTGGGGATAGATGCCAAGGCGTCAGTGATTAGCTTCTGGAATTCCGCCAAGGAGTATTGGAAGTTATATTCGTACAGCACCTCAATCGTCACGACGCGTGCTTTATCAAAGTCCGTCCCAGCGTACATGCACGCCAAACGATAACCTTCGGGGTCGTTCTCAAAAGCCATTGCAATGCTCCACTCAGTTCGTGAGCCCTCGATTAGAGGGCGGTTTCAGCTTTCTGCGATCTTCCCTGCACCCATCATCCACCAAGAACGGATAGAGAACAAGACTCTGGGACTTTTCACGGGACTGTGCGTTCCCTTTCGTGGCCTAGCGTACCCTTTGATCCTCTTGCGTTCACGGTGACGTGCTGATTCGCTCTCCCCCGCCAAGAGCGCGAAAAGCCAGCATACACAGCTATTTAGGGTTGATTTCCTCTGGCGCGCTCCGAGAGATTCGAACTCCCGACCCTCGGAATCGAAATCCGATGCTCTATCCAGCTGAGCTAGGAGCGCTGACGGCTGCACCATAGCCAATGACGGCTCGAAATCCAGCCCGAAATCGCTCGAAAACTCCTGTTTTAGCCGCAGGTAGTTGCACGGTGTTTGCGGTCAAAACACAACGGAAAATACCGGAACGGGCTCGTCGAACCCCTTCAGCGTTCGTGGATCCAGCTCGACAAGAGGCACGCTCGACGCCACAGCGGAAGCTGCAATGCGATCGATCAGGATCTCGGAGTTCTTCGCACTCGAACACAAGCGCGAGGCAAGGTTCACGACGTTGCCGATTGCGCTGTAGTGGAGACGGCCGCCGGAGCCGATCCGGCCGACGGTCGCCGGTCCCTTCGCGAGTCCGACGCCAAAGCCCAGCCGGTGATCGAGTGCGTGCCAACTGGCCAGAAGCCGCTGAACGGTTCTCTGCATGTCGATTGCTGTATGGACGCCGCGCAATGCCGGATCAGGGCAGGCAACCGGCGCGTTGACCAGCACCATTGCTCCGTCGCCGGAGAAACTGATCAGAGTTGCCTCATGGGAGCTGACGACGCTTTCAAGCGCGTCATAGTATTCGCGCAGCACGCCGAGGATAGTTTCGGGCTCCGTGCGCGCAGAGAAGGCGGTGAAGCCTCGCATATCGCAGAATATCGCAACCACATCGACGCGCCGCCCATCGAGAACGCGATCGTCACCGGTACGGTCAATCAGTTCGGCGACCTGTGGAGCAAGAAAGCGCTTGAGCCGGCTTATGCGTTCGGAACGTTCCTGTGAGATCGCCAGCTCACCCGCCATCTCGTTGAACCGGGTCGCGAGCCGCTCGAACTCGTCACTCGTTGCAAGGTTGATGCGGTGTTGAAAATTTCCCGCACCGATTTGGGCGACGCCGTCCTCCAGCACGCGTATCGGTCCGACCATGCGCTGGGTCAGCCAGTAGGCGAGGATGGCGGCGAGGGCCGCTCCGGCAATCAGCAACGCTGTCGTGCGCCAGAGCGCAGCGTAGATCGGCCCGAATGCCTCGGCGACGGGTTGCTTGACGATGACACTCCAGTCGATGCCGGGAATCTGCACCATCGCCCCCAGCACCGTCTTGCCTGCGATGTCCTGCCCGGTGGCCGCCTGGCTGGGGCGAGACAGAATGGCTGTCCGCAGGTCCCGGAGCGGTTGCTGCGCGGGTTCATCGGCGCGCAGCACAAGGCTGATGTCGGGGTGCGCGACGACGCGGCCCGGCTTATCAAGCACGAAGGCTTCTCCGGTGCGTCCTACGCGAATTCCCGAGATGACCTCCCAAATGAATTTGAGATTGACCTCCGCGATAGCGAGCCCGTCTGCCGAACGGTTGCCCGCGACGGCGATCGTCATAAAGGGCTCCGAGCCGCGATAGAATGTGACCGGGCCAAACCAGATACGATCTGACCGGGCTGCCATCACAGCCGGTTTCGTTGAGAGATCCGCTCCGCTCTCAATCCTGTTCAAGCCGATGCGCGACACGAACAGCCGTTCCTTCCCGGCAGGGTCGACCAGACTGAGGCTCTCAATGGCCGGAACCTGGCGTAGCAAGCGCAGAGCGTCGAGCCTTCGCCTGTCGCCGCTGTCGTCCGACCACGGCAGTTGGACAACCCAGCCGAGCTGATCCCGGATACTTTCGATGAAGTCCTGAATGTTGACGGCAGCAAACCGGGCTTCTGCGTTCAGAAGGTCGTTTAATCTTGCGCGCTGGTCGTGATAGCCGAACCAGGCCTCGCTTGCGCCTGCGATCAGAAGCGGCACGACGGTCGCCGCAAACAGCGCGCGAAAGTATTTCCTGAACAGTGAGGTGCGCGGGGCGGTGCGTGGATCGGACATCGTCCTATCTCGAGAGACGGCCGGGCGGCCAGGTCATTCGATCACCTCGTCGGCGCTACTCAGAAGCGAGGACGGGAAGGATATGCCGAGGGCTTTGGCGGCCATCAGGTTGATGAACAACTCGACTTTGGTCACCCGTTGTACCGGCAAATCGGAAGGCTTCTCGCCCCTGAGGATACGGCCGGCATACATGCCAGTGTGACGGTGCGACTGACTGAAGTCACCGCCGTAACTCATCAGGCCGCCAGCGAGCGGGAAGTCGCGGGATTGGGTCATCGCAGGCACGGAATGACGGGCTGCCAATAGGGCCAGCAGCTCACTGCGGTAAGCGAAATAGGGATCGGAGCTGAAGACAAGTCCGCCCGTCCGCATTTCGCTCACAGCCTTAAACATGCCGTCAAATTCTTGCTCAGCGCTGGTTTTCATCACAACGAGCTCTAATCCGAGGCTTTCCGCCGCGGTACCAAGGTTCTTCAACTGCGTATCCGAGGTCGGACTTGTGGGATTAATGGCCACAGCGAATACATTGGTGCTTGGGCGGACTTCATGCAGGAATTCCAGGCGCTTGCGCGAGACCTCCACGCTCTGGCTGGACACGCCGGTGAGATTTCCTCCCGGCCGGGACATACTGTCCACCACCCCGAGCGCAACCGGATCGCCGCCCATTTCAAAGACAATCGGGATGGTGGTCGTGGCGGATTTGGCTGCAAGCGCCACCTCAGCGCCACCCGCAGCAACGATGAGATTCACCTTTCGATTGGCCAGGTCTGCGGCGAGTGCAGGTAACCGGCTGTACTGACCTTCCGCCCAGCGAAACTCGATGGCGACATTGCGGCCTTCTGCGTAGCCGATCTCTGCCAGACCGTTGCGGAAGGCGGTGAGGCGGCTGCCGTAGCGTTGCGGAGTTTCCGAACCAAGATATCCGATGACCGGCATGGTCTGCGCATAGGCAGGCACCATCCATGCAGCCGCGCTACCAGCAAGTGCAATGAAATCGCGCCGCCGCATTTGATCTGCGGTTGCGGCAAAGGCGCGAGGCATGAAACGCATGGTTCTCTTTCCAGCCAACGCGGGCCAATCGTTCGACGACAGCATAACTGCGGGACTTGGGTTACGGAACCGGATATCCGGCCACCTGCACATGAATATGACGGTTAAGCCGGGCGGGTAAGCTGGTGCGCCGCCTGCAGTTTGACCGCTGCTTGGAACGGATTTGGCTCGTAGTCCTGGAGGGACTCGCGAAGCGCTGTATCTCAACCGGTGCACGCTTCAATCTGCGTGCGCTGCAAGAATGGAGGTGCGCCTTCGTTGCGATGCGCAACATGGTTTCGTTGACGCTTCTTCTTTTGCGTCTAACATTCGTTCAGGCCCGTGAGAGGCCATCGGAGGAATGCATGATCCGTCTTGCCAGCCCTACTGCTCGCCGAGAATTTTCAAGGACTCCCGAAACCCAGCGCTCGCCGCTGGGTTTTTTGATGATTGCATCCACAATCGCAACGCTTGCCATCTTTTCAGCAGCCTCTGCACAATCACCGCCGAAGGGATCGCCTGAGCACATCAAGGCGGTGACGTCGGCTGTCGATCAGAACTCCATCAAGGACAACGCAGCAACGTCCAACGACTGGCCGACCATTGGCCTCGACTATGGCGAGACACGTTTCAGCAAGTTGAATCAAATCAATACCGACAACGTGAAGAACCTGGGTCTTATGTGGACCTACAACCTCGAATCGTCGCGCGGCGTTGAGGCAACGCCTCTGGTTGTCGATGGCATTATGTATGTCACCGCCTCATGGAGCGTGGTGCATGCGATCGACGTCCGCACCGGCAAGAGGATATGGAGTTTCGATCCTGAGGTTTCACGCTCCATCGGCTACAAGGGCTGCTGCGACGTGGTGAACCGCGGTGTCGCGCTTCACAAGGGCAAGGTTTTTGTCGGCGCCTATGATGGCCGGCTGATCGCGCTCGACGCTGTGACCGGCAAGAAGGTCTGGGAGAAAGACACGCTGATCGACAAGGAGCACTCGTACACGATTACGGGCGCGCCGCGTGTCGTGAACGGGAAGGTGGTGATCGGTAACGGCGGCGCTGAGTATGGCGCGCGGGGTTACGTGACGGCTTACGATGCAGAAACCGGCAATCAGGCCTGGCGCTGGTTCGTCGTTCCCGGCGATCCATCGAAGCCATACGAAGATGAATCGATGGAAGCGGCCGCCAAGACCTGGGATCCGGCTGGCAAATACTGGGTCAACGGCGGCGGCGGAACGGCGTGGGACACCATCACCTTCGATCCCGATCTCAATCTCGTCTACATCGGGACCGGCAACGGCTCGCCGTGGAATCGTCATCTCCGCAGTCCCGCCGGCGGCGACAACCTCTATCTCGCGTCGATCGTCGCGCTGAATGCCGACACCGGAAAATACGTCTGGCATTATCAGGAAACGCCGGGCGATCATTGGGATTACACCTCAACCCAGCCGATGATCCTGGCTGACATCAATATCGACGGCGCTCCGCGGAAGGTGATCCTTCACGCGCCGAAGAACGGCTTCTTCTTCGTGATCGATCGCACCAACGGCAAGTTCATCTCGGCGAAGAATTTCGTCGATGTGAACTGGGCGACCGGATACGACGCCAATGGACGTCCGATTGAAGTTGCCGCTGCTCGCGATCCGGAAAAAGGCATGGACGCCATTCCGGGTCCTTACGGCGCCCACAATTGGCACCCGATGTCGTTCAATCCGATGACCGGCCTCGTGTATCTGCCCGCGCAGGGTGTGCCGCTCAATCTCACTCCGCAGAAGGGCTGGAAGCACAATGCCAACCAGCCCGGCGAGTTCGGCGGCAACACCGGCTGGAACACCGGCTTCGTCCTTAACGCGACGCCGCCCCAGAACCTGCCGTTCGGCCGGCTCATCGCGTGGGATCCGGTCAAGCAGAAAGAAGCCTGGAAACAGGAATATGTCGCGCCGTGGAATGGCGGCACGCTGACCACCGCCGGCAACCTTGTGTTCCAGGGAACGGCTGACGGCCGCTTCATCGCCTACAACGCTACGTCTGGTGAAAAGCTTTGGGAATCTCCGACGGGCACCGGCGTCGTGGCGGCTGCTTCGACCTACATGCTCGACGGCAAGCAGTACGTATCGATCGCGGTCGGGTGGGGCGGTGTGTTCGGGATCGCGGCCCGGGCCACCGAGGCGGACAATCCCGGCACGGTCTATACCTTCGCGATCGACGGCAAGGCGCCGCTGCCGCCCATCACGAAATACCAGATGGAGAACCTCGTCGAAGGCGTGAAGTACAATACGGCAGATGTCGGGCCAGGAACGCTGCTGTATGTCAGCAGTTGCGTCACCTGTCACGGCGTGCCCGGCGTCGACAAGGGCGGCAACGTCAGGAACCTCGGTTATGTTGGCGCGGAGACCATCGCGAACCTGAAGAACTTCGTCTTCAAGGGACCGCATGTCGACAAAGGCATGCCGGACTTCACCGGCAAGCTGAGCGATGACGACGTGGTCAAGATCATCGCCTTCATTCAGGGCACTGCGGATGCGGTGCGTCCTCCGAAGAAGTGAGTCGCTGGACGGTATAAATGAGCGGGGAGCGGGTGGCTGACGGGCCGTCCGCTCCCTTGCTTTTGCGGAATGGTTTGCGCCGTTCGATTTCTAATTTTTCTTATATTTCAATTGGTTGTTCCGTTTATTTGAAGTTCCTTGATGTCCGCTCCGTCATGCTTAACGGTTTTTCAAACACAGTCCCGCCAGAGTCTTGGTGTTGATGGAGCTCATTAGGGCCGTCACCATTTGTTTCCGACTTCATCGTGCTCGGGCTTGCATGCGGATTGCCGTTTTTGTGTCTGTCGTTGTCTCACTGCTGGCCGCGATGCCGGCGCGTGCAGACCTGCGCATCACGCGCGATCACGGCGGCTATGTCGAAGAGTACAAGGCAAAGTATCAGCGCATCCGCGCTCGCGGCGAGCGCGTCATCATCGACGGCATCTGCAATTCGGCCTGCACGATGGTGTTCGGCATCGTGCCGATGAACAAGATCTGCGTCACGCCGCGCGCCAGCCTTGGTTTTCATCTGGCCTACTACGACAAGGCCTTTACGTTCGGCATGAAGATCAACAGCAGCGAGGGGACATCGGACTTGATGTCGTACTATCCTCCGACTGTGAAGTCGTGGATCAGCCGCAACGGCGGCCTCACCAACGATATGAAGAAGATCAAGAACGGCACGGACCTCTGGCAGATTGTCGATCCGTGCCCGGAGGAGTTCTTCTAACTCCCAATAGTTTTTCTTTGAAGCATCGGCGTTCTCGTCAGAACGTCACGACGCCCCTGATCGACTCTCCGCGCTTCATCAGATCGAACGCCTTGTTGATGTCGTTCAGCGGCATCACATGCGTGATCATCGGATCAATCTGGATTTTCCCCTGCATGTACCAGTCGACGATCTTTGGCACGTCGGTGCGGCCGCGGGCGCCGCCGAAGGCCGTGCCTTTCCACACCCGTCCGGTCACAAGCTGGAACGGACGCGTTGCGATTTCCGCTCCCGAGGGCGCGACGCCGATGACGATCGACTGTCCCCAGCCGCGATGGCACGCCTCGAGCGCCTGGCGCATCACGGTGACGTTGCCTGTGCAGTCGAACGTATAGTCCGCGCCGCCGATCTGGTCTTCTTTCGTCTTGGTCATGTTGACGAGATAAGGCACGAGGTCCTTGCCGACCTCCGTCGGATTGACGAAATGCGTCATGCCGAAGCGCTCGCCCCACGCCTTCCGGTCATTGTTGAGGTCGACGCCGATGATCATGTCGGCGCCGGCGAGCCGCAGGCCTTGCAGCACGTTCAGCCCGATGCCGCCGAGACCGAACACGATGGCCTTCGCGCCTTGCTCTACCTTGGCGGTATTGATGACCGCGCCGATGCCGGTGGTGACGCCGCAGCCGATGTAGCAAACCTTGTCGAATGGCGCGTCCTCGCGGATCTTCGCCACGGCGATTTCCGGCAGCACCGTGTAGTTCGCGAAGGTCGACGTGCCCATGTAGTGATGGATCGGTTTGCCGCCCAGCGAGAAGCGGGACGTGCCGTCAGGCATCAGGCCCTGTCCTTGCGTGGCGCGGATCGCGGTGCACAGATTGGTCTTGCGCGAGAGACAGGAGGGGCACTGGCGGCATTCCGGCGTGTACAGCGGAATGACATGATCGCCTTTCTTGACGCTGGTGACGCCGCGACCGACGTCAACGACAATGCCCGCGCCCTCGTGGCCGAGAATAGCGGGGAAGAGACCTTCCGGGTCGGCGCCTGACAGCGTGAATTCATCGGTATGACATATGCCTGTCGCCTTGACCTCGACCATCACTTCGCCCTCGCGTGGGCCTTCGAGTTGAACGGTCGTGATCTCGAGCGGTTTGCCGGCAGCGGTGGCAACGGCGGCGCGAACATCCATGGCGGATCCTCATGTTTGAAGCGAGTTCGGTCTGCGTTTCCGGGCAGGGCGTCCGGCGCATTTGACGATTGCCCGACACCATAGGATCGGGCAAGCAGTTGCGCAAATGAGCCAATCGTCGCCCCAGCCCACACTCGAATCGATTGCCGCGCGGACAGCGCCTGCGATCTTCGTCCTGCTATGGAGCACAGGATTCATCGGCACGAAATACGTGCTGGCCGGCGCCGAACCGCTGACCTATCTCACCGTGCGCATGGCCCTCGTGGCATTGCTGATGGGTGTGATAGCTGTGATCTGGCGGGCCAAATGGCCGAATCGCGCGGGCATCATCCACAGTGCGATTGCAGGGCTTCTCGTCCATGGCTTCTATCTTGGCGGGACAGCAGTCGCGATCTTTCATTCCGTGCCTGCGGGGCTGTCCGCGCTCATTCCGGGTCTGCAACCCATCCTGACATCCACACTCGCGAACCGCTGGCTCGGCGAGCGCGTTTCGCCGCTTCAGTGGACCGGACTGCTGATGGGCCTCGCCGGAACGCTGATCGTTCTGCACGGCCGTTCGCTGTCGGGCGAGGCGGGCTGGGGGTGGCTCGGCACCTGTGTCGCGCTTGTCAGCATCACGCTCGGCACGCTCTATCAGAAGCGTTATTGCAGCCAGATCGACTGGCGCGCCGGAAATTTCATTCAGTTTATCGCGGCGGGCTTGTTGTTCGCACTCGGCGCATGGTTGTTCGAAACGCGCGTGATCGTCTGGAACCGCGAGTTCGTGCTCGGTCTTGCGTGGCTGGTTATCGTGCTCTCGATCGGATCAATCGGCCTGCTTTACTGGCTGATCCGTCACTCGGCCGCGACACGGGTGGCTAGTCTCTTCTATCTGGTGCCCGGTGTGACCGCGATTATGGCTTATGTGCTGTTCGACGAGCGGCTTGATCTGATCTCGATCGCGGGCATGGTGATCTGCGCCGCGGCCGTGCTGCTGGTGAATCGCCCGGCGAAGGCCGACATCTCTCCCGGCAGCTAGCCGCGCGTCTTTGCATAAGCAGCGAGCGCCCGCGCACGTGCTGTCTTGTGATCGACGATCGGCTCCGGATAGGTTTTTCCAAGCGTCACGCCGGCTGCGGCCAACTCCATCGGCGTGGCTTCCCATGGCTGGTGGATCAGTTTGGCCGGAAGGCGCGCCAGCTCCGGCACCCACTTCGAGACATACGCGCCGTCGGGATCGAACTTCTCGCCCTGCAGGATCGGATTGAAGACGCGGAAATAGGGCGCCGCATCCGCGCCCGAGCCCGCCACCCACTGCCAGCTCGCCGGGTTGCTTCCGGGGTCGGCATCGACCAGCGTATCCCAGAACCACTTTTCGCCGTCGCGCCAGTCGATCAGCAAGTGCTTCACCAGAAACGATGCGACCACCATCCGTACCCGGTTGTGCATGATGCCGGTGTGCCAGAGTTCCCGCATCCCGGCGTCGACGATGGGATAGCCGGTCCGGCCGCTCTGCCATGCACGCAGCGCCTTGGCGTCGCGTTGCCAGGGGAATGCGTCGAACGACGATTGAAGATTCCGTTCGGCAAGTTGGGGATAATCGAACAAGAGATGACGCGAGAATTCGCGCCAGCCGAGTTCGCTCAGAAATTTCGCGACACTGCTGGATATTGCGGGTTTTCTGGCCGCAGCGAAACTGGCGGAATGCCAGACCTGACGCGGGCTGATTTCGCCGAAGCGCAGATGCGGCGATAGCCGTGACGTAGCATCGCGATCAGGGCGGTCGCGCAACGATGCGTAGCTTGCTATGTCGTTGTCGAGGAAATCCTTCAGCCGTTTCTGTGCTGCGGATTCGCCCGGCGTCCATGTCTCGCGCAACCCCGACGCCCAGTCGGGCCGAGTCGGCTCCAGGTTCCAGGAAGCCAGGTCGTCGGTGGCGATCTTCGGGCCGGCTGTCAGCGCCTTTGGCGCGGGCAGAGGTTTGGGTGGGTCGCCTAAGCTCAGGATGCGTTTCCAGAATGGTGTGAACACGCGCAGGCCGCGGCCTTCCTTGTTGCGCAGGCTTGCGGGTCTCACCAGCAGGTCGCTGGGAAAGCTGCGCGATGCGACGCCGATGCGGTCAAGGGCGGTCGTCACCTCGCGCTCAGTGGCCGCCTCACCGGGGATGTCGCTCTCGTTCCAATGGACCGCAGAAGCGCGGATCTCTTGCGCAAGATCTGCGATCACGCGCGCGGGACGGCCCCTGCGGAGGGTCAGCGATTGGCCTCGTGCAGTAAGGCTCCCCTGTAAACTCCGGAGCGACTGGGCGAGCCACCAGCGCGATGCGCTGCCGATCGGACGTCCGTGCTGAGGGCTGCCTTCTTCGTCCAGAACGTAAAGGCAGACGAGCGGTGCGCCGCTTTGGGCGGCATCATGCACGGCTGGATGATCGGAAAGCCGCAGATCGTCACGAAACCAGACGATCAAGGGGGAAGCTGAAGAACCTGTCATTGCGCTGGCAATCCTGACGTTAGCGGCAGCGCTTGGCCACCTGGCGAACTGTTAATGAGGCGGTAAACATAAACTGTCAAAATCCATCGATTTTTTGATCGGAATGCATTTTTTGGGGACGACACGATGGCACTCGGCTTGGGGAAGAATTCCCTTGGTTTCCTGAAGTTTAAACTCGGGACCAAGGCCACGATCTGTGCGGCGGTACTGATCGCCGCGACCACCTCGATGGTTGTCGGAGCAGCCTACTGGTCGCTGAGCACGGAGTTCGAGACAAGGGCAAAATCCGACATCGAAACCAGCCTTCGCACGCTGGCTCTGGCCTTCGCCGAAACTTACGGGGATGCCAAGGTCACGATCAAGGACGGCATCGTCAGCCGTGCTGAAATTCCTGCGATGCCGGAGTTCAAGGATCACACGACGGTTGATCGCGCGACGTCCTACGTCGGCGGGAACGCCACACTCTTCGTGTATGACGACGCGACCGGGCAGTTCGTCCGCAAGACCACCAACGTCAAGAAGGAGAACGGCGACCGCGCTGTCGGGACCCAGCTTGCGCCGGATCATCCCGCGCAGGCGGTCCTCCGAAGCGGGCAGGCCTACAAAGGACCGGCTGTGCTGTTCGGCAAAAGCTTCATGACCGCGTATCAGCCGGTATTCGATGCTGCGGGAAAGATCATCGGAATTCTCTATGTCGGGATTCCGACGGCCCCGCTCGACGCGATGCTTGTCCATGCCATGCAGATGATGACGATTGCAGCGGTGGTCGGGGCGTTGCTGGTTCTCGGTTTGACGATGCTGATCGTGCGCAGCGTGACCCGGCCACTCCGCTCGGTCACGGATACGCTGACATCGCTTGCGGAAGGCAAACCCGACGTGACCATCAATCATGTCGACAGGTATGATGAAATCGGCTCCATCGCCCGGACCATTGGCGTGTTCAAGAACAATTCTCTCGAGCGCCGCCGGCTCGAGGCGGAGCGCAAGACCGCCGAGGCGGAGTCAGTGCAGCAGCGCAAGGCGGAATTGCAAAGCTTCGTGGATGAATTCCAGTCCAACGTCGGCGGAATTATCGACAAGGTCCTGCATTCGTCCGGCGAGTTCGAGAGTACGGCAAGAAATCTGACCGAAACCGCGCGCAGCACGGCGCATCTGTCGAAGGCGTCCGCCGATGCATCGGCGCAGGCGTCGGAGCACGTGCGCAACGCGGCTGCGGCGTCCGAAGAACTGACAAGCTCGATCGCAGAGATCAGCCGCCGGGTTCAGGAATCCAACGGGATCGCTGCCGATGCCGTTCAACAGGCGGTCGCCACCGACGCACGGATGGCCGATCTGTCGATGGCAGGAGATCGCATCGGTGACGTCGTGAAACTGATCACATCGATTGCGGAGCAGACCAACCTTCTGGCGCTCAACGCGACCATCGAGGCAGCGCGGGCAGGCGAGGCTGGACGTGGCTTCGCGGTGGTGGCGCAGGAAGTCAAAAACCTGGCCGGCCAGACGGCGAAGGCGACCGACGAGATCAGCAGCCACATCGTCAACATGCAGTCTGCGACGCGTGAATCTGTCGCCGCGATCAAGGCCATCGGGCAGACCATCGAGCAGATCAACGACATTGCAACATCGATTGCCGCCGCGGTTGAACAGCAAGGGGCCGCGACGCACGAAATCGCCAAAAGCGTTCAAGCCGCCGCAACCGTCACCACCGAAGTCGCCGCCAATGTCGGGGACGTCGCCCGTGGCGCAAACCGGACCGGCGAGACGTCCGACGAGATCCTCAAGTCGGCGCAGGCGCTGAGCGGCGAGAGTTTGCATCTTCAGGCGGAGGTTGAGCGCTTCCTCGACGGTGTCAGGGCGGCCTAGGGGCGACCAACTAACCGACAAATAGAAAAGGGGACGCAATGCGTCCCCTTTTAATTTTGCGTCCTTGCCGCGATTATTTCGGCTGCGGAACAATCCGGATATAGGGCTTCGGCGACTTCCAGCCGCCCGGATAGATCGTCTTGGCTTCATCGTCGGTGACCGAGCCGGCGATGATAACGTCTTCGCCCTGTTTCCAGTCCGCCGGCGTCGCCACGCGATGCTTGGCAGTGAGTTGCAGAGAGTCGATCACGCGCAGGATCTCGTCGAAGTTGCGCCCGGTGGTCATCGGATAGACCAGCACGAGCTTCACCTTCTTGTCCGGACCGATGACGAACACCGTGCGCACCGTGGCGTTGTCGGCAGCGGTCCGGCTATTGGCATCGCCGGACGTGCTGGCGGGCAGCATGTTGTAGAGCTTGGCGACCGCGAGATCGGTATCGCCGATCATGGGATAGTTCGGCGCAAACCCCTGCGTCTCCTTGATGTCGTCGCTCCACTTGGCGTGCCTGTCGACCGGGTCGACGCTTAGCCCGAGCAGCTTGACGCCGCGCTTGTCGAATTCTGGCTTCAGTCCCGCCAGCCGTCCGAGTTCGGTCGTGCAGACCGGCGTGAAATCCTTCGGATGCGAAAAGAGAAGAGCCCAGCTATCGCCGATCCAGTCGTGAAATTTGATGCGTCCTTCGGTGGTATCAGCCTCGAAATCGGGCGCCACCGCGCCAATCTGGATTGTCATGTTTTTGGCCTCACGTACTTGGAGTTGCGAGGAAAATCTCGCTGCGCTGGTATATCGGCAGATGCCCCAAAACGGAACTGCATACCGAAAAGGACAAGGTTTTTCTCGCGAAGGACAGTCCTTTGAAAATCCGTTCTGCCGCGAGCCGGATTAATGAAAATTCATAATTGGCCGGCGCGGGCTCACTTTTTCGCTATGCCCCGAATTTGACTTTGATGCGCCGCAACGCCGCCGGTTCCGGTTGGCATTGCATGAACCATGCGGACGGTCAGTGCGACCAATCCGCAACCATAAGGGAAAGAAGCGCGCTCCGAATCGCTTCATTAACGCTTCGTTTACATCCGCATGAAAATGCTGCGGGACACAAAAAGAGAATAGTAACATGACGTCCGCCTCGATCATCTCCAACGCTCCGCTTTCCGACCTGATCCGGAAAATCGAAACCAGCTCCGTTGCCGACCGCGATGTGTCTGCCTACGCGCTCGCTTTCGTGCGCGACGGTGTCATCACCGGTGAGGGGCCGACGACGACAGGCCGCGTTCACTTCTCGCGGGCGCTGGATGCGGACGATGCAGCCTGGTGCGCGCGTATTCTCAACGCCGCGGCAAACACCAACGAGCCCGTCAGCCGCGCCGAGGCTGAAACCCTTTTCGAGATCAACAAGGCCGCGACCGAGCGCAGCGACGACGGCCGGTTCGACGACCTGTTCACAAAGGCGATCGTGCATCATGCGGCTGCTGCTTCCGGTCTGCCGGTGCCGCCGCGTTCCGTTGCGCTCTCACCCGAGACCTCGATCGAGAGCTGGGCGCCGACCACTGCGGTTGGCGTCAACACCGAAGTGCTTGAGTGGATCGCCGGCCAGATGCGCGGCACCCGCCGCAACAACCGCGCGCTTGCGGCGCTGGTCGCGAGCCTGATCGGCGCGGCGACCATGCCGCTTGCGCATACGCTGCCGAATTTCCTCGACCTTGGAATGTAAGGCCAGCGGCTTCTAACTGACGGACAGGCGCTACTTGGCGCCTGCCGTCTTGGCCAGTTCGGGAAGGCCGACAGTTTTTCCCGGAAATCCCGCCACATCGAAGTAGCGCTGCTCCTGGACGCGCTGGAACTTCAGCACGGTTCGCAGGCCGTTGGCGGCTGGCTTGCCGGTGATGGTGGTGGCGAACGACTTCGGGACGAGGCCGTTCGGCATCGCTTCCGTCATCACACGGCCCATCAGCGTGCCCTTGGGCTTGCGGTTGAGACCGAGAAGATGCGCCGCTGTGATGCCGACGTCGGCATTGCTCACGGGTAGATCACTGGCAAAACCGGCTTTGAAATCAGGACCGATCGCCGCCATGAAATTCATGGTGTCGCCGCGGCTGAAACTGCCGTGCATGCCCTGGCCCTGACGCAGAACGGTGTCCGCGATTTCGACCGAGCACAGCGTCGGTTCGTCGCACCCCGTGGAATAGGAGCGGAAGTTCACGACGATGGCCGGGTGGGGTGTCACGGCCTTGCCTCTCAGGCTGAGGGTCGAGAGCGGCAACGTGCCGGGAAGTTTCCCGAGCTTATCCTCGACGAAAATGCCGCTGACGTAATCCTGTTCAAGCAGCGCCTTCACGGTGCGGTCCGCAAGTTTCTTGTCACCCTTCGGCAGGTAGATCAGGTCGGAGCCGCCATTGGTCGCAACGACCAGATCCGGCTTGCTCGGGTCCTTGCCGAGCAGGGCGTTGCCGGCTTTCGGATACGCATTGGCGCCAACCTGCTTGTTGCCGTCGTTGGGATCGAACAGCGGCAGGTCCAATGCCTTCGCCAGATCGAGGGCAAGGAAACCGAGCGGCAGAAAACCTTCCGGCGTGTCGGGATAGCTGTTCTTCACCGTTGGACTGGTCTTGCTTTCCTTCGAGATTGTCGAGAAGCCGTGATCCGCCGAGACGATGATGTTGGTGGTGGCGGAGAGGCCGAGGTCGTCGAGAGCTTTCCGCAATTGAGCGAGATTGTTGTCGGCATTCTTGATGGCCGCGAGCGAAGACGGGCCGTTGATGCCCGGTGTCACGCTGTTGAGGCTGTCGCCCTGGTTGTGCTGGGTGCCGTCAGGATCGCGCGACCAGAACACCAGCACGAACGGCTTGTTGCGCGCCTTGAACATCGGCAGCACGACCTTGCTGGCGACGTCGGCGAGATATTCCTGCTGCTTGATGTTGGCGACCGTCGTGCCGGGGGTCTTGGCGTCACCGGCCTTGCCGTTGTCGCCGCGGCCGGGCGTCGCGAGAGGGAGGTTGGCGGCGGTCAGGGCCGCCTTCATTTCATCGGAGAGCGGAATGCCGATCAGCTTGCCGTCTTTTTCGACGGCGCCGGTCTGATCGTCGACGGTGATGGTCTTGGTGCCGGTCCGCTCGGTGTGGTCGAACAGGAATGTCGGGCCAACCTTACCGATGGCGGCCGTGCTGTATCCGGCGTCGCGCGCGGCTTTCAGCAAGGTTTCCTCGTTGAGGTAGTCGCCGTTGAAGTCCTTATCGACCTCACCCAAAATCTGGTCGTGCTCGATGAACGGCACGACCGTGCCCAACTGGCTCGGAACCGACTGCACCGGACGGCCGGTATAGATCGAGTTGCTGAAGGTGCCTGTGTCACCGAGATAGTGCCCGGTCGACATCCCGGACGCGTTGGCCATGGTGAAGGTGGGGAAGAGGGAGTGGGGGTTCTTGAAATTCACGCCCTTATCGCGCACGGCAGCCATCGCGGGCGCCAGTTCGGGGGTGACCTTGAGCGCGCGGAGCCCATCTGGCACGAATAGAATCAGGTTGCGGGGCTGGCTGTTTTGGGCGAAAGCGACAGCCGACGACAACGCCAAAAAACCAAAGGAAATGAAAGAAATGGTGCGGCGCATGGGAGACTCTTTTTCGGATGGGTATGCGGTCAATGCAGGTGTGCTGAGTGGTAACTTGGTGTAGTTACGCCTCGCGACAGAATTGTTACAACCCGCCGTGCATGCAAATTTGCGGTTGAAAGCTCTTCCAGCCGAATTCCGCCCTTAAGGTCCAAATCAGCTCATGTTCAAGAAGATACTGATCGCCAATCGCGGCGAAATCGCCTGCCGGGTCATCAAAACGGCACGCCGTATGGGCATTAAGACGGTCGCCGTCTATTCGGAAGCCGACCGCGACGCACTCCATGTCGAGATGGCGGACGAGGCCGTCTTCATCGGCCCGCCGCAGGCAGCCGAGAGCTACCTCGTCATGGAGAAGATTGTCGAGGCCTGCCGCCAGACCGGAGCAGAGGCGGTGCACCCTGGCTATGGGTTCCTGTCCGAACGTGAAGCTTTCCCGCGGGCGCTGGCGGCAGCGGGGGTGGTTTTTATCGGTCCCAATCCGGGCGCGATCGCCGCGATGGGCGACAAGATTGAATCGAAGAAGGCCGCAGCCAAGGCCGAGGTGTCCACTGTGCCGGGCTATCTCGGTGTGATCGAGGACGCGGCGCATGCCGCCAAGATCGCCGACGAGATCGGTTATCCGGTCATGATCAAGGCCTCGGCCGGCGGCGGCGGCAAGGGCATGCGCATCGCGCATTCGAAATCCGAGGTCGAGGAAGGCTTCAACCTCGCCAAGGCCGAGGCGAAAGCGTCGTTCGGCGACGACCGTGTTTTCGTCGAAAAGTTCATTGTCGATCCCCGCCACATCGAAATTCAGGTGCTGGGCGACAAGCATGGCAATGTGATCTATCTCGGCGAGCGCGAGTGCTCGATCCAGCGCCGCAACCAGAAGGTGATCGAAGAGGCGCCGTCGCCGCTACTCGACGAGGCCACCCGCCGCAAGATGGGCGAGCAGGCCGTCGCGCTGGCCAAGGCCGTGAATTACGATTCCGCCGGCACGGTGGAATTCGTGGCGGGCCAGGACAAGAGCTTCTACTTCCTCGAGATGAACACCCGCCTTCAGGTCGAACACCCGGTGACCGAACTGATCACCGGCGTCGACCTCGTCGAGCAGATGATCCGCAGCGCTGCCGGCGAGAAACTCGCGCTGACCCAGAAGGACGTGACGCTGACCGGCTGGGCCGTCGAGTCGCGCGTCTATGCCGAGGATCCGTTCCGGAATTTCCTGCCGTCGATCGGACGACTTGTGAAGTATCGTCCGCCCGCGGAGAGCAAGGTGGACGACATCACTGTGCGCAACGACACCGGCGTACAGGAAGGCGGCGAGATTTCGATCTATTACGATCCGATGATCGCCAAGCTGGTGACCCATGCGTCATCGCGGGCCGCCGCCATCGAGGCGCAGTCGCAGGCGCTGGATTCGTTTTATATCGACGGTATCCGTCACAACATTCCGTTCCTGTCGGCGCTGATGAACCATCCGCGCTGGCGTGAGGGCAATCTGTCGACGGGGTTCATCTCTGAAGAGTTTCCGAAAGGCTTCGGACCGCGCACGCCGGAAGGCGAAACCGCAAACCGGATCGCGGCGGTTGCCGCGGCTGTCGATCACATTCTGGGCGAGCGCAAGCGCCAGATTTCCGGCCAGTTGAACGGCCGCGCGGTGTCGCGCGAACGCCGCCGCGCGGTGTGGCTCGACCGGAACGAAGTGCCACTCGAAGTCGCGCGGGATGGCGAGGGGATTGTCGTGCGTCTTGTCGGCGCCGATGGCGCGCTCGGTCAGCCCGTCACACTGCTCTCGAACTGGAAGCCCGGCGATCCGGTCTGGCAGGGCAGCATCGCAGGGCATCCGGTCGCCGTGCAGGTGAGGCCGATGCCGAACGGCTTCCGGCTGGCCTATCAGGGCTATGAAGTGCCCGTGCAGGTCTTCACCGAAACGGAGGCCACGGCGGCGCGCCTGATGCCGATCAGTTCGGCCGCAGATGCCGGCAAGAAGGTGCTGTGTCCGATGCCGGGGCTCGTGATCTCGATCGCCGTGACCGAAGGTCAGGACGTCAAGGCGGGCGAAACCCTTGCCGTCATCGAGGCGATGAAGATGCAGAACGTGTTGCGTGCCGAACGCGACGGCGTTGTGAAGAAAATCGCCGCCACACCCGGGGCAACACTCGCCGTCGATGCGCTGATCCTCGAATTTGCGTGAGGGTGAAATGGTCCCGCAGGAGAAGCGCGAAGCATTCCGTGCCATCCTGTCGGGCCGCGAGGTCATACGTCCCGGTTCGGTCTACGATCCGATCTCGGCGCGCATTGCCGAGGACGTCGGGTTCGAGCTTGGACTGCTCGGCGGCTCCGCTGCGTCGCTGACCATCCTCGGCGATCCCGATCTGCTGCTGATTACGCTGTCGGAGCTCGCCGAGCAGGTGCGCCGCATTTGCCGCGCAGGGAAAATTCCCGTGCTGGTCGATGCCGATCATGGCTATGGCAACGCGCTCAACGTCCGCCGCACCGTGCAGGAGCTTGAAGCCGCTGGCGCCGCCGGATTGACCATCGAAGATACTTTGCTGCCGCAGGCTTATGGGCAGGCCAGGCCGCAGGTGATCTCGATCGAGGAAGGTGTCGGCAAGATGAAGGCGGCGCTGGACGGGCGCTCCGATCTGTCGCTGGTGATTGTCGGCCGCACCGGCGCCGCGTCGATCACCGGCATCGACGACACGGTGGCGCGTGCGAGAGCCTATGAGACCGCTGGCGTCGATGCGCTGTTTTTCACCGGTCTGAAAACCCGCGCCGAACTTCAGGCCATCGCGGCTGCGACCAAGCTGCCGATCATCATGGGAAGCGCCGATGGCGAACTCGCCGATACGGCGTTCCTTGCCAGCCAGCGCGTGCGTGTCGCCAATCAGGGCCACCAGCCGATCGCGGCGGCCACGCAGGCTGTTTACGAGACTCAGAAAGCGCTGCGCGATGGCGTTGCTCCGAAGGATTTGAAGGGACTGCCGTCAGCGGAACTCACCAACCGCGTAATGCGCAGCGCCGAGGTGAAAATTCGCAACGACGATTTCCTCGGACTGAAGAAATAAGACGCGAGGCCGAAGCGATGAGCGGTGTCATTCGTCACATCATCGTTCGAGGGAAGGTGCAGGGCGTTGGATACCGCGCCTGGATCGAGGGCGAGGCCGTGGCGCGAGGGCTCGCGGGATGGGCGCGCAACCGCAAGGACGGTACGGTGGAAGCGGTGCTGTCCGGCTCCGAAT
Source organism: Afipia sp. DC4300-2b1 (assembly GCF_049895725.1). Lineage (NCBI taxonomy): Bacteria > Pseudomonadati > Pseudomonadota > Alphaproteobacteria > Hyphomicrobiales > Nitrobacteraceae > Afipia > Afipia sp. DC4300-2b1. The sequence continues at coordinate 984,588 of NZ_JAFCSX010000002.1, forward strand.
CCGATGTGGCGGCGCTGATCGAAAAATGCCGGCATGGGCCAGGCATGGCCCACGTAACGGCGGTCGATAACGAGCCTGCCGGTGAGGACATGCTGAACCTGCGCACGCGGGGTGAACGGTTCTCGATTCTGCCGACGATCTGACGCAGGTTACTTCGTGCCGGCTTCCTTGCGGAATGTTGCGGCCAGAATACGCAGCGCGGCCCGTTTCGATGCGTCGCTGACGCGGGAATAAAGCATCACTTTCGATGGGCTGAGCCGCGGCAATCCGAACGCCGGGCCGACATCGACCATGCCGGCCGGTGCGATCCGTTTCGCGAGCGGTGCGACCGCCAGTCCTGCGGCTGCTGCGGCGACGACAGCGCTCACGCCGCCGCCGATGAAAGCCTCGCTCCATTTCACATTCGCCTTGTCGAGCGCCCGCGTTGCGGTGGCGCGTACGCCGCATGGAGCGGCCAGCGCTGCGACGCGGAGCGTCTCGCCGTTGGCCCAGTGGAATCCGGGCGACGCGAACCAGCCGAACTCATCGGTGCAAAGTGTTTCCCCGCCGCGCCGGCTGCCTTCCTGACGCACCACGACGGCATCGAGTTCGCCGCCGTCGAATGCATCGAGCAGCGTCCGCGAAAAATCGATGGTGACCGCCAGTGTCAGCGATGAGGATGCAGCGTTCAGCTTTTCCATAATGGGCACAAGCTCAGGGCCCGCCGCATGGTCGCTGAGACCGAGCGTCAATTGCTGGTGCACCGGAGCCGATCCCGACAGCGCGCGGTCGTGGGCAGCGATCAGCGCGCGCGCATTGTCCTGAAAGGCCGCGCCGTCGGCAGTCAAACTGACGGCGCGGGGAGAGCGCTCGACCAGCCGCTTTCCGAGCGTGGCTTCGAGGCGCTGGAGTTTCATGCTGACCGCCGCCTGCGTCGTGCCGAGGGCCTCGGCGGCGCGGGTGAAGCTTTGGAGTTGGGCCACCAGCAGGAAGGCCTGAACGGTCGGGATATCCAGCGTGGTCATTTTATCATCACGTACTGTTATGATTGAAATACATAACGATAAGATATCAATATCATGCGGGAAGGTCTAGCTTCCGGTCGCGCGCTGATTGCGCAAGACCAAGGAGATACGTCCATGCCCCTCATTACAGTCCAGTACACCTCGCAACGTCACACACCCAAGGCCGACATCGCGGCCGCCGTCACCAAGCTGTCGGCGGACATCCTGCACAAGGACCCCAACGTCACCGCGGTGATCGTGCAATCCGTCGATGCCGCCGACTGGTTCGCCGGCGGTCGATCGCTGGCCGATCAGAACCTCGCCAGCGTGTGGGTCGATATTCACATTTCCGACGGGACCAACAGCAAGGACGAGAAGGCGGATTTCATTGCCGCTACGTTCAAGCGCATGGATGATCTGCTCGGACCGCTGCACAACGAGAGCTATATCTATGTGCATGATGCGCGTGCGGATGCTTACGGGTTCGGCGGCCTGACGCAGGAACGCCGTTACATCGCAGGCAAGCTTGCGGCGGCGCCCCGCAGTGCCGCGGCCTGATTTGCGCAGGTCTGAGAGCGCCTTCGGGATGCAAAATCCTCGAAGGCCTCCCTCAGCTTCAGAGGCTTTGATCGAGGCCGATGTGCGGAGCGGTCTTCAAGATGCTGTTGCGCTGGGCGAGGGCCAGACTGTAGTCGGGTTTGAGCGCGAGCGCGGAATCAAAACTTGAAAGCGCTTCCTGATGCCGCCCGAGTTGCTGAAGAGCGATACCGCGGTTGTAGTGAAGTATTGCAACGGCCGGCTGCAAGCCGATCGCCTGCCGGAGCTGCTGCTCAGCAGCTTCGTATTTATGCTGCTGGAGGAGGGCGACGCCGAGGAGATACATCGCATCGGCGTGTTTCGGCTCGGCTTCCAGGATCGCCCGATAGGCTCTTTCCGCCTCCGCAATCTGCCCGCGCTGATGGAAGCCCTTGGCCGTGGCGAGATTGGCCGGCACCGCGCGCCGCCGCTCGGCGTCAAGGCTCTTCAGCAATTGCGCCGCGTCGGCATGGCGTGGGTCGGCATCCAAAATCTGACGGCAGGCCTGCGCTGCTCCCTCGAGGCTGCCTTCCTTTTTCATTCGCAACGCGCGATCGAAAACCACCGGTAAGGTCAAAGGCTCGAGTGTGCCGCGAAGGTTGCGCTGGTCACGCGTGCTCACGCGCAGGCATTCGACCCGGCGCTCGATTCCGCCGAAGTCGTACTTGTAGGGGAAGTCGCCGGTCTGGAGATCGTAGACCGCGAAGCCGTTTTCAATCCCCCAGCGGACGCATTGCAGATGAAGAACGAAACCGGGAGGCGGACGCTTGACGTTCAGATCGCGTCCATTCAGCAGGCTGATCAGCGAACGGTTTTTCCAGTCGATGAGGCTCGCCTGAATGCCGATACGGTTTTCTCCCTGCCAGAGAATTGGCAGGTACAGCGCATTGTCAGCGAAGCAGCACCGCAGCATGTTGCGGAAGTTGTTCATCATGCCGTAGGGCAGCCGCGGATTGTATCGCGCGGCGAGCTTGGCGGCCCATTGCAGTTCCCAGAACTTCAGAAGGGCCTCGATGTCGTCTTCGATCGTCTCCGCGGTGGGGGTGGTGATTTTGTATTCGCCGTCCTCTGCCTGTCTCAATGCAGCGCGTGCATTTCGCCGCGCTTTCGTATCGAGCCGCTCGTACAGGAAAGCGTCCCAGCTATCGGGCAGGTTCACATAGACATAGATATCGTGATCGATGCCGTCGCCATCATCCGGGCGCTGGATCTTTTCCGTGACGAAGTCGGATGACGGAAATTCGTTCAGGAAGAGGGCAAGCCGTTCCGGCGAGGCGAAGATGTTCTCCAGGTGGAGTCTTGCCCAGTTCAGCCGCTTGGTATGATCCGCGAAAGCGGGGATGATGCTCCGATCGAGCTTGGGATCGCAGATGAAGCCGGTATAGCCGGCGAAATAGCCGCCGCCGGAGCGCAGTTCGTTGTGGAACGTGCCGTTCCGCCGTTGTTCAGTCCGCAGTTGCAGCGGGAAGAATCCGACATAGTCGGATGAATTGGCGTCCGCTTTCGCGGCCAGGACGATCCACTGGCAGCCGAGCTTTTCAAACCACCCCGCGATCCATGTCCAGGACATGTAGAGCTGCGCTTCGGGGTCCGCCTGATACACAGCCTCCCAATTGCTCCGAACGCGGAGCAACATGTCCCGGCTTTTGATCACATCCACATGCATGGCGTTGACCTTTGCTCCTGGGAGCGCTGGCGCACGAATGAGAAGTGTCTGCAGGCGAAGGCTGTTCTGGCTGTATTCCTTGCTTAAATTCCAAGACTGGCCCAATTACGCCACGGAAGGGCGGCCGTTGGCAAGGCTGTCCCGGCCGCCTCAGGCGCCAAAGACGTCCTTGAAAGCCTGCTTCAGGGCCACGTCCACATCGGCCATGGTCACCGGGAGGCCGAGATCGACAAGGCTGGTGACGCCGTAGCGGGGGTCTTCGACGCCGCAAGGAACGATGCCCGAGAAGTGCGCCAGATCCGGCTCCACGTTGATCGAGATGCCGTGCAGCGAGACCCAGCGCTTCAGGCGTACGCCGATCGCGCCGATCTTGTCCTCGTGGCCGGGCCCTCTCTCGGGCCGTGCCACCCAGACGCCGACGCGATCCTCGCGCCGCTCGCCGCGCACGTTGAAGGCGGCGAGGGTGCGAATCGTGAATTGCTCGAGGCTGGCGACATACGCGCGAACGTCGGGACGGCGGCGCTTCAGATCGAGCATCAGATATACCACCCGCTGGCCGGGGCCATGGTAGGTGAACTGCCCGCCGCGCCCCGTTGCAAACACGGGAAATCGCGCATCGAGCAGGTCCGCGGCCTTGGCGCTGGTACCGGATGTGTATAGCGGGGGGTGTTCGAGCAGCCAGACCAGCTCGGGCGCGTTCCCGGCGGCGATGTCCGCGGCGCGCTTTTCCATGGTCTCTACAGCGTCCTGATAGGCCACCGGCGAATCCGCCACCCGCCACTCGGCGGGCGGGCCGGAGCGGGGGAAAAACGACGTCAAAGCAAGGTCTTCGCGGCGCTCCTGGAGCATATTAACCATTGGGTAACCATAATCGTGCTGATCTGCGTCCATCATTCATGTGTGGGTGTCAAACCAAAGTGGCAACTCTCGATAACGTCTCGGTCGATCTGATGGTGGTTCTGGGGACCACGTCGATGCCCGTCCATCAGGTGATGCGGCTCAGCCGCGGCGCGATCATCGAACTCGACGCGACCGAGCAGGACGAGGTCAAGGTGCTCGCCAACAACCTGCCTATCGCCAGCGGTGTGGTGGTCGTCAACCGCAACCGCATCGCGGTTGAAGTCAAGCAGATGTTGCCCCGGACGCCCGATAACAGATAGTCGGGAAAAGCCTTGCCGAACCATCGGCCTAGGCCTTGTCCCCCTAATCTCGATTTGTTACACGGGCGCCGTTGATCCGCGCCGGGTGCGAATCCGGGCCGATCTTCTAGCGCTCGTGGCGGAATTGGTAGACGCGCTGCCTTGAGGTGGCAGTCCGTAACAGGGTGGGGGTTCGAGTCCCTCCGAGCGCACCATACTACAGCCAAACCATTGAAATAGCTGATCTTGCTGGCCCAGAGGCCTCGCGAACGCGCGGTGCGGGTTTGTATGCGGTCGACGGCCCTGAGAGTTCCGCCGTCGCGGGCGCTCGCATTTCGCGCCTTATGCGACCAGGTCCTAACCCGCGCCCTATTCGGCTGATTTCTTCAGGTCCTCAAGATCGGGATCTCTGTCAGGGTCTTGGTCAGGATGGTCCCAAGGCTCATCCAAAATCTCTTCAGGCTCGTCACTTGCTTCGCCTTTTGCCGGCTTCTTTGGATCATTCATCTGACGCCCCTGTGGTTAGCTGCGGCTAGACCAGTACGGCCCTGTAACCTTTCGCAGATCGTCCTCTGCCTGCCGCGCGGCCCGGTAATCTTCCAGAAATTCGATGTTCGTGTACGCGCCCTGCTTGGCGAGCAGGTGATACACGCTGCCGATGTGGCGCAGCCAGAACTTTGGCGGACCGGGCGGCAAGCGCCTGGCCTCCAGGATCGTCCTTCTGGCATGAGCCATGAGATAGTCGGTTGCGTCTGACATGCAGGAACAACGGCGTTGAGACCGCGGTGTTCCATCTGGGCGGTAGGAAGGGCTCCCTGGATTCAACCATGGGGCACACCCCTTACGCGGTGGATGAACAGCAGGAGGTCAACGAAGTCTGATCCATGCAGGCGCGTGATCGCTCGCGCCGTCTTCTGCACGAACGTCGGCATCGACGCCGCCCTCGATCAGCTTGGGCGCCAGATTCTTGCTCAGCAAAAGGTGATCCAGCCGAAGCCCGTCGTCGCGCTCGAAGCGGTTTCGCCAATAGGTCCAAAACGTATAGACCCGTTCGTCGCCATAGAGTTCACGAAGGGAGTCAGTCCAGCCTTTTGCCACCAGCGCGGCAAACGCTTTTCTCGGCGCCGGCTGCACGAGAGCATCCTTCGCCCACGACTTCGTCGGGTAGATGTCCAGATCTGTCGGAGCAACATTGTAGTCACCGGCCAGGATGACCGGGTGACCTTGCTTCTGAAGCTTTGCTGCATGTTTCGCGAGGCGCGAAAACCATTCCATTTTGTAGTCGAACTTTGGACCGGGTTGAGGATTGCCGTTCGGCAGATAGATGCAGGCGACGAGGACGCCGTTGATTGCCGCTTCGATGTAGCGGGCCTGATGATCCGACGGATTGCCGGGAAGCCGCCGGGCTGTCGCAACCGGCATGGCGCCCTTGGCAAGGATCGCAACGCCGTTCCAGGATGTCTCGCTTTCCCAGATCGCTGAATAGCCAGCTTTCAGAAGCTCCTTTTCGGGAAAGGATGCGGGCGCACATTTCAATTCCTGAAGGCACACCACATCCGGCTTGCTCCGCTTCAGCCATCTGAGAAGGTTCGGCAGCCGCTTGTTGACGTTGTTGATGTTGAAGGTCGCGATTTTCAAAGGCGAGTGTCCCCGTGAGACGCGTGAGGCATCACCTCGGAGCCTCGGCCATCGCTGCCAAGCACAACTCTATACTGCCTCAAATCGTCCAGTGCTCGCCGGGCGGTTTTTGTTCACCGGATATTCGGACCGGCCGGCACATCGGTGCGGCTGCCGGTTTTGATCGGCGCGGTGAGGGGCTTGAATGTTCCGTCGCTTGCCCGGACCGGATGACTGCCCGGAACGCGTGCGAGGCTTCGCGGCCTCGCCGCGGCGGAAATGTCCGTGCGTGCGGGCTTGCCCAAAAGCGGCGCGTTGGATGGCTGCAACATATGGACGGACGCCCGCGGGGCCATCTTCTGCCGCGCCAGCCAGACCGAACGCACCGACCGCGGAGCATCATGGAGCGGTGTTTCTGCCACTCCGAACACAAAGCCGCTCGGAGTCTTCGCCGCGATATTGGGGCCGTGAATCCAGTACGGAACCCATTGCGCGGGATCGGTGACGGTCTTTGGCCGTTCCGGCGTTGCCGGAACAACGTGGACGATGCGATAGCCGCGCGTCTTCAACTCGCGAAGGATCACAGGCAATGCGGCTTGTGTCCGCGCCTGAATGTCGTGCAGCAGCAGGACGCCTTTGCCTTTGGTTTCGAGCCGCGACAGCGCGTAGTTGACGACCTGCGTTGAGGAAATATGCCGCCAGTCGTCAGCGGGGAAATCGGCACTCCAGGTCATCAGGCCGCGCTTGGCCAGTTCGGCTTCGAGCAGATCGCCGCGGCGCAAGCCAGGAATCCGGAAGAACGGGGCAAGTTGCGAGGGATCGGCGAGGGCGGCTGAGACGTGGGCTATGCCGTCATCGATTTCAGCGCTCATACGCTCCGGTGGCAGTTTGCCGAAGAAAGTCGGATGGTTCTCGCTGTGGGTGCCGATGGTGTGCCCGGCATCGTGGATGCGGCGCACCTCCTGCGGAAATTCTTTCGCCATCCGGCCGACCAGAAAGAAAGTCGCCTTGACGCATTGCGCGGCAAGGATGTCGAGAATGGCGTTGGTGTGAGCGGGCAGCGGGCCGTCGTCGAAGGTCAGGACCACCTCATGATCTTCCAGCGGCAGAGTCTCGCCGTACTGCATGGTGCCGATCCGCGAATGCTCCTTCGGATCGACAACGATGGTGCGCGAGGTGCCGAGCGCGTCCGCCTTGCATTCGGCGGCCTGAGCAACGGTGGCCCCGAACGAGGCCGTCGCCGTGGACAGGCCAAGTGCTGTGAGGAGCGCGGTACAGGTTCCGCTGGCGGTTCGGCGCATGGACAATCCGTGATGGCGCGAGACCATCCTGCTTACCGCCGGGCCCCTGAACGCATGCTTAATTCGGCGGGTGTTCCTAACGGTCATTCAACGTACTCTTGACCGGCCGCGGCGGGACCAGATGAACGACCTTGTAGCCGTTGCGCCGGAGGTACTGCAAAAACGCGGGCAACATTTTGGCGGTCTGTGCCTTGGTGTCGTGGAAAAGGATGATTCCCTTCCCCGCGTTGTCGAGCCGCTCGGTAATGAGATTCAACTGCTGCTCCGGGGTCATCGGCTCCCAGTCGCTGGCCCAGAAGTCGGCGCCAACAACCGCGATCCCGCGCGACTGAAGGCCGTTCAGCAGGGCGGGTGTCGATGCGAAGCCGGGAAAGCGGAAGAAAGGCGTCGTCGGGACGGAAGTTGCCTTACCGTGTAAAGCCTTCTCGTCGGCAGCGATCCCGCGATCGATTTCCTCGATCGCCTGCGGCTGGCTAATCTTGTCCAGCCAGCGATGCGACCAGGTGTGGTGGCCGATGGTATGGCCTTCCGCAGCGATTTTTTTGACCATTCCCGGATTGGCTTCGGCATTCCTGCCGACCAGAAAGAATGTCGCCTGAACGCATTCAGCGGCCAGCGTGGCCAGAACTTTCGTTGTGGTCGGCGGGAAGGGGCCGTCGTCGAACGTCAGGACGACTTCCTTGTCCGCCAGCGGCAGGGTTTGCGGGAAGCTCTTCAGCCCGACGCGGGGAAATGCCTGCGGATCGACCGTCATGACACGCGAGGTGCCGAGCGCATCCTTGCGCGGGCAGTCCGCAGCGTTGGCTGCTGAAACGGACGCGACAAAAGCGAGCAGTGCGGCCTTTAACACGGTCATGACAGGATTCCCGGACGCGCGGATTTCGCGCGCCGCACATTTAGCATTGCGCCCGGCGGTGTCGATTGGGTATTGCCTGAAACGCACACGCAAATCAGCGGACCTCCATTGAACCAGTGAGGCACGGCATGGCCGATCAACAAGACCTTGCCGAGGCGGATGCCCCTCACGATTCCGTGCTGGACCAATATCCCATGAGGGATGAAGACGGCGAAATTCGTGCCCGGTTTGTCGGGATGATTGCCGATGCGGTTCAACAGGGCGATTCCGCATTTCTTCAGAAAATCGTCGCCGAACTCCACGAGGCCGATCTCGGCGATCTGATCGAGGCGCTGGAGCCCGATCTGCGGCCGCGGCTGGTGGAACTGACCGGTGCGGCCTTCGACTTCTCCGCGCTTAACGAGGTCGACGACACGGTTCGCGAGGAAATCCTCGAAGAGCTGGAGCCGGAAACGGTCGCCGAAGGCGTTCGCGAACTGGATTCCGACGACGCCGTTGAACTGCTTCAGGACCTCGACGAGGAAGACAAGGAAGAGATCCTTGAGAAGCTGCCGCAATCCGAGCGTGTCGCGCTGGAGCGCAGTTTAGACTACCCGGAAAATTCCGCCGGCCGCCGCATGCAGACGGAGTGCATTTCGGTGCCGGACAACTGGACCGCCCTGCAAGCCATCGAATACATGCGGGACACGCCGGGACTGCCGGACCGGTTCTACGAGATTTACGTGGTCGACAGGGACAAGCGCCTGAAAGGCGCGGTGCCTCTCGATGCGCTGCTGCGCGCGCGGCGGCCGGGGCCGATCATGGATCTGGTCGACGAGGACCGCCGCCGGGTTTCAGATCACGAGGACATCGCGGAAGTCGCGCGGATGTTCGGCAAGTACAATCTTGTCGCCGCGCCGGTGACCGACAGCGAGGATCATCTCGTGGGCGTTATCACCATCGACGACGTCGTCGACGTGATCGAGGAGGAGGCCGACGAAAACATCAAGGCTCTTGGCGGCGTCGCCCGTGACGAAGAGTTGTCGGACTCGGTGTGGACCATCGCCAAGAGCCGGTTCAACTGGCTGCTGGTCAATCTGGCGACGGCGTTTCTTGCGTCGGCGGTGCTAGGCCTGTTCGAAGGCGAATTGCAGAAGATGGTCGCGTTGGCGGTGCTGGCGCCGATCGTGGCCAGTCAGGGCGGAAACGCGGCCACTCAGACCATGACGGTCGCAGTGCGCGCACTCGCCACTCGCGAACTCGGCTCAAACAATGCATGGCGCGTTGTCATGCGCGAAGGTCTCGTAGGTCTGGTGAATGGGCTGGCATTCGCTGTTATCACCGGCGTGGCGGCTGCGGTGTGGTTCAAGACTTCCGGCCTCGGTATCGTTATCGGTCTCGCGATGATCTGCAATCTCGTCGCCGGCGCGCTCGGCGGCATTCTCATTCCGATGGCGCTTCAGCGCCTGCGCGCCGATCCAGCCGTTGCATCAGGCACCTTCGTGACGACGGTCACCGACATCGTCGGTTTCTTCGCGTTTCTTGGTATCGCGACGCTGTGGTTCGGACTCAAAAGTTAACGCTGCCCGTTTCGACATAGGTTCCTTGCGTTTGCATGGGTCTATGGGCACACCAGCGCCTCATTCTCGCCACCTGCCGCAATAAAACCAAATCATCGCATGCCGCAAAACATCGATGTTTTGGCGGCCTCTTTGAATCTTAGGCGAACGTGACGTTGTCGCACGCGACCGTCCATCACGCCAAAATCATCCGGAGCTAAAATTTTGATTAGAACAGTCACCGCCGTGGCGGCGCTTTGTGCGTTGTCCTCGATGGCCGAAGCGCGCGTTCGTGCACCGGCCGTCGCACCAGAATGCAACATCACGATGCCATGCATCGGAGTCGACAATCCTGTTCACGCGCGTCAGCGCGGTCAGCGTCGAGTGGAGCCCGCATTTTCCATGATGCAGCCAGCGGCGACGCCTCGGCTGAGCAGGCGGCAACAGCGGGCGCTTGAACGCGCTCAGCGCAACTTTGAACCGGCACCGCGTGCGGTCGCCGAGCGCGCGTCCCATGCATCGGAAGGATATTCCGCCGGTCTCATCGGTCCGTTGGCCGCCAAGCTCGCATCGATTCAGGCAGCGTGTCCGGGAACGCAGGCAATCTCGGGCATTCGCCACACGCGCATCGCAGGAACGCGCCGGATGTCGCTCCATGCGCAGGGCAAGGCCGTGGACGTGCGTGGTCCCTATGGCTGCATCTACGCGCAGCTCAAGGGCTGGAGCGGCGGCTACTCGACCGATTCCGGGCGCGTGCAGCACATCCACATTTCCTATGACGATGCGGGCGGCCGTGAGATGGGCCTTCGCTTCGCTCATGGTGGCGGACGCCGTTCGTGGCGCGAAGCCAACGCGCGCATGCGATAACCTGCACGACAAGACCGTCCGGAAACATCGGCTTTCCGGACGGGGCTTTCTGTTAACCGTCGATTAACCATGTTGGGTTGACCCTCCGGTCTGCGGAGGTGTCACATGCAGCGGCTACGGCTGAAGGCAGATGGACGGATTGTCGAGGTGCTGGACGGGCGGGAAGTTCCGCTCGTGCCTGACATGCCCGGCAGCAACGCGCCATCACGTGGAGCCACCACAGCACCGGTCGTGCGTGATCTGCGCCTTCGCGCAAAACTGACGCAGGCCGAATTCGCATCACGGCTCGGCGTTCCTCTCGAGACCATACGCAACTGGGAGCAGGGCAAGCGTTCACCGCGTGGTCCGGCGCGCGCGCTGCTGACCGTGATCGCTCACGAGCCCGATATGGTTTTCGCGGCTCTCGCGCGGCGGTCCTGACCCGCATGACAGTTCCGTCACACGCTGTTCTTGGCAATGCGGCATGCGCGGCGCAAGATGGTGAGCCTTCCGGCATGGAACGACGCTGAGGCATGCGATGCACACCGTTGAAGCGAACGGCGCCAACATCCCGACGATAGGTCTGGGAACGTGGGAGTTACGTGATCGTGCCTGTGCGCGTATCGTCGAGCAGGCGCTTCGGCTTGGCTATCGCCATATCGATACAGCGCAGATTTACGAGAACGAGCGCGAAGTCGGTGAGGGCGTACGCGCCTCCGGCATCAAGCGGGCCGACGTCTTTGTCACCACGAAAGTCTGGACCACCCATTTTGCTCCGAACGATCTGTTGCGCTCGACCAAGGAAAGCCTCGCGCGCCTGCGCATGACCGAAGTCGATCTGCTTCTGCTGCACTGGCCCAATCCGCAGGTGCCGCTGGAAGAAACGCTGGGCGGGCTTGTGGAGGCTCGGAAGCTGGGTCTCACACGTCACATCGGAGTGTCAAATTTCACCGTGGCGCTGATCGAGGAGGCTGTGGCGAAAGCTGCGGCGCCGCTGGTTTGCAATCAGGTCGAGTATCATCCGTATCTCGACCAGAACAAGGTGCTTGCGGCGTGTCATGCCAACGGGCTGGCGCTGGTCGCGTACAGTCCGGTCGCGAAGGGGCGCGTCAAGAATGCGGAAGCGCTGAACCGGATTGGCGCGCGATACCGCAAGAGCGCGGCGCAGGTCTGTTTGCGCTGGCTGATCCAGCAGGACGTGGTGGCTATCCCGCGCACATCCAAGGTCGAGCGCCTGTCCGAAAATCTCGACATCTTCGATTTCAATCTGACTGACGACGAAATGACCGAGATCTTCGCAATGGGGACGCGCAGCGGCCGCATCACCGATTTCGGTTTTGCCCCCAAATGGGATTGAGTGCGGCTTGATCTTGCCGCGGGGATCGCCCATTCAGGGCTGGCATGTTCTTCGCCGTCTCCAAGATTCTTGGCTTCTTCGTCGTCCCGTCCAACGCGGTCGCAATGCTTTGCGCGCTCGGCGCGCTGCTGTTGCTGACGCGTTTCCGCAAGGCGGGGTCGCGCCTTCTCGGACTCGGCGTCATTTTTATGCTGGTCTTCGGCTATTTGTCGCTCGGCAATCTGCTGCTGCTGCCCCTGACCGAACGCTTTCCGGCGTGGAGCGCGGCGGGCCGTACGCCGGACGGGATTATCGTTCTTGGCGGCTCCATCGATCCTGAGCGCAGTCAGGCGCGGGGCTCGCTGGAAATGGACGCGGCGGCCGAGCGCATCATTACAATGCTGCAATTGGCCCGGCGCTATCCGCAAGCGCGTATTGTCTTTAGTGGCGGCAGCGCGAACCTGATTCAGGAGCCGGTATCGGAGGCGCCGATCGCCGGCGATCTGTTACAGGACTTCGGAACACCGGCTTCGCGCATTGTGCTGGAAGGGGGTTCTCGTACCACTGCCGAGAATGCCGAGTTCACGCGCAAGCTGGTTTCACCAAAGCCGGGCGAGCGATGGCTGCTTGTGACATCGGCGTTCCACATGCCGCGCTCCATCGGTGCGTTTCGCAAGGCCGGCTTCGAGGTCGAAGCCTATCCGGTCGACTGGCGCACGCGCGGCTGGAACGATGCGGCGATGCCGTTTACGGCATTGAGCGCTGGCCTGGCGCGTACCGACGTCGCCGTTCATGAGTGGATCGGGCTGATCGCCTATTGGGCGACGGGGCGCAGCAGCGAGTTTTTTCCGGGACCGCGCAAGATTAACTAGGCCTGATCCCGCAGCATGCCATCGGGCTTGACCCGAGGCGGCGCCGGTTTTCGGATCAGGTCATGCCCATGTTTAATCGTGCCGCGGCAGGCCGAGGCGATAGACGCCGCGAAATTCATTCGGGTCGGCGGGTTTGCCCTTGCGGTAGATCACAAGGCGGCCTGCCTGCGCGAGGGCTACAGCGGACCTTCTGATCGGCACCAGCAGCCCATGCCAGTCGTCGCCGGCCGCAATGGCGTGAGCGATCTCCGGCGCGCTGAGAGTCTTTGCCTCGGCGCGCGCCAGCACGCCGAGAATGGCGTCCTCGAGCGACAGGTTATCGAGAGCTTTCGAATCGGAATGGTTCATGACCATGCCATGACGCATCCGAACCCGCGCGGCAAGCGCGCAGGGTGCTATTTCGACATCGCGCGATAGGCGTCGGAATCGAACTGGCGGCGCCAGATCACGACCACGATGGCCAACGTGGTTGCGATCAGGACCCACGGGCTGATGAACCAGCCGAGATAGCCCAGCGCGAACAGGAACGCGCGCTGGCCGCGATTGAAGTGCCGTCCCGCCGACTGGAACAGCTTGGTGGTTCGCATCACATGGGATTGCGCTTCGGGCGTATCGCGCTTCTCGGCAAAGGGCATCGCCCCGAGCAGGATGGCGACGTAGTTGAACAGGCGATAGGCCCATGAGAATTTGAAAAACGCATAGACGAAGATCACGATCAGCCCGACACATTTGATTTCCCACAGCGCAGGAGAGCTTCGGATGCCCAGCGGGAGCGTGGCGAGCACCGACATGGCTTCTTCGGTCGATCGCAGCAACGTCAGTCCGCCGCCGATCGCCAGCAATGTGGTCGATGCAAAGAAGGCCGTACCGTTCTGCAGTGAGGCCATGATCTGCATGTCGACCATCCGCGCCTCGCGATCGAGGATGCGCCGGACCCACACCTCGCGATAGATGCTCATGCGGGCGTTCAGGCTGTTGCGTCCATGCGCGGTGCGTTCAAGCGTGACCGCGTAGACCATCCAAGCCAGGACGAAGAACGCGATCGCCACGAGGTCGGCAGTTGCAAACAGGTTCACGATTCGATGCCTTCTGAATGATGCCTGTCACGATAGACAGGAAGCCAGCCGCTGCGAAGCAGTTTTGGCGTTTCCGGGGGCTGGTTGCGTGCCGCGCGCCGGGCGTGGCAAGGTTGACTTTGCAGGGAGAACTCAATCGATGGCTTTGACGCTCGTTATCGGGAACAAGAACTATTCCTCATGGTCGATGCGGCCGTGGATGGCCCTGAAAGGGACGGGAATCATCTTCGACGAGATCGTCATTCCGCTCTACACCGGTGATGCTGCCAAGCAGCGCATTCTGGATGTCACCCGGTCGGGCAAGGTTCCGGCGCTGGTCGACGGCGACATCACGGTCTGGGATTCGCTGGCGATCATCGAATACGCCGCCGAGCGGTTTCCGGATGCGCGTCTGTGGCCGCAGGACGTCGTGGCGCGTGCTCATGCACGCTCGATCTCGGCAGAGATGCATTCCGGCTTCATGGCGCTTCGCAACGAATGCGGCATGAACATTCATCGTCCGATCCGCTCAAAGCCGCTCTCCGACGATGCCAGGGCGAACATCGCGCGCATCCAGCAGATCTGGACCGAATGCCGGGCCCGGTACGGCGGGCAGGGGCCATATCTGTTCGGCGCCTTCAGCGGTGCGGATGCGATGTATGCGCCGGTGGTCCATCGGTTCCGGACCTATGCCATCGATGTAACGCCGCCGGTGCGCGACTATATGGAAACGATGCAGGCGAATGCAGCTTTCCGTGAATGGAGCGATGCGGCTCTGGCCGAGACGCTGCTTATCGAAAGATTCGAGATCGACTAACCCGGGGACTGCATAATGGGAATTCTCGACATGCTGACCAGTGTGATGGCGGCGAGGGCGGCGAGCGAACTGGACTCAGCCGTCATTCCGGCTGTCCTCAGCGAAGTGCTCGGCAGCGATAACCAAGGCGGGTTGTCAGCGATCGTGGCCAGGCTCGAGCAGGCCGGGCTCGGCGAGCAGGTGAAGTCTTGGATCGGCACCGGCCAGAACCTGCCGGTGAGCGCGCAGCAGCTCCAGCAGGTGCTAGGCAACGATGTGGTGAGGCAACTTGCGACCCGTTTCGGGATTCCGATGGATCAGCTCTCGACTGTTCTCGCGCAGGTTTTGCCCGGAGCAGTTGATCGGGCAAGTCCTGAAGGAGCGTTGCCGGAGAGCGCCTGAGATTATCCCGTTAACGCACTGAACTTGCCGGGGAATCGTTCCGTCGCGCAGATAAGGCGAAATTGCGGCATTGCACGCGGCTGGACCCTGCCTTGCCGCGGGCGCAAGGCCCTCGAAAGGCCTTCAAGGCACTGATAAATAGAAGTTATTTCGTCATTACCCATGTGCTGGTTTATCTGGCAAATGGGGGCTCTGCGTGCTATACCTCTGCCGGGCGTCAAACTGGCTTTGCCGGACAACGGCAGGCCGCCAAAATGCGCGTATCGCGTGATGGAGCAGGGTGTTGAAGCACAAATACATCGTTGGAGAGACTGTCTATTTCACGGCAAGCAATGTGGCGCGGCCAGCCGCCAGCGGAACCTACGAAGTGATCCGCCTTCTGCCGACAGACGGTGACGACTGCCAGTATCGTATCAAGAGTTCGACCGAAGCCTTCGAGCGTGTGGCCAAGGAAAGCCAGCTCGCCGTCGCCTGACAATTTTGGCTTGACGGAATTTTGCCGCGGTTACAGCGCTTGGTCTGGTTCGTTGTGAAGGGGACCTTGCATGAACCGGGCTTTGGCCACGTCGATCGAGAACTTTTGGAATTCGCAAAGCTTGCCGATGTGGCTGACCATTGCCGCAGCGGGCTTCTTCGCGATTATCCTCCTGGTCACGCTCTTTCGTGCTGAGCGATCGGTCGCGAACGGAGCGCTGACCGTTATCACGCTTCTGGCTATCGGCATTGCGGTCACCACCATGATCCGCGCGTCCGGTGTGGCCGGCGGCTCGTCCGGCGATTCCAGATCTTCCGTTCAATCCGGGGCTTCTCTTCCGGCGCTGGCCTGTCTCGACGGGCTTGCCGGAGAGAGCGTCGAGGCCGCCTGCGAAAAGGCGTTGTTTGCGTCAGCCGATTCCGTTGCGGCCGGCGTGTCCTATACCGCCGCGCAGATCACCCGTCTTGCCGCGTTTGGCAATGTCGCTGCTGCCAACAAGGTCATGACACCCGAACTCAACGCTCTGCGGCGGGCGATCGAACGCGATCGTTACGGACTGGTTGCTCAGGTGCTCAAGACGCGCGAGGGGTGCTCACTCTCGGCGCCGTGCCCGTTCTTCCAGTCGCTGACCAATTCGGGGCAGATTTCGTCCAACATGAGCGAAAATCTCTACGACGGCTTTGTCGGCCGCTACGCTGCCGCTTGGAACGCTCCGCCGGTTACCGCGAGCGCAGCACCACCCGTCGCGGCGCTTGGCACCGTGCCGCCGCCGGGACGGCCGGTGTCGGGTGATTTCCCGAGTGCGGCGTCGATCCCTCCGATCAACATCATGTCGCCTGAGCCGGCTGCGCAGGGCGCCCAGGCATCACAGCGCTCGTCGGAACCAGCGGCCGCGCCGGCGGCCCGTAGCGTGCCTGGCGCGGTGATTAATCCGCAGCCGGTACCGGCCGCCGCGAAGAAGGCCGCACCTGCGCCTGCGCCACAGAAATCGCGTGCACAAGCGCCCGTGCAGCTTGCGCCACCCAAAGAGAGCGATGATAACTGATCGCTCTTCCTCTATTTTAAGCGCCATGCTCCGGCGTCCCGCTGGCGATTTCCGAATATGCCGCTTCATCTCGTCAAGCTCAGCGTCGGTGCCACCTCCATCAAGGATCTTCGGGGCTGGATTGCCGAACGCGTGAAGCAGGCCAAGGCGAAGGGCCAGCCCCCACGCCACATCCACGTCACCCGGATGTCTCCCAAACGCGTCGACGAACTTCTCGACGGCGGATCGATCTACTGGGTCATCAAGGGCGAGATCGCCGCGCGCGAGAGAATTCTCGGCATCGAGCCGTTTCGCGACAAGGATGGCATCGGACGATGCCGCCTCGTGATGGAGCCAAAGCTGATTGCGGTAGCGCCGCGGCCGATGCGGCCGTTTCAGGGCTGGCGTTATCTCGATCCGAAAAGCGCGCCGCCGGATCTTGGCAAGGCCGCTGCCAGCGTCGCCGCGATGCCCGAACCGATGCGGCGCGAATTGCGCGAGCTGGGTCTTCTTTAGCCTAAGCCTTGATATTGTCGATCAGCCGCGTGGTTCCGATTTTCGCGGCGACCAGCAGCCGCACCGGTCCATCGTTCAGCGAGGAAATCGGCTCAAGCGTCTCTGCGTGCCGCGCCTCGAGATAGTCGAGGGCAAAGCCAGCCTGACGGATGAGATCGGCGCCGTCGGACAACGCGGCCTTGAAGTTATCGCCGTCGCGCATCCGCTTCGCCGTGGCCTTGAGCGTGCGAAACAGAACAGGCGCTGTGCTGCGCTGGTCGGGTGACAGGTAGACGTTGCGCGACGACATCGCGAGGCCGTCGCGCTCGCGGATGATTGCGCCGCCGATAACCTTCACCCCCAGATCAAGATCGCGCGCCATGCGCGTGACGACCTTGAGCTGCTGGAAATCCTTCTCGCCGAACAGCGCCATGTCAGGGCGCACCTGTGCGAACAGTTTGGCGACGACGGTCGCTACGCCGCCGAAGAAGTGCGGGCGGAATTTATCTTCAAGCCCTGCAAGTGCCGGTCCCTCGGGCGCAACCCTGGTTGCGAAGCCGTCCGGATACATCGTCTTCACATCCGGATTCCAGATCAGGTCGACACCCTCTGCCTTGAGGCGTGCAAGATCCTCCTTCCATGTGCGCGGATAGGAGCCGAGATCTTCGTGCGCGGCGAACTGCGTGGGGTTCACGAAGATCGATACGGCGACCTTCTGTGCACGACGTTTGGCGAGACGAACCAGCGACACATGGCCGTCATGGAGCGCACCCATGGTCGGCACGAGGGCGAGGGTGGCATTGCGTTTGCCGAGTTCGGTGCGCGCGCGATGAAGGGACGAAAGCGAACGTGCGATGATGGGGGAGCGGGTCATTCGTGCCGGTGTGTGCAACGGGTGATTGTCGGGTGGGCGCTAGTCTTAACAAAGGTGGTGCTGCGAGCCAACGACCGCCCGTCGTCTTCGCGCAGACTGCACGGCGATTCATCATGAAGTATGAGCCAATCGAATTTCACTTGATTCTTTCTGGACTTGGCTGAAGATATCCACAGGGGTTTTTGCATGCTTTTGCAGGCGAGTCAGGGGCAGTCCGGGTCGGCGCATGTCGTCGTGCTGGGCAACGAGAAGGGCGGGTCGGGCAAGTCCACCACCGCGCTTCACGTCGCCGTTGCCTTGCTCAAAGCCGGGCAGCGCGTTGCCACGATCGACCTCGACTCGCGCCAGAAGAGCTTCACCCGTTACATCGAGAATCGCCGGGCCTGGGTCCAGCGCACCGGGCTCTCCCTCGAATTGCCGCACCACTGCTGTGTTGCCCTGGGCTCCAGCATGCAGATCGGCGAGAACGAGATGTCCGAGTTCGAGCAGTTCTCGGCCGCCGTCAGCGCGGTGGAGCGAACCTACGACTTCATCGTCATCGATACGCCCGGGACCGACAGCTACCTGATGCGCCTGGCGCACTCGATGGCCGATACGCTGGTCACGCCGATCAACGACAGCTTCCTCGATTTCGACGTTCTTGGTTCGGTGGACCCGGCGACCTATTCGGTGATCGGCGAGAGCCACTACGCGACCATGGTGAAGGTTGCGCGCAAGCAGCGCCGCGACCTCGACGGCGCGACCACCGACTGGATCGTCGTCCGGAACCGGCTGTCGATGCTGGGATCGCGCAACAAGCAGTTGATCGCAGAGGGGCTCGACCAGCTCTCGTTCCGACTCGGTTTCCGCCCCGTGGACGGGTTCGCCGAGCGCGTGGTTTACCGCGAGTTCTTCCCGCGGGGCCTGACTGCCCTCGACGATCTGGACGAGGCGACCTTGGGCACCCGCCCGAACATGGCCCATGTGACTGCCCGCGAGGAGGTGACCGGCCTGTTGCGTCACCTGAAGCTCCCGCTCGACGAGCGAGGCCGCCGCCGGGCCGCGACCCGTGCTGAATGGTTCGCCCAGGTCGACCGCCCTCTCGAAAATCATGGGCTTACGGCCTAAATTTAAGGCTGAACTGCCGGGTTCCTTTGCGTTCCCGGAGCAGTTCCATAGCCAAAAGAGCGAATTTTTATTGCAAAATTCGAACGTATCGACGAATAGGCGGTTGTTATTTACCTGCGGTAGACCAAGCGGCGCGTTTGGCTGCCGGTGGCACGTTTGATGCATCGCACAATTTACTGGTCTCTGTCAGAGACATGACGTGGAATTAAGTTGGTTTGTCGCTAGTCTGTCATCATCTAACTGGACAAGTGACAAGGATTCTAAAACACTGTGTCGTGAAGGGCGGTCTGGACGAAATTCCGACTGGCACCTGACAATTCGAGGACGTGATGAAGCGCGGAATTTTCATCCTGCTTGGTCTGTTTGCGATCGTCGTTGTCGCGTATTTCACCGCGAGCAAATGGGCGATCCGTCACGAGACTCTGACGTTCTACGATGCCGCGCGTAATCGCCAGATCGATGTCGCGATTGCTGTGCGCCGTGACAAGGAAATGCAGGCAAATGCCGGCATGCTCACTTTGCCGGTGGCCGTGGTGAATCACGGCAATACCGTAAAATTCACAGAATACTCTTTCCTCGCTAACGTGCTTGCGGCTCGCGGATATTTCGTAACCAGCATTCAGCATGATCTGGCGACCGATGCTCCGTTGGTCACCAAGGTTGGCGAGCTTTATGTCGGACGCCTGCCGGTCTATCAGCGCGGCGTGGCGAACATCGAATTCGCAGTCGACCAGATGCGGAAAATCCAGCCCAACGCAGATTACGATCGTCTCACGCTGGTTGGACATTCCAACGGCGGCGACATCTCGATGTACTTCGCCAAAATGCATCCGGAGAACGTGAGAAAGATTGTCACGCTGGATAATCTTCGCGTGCCGTTCCTCACCGAAGGCAAATTCAAGATCCTGTCGTTCCGTTCGAAAGACCCCGTTTTTAAGGCCGATCCTGGCGTCGTGCCGGATGATGATACGTGCGATCAGTCCGGGATCACCGTGGTCAACACGGGCTTCCAGCATACCGACATGAGTGATCGTGGGCCTGATAATGTGAAGACGTCTATCCAGGGCGTTCTCGACAAGTTCCTTGCCGAAGACAATAGCAAGCTCGCGCCGGTCGATACGACCAAGAAGATCTCCATGCCGAAGCCTGACTCCGTGGCGCAGGTTGCCCCGCCCATCAACTAACGAAGTTGCGATCACGGTTGGTGTCGCCGGACTTACCCCGGCGCATCGCACGTTTGCGTGAAACAACCCCATCGCAAATGATTCCTGCTTGCTCTCGCCACATTCCGTTGGTGGCATAACTTCTGCTTGTTTGGATGTATCCAAATGGCAAATGAGGTGAGAGCCATGCCCGTCAACTCTTTTCAATCTCCCGGTCTGGTTCCGTCCGTGAAAGACCAGATCGCTCACGTCATCAGTGACGATGAGTGCATGTCGCGCCTGGCGCGCGCCGTGGCTGAGCACGATGACCGGCGGCTGAACGAGGTCGTCGAGCTTATCGGGCGACTCGCGGTGCCGATCGAGTAGGGCGATCCTTTAGCGATCTTTCGCCTGAGAATTGACCAAGCGCTCTCCACGCTCCACATAGGACTCGCCCCCAACCGCGAGATCCGATGACCCGCGATCCGACCATTCCGAAATCCCGCGAGCAGCCCGTCACAGGGCGCGGTCGCACGGAGCGGGACGTGCAGACATCGGCGTCGGCCGACATCGCCGCCTTCGTTGCCAAGGCGCGGGCGATGACGCCCGGCAAGGCGGGGACGGGCCGGCTGATCTTCGCGCTTGATGCGACCATGAGCCGTCAGCCGACATGGGACATGGCGTGCCAGCTTCAGGCCGACATGTTTCGTGAAGCCGGCAGCATCGGCGGACTTTCGGTTCGCCTCGTGTACTACCGCGGTTTGAACGAGTGCCGCGCGAGTCCATGGATTTCGGATACGGCGCATCTCGCCAGACTGATGAGCAGGATCGATTGTCAGGGCGGGCGGACCCAGCTTGGGCGCGTGCTGGCGGACGCGCGGCGCGAGGCTGTCGCCTCCGGCGTGCGTGCCATCGTCTTCGTGGGCGATGCGATGGAGGAAAACGTCGACGCATTGTGCGCCACTGCGGGCGAACTCGGGTTGTTGAAAGTGCCGTGCTTCATGTTTCAGGAAGGCAACGACCCGGCGGCGGAGGCGGCGTTCCGTGAGATCGCGCGGCTGACCGGAGGGGCGTGGTGCCGGTTCGACATGGGTTCGGCTGCGCAGTTGCGTGAGCTTCTGCGCGCGGCAGCCGCCTACGCCGCAGGCGGGCGCGATGCCCTCCTGAGGCTGGCGAAGAACACCTCGGGCGCTGCGGCTTTGCTTGGGCAGATGAAGTAATCGTCAGCAGGACAGGCGCGGCGTTATTTCGCAATATATCAGCTTAACAAATCCCGATATCACCATAGATCAGGTATGCGTGTCGGTAGCGCGCACTGCCGACGAACGATTGCAAGGATGATTCTACGCCATGCCGACCCTGATCGCAGGCATTGTCGCTGTCGCGCTGCTTTACGTGGCGCTGAACATCATCAAGGGCGCCGATCCGAAATGGCTCGCGAAGATCATCCGTGGCGGCGGCGGCGTGGTGACGTTGGCCGCGGCGCTGTTCATCGGGGCCAGAGGCGAGCTTGCGGTGGCGATCCCGCTCGGCATTTTCGGCGCAGGTCTGCTCGGGTGGTCGCCGTTCGGCGCGCAGCTCGGTTCGGCCTGGGGCAACTACGGCCCCGGCGCCTGGAAATCACAGGGGCAGAAGTCCCAGGTAAGGTCCCAGTTTATAGAGATGACGCTCGACCACGACACTGGAGCGCTTGAGGGGCTTATTACCGCCGGACCCGAAGCGGGGCGCGTACTCGACGAATTCACGCTCGACGAACTGATTGCTCTTGCGCGCGGGTTCGACGCCGAGAGCTGGGCTCTTCTGGAAAGCTATCTGGACCGCCGGTTTCCCGCCTGGCGTGAGCACGCGCAGGGCGAGGGGACAGGGCGGAGTGGAAGCGAGGATCGCCGCCCGGCGCCGAGTGGAAAAATGACGACGGAGGAGGCCTATCAGATCCTTGGCCTGAAGCCGGGTGCGGGGCGCGACGAAATCGGCAAGGCCCATCGTGGGCTGATGAAGAAACTGCATCCCGACCAAGGGGGCTCGACGTACCTCGCTGCCCGTGTGAACGAAGCCAAGGACACTCTTCTTCGCAATCATCGCTGACTCCAGCACGCAACATCACGCTACAAACTGCGAGCAGCCTTCCTCTGATTGAAATGCCCCTGCGGACGCCCGCCGTTGTCCGGCGTGATCGATCCTGCGATTAAGGTTTTAGAGACCAAATCTTGAAAAATGGTTGAATGCGCGCGCGCCCCGCAAAAAAGATAAAGCCCGCGGCACAACCGCGGGCTTTGTTTTTCCGATCTTGAATTGTGTTTTCGCGATCAGTTCCTGATGGCGATGCAGGAAATATCGGAGCGCTTCAGCGTGCGGCATGCAGCTTCGGCGGAGTCCTGATTGAGGCCGGCGAAGCGTGCGCGGTAGAGCGTCTTGTTGCCCTTCGACACGGTCTCGGTGAACGGATCGGCGTCGCTCAGCAGTCTGCTGGCGCTGCCGCGGGCCGCGTCGAGACGCTGGCGAGCTTCGCTCTCGGTTTCGAGGGCGCCGACCTGAATGATCCATCCCGAGCGCACGGCGGTCTTGATCGCGCCGTTGTGCTGCACGGTCTGGGTCTGCGCCGGCTGTGCAGGTGACAACGCGGCCTGTTGAACGGGCTGTGGAGCAGGCTGCTGCGGCGGAGCGGTGGAGGTCTGGAGAGCGACGGCCTGCGCGCCGAGCGTGGTGGGCGGTGCGCCGCGGCCGGGATCTGCATAAGCCAGCGTCTGCGCGTGCGGGGTCGATGACGAAGGGCTCGGGGCGGGAGCGGAGCCGATGATGCCCTGACCGATGCCGTTGCTGGTGTTGGGCTGAGCCGGGAGCGGAGCGGGGAAATCGCTGCGCGGTTGATTGGAAGCGACCGGCCAGGGCTCGGCACGGCGGTCGGCCTTGGTCTCCGCTTTGGCTTCGGCCTTTGTTTCGGCCCTGGCGACAATGGCCTTCGAGGTTTCTGCAACCTCGGCCTTCTGCGGTGCCGGGATGGCGCTGGTGGCAACCGGAGCAGGTGAACCCGGGGCCGCGGAAGCAACCTTGGTTTGACCCATGCGGACCTGAACCGTCTTGACGCGCACGGGTGTCATCGGTTCGGCGGAACCCGGAATGGCTGCGAAAGTCTGCGAGGAGATCACGCCGCTGGTGAGCGGAGCGGGAGCTGGCTTGTCCTGAGCTTCAGCAACAGCTCTTGCTGGTGTCGCCGGTGTTGCGCGCGGAGCGGGAAGCGGAACGGCTTCCGGCGGCGTCGATGCGACCTTGATCGCGCCCTGGACCTGAACCGCTGCGGCGGGCGTGGACTTGGATTCAGCCTTGGCCTCGACCTTGGTCTCGTCTTCATCGTTGTCATCCGCGCTCGCAACCCTGGTGTCGCCGCGTTCGGTGATGGCGGCAACGGTGCGGCGGGTCGAGGCCGCGTCGAGGTTTTCGGCCAGCAGGTTGCGCATGATCGCATCGCGCGAACCGCCGCTGCGTCCACCCATCACAACGCCGACCAGATAGCGATTGCCGCGCTTCATCGAGGTGACGAGGTTGAAGCCGGAGGCGCGGGTATAACCGGTCTTGATGCCGTCGACGCCTTCGACGCGGCCGAGCAGCTTGTTGTGGTTGCGGATCGAGCGGCCCTTGTAGTTGAACGCTTCGGTCGCGAAGTAGCGATAGTATTTCGGGAAGCGGTCCTGAATGGCGCGGCCCAGCGTGGCCTGATCGCGCGCGGTGGTGACCTGATCGCTGTCCGGAAGACCCGACGCGTTCTTGTAAACCGTCTTGCTCATGCCGAGCGCCCGCGCCTTGCGCGTCATCGCCTTGGCGAAATCGTCCTCGTCGCCGGCAATCGCCTCGGCGATCACGACGGCGGCGTCGTTGGCGGAGCGGGTCACGAGGCCCTTGATCGCGTCCTCGACGCGAAGTGTCTGACCGGGACGCAGACCCAGCTTGGTGGGCGCCTGCTGCGATGCGTGGATCGACACGTCCATTGGTGTATCGAGCTTCATCTTGCCGCTCTCCAGCCGCTCGAACAGCATGTAGAGCGTCATGATCTTGGTGAGCGAAGCGGGGTGGCGCAGGCTGTCGGCGCTGGTGGCCTGAAGCGTGTTGCCGGAATTGGCATCGACGATGATCGAGGAGAAAGAGGGGCTGTAACTGGATACGGCGGCGTGGCTGCGGTGCCGGTGACGCCGCCGGGCGTCGGCGGTGTCGAGCGTAAAGGTGACGGCCACTGAGAGGGTGGCGACGCCGAGAAGGCAAAGGCGGAGGGCGCGTGAAGACGCCGACGATTTGACCCCAAGCATGAATTTCCCCGTCCGATTCCCAGTTTATTCGCCTCGTTCTGAGGCCAAATTTGGTCCGGCCACAGCCCAATTTCGGGAGCTGGGTCGTCCACGCGAAGCCGCGGCTCGGGAGCCGGTGCCGGATGTTCGCTGATCCGGGCTAAGGCATTGGAACCGCGCCGCTTTTCGAATTCATCGCCGAATGCAAAAAGCACAGGGAATCAAAGTAGGTGGCCACGGTTTCAAAAGGGTTAAGCAAGAGTTTCCGCGATGCTTCACTTTTGTCTCGGATTTGAGACGATTGTGCGACGCACAAGATTCTTGACTTCTATTGTGCAATGCAGTACTACCAAAGTCGTGGTTAGGGAGCCGGGTACCTCCCGGCAGGTCAGGTCATCAGTCTGGGAAAGGACTCTGTGTAATGGTCAAGGTTGAAGAATTTCAGCAGTTCGGCAAAGAGCAGTTCGACGCAGCGGTTGCATCCGCCAACACCTTCTCGAGCGGCCTTCAGTCGATTGCTACCGCTTACGGCGACTACGCCAAGAAGTCGTTCGAAGACACCAAGACCTTCGTTGAGAAGCTGTCCGGCGTGAAGTCGATCGAAAAGGCCATCGAGCTTCAGACCGAATACGCGAAGACCTCGTACGAAACGTTCGTTGCTGAGTCGCAGAAGATCGGCGAACTCTACACCGATCTCGCCAAGCAGGCGTTCAAGCCTTTCGAAGGCATCGTCGCGAAGGTTTCGGCGACCACTCACTAATTTTACGGTTCTCTACCAAGAGAAAAAGCCCGGCTTTGCAGCCGGGCTTTTTTGTTGCCGTGATCTGTTTTGTTTACTTCGCGATGCGCAGTTTCGACAGCGCGGTGCCGATCGAACTGAATGCCGTATTGATGCCGCTGGCGCTGGTCGTCGAGAAGTAGTTACTGCTGCTGCTCGCGCAATACGACATCACGCTCGAGTTGTTGTCGTTGTTGGTATTCACCTGGATCGTATAGATCTGTATGCCGGCGGCTTTTGCGTTGTCGCACAGCAGCCTCTGGCGGGAATCGATCGACGACTGGCTCGAACTGTAGCGGTTCTGGGTGTTATCGCCGTCCGAAAGCAGAATGACGGCTTTCGTATACTTGAAGTTGGAATCTTCAGCAGGCGCGTTCAGCGGTGCCTGTTGGAGCAGCGAAATCCAGCCCCATGCCATGCCGATGGCCTGGTTGGTATTGCCCTGCGGCTGCATCTCATCGACCTTGTTCTTCAGAGCGGTCCAGTCATAGGTCAGAGGCATTATTTCGGCGGGGCAGTCCGAGTAGTTCTCTGCCGGGAACTGGGTGGCGCGATCGGTCAGGTTGTTTGCGGTCGCGGTCGTATTGTATGGCGCGGTGCTCAGCGTGTCATAATTCTGGTCGCGATCGGAGACGCAGCCAGTCCAGCCATTGGACTTCGTCGACGTCCAGTTGCCGTTGGCGTTGTTACAGTCGCTCTGCGTCATGAAGCCGATGGCGCTTCCCCACCAGTTGGCGCACTGGCCAAGGTCCCACCGCAGCCACTTCGCACTCTTGTTTCCCGTTCCGACGTTGACGTCTTTCGCGAACGGAATGATGGAGATGTAAACGTCGCCATCGGTCTTGGCGGCGGTCTTCAAGGTGTCGATCAGGCTCTTGGCGGATGTTTTCAGGGCATCCATCTTGCCCGAGCTCGCCATCGATCCGGTGTTGTCGAGCGCCAGCGCCACGCGCAGCTTGGTGGTGCCCCAAACCGTGGTCGAACTCGCGCCGAAGTCGAGCTTGGGAAGGCCGACCATCTTCATAAAATCGGTGTCCATCGAGCCCGAGCCGGTGAGTACCACCTTCGAGCCCTGGGACGTGCTGTTGGTGTAGACCGCGTTCACGGTGACGTTCTGCGCTTCTGGATGGTTGAACAGCGCGTTGAAGTAAGCCTGCGCCTTCTGGTTGATTTGAGAGGCGGTCAGGGCGGTCACGTCCTTTGAAATCATCAAGGCCGCTGTATCGAGCGCCGACTGCATGGCGGTACGGGCATTGTTGACGCGGGCATAGTCGACGGCTGCGCCGACGAAACCCAGGAGCGGGACGATCGCAATGGCGAACAGCACGGCAACATTGCCGCCTTCCGCACGGCGGAAGCGGGCGAGCGGTCTGCGGACCCGATTGAAAATCGATGCATCGTTCATGGCGTCACCAGAAGAGTAGGGTTCTGGGATGCGGGATAGGCCGGAGGCGTGAAGAGGTAGTAAAATGCTGCGGTGAATAACGGGTACACCTGAGGACAAGGCGGCCGGCGGCGCCTGTGTCGCGGTTTCATGGTCAAGGCCGAGTTGCGCACCTGGTTCGAATTTTATCGATTCGCCGGCCGGGTAGGCCGCATCTGAGGCAATGGAACGCTTGAAAATGGATGCAATGTTCATGGCGGTCACCAAAAATGGTCCTGCCATGTCGTAGAAGCCGGCGATGAAGGGGCGGTAAAAGTTGACGCCAATCTACGTAAAATGCCCCATAAAGCGGCTTGTTCCGGCCTTTAATCCCGATACATCCTCAACATCGTCTCAATGCGATGCGGCGAAATTGACGTGAATTCCGGGCACTTGCATTAACCACAGGCGGTGGTTGCGCCGATGCGACGCCATCTGTCCGGCACGGTTTCAGCCGGTAACGGTATGCTTGCGGGAGGGCGCGCGGCGACCCATATTGTTAATGTGATCAAAGGGCGCTTTGCCTCGGGCAGGGTTGCCGTTCCGTGGGGATTTTGAACTTTCAGGCCATGCTGCACGTGTCTTCATACCCGGTACCAGTCCCGGCACCCGAGGTGCCCGGCGAACGAACCTCCTCCTTTGGCCTGCGTATGAGCAAGGACGAGAACGACGGCAGCGGGCGAGGCAGTGGTCCGGGCACGTCTGTCATCACCAAAGTGAAGCCGAAGACCAAGCGGCCGAACCTCTATCGCGTCCTGATCCTGAACGACGACTACACCCCGATGGAGTTCGTTGTTCATGTTCTAGAGAAGTTCTTCAACAAGGACGTTGAAGCCGCGACCACGATCATGTTGCATGTGCATCATCATGGCATCGGCGAATGTGGCGTTTTTACCTACGAGATCGCCGAAACCAAAGTGACGCAGGTGATGGACTTTGCCCGGAAACACCAACATCCTTTGCAATGCGTGATGGAAAAGAAGTAGCATTTGAGTCTCGTTCGTTTTGTGGGAACCGGATGAGATTTCGAGAGTACGTACAAACAGGTTGCAGGAACTGATCAAGCCCGAACCCGACGACAAACGATCAAACGAAATGGCGGGGGCCATTAAGGGACGCGAATGCCGACTTTCTCTCAGAGCCTTGAACAATCCCTGCACCGTGCGCTTGCCATCGCAAACGAGCGGCATCACCAGTATGCGACGCTCGAGCATCTGCTGCTTTCGCTGATCGATGACTCGGACGCTGCTGCCGTGATGCGCGCATGCAGTGTCGATCTCGACAAGCTGCGCGGCAGTCTGGTCAACTATCTCGAAACTGAATTTGAAAACCTGGTCGCGGAAGGTTCCGACGACGCCAAGCCGACCGCCGGATTCCAGCGCGTCGTGCAGCGCGCGGTAATCCATGTGCAGTCCTCGGGCCGCGAGGAAGTCACCGGCGCCAACGTGCTGATCGCGATCTTCGCGGAGCGCGAAAGCCATGCCGCGTATTTCCTGCAAGAGCAGGACATGACGCGCTATGACGCGGTGAACTACATCAGCCACGGCATTGCCAAGCGTCCCGGTGTGTCCGAGGCGCGGCCGGTGCGCGGCGTCGATGAGGAAGCCGACACCAAGGGCAACGATGATTCCAAGAAGAAGGGCGAGGCGCTCGAGACCTATTGCGTCAACCTGAACAAGAAGGCGCGCGACGGCAAGATCGATCCGGTTATCGGCCGCCACGCCGAAATCAACCGCGCCATTCAGGTGCTGTGCCGCCGCCAGAAGAACAATCCGCTGTTCGTCGGCGAAGCGGGTGTCGGCAAGACCGCGATCGCGGAGGGCCTGGCAAAGCGCATTGTGGACAGCGAAGTGCCGGAAGTGCTGGCAGCGTCCACGGTCTTTTCGCTCGACATGGGCACGCTGCTTGCGGGCACGCGCTATCGCGGCGATTTCGAAGAGCGCCTCAAGCAGGTGATCAAGGAGCTGGAAGCGCATCCCAACGCGATCCTGTTCATCGACGAAATCCACACCGTGATCGGCGCGGGCGCCACCTCTGGCGGCGCGATGGACGCATCCAACCTGCTGAAGCCGGCGCTGGCTTCCGGCACGATCCGTTGCATGGGTTCGACCACCTACAAGGAATATCGCCAGCACTTCGAGAAGGACCGCGCACTGGTGCGCCGGTTCCAGAAGATCGACGTCAACGAGCCGACGGTCGAAGACGCGATCGGCATCCTCAAGGGTCTCAAGCCTTACTTCGAGGACTACCACAAGCTGAAGTACACCAACGATGCCATCGAGGCGGCGGTGAACCTCTCGGCGCGTTACATCCATGACCGCAAGCTGCCGGACAAGGCGATCGACGTGATCGACGAGTCGGGTGCTGCGCAGATGCTGGTGCCGGAGAACAGGCGCAAGAAGACCATCGGCATCAAGGAAATCGAGACCACCATCGCGACGATGGCGCGGATTCCGCCGAAGTCGGTGTCGAAGGATGACGCCGAGGTGCTCAAGCATCTCGAGACGACCCTGAAGCGCACGGTATTCGGTCAGGACAAGGCGATCGAGGCGCTGGCCGCGTCGATCAAGCTTGCCCGCGCCGGCCTGCGCGAGCCGGAGAAGCCGATCGGCTCGTACCTGTTCTCGGGTCCGACCGGCGTCGGCAAGACCGAAGTCGCCAAGCAACTGGCGGCGTCGCTTGGTGTCGAACTGATCCGCTTCGACATGTCGGAGTACATGGAGCGCCATACCGTGTCGCGTCTGATCGGCGCGCCTCCGGGCTATGTCGGCTTCGATCAGGGCGGCCTGCTGACCGATGGCGTAGACCAGCATCCGCACTGCGTGGTGCTGCTCGACGAAATCGAGAAGGCGCATCCGGATCTCTACAACGTGCTGTTGCAGATCATGGACCACGGCAAGCTGACCGACCACAACGGCAAGCAGGTCAACTTCCGCAACGTCATTCTCATCATGACGACGAATGCCGGTGCGGCCGATCTTGCCCGTCAGGCGTTCGGCTTCACGCGCAACAAGCGCGAAGGCGACGATCAGGAAGCGATCAACCGGCAGTTCGCGCCGGAATTCCGCAACCGTCTCGATGCCATCGTGTCGTTCGCGCATCTCAACACCGATGTCATCGGCATGGTGGTCGAGAAGTTCGTGCTTCAGCTCGAAGCGCAGCTTGCGGATCGCGACGTGACCATCGAACTGTCGGAGCCCGCCAAGGCCTGGCTGATCGAACACGGCTATGACGAGCAGATGGGCGCGCGGCCGATGGCGCGTATCATTCAGGAGCACGTCAAAAAGCCGCTGGCGGACGAGGTGCTGTTCGGCAAGCTGAAGGGCGGCGGACATGTCCGCGTCGTGCTGGTGAAGGACGAGCAGGACGTCGACAAGATCGGCTTCGAGTTCGTCGAAGGTCCGGTCACGCCGAAGCCCGAGAAGCTGCCAGGATCGCGCAAGCGTTCCGCGCCCCGCAAGCCAAAGGGCGGCGATGGTCCAAAGGGCCCGACCAAGCCTTTAATGAAGGTCTGATCAGGCTAAAGAGAACAAAAAAACCCGGCGGTCCAGCGATCGCCGGGTTTTTGCTATTTTGATCTGCTTTTCGACATTCTCGGCGGCGAGACTGTTGCGATGAAGTGGCGGCACCCGGGGAAGTGGCTTGCGGTTGGCGTGATCGTGACGCTAGCGGCGACGCTTGCGCGTGCAGATGAACCCGACGATCCGCCTGCGGCTCCAGCACCTGCTGCTGCCACAGCGAAGGATGGCAACACGCGCGAAGCGATGTGCCTGATGATCGAATCCGCGGCGTCCGCGCACGGTCTGCCTCTGGAATTCTTTGCGCGCGTCATCTGGCAGGAAAGCCGGTTTCAGCCGGACGCAGTGGGACCGATGACACGGAGCGGGCAGCGCGCGCAGGGCGTAGCGCAGTTCATGCCGGGGACGGCCAGCGAGCGGCGGCTGCTCGATCCGTTCGATCCGGTGCAGGCGCTGCCGAAATCGGCCGAGTTCCTGCAAGAGCTGCGCGAACAGTTCGGCAATCTCGGGCTTGCAGCGGCCGCTTACAATGCGGGGCCGCGGCGGGTGCAGGAATGGCTTGCCGGCACCGGTTATATGCCGTCCGAAACCCGCAACTACGTTTATGCAATCACCGGTACGTCGGTCGACGACTGGGCGTCTGCGGGCAAGAACGGCGCGATCAAAGACCGCACGCCGCCCGCCGGCTGCCGCGAACTGATGGCGCTGTTGCAGCGTGCACCCAACCCCTTTGTCACGGAGCTTGCCCAGCGCGTGAAGCTCGGCGCGGCGATGCCATGGGGTGTGCAGCTTGCCGCCGGGTTCTCGCGTGACAAGGCGCTGGCGATGTATGCCCGCTCCATGACGCGATTGAGTGCGATCATCGGCGATCGCGATCCGAGCCTTCTCAGCTCGATCTTCCGCAGCCGCGGCACACGCCCGTTCTATCAGGTGCGGGTCGGGGCGGACACGCGGGCTGCCGCCAATGAGTTGTGCGATCGCATCAGACGGGCGGGGCAGGCGTGCATCGTGCTGAAGAACGCGGAGCAGCATGGTTAACTGCCGCCAGTGCTGAACGCCGCCGAAAATTACAGGAATCTGTTGTGACGGTTAACGCCGCGGCCAGATCGCGAGCGAAAGGAACTCAATATTTGCAGGCATAACTTCAATTCGTGCAGTGAACTTTATGCTCAACGAAATGCTAACGCGATGCTGACGATTTTCGCTTAAGTTTTGCGAAACCGTTTTCCAATCATCTGATCGGGGGCAGCGAAAGCGTTTCGCCGCAGTCTGTGAGGAGGCCGTCGTGCTGACGTTCGGGATTATCGGAATAGCATTTGCAACCTTGTGTGTTCTCGGTTCGCTGTCGTCATCCGCGCGCGAGCCTTCGATCTGATTTGGATCTGATTTTAACGCCGCTGTTTGCGGCGAATGTTCTCGGCGCGCACCGATAGCGATGCGCGTCCTGCAAGCTGTGCAATTGAGCGGTACGGCTCCGCGAAATTAGCGTCCCCGGTCCCTTGACGGCGGCGCGTTTCAACCGCGTGATGAATCCAACGATTCACCCGGTATTCCACCCCTTGGCACTTCCCGCCCTCGATTCCCCGAAATGGCTAAGCACGCCCATCGCATTCGCGCTCGGGGTAAAATCCGCGCTGTCGTCGATTCTGGCGCTCGTGCTGTTCGGGACCTTCATCGGGGTCGGCGCATTCGCCCATGATACCGGCTTCACGCTGGGCTGGGCGCTGGCCAGCACGGTGCTGGTCTGGGCCGGGCCTGCGCAAATCATACTGATCTCCACATCCCATGCCGGCGTGACGCTTCTGGAGTCGGCGCTGGCGGTGACCATCAGCGCGATCCGGCTGTTGCCGATGGTGGTTTCGGTGCTGCCGATGTTGCGGACGCCGCAGACCAAGATGCGCCAGCTTGCGCTGCCGGCACATCTCGTGGCGGTGACGGTCTGGGTCGAGAGCTTTCGTCTGCTGCCGCATGTCCCGCGCGAGCGGCGGATCGCATTCCTGAACGGCCTCGGCTTCGGACTGGTGTTCCTGAGCAGTGTAGCCACGCTGATCGGCTACGGACTTGCCGCGAGCTTGCCGCCGCTGCTCGCCGCCGGCATTCTCGCGCTTACGCCGCTGACATTCCTGCTGTCCACGGCGCGCAACGCGCACAAGCTGGTGGACAAGCTGGCGCTCGCGCTCGGGCTTGCGCTCTATCCGCTGGTGCAACTGCTGCAAACCGGCGTCGACATCATGATCTGCGGTCTGACCGCCGGCACGATTGCCTATGGCGTTCATCGGATCCGGAGGCGCGCATGAGCGGACTGTTCGGCGATGGACAGGCGATCGCGCTGCTGCTGTTCGCGGGCTTCCTGTCGAACGAGGTCTGGCGCGTGCTCGGTCTCGTGATCGGCGGCGGGATCGATGAGAGCTCGGAGTTCCTGGTCTGGGTGAGGGCGGTCGCCGCTGCAATTCTTGCAGGCGTCATCGCGCAGATTCTGATTTCACCACCCGGCGCGCTCGCGACCGTCCCCGACGTGGTGCGCTATGGCGCGGTGGCCGTCGGTTTTGCGGTCTTCATCGCGACGCGCAGATCGGTGTTCGCCGGCGTAATCGCCGGTGAAGTCGTCGTGCTCGCGGGCAAGTGGTGGATGGGCTGAACCGCTCTGCGGCTCAGCCGTTCAGCGCTGCGATCAGCCGCGTGGCGTGATCTTCCAGAACCTTGACGTCTTCCTTGCGGCTTGCCGGCGGCAACAGCGCGACGCCCTCAACCCGTGGCATGACATGGACGTGCAGGTGATAGACGACCTGGCCCGCTGCCGGCTCGCTGAACTGTTGCAAGGTGATCCCGGCGGCATTGAAGGCTTTCATGCCGGCGACCGCGATTTTCTTCGCCGTGCGGGCGACATGCGCGAAGCTGTCGGGCGAGATGTCGAGAATGTTCCGGGCCGGAGCCTTTGGGATCACCAGCGTATGTCCGGGGCATCGCGGCATGATGTCCAGGAAGGCGAAGGTGTGTTCGTCTTCATAGACTTTGTGACAGGGAATTTCGCCGCGCAGGATCTTCGCGAAAATGTTGTTGGTGTCGTAAGCGGTCATGGTTCATCCCGGAAAAAGAGGCGCGTCACATTCGCCGCCCAGCGCCGCGCGGTCAAGCGGGGTTGCCTCAAGGATGGCATGTCAGGAATTCACCGTGGGCTCCGGTATTCCAGTGGCAATCTCATCGATCCTGTCGGCGAGATCGGCCAGATCGCGATGAAGACCGTCCAGCGTGTAGGCGAGGCCGAAAGTACGCCCGACCGCATTGAAATCCAGCGCGCGCATGACACCGGACTGCCGCAGGCCGCTGAACGTTTCCGTGAAAGCAAAATGCGCGGCGGACAGGTCTTCGCGTGAAACCACGGTGACGGCGTCGAGGGCGATCGCGCATCGCTGCGTCAATTCGGCTTCGGCGCGCAGCAGGTTCGCGGCTGCAGGCGCCAGCGTTGAGGCGATCGTGGCCGGAAGGGGTTCGCGGAGCACGTTGCCGATCGCGACGAGATCGTTGCGCACGCGCCAGAGCGTTCGCGGGATCGCGGAGGGAATGCGATGATCGGCAAGACGAGAGGCGCGCTCCCTGTCGGCATCTTTCAGCGCCTGCTCGACGGCGGTCAGCGCCTGCCTCAGGGCCGCGTGTTCGAGCGAGGGAGCCAGCGCCTCGCCGCGATCGAGCGCCTCCGCTTCCGCGAGCAGGAGCTTTCGCATGCGTGCCAGTACGGTGACCGAGCGGGCCACGACGACGGTATGGGAGCGCGCGGGAAATATCAGCACCATTGCCAGCACGCCGATCACGCCGCCCAATCCGATCTCGACAATGCGATCGAGAACGAACTGCTCGACTGGCGCGCCGGCCGGTTCGGTCAGCAGCATGATGGCGGCGGTGACCGGCGCCACCCGCAACTGAGGGCGGACCGCTGCGCCCCACACAGTGATGCACGTGACAAGGACGAGGGCGACGCCAATGCCGAGCGATGTGTTCGAATGAAATGCCGCTGCCAGTCCGCCGAAGACCGCGCCTGCCAGGGTGCCGATCATGCGCTCCGTGGCCGCGCCGAGCGTCCCGCCGATCGACCCTTGCATGACAATGATGACGGTGAACACCGCCCAGTAGCCCTGCGGCAGGCCGAGACTCTTGTAGGCCGCATAAGCCGCACCCACGGCAATGGTGACACGAACGGTCTGGCGCAGCTCGGAGGCGCGGCGCGTCAGGAATTCGCGGGTCCGGTCAGCGATTGAACTCAAGGCATTTCCCGCAGCGGTGTTGTGGTCGGCAAGTGAAGCTCAGGTTAGGCGGCTTGCGCGGCGGCCACAATGCCGGCGCTCAGTCGTCACCGTTGGCCTTGCGGAACGGACCGGCCTCGGTGAGTTCGCGCACGGCCTGCTGCACGTAGCTTCGCTCGTGCTTGAGATAGTCGCGGATCGCCCGGCGCAGCGCGGGATCGGCGATGTAGTGCGCGGAGTAGGTGGTCTGGGGCAGGTAGCCGCGGGCGATCTTGTGCTCACCCTGTGCGCCGGCCTCGACGCGCTTCAGGCCGCGCCGGATCGCGAAGTCGATGGCTTGATAATAGCAGACCTCGAAATGCAGGAAGGGATGGTGCTCGACAGCGCCCCAGTGGCGGCCGAACAGCGTGTCGGAGCCGATGAAGTTGATCGCACCGGCGATCCATTTGCCGTCGCGCTTTGCCATCACCAGAAGCACGTCTTTCGCCATGGTCTCACCGATCATGGTGTAGAACGCGCGGGTGAGATAGGGCCGTCCCCACTTGCGCGAGCCGGTCTCCATGTAAAATTCGAAGAATGCGTCCCAGACGTCGGGCGTGATGCCGTCGCCGGTCAGGGCATGAATGGTGATGCCGTTGGCGAGCGCGTCGCGTCGCTCGCGGCGGATCGCCTTGCGGTGACGCGAGGCCAGCGTGGCGAGGAAATCCTCGAACGTGCCGTAGCCTTCATTGCGCCAATGGAATTGCTGGTCGGTGCGTTGCAGGAAGCCATGTTCGGCGAGGAGCGTCCATTCGTCTTCGCGGGCGAAGGTGACATGCACCGATGAGGCGTGCGTGGCGCCGCACAGCGCGATCAGGCCGCTGGCCAGTGTCTCGCGGATACGCGCGGCATCCGGGCCGTTGCCCACGAGCAGGCGAGGGCCAGTCGCCGGGGTGAACGGAACGGTGGCCTGCAATTTCGGGTAGTAGCTTCCGCCCGCGCGCGCATAGGCATCAGCCCAGCCGTGGTCGAACACGTATTCGCCTTGCGAGTGATTTTTCAGATAACCGGGCACGATGCCGACGGCTTGCCCATTCATCCTCGCCACCAGATGGCGCGCAGCCCAGCCGGTGCGCGCGATGGCAGAGCCTGACTCTTCCAAAGCTGCAAAAAAGGCGTGCGTCACAAATGGATTGTAGCTGCCATCTGAATTGGCACACGCATTCCACTCGTCGGCCGGGACCTGGCCGACTGAGGAGACCGCTTCAAGGGTGATCTCGCAGGAATCCGTCAAAGGGAAGGGGTACCGTGGCCGTGAGAAAACCGAAACCGTTCAGCATTATAGATCGGTTCTTGCGCGGATGGCTTCAAGTATCTGGCATCGGATGGCTGGTATCGCGCGTTCGGCTTACTCCGGGATGAAACCCTCGAAAGTCATCTGGTCGGCATTTCGGGCGCTGCGTGCGCGCTGTTCCGGGGTCCGCACAGTCCACGTGATCAGCGCGCAGCCAAAGATGTTGCGTGCGATCCAGGGCGCAGGCGACGGCAAATCGTCGACCCGGTAGCTGACGAAATGCGGCTGCGTGCGGAACGCGTGGCGCAGGCCTGTCATCTCACGGGTTTTCTCGGGCGGCAGCCGCGTCCACTCGCCCTCGGTGTAGTGTCGTTCGGCCACGATGCCGCGCGGCAGACCGGGCATCAGGTCGCGCAGCGCCATCACCTGATCGGGATCGAACGACATCGCGGCGACCGGTCCGCTGTACGACGTCAGCACTTCGGCCATTCGCCTCACCAGCGTCCGGCTGCCGTCGAAACGGCTTTTCACCTCGAGCACCAGCGGGACGCGTCCGGCGACGCGCGCGCAGAGATCGCCCAGCGTCATCATCCGTTCTGCGGTGTGCCTGAAGCCGACCTGCTTGAGCTGCGCCGCGGTCAGCGACAGCAGTTCGCCGGTGCCTTGGGTGAGCCGGCCCAGCGCGTAATCATGGTGGACCATCGCCTCATTGTCGGCGGTGGCTTGAAGATCAACCTCGATCGCAAAGTTGCCGGCAACCGCTGCGTCGACTGCCGACGGCATGTTCTCGATGATGCCGCGCGCGCGGTCATGCAGCCCGCGATGGGCGATTGGCCGTGCCGTGAGCCAGCCGGGCGCGCGCGCAGCCATCAGTTTGATTTCTTGAGCATGATCTTGTCCGAAAACCGGTTCCCACTTTTCGGGATCATGCTCAGGCGACCTCGAAGATGCCTTCGACTTCGACCGCGGCGTCCGAGGGCAGGGCGGCCACGCCGACCGTGGTGCGCGCATGGCGGCCTTTGTCGCCGAATATTGCCACCATCAGATCCGATGCGCCGTTGAGCACCTTCGGCCCTTCGAGGAAATCCGGTGTCGCGTTGACGAAACCGCTAAGGCGCACAACGCGGGCAACCTTGTCGAGATCGCCGAGCGCCATCTTGACCTGCGCCAGCAGGTTGATCGCACAGCCGCGTGCGGCGGCGGCGCCTTGCTCGGTGGTCACGCCGGCGCCGAGTTTGCCTTTGGCGATCAGCTTGCCTTCCGGGGTGTTGCAGACCTGGCCCGATACGAACAGCAGATTTCCGGTGCGAACAAAGCCGACATAATTCGCGATGGGAGGGTTGGGCTGATGCAGCACAATACCCAACTCGTTCAACTTCTGCTCGACCGTTCCCGCCATGTCAGTCCCCGATGTTTTATCTGAGTATTTGCCCGGAGTGAGGTCCGGCGTTCATGCCGATGTGTCGGGCGCGCCATATTTCGCCCATCGTGCATTCACATGCAAGCGCGCAAGGCGTGCGATTTTTGCCGGATATTCGGGGCAATTTTGCGTTTTTGCCCCGGTTGCGGCGCAATGCTGCGGCTATTATTCTTCGATTCTCATTACCTTAAGGAGACGCCATGCGTCGCGCGCGCCGGATTTCGGGTTGTGGATTGGTTGCCCTGTCTGCTGTGTTTCTGGCATCGGCTGCGGGCGGAGCAGAAGCCGCACCCAGCGTTGCGTTTCTCGCGCATCAGGCGGTCTACGACCTGAGCCTGAAAACATCGCGCGGCAACGCCAGTGTCAGCAACGCGCGGGGCCGCATCCTGTACAACTTCGCCGGCAGTGCCTGCGAAGGCTACACCACTGAATTCCGGCAGGTGTCGCAGCTCGATACCGGTGAGAACAAAACCACCGTGAGCGATCTGCGCTCGACGAGCTGGGAAGACGGCGAGGGCAAGAGCTACCGCTTCAAGATCGAGACCCGCATGAACGATGCCGATACGACGTCGATCGACGGTATGGCGGAGCGCGACGGCAAGACAATCAGGGTCAAGCTGAAGAAGCCCAAGGCGAAGACGTTCACCATTGAGGGCGCGGTGTTCCCGACGGAGCAGGTCAGGCTGATCATCGAGGCCGCGCGCGAAGGAAAGTCGCTGCTCGAACTCGTGGTCTATGACGGGTCGGACGACGGCGAGAAGGTTTACAACACGCTCACCGTCATCGGGCAGCCGATCCCCGGGACAAAGATGCCGGCAAAGCCGGATGCCGCCAGCACCAACGAGAAGTTCAAATCCCAGACCCGGTGGCCGGTCACCGTGAGCTACTACGACCGTGCAACGAAATCGAATTCCGGTGAGCAGACGCCGGCCTATGCGATGTCGTTCGAGCTCTACGAAGACGGCGTGTCGCGGGCGCTCTCGCTCGATTACAACGATTTCGTCATTGCGGGCGCCATGGACAAGATCGACATCAAGGAAACCAAGCCCTGTAAATAGGGCGGGCCGTCATTCGGCTTTCGCCGGTCCATCATAGGCAATGCCGCGGATCACGGCGGCGTTGCCGAATTTTTTTCGGACATTGTCCATCGCACGCTCGGCATGAGCGGATCGCCGGTCCAGCAGATCCTGACCGTCGGCTTCCGCGCCGGGCTTCAGGGCGCTGACGCCGGCGCCGATCAGCCGGAACGCGGTGCCGTCGATCTCGCGGCTGAGCATTTCGCGCACCGTCGCAAAAATTCTGGTGGCAAGCTGTGTCGGGACCTGAAGCGATTGGGAGCGGGTGCGCTGCCTGAAGTCCGCGGTTTTCAGTTTCAGGGTGATCGTCGAGCCGGAGAGGTCGCCGCTTTTAAGGCGTGAGGACACCTTTTCGCATAGCCGCCACAGGATCTTTTCCAGCGTCGCGAAGTCCCGCACGTCGGTTTCCAGCGTCGTCTCGTTGGAAATCGTCTTGGCGCCGCGATCCGCGACGACCTTTCGCTCATCGATGCCGCGCGCCAGCCGCCACAGCCGCCGTCCCTCAGGACCGAACTGCTTCATCAGATCGGTTTCGTCTGCGCGCTGCAAATCCTTGATGAGACGGAACCCGCGCTGAGAGAGTTTTTCCTGCGAAGCGGGACCGACGCCATAGATAAAGCCGACAGGCCGGTCGGCCAGCATCTCGCGCGCTTCCTCCTGATCCAGTGCAGCGAAGCCGCGCGGCTTGTCGATATCGGATGCGATCTTGGCCAGAAACTTGTTCACCGACAGGCCGACCGACACGGTGATGCCGATGTCCCGTTCGACCTGAGTGGCAAACCGCGCAAGCACCTTGGCGGGGATCATGCCGTGCACGAGTTCCGTGCCGCTGAGATCGAGGAAGGCCTCATCGATGGAGAGCGGCTCGACCAGCGGCGTCAGCGCCATCATCGCGTGGCGAACCTCGCGGCCGACGCGGACATACTTCGCCATGTCGGGACGCACGACAACCGCCGAGGGGCAGAGGTCGAGCGCCTTGAACATCGGCATCGCCGAGCGCACGCCATACGTGCGCGCGATATAACAGGCGGCGGACACGACGCCGCGCTTGCCGCCGCCGATGATGACGGGTTTGTCGGCGATGTCCGGATTGTCGCGTTTCTCTACGGTTGCATAGAATGCATCGCAATCGATATGCGCGAGCGTCAGTGTTCCGAGAGAGCGATGCCGGACCATGCGGGGCGAGCCGCATTCAGCGCAGCGCATCGCCTTTGCCGCCGCGTCCGACAGGCAGTCGCGGCAGAAACCCGGTGAATCGGCGGGCCGACGGTCGCTCACTGAATTATTCCCAACGTGGTTCCAGCACCTCGCGCGCATTGGCGACGGCCTGCGGTGTCAGTTGCGAGGCGTCGGCGAAGGCCTTCACGGTCGCGTCATCGCGCACGATGAAATCGAGCACGCCCGCGAGGAACTTCGGGTCTGCGGCGGCCGTCCGGAGGGTTTGAGGGCCGATACCGCTCTCGGTCAGGAACAACCCTAGCCGTTCGGGATCGGACGCCAGGAAGGAGAGCGCCTGAATCGCAACGAATTCAGCGACTTCCTGAGGGTTTTTAGGGCCCTTTGTCATTGATCGTGTTTGCCTTTCCGTAACTTATCGTCTCTATTTTGAACCCATCATGCCCGAGTCATCACGGCGTGGCGAATTCAACGGTTTCAGCACGTACGGGCATTTTACGGGAATTGGAGGGCCAGGATGGCCAAAACCGTCCTGATCGTGGAAGACAACGAGCTCAATATGAAGCTCTTTCGCGATCTGCTTGAGGCCCATGGGTATCAGACAGTCGGCACGCGTAACGGGGTTGAAGCACTCGATCTCGCTCGCACATACCGGCCCGATCTCATCCTCATGGATATTCAGCTACCCGAAGTTTCCGGTCTCGACGTGACACGCTGGATCAAGGCGGATGTCGACTTGCGTGCTATCCCCGTGGTCGCGGTAACGGCATTTGCCATGAAGGGCGATGAAGAACGTATTCGCGAAGGCGGGTGCGAAGCGTATTTGTCCAAACCGATCTCGGTTGGGAAGTTTATTGAGACGGTTCGACGGTTTGTCGGCTAGGAAAGTTTGGAGAATTCGATGTCCGCGCGCGTTCTGGTCGTTGACGACGTTCTCGCCAACGTAAAGCTGCTCGAGGCGCGTCTGTCCGCGGAATATTTCGACGTGGTGACGGCGAATTGCGGGACACAGGCGCTTGAGATCTGCGAGCGCGCGGAATGCGACATCGTGCTGCTCGATGTCATGATGCCGGACATCGACGGTTTCGAGGTCTGCCGCCGCCTGAAATCGAATCCGAAGACCCATTTCATCCCGGTCATCATGGTGACGGCACTCGACAGTCCATCCGACCGCGTGCGAGGGCTCGATGCCGGCGCCGACGATTTCCTCACCAAGCCGGTGTCCGATGTCGTGATGATCGCCCGCGTGCGGTCGCTGACCCGGCTGAAGATGATGACCGACGAACTGCGCATGCGCGCGATCACGTCGCTCGAGATTGGCGTCAATGCGCCGGAGCGCGACGCGGTTGCCGATACGGGCAAGGGCGGGCGCATTCTGCTGGTGGACGA
Organism: Afipia sp. DC4300-2b1; assembly: GCF_049895725.1. Classification (NCBI taxonomy): domain Bacteria; kingdom Pseudomonadati; phylum Pseudomonadota; class Alphaproteobacteria; order Hyphomicrobiales; family Nitrobacteraceae; genus Afipia; species Afipia sp. DC4300-2b1. Next base: position 1,025,256 of record NZ_JAFCSX010000002.1, read on the forward strand.
CCGGCCGTCGTCCTACGAGCGGCTGGCTCCGGTGCTGGCCACCGAGCACAGCGTCGACGTCGAACCGAATCCCGCCGAAGCGGTGTTTCATGCCGCCGATGGCAATTACGATCTGCTGATTGTGTCGCTCGGGCTTGAGAATTTCGATGGCTTGCGGCTTTGCAGCCAGGCGCGCTCGCTGGAGCGGACGCGCAGCGTACCGATCCTCGCCATTGCCGATGCCGACAACAACGCGCGGTTGCTGCGGGGGCTGGAGATCGGTGTCAACGATTACCTGCTGCGCCCGGTGGACAAGAACGAACTGCTGGCGCGGGCGCGCACCCAGATCCGCAAGCGCCGCTATACCGATCACCTGCGCGACAACGTGCAGAACTCGATCGAAATGGCGATCACCGATCCGCTGACCGGGCTGCATAACCGCCGCTATATGGAAAGCCATCTCGCCACATTGGCGGAACAGGCGGCGATGCGGGCCAAGCCGTTGGCGCTGATGATGCTCGACATCGATTACTTCAAGTCGATCAACGACACTTACGGCCACGATGCCGGCGACGACGTGCTGCGCGAATTCGCGGTGCGTATCCGCAAGTCGATCCGCGGGATCGATCTGGCCTGCCGTTACGGCGGTGAGGAATTCGTTATCGTGATGCCGGAAACCGACCTGCATGTGGCGGGAATGGTTGCCGAGCGCCTTCGCCGCTCCATCGCTGGCGAGCCCTTTACGATCGAGAAAGGCGTCAAGCGCATCGAGGTGACCATTTCGATCGGCATCTCGACGCTCGAAACCAAGGGCGAGGCGATCAGCGCCGTCCTCAAACGCGCCGATCAGGCGCTGTACCGCGCCAAGCACGACGGCCGGAACCGCGTAGTGGCTGCGGCGGCTTAGCTCGCTTTCGTTCTTTCTTCTTTCGGCTCGAAATATGCGCCGGATAAGGGGTCAACCCAGCACAGGTGATCGTGCACCTGCTTGACGCCCGCGACATTCTCGGCGGCTACGATGATGGCTTGTCGCGTGCGCTCGTCCGTGATGACGCCGCAGATATCGACCACACCGTTGCGGACAAACACCTCCAGACCGGATGGGCCCCAGTCATGGCGCCCGATCTCTTTGAGAATGCGGGTGTGGATGTGTGTATCGTCCGCAGTGGGGTCGGGGACATCGCGAGCGAGGCCTGCGACAGCCCGGACGAAGTTCTGGCGGCTGATGATTCCCGTGAGCTTGTTGTTGCTGTTCATCACGGGAACGCGCTTGATGCGATACCTTTCCATGATGGCTACGACATCGGAGAGCGGAGTGTCTTCAGTCACGGTTTGCACGTCGCGCGTCATGATCTCATCAACGCGGCGTCCGGCGGTCTGGACATAGTCCGCGGCCTGACGTCCCGGGCCAAGGATAAAATCAAGCCAGCGTGGCCGGTTGCGCTGCGTACCGATTTCACGCCGGCGCAACAGGTCGCGCTCCGTGACAATACCGACCAGTGCGCCCTTCAGGTCAACGACAGGAAGGCCGCTCAGATGGTTGTCGAGCATAAGCCGAGCGGCATCAGTGATCGAGTCACCCGGGGCAACCTTGATGACTTTACGTGTCATGATGTGATGGGCTTTCATGAAATCACCTTTGCACGCGGGAATGGGCGTTCACTCGTTCAATGTGATCGCTTCTCCTTTAATCACCTTGATGCACATCAAATGGCGGAGATTCTCCCGCTGCTTTGAGCCATATCAAGCCAGAAGGTTCCGGCTCCGGCTAAGTTGAGCCCCAAGGAGATTGCCATGGCCACCAGGGACTTCTTGCTTCCGCTTGTCAGCTATCCGAAGCCGACGACAAAGGCTGCAATCGAGACGGTGTTTCAACTGAGCGAAAGTCTTTTATCGGCAGGAGCCCGCAACGGGAATCATTCGACCATCTCGCAACGCGTTTCTGCGGTGGTGTACGAGATCGAAATCGAGACGGGCCTTTACTTCGAAGGCGCCCATATGGGGGAGTTTCTCGAACGGGAGGCGAGAAAGAGCGCAGCGAATGCACAGCAGCTCGTCCATAGTTTCGAGGAGGTCGCCGCGCATCACAATGTGATGCACCGCTGTCGCCTTGAGCGCAGGGCGCCCTATGACATGACACGGAATCTGGTGGAGTTGGCGCGGCTGCACCACGTGACTGTTCAGCCCCTCAGGAAGGACACCGAAGACCAGTTTGATCTCGCCGAGCAGCTCATCTTCGAATCAGGCCGTCCGGTTCTGATCTTTCCGGAAGAGCCGCTGCGGCCGCTGGCGACGGCTGTCCAGACTGTTGCCGTGGCGTGGGATGGCAGCCGTCAGGCTGCACGAGCCGTCGGCGATGCGTTGCCGTTTCTCCGGCGCGCAAGGACGGTGAGGGCATTCACGGCGACTGACGACAAGCCACTGTCGTCTGCTCAAGGGCAGCAATTCGTCGAGTACCTGGCAGGATTCGGAATTGAAGCGATCCATGAGGACGTCAAGAAAACCGATCAGCATTCGATCGGCAGTTTCCTGGAAGCCTATGTTGCCTCCCGTGGTGTCGATCTTCTGGTGATGGGCGCTTACGGCCACTCGAGGCTGCGCGAGTTCATTCTGGGCGGAGCCACGCGCTCAATTCTGGCCAACCCGCCGTGCTGGGTCCTGCTGTCCCACTGACCGGTAGTGACCGACGGGAGGGGATAAAACGCAAAACGGGGCCGCGAGGCCCCGTTTTCGTACATAAGCAATTGAAATAATTACTTGATCTTGGCTTCGCGGAACTCGACGTGCTTCTTCGCGACCGGATCGTACTTTTTCTTCACGAGCTTGTCGGTCATCGTGCGCGAGTTCTTCTTGGCGACGTAGTAAAAGCCGGTGTCCGCGCTGGAAACGAGCTTGACCTTGATGGTGACCGCTTTGGCCATGTTTCAGAACCTCGAATGTCAGGAATCACGAGCAGACCCGACAGATCGAGCTGCATTTGGGGCGCAACCTAGCTTCGAACGCCCCAAAGTCAAGGTTTTAGGCCGTATTATTCCGAGAAGCGGATACCCCGGATTTCGCCCGCGAAGGCCCCCCGGTTCGATGGGCCTGAGAGGCTATTCAGCCGCTTTCACAGCCCCGGCAGGCTCGAAAAACCGGTTTTTGGGCCGTGGCAAGCCGAGATTTTCGCGCAGCGTACGGCCCTCGTAGTCCTTTCGGAAGATGCCCCGCCGCTGAAGTTCCGGAACCACCTTGTCGACGAAGTCGTCCAGCCCCTCCGGCAGGAACGGGAACATGATGTTGAAACCGTCGGAGGCGTTGGTCACCAGCCATTCTTCCATCCGATCGGCAATGGTGGCGGGCGTCCCGACAAACGACAGGCCGCCATAGCCGCCGACGCGCTGCGCAAGTTTCCGGACCGTCACGTTGTTCTTGGCCGCATATTCGACCAGCCGGTCGCGGCCGCTCTTGCTGGCGTTGGTGTCCGGGATGGGCGGAAGAGGGCCATCGGGATCGAATTTCGATGCATCGGTGCCGAGGATGACGGAAAGCCCCGCGATAGCGCTGTCATAGTGGACGAGGCTGTCGAGCAGGTCGCGCTTCTTTTGCGCTTCCTCGAGGGTGTCGCCAACGACAACGAATGCGCCCGGCAGAATCTTAAGGTGGTCGCGGTCGCGTCCCAACGTGTCCATGCGGCTCTTTATATCTTCGTAGAGCGCCTGGGCCTGGGCAAGCGTGCCGCCGCCGGTGAACACCGCTTCGGCCGTTTCTGCCGCAAGCTGCTTGCCGGGTTCCGACGCGCCGGCCTGAACGATCACCGGCCAGCCTTGCACCGGCCGGCCAATGTTGAGCGGACCCTTGACCGAGAGAAACTGGCCCTTGTGATTCAGCGTGTGCATTTTCGCGGGATCGAAATAGATGCCGCTCTCGGCATCGCGCACGAAGGCGTCATCGGCGAAGGAATCCCACAGGCCTGTGACGACATCGAAGAATTCACGCGCGCGCTTGTAGCGTTCACCGTGTTCGACATGCTCTTCAAGACCGAAATTCAGAGCGGTTTCCGGATTTCCGGTGGTGACGACGTTCCAGCCGGCGCGGCCGCCGCTGATATGATCGAGCGAGGCGAAGCGGCGCGCGACATGATAGGGCTCGTCGTAAGTGGTCGAGGCGGTCGCAACCAGCCCGATGCGCTCTGTCACGCCGGCCAGCGCCGCCAGCAATGTGAACGGCTCGAACGATGTGACGGTGTGACTGCGCTTGAGCGCGTTGATCGGCATATTCATCACCGCGAGATGATCGGCCATGAAGAAGGCGTCGAACTTGCCGTGTTCAAGTTTTTGAATGAAACGCTTCAGATGCGAGAGATTGAAGTTGGCGTCGGGGAAACTGCCGGGATAGCGCCATGCGGCGGTATGAATGCTGACCGGGCGCATGAAAGCGCCGAGGCGCAACTGGCGTGGGCTCATCGGACTCTTCCCCTGACGATTTTGAGGCGGCACTTAAAAAGTGTCGCTTGGCGATACAAAAGGATCAGAGATTGTATGGGGTGGCGCGATGCGTCTCGCCACGGAAGATTATTGTTTTTTGAGTTGGGCGCGAGGGCGTTTCTTCTCGGTGGGCTGGGTTACCCGCCCTTGAAGTCTTTCGGCGAGAAGCGGAGATCCAGCATGCGCCACTGATCGTAGCGATCTGCCGGAAGCATGGCGTAGGGCTGACACCTGTCCAGTGCATCCATTGCGCTGCGCATCAGGGCCGGGCCTTTTTCAGATGCGCTGGCTTCGATCAGCAGCGGCTCCGCTGCGAGTCGTCCGTCGCGCTGAAATGCAACGCGCAAAATGATCGAGACGTTGTCGGCCGGGGATATCGATCGCGGCAGGACGGAGCATGATTTCAGATGCGCCCGCAGTGCCGCGGCGTCCTCGCTGGAGATGTTCGCCTTTGCCGTCGCCTTGGCGTCGAAGTCGCCGGCTGCGCCGGCGTCCGGAAGAGTGAACATCATGCCGAACTTGCTGGTGATATCCGGGGCGGCGGTCGGCACTTCCTGCTGCTGCGCCGGAGGGGGCGTTTGAGGCTGCGCCTGTTGTTGAGCCTGAGGCCGCTCCGCAGGTTTGGGCGGTTCGGCAGGCTGCTGTTGCTGTTGGAGCGCGGCCTGCCGCGAATCCTGTTTCGCATTTGAAGCGGGAGTGGAGGCCGGTTTGGAGGGCTGTTCCGGGGCGGGTTGCGAAGATTCCCGTTCAGCCTGCTTTTCCGCAGCCTGCTCATTGGATTTTTCGTCAAACTTGGGAAAATCGTAATCGGGCTCTTTGGGAAGGGGCGGCGCCTCCTCGGGCGTGACGATATCAACGGTGATGGCCTCCGCAGTCGTCGGCTCGAACGGATGCACGCCCGCCAGCAAAAGCCAGGCTGTCAGGGCCGCAACATGTGCGGCGACCGATATGGCGGCGCCGGTACGCATACAACGGTGGTTCGCTCATCCCCCGGCGGGCGTTCCGCCGTCGGACGCCAACATATCAGCTCGCACGCGAGCATGAAACCACCACCCGTAGGTCAGGTTTCGCTCAGCACGTGAAGCAGAACGGGGCGTCCGCGAAGGCCAGACAATGTGAGCGGGGTGTCGGAGTTGAGCCACTCCGAGACCGACAGTTCCGGCGCAACGGCGGTTGTCATGACAGCCTCAGGCCTCCGCGCGCTGCGGAGAACCCGCGCGCGATCAAATGACGTCCCGCTGCATCTTTCCGCCGTAGAAGTGGAAGAACGGCACCTCGGCGGCATGGGAGAGCGGCCCCAGTGCAAGGCGCTTGTCCAGTTCGCGCAGCACCATCTTCGTCATCTGGTGAAGATCCGCGAGGGACAGTGACCCGAGTTCGACCCACACCAGTTCGACGAGTTCGGCATCGGCATGGACGACGCCTTCAACCCGGTGCGCGATCGACGATGCATCGGCGGTGAAAAATCGGGTGTCGAACCGCCGGACGCGGCCGGGCGGAGTGATCGCGCGGGCGATGAGGAACAGTCCTGACGGATCGGGCAGCAAGCCAGCCTCGGCGAACGGTTTCCATTCGCCGGTCAGTTTCGCCGCCGCGCCATTCATGCGCGCCACTTTGCGTCCCAGACAAAGACCGGTTTCTTCACAGGCCTCGCGAATGGCGGCCACCGCCAGCGCGCGGGCGCGGGCAGGGGCGATCTTCGGACTGCCGCCGATGAGTTTCTTCTCAAGTCCCTTGGGGATTTCCGCGGCCACCGGAATCTTGTTGTCGGTGGCATCGACCCGGCCGCCGGGAAACACGAATTTTCCCGGCATGAAAATGACTTTGTCATGCCGCTTGCCGACGAGGACCTTGGGCACGCTTCCGCTGCGATCGACGAGGATCAGTGTCGCGGCATCTTTCGGGCGGCGGTAAGGATGACTGTCGTCTTCCTTCTCTTCTTTCTCGGGCTCGCTCATTTCACCACGGTTAGCTTGGCAATCGTACCTTCTTCGACGTCCGCGGGGCGGCTCTCATCGAAGCCATGCATGCGGAACGCCCATTGCAATCCGACCACAGCGCCCTTTACGGGTTGCAGCAACACGAGCGACATGATGAGAGTGACCGGCAGATAGACCGAAAGCTGAAGGGCGATGGATGGTGCGTAGTCGGTCTCGATCCACAGCGCGATCGGCACAATGATATGGCCGACGATCACGATGACGAGGTAAGCCGGAAGATCGTCGGCGCGGTGTCCGCTGAAATCCTGTCCACACACCGAGCAGTTGTCGGCGACTTTCAGGAAGGCGCGGAAGACCCTGCCTTCCCCGCAGTTCGGGCAGCGGCAGCGCAGCCCGCGCGCCATCGCCTGCCAAACATCGCGCTTCGGCAGCGGCTGCGAGGCTGACGTCCACGTCTCGGTGGGCATAGTTCGGCTTTCCATGTTCAGCTCCTTTGAAAGGCGTGAGTGGTCCGATTCTAGCACTCGTATCCACTAGCGTTCCTTCTTCGACTTGCGCGTTTCGCGGGAAGGTTTGCGCAATTTCTTTCCGTTCTTGCTGTTGCGCCCTGGCCGTGCCTTGCCGCCGGTATTGGGCGGTCTGGCGCGGGTGTCGCGCACACGGCCGCCACGGGGAGCGGTTCGTCCTTCGGACAACAGTTCGAACCGCAGCGCGCCAGCCACAGGCGCAGCTTCTACCAGACGAACCTGCACCACGTCACCTAATCGATGCATGGCACCGCTGCGCGATCCGATCAGGGCATGGCGGGTCTCGTCATAGTTGTAATACTCGCTTCCCAGGGTGCGCACGGGAATCAGGCCGTCCGCGCCGGTATCGGCCAGTTTGACGAACAGTCCTGCGCGGGTGACGCCCGAGATTCGCCCCTCGAATGTCGCGCCGATGCGGTCGGCGAGGAAATGCGCGATCAGCCGGTCGGCGGTTTCGCGTTCGGCCTTCATCGCCCGGCGCTCGGTGAGCGAAATGGCCGCAGCGACTTCGCTAAGCGTTTCAAACGTCTCGGTTTCTGGAAGGGCGCCTTCACCGAGCCCGAGCGCGCGGATCAGCGCGCGATGCACGATCAGATCGGCGTATCGGCGGATCGGCGATGTGAAATGAGCGTAACGCCGTAGATTGAGGCCGAAGTGGCCGTAATTGTCCGCTGAATACTCCGCCTGCGCCTGCGAGCGCAGGACTACCTCATTTACCAGCGGCTCGGCGTCGCGTCCCTTCACCTGCGCAAGGATGCGGTTGAAGACGGCGGGGCGCAGCGCGCCGGTGGCAGAGAACGGCATTTCCAGCGTCTTGAGAAACTCACGGAGGTTGTGGACCTTCTCGACCGTCGGTTCGTCGTGCACGCGATAGATCAGCGGCAGCGTTTTTTTTTCAAGCGTTTCCGCAGCGGCGACGTTGGCGAGGATCATGAACTCCTCGATCAGCCGGTGCGCATCGAGCCGTTCCGGCGTTGCCACGCGATCGACCGTGCCGTCGGTTTTCAGCAGAATCTTGCGCTCGGGAAGGTCGAGGTCGAGCGGATCGCGCTCGTCGCGGGCGCGCTTCACCAGCGCATAGGCCGTCCAGAGCGGCTTGAGGATCGGATCGAGCAGGGGACCGGTGGTGTCGTCGGGGCGACCGTCGATGGCAGCCTGCGCCTGCGCGTAGTTCAGTTTTGCCGCCGAGCGCATCAGCACGCGATGGAAAGTGTGCGAGCGCTTGCGGCCATCCTTGTCGATCACCATGCGGACGGCGAGCGCGCCGCGCGGCTCGCCTGGCTTCAACGAGCACAGATCATTGGAGATGCGCTCGGGAAGCATCGGCACGACGCGGTCCGGGAAGTAGACCGAGTTGCCGCGCCTGAGCGCCTCGCGGTCCAGCGGCGATTGCGGCCGCACATAGAACGCGACATCGGCGATGGCGACATTGACGATGTAGCCGCCCTTGTTGTTCGGATCGGCGTCCGGTTCGGCATGAACCGCGTCGTCGTGGTCCTTCGCGTCCGGCGGATCGATGGTGACGAGTGGAACATCGCGCCAGTCCTCACGGCCCGCGAGCGTCGCAGGCTTCGCGGCCTCGGATTCGCGGATGACGTCGGCAGGAAATTCCTGCGGGATGTCATGCGCGTGGATCGCAATCAGACTTACCGCTTTTTCAGTCTTGAGCGAGCCGAGGCGTTCCTTCACCCGGCCGGACGGCAGTCCGTAGCCGCGCGAGCGCATCAGTTCGACGCTGATCAGGTCGCCATCCTGCGCGCCGCCGGAATCTTTGGCGGCGATGGCGAGATCGCGTCCGGCCTGTTTCTTGTCGACCGGGATCATCCGGCCGTCGCCGTTCGGCATCTCGCGGTAAATTCCCAGGACGCGGTGCTGGGTTTTGTCGAGCAGCTTGATGACACGGCCGCTATAGGTCTCATGCTTGTTGCGCGGTTTTTCCACGCGCAGCAGCACGCGGTCACCGACACCCGCGACGGTGCCGGGATTCGGCTTTCGCGGAACATGAATTGTAATGGCCGGTGCCGGACCATCGACCGCGGCGAACCATTCGGCGGGCGCGGCGATAAGCTCGCCGTCGCTGTCGCGGCCTGTGATGTCGGCGACGAGGGTGGGTGGGAGTGATTTGGGTTCACGGACCTTGCGGCCCTCTTTTGCGATCGCGCCTTCATCGGCGAGATCGCGCAATGCGCGCCGCAACTCGGCGCGCGATTCATTCTTCAGTCCAAAATGCCTTGCTATGTCGCGCGTCCGGGCCTCGCCCGGATGCGCATTGACGAACGCGACGATGCTCTCTCTGTCGGGAAAGGCAGTCGTCGCGTCGCTTTTCTTTTTCATTATCCGCGTGCTTTACCGGCGCTCTTCTTTTCAGCGACCTTCGTGACCTTGGCTGCGGCGACCTTCGATGCCTTCGCCTTGGCCGCCTCTGTCAGCGACACAGGCTCCGCGGCTTCCTTCTTCGGCGTAGCCTTTTTCGCTGCGGCTTTCTTGGCCGCGGGTTTCTTCGCAGGTGCCTCGGATTCGGCTGCGCCATTCGCGGCGGCGGCCTTTGCGGGCCTCTTCTTCGCGGCCTTCTTGGCGGCGCGCTTCGGCTTGCCGCCGGTCTTTGCCGCACGTTCCTCGATCAGCGCGATGGCTTCCTCGATGGTCAGCTTCTCCGGCTCGATGCTGTCGGGGATGGTCGCATTGATGCCGTCGATGGTGACGTAGGCGCCGTAGCGGCCCTTCTTGAGCATGATCTTGCCGCCGCGCGCGGGGTAGTCGCCGACCTCCTTGCCGGGATCAGCGCCAAACCGACGGCTCGGACCCTTGGCGATCTTTTCGGCGATCAGCGTCACCGCACGGTTGAGGCCGACGGTATACACCTCGTCGCCAGCTTCGAGGCTTGCGTAGGTTTTGCCATGGCGCACGAACGGACCAAAGCGCCCGATGCCGGCTGTGATGATTTCGCCGTCTTCCGGATGCGGTCCGATATCGCGCGGCAGCGAGAGCAGCTTCAGCGCAAGCTCGAGTTCAACATCGGCAGGCGACATGTTCTTCGGAATGCCCGCACGCTTCGGCTTCTCGTCCTCGCCGTAGTCCTTGGGCTCGCCGAGCTGGATGTAGGGGCCAAAGCGCCCGGCCTTGACTGCAACTTCGAGGCCCGACACCGGATCCTTGCCGAGCGGGCGATCGCTCGATCCGCTCGATGCGGCGAGGGGGCGCGTGTAACGGCACTCGGGATAATTCGAGCAACCGACAAAGGCGCCGAACTTGCCGGCCTTGAGGTTGAGCTTGCCGGTGCCGCAGCTCGGGCACTGGCGCGGGTCGCCGCCGTCGGCGCGCGGCTCGTAGATGTGTTCGCCGAGCATGGCGTCGAGCACGTCGAGCACTTCGGTGACTCGGACGTCCTTGATCTCGTTGACCGCGCCGATGAAGTCCTTCCAGAAATCCGTCAGCACCTGCTTCCAGGAAATCTCGTTGTTCGAGATCAGGTCGAGTTTTTCCTCGAGGTCGGCGGTGAAATCGAACTCGACGTAGCGCGCGAAATAGTTCTCGAGGAACGCCACCACGACGCGGCCCTTATCCTCGCCGTGCAGACGCTTCTTCTCGAGCTTCACATAGCCGCGATCCTTCAGTACCTGAATGATCGAGGCATAGGTGGAAGGACGGCCGATGCCGAGTTCTTCCATGCGCTTCACGAGCGAGGCTTCCGAGAAGCGCGGCGGCGGTTCGGTGAAGTGCTGGCTGACGTTGAGCCCCTCGCGCTTGAGTGCTTCGCCCTCATTGATGACGGGCAGGCGCTTTGAGTCCTCGTCTTCCGGATCGTCGTCGCGGCCTTCCTGATACACAGCGAGGAAGCCGTCGAACTTAACGACCTGACCGGTGGCGCGCAATTCGAGCACGCGCGCACCGACCTTGCCGGTGATGTCCACCGTGGTGCGCTCCATCTCGGCGGATTCCATCTGGCTTGCAATGGTGCGCATCCAGATCAGCTCATAGAGCCGGGCCTGATCGTTATCAAGTCTGGATTTCAGCGATGAAGGACGGCGCGACAGATCGGTCGGGCGGATGGCTTCGTGGGCTTCCTGCGCGTTCTTCGCCTTTGAGGTGTACTGGCGCGGCGAGTCCGGCACATAGGCTTTGCCGTAGTCCTCACCGATCACCTTGCGTGCCTGCGTGATCGCCGAAGGGTCGATCTGCACGCCGTCCGTACGCATATAAGTAATGAGACCGGTGGTCTCGCCGCCGATATCGATACCTTCATAAAGGCGCTGCGCGATGCGCATGGTGTGCGCGGGCGCGAAGCCGAGCTTGCGGCTGGCTTCCTGCTGCAGGGTCGATGTCGTAAACGGGGACTGCGGATTGCGCCGTGCGGGCTTGGCCTCGACCGTTGTGACGGTGAAGTTCGCAGCTTCAAGCGCTTTCTTGAAATCTTCGGCTTCCGCGCCGCTGCCAATGTCGAGGCGCTGAATCTTCTTGCCGTCGGCGCCGACAAGGCGCGCCTCGAAGGATTCGCCACGCGGGGTCGCCAATGTCGCAAGCAGCGACCAGTACTCGCGCGGGACGAACTTCTCGATTTCGAGTTCGCGGTCGCAGACCAGCCGCAACGCGACGGACTGCACGCGGCCGGCGGAGCGTGCGCCGGGCAGCTTGCGCCAGAGAACGGGGGAGAGGGTAAAGCCGACGAGATAATCCAGCGCGCGGCGCGCCAGATACGCATCGACCAGTGCGCCGTCGATCTGGCGCGGATTCTTCATGGCCTCGGTGACGGCCTGTTTGGTGATTGCGTTGAAGACGACGCGCTCGATCTTCTGATCCTTGAGCGCGCGCTTCTGCTTCATGATCTCCAGGACGTGCCAGGAGATCGCTTCGCCCTCGCGATCAGGGTCGGTTGCGAGGATCAGCTTGTCGGCACCCTTGAGCGCCTTGGCGATATCGTTGAGACGGCCGGCGGCTTTGGGGTCGGTTTCCCAGATCATCTGGAAATCGGCCTCCGGATCGACCGATCCATTCTTGGCCGGAAGGTCGCGGACGTGACCGTACGAGGCCAAAACCTCGTAGGAGGAGCCCAAATACTTGTTGATCGTCTTGGCCTTGGCAGGCGACTCGACAATGACGAGATTCATTTGATTCCAATAACTTAACGGGGGTATGCGGGCCGGAATCGCAAGATTCCATCAGGCTGGCTTGGCCGATACATGGGTAAAAGGGGGTCCGCTGTCAAATGGGGATCCGTGATGAGGCCGTAACCGGAGCTAAATTTCGCGCATAAGTTGCAGTTTATGGGTACTTGTGATTGTACATCTTATGCGTGTATTATTATAGAATACTCTTAAATTGATCGATTCTCGCGTAGGAAGGGGTCTGTGCGGATGGCCGCTCGCGACAGTCGCAGCGATTTCGTGCAGGCCGATTCCGTCGCCAGGGATGGCGGTCCGGCCGAGGCGGCGAGCTTCATTTCAGGGGCGGTTGCGGAGTTGGTCCAGCTCTCGCGCCGGCACCACCTCGATATGCTGGCGCACCTGCTCGACATGGCGCAACTCGAAGCGGATGACATTGTCCGCCGGCAACTGACCGGCGGTAAATTCTAGGTGGCCGCGGGAGCAATGACCTTGGTGTCCGCCTGATCGATCGGGCGGCCGTCATGGGCCAGGATCTGAAGCTTGCTGAGCGGCAATCCGTCCTGCTTGTCGACCAGTGAGCTGCAACTTTCGCCCGGTTTAACGGCATATTCCTCACCCCACTGGCGCATTGCGACCAGCACCGGAAACAGCGCACGGGCCTTCGTGGTCGGCACATAGTCCTGATACGCGCTGCCGTCAGAAGCGGGCTTCACCTCAAGAATGCCCTGTGCCACGAGCGTCCTCAGCCGCACGGCCAGAATGTTCTTCGCCACACCGAGATTTTTCTGAAACTGGCTGAAGCGCCGTGCTCCCATCAGCGCGTCACGAATGATCAGCAGCGACCACCAGTCGCCGATGGCGTCGAGCGTCCGCGCGATAGGGCATACATCGCCCTCAAGACTCTTTCGTTTCACAGCTTGACCTCCGATCACGCAATTGTGGTTGCATTATAGAACCAGAAGCGCTAGTCAGCAAGAGTAGTTTTATTATGAAACCAGAAACCAAGCTGATCAAAACAGGAGCGTTCCATGAGGCTTAAAGGAAAAACGGCATTTATCACGGGCGGCAACAGCGGAATCGGTCTGGCGACCGCAAAGCTGTTCGTGGCCGAAGGGGCGCGTGTGGTGATCACCGGCCGCGATCAGGCCAGACTCGATGCTGCGGTGAAGGAACTCGGGCCGAACGGGTTCGGCGTTAAAGCCGATGCCACGGATGTTGCACAACTCGAAGGCGCGGTCGCGCAGGCGGTGAAGAAATTCGGCAAGCTGGACATCGTGTTTGCCAATGCAGGCATCGCGGGCAACACGCCGGTTGGCGGCACCACGCTCGCGGCGTTTGAGAATGTCATCAAGACCAATCTCACGGCTGTGTTCTTCACGGTGCAGGCGGCCGTGGCACACCTGAACGACAACGGCTCGATTATTCTCAACGGTTCGGTCATCTCGGTTCTCGGCAATCCGGGCTATTCGGCCTATGCCGCGACCAAGGCCGGCGTACGCGCGATGGCGCGCGTGATGGCGTCCGAACTTTCGCCCCGCGGCATCCGTGTCAACGTTGTTTCGCCAGGTGCCACGCGCACGCCGATCTGGGGGCCTGGCATCGCGACGCCTGAAGCCGAGAAGATGCTGGAAAAGCGGATTTCCGCGAGCACGCCGCTCGGACGGATGGGCGAGGTCGACCACATCTCGAAGACCGTTCTGTTCCTCGCGTCCGACGATGCCGCGCATGTACAGGGCCAGGAAATCTTCATCGACGGCGGTTCGACCGCATCGCCCGCCGGCGCGCCGATCTATCGCGGGTAATCATAAAAGCGAGACCATTCCGCCGCCGTGGCGTTCCAGCCGTCCTGCCAGCTCAAGCTCGAGCAGGACGGTGCGGACCACGGCGGGGGAAACATCGCTCATGCGGATAAGATCGTCGATACCGATGGGCGAGGGACCGAGCAGGTTGAGAATCCGCGCGCGGTCACTGGCGGCGGGCTCGTCATCCACCGGTCGGCCGTCTTCCGGCTCGCTCATCGGCAATTCGACCGGACGCCCCATGATCGGCTGAACCGCGTTGATCACGTCGGCAGCTTCCGTCACCAGCGTCGCGCCCTGTTTGATCAGATCGTTGGTTCCTGCCGCGCGCGGATCAAGCGGCGAGCCCGGCACGGCGAACACCTCGCGGCCCTGTTCATTGGCGAAGCGCGCGGTGATCAGCGAGCCCGAGCGATGCGCAGCCTCCACAATAATGACTCCAAGCGAGACACCCGAGATCAGCCGGTTGCGGCGGGGGAAATCGCGCGCGCGTGGACCATGGCCGAGCGGCATTTCGGAAATCGCGCCGCTGCCTGACGCGATGATTGCCGCCAGCAAATCTTCGTGCTCCGCCGGATAGATCTTGTCATGTCCGCCCGCGAGCACCGCGACGGTGCCGGTATCGAGCGTGACGCGATGCGCGGCCTGATCGATGCCGCGTGCCAGACCGGAGGCGATCGCAAAGCCGGCATTGCCGAGATCTCGCGCGATGGTTTGCGCGAACTTCAGTCCCGCGCCGGACGCGTTGCGCGAGCCGACGATGCCGATCATCGGCTGAGTCTGGACATTCAAGACGCCGCGTACGCCGAGCAGTGGTGGGGAGTCGTCGATCAGGGCGAGGCGCGGCGGATAGCCATACTCACCCGGCGCGAGCAGAGCGACGCCAATCCGCCGGCTGTTCTCGATCTCCCGCTCGGCCTCAGCCTGCGTGCAGATGCGGCCCACCCTGGCGGCGCCGCCGCGCTGGGCCAGATCGGGCAGGCGGTCGAGTGCCGCGCGTGCACTGCCGAAGTGATTGACGAGGGAGCGGAAAGTGCGTGGTCCGACATTGTCGGAACGGATCAGCCGCAGCCAGTCGATGCGCTGCGCGTCGGTCAGTCTGGTCGTGGCTGAAGTCCTGATGTCCACGCGGCCCCCCGTGGACGGGAGTGTCGCGCAACTTGGCTGGCCGGACAATCCCGACTTGCGCGTTCGAGCGGATCAACCGCGACAAACGGGCAATCTTTTGAGGATTGCGGCCAGATCGCATAAGCCTTACCGATGCTTTTTGAACGGTTGCCCTGGCTGCCTTTTATTTCGGTGAAGCCGAATTATTCGGTTGGAATGCTGAGAATTGCTTATGAGCGTATCCAATACTGCGCCCGAGTATTTTCCTGATCCCAATCACCCAACTCGCAAACTATCAGGCATCGGCCAGATTTCGGCCGGTTTCGTCAAGGTATGGATATGCGTGATCGGCAGTGTTCTGTTCTGCCTGGCGACAGCGACGTATTTTCTTTATGAGTCAAACCAGAACACAAAGTTTCTGCATGGCATGGCCAGGGCCTTTCCAGAACGGCTTGGCGCAGACTGGACCGCGGGGACTGTCGACGGGCTTCCCGTTTTTTCAGGTCTTGTTTTTTTAGTCGCTCGTTTTGGTCACCCGATCCTGTTCTATGTCGTTGAGATCGGATTGCTGACCTGCCTCTTTTGGTCATGCTTCTCTCTGGCGCTTCGCCTCGCGGGACAAGCTGGTCAGTCCGCTTCCTTCCAGCTGTTGCTCACTGGAGCACTTGTTCTCCTCGCGCACGCCAGCGCGCCAGTTCTTCTCGGATATGGCGTCGCTGATCAGTATCTCATCGGAGGATATCTTCAGCCCTCGGAATTCGGCGTGCTTTTTCTTGCGTCATTCGCCCTTGCGCTTGCCGGATTTAGAAACTTTGCGCTTGTTGCAGCCGCTGTCCCTGCCGCGATCCACGGAGGGTATGCGATGCTTTCGCTCATCGTCGCCGGAAGCATGATGCTGTCAGATGGTGCGTCGCGACTCAACCTGAGTACGAAACTCGTGGCCATCGCGTTAATCATCGTCCCGCAGGTTGATCTGGCATTACGGTTTGCGCCCACCGATTACGCGACCTTCCGGGAGGCTGCGGGCATTATCGCGTTTGAGCGTATACCCCAGCATTCCGATCCTGCCCGCTGGTTGAGAGGCGAGGCTTACGCGAAGCTTGGTCTGGTGATCGTCGGCATATGGCTGGCACCGCGCGGTTTGCTCCGAAACACCCTTGCTGCACTTCTTGTCTGGGCAGTAGCCGGAACTCTCGTTGTTATCTCAACCGGCGCGGCTGGTCTCGCGCTTGTCGCGCCTTGGCGCGCGTCGATTATTCTTGTCCCTGTCTCGATGCTTGTCATATTGGCGCGGCTTGGAGAACTGTCGTTTGGATCACCATTTCGGCGAGGTATGGCAGTGGCAGGTGGCGTGGTTATCCTGCTCGCGTTATTTGTTGCAGGAAAGGAAGCGGTGGCGAAGTTTAAAAGCTACCGTGATCAAGGAGTGCCTGAATACGTTGAGTTCCTGCAGCGCAACCATAGGCCGGGTGATGTCTATCTGACCGATCCTTTCAATCAAAAATTTCGGCTCGATGCGCTGAGCGCGCAATTCGTGTCGTGGAAAACTCACCCGTATCTTGATCGCGAGGTGCTGGAGTGGCGTCGGCGCGTCCTGCTGGCGCGCGAAGTCTTCGGTGATCAGGGCGGAAAAGCGCCGTTGAATTGTGCTGCGCTTGGAAGATTGGTGCGGTTGTATCCCGTCACGCACGTGCTGCTGGAAAACAAAGACATTCCGGCCGGTGAAATATGCCCGCCGCTTGAAATGGTGTTCTCCGCCGGGCGGGCCAAAATCTTCAGGCTTGATCGGACGTCGCTGTAGTGTGTCGGGGTTGAAAGGCTCCGTTATTTGCTGCCGATCTTGCCCTCCGTGCCGTTCATCAGCCGCTGGATGTTGGCGCGGTGCATGATCCAGAGCGCGGCGGTCATGAGTGCGAAAACGGCGGCGAGGGCTGTGTGCTGAGCCCAGAACAGCATCACCGGCACAACCACGCTTGCGACCAGCGCGGCCAGCGACGAGTAACGGAAGATCAGCGCGACCGCGATCCAGATTGCACAGAAAGCGAGTGCGGCAGGCCAGAACAATCCAAGCAGCACGCCGATATAGGTCGCGACGCCTTTGCCGCCCTTGAACTTCAGCCACACCGGAAAAAGATGCCCTATGAAGGCGCCGACGCCCGCGGCAATCGCGGCGTTAGGTCCGCCGAAATGCCCGGCGACGATGACGGCGATCGTGCCTTTCAGCATATCGCCGAGCAGCGTCGCGGCGGCGAGGCCCTTGTTGCCGGTGCGCAGCACATTGGTCGCGCCGATATTGCCTGAGCCGATCGAGCGCAGGTCCTGCGTGCCGGCGAGTTTCGTTAGGATCAACCCGAATGGAATCGATCCGCACAAATAGCCGAACAGGAAGGCCAGCACGAAACTGAGCACGAAGGCCGTCAGAAAGCCGCTCATGATGCCTCACATATCGTAATCAAGCGCTGCCGCGGGCCGAGCTTACACATGCTCATAGACGGTGCGTCCGTCGACGATGGTGCGCGCGACGCGGCCGGTGAAACGCGCCTCGTCGAACGGTGTGTTCTTGCATTGTGATTTCAAGTCGGCCGGATCGAGCACCCACGGCGTATCGAGATCGATCACGATCATGTCCGCAGGAGAACCGGGACGCAGCGAGCCGCCGGGCAGGCCAAGCAGTTCGGCAGGGCGTGTGGACATGGCGCGAATGAGCGTCTTGAGCTCGATGTCGCCGGAGTGAACCAGGCGCAATCCCGCGGACAGCATGGTCTCCAGACCGATAGCGCCGGCGGCAGCCTCGGCGAATGGCAGGCGCTTGACCTCGACGTCCTGCGGATTGTGGTCCGACATGATGACGTCGATCAGCCCCGATGCGACGGCGGCGACGAGCGCGGTGCGATCCTGTTCGGTGCGCAGCGGCGGCGACACCTTGAGGAACGTGCGGTACGGGCCGATGTCGTTTTCGTTCAGGGTCAGGTGATTGATCGAGGCCGATGCACTGACGTTCAGGCCGGCCTCGCGTGCGCGCCTGAGAATATCGAGCGAGTCGGTGCAAGTCAGCGAAGCTGCGTGATAGCGCCCGCCGGTCAGCGCGACGAGACGCATGTCGCGTTCGAGCACGACAGCCTCGGACGCATTCGGGATTCCGAACAGGCCGAGCCGTGACGCGAGTTCGCCTTCGTTCATGACGCCTTCGCCGACGAGGTCCGGGTCTTCGGTGTGCTGCACGATCAGCGCATCGAAATCGCGGGCGTAGGTCAGCGCGCGGCGCATCACCAGCGCATTCATCACGCTCTTATCGCCATCGGTGAAAGCGACCGCGCCGGCCGCCTTGAGCAGGCCGATCTCGGTCATTTCGCCGCCCTTCATGCCCTTGGTCAGCGCGGCCATGGGATGAATGTTGACGATCGCGGTATCGCGGGCGCGGCGGAGGATGAAATCCACGGTCGCGGAGTTGTCGATCACGGGATTGGTGTCGGGCTGGCAGACGATGGTGGTGATGCCGCCTGCGGCAGCCGCGAGGCTCGCCGAGGCAAAGGTCTCGCGATGGCCAGCGCCGGGTTCCCCGACGAAGGCGCGCATGTCGACCAGGCCGGGGGCGACCACCTTGCCGGCGCAGTTAATAATGTCTGTGCCTTCGGGAACGCCCGCTGCGCCTATGCCGCGGCGCGCGTCGCGGATCATGCCGTCGGCAATCAGCACGTCACCGGGACCGTCGAGATCGCGGGAAGGATCGATCAGGCGGGCGTTGGCGAGCAGGATGGGGCGTCGATCTGTGCGCATTTGCTTCACGCGTTAGGCAGGTTGCGAGCCAGTGCTTCGAGCACTGCCATGCGCACCGCCACACCCATTTCGACCTGTTCGCGGATCAGCGACTGCGCGCCGTCCGCCACAATGGAGTCGATCTCGACTCCGCGGTTCATCGGCCCTGGATGCATCACCAGCGCGTCCGGCTTGGCATAGGCGAGCTTCTTCTGGTCGAGGCCGTAATAATGGAAGTATTCCTGACTCGAGGGAATGAACGAGCCGTTCATGCGCTCGCGCTGCAATCGCAGCATCATCACGATATCCGCGCCTTCGAGGCCTTCGCGCATGTCGCGGGCGACCTCGACACCCATGCGCTCGATGCCGGGCGGCAGCAGCGTGGAGGGCGCGACCACGCGGACGCGCGCGCCCATGGCGTTCAGCAGGATGATGTTGGAGCGCGCGACCCGCGAATGCAGCACGTCGCCGCAGATGGCGACCAGCAGACCTTCGAGCCGGCCCTTGTTGCGGCGGATGGTGAGCGCGTCGAGCAGTGCCTGGGTCGGATGCTCATGCGCGCCGTCACCGGCGTTAATAACCGAGCCGTCGACTTTCTGGGCGAGCAGTTCCACTGCGCCGGACGCATGATGGCGCACCACCAGAATGTCCGGATGCATGGCGTTGAGTGTCACCGCAGTGTCCATCAGCGTCTCGCCCTTGCGGATCGAGGACGACGACACCGACATGTTCATCACGTCCGCGCCGAGGCGCTTGCCCGCGATTTCGAACGAGGACTGGGTGCGTGTGGACGCTTCAAAGAACAGATTGACCTGGGTTCGGCCGCGCAGATTGGTGCGCTTCTTGTCGACCTGCCGGTTTAGTTCGACGAACTCTTCGGAAAGGTCCAGAAGGCCGCTGATATCGGCCGCGGAAAGGCCCTCGATGCCCAGCAAATGCCGGTGTCCGAGGACGAAAGTCGATTTCGATGCAGTTGTCATTAAAGCAAGAGCTATAGGCAGAGTTGCCCGGCGGAGCAAGGCGGATTCGGCCGCTGGAGAGTTTTCCCCCGCTGATGTCCGGGCAGGGTAAATGGCTCGAAAGCATGCTGCGGAGCATTGTTTCTATCGTATTTTCGCCGTCATGGCCGGGCTCGACCCGGCGGCAGAATAACGAACCGGGTCATGAGACTTACAACTGCGATCCTGCTGGGTGGCCTTGGGGTGTCTGCGGCGGCGGCTCAGCCGTTGCCTGCGGATTTTGTCTATCTGCGCGATATCGATCCGACCATCGTGCAGGACATGCGCTACGCCACGGCGAACAATTTCGTCGGACGCGTGCTGAACGGCTACGAGGCGGGCGAGTGCATTGTCACCCGCAGCGTCGGCGCCGCGCTGAAACGTGTGCAGCAGGATCTGAAGCCGCGCGGGCTGTCGCTCAAGGTGTACGACTGCTATCGCCCGCAGCGCGCGGTGGACGACATGTATGCGTGGGCGCAGGACGGACGCGAGACGCCGGAGCAGCGCCGCTATAATCCGAAGATGCGCAAGGCCGATCTGTTTCGCTTAGGCTACATCGCCAGACATTCCGGCCATTCGACCGGCAAGGCGGTGGATATCACGCTGGTGCAATTGCCCGTGTCAAAGGCTGCGCCGTTCGATCCAAGGGCCGACTATGCCTATTGCACCGGACCGCAAAACCGTCGCGCACCTGACAACAGCGTCGACATGGGCACCGGCTACGACTGCTCGGACGAGATCGCGCATACGGGCTCAAAGGCAATCACTGCGCAGCAGCGCAAGTGGCGCGGGACGCTGGTGAACGCGATGGCCAGGCATGGCTTCGTCAACTACAGGCTCGAATGGTGGCACTTTTCTTTGCCTGGACCTGGGAATACGGCTTTCGATTTCCCGGTCACGCGCCGGCCGTAAAGGTCGGCGCGTTTGGGCGTCGTTACTTGATCGACGCGTTGATGTTGGTGAACTTGGTATTGAGCTTCGTGCCCAGGCCGTTCACGGCAGCAATAATTGCCAATGCAATGCCGGCAGCGATCAGCCCATATTCTATGGCGGTGGCGCCGGATTCGTCTTTGATGAAACGCTGAATGGTTTTCATACCGGGCAGTATCTCTCGGGAACCCTGAATTTGCGGTAAAGGCTTGCGCGGAAACTCGGTTCTATTGCGTACGAATTGTCGCAGTTGCGATGGAACCCGAGCGGCAGAAATTGCCGACTGCGATCGGCGCGAAGTTCAACACGATGCCATCGCGGACGCGAAAGCACGAAGCTCAAGACGTCTGATGATCATCCCTTCGGGCTTGAATTTCCACTCCTCCAGCATAGCTTTGATGAAGACGCACGACCCGTGTGCCGGATGCAGAAAGGCCTCGCCATGAGCAGGGGCGCGATTGCAGTCACGACAGTTCTTCTGGCTATCCTGGCGGCCACGATATGGTGGGCGTGGCAAGGCTGGGTTGCACACTCCGATGTGCAGATGTCGATCCATGGCTACATCGCCATGGGACTGGGGATTTTCTTCTCGCTTGTGATCGGTTTCGGCCTGATGGCGCTGACGTTCTATTCAAGCCGTCGCGGTTATGACGATCTTCCGCAGGCGAAAGAGCCCTCCAGCAAAGAACCGGCTCCGCACAATATTCCGTAACAGGATGGCGTGAAACGCGCCGCGTTCCAGTGTAACCTGTTGTTCTCAACTGCGAGAACGACACATGACGCAATCGATCCTGTCCGCCACGACCGAAGTTTTCAACCAGTCGCCGCCGTTGGAAGACGTCGATCTGTATTCGCTCGATCGCCCGCTCGCGGAAGCTGTTGCGGCGAATGGCGGTGAGGGTGCAGCGGCGGAGCTCGCCGATTTCGGCAAGCACTGGGGCTCGGCGGCGATGGCGCAGCGTGGCCGCATCGCCAATGA
Organism: Afipia sp. DC4300-2b1; assembly: GCF_049895725.1. Lineage (NCBI taxonomy): Bacteria > Pseudomonadati > Pseudomonadota > Alphaproteobacteria > Hyphomicrobiales > Nitrobacteraceae > Afipia > Afipia sp. DC4300-2b1. Next base: position 1,046,839 of record NZ_JAFCSX010000002.1, read on the forward strand.
AAACACACCGAAGCTGAAGACCTTCGATGCGCGCGGCTTCCGCCGAGACGAGGTCGAGTTTCATCCTGCGTATCATGAACTGATGGCGCACAGCGCCCACGCCGGCATTCACAACTCGACCTGGAACGCGAATGGCGAGACCGCGGGCGGAGCGTCCGAGGTCGTTCGCGGCGCAAAGTTCTTCATCGCCTCGCAGGTCGAGACCGGGCATCTATGCCCGATCACCATGACGCGCGCCGCGGTCGGCGCGCTGGCGGTCGATCCGGCGCTACGCGCAAAGGTGATGCCGGTGCTCGGCACCCGCAGCTACGATCCCGCATTCGTTCCGTGGTGGACCAAGCGCGGCATGACCATGGGTATGGGCATGACCGAAAAGCAGGGCGGCACAGATGTGCGCGCGAACATCACGCGGGCGGTGCGTGACGGCGACGCCTATCGCATCACCGGGCACAAGTGGTTCATGTCGGCGCCGATGTGCGATGCATTCCTCGTGCTGGCGCAGACGGAAGGCGGGCTGACCTGTTTCTTCATGCCGCGTTTTGCGCCGGACGGTTCGGTCAACGGCATTCACTTCCAGCGCCTGAAGGACAAGCTCGGCAACCGCTCCAATGCGTCCTCAGAGGTGGTGTTCGAGAACGCCTACGCGTTGCGCCTCGGTGAAGAGGGCCGTGGTGTGCCCACAATCATTCAAATGGTCTCGCTGACCCGGCAGGATTGTTCGCTGGCGTCTGCCGGGCTGATGCGCTCCGGTCTGGCGCATGCGCTGCATCACGCCCGCCATCGCAGCGTGTTCCAGAAACATCTCGCCGACCAGCCGCTGATGCGCAGCGTGCTCGCCGACATGGCGCTGCATGTGGAAGCCTCCACCGCGCTGGTGATGCGGCTGTGCCGGTCGTTCGACCGCGCGCCCACCGACAAGGCAGAAGCTGCCTACATGCGGCTGCTGACGCCGGTGGTGAAATACTGGACCTGCAAGAGCGCGCCGGGATTTCTCTACGAGGCAATGGAATGCCTCGGCGGCAACGGCTATGTCGAGGAGGGCATCCTGGCGCGGCATTACCGGGAGTCCCCGGTCAACGCGATCTGGGAAGGCTCGGGCAACGTGATGTGCCTCGATGTGTTGCGCGCGCTGTCGCGTGAGGCGGAAGCAGCGGCGGATGTGCTGCGCGGTCTTGTCGAGCAGACCAAGGGGCTACCCGGTGTGGTCGGGGCGGTCGGCTTCATCGCGAAGTCGTTTCGTCAGCCCGACGCGGAGCGCGTTGCGCGGCTTGCCGTGGAAACGCTTGCGCTGGTCGCGGCAACCGCTGCGCTCAATGAGGTCTCGCCGAAGCATGCCGAACTGTTCGCGGCGACGCGGCTCGATGCAAACCACGGCAATCTCTACGGTGCGGTCGATCTCGCCAGCGACGACATTCGCGGGCTGCTCGATCGCGCCTTGCCAACGTGATTGTTCCGCAATCACGGAATGGATCATTAATCACTGCTCGTCAGAATCGGTTCCGAGGCGACCAATAAACCGGAGATTTGACGATGACTGCTGCTGAAAGCCCTGCCGACGCCGCTCCCGTGTCGCCGCCGGGCAAAAGCCGCGAGCCTCGGGTCTGGAAATTCATCGGCACCAGCCTGTGGGGTGTGGCGCTGTTCGGTGCGATGTTCGCCGGGCAGGTCGCGGTGGTCGCATATTTTCTCGTCACCAGCGGCGAACCGATGGACACCAGCGCCATGACGGCGTTGCTGACGAACGGGCGGATCATTTCGCTCTCGGTCATCATGGGATTGCCGGCCATCCTTGCCATGCTGTGGCTTGCGACGCGGCTGTCGCGGACGCCGTTCGCGGACTATCTGGCGTTGCGCTGGCCGTCGTGGCGCACGCTCGCAACAGGTGTGGCGAGCATGGTGCTGCTGATGGTGGCGTGGGAGGTGATCAGCCGCGTAGCCGGCCGCGAGTCGTCACCCGGCTTCATGACGGATGTCCTGAAAACGGCGCGGGCCGACGGCGCGCTGTGGATTCTGGTTTTCGCATTCTGTGTGGCGGCGCCGATTGTCGAAGAGTTCTTCGCCCGCGGGTTTCTTTATCGCGGCTGGTCGGAATCGTTTCTGCGCCCGGCAGGCGCAATCCTGCTGTCATCGGCCGTGTGGACGCTGATGCACCTGCAATACAACTGGTTCTTTCTGGCGCAGGTGTTTTCAATCGGATTGCTGCTCGGTTATCTGCGCTACCGAAGCAACTCGACATGGCTGACGGTGATCCTGCACGGGCTCAACAATCTTGCCGCAACGATCCAGACCATCTGGCTGGCGAACAACTCCTGAGCGTCACGTCACCAGCGCAATCGCAATTGGCATGGTGATGACGGCGAGCGCCGTCTGCAAGGTCAGGATTTCCGCAACCAGCGGGGCATCGCCGCCCATTTGCCGCGCGAGCAGATAGGCGCTCGATGCGGTCGGCACCGAGGCGCAGCAGGCGACAATCGCGAGGTTCGTTCCCGACAGTCCGAAAGCCAGCCCGAGCGAGATTGCGAAGATCGGCATCACGACAAGCTTCAGCGCACATGACAGCAGCGCCGGCGCGTCGGGCCGCAGCACGCCCTTGAGTTGCAGTCCCGCGCCGACAACGAGAAGGCCGATGGCGAGTGAGGAGCGGCCGAGTGCGTCGATGAATTCATCGATCCATGTCGGAAGCTTGAGGCCAATCAGGTTGGCGGCCAGCCCGAGCGCGCAGGCCCAGATGAAGGGATTTTGCGCAATCGTGAGCAGAATGCGCCCCCATGACAGCCGCGTCGGCGCGGCGTAATGCGCCAGCACCCAGACCGACAGGACGTTCAGGATGGGAATCATCGCCACCATCGCCACGGAGGCGAGGGTGAGCCCGATATCGCCGTAGAGATTTCCGGCGACGGCCAGTGCGACATAGGTCTGCCACCTGCAAGAACACTGAAAGATCGAGGTGAACGATGGGCCGCTGACGCCAAGCCGCTTCATCAGGACCGGCCGCAATGCCAGACAGAGCGTTGCCATCAGCAGCACCGCGATCAGCAGCGCGCCGCCGACACCGAACAGCGGAACCTCGGAAAGTTTCGCGCGGCTCAGCGTCCGAAACAGCAGCGCGGGGAACAGGACGTAGTAGACGAGCTGCTCGGTGCCGACCCAGTGGGACTCTTCCTTCACGAGAACGCGGCGGAGAACGAAACCCATCACGATCAGCAGGAAGATCGGCACGATAGCCGCAATAATCGTTAGCATCGATCAAAGGTCTCCGGCCGCCTTGCGCAATGTCGCGAGCCGGTCCAGCGCGCCCTGCAGAATGAAGATCGCCGCGTGTTCGTCGATCACCTTGGCGCGCTTGGCGCGGCTCATGTCCATGTCGATCAGTTCGCGTTCGACGGCGACAGTGGACAGCCGTTCGTCCCACAGGCCGATGGCAAGATCCGTGAGCTTCGCGAAATTCCGGGCAAAGGCGCGTGTCGATTGCGCGCGCGGGCCTTCGCTGCCGTCCATGTTGATCGGCAGACCCAGGATGAAGCCCACGACATTGCGCTCGGCGGACAGGCTGAGCAGCTGTTTGGCGTCGGCGGTGAAGGTCTTGCGCTGAATGGTCTCGATGCCGGTCGCCAGTTTGCGATCCGGGTCGGACACCGCAACGCCGATGGTTTTGGTGCCGAGGTCGAGCCCGATCAGGGCTCCTCGTGCAGGCCAGAGGGCGGCGGCCTCGATCAGCGGGTGGATGGATGCAGGCATGGCTTCGCTTATCACGCGAGGTGCTTGCGTTGCAAAGCCTCAGGCAGGCGTCCGGGATCAGCCGGCTCAGGCGTTCTGCTTCACACGCCGCTTCGGCGCCGTGCCGACCGAGGCCATGAGCGTACGCAGCGCCAGCACCGGAGGAGAAATTTCACCCTTCCGCCAGATCAGCGGCGTGACGATATCGCTTTGGGCGCGGGGGATCGGGTTACGGCGCACGCGCGTCAGCGGCATGGCGTCGAGCACGGCCTCCGGCATCAGGGCAATCCCTGCGCCGGCTGCGACGCAGGCGACGATCGCGTGGTACGAACTTAAGTCCAGCACCCGTGAGGTGGTCAGGCTGTCGCGCGTGAGCCAGCGCTGCAGGACGCGGCGATAGGCGCAGCCGTCGGGGAAGGCGATCAGGCTCTGTCCTTCGGCATCGCGCGCGTTTCTGATCGGCTCGTGGTCAAGACTTGAGATCACCATCAATCGCTCGCGAAACACCGGCAGATGGGAAAGCGTCCGCGACGACGGAGGTTCGGCGATGAACGCGGCATCAAGCCGCCGTTCGGTCACCGCATTGACCAGGGCATCGTTGGTGCCGGTTGTGAGTTCGAGGCGCACATCGGGATAGCGGCGGTGAAACTCGGCGAGCACAGCGGGGAGGCGGCTGGCGGTTGTGCTTTCCAGCGATCCCAGTTTCAGCAAGCCTTGCGGCGCGGTGCCGGAGACAACATGGCGCGCCTCTTCGGAAAGATCGATCAGCCGCGCGGCATAACCCAGCAGCAATTCACCGCTCGGCGACAGGTGCAGGCGCTGCCGGTTGCGGTGGAACAGCGGGATGCCCACCGCGCTCTCTAGGTGTTTGATACGCGTGGTGATGTTGGAAGGAACGCGGTGCAGCTTCTGCGCCGCCTTGACGATCCCGCCTTCCTCGACAACCGTCTTGAAGATCTGCAAATCGGCGAAGTTCATCGTTCTGTTCTCCGGTGCGACCGTCGATATTTCCAAATCGAGAACAAGATGTTCTCAATTATTCATTATTCAGGAATTGAAAATCAGCGTACTCTTCTGGGGATTAGATTCAAGCCGCGGCTCCTGGGAACATCAGCCGCGTAATGTTGCCAATCAGGTCCGCCATGTCGTCTACCGCCGCACCCGCTGCTTTTTCCACGCCACCCAGAGCCGTCACCGCTGTATGGACCGGGCTGATCGGCCTCGCGGTTGCGATGGGGATTGGCCGCTTCGCCTTCACACCGTTGCTGCCACTAATGCAGCAGGATGCCGGCTTGACCCTGGTGCAGGGCGGCTGGCTCGCGACGGCGAATTACGTGGGTTATCTGGTCGGAGCGGTGATCTGCATTTCCGCACCGCCCGCGCCTTCGCGCGCGATTCAATGGGGCCTGACGTCGATTGCGGTGTTTACGCTCGGCATGGCGGCGACGAACGATTTCTGGCTATGGCTCGTACTGCGTTTTCTTGCGGGCGCGGCGAGCGCCTTCGTTCTGGTCGGTGTATCCGCTTGGGCGATGCCTATTCTCATGCATCTCGGCAAGGCGGCATGGTCGGGGCGGGTGTTCTCCGGCGTTGGCGTGGGGATCTGCTTCGCCGGTTTGATCAGCCTTGTCGCGGGCGTGACCGCGTGGGGATCGCGCGCGACGTGGATCGTTCTTGGCGCAACGGCTGCGGTTTTCGCATTCACGTTATGGCGCCGGCTTGCGAATGATGGCGCGCACGCTCCAGCGGCGGTCGGGGCGGGGCATACGCCGCTGTCCGCTCAGGCATGGCTCGCGGCGCTCTGTTATGGCGCTTTCGGTTTCGGCTACATCATTCCTGCGACCTTCCTGCCGGCGCTGGCACGCGAGGTGATCACGAATCCTGCGGTGTTCAGTTGGGTGTGGCCGGTGTTCGGGGCTGCGGCTGCGATATCGACCGCTCTTGCCGCACGCTTTTTTCCGGGACGCTCGCCGCGGCGGCTTTGGGCTTACGGACAATGGGTGCTGGCCATCGGCGTTATCGCGCCGGTGCTGGCGGTCAATCTCTACGTCCTGCTGTTTTCGGCGCTTTGTGTCGGCGGCACCTTCATGGTCATCACCATGGCGGGCGTTCAGGAGGCGCGTCGTCTGGGCGGCACGCAGGCACCGCGGCTGATCGCTGTCTACACCGCCGCGTTCGCCCTCGGGCAAATCATTGGACCTCTCACCGTGAATCTGTTCCACGGTGGTCTCACATGGCCCAGCCTGATCGCAGCGTTTGCGCTGGCGGCAAGCAGTTTTACACTTGGCCTGAGCGCACGTGCCTCGGGCGACGCTGGTTGAAATCCGCAGGAGAGATCGATGCACCAACATCCCGACCGCATGCCGCCCCTCAAGCTGGAGGAAATGGACGCCGTTCAGAAGACGGCCGCGGAAGCTTTGATCGCGGGGCCGCGCAAGGCGGTCAAAGGTCCGTTCATTGCCCTGTTGCGCAGCCCGCTATTGATGGACCGGTTGCAGCGTGTGGGTGAGTACATCCGTTTCGACAGCAGCCTGCCGCCGAGGATTTCCGAATTCACGATGTGTGTGGTGTCGCGCGCCTGCACCCAGCAGTTCGAATGGTTCACGCATGTCCCTCTGGCCATGAAGGAAGGCAGCAGCGCGGAGACCATCGAGGCATTGCGCTGCGGGCGCAGGCCAAACAATATGCATCCCGACGAAGCCCTGGTTTATGACTTCACGCAGGAACTCATGGCCCATCACGGTGTCTGCGATGCCACGTATGCCGCCGCGGTGGAGCGATTCGGCGAACGGGGAGTGATCGATCTCACCGGCCTGATCGGCTATTTCATCACCGTTTCGCTGGTGCTGAATGTCGCGCACACGCCGCCGGAAGTGAAGGATGGCGTGGCCGCCTTGCCGGCGCTGCCTCTATAGGTCCGTGGCATCCGGCAAGCCGCTCGTTTTATTGGCGTATTTCGGCCCCTAAACCGGATTCCACTTTGCCGGAAAATGCTCTATACGGCAGCCTGAATTGGGCCGCCGTCCCTGGAGTCTCCGGAATATGTCAGTCGATGCCGCCACCGTCCGCCGGATTGCGCATCTTGCGCGCATCGCCGTGAAGGAAGACGAAGTTTCCCATCTGCAGGGGGAGCTCAACGCGATGCTGGCCTTCGTCGAGCAATTGTCCGAGGTGAACATCGACGGCGTCGACCCGATGACCTCTGTCACGCCGATGGAGATGAAAAAGCGCGCGGACGTCGTCAGCGACGGCGAGATACCGGACAAGGTCCTCGCCAATGCGCCCGCCACCGAAGATCACTTCTTCCTGGTGCCCAAAGTCGTCGAATAGAACCCGAGGCAAACGCCATGTGCCTGTTGTGCAGCGACGAGAAGGCTTATGCGGCCTACATGACCTATCTCGACGAGATGGAGCGGCAGGGAAAGAATGTCGATCCGGACAAGGCTATCGACGCGGTGATCGACATGCTCGAAGCCGAGGCGGCGCAATCCAAGAAAAACAAGTCTCCCTTTATTTGCGATCCGATTGAAGAATAAATGACCGACCTGACTTCACTGACGCTCGCCGACGCCCGCGAGGGGCTGACGCAGAAATCCTTCACGGCACTGGAACTGACCGACGCGCATCTCGCCGCGATGGAAAAGGCGCGTGTGCTCAACGCTTATGTGCTGGAGACACCGGAGCAGGCGCGCGAACAGGCGCGCGCGGCGGACGCGACGATCGCGAAAGGCGAGGCTGGCCCGCTCGCGGGCATTCCACTCGGGATCAAGGATCTGTTTGCCACTAATGGGGTGCGGGCCACGGCGTGCTCGAAGATTCTCGGCAATTTCATTCCCCAGTACGAATCCACCGTGACCTCTCAGCTCTGGCGCGACGGCGCGGTGATGCTGGGCAAGCTCAACTGCGACGAATTCGCGATGGGGTCGTCCAACGAGACCTCGGCGTTAGGACCGGTGGTCAATCCGTGGCGGCGCGAAGGCTCGGATGCCAGCCTCGTTCCCGGCGGTTCATCGGGAGGTTCGGCATCGGCGGTGGCGGCGAACCTGTGTCTCGGCGCAACCGGCACTGACACCGGCGGCTCGATCCGCCAGCCGGCGGCGTTTACCGGCATCGTCGGCATCAAGCCGACCTATGGCCGCTGCTCGCGCTGGGGCATCGTGGCGTTTGCCTCATCGCTCGATCAGGCCGGACCGTTCGCGCGCACGGTGCGCGACACCGCGATCCTGATGCGCTCGATGGCGGGTCACGATCCGAAGGATACGACCTCGGTTGATCGGCCCGTGCCGGATTACGAAGCCGCCATCGGCAAGTCGGTGAAGGGAATGAAGATCGGTATTCCGAAAGAGTACCGGCTCGACGGGATGTCCGGCGAAATCGACAAGCTGTGGGCGCAGGGCGCCGACTGGCTGAAGGCCGCGGGCGCCGAACTGGTCGAGGTCTCGCTGCCGCACACGAAGTATGCGCTGCCGGCTTACTACGTCGTCGCGCCCGCTGAAGCCTCATCCAATCTCGCGCGGTACGATGGCGTGCGCTACGGCGCGCGAGTCAACGGCAAGAACATTGTCGAGATGTACGAGAACACCCGCGCAGAGGGGTTCGGCGCGGAGGTTCGCCGCCGTGTCATGATCGGTACTTACGTGCTCTCGGCCGGATATTATGACGCGTACTATCTGCGCGCGCAGAAGGTCCGCACCCTGATCAAGAAGGACTTCGAGGACGTGTTCGCGAAAGGCGTCCACGCTATCCTGACGCCGGCGACACCATCGTCGGCATTCGGTATCGGCGAGAAGGGCAAGGCCGATCCGATCGAGATGTATCTCAACGACATCTTCACGGTGACCGTGAACATGGCGGGTCTGCCCGGCATCGCAGTACCTGCGGGCACCGACGGGCAGGGGCTGCCGCTCGGCCTGCAACTGATCGGCCGGCCGTTCGATGAAGAGACGCTGTTCTCGCTCGGCGACGTAATCGAGCAGTCGGCAGGCCACTTCACCGCCAGGAAATGGTGGGCGTGACGCTTTGCGGGCACGGCGGTATGCCGTGCCGCTGCCTTGAATTCACCGTTCTGGTGGCCAATGCCTGATCCGCGGCGGTATGTGTTCATTAACTGCCAGCGGCGATAACGGCCGGTGGGATCGGTGATTATGCGTTGGGTGCGTCCTCTCGCCAATGTTGCGTTCGTGTCCGGCTTGCTGCTGGGCTGCGCGTCGATTCAGAACGCGCCGGTCAATCTCCCGGGATCTGATAATCTCACTGACCGAGGCAATATCGGCTTCGGCGAGACGACGAGTTACGACGACACGGTCGTTGGACTGTCTTTTTCAGGCGGCGGAACCCGCGCCGCCGCGTTTTCCTTCGGCGTGTTGCAGGAGATGGAGCGCATTCCGGTCCGCGGCGCGCAGGGACCGATGATCGACCGGGTCGAGTTTGTCTCTGGCGTCTCGGGAGGCTCCGTTACGGCGGCCTATTACGGTTTGCGGAAGCGGGCTGCTCTTGCCGATTTTCGCGAACGGTTTCTCCTGCGCAACGCGGAGGAGGGACTTCAGACAAATCTCACTCTGGCGACACTCTCCCGCGCGGTCGCTGGCGGCATCAACGACTCGACCGGATTTCCACGCTGGCTCGACGCCAATCTGTTTCAGGGGGCGACATTTCGCGATCTGGGCCTGACCAGCCGTCCGCAGGTCTGGATCAATGCCTCCGATATTTATAACAGGACACCTTTCGTGTTTGGTGCGGTGGCATTCGGCGCCATGTGCAGCAACCTGTCCGAATATCCGCTCGCAAACGCCGTCGCTGCTTCGGCGGCGGTGCCCGTGGCGTTCGCGCCGGTCGTAATCCAGACGTTCCCCGGAAAGTGCAACGAACGTCTGCCGCCTTGGATCGTGCGCGCGCGAGACAATGCCAACGCGCCTCCGATGCTGAACTCATTCGCAAAGGCGATCAGCCGTTACCACGATGGCTCGATGCCTTACATCAAGCTGCTCGATGGCGGCCTTGTCGATAACTACGGCCTGGCCGGCATGACCATCGCGCGGCTGTCGTCGGATACGCCGTATGGCCCGCTGAGCCCGCGACAGGCGGTGAAGCTGCGGCGTGCTCTGATTTTGGTGGTCGACGCCAAGACCGGCCTGTCGGGAAACTGGATCAATACCATTGAGGGGCCGTCCGGGGCGGACCTCGTCAAGGCTGCCGCCGATACGGCTATCGATGCCAGCGTCGCCGGCAGCTTCACCGCATTCACCGCGACCATGACTGACTGGCAGGGCTCGCTGGTGAGGTGGCGCTGCGGATTGTCGGCCGCGGATCGCGCGAAGTACGGCGTAGGTGCGAACTGGAATTGCCGTGATCTCAAATTCTATGTCGGCCGGATCGGGTTCGATCAGCTCGATCAGGCGCGCGCGGCGGACCTTGAACGGGTCCCCACGCGCTTCCATCTGCCACCCGAGCAGGTCGACAGTGTCATCGAGGCGGGGCGCGACGCGCTGCGGGCGAGCCCGGTTTTCCGCAGTTTCGCAGCGAACCTGTGATCTGATTCGGGGTTTTCTCGCCCGCGCCATCAAGGTAAAAGGCGGCCCATGAACGCACCCGTTAAATCGTCAAAACTCATCAAGGGCGCCACCGGTGACTGGGAAATGGTCATCGGTCTTGAAGTCCATGCCCAGGTGACCTCCAACTCGAAGTTGTTCTCAGGCGCTTCGACCGAATTCGGCGGCGCACCGAACGATCACGTCTCGCTGGTGGACGCGGCGATGCCCGGCATGCTGCCCGTCATCAATGAGGAGTGCGTTGCGCAGGCGGTGCGTACGGGGCTTGGCCTCAAGGCGCAGATCAACCTGAAATCGACCTTCGACCGGAAGAACTATTTCTATCCGGACCTGCCGCAGGGCTACCAGATCAGCCAGTACAAGTCGCCGATCGTCGGCGAGGGTGCGGTGGTCGTCGATCTTCCCGGCGGCGAGAGCGTGACGGTTGGCATCGAGCGGCTGCATCTGGAGCAGGACGCCGGTAAATTGCTGCACGACCAGCATCCGTCCATGTCCTTTGTCGATCTCAACCGTTCGGGCGTTGCCCTGATGGAGATCGTCTCCAAGCCCGACATCCGCTCGGCCGAGGAGGCGCAGGGCTACGTCGCCAAGCTGCGCTCGATCCTGCGCTATCTCGGCACCTGTGACGGCGACATGGAGAAGGGCAACCTGCGCGCGGACGTCAACGTCTCGGTGCGGCGTCCTGGCGAGGGCCTCGGCACCCGCTGCGAGATCAAGAACATGAACTCGATCCGCTTCATCGGGCAGGCGATCCATTACGAAGCCCGCCGCCAGATCGGAATTCTTGAGGACGGCGGCACCATCGACCAGGAGACCCGGCTGTACGATCCGAACAAGGGCGAGACCCGATCGATGCGCTCCAAGGAAGAGGCGCATGACTATCGCTACTTCCCGGACCCCGATCTGCTGCCGCTGGAGTTCACTGCGGACTACGTCGAGGCTTTGAAATCCAAGCTGCCGGAACTGCCGGATGAGAAGCGCGAGCGCTTCATCGCGGAAGTCGGCCTGACACCGTACGATGCCGGCGTTCTGGTCGCCGAGCGCGAGAGTGCGGACTTCTATGAGGCGGTGCTGGCGAGGCTTGCCGACAAGGCGCGCGACGGCAAGCTGGCTGCCAACTGGGTCATCAACGAATTGTTCGGCCGCCTCAACAAGGAAGGGCAGGATATTGCCTCGTCGCCGGTGTCGGCGGAGCAAATGGCCGCGATCATCGATCTGATCGGCGAAGGAACCATCTCCGGAAAGATCGCGAAGGACCTGTTCGAGATCGTCTGGACCAAGGGCGGCGATCCGAAGGCGCTGGTCGACAGCCTCGGCATGAAGCAGGTGACCGATCTCGGCGCCATCGAGAAGGTGGTGGACGACATCATCGCCGCCAATCCCGACAAGGTGGAGCAGGCGCGCGCCAAACCTCAGCTCATGGGCTGGTTCGTCGGTCAGGTGATGAAGTCATCGGGCGGCAAGGCGAACCCGCAGGCAGTCAACGACCTGCTGAAGGCCAAGCTCGGCATCTGAACATCGTTAATGCGAGTGACATCGTGCGCGCGGCGTCGCTCCCGCGCGCCGTTCCGACGTCTCGTTTTCCGTTTTCGATGTCACGACGAACCCTCGCAACGGTGCCGCAAGACGACGTGAGCGCCTCTCGACGCGGAATCAATTTGCGAATCAGATTCGCAAAAAGGTCGGGAAAAGTTCTCCGGCGCGAGCGATGATCGCGCCAAAACCAAATTTTTCAGAAAATATTTTTGTTGCCAAAATTTACGACTCAGAGTCCGCGAAAGGCGTTTTTCGCGCGCTGTGAAGTTACATGCGGTTTTATTGACGTTATGATGCGTGCTGCTTTGTGATGAAAGAAGCCGCTGCGGCACAGGCATTTCTTTGATGCGCGATGTTTCTTCGCTCGATCGTTTCTCGCCCGCGATGGCGTGCCGTGCGGATGCGTCGCAACGCTTCCGTTTCGTGTTTGCAGCGCGCGCGACGCCTTGTGCGTAAACACTTCCTTAAGCGGGACACTGTTTTTTTGAACGCGTTGGTGTAATCCAGATGAAGTGCATTTCGATTCCCGAGTGCACACAGCGATTAAGCCATCTCACGAACTTAGGAGGGCAACATGGCCAAGAAAGCGAAGAAGGCGAAGAAGGCGAAGTCGGCAGTGAAGAAGACTGCCAAGAAGACCCGCAAGGTCGCCAAGAAGAAGAAGTAAGGCTACGCCTTATGGAATTGCCGGCACATGATGCTGGCACCGTCACAAGAGCCGCCAGACAATCCAGTTCGCGAAAGCGGATTTGAACCGGCGGCTCCGGTCGACGAAAGAGGGTGTCGGCGAGACATCAGGCGAGACGGCCCGGCCAACCGGTCAGGCAGAAGAGTTCAAGAGCTCTTCGTTCGTTGCGGGGGATGACCCCGCAGTTTCCCGGCAAGACTATGCCGGTGAGATCTCAGTCCTGGCGTGTTCACCGACGCCCTCGTTTTTTTTGACCCCTGCGTATCTGCCGGTTCGGCGCACGCGGTCGCGGTCATCGAGGTTCTCCAAAACAAATTCTGATTTGAAGCTTCGGCCGGTGAATGTTCGCATTCGCAAGCGGCGGCGCTGACGCGGCGTCTTCGCGGCCAGAGCCCTGCGATCGCCGATTCACGATTGGTGAGGGAACGCTCGCGGGAGGCCAGCTCGTGCAATGGTTATCGCTTCGCCAAATACGAAGGTGAATCGATCTTCACGAATGCCGATAAACCCCTGCAAATAGCCCGTTTCTCGCAATTCGCCGGGCAGCGGCCCGCCGCATCGTTCACGTTCGATTCATCGCGATGCTTAAACTGCGATTCAAATTTTACGGATCCTATGGTGCCAACAAGCCGGCAAACGGCGAACGCGTATTCCGCAGAATTGGCAAACCGGTTTTGCGGAATACGCGCCAACAAAAGCAACAGTCGCATCGAACAGAATACTGACAGGAGCCGCGCTCGCCGCGGCGAGGAATCGGGAGAGCCACATGTTTCAGGGAACGATTGATACCGGCAGCGCACTGCCGATCGAAGCCACGGCGAACGGCGACATCCTGTTCGACCTCGGCATGATCTATTCGACCGGCCGCAGCGGCCTGATCGATCTGGTCGCCGCGCACAAATGGTTCAATCTCGCCGCACTCAAGGGCAGGGTGGATGCCATTTCCCTGCGCCAGGAAATCGCGGGCTTGATGTCGGATGTCGAGATCGCAACTGCCCAGCGTGAAGCTCGGGCATGGATGGCGGCGCACTAAGGTGACTCGCCAAGAAGTCCCCCATTTATCGACATTTTCGCGCACTCGTTGCTGTGATTTGTCGCTGCGCTCTTGCGATCGGTGATCTGTCACTCGCGCACAGACGTCGCCTTTGAGTCTCGGCTTCGAGGCGTTCCGAAAATTCCGTCTACCCGGCGCGATGTATCTCGCCATTGATGCGGGTTCGCCGGCGGTTCATCTGGTGACGTCGATGATTTGAATGTGGGTGGCGGAGACGGAGGGATTCGAACCCTCGATACCCTTTTCAAGGTATGCTCATTTAGCAAACGAGTGCCTTCAGCCGCTCGGCCACGTCTCCACAGGCTCGATATGCCTTACGCGGTCACGCGCCGCAAGTCGCTGAGGAATTTTCCCCGATTTGGCCCCAATCAGATCCGTTCGGGCCGCTCCTTTCTCTCACTCTATAATGTCTTCGGTTTTCTCAACGCGGTTCCGAGCCGGCCGAAGGCCGCCAAATACGCTGTGGCAGCCTAAAGTGTGAGGGAACACGGATCTCACGGCCGCCCATTCTGCTGGATTTCGCGGGCGACAGAGGCGGGCAGGGCTGACTGTTTTTGTGTCAGCGATTCGACGAATTCACAGCCGCAAGGGGCGCTAGCGCCGTTTGCACTGCCACATCCGCGTTCCAGGGGAACATTTTGGGGCAACCGCAAAAATACAACGTTTCCAGCCGCTTACAGATGTTCCATGGGGGATTTTGCGTGCTATTTGTGCAACACCTCCCTAAAAACGGCCGGAACAGCACCGTTTCAAGGCGGTCCTTTGTTGCGTGATTACGACTGTTGGGCAATGGTCATCGAAGCGACGGAGGGGGGCATCCCGAGGTCGTCCCGTTTGGGAGTTTCGCTTAAGTCGCTCGCGTTCAGCGGGAGTGTCCGAAAGCGCGAGGCGACCGGGCGGTTAGCGGGGATCAAGGGAACCTACCATGTGGTGTGACTTACACCACCGGCCTGGAACCTTCCCTAGAGAGCAAAACTTGGAGGTTTTATGAGCACCATTAAGAGCCTTATCCTCGGATCGGCTGCGGTTATCGCAGCATCCGCTGGAGCACAGGCAGCCGATCTTCCCGTCAAGGCGAAAGCCGTTCAGTACGTGAAGATCTGCTCCCTTTACGGCGCCGGTTTCTACTACATCCCCGGCACCGACACCTGCATCAAGCTGGGCGGCTACGTCCAGGCTGACGCCAACATCAACGCCGGCAACTACAACAAGCCAGCGTGGGATGAAACCGCAGGCACCGCTGGTGCTGGCGTGTTCGGTACGGGCAGCCGTAACTCGGACTACTTCACCACCCGTTCGCGCGTTCAGCTGAACATCGACACCCGCACCGCCACCGAATACGGCGTTGTTCGTACCTACTGGTCGAGCAACTTCGAGCATTCGACCGGCTTCGGCCCGTCGTCGGGCAACCTGACGATGGACTACGGCTTCGTCCAGTTCGCCGGCTTCACCTTCGGTAAGGCCGCTTCCACCTTCCAGACCCCTTGGGCTTCGGTTGGCGCGAACAACAACACCTCGTTCCTCATCGGCGGTTCGGACAACCTGACCGGCATCACCAAGGCTGCCTACACCTGGCAGTTCGGTAATGGCCTGTCGGCTGAACTCGGCGTTGAAGACAACAAGGTCATCACCCGCGCTCCGGTGCTGGACGCATCGTCGCCGTTCTCTGGTGCAACTGCTGCGGCTGCTGGCGCTCTCGGCGTTGCTTACCTAGCTACCGGCGCACTCACCGCCAACCAGAACGGCACCGGTGGTCAGCATTCGCCTGACTTCGTTGGTAACATCCGTCTCGATCAGGCGGCGTTCACCGCTCAATTGTCGGGTGCTGTGCACAACGTCAGCGCGAACTACTACACCAACCTCGCGGGTGCCGCTCCGGCTTTCACCGGAACGACCAAGAACGAAACCAATGGCCATCCGGGCGATGCCTGGGGCTGGGCCATCGCCGGCGGTCTGCAGTTGAAGCAGCTTCCGACGGGTCCTGGCGACAAGATCTCGTTGGACTTCACCTACTCGGACGGCGCTCCGAAGTACGTGATCGGCGGCGTTACCGCCAACACCTTCGACAAGTTCAGCGGCGACACGAACTTCGCTGGCAGCTATCAGTCGTTCACTTCTGCGAACCTGTATGACGGCGTTTACACGACCGGCGGCGGCATCGAGAAGACCAAGGTTTGGGGCTTCCGCGGTGGTTACGTGCACAACTGGACCCCGAACTGGGAAACCAGCGTGTTCGGCAGCTACACCAAGGTTGACTACAACACCAATGCGTCGGCTGCGATCTGCGGCATGCAGGCAAATGCCCGCGCTTCCGCTGGTATCGGAACTGCCAACGGCTTCTCCTGCAACCCCGACTTCGCTATCTGGCAGGTCGGCACCCGTACCGCCTGGACCCCTGTCCAGAACCTGACGTTCTCGGGCGAGTTCATGTACACCATGATCGATCAGAACAACACCGGCACGATCACTGCGGTTCCGGCGTTCCTGTTCAAGCCCGCTGGCGCTTACGACTACAAGGACCAGGGCATCTACTCCGGCAGCCTCCGCGTTCGCCGCACCTGGTAATAGCAACCGCCTGACGGCGATTGTTACCTGAACTAAAAGAACCCCCGGCAGGAAACTGCCGGGGGTTTTTCTTCGTGCACTTCTTTCCCGGATGAGAGGCGATGACGGAGTGCTTGCCAAACGTACCTGTGTCATCCCCGCGAAAGCGGGGACCCGTAACCACCCGACGCGGTGAAGGCGGCAGGATCGCTCCAGCATCTCCCACAACCAAGAACTCAGGGCGTATGGGTCCGGCTTTCGCCGGGCCGGCGCGAGGGTTATGAAAGACTTCTGTTGTGAAGGCGCGGGCCGTTATGCCCCATCACATCGGGCGCAGAACGCGATGATGCGATCCATCGTTGGCTTGTCCGCCAGCAGGGGCGCATGACCCTGGTCGGCCACCTTGACCAGATCGATGTCCGGCCGCCGGGTGATCATATCCTGCACACCCTGAGGTGAGAGCAGGTCCGACAATTCCCCATGGATCAGCATCAGTGGAATGCCGGCGAGCGCGTCGAATAGCTCCCAAATTGGCGGTGGCGGGTTCGACAGATCGATTCCCTCGACAGTCGCCGAAAGCCGCTCGTCATACGTACGTTCCAGCCCACCGTGTGCCGTTTCGCGGAACGCCCGACGTGCCCAGACTTGCCAATCAGCGTCCGTGAGCGACGGAAAGACAGTGCCGAACATTCCCTTGAGGCCTGTCACGGCCTCGCCCCACGTCTGACGCACCGGCGGATTGGTGATGTAGCCCTTGATCTTCACCAGCCCGCCCATCTCCAGGGCGGGGCCAATATCGTTGAGAATAACCCCGGCCAGCAGATCTGGTTTGGTTGCCGCGAGCGCCATGGAGATCAGGCCGCCACGGGATGTGCCGAGCATGATCGTGCGCGATATCCCCAGCGAGGTCGCCATGGTCAGCACGTCACCCAGTTCGACAGGGACTGAATACTTGGCCGGGTCCGGATCGTAGTCCGAGAGACCCCGTCCGCGCAGATCGATGGCCACCACCTTGCGTGGTGTCCCGGGATCGGTGGCCAGAGCGATCGCGATCTCATTGAAGTCGTCGGTGGTGCGTGTCAGGCCCGGCACGCAAAACACAGGCAATGCCGCGCTGTTATCGGGGCCGATGACCTTGGCATGGAGTTTCAGCCCGTCGGCTGACTGGCAGAAGACGTCGCGAAATTGTGCGGACATAGCGTTCCTTGCGAACAGGCGTGATGCAGCCGAGCCACCGGAGGCTGGCGGTCTATTGGGCCAAAAGTTTTCTTGAGATGGGTCACCGGGTCAAGCCCGGTGATGAATCCGGCAGAGAACTGCGGGCAATTACGCCTCAATCATTCCGGACCCGCGCCGCGGCGCAGGTCCGCCTCGATCAGCAGCTTGCTGCCGCCGCCAAACCGTGCGCGGTAAACCTGCAGGTTCTCCATGATGCGCTGAACGTAATTGCGGGTTTCGGAGAACGGAATCTGCTCGACCCAATCCACTGCGTCCACCTTGGGATCGCGGGGATCGCCGTAACGCTCGATCCATTTGCGCACGCTGCCACGCCCGGCATTGTAGCCGGCGAAGGTCATGATGTAGGAGCCGCGATAATCTTCGATCAGGCCGCCGAGTTCGGCGGCGCCAAACGCCGCATTGTAGGCGGAATCGGTTTTCAGCCTGGCGAGATCGAATGTCGCGCCGTGCCGTTTGGCGACGTATTTGCCGGCGGCCGGCGTGACCTGCATCAGGCCATAAGCCTGCGCCGGTGACACCACAGAGGGATTGAACGCGCTTTCCTGCCGGGCGATGGCGTAAACGATCGCCTTCTCAACCTCAGGCCCGAAATCCTTGTAGGGCGGGATTCCGATCACCGGATAGGCGTAATGGTCGAACGGCATGCCGCGGTTCAACGCAGCCTTGCCGACGAGCAGCATGCCTCGCGCGTCGTTGTGACGCTGGGTCAGTTCGCAAAGCGCGAGCAGCCCGTCCATGTCGGCGCGCTCGCCCATATCGGCGAGGATGGGGACGGCGATCTCGCGCTCATCCAGGGCGTAAAGAAGCTCGACGGCACGGACGACCTCCAGCCGCTCTCCGCCACGCGAACGGCCGGGCACGCCGTTCAGTGCGATCTGCGGCAGCCCAAGCTTCGCGCGGGCGAGCTGGCCGTAATAGCTGGTCGATTGCGCCGCGGCTGATTCATAGGCGTTGCGCGCCTCCTGCGGGCGCCCGGCGGCTTCCGCCGCGCGGCCCTGCCAGTAACCGGCGCGGGCCAGCGCCGTCGGATTGACGCTGCCGACCCCGATGCGCGCAAAGTGCTGGGCTGCGAGATTCGGATCGTTGAGGAACCTCAGTGCGATCCAGCCGGCGGTGAATTCCGATTCCGTTTTGTAAATATCGCGCGCGGGCAGCGATGCATCGCGTGCGACAGCATAGGCGAGGCGAGGCTCATTGGTGTCGAGCAGTTTGCGCGCCAGCAGACGCCGTTCGATCCACCACTCGTCTGCATTCACCAGCCGTGCCGGATCGCGGGGCGCTGCCTGCATGGCACGTGCGGCTTCCTGGAATTTGTCCTCGCGCCGCAGCCATTGTGCCTTGCTGAAAAGATACAGCGGGTCGTTGTGCAGGTCGCTTGGTACCGCATCGAGCAGGGCCTTCGCATTCGAGGCCTTTTTGTTGAGGGCGATACGCGCCTTTGCCAGCGCGATATGGCCGCTGCCGAGCCGTCTGGCGGAGCGCAACGCGGCTTCCGCATTGTCGCCGCTATACAGCAGCATATCCATCCGGATCTTGATGTCGCCGGGAGTCAGCAGCGTGCCGAACCGCTCAAACGCGGTGTCTTCGGTGTCAGAAGAGAATGGATCGCCGCGCCACGCTTCGCGCACCAGCCGTTCGGCACTTGCGCGATCGCCGCGGGCCAGCAGCGCGCGGGCGAGCATGAACCGGCCCTTGGCGGAGATCGGCTGTTCGCCATTGAAGAACGCCAGGACGGTGGAATCGTCGCGCTTGTCGTCCCACAAGGCTGCTTCGCCGCGGCGGCGCAGGAACGTCACGCTGGGCCAACTCGGATTTTCCGCAATGAAGTCGCGATAACGTTCGACAGGCGCACCATTGTCGTCGCTGCGCAGGATCAGCCATTCGGAAAGCTTGCGCGCAACGGGATCGGAGAGCGAAGCCTGAAGCTGCGTGGCATCGGCCGGCTTCCGTTTACGCACGAGATCAATGATCTGCTCGAGCGTATCCATGTCGGCCTTTGACGTGGACGATGTGCTCGACAGCGCCAGCGCCACCGACGGCTTTCGGGCCGGAGCAGGGCGCGCGGCCAGAGCTTTCGGCGCAGGCGCGGCCGGCGTGGCTGTTGCGGAAGCCGGGGCCTTTTGCTGATCCGGTTTTGCCGGAGCGGCCTGCGGCGCCTGGCGGGAGATCGGCCGGGGCTTCGGCAGCGGAACGGCGGACGCGGCATATGAAACCAGCGCAATCGCGCCAGCGCCGAAGAGTGCAGCACTCCAGCGTAACAGCCGGGCTGATCCCGCAGATGAAGGAGCAAATGGCATCACGGGCGGCCTATGCGGCGAATCATTCAAGACCTTCGCCTTCAGGTGTAGTTCATTGAATATGTGGACAAAACACCAAATGTGTTAGAACAGGCACAATGCCGCAACACCGCGGCAAAATAGCGGCTGATACGGGGCGTTCCTGGCTCCGGGGCGGTCCGTATTGTCCGGGACTTTCATCGCGTTCCCGGACTCGGTATCAATCATTAATCGCAGCGTGCGAAGCGTTCGGAGACAGAGCAATGGCAACCAAGACGAATTTCAGGGGGTCCCTTACCGCCTTGGTTACGCCGTTCAAAAACGGTGCATTGGACGAGGGCGGGCTGCGCGCGCTCGTGAACTGGCAGATCGAGCAGGGATCGCACGGTCTGGTTCCGGTTGGAACCACCGGTGAAAGCCCGACCCTGAGCCACGAAGAGCACAACAAGGTCACCGAGTGGTGCGTCGCGGAGGCAAAGGGGCGCGTGCCGGTTATCGCCGGCGCCGGCTCGAACTCGACGCGGGAAGCCGTGGCTCTGGCGAAGCACGCCGAGAAGGCGGGCGCCGATGCCGTGCTGGTGGTGACGCCCTACTACAACAAGCCGACCCAGGAGGGGATGTATCATCACTTCAAGGCGGTGAACGACGCGATCGGAATTCCGATCATCATCTACAACATTCCGCCGCGTTCGGTCGTCGATCTGTCGGTCGAGACCATGACAAGGCTGTTTGAACTGAAGAACATCGCCGGCGTGAAGGATGCCACCGCCAATCTCGCACGCGTGTCGCAGCAGCGCCACGCCATGGGTCCGGACTTCATCCAGCTCTCGGGTGAGGACATGACCGCGCTGGCCTATATGGCGGCGGGCGGGCACGGCTGCATTTCAGTCGTCGCCAACGTGGCGCCCAAGCAGTGCGCCGACCTGATGGTCGCCGTGTTGAAGGGAGACTATGCGGCCGCGCTCAAGATCCAGGACCGGCTGACACCGCTGCATGACGCGATCTTCAAGGAGCCGGGTCTTGCGGGCGCCAAGCATGGCCTCAAGCTGCTGGGCCGCGTGCATGAAGAGGTGCGCCTGCCGCTTGTGCCGGTGACGCCGCCGACCGGCAAGGTCATTCACGACGCGATGGTGTATGCCGGATTGCTCAACTGACGATCTTGGAAAGGGAATGAGCCGATGCTCGAGGAGTTCAAGAAATTTGCCCTGAAAGGCAATGTCGTCGATCTCGCGGTCGGCGTCATCATCGGCGCGGCGTTCGGAGCCATCGTTAACTCTCTGGTGGCGGACATCATCATGCCGATCATCGGCGCGGTGACCGGCGGGCTCGATTTCTCGAATTACTTCACTGGCCTGTCCAAGTCGGTCACGGCAACCAACCTGGCTGACGCCAAGAAACAGGGCGCGGTGCTGGCATGGGGCAGTTTCCTCACGTTGACGCTGAACTTCATTATCGTCGCATTCGTCCTGTTTCTGGTCATCCGTCTGATGAACCAGTTGAAGGCGAAGCAGGAAGCGGCGCCCGAACCTGCGGCCATGAGCAAGGACCAGCAGCTGCTGACCGAAATCCGCGATCTTCTGAAAGCGAAATAGATCACTATCTGTCACCAGCAGACATTCTGACGGGGCAAGCTCTCAGCGCCGTCAGCCGTACTGAAGGATTGCGTGTTCACGCGAGCCGTATTTTTCGCGTGTATGCGCACCGAGGCACCTGATGGCCGAGAAAAAAGAACCCACGATCAAGGTCATCGCCGAGAACCGCAAGGCGCGGTTCAATTACGCCATCGAGGACACCGTCGAGGCGGGCATCGTGCTGACCGGCACCGAGGTCAAGTCGACGCGCAACGGCAAGACCACGATTGCGGAGTCCTATGCGGATTCCAAGGACGGCGAAATCTGGCTCGTCAACGCCAACATCCCGGAATATTTGCAAGCCAACCGCTTCAACCATGAACCGAAGCGGGACCGCAAACTGCTACTGCACAAGAAGCAGATCAACAAGCTGATCGGCGCGATCGAACGCGAGGGAATGACGCTCATTCCGCTCAAGATGTATTTCAACGAGCACGGCAAGGTGAAGCTTCAACTGGCCCTCGCGAAGGGCAAGAAGCTGCACGATAAACGCGACACCGAGAAGAAGCGTGACTGGGCGCGCGAGAAGGGCCGCTTGCTGAGAGCGCGAGGTTAACGCCGAAAGGGCTAATGTTCTCGGATAGCTCAGCCTCCAGGATGCAAAGGATACTGCGATGAATCAGCCGAACTTGATGGATGTGGACTGGAGCAAGATCCCGGCGCCTGTCGACGACGGCGCGGCGCAGCACCTGATCGGCATGAAAATGCCGCCGGTTGTGCTGCCGGCCACCGATGGATCATCGGTCAAGCTGGCATCGCTGCCGGGGCGGGTGGTGCTGTTCGCCTATCCGCGCACGGGAGAGCCCGGCAAGATCAGCCTCGTCGATGACTGGGACATGATCCCCGGCGCGCGCGGCTGCACGCCGCAGACCTGTGCCTTCCGCGATCTGTTCAAGGATCTGAAAGATGCGGGCGCCCAGCACGTGTTCGGGGTTTCCACGCAGGACACCGCCTATCAGCGCGATATGGTCGAGCGTCTACATGTGCCGTTTCAGGTTTTGTCGGATAGCGATCTTGAGTTGACCCGCGCGCTCAAGCTGCCTTCGATGGACGTCGCCGGACTGACGCTTATCAAGCGGCTTGCGATGATCATCGACGACGCGACGATCACTCACGTGTTCTATCCGGTGTTTCCGCCGGACCGGAATGCGGGTGATGTGCTGGCTTGGCTGCAGGCCAATTCGCGCTAGCCCAGGTAGCTCT
Source organism: Afipia sp. DC4300-2b1 (assembly GCF_049895725.1). Taxonomy (NCBI): domain Bacteria; kingdom Pseudomonadati; phylum Pseudomonadota; class Alphaproteobacteria; order Hyphomicrobiales; family Nitrobacteraceae; genus Afipia; species Afipia sp. DC4300-2b1. The sequence goes on from NZ_JAFCSX010000002.1 coordinate 1,069,275, forward strand.
GCACGCTGGCAAACACCGCCCTGAACATCTGGGGCGTGAGAACGCCTGTGTTCGTGTTGTAGCGGGAGCAGTGATAGCTGTCGAACAGCCGAAGGGAGCCAGTCTGATGCTGCGCGCCGTGGGCGAAGGGCGCATCCGCTGCGCGAACGCCGAGCGTCTTTAACGTCGTATCATGTGCCACACGGCCCAGCATGACGACCGCACGCAGGCGCGGCATCTCGTCCAGCGTTGCATTGAAGAATGGGCGGCAGGTCTTGATTTCAGCAGGCAGGGGTTTGTTCTGCGGCGGCACGCAGCGCACCGCATTGGTGATGCGGCAATCCGTCAGCGTCAGCCCGTCGTCGGGGTGCGCCTCGTATGAACCCTGCGCAAAACCGGTATCGAGCAGCGTCGCGTAAAGAAGATCGCCGGCAAAATCCCCTGTAAAGGGCCGTCCCGTGCGGTTGGCACCCTGAAGACCGGGTGCCAGTCCTACGATCAGAAGCTGTGCGTCGATCGGTCCAAAAGAGTAAACGGGTGCGTTAAACCAATGCGGGTGCTGCGCGCGGTTGGCTTCACGATAGTCTTTCAGGCGGGAGCAGAGCGGGCAATCCGGGCCGGGTTCGTTCGACTGCCCTGAAACAGAAGAGGAAGGGCCGGCGCTGCTGCGCCGGCTCTCCTTGGTTTTCTGCTCAATCGTCGAATTCGTCATCGCCCCTTGGCGCCATTGAGCTGGTCGTCGCCCGCTGCAGGAATTGCGGCGTGTGCTGACGAGGTTCGCGCGGTTCGCGAGGAGCAGGGCGCTCGCTCGGGTCGCGGCCAAGCTTTGCTTGTAGCTGGACCAGATCAGTAAAGACATCCGCCTGGCGGCGCAATTCGTCTGCGATCATCGGGGGCTGGCTGGCGATTGTGGAAACGACCGTCACGCGAACGCCGCGGCGCTGCACGGCCTCGACCAGCGAGCGGAAATCGCCGTCGCCAGAGAACAGCACCATCTGGTCGATGTTTTCAGCCAGCTCCATGGCATCGACGGCAAGTTCGATGTCCATGTTGCCCTTGACCTTGCGGCGTCCGGAGGCGTCGATGAATTCCTTCGTTGCCTTGGTCACGACCGTATAGCCATTATAATCGAGCCAATCGATCAGCGGACGGATCGACGAGTATTCCTGATCCTCGATGATGGCCGTGTAGTAGAATGCCCGAACGAGAGTGCCACGACTCTGAAATTCAAGGAGCAGCCGCTTATAATCTATGTCGAAACCAAGGGTCTTCGCTGTTGCGTAAAGGTTTGCACCGTCAATAAACAGCGCGATCTTGTTCGTGGCAGAAGGCATCAGTTTTTACTCGCATCGTTGTTATCGCATGTATTCTTGGCGCGTATCCATCACCGCGCATTCCCATTCAATTCAGTTGTTATTCGCTAGAAGGTTTAGAGAGGATAAAGGACGCAAATATTCCGCGCGGCTGAGGCAGCGGCGCAGATCGCCGTACACCGTGATGAAGCAATGAAGCGATTTCTTGTCCATGGGACTATTTGACCCTCAGCTATGCTCTGGCGGGGCCCTTCCGGCAACGGCGATTTACGGACCAATCCGAAAAACATGCTTGCGAAAAGGCGCTGGTCGCTATACCTAGCGCGCATAGCGACATATTCTCAGATCCAGACCCGGAGCGGCAGCCGATGGCGCGCGTCACTGTTGAAGATTGTATCGATAAGGTCGACAACCGGTTCGACCTCGTATTGCTGGCCGCACACCGTGCGCGGATGATTTCCTCAGGGTCGCCCCTGACCATCGACCGGGATAATGACAAGAATCCAGTGGTTTCGCTACGTGAAATCGCTGATACGACCATTTCTCCCGAGGATTTGCGGGAAGAACTGGTCCATTCCCTGCAGAAATTCGTCGAAGTGGACGAGCCGGAACCCGATACTGTGCCGCTGATCGGCTCCGCCGGCGCCTCCGTTGACGCCGACGACACCGAAGTGGCCGTCGAGCGCATGACGGAAGAAGAGCTTTTGAAGGGTCTGGAAGGCCTTGCTCCGCCTGAGGAGCAGCCCGAGGAAGACGAATAAGGTCCTCCATCGGACCGGCTTTCCAGCGTTCTTCACTGTTTTTCCCAAAGGCCCGGGCAGATTGTCCGGGCCTTTGCATTTATTGATATTTTTAGTGTCTTCCTTGCGATTATCGGCGAGCGGGCGATATTGTGAATGGCGGTTCCTTTTCGAGGGCCGCCAATAAGGCAGGCAAGCGGAATGGCGATCTGGCGGCGAAATCAGCCCCAAATGCAAGCGGCGACCGAAGCGGCGGCGACGGCCCCGGCTGAGCCCCCGCCGCTGCCGGCCAAAAAGCCCGTCCGGACCAAAATGATGCGCCAGTACGACCTGGTGGACCGGGTCCGCGCCTATAATCCGAACACCGACGAAGACCTGCTCAACCGGGCCTATGTCTACGCCATGATGGCTCATGGCGAGCAGAAGCGCGCCTCTGGCGACCCTTACTTTTCGCATCCTCTTGAGGTCGCCGCGATCCTCACCAACCTGAAGCTGGACGACGCCACAATTGTCGCGGCGCTGCTTCACGACACCATCGAAGATACCGAATCGACCCGCGCCGAGATCGACCAGATGTTCGGCTCCGAAATCGGTGCGCTGGTGGATGGGCTGACCAAGCTGAAGCGGCTCGAACTGGTGTCGCGCGAAGCGAAGCAGGCCGAGAACCTGCGCAAGCTGCTGCTGGCGATCGCCGACGATGTGCGCGTGTTGCTCATCAAGCTCGCTGACCGCTTGCACAACATGCGCACGCTGGAATTCGTGCCGCCGGCGTCGCGGCACAGGATTGCGGAAGAGACCCTCGACATCTATGCGCCGCTCGCCGGCCGCATGGGTATGCAGGAAATGCGCGAGGAGCTGGAAGACCTCGCGTTCAAGGTGATCGATCCCGAGGCGCACGCCGTCGTGGTGCAGCGCCTGGATGCGCTTGAGGAGCGCGACCGCAATCTGATCGGCGAAATTGAAGCCCAGCTTTCCGCCAAGCTCGCCAAGAACGGCGTGAATGCGCACGTGAAGGGGCGGCGCAAGCAGCCGTTCTCGATCTGGATGAAGATGGAGCGCAAATCCGTCGGCTTCGAACAGTTGTCCGACATCTTCGGATTCCGCATCATCGTGAACAGCATCGCGGAAGTCTATCGCACCGTCGGCATCGTGCATACGACGTGGCCGGTGGTGCCCGGACGGTTCAAGGATTACATCTCGACGCCCAAGCAGAACGATTATCGTTCGATCCACACCACGGTGATCGGTCCCGGCAAACAGCGCGTCGAGCTGCAAATCCGCACCGAGGAGATGAACCGGGTCAACGAGTACGGCATCGCGGCTCACGCCATCTACAAGGATGGCGTCGGCTCCCCCACCGAGCGGCTCAAGCTGGAGTCGAACGCGTTCGCGTGGCTGCGTCACACCGTCGAGGTTCTGTCGGAAAGCGCCAACCCGGAAGAATTCCTCGAACACACCAAGATGGAGCTATTCCACGATCAGGTGTTCTGCTTCACGCCGAAGGGAAAGCTGATCGCGCTGCCGCGTCATGCCAATGTGATCGACTTCGCCTACGCCGTGCACACAGATGTCGGCAACAGCGCCGTCGGCTGCAAGATCAACGGCAAGTTCGCGCCGCTGTCTTCGGAATTGCAGAACGGCGACGAAGTGGAAGTCCTCACGTCGCAGGCGCAGTCGGCGCCGCCGACGGCATGGGAATCACTTGCGGTCACCGGCAAAGCCAAGGCCGCGATCCGCCGCGCCACCCGCACCGCCGTGCGCGATCAGTACGCGGGTCTCGGCCGGCGTATTGTCGAGCGCCTGTTTATGCGAGCCAAGATCGTCTACGCCGACGACAAGCTGAAGGGCGCGCTTCCGCGCCTTGCGCGGTCATCCATCGACGACGTGATGGCGGCGGTGGGACGCGGTGAGATGAAGGCGTCGGACGTCGCGCGCGCGATGTATCCTGACTACAAGGAAGAGGCGCGCCTCAGCGGCAAGAAAACCGCGGGCGCCAAGCCCAAACCGTCAGGCGACGCAAAGGCGTCGAATGCAATTCCGATCCGCGGCATCAATAGCGATCTGCCGGTGAAGTTCGCGCCGAACGGCGGCGCCGTGCCGGGCGACCGGATCGTCGGCATCGTGACGCCGGGTGAGGGCATTACGATCTATCCGATCCAGTCGCCCGCACTGAAGGATTTCGAGGAGGAGCCGGAACGATGGCTCGACGTCCGGTGGGACACCGACGAAGCAACGCCGCGGCGCTTTCCGGCGCGGCTGCACGTGCAGAACGTCAACGAGCCGGGCAGTCTTGCGCAGGTCGCGTCGGTGATCGCGGAACATGACGGCAACATCGACAACATCAGCATGAGCCGCCGCTCTCCTGATTTCACAGAGCTCACCATCGATCTTGAGGTCTATGACCTGAAACATTTGAACGGTATTATCGCTCAGCTTCGCGCCAAGGCGGTCGTCGCCAGCGTCGACCGCATCAACGGCTAACCGCATCACTTCAGGTTTTCCATGCCCGCAATTCCGCCGCTTCGTCTCGGGGTCAATGTCGATCACGTCGCGACCCTGCGCAACGCGCGCGGCGGACGCACGCCGGATCCGGTACGCGCTGCGCTACTCGCGATCGAAGCGGGCGCGGACGGCATCACCGCGCATCTGCGCGAGGATCGCCGCCATATCCGCGATGACGACATGGCGCGGCTGAAGGCCGAAATCTCCAAGCCGCTGAACTTTGAAATGGCCGCAACGGCCGAGATGCTGCAAATCGCGCTCGCGACAAAGCCGCATGCGGCGTGCCTCGTGCCTGAACGGCGCACGGAAGTGACGACTGAGGGCGGGCTGGATGTGGTGGGGCAGCGCGATGCGCTTGGTCCTTTCATCGCGCGGCTGACCGACGCCGGTATTCGCGTGTCCCTGTTCATTGCTGCCGATCCGGCCCAGATCGAAATGGCCGCCAAACTGAAGTCGCCTGTGATCGAGATTCACGTCGGCGCTTGGTGCGACGCTGTGGTCGAGGGGCAGAAACAAAAAGCCGAAGCCGAATGGCAGCGCATCGTCACCGGCGCCAGGCTCGCTCAGTCTGCGGGGCTTGAAGTTCATGCCGGGCATGGCCTCGATTACGTGACGGCGGAAACCATTTCCGCGCTGCCGGAGATCGTCGAACTCAATATCGGGCATTTCATGATGGGGGAGGCGATGTTCGTCGGCCTGCCGCAAACCGTTCGCGATATGCGCGCGGCGATGGACCGCGGGAGAAAGTCGCTCCGGGGTCATGTGAGATCATGATCATCGGCATCGGGTCGGACATCATCGACATCACGCGGATCGAGAAGGTGATCGGGCGTCACGGCGACCGGTTTATCGACCGGATTTTCACAGAGGCTGAGCGGGCCAAGGCGGAGCGGCGCTCCAAGATGCCCAAACTGATCTGGGCGACCTACGCCAAGCGGTTCGCTGCCAAGGAGGCCTGCTCGAAAGCGCTGGGCACCGGCATCCGGCGCGGGGTGTGGTGGCGTGACATGGGGGTGGTCAACCTGCCGGGCGGCCGTCCGACCATGAAACTGACCGGCGGAGCGTTGGCGCGGCTCGAATCCCTGCTTCCCCCGGGGCATGAGGCGCGGATTGACCTCACAATTACCGATGACTGGCCGCTGGCGCAGGCGTTTGTCATCATTTCGGCCGTCCCGGCCGCCAAGGTCTGAGCCTCCTGGGGGCACGGTTCCGAATTGCTCAAAAATCTAAAATTCATTGAACTGTCAGATGATTAGCAAGTTTTCATGAGCCCGTTGATTGCACCTCTTGCGACAACGGTCTAAAACCCGCGCGGGTGATTTGGGCGGCGTCTTCGCCTCTGATGGGCACAAAGGTCCAGTTCCGAGGCATGAAAAACCAGGATTCGAAAGAGCAGATGAGCGTGACAACACCGGCCAAATCCGAAGGCGGCGTCGGCGAGACCGTCCGCGTCGTCATTCACGCGCTCATTATTGCGCTGGTGATCCGGACCTTCCTGTTTCAGCCTTTCAATATTCCATCGGGATCGATGAAGGCGACGCTGCTGGTCGGCGACTACCTGTTCGTCTCGAAGTACTCATACGGCTACAGCCACTATTCGATCCCGCTGTCCCCACGGCTCTTCTCCGGCCGCATTTTCGGCTCCGATCCCGCCCGCGGCGACATCGTCGTGTTCCGTCTGCCGAAGGACGACACTACCGACTACATCAAGCGCGTGATCGGATTGCCGGGCGACCGCATCCAGATGAAGGAAGGGCTTCTCTACATCAACGACAAGCCGGTGGAGCGTGAACGGCTTCCGGACTTTGTTGGCGAAGATCCGTGCGGCTCGGATGCCACGGCGCGCGTCAAGCAGTGGAAGGAAACGCTGCCGAACGGCGTTAGCTACAAGTCGCTCGATTGCGTTGATAACGGTTTCTACGACAACACCAACGTCTACACGGTGCCGCCCGGCCACTTCTTCATGATGGGCGACAACCGTGACAACTCCACCGACAGCCGTGTCCTGTCAGCGGTGGGTTATGTGCCGGCGGAAAACCTGATCGGCCGGGCGCAGATGATCTTCTTCTCCATTGCCGAGGGCGAACAGGCCTGGCAGTTCTGGCGCTGGCCGGTTTCGGTGCGCTGGAATCGCATTTTCTCTATTGTGCGATGAGCGGCGACCCCGCAGTCGCCAAAACTCCCCCGAACACAGACGACGCCGCGAGCGCTGGCGCCGTGGAGATCAAGTCTGCGAAGAAAAAAGCGCGCAGGCCGAGCGCAAAGGCCGCCGCCAAGATTATCGAAGAGCGGATCGGGCACACGTTCGCCGATCCCGCGCTGCTGGCGACTGCTTTCACCCATGTCTCGGCACTAAAGTCCGCTCGCCGCGGCGACAGCTATCAGCGGCTGGAGTTTCTCGGCGATCACGTTTTGGGCCTGATTGTTTCGGACATGCTCTATCGGGCGTTCCCGAAGGCGGACGAAGGCGAATTGTCGAAGCGTCTCGCCGATCTGGTGCGCCGCGAAGCCTGCGCCGATGTCGCCAAGTCGCTTGGGCTGGATGAAGCCATCAAGCTCGGATCGGTGGGCGCTGGCGCCGGGGCACGGTTGCGGAATTCGGTGCTGGGGGATATCTGCGAAGCTGTGATCGGCGCCGTGTTCCTCGACGGTGGCTATGCGGCGGCGGCGCAATTCGTCGAGCGCAACTGGACCGAGCGGATGCGCAAGCCCGTTCGCCCACTGCGTGATCCGAAAACGATTTTGCAGGAATGGGCGCAGGGCAAGGGATTGCCGACGCCGGTCTATCGTGAGGTCGAACGGACCGGCCCGCACCACGATCCGCAGTTTCGCGTCGCTGTGGAATTGCCGGGACTGACCCCGGCGGAAGGTATTGGCGGCAGCAAGCGTGCCGCGGAGAAGCTTGCGGCGACAGCGCTGCTGAAACGGGAAGGCGTGACGGGCGGCAATGATGCCTGACGAACTGCAAGAGAATTCAACCCCCGAGACGCGCTGCGGCTTTGTCGCGCTGATCGGCGCGCCGAACGTCGGCAAGTCGACGCTGGTCAATGCGCTGGTCGGATCGAAGGTCACGATTGTCTCGAAGAAGGTGCAGACCACGCGCGCGCTGATCCGCGGTATTGTGATCGAAGACAATGCGCAGATCATTCTTGTCGATACGCCGGGCATCTTCGCGCCCAAGCGCCGCCTCGATCGCGCGATGGTGTCCACCGCATGGAGCGGCGCGCATGACGCCGACCTGGTTTGCGCGCTGATCGATGCGCGTGCCGGCATTGATGACGAAGCTGACGCGATCCTGAGCAAGCTCGAATCCGTCAATCATCCGAAAGTTCTGGTGCTGAACAAGATCGATCTGGTGCCGCGTGAAAAGCTGCTGGCGCTGGCCCAGAAGGCCAATGAGCGATTGAAATTCACGCAGACCTTCATGGTTTCGGCGCTATCAGGCGACGGCGTTGACGATCTGCGCCGCGCTCTGGCCAGAGACGTGCCCCCGGGCCCGTTCCACTATCCCGAAGACCAGATGTCGGACGCGCCGATGCGGCAGCTGGCGGCGGAAATCACGCGCGAAAAGATCTACCGTCATCTGCATCAGGAACTGCCGTATCAATCGACTGTGGAGACGGATTCCTGGCAGGATCGTAAGGACGGATCGGTGCGGATCGAGCAGACGATTTTTGTTGAGCGCGATAGCCAGCGCAAGATCGTGCTCGGCAAGGGCGGCGCGACGATCAAGGCAATCGGCGCAGATTCCCGCAAGGAGATCGCGGAGATCGTTGGCCAGCCGGTACATCTGTTTCTGTTCGTGAAGGTGCGCGACGGCTGGGGCGATGACCCGGAGCGCTATCGCGAGATGGGGCTGGAGTTTCCCAAGGAATGATGACCGGACCCGACGTCAAGGTGCCGACCAACATCTTCTATTTCGAGGTGCTGCTGTATCTGTCGCTGCTGATCGACGTGCTCTCGGCTGCCTTTCTCGATCGCATGCCGGATGACGTCACCGAGTCTACGAAACTGGCGGTCAATTTCATCGCAGTCATGATGACGCTCGGATTTGTCCAGCTCGTCTGGCTCACAGCGCACCGGCGCAAAAGCTGGGCGCGGATGATCCTGGTCGTGGCGCTGATGCTGTCTGTGGCGTCGATCGTCACGACGATGGGCGAAACCGGACTGCAATTCAGCACGTTCGTTGACATCGTTTCGACAGCGCTGACGGCGCTCGGTCTGTCGTTCTCATTCACCGGCGATGCCAAGGACTGGTTCCGGCAGCCGGAATAGGCGGCGCTTTCCGCAGCCATGCTGCTGCGGATGAGCCCAGAATCCTGTAAGCTTCGGTCATGGAATGGACTGACGAAGGCATCGTTCTGGGTGTGCGTCGGCATGGCGAATCCAGCGCCATCGTCGAACTGCTGACGCGCAGCCATGGCCGTCATCTGGGACTTGTACGCGGCGGCGCAGGTTCACGGATGCGCCCACTGCTTCAGCCGGGAAATACAGTGAGTGCGGTCTGGCGTGCGCGGCTCGACGAGCATCTCGGATACTACGCCGTCGAGGGCACGCGGTTGCGCGCGGCCACGATGTTCGGATCGCCGCATGCGGTCTACGGGGTGACGCATATGGCGTCGCTGGTGCGGCTGCTGCCCGAGCGGGACCCGCACGAAGATATCTACGAGATGCTGGAAGCCATCCTCAATGATTTCGACGATGCGGGCATGGCGGGCGTGCAACTGGTGAAGTTCGAGCTGGCGATGCTGACCGAGCTTGGCTTCGGCCTTGACCTGTCGTCCTGCGCCGCGAGCGGCGCGGTGAACGATCTGATTTATGTCTCGCCGAAGTCGGGCGCGGCGGTCTCGCGGCAGGCGGGCGAGCCGTGGCGCGACAGGCTGTTGCGGTTGCCGCCGTTCCTGCGCGAGAGCGATGACGGGACCAACGGCTGGTCCGGTCAGGACATCGAGGACGGCTTCCGGCTGACCGGGTTGTTCCTGCTGCGCAATGTGCTGGAGCCGCGGGGGCAGGGCCATTCGGACGCGCGGGACGGCTTCATTGCGGCGGTGATCCGGCCGCGCGTGAGGGCTGTTGCCGAATAAACAAAACGGGCCGGATTGCTCCGGCCCGTTTGCGCTTATCGACAAACCGAAAATCAATAATAGCGATAGTAACGCGCACGCGGGCGATAATATCCGCCGTAGCCATAACCGTAATAGGGGCGCGGCGCGTAATAGCGCGGGGCGGTCCGATAACAGGTGCGTACCCAGGCATAGCCGTTCCACACCGGGTTGCAGACCACCGCGACGGTTTCAGCCTGCCCGGTAGCAACCCCGGCCAGACCGCCGGCAAGCGGCATGGCCTCGGCCCGGCTTCCGGCAAACAAACCGGCGCCGATGAGCGCCAACGCGGCCACAGCCGCCAAAACAAAACGACGCATTCCAGTTCCCTCCGGGGTCTGTTACCGGCTCGCCTGTTCGGCTGACCGGCTGATCAGGATGGCCCGGGCCGACCCATACCCAGACCTATCCGCATGATGTAGCAGGGCAAATTATGGCGGAACAATTACGAACAGGTGATGTCCGCCTAATTCATTTGTTGTTCAATTTGCCCGGGGACGTTAACCCCTTGCCATGGGCAAAAGACTGATTCCACCGGAGCCAATGGATGTTCAGGAGGTCGCACTCCGCGAGGCGCTCGAAGAGCGCTATCTCGCCTATGCGCTCTCGACCATTATGCATCGTGCGCTGCCGGACGCACGCGACGGCCTGAAGCCGGTTCATCGCCGCATTCTGTACGGCATGCGGCTGCTGCGGCTCGACCCCGGCACGCCGTTCAAGAAATCCGCCAAGATCGTCGGCGACGTGATGGGCTCGTTCCATCCGCACGGCGACCAGTCGATCTACGACGCGCTGGTGCGCCTCGCGCAGGATTTCTCGTCGCGTTATCCGCTTGTCGACGGGCAGGGCAACTTCGGCAACATCGACGGCGATAATCCGGCCGCCTATCGCTACACCGAAGCGCGCATGACGGAAGTCGCGCGGCTGCTGCTCGAGGGCATTGATGAGGACGCGGTCGAATTCCGCCCCAACTACGACGGTCAGTCGAAAGAGCCGTTCGTGCTGCCGGGTGCATTCCCGAACCTGCTCGCCAACGGCGCTCAGGGCATCGCGGTCGGCATGGCGACTTCGATCCCGCCGCACAACGCAGCGGAACTCTGTGACGCTGCGCTGCATCTGATTGACAAGCCGAACACCAAATCGCGCGGCCTTCTGAAATATGTGAAGGGCCCGGATTTCCCGACCGGCGGCATCGTGGTCGATTCCCACGAAAGCATCGCCGAAGCCTATACGACCGGGCGCGGTTCGTTCCGCGTGCGCGCGAAGTGGGCCCAGGAAGAGGGCGCGCGCGGCACCTGGAACATCGTCGTTACCGAAATTCCGTGGCTGGTGCAGAAGTCGCGGCTGATCGAACGTATCGCCGAACTGCTGAACGAAAAGAAGCTGCTGCTGGTCGGCGACATTCGCGACGAGTCGGCCGAAGACGTGCGCATCGTCATCGAGCCGAAGTCGCGTAACGTCGATCCTGAAGTGCTGATGGAAACGCTGTTCAAGCAGACCGAGCTTGAAAGCAAGATTCCGCTGAACCTCAACGTGCTGGTGAAGGGCCGCGTTCCCAAGGTGCTCGGCCTCGGCGAATGCCTGCGCGAATGGCTCGACCATCTGCGCGATGTGCTGATCCGGCGCTCCAATTATCGCAAGAACCAGATCGAGCATCGCCTCGAGGTGCTGGGCGGTTACCTGATCGCCTACCTGAACCTCGACAAGGTGATCAAGATCATCCGCACCGAGGATGAGCCAAAGCCGGTGCTGATCAAGACCTTCAAGCTCACCGATCTTCAGGCCGACTCCATTCTCAACATGCGCCTGCGCAACTTGCGCAAGCTGGAGGAAATGGAAATTCGCGGCGAGGACAAGGATCTTCGCAACGAGTTGAAGGGCATCAAGGGCGTTCTGGCGTCCGAAGAAGAGCAGTGGAAGAAGGTCGCCGAGGGCGTCAAGAAGGTGCGCGACACCTTCGGCCCCAAAACCCCGCTCGGCAAGCGGCGCACGCAATTCGCCGACGCGCCGGAGCATGATCTCGCCGCCATCGAGGAGGCGCTGATCGAGCGCGAGCCGATCACGGTGGTTGTTTCCGAGAAGGGCTGGGTGCGCACGCTGAAAGGTCACGTCGAGGATCTTTCAAATCTCGCCTTCAAGACCGACGACCGTCTCGGCTTTGCATTCTTTGCCGAGAGCACCTCGAAGCTGACGCTGTTTGCCAGCAACGGGCGTTTCTACACGCTCGATGCGCAGAAGCTGCCGGGTGGGCGTGGTCACGGCGATCCGATCCGCATGACCATCGATATGGAGGGCGATGCCAATATCGTTTCCATGTTTGTGCAGAAGGGCGGCCGGAAATTCCTCGTGGCCAGCGGCGACGGGCAGGGCTTTGTCGTCAACGAAGACGATTGCGTGGCCAATACCCGCAAGGGCAAGCAGGTTCTCAATGTGACGGCGCCGAACGAGGCGGTGGCGCTTGCGACAGTGAGCGGCGATACCGTTGCGGTGATCGGCACCAACCACAAGATGGTGATTTTCCCGCTCGAGCAGGTGCCCGAAATGGCGCGCGGGCGCGGCGTGCGGTTGCAGAAGTACAGCGGCGGCAAGCTGTCCGACGTCATGACCTTCACCGCCAAGGACGGAATGACCTGGAAGGACTCGGCGGGGCGCGACCAGAGTTCGACCTGGAAAGAGCTCGCCGATTGGCGCGGCAACCGCGCGGACGCCGGTCGCCTAGCGCACGGTTTCCCGAAGTCGAACAAGTTCGGCAAGGTGATCGAGTAATCATCACATTACTTTGCCGACATCTGCAACCTTTTCTGATCGGGAGGGTTTGTAAGCCAGTGACGGAACTGGGGTTATCGGGCAGTTGCTAAAAAAGCCGCCCGGTGTAACCCGAATGGCGTTTTTTATCTGGAGTTCGATCATGCCGAAAGAAACGACCGCGATCATACCGAAAGAAACGCTGAAGCCCGATGATTTTCCAGTGAGCGCTGACGGGGAAAAGCTCGTTGCCGCCGATGGCACGCCGTTAGCCAAGGCAAAGACACCGGCAATCGCGGAAGAGATTGCCGACCGGCTCAACGAAGATGACAATCGGAAAGAAGAAGATCGCTGGTCCGCTTGATCGCTTCTGCGGCGGCGATAGAGTCCTCGCATTCCTGTGCGAGGCAGATGCAAATGGTCCGTTACAACGAAATTCGCGATGGCGAGGTCGCCGTCGAGCCTCCGCCGCCGACTGACGCGGGGCTTGTGTTCATCGGCCGAATCCGAACGCCATGGACCGACCGGCTGATGACGCCGCGTCAGGGCAAGCACGACGGTCCGATCTGCAAGATCGAGATTTTCGATCCATGGGTGCCGGCGCTGAAGGGGCTCGACAGGTTTACACAGGTCGAAGTTATCTACTGGCTGCATCAGTCGCGCCGTGACCTCGTTCTGCAAAGTCCGGCGAGTGACACCAATACGCACGGCACATTTTCCTTGCGATCGCCGGTGCGTCCCAATCCGCTTGGGACGTCAGTGACGAAACTTGTCGGCATCGAAGGCAACGCCGTTCTGGTGCGCGGGCTCGATTGTCTCGACGGCACGCCGCTTGTCGACCTCAAGCCGGACCGCTGCCAGTTTACGCCGATCGCTCCGCCGCAGCCGGGCGATTTCGAGGTCGGCTGTTGACTGCGGACGCGGTGGAAAGCGTCCGAACGGCAAAAGCCATCAAGGCGCTCGGGAAACATCGATAAATTTATAACGATAGTTTGTGAGTCTCTTCACTATAGCGCCGCGATGAGCGCGCGCTCGAGCCGCACCTATACCCGGTCTTAATTCTTCGAGGCTTTTCGTTACGGGCAGCGCGGGCAAAGTGCGGCCTGTGAGAAGGTGCGCCATCGATACTCATCAAGGGATTTTGACCATGAAGTACCGACACTTCATTGCCATTGCGATTGTCACCCTGTTAACCGCGTGCACGGGCGGCGGCACCGTGTATCAAGTCCCGTTTGAAGAAGCGCGTCGTGTTCTCGTCGCAACTAAATTTCCGCCCTATCTCTTCGGCAACATGACGCCGGATTGGTACATCAACGGTGCTGCCAATTCGGAGGTGATCTTGATCGCCCGCAAGGATGGAAAGGAAGTCGTCCGGTATGTTGCATCCTTGAAGCAGGAGAGTCAGGCGTCGACCCGTGTGAGCGGGGAGGTGAAGGAGACGAGCGCTCCTGCCGGCAAGACAGAGAAGACACCGACTGACAACCCTGCGCTCAAAAATCTGTACCTCGTTGCGATAAACGAGCGGATAGCCTCGGCGCTCGAGCGCCGTCCGTTTGACATGGGGCGTGTTCGTCCTGCTCTGACTGCCGCGGCCATTGGCAACATGGGCGCCATCAGAGCTTCCGCGGATGAAGCCGCGGCAGCGGCTGATCGTCTTGAGCGCGGCAGACGGTAACGGTTAGCGGCGCGCGTACGGGACCCTCTCGACGGCGCGCTGTGGACGTTTTGGTGTCCTAGCCGGTGACCGCGATCGCTTCGATCTCAATCAACCATTCCGGAGCCGCAAGAGCGCTCACGCCGACGAGTGTGCTGGCTGGCGGCGGCATGTTCGCGAAAAACGGCGTTCGCGCCTTTGCGATGATTGCGCGGTGTTCGGGCCGGTAGTTGACGACATAGGTCGTGATTTTCGCCACATCCGAGAACGTCGCATTGGCCGCGGCCAAGGCCAGGCCGATGTTCTTCATCACCTGCGTTGTCTGCGCCGAAAGATCGCCGGCGCCGACAATCGCACCCTTCTCGTCCAGCGCGACTTGCCCGGAGATGTAAATCGTGCGCGTTCCCGACGCCGCGACGACATGGGAATAGGCCGGATTCTGGAAGAGTCCTGTCGGGTGTGGATGTTCTAGCTTTCCCATTCGGTGGTTACCTCCGTTTTCCCGCCCAAGACTACAAGGACGCCGTTGACCCCTGAATGGCAATCTTGCTTTGTACCCGGTCGGCGTTAGCTAATCGCTGTTGCAAATCACTTGCAACTAGCTCCAGCGCCGTGCATATTGGCGCTATGGATGCACGATCCCCGCCACTGCCGCCTGACCAGGCTGCCACCCCGCCTGTGCCGGGAGGTTGGCGTACGGCGCGCGGAGAACCGTCCCTCTCGAACATGTTCGCGTCGATCCGCGTGGCGAAGGGCGGCTCGTTCTGGCGCAAGCTAGCTGCCTTTCTGGGGCCGGGATATCTGGTCGCCGTCGGCTACATGGATCCTGGCAACTGGGCGACCTCGCTCGCGGGTGGTTCCAAATTCGGTTATGCGCTGCTTGCTGTTGCGCTGATCTCCAACATCATGGCCATCGTGCTTCAGGCGCTATGCGCGAGGCTTGGCGTCGGCTCGGGCCGCGACCTCGCGCAGGCCTGCCGCGACGCTTACCCGAAGTGGGTGTCCTGGCCGCTGTGGCTGCTGGCGGAAATCGCCATTAGTGCGACCGACCTTGCGGAGATCATCGGCACCGCCATCGGCCTCAACCTGCTGTTCGGCATTCCGCTCGAGATCGGCGTGCTGATCACCGCGCTTGACGTGTTTCTCATTCTGGCGTTGCAGGCGATTGGCTTTCGCTGGATCGAAGCCTTCGTGGTCGCATTGCTCGGCGTGATCGCGGCGTGCTTCGCCGTGCAGATCGCGATGGCCGATCCTGACTGGGGCCAGGTGATCCGCGGCTTCGCGCCCACGGTAAATATCGTGGCCAACCGCGACATGCTTTATCTCGCGCTCGGCATTCTCGGCGCGACGGTGATGCCGCATAATCTTTATCTGCATTCCGGTCTGGTGCAGACGCGCGGCTATGGCGACTCTGTTCCGGAGAAGAAGGAAGCGATCACTCTTGCCACCATCGACTCCACCATCGCGCTGTGTCTTGCGCTGCTGATCAATGCGTCGATCCTCATTCTGGCTGCCGCGACCTTCCACAAGGCGGGCAAGACCGACGTCGCCGAACTCGATCAGGCCCATACGCTGCTGTCGCCGATGCTCGGATCGTCGATCGCGCCGACGCTGTTCGGCATCGCGCTGTTGTGCTGCGGGTTGAACTCGACCGTTACGGCCACGCTGTCCGGCCAGATCGTGATGGAAGGGTTCATCAACATCAAGATCGCGCCGTGGCTCCGGAGGCTGGTGACGCGCATGATCGCCATCGTGCCGGCGGCGATCGTGACCATCTGGTACGGCGAGAAGGGCACCGCACAGTTGCTCATTCTCAGTCAGGTGGTGCTGAGCCTGCAATTGCCGTTCGCTATCGTGCCACTCGTGATGTTCACGGCGAGCAAGGCCAAGATGGGGACGTTCGTCGCGCCGCGCTGGCTCTCGTTCATCGCAGCGATCATTGCGGCAGTCGTGATCGCGCTCAACGTGAAGCTGCTGATCGATTTCGTGACGGGCTGATCGCGCTTACTTGTCTTTTGAATTTTCGTCGAAACGTTCGCGCGCGGACTGGATCTGCGGCAGATGATCGAACGCCCATGAGCCGAGATGCTGCACCGGCGCCTTGAGCGAGTGCCCGAGCTCGGTCAGCTCATAATCCACGCGTGGAGGAATAGTCGGATAGACCGTCCGGGTGACGAGACCGTCACGTTCCAGTCCTCTGAGGGTCAGCGTCAGCATCCGCTGCGAGATGCCGCCCACCGTGCGCTTGATCTCGTTGAAGCGGCGCGGGCCGTCGCTGAGCAGCATGATGACCAGCACGCTCCACTTGTCGCCAATGCGTGCGAGGATCGACCCCACGGCCTGGCAATCGCCGGGCAGATGCCGGTCGGGTGGGGCGGTTACATCGATGTGACCGGGTTGCATGGGTGTTCTCAAGTTCAAAAAATGTGCCGTCTTGCGCGATTTATCAGAGGTCACCATTAGTGTCCAGGTATCAATCTGATACTAGAGCTAAAGGTGAACCCATGAAACTCCTCCATATCGATGCCAGCATCCTCGGCGGTAATTCCGTCTCGCGCCAGCTCTCGGCAGCAGCCGTTGAGCGCCTGCGCAAAGCCACTCCCAACCTCGACGTGACCTATCGGGACATCAGCGCGACACCGCTGTCGCATCTGACCGGCGAGCATCTCGCGGCAGCGCATGGCGCGACGCCAGAAACGCCGGCTGTACGTGAGGACCTCGCCGCCAGCGCCGCTGCGCTGGATGAATTCCTTGCCGCCGACATCGTTGTGATTGGTGCGCCGATGTACAACTTCACCATTCCGAGCCAGCTCAAGGCATGGATCGATCGCATCCTCGTTGCCGGAAAGACCTTCAAGTACTCGGAGAAGGGCGTTGAGGGGCTCGCGGGGAACAAGCGCGTAATCGTGGCCATCTCGCGCGGCGGCTTCTACGGCGTGGACACGCCGGCTGCGGCGGGCGAACATCTCGAAACCTATCTGCGCTGGGTGTTCGGTTTCATCGGCGTTACGAACCTTGAGATCATCGCAGCCGACGGGATTCAGATCGGTCCCGAGCAGCGTGAGAAGGCGCTTGTCGGCGCACTTGCAGCGGCTGGCGCCTTGCAGGCTGCAACCGGCCAGCGGGCTGCGTAAGCGATTATCGTCCGTTATATCCCGGCATTATGCCGGGACATGACGGTGCTGATTCAGAAAATGTGAAAGTGCTTCAGTCCTGCGGCTCAAGTGCAGTGGAGCCGACAGAATCGACGCGGAGCCAGCCGCTGGGCGCCAACCGTTGCTGCGGCAGGAAGCGGGCCTTGTAGTCCATCTTCCGCGAGCCTTCGATCCAGTAGCCGAGATAGACGTAAGGAAGACCGAGCCGCCGCGCGCGGGCGATGTGATCGAGGATCATGAACGTGCCCATCGAGCGGCTTTCCTCGCCGGGCTCGAAGAACGAATAGACCATCGACAATCCGTCGCTGAGGATATCGGTCAGCGCCACGGCAATCAGGTCGCCGCCTTTGCCGGTGATGCCGCTGTCGGCGGTTCGCCGGCGGTATTCGATAATGCGGGTCGAGACGTGGCTGTCCTCGACCATCATCGCGTAATCGAGCACGGTCATGTCCGCCATGCCGCCGTCGCGATGACGGGCGTCGAGATAGGCGCGGAACACCGAGTACTGTTCCGAGGTCGGCACCGCCGTGCGCAGTTCACTGACGATGTCGGCGTTGCGTGCCTGAATTTTGCGGAAATTGCGCGACGGACGGAATTCGTTGGCGATGACGCGCACCGAAACGCACGCGCGGCATTGGTCGCAGGCGGGGCGATAGGCGATGGACTGACTGCGGCGGAACCCGCCATGGGTGAGGAGATCGTTCAACTCGCCGGCTTTGTCGCCGACAAGATGCGTAAACACTTTGCGTTCCTGCTTCCCCTCCAGGTAGGGGCAGGGCGAGGGCGCCGTCAGGTAAAATTGCGGCGTATTGCGCGAGTGTTGTGTCACGTGTGGCCGTATGTCTCCGGTCTGCGCGATTCCCCTCCACAGCATCGCGCCGGGGAGGCCCGGGGGTCAACAGATTTGAACGCGCCACGGCAGGTATGACGCGGCTTTCAGACCGCATTATGCACAACACGGGCAGACCACACGGATGTGATCTGCCCGCATTGGAAGCCGTCTAGACGCGGGTGGTCTGAACCGTTGAAGGCTGGACATTGCTGTTGATGAAGACCGTGCCGAGCACGACGTCGTGCAGCAGCCGGCGACGGCCGTTGAACAGACCCACCAGCAGCACCAGCGGACTGAGGAACGAGACCGACACCCAGTACAGAACCGCGTGAACCGCACCGAGGATGAAGTAAGGCCGCTCGCCGCTCCAGGTTCGCATCTCGATGTCCATCATCCGCATGCCCACGGTGGCGCCGTTCGGTCCGCCGAGCGTCATGCCGTAATAGAGCAGCGCCCAGATCACCGAGAACGGCGAAATCAGCCAGAACAGGAACCAGCCCAGCCCCAGCGTGACGATACCGAACAGGGTGACGAAGAGGACCGCGAGGATGATCGGAATCGACAGGATCACGAGGTCGATCAGAAACGCGAAGGACCGCTTGGTCAGCACGCCGCGAAACAGTTCGGGCTGCAGCCACGGGTCATATGCGGCGCTGGCCGATGGGTTGTTGCGCCAGGTCGCACCTGATGTCGTGCCGCCGGTGTTTCTCGTGTCAGACATGGAAACCCTCCTCAGCGGCCATTTGCCCGGGCCGCTCGCTGCGCACATGGCCCCGCCATCTGGCGGGCGCAAGGCGGCTTAGGCTCACATGGAGAAAAAGTTATCCGGCGGGTTGCGGAACGGTATCAACGTCCGGCCTTCAGCTTTTCCGCCGCCTGCGGCGCGAAGTAGGTCAGGACGCCGTCGGCGCCGGCGCGCTTGAACGCAACCAGGCTTTCCATGATCGTCCGGTCGCGGTCGAGCCAGCCGTTGTTAATGGCGCCGGCAATCATCGCGTACTCGCCGGAGACCTGATAGGCGAAGGTCGGCATCGCGAAGGTGTCCTTCACGCGCCGCACGATGTCGAGATAGGGCAGGCCGGGCTTGACCATCACCATGTCGGCGCCTTCGGCAATGTCGAGTTCGACTTCGCGTAGCGCTTCATCCGAATTCGCCGAGTCCATCTGATAGGTGCGCTTGTCGCCCGTGAGTGTTTTCGCCGAGCCGATCGCGTCGCGGAACGGACCGTAGAATGCGGAAGCGTATTTCGCCGCATAGGCCATGATCTGCACGTCGCCGAACCCGCCGCGGTCGAGGCCGGCGCGAATTGCAGCCACGCGGCCATCCATCATGTCGCTCGGGGCGATGATGTCGCAGCCCGCTTCGGCCTGCACCAGCGCCTGCTGCACCAGAATGGCGACGGTCTCGTCGTTCAGGATCCGGCCGTCCTGTAGCAAGCCGTCGTGACCATGACTGGTGAACGGATCGAGCGCCACGTCGCAGAGAATGCCGAGATCAGGGAACTCCCGCTTGATCGCCCGCACCGACTGACAGACCAGATTATTGGCGTTCAGCGCTTCGGAGCCCGTCTCGTCGCGCAGCGAAGGCTCGGTGTAGGGAAACAGTGCGATGCAGGGAATGTCGAGTTTCATGGCGCGCTCGGCGTCCCGAACGCACTGATCGACGCTGAGGCGATCGACGCCCGGCATCGAAGCGATCGGCGCGCGCAGGTTGCTGCCGTCCACCACGAACAGCGGCCAGATCAGGTCGTCGGTGGTGAGCACATTCTCGCGCACCAGCCGCCGCGCCCATTCGGACTTGCGGTTGCGGCGCATGCGCGTGGTCAGATCGAGGGAAGGGGCGGCGGCCGTGTCCCGGTGCGGTGTATCCCGCAATTCGATCGGACGCCCGAATTTGATCGCCATCTTGATGCCACTCCCGCGCAGAAAAGATGTCCTACATGTAGCATCTGCCGGGCCGTCCGTCACCGCACGGGGACGTCATCGGCGGATTGATTTTACCGGCATAAAGCGCCAAACACACGGCATGAACAAAGACACCCGGCAATCGATGGCCGCGCGCATGGGCCGAGGCGCGAATGACGACGTGCCGCGCGATCAGGTCAACCTGGTCACTGCGATGACGTCGCCGGACGCCGAGACAGGCGAGAGCACATGGACCACACGGCTCGTGTTGTTCCTGCGCGTCATGGCCGTGCTGTCGATGATCAAGGGCCTTTATCACTGGGCGCAGATCACCGGCTTCATCGGCGGCGAGGAGAGCGCGTTCGAGGCGCAGACAACGCAGTGGCAGACCGCCACGGTTTATTTCGCGGTGATCGAACTGGTCGCGGCGGTGGGACTGTGGCTCGCGACGCCGTGGGGCGCCGTGGTGTGGCTCACGACCATTGTTTCGACTGCCGTGATCGAACTGATGTTTCCCACGATCTATGGTGGCAACCTGTTCGCGGTTCTCGTTTCCCTGATTTTGCTCGCGGCCTACCTCGTCCTGGCGTGGTTTTCGGCGCGGGAACGGCCGCCATAGTGCAACGCGGCAGGGCGACTTCGCCTTGATGCTTGACGGAATCTTTCAAATTCGAACGAACATGTTCTGGAATGCGACAGGCCCTGTGACGAAGCGTGAACATCGGGCTGTTTGGGTGAATCAAAACTAACAAAAAGCCCTTATTTTATCGATGTAACATACGATTCACCGTTTCAAATAAACCATCTCTTTATGCTGTTATTTAAGCTGATCTTCAAACGCCTCCCTTAGTTTGAACCTATCAGGCGAGACAAAAGTTTCGTCGAATAAGTCGTAAAAACGACAACAGGGGAAGTGTCATGATCAAAACAGCCGCTACGGCCATTGAGCCCGCACGCGACAACTCCGCTGCACCGGTGCAGCCGCTCTATCTCGAAGCCCTTACGCTTGTCGAGCGTCTGCATCGCCGTCTGCTCGACGTGATCAAGGACGAATTCGATCGCCGCGGCCGCGCCGACATCAATTCGGTGCAGGCTCTGCTGCTCTATAATATCGGCGACAAGGAATTGACCGCCGGCGAGTTGCGCACACGCGGCTATTACCTCGGCTCCAACGTCTCGTACAATCTCAAGAAGCTTGTCGAGATGGGCTTCCTCGATCATCAGCGTTCGCGCGTCGATCGCCGCTCGGTCCGCATCCGCCTGACCGCGCAGGGCCAGGAAATCCGCCACATCGTCGACGCGCTGTATCAGAAGCACGTCAAGACGGTGGAGCAGGTGGGCGGCATCTCGAACGCCGAGTTCGCGACGCTGAACAAGTCGCTGCATCGCCTCGAGCGCTTCTGGACCGACCAGATCCTGTATCGGCTCTGAGCCCTTCAAAAATTCGGGCCAGCCGGCAGATTAAAAAGACCGGCGGCCTATCGTTCTTCCCCGCAGTTTTACGCCGGTGCCCTCCGGCTGTTACCGAAGTGCGCACAAGACGCACGCGGAAGAATTCCGCACGAGTTTCCCCTGGTGTGGGATATGCGACTTAAGAGCGCGATCAGCAAAAGATCGCGCTCTTAAACTATTTGAAGGACGCATGATCTTTGCACCGAACCGCTCACATTTCGGCGGATCATGCACTGCGCCTTCGGGCGCCTTTTCGCGTTCGGCTTTCAGAGAATCGACTCGTAAACGAGTCCTGAATCCTCTCCCGCGGAAGGCAAAAATATCGTCCGAGACTCTTGCGCGGACTCTTTCCATCATCCTCACATCATGAGGCCGATTCTCAAATTCGCTGGCGACCGCCTGCAGGTCGCGCTGATGCTCGTGCTGCTGGCCGCGTGCTCGCTGAACGTGATGTTCCTCTGCGCGCGCCTGTAGGCCGGTGCGCTTTCAAAAAGCCGGTTTGAGCCGTTGGCGCTCCTTGGGCAGGTAATCTTGCCCAACCCTGGCGATCGGGAACCCGGAATGTGGGCAAAAAGGGCGGTTGCGGAGGGCCCGACCGGGCTGAACCCGCCAAAACCGCCGTTTCGAAGCCTTCGGGACGGGCCGGTGGCATGCAGCCCACAGCGCCAGCGCAGAACAGGGCTGCCCGGCATAAATTGCGGCCCACGGGCTTGGAACTTGGCCGCCCCCGCCAGATATGGTATCTCGCGCCTGCCGCCCTTAGATGACACCGGAGCAGTTTCAGGGAAGCCCGAAACCGGGTTTCGTCCGAAAATGCTCCCAATCAGGCCGCCCGTAGCCGATCTTGAAAGCTGCGGCGGTGGAGACATTCCGCAATGAGCTCATCTGCCAAGACTGCTTCCGCTCCCGATTCGTTTTTCACGGCCTCGCTCGCGCAGGCCGATCCCGAGATCGCGAATGCGATCAAGGGTGAACTCGGTCGTCAGCAGCATGAGATCGAGCTGATCGCGTCGGAGAACATCGTCAGCCGCGCCGTTCTCGAAGCGCAGGGCTCGGTGATGACCAACAAGTATGCGGAAGGCTATCCGGGCGCGCGATATTATGGCGGCTGCGAGTTCGTCGACGTTGCTGAAACGCTGGCCATCGAGCGCGCCAAGAAACTGTTCGGCGCGAACTTCGCCAACGTGCAGCCTAACTCCGGCAGCCAGATGAATCAGGCCGTGTTCCTGGCGCTGTTGCAGCCGGGCGATACCTTCATGGGCCTCGACCTCGCTGCGGGCGGACATCTCACCCACGGCGCGCCCGTCAACATGTCCGGCAAGTGGTTCAAGCCGATGCACTACACCGTGCGCCGCGAAGACCAGATCATCGACATGGACGCGGTTGCGAAGCAGGCGGAAGAGATCAAGCCGAAGCTGATCATTGCCGGTGGCTCGGCTTACTCGCGTGCCTGGGATTTCAAGCGCTTTCGCGAGATCGCCGACAGCGTCGGCGCGTATCTGCTGGTCGACATGGCGCACTTCGCGGGTCTGGTCGCGGGCGGCGTTCATGCCAATCCGGTGCCGTATGCACACGTCACCACGACCACGACCCATAAGTCGCTGCGTGGTCCGCGCGGTGGCCTGATCCTCAGCAATGATGAGGCGATTGCCAAGAAACTGAACTCGGCAATCTTCCCCGGTCTGCAGGGTGGCCCTCTGATGCATGTGATCGCGGCGAAGGCCGTCGCGTTCAAGGAAGCGCTGCAGCCGGACTTCAAGATCTACGCCAAGAACGTGGTCGAGAACGCCAAGGCGCTCGCGGAAACGCTGCGCTCCAACGGTTTTGAGATCGTCTCCGGCGGCACCGACAATCACCTGATGCTGGTCGACCTGCGGCCGAAGGGCCTTAAGGGCAACGTATCGGAGAAGGCGCTGGTCCGCGCCGGTCTGACCTGCAACAAGAACGGCATTCCGTTCGATCCGGAAAAGCCGTTCGTCACTTCCGGTCTGCGTCTCGGCACTCCGGCGGCGACCACGCGCGGGTTCGGTGTTGCCGAATTCAAGCAGGTGGGTGCGCTGATTTCGGAAGTGCTCAACGCCGTTGCCCAGTCGGGCGAAGGTTCGGCGCCTCTGGTCGAGGCAGCGGTCAAGGAGAAGGTGAAGGAACTCACCAGCCGCTTCCCGATCTATCAGTAAGGGGTACGCGGAATGCGCTGCCCGAGCTGCAACAGTCTCGATACGCAGGTAAAGGATTCACGGCCGACGGAAGATTCGGCCGTGATCCGGCGGCGACGCGTCTGCATGGCGTGCAACTTCCGCTTCACCACCTTCGAACGGGTGCAGCTTCGCGAACTCACCGTCATCAAGCGCAACAGCCGCCGGGTTCCGTTTGACCGCGACAAGCTGGTGCGCTCGCTCCAGATCAGCCTGCGCAAGCGTCCGGTCGATCCCGAGCGCGTTGAGAAGATGGTCTCGGCCATCGTGCGCGAGCTTGAAAGCGGGGGCGAGGCGGAGATTTCCTCGGAGGTCATCGGTGAGACCGTGATGGAGCATCTGCGCCAGCTCGACGACGTGGCCTATGTCCGCTTCGCCTCGGTCTACCGTAACTTCCGTGAGGCCAAGGACTTCGAGGCTGTGCTCGGCGAACTGTCCGGTGAGGATGAGCCGCCGCGTCCGGTGGCCGTGCGCAAGTGATTTTTTCGCGGCGCGGCGTTTCCTAATCCGCTAGCTTCAGCGCCGTGCCGGATACCTCTGACCAAATGTCTGAAGATTTGCGTTACATGCAGCTCGCGCTGGCGCTCGGCCGGCGCGGGCAGGGCCGCACCTGGCCGAATCCCGCTGTCGGCGCGGTCATCGTCAAGGACGGCGTCATTGTGGGGCGCGGCTGGACCCAGCCCGGTGGCCGGCCTCATGCCGAACCGGAGGCGCTGAAGCGCGCGGGCGATGCGGCGCGCGGCGCGACGCTCTACGTCACGCTGGAGCCGTGTTCGCATTTCGGAAAATCGCCGCCGTGCGCGGACGCGATCATTGCCGCGGGTATCGCGCGGGTCGTTTCCGCCATCGAAGATCCAAATCCTGAAGTCGGCGGGCAGGGTCATGCGCGGCTGCGGGCCGCGGGGATCGAGGTCGAAATCGGCCTGTGCCGGGAGGAAGCGGCGCGTGATCATGCCGGGCACTTCCTGCGCGTTGGTGCGAGGCGCCCGTTAGTCATTTTGAAGCTTGCTGTCTCCGCCGACGACAAGATCGCGGCCGCGGGCCATCGGCCCGTCGCGATCACCGGCGAAGCGGCGAAAGCCCGCATGCATCTGCTGCGCGCGCAAAGCGACGCAATCCTCGTCGGCATCGGCACGGTGCTTGCCGACGATCCGCTGCTCACCGTGCGGTTGCCGGGGCTGGAAGCACAATCGCCCGTACGCGTGGTGCTGGATCGCGCGCTGCGCCTGCCGGGAGCCAGCAAGCTGGTGCACTCCGCGCGGCAGACACCGCTGTGGGTCATGACGTCCGGTCTGTCGGAAGCACCTGCTGCGATGAAGCTTGGCGCGGCCGGTGCGCAGGTCATCCGCGTGCCCGTGGCGAATGAATCGACGCTGGGCCTCGATCTCAGTGCCGTCTTGAACGTGCTGGCTGAGCGCGGAATTACAAGGCTGATGGTGGAGGGCGGCGCACGCGTGGCGGCGTCATTCCTGAGTGCGGGGCTAGTCGACGAGGTCTGGCTGCTGCGCGGGCAGGGCGCTATCGGCATGGATGGTATTCCGGCGCTCGATACGCAGCCGTTGTCGGTGGTCACCCAGTCGCCTCGCTGGCGCGCGCGTGCTACCGAGACTTTGGATAGAGACACGCTTACGGTTTACGAACGATCATGATCCGGAAAAGTGGAAACCGGTTTTTCGACCAGATCATGATCAACTGAAAAGAGATCTAGATGTTCACCGGCATCATCACGGACCTTGGCGAAATCACCAGCATTACGCCGACGGCGCAAGGGCAGTTGCACCGGCTGCGCATCGCATGCCGCTACGACCAGACGACCATCGCAGACGGTGCGTCGATCGCCTGCAACGGCGTGTGCCTCACGGTGGTGCAGTCCGGCGTCGATCAGGACAAGACGTGGTTCGATGTCGATGCCGCTGCCGAGACGCTGCGGCTGACAACCGCGAAGGGCTGGGGCAAGGGAACGCGCCTCAACCTCGAGCGTGCGCTCAAGATCGGCGACGAACTCGGCGGGCACATCGTTGCCGGGCATGTCGACGGGATAGCCACGATCATCTCGCGCGAAGACCTGCCCGACATGGCCCGGTTCGAGTTGCGTGCGCCGCGCGATCTTGCAAAGTTCATTGCGGCGAAGGGATCGGTGGTGCTCGACGGCGCGTCGCTGACGGTCAATACTGCCGTTGACGATACGTTTTCCGTTCTCATCATCCCGCACACGTTGCAGGTCACGACGCTGAGCGACTGGCATGCGGGGTCGGAAGTCAATCTCGAAATCGATCTGATGGCGCGCTATGCCGCGCGATTGATCGAGATGAAATAGAATCTGCCTGAGCGCCAGATGGCGCAGGCAGGCGATGCACAGCGGCGGGATTGGCATGCGCAAGCAACTCACCGATCAGCAGGTCGAGGTCTTCCGGGAGCGATTGCTGCGCGCCGCCGAAAAGCTGTTTGCCAAGCATGGCGTCGCCGGCGTCTCGATGCGTCAGATCGCCCAGGCACTGGGTTACAGCCAGACGGCCGCGTATCGTTACTTTGCCAACAAGGACGAAATCCTGCTTGCGATGCGCGCGTCGGCGCTCGATCGCTTCTGCGGCCATCTCGAAGCGGTGTTCGATCCGGCGCGGGACGCGCGCAAGAATGCGCGCGCGGTGGGGCAGGCCTTCCTCGATTTCGCGCTGAAACATCCCGACACCTATCGGCTGATTTTTTTCACCGAAAATCTCGAACAGGCGATTGCTCCGCAATACTCCGCAACCATGAAGCGCTTTCGCGCCACCATGACCACCTATGTCCAGGCGCTTCTCGACGCCGGATATATCGAAGGCGATGTCGAGACGCTGGCCGAAGCGTTCTTCTCCGCCGCGCATGGCATTATCATGATGCACATGAGTGGTCTTCTGAAAACGGTCCGGGCGCGGGATGACCTGCACCGCGCATCCATGCGCCTCATCGCAAGGGGGGCGGGCATGTCCGATGTCCTGCAAGCGGCTGCGAAAAAGCCGATCAGGATCGCCGCAACCGGGCGCGCAGCCCGCAAAACTTGACGGTGTTAAATTAATTAAATAGCGTGCCGCCCAAAAACGGACCGCGTTTCGCCGCGGCCGGATGAGAACAGTTCAAAAGGGGAAACACATGCCGCTTTTCAGCGAATATCCGGTTGCAACGCTCCAGGATGTCGTCCGGTTCGAAACCGAGAAAACGCTGGAGCAGCGTTATGACGCGCGCAGCGTCTACGATATTTTTGCGAAGAGCGCGTCACGTCACCCTGATCGCACTGCGCTGACCATGCTGATGACCGGCGCTGATGACGAGACGGCGCGTGTTGTCACGTACAAGCAGATGCTTGATGGCGTAACCCGCGCGGCGAATTTCTTCGCAAGCCTTGGCGGTCCGGGGGCGGGAGTTGCCTACATCCTGCCGAGCCTTGTCGAGACGCATTTCACGCTCTGGGGCGCGGAAGCGCAGGGCTATGCCGTGCCGATCAACTTCCTGCTCCAGGCGCAGAACATCGCCGATCTGGTCCGCGCGGCCGATGCAAAGATTCTCGTCGCGCTCGGCCCGCATCCGCAACTCGACATCTGGCAGAAGGCCATCGAGGTCAAGAAGCTGCTGCCCGACATCAAGCTGGTGCAGGTCTCCCTGTCCGATGCACCGCTGCCGGACGGCGTGTTCGGTTTTGCGCCCGGTCTCAAGGGACAGGATGGCAGCGCGCTCACCTTCGGCAAGGCGCGGGGCGGCGATGACGTTGCGGCCTATTTTCACACCGGCGGCACCACAGGTTCGCCGAAGCTCGTCACCCATACCCATCGCATGCAGATCGCCGCGGGGTTCGGCGGAACGGTGTTGCAGGACTTGAGCGAGACCGATGTCATCACCAACGGTCTGCCGCTTTTTCATGTGGCCGCGACGATTTCGTGTGGGCTGTCGTTCTTCATCGCGGGTGCGAATGTCATCGTTCTTTCGCCGGCGGGAATGCGCAATCCGGTCATCATCAAGAATTTCTGGAAGATTATTGAGCGCTATCGCGCGACCGTGATTGGCGGCGTGCCGACGGCGCTGGCCGCGTTGCTCAATGTGCCGGTCGATGCCGACATTTCGTCGGCGCGCTACAGCATCTCTGGTGCGTCGCTGCTGCCGCGCGCAGTGGCCGTGCAGTACCAAAAGATGACCGGAACGAAGATTCACGAAATTCTCGGCATGACCGAGACCGGCGGACTTGTCTCGATCGATCCCGCGCCGGCGGAGCCGGTGCTGGGCTCTGTCGGCGTCCGGCTGCCGTATGCGCAGGTCGTGGTGCGCAGGCTGTCGGCGGACGGTTCGCTGGGTGAGGCATGCGCGCCGCACGAGGTCGGCGTGATGACCGTATCCGGCCCCAATGTCACACCGGGCTATAAGGATCAGAGCCAGAACGGCAGCGCGCTGCGTGACGGCTATCTCGACAGCGGCGATCTGGCCTATACCGACGAGGAGGGACGCCTGTTCATTGCGGGCCGCTCGAAGGATCTTATCATCCGAAGTGGCCACAACATCGATCCGGTTCTGATCGAGGACGCCCTGCAATCACACCCCGCAGTTGCATTGGCGGCAGCCGTCGGCCAGCCGGACAAGTATGCCGGTGAACTGCCGGTCTGTTATGTCGCGCTCAAGCCCGGCGCGCAGGCAACGCCCGATGAGTTGAAAGCGTTTGCCGAACCGCTGATCGCGGAACGCCCGGCCTGGCCGAAGCAGGTGATCGTCATCGACGCTATTCCGATGACCAGCGTGGGCAAAATCTTCAAGCCGCAGTTGCGCACCGACGCCGTGCAGCGGCTGGTGGAGCAGGTGGTGGCGGATGCCGTTGGGTCCGACAGCGCGAGGATTGATGTCGCAGCCGGCGGCAAGCGCGGCATTGATGTCACCGTAACGCTGGCTGCGGCGCAATCTGGTCAGCAGGGCGTGGTCGAGAAGGCGCTGGAGGGCTATTTGTTCGATTACAAGGTCGCACAGGCCGTTTGAGCCGGGTTCAAAGCTGCATCCCTGCCTTGAAAGGGGCCCGTTGTGCTTGGCTTTGTAGCGCTCAGCGACTACAAACGCGCAAACACGGAACCCTTTGACTGGATGGAATGATGGCTGAACCGCGGCGCGCAGAGCTCAAGGACCAAACCGATATCAGCGGCGCGACCGTCGTCATCATCGAAGCCCGCTTTTACGACGATATTCAGGAAGCGCTGCTTCAGGGTGCGATCAAGGAACTGGAGGCCGCGGGCGTCGGCTATGACGTCATCAGCGTGCCCGGTGCTCTCGAAATTCCGGCAGCGATCGCCATTGCCATGGATGCATCGAAGAAGAATGGTCGGCAGTATGATGGCGCGATTGCACTCGGCTGTGTTGTGCGCGGCGACACCATTCATTTCGAGATCGTTTCGATGGAATCCTCGCGCGCGCTGATGGACCTTGCTGTGGCGCGCAGCCTGCCCCTCGGCAACGGCATCATTACCGTCAACACCACGGAGCAGGCGTGGGAACGCGCCCGCAGTGACAAGCTGAACAAGGGCGGCGACGCGGCCCGCGCGGCGCTCACCATGATGCGGATCAAGAAGCGCCTGGCGAAACCACTATGAGCGCCGCTAAGAAAGCCAGCGACAAAGGACCGGGCGACCGCAAGGCCAATCGCCGCGGGGCGGCACGGCTCGCTGCCGTGCAGGCGCTGTATCAGATGGACATCGCAGGCGCGGGTATCGGCGACATCTTTGCCGAGTTCGAGAGCCATTGGCTCGGGAACGAAGTGGAGGGTGACACCTACCTTCCCGCTGAAGCGGCTTTCTTCAAGGATGTCGTGTCCGGCGTGGTGCGCGACCAGGGCAAGCTTGATCCGCTGATCGACAAGGCGCTCGAAAGCGGCTGGCCGCTCAAGCGTATCGACGCGATCCTGCGCGCGACATTGCGGGCAGGCGCGTATGAGCTCGAACATCGCAAAGATATTCCGGCGCGCGTCGTGGTGTCGGAATATGTCGATGTCGCGCATGCCTTCGTCGACAAGGATGAAACCGGCATGGTGAATGCTGTGCTCGACCAGATCGCACGGCAGTTCCGCGCAAGCGAATTTACGCGGGCGGGTCACTAGTTATGACGGCGCCGGGTGCCGGAGCATCGGGCGAGGACGATTTGATCGCGCGCTATTTCCGCCCGCTCGCGACCGATCCGGGTGCTTTCGGTCTCGTTGATGATGCGGCTCTTCTGAATCACTCCGGCGATGATCTTGTCGTAACCACGGACGCTATCGTCGAAGGCGTTCATTTCCTTCCCGATGATCCTCCCGACACCATCGCGCGCAAGGCGCTGCGGGTGAATCTGTCGGATCTGGCGGCCAAGGGCGCTTCGCCTGCGGGGTTTGTGCTGACGCTTGCGCTACGCGACGCGGCGGACAAATGGCTGGCACCGTTCGCCTGCGCACTCGGCGAGGACGCGGCGGACTTCGGATGTCCGGTGCTCGGTGGCGATACGGTCTCGACGCCGGGACCGCTGATGATTTCGATCACGGCGTTCGGCCGTGTGCCGCCGGGCAAGATGGTTCGCCGGACCGGTGCGAAGCCGGGCGACCGGATCGCGGTCACCGGCACCATCGGAGATGCGGCGCTGGGCTTGCGCGTTCTCAAGGGCAAGATCGCGGGCGAGGGGCTCGATACGTCCACGCGCGACTTCCTCATTCAGCGTTATCGCGTGCCTCAGCCGCGCAATGCGCTTGGTCTTGCGATCCGCGAACATGCCAATGCTGCGATGGATGTATCGGACGGATTGGCCGGCGATCTCACAAAGCTCTGTGTCGCGTCTGGCGTGTCAGCCGCGATCGGCCTCGCGGCTGTTCCGCTCTCCGCTCCCACGCGCGCCTTGCTCGCTAAGGGGAGTGCGGACATCGAAGCCGCATTGTCCGGCGGGGATGATTACGAGGTGCTGTGCACCGTTCCGGAGAATCGGTGGGACTCGTTCGTCGCCGCTGCACGCAAGGCCGATGTGCCGGTATCGGCTATCGGCAGGATCGAGGCGGGCGCGGCAGCGCCCCGGTTCCTCGATGCGGCAGGCCAGCCGATCATGCTGAAACGCCTGTCCTACAGCCATTTCTGATTGTTTTCGCGCTGCACCAAAACTCCCTGTGCAGCGTTCGTTGAATCATCCAAAAACCAGCCCCCCGAACACCGGTGGCGTTGCGTCAAGGGTACGATTTTGGCATTGTCCGCGCCGAATTGAGGCAGCTTTTCGCCTTCGAAAACGCATGACTTCTTTTTTGCGCGCCCGGTCGCCCTGTTACGACCCGTGGAGCGTTTCTGGGGAAACAGCAGGGGACTGAGGCAACATCAATGACAGCATTATGGTTGATCGTGCTCGCGGGAGCGCTTTCTATCGTCTACGCCGCGTGGGCAACTTCGTCGGTGCTTGGGGCTGATGCGGGCAATGCCCGTATGCAGGAAATCGCAGCAGCGGTGCGCGAAGGCGCGCAGGCCTATCTCAAGCGCCAGTACATGACGATCGGTATCGTCGGCATCGTGATCTTCGCGCTGCTGGCCTACTTCCTCGGCATTCTCGTGGCGGTCGGCTTCCTGATCGGCGCGGTGCTCTCGGGCGCTGCCGGCTTCATCGGCATGAACGTCTCGGTGCGCGCCAACGTCCGCACCGCGCAGGCGGCGACCAAGTCGCTGGCCGGTGGTCTTGAACTCGCATTCAAGGCGGGCGCGATCACGGGCCTTCTGGTCGCAGGTCTCGCGCTGCTCGGCGTGACGCTGTACTTCATGTACCTCACCAAGGGCGCAGGTTTTGCCCCCAACAGCCGCACTGTTGTCGACGCACTGGTGGCGCTCGGCTTCGGCGCTTCGCTGATCTCGATCTTTGCGCGTCTCGGCGGCGGCATCTTCACCAAGGGTGCGGACGTCGGCGGCGATCTCGTCGGCAAGGTCGAAGCCGGCATTCCGGAAGATGATCCGCGCAACCCGGCCACCATCGCC
This sequence comes from Afipia sp. DC4300-2b1, assembly GCF_049895725.1. NCBI lineage: Bacteria > Pseudomonadati > Pseudomonadota > Alphaproteobacteria > Hyphomicrobiales > Nitrobacteraceae > Afipia > Afipia sp. DC4300-2b1. The sequence goes on from NZ_JAFCSX010000002.1 coordinate 1,100,822, forward strand.
GACAACGTCGGTGACAACGTCGGGGACTGCGCCGGCATGGCGGCCGACCTGTTCGAGACCTATGCCGTGACCGCGGTCGCGACCATGGTGCTCGCTGCGATCTTCTTCGCCACGTCGCCGCTGCTCGTGAACATGATGACGCTGCCGCTCGCCATTGGCGGTATCTGCATTCTGACCTCGATCGCTGGCACCTTCTTCGTGAAGCTCGGCGCCAGCCAGTCGATCATGGGTGCGCTGTACAAGGGGCTGATCGCCACCGGCGTTCTGTCGTTGATCGGTGTGGCCATTGTCATTCACCAGTTGATCGGCTTCGGTCCGCTTGCTGGCGTGAAGTACACCGGCCTCGCCCTGTTCGAGTGCGGCGTCGTTGGTCTGGTGGTGACGGGTCTCATCATCTGGATCACCGAATATTACACCGGCACCGATTTCCGCCCGGTGAAGTCGATCGCCCAATCGTCGGTGACCGGTCATGGCACCAACGTGATCCAGGGGCTCGCCATCTCGATGGAGTCGACGGCGCTTCCTGCCATCGTCATCATCGCAGGCATCCTGATCACCTACAGCCTCGCTGGTCTGTTCGGCATCGCGATCGCAACCACGACGATGCTGGCGCTGGCCGGCATGATCGTCGCGCTCGACGCTTTCGGACCCGTCACCGACAATGCCGGTGGCATTGCCGAAATGGCTGGCCTTCCGAAAGAAGTGCGCAAGGCCACCGACGCGCTCGACGCAGTCGGCAACACCACCAAGGCCGTCACCAAGGGCTATGCCATCGGTTCGGCCGGTCTGGGTGCACTGGTGCTGTTCGCTGCGTACAATGAAGATCTCAAGTTCTTCATCGCCAACGCTGCGAAGTATCCGTACTTCCAGGGGGTCATTCCTGACTTCTCGCTGAACAACCCGTACGTCGTGGTCGGTCTGCTGTTCGGCGGCCTGCTGCCTTATCTGTTCGGCGCGATGGGCATGACGGCCGTGGGCCGTGCTGCCGGCGCGATCGTCGAAGAGGTTCGTCGCCAGTTCCGCGAGAAGCCCGGCATCATGAAGGGCACCGACAAGCCGGATTACGGCAAGGCCGTTGACCTTCTGACCAAGGCCGCGATCAAGGAAATGATCATTCCGTCTCTGCTGCCGGTGCTGTCGCCGATCTTCGTCTACTTCGTGATCTATGTGATCGCGGGTGGTGGCGCAGCCGGCAAGTCGGCTGCGTTCTCGGCCGTCGGCGCGATGCTGCTCGGCGTGATCGTGACCGGTCTGTTCGTCGCGATCTCGATGACCTCGGGTGGCGGCGCATGGGACAACGCCAAGAAGTACATCGAGGACGGCCACTTCGGCGGCAAGGGTTCGGATGCTCACAAGGCAGCCGTGACCGGCGACACCGTCGGCGATCCCTACAAGGATACGGCGGGTCCTGCCGTGAACCCGATGATCAAGATCACCAACATCGTGGCATTGTTGTTGCTCGCGATCCTGGCGCATTGATCGTCGCAATCTAGAACTGGAAAGCCCCGCGGCTTGCGCTGCGGGGTTTTTCTTTGCGCGGTTGCCGCAGACGATTGTTGCGATTTGATGACAGGTTGAATCTTTGTCCCCGCTGAAAATTTTCGGTAGGTCGGGAAACCAACACATCCTTGTGCGTTGTTACTCATTCCACCACGGGAGGCGAACGCATGGCAGCCGACGATGGAGATCCGTTCGAGCAGGGGAAGCTCGCACGATTCAACAATGAGCCGCACGACAATCCCTATCCGGAAAACACCGAACAGCACGAGCGCTGGGAGGCGGGCTACAGGTTTGTAGAGCAGGGTTTGATGTCAGTCTGACCCTTTGCGTCGAAACGAAAAACAGCCGCCTTTGAGGGGCGGCCGTTTTGCTTGAGGCGTTGTCCGACGTCAGTTGACGTCCATCTTGAGGCCTTCCTTGTTGATGATGCCCGCGAACTTCTTGATCTCGGCTTCGACGAAGGCGGTGTATTGTTCCGGCGTTCCGTAATCGGGCACGGCGCCCATTGCAGCGATGTTTCTCTTGATATCGTCGCGTTCCAGCATCTTTTTGATCTCGGTATTGTAGGCGTCGACGATCGGGCGCGGCGTTCCGGCTTGCATAAACATTCCGAACCAGGACGAGGCGTCGAAGTTGGCAAGTTCCGGCGCACTCTCGCGCATTGTCGGGACGTTGGGCGCCTTGAAACTGCGCTCCGGCGTCGTCACGGCCAGTGCGACGAGCTTGCCATCTTCGGTCTGCGGCAGTGACGGATAAAGATTGTCGAACAGGATCGCCACGTCGCCGCCGAGCGCGCCGGTCAAGGCGGGGCCCGCGCCGCGGAACGGGATGTGCGTCATCTTCACACCGGTCAACTGCATGAACCAGACGGCGGTGAGGTGCGGGCTTTGTCCGACGCCTGACGTGCCGTAGTTCAGCTTGTCCGGATTGGCCTTGAGGTAGGTGATCAGTTCCTTGATCGACTTGATGCCGCTGGAAGGATGCGCGGAGACGATGTTGGGAATGCGGATGGCATTGCTGACCGGCTGCAACTGATCCGCCTTGTAGGGCAGGGAGCGAAAGATGCTGTAGGCCACGGCATTGGGCCCGGGGTTGCCCACCAGAATGCTGTTGCCGTCCGGCTTTTGCTGGACGTAGTAGGCGGTGCCGATGGTGCCGCCGCCGCCGGATTTGTTCTCGACGACCGCCGATATGCCCCACGCCTGCTGCAAATGTTGCGCGAGGTAGCGGCCGATCACGTCGGTGCTGCCGCCGGGGGCCGCGGGCACGATGATGCGGACCGTTTCATTCGGACGCCAGTCGGCAGACTTCGCCGGGCGTGGCCAGAGCGGACTTGTCGAAAGAGCCGCGGCGCCCGACAGGACGGCGCGGCGAGAGAGTGAACGTGTCATCGGTAGTCCTCCCAACTGCATCTCGTTTTCGAGATATTGTTGGAGGAAAGCGTATCGGTCGGGTTTGGGGGCGGCAAGCGCCGCGGCTACGCGCGACGGACGAGAGTTTCGCGCAGCAAAATACCGGCGGTTTGCCCGCCGGTATGATTCAGGGATCAGCGCGGGCTGAGGAGCTTGAAGATCGGCGTGAGGTAGCTCATTTCCTGACCGCTGGTCGGCGTCGTGCGGCTGATGAAATCGAAGATCTTGCCGTCCTGAAGTCCGTAATTCGCGATGCGCTGGACCGTCCGGTTCTTGTCGAAATAGATCGCGATTACGCGCTGGTCGACGACCTGCTGCTGCATAAAGGCGACTTTGCGCTCCGAGCGCTGGGAGATGTAGTAGAACACTTCGCCGCTCAGGGTCGCGACGGTGGACGGCGTGCCCATCACGATGAGGACCTGATCCTGACTGGCGCCGATCGGAATTTGCTCGAGTGCGCCCGGGGGGAGGATGTAGCCCTTTTGGAACTGCTCACCGGTGCAGGCCGCCAGCATGGTGCCGACAAGCAGGGCAGCAGCCGCCACCCGGAGACCGGCAGCGAATCCCCGCATCCCAGCGGACTGTCTGAAAGCAGTCATCTTCCTCTTGCCTCTTGCATCAGCTTGAGCGTTGACGTACCGGGCAGAGCCTCGGATTTCAACACACCGGGAGCCATCAGCGCGATCAGGAATCGCCGCTGGCTCCGACGTGGAACCCAAAAATGCTTTGGCCATTCAATCGCTTCAGGAACCCCACCGTCCCGGGCGGCACCATTGAAGCCATCTATGGCATGATCGTGGCGCAAGCGCGAGAACCGGTGTTTTACACGGACCTCGGTGTCCGGGACACGGTTAATGGCCGATTCGACATGCTGATCCTGCACCTCTGGCTGGTGCTGCGCCGGTTACAGCCGATCGAGGGTGGAAGCGTCCTGTCACAGGCGCTTTTCGACCATTTCTGCGCGGACATGGACGACAACCTGCGCGAAATGGGGGTGGGAGACCTGACCGTCCCGAAGCGCATGCAGGCGTTCGGCGAGGCGTTCTACGGACGCTCGACGGCTTATGATTTGGCCTTAGAAGCGGGCGAGGCGGAATTGGCGCAGGCGTTGTCCAAGAATGTCTTCAACGGAGAGGCCCTGGAGAGAGCGAAGGCGCTCGCGGGATATGTCCGCGATGTTAGCGCCCGTCTGGCGGTTCTGGACGATGCGGCCTTTCGCACGGGGGCCTGGACCTTTCCAAAGGTTGAAACTGATCAACTGCGAGCGACGCCATGAGCAAGGGTCATATGACTGGCAGCGACCTTCCCTGGAGCTTTCCGGTGATGGTTTCCCAGTTGCCTGAAGCGGGATTGCATCAGGCTCTGGAAGCCAGCGCGGCTCAGCGCGATCTGATCGCCAAGGCCGCCGGCGTGAATGCGGTGCTGCGCGCCACTGCGTCATTCGATGTTGTGGCTGAAACCGAAGGCCGGGTGAGCGTCACCGGAAAGGTCACGGCCCGGGTCGAGCAGACGTGCGTGGTTTCGCTCGATCCCGTCGAGAATGATATCGACGAAGATATTGCGGTTGTTTTCGCACCACCCGCGCAGATCCCGGCGGGCGCCAAATCGGTTCAGAAGGAAGAAGGGGATGACGCTGAGATTCCTGATCTGCCTGAACCCATCGTCCATGGCGCGATCGACCTCGGCCAATTGGCCACAGAATTTCTCGTTCTGGGAATAGATCCCTATCCGCGCAAGCCGGGGGTCTCGTTCGTTCCGCCCGAAACCCCTGAAGACCCTGATGAGCACCCCTTTGCAGCCCTCAAGGCGCTCAAGGCCACGCCGGGCGGCTCTCAGGGCAAAAAACCCAAGGGAAAATGACGCGGCTGCGGGGAGCGCTTGACCGAACCTGCGGCCGGGGTCAAGCCGTTGTATCGCACCACAAAAACGCTATTGTCGCTGCCCGGCTGGGGCTGCGCTGTTTTTGGCGAAGACTTCCGCCTACCGCTGTCACAACGATGGCATCCAGCTCGCGGCCAGTTGCTTCGAGGCCGCAACGATCAGGTTTCCGGGACGCTTATGCCGCAAAAGGTTCGAATCGCGCTTGACGCCATGGGCGGCGATTTCGGTGCATCGGTGGTGGTCCCGGGGGCGGCACTCGCCTTGATGCGGCACACCGACGTCGAATTTCTGCTGTTCGGCAACAGCGCGTTGATTGACGAGCAGCTTGAGTCTCATCCAGCACTGAAAGCCGTCTCAAAGGTCTTTCATGCCGATATCGCCATCAGCATGGATGAGAAGCCCAGTCAGGCCCTGCGCCGCGGCCGCAAGTCATCCTCGATGTGGCTGGCGATCGACGCCGTCAAAAAGGGCGAGGCCGACGTCGCGGTCTCAGCCGGCAACACCGGCGCACTAATGGCGATGTCGCGGCTGAACCTGCACATGATGCCTGGCATCGACCGTCCGGCCATCGCGGCCGTGTGGCCGACCGTGCGCGGCGAGTCGGTCGTGCTCGATGTCGGCGCCTCGATCGGCGGGGATGCCCGCCATCTCGCGTCGCTGGCGATCATGGGAAGCGCCATGGCACGCGTTCTGTTCGATCTCGAACGGCCGACCGTGGGTCTGCTCAACATCGGCGTCGAGGAAGTGAAGGGCGTCGAGGCCGTCCGGGGAGCTGCCGAACTGCTCCGGGCGATGAACCTGCCGCAGCTCGATTTCATCGGCTTCGTCGAAGGCGACGGCATCGGCAAGGGTGCTGCAGACGTCATCGTGACCGAAGGCTTCAGCGGCAACATCGCCCTCAAGACCGCCGAGGGAACGGCCCGGCAGATTGCGGAGTATCTCCGCAGCGCCATGAGCCGGACCTGGCGTTCCAAGCTCGGCTACATTTTCGCGCGCGGCGCCTTCAATGCGCTGCGCGACAAGATGGACCCTCGCAAGGTCAATGGCGGGGTCTTCCTTGGACTGAATGGCGTGGTCATCAAGAGTCATGGCGGCACCGATGCCGAAGGCTTTGCGTCGGCAGTTGACGTTGGCTATGACATGGTTCGCTACGATCTCCTGCCCAAGATCAATCAAACACTCAACCGCGACGGCCACGCTCTTTCGATCGTGCCGAACGCGCAGGAGGCTGTCTCGTGACTGTGATGCGTTCGGTTGTGCTCGGCTACGGCTCTTATTTGCCGGAGCGCATTTTGACCAACGCCGAACTGGCGAAGATGGTCGATACCTCGGATGAGTGGATCATCCAGCGCACAGGCATCAAGCAGCGCCATATCGCGGCGGAGGGTGAGTTCACCTCTCATCTCGGTCTCAAGGCCGCACAGGCGGCGATCGCCAACGCCGGGATCGACACGCAGTCGATCGATCTGATCGTGCTGGCGACCTCGACACCCGACAACACATTCCCGGCGACTGCCGTTGCGATCCAGAACGGTCTGGGAATCAACCACGGTGCCGCGTTCGATCTGCAGGCGGTCTGCTCCGGCTTCATTTTCGCGCTGGCGACCGCCGACAATTTTCTGAAGACCGGTGCGTTCAAGCGGGCGCTGGTGATCGGGGCGGAAACCTTCTCGCGTATCCTGGACTGGAACGACCGTGGAACCTGCGTGCTTTTCGGTGACGGCGCCGGCGCGGTGGTCCTTGAGGCTCAATCGCAGGCCGGAACTTCCGCGGACCGCGGCATCCTGACCACACATCTGCGTTCTGACGGCCGTCACAAGGACAAGCTGTTTGTCGATGGCGGCCCCTCGAGCACCCAGACCGTCGGCCACCTGAGGATGGAAGGCCGTGAAGTGTTCAAGCACGCCGTCGGCATGATCACCGACGTCATCGTCGACGCATTTGATGCGACGGGGACGACGGCTGACGACATCGACTGGCTGGTTCCGCATCAGGCCAACAAGCGTATCATCGATGCATCTGCGAAGAAGCTGCATATTGCGCCGCAGAAAGTGGTGCTCACCGTCGACCGTCACGGAAACACCTCGGCAGCGTCGATCCCCCTCGCGCTCGCGGCTGCGGCCGACGACGGACGTATCAAGAAGAACGATCTTTTGATGCTGGAAGCGATGGGAGGCGGCTTCACCTGGGGATCGGCGCTATTGCGCTGGTGAGTCTTTTGCTAAAGTCTGTCGATAATTGAAAACAATTTCATGCTGTTGCATCGATGAGCAAGGTTGACCCTCGGTCGCTAAGCTCATAATTTCAGAACATAAATTTGTTCGCCGTGAGCGGGGCAGGCGATGACCGGAACCGGGAAGACAGTCACACGCGTTGATCTGTGCGAAGCCGTCTATCAAAAGGTGGGGCTGTCGCGCACTGAGTCGTCTGCGTTCGTTGAACTGGTGTTGAAAGAGATCACCGACTGCCTCGAGAAGGGCGAGACGGTGAAACTGTCGTCATTCGGTTCCTTCATGGTGCGCAAAAAGGGCCAGCGTATCGGCCGTAATCCAAAGACCGGAACGGAAGTGCCGATTTCTCCGCGGCGGGTTATGGTGTTCAAGCCGTCAGCGATTCTCAAGCAGCGTATCAACGGCAACGGCAGTGGCGGCGGTAGCGCCGATAGCGCCGACGACTGACTGACTTAGGACAAAGACGGACCTAGGACGGCGGCTTTCAACGGGGAGCCAGCATTTTGGACAAAGCGCCGGATGCGTTTCGGACAATCAGCGAGGTCGCTGATGACCTTGATGTGCCGCAGCACGTCCTGAGGTTCTGGGAAACGCGCTTCAATCAGATCAAGCCGATGAAGCGGAGCGGGGGCCGCCGCTACTATCGCCCCGATGATGTCAGCCTGTTGCGTGGCATCCGCCGGCTGCTTTACGGCGAGGGCTACACCATCCGCGGTGTGCAGCGCATTCTGCGCGAGCATGGCGTGAAATCGGTCCAGAGTCTCACCGACGGGTCCGCCGATCATGCTACCGCGCTGTTCGATGGACCCTCGTTCGGGCCGGAAAAGGGCGAACACGCCCCACACCTGGCCGCCGACGAAGTGGAGATCGACACCGAGGACGAACTCGCCGCCGCCGACGAACCTGATGCCCACCAAGAGGAGTATACCTCCACGCTGTCGCTGCGCGATCTCGGACCGCCGCTGACGGAAATCTCAGCGCCGAAAGCGGTGGTGCGGAAGCCGGTGCAGCCGGCTCCGCTGAACGGCCTGTCCGGCGCCGAGGCCTATGCCCCGCCGAATATCCGGAAAAGCGCGAGGCCGATGGATCGCGGCAAGCTTCAGGCGGCGCTGGACGATCTGATCGGCGCGAGAGCGCTGATCGATCAGGTCCTGAAGGATAATTGAGAAAGAGGGTGGTATAGGCCTAGCAATTTAGTCTCCTACCACCTCTTTGGTTGGTGTCGGCGTGCCCCAAATATCGTGAGGGACGGACGCTAGAAGGGGGACGTTCATGGGGCATTATCGGTTCGGTTTGGCAGAGGGGGAATCCTTTAGAGAATGGCCGGAAAATCGCTTTTCAGCAGTTCCGTACCCAATGATTGATCCGTCCAATGCCATACCGGCTATCTCAGCGGGTCTTTAGGGCGCTTACGACGCCCGAGGACGCTTTGTGCTTCTCAGACCATCTCGATCGCCGATAATCCCCGATACCGGCTAGACAACATAGAAGATGGAGTTCTCCTCTCTCCGGCTCTCCTCGGTCGAGGACGACTGAGTTCATTTGTCTTGTACGGCTAAGAGAAGCTGGCAGCGGCTCAAATGACGTGTGATATTTTAGGGGCAAATCGCTTATTCGTTCATTCTGTTGCATGTCGAAATGTACTAGGTCACCCGTGAAGAAACGTTCAAAGTTCAGCTCGCGGTTAAAAGTTGATCGAAAGCAGTCGGTCCGTTCGCCTGTGTCATCAAAGTTTGAACAACAAGCGCGAATCTTCAAACGACGAGAGATTGAACTTCAAAAAAAGATCGCGGCCTTGGGCAAGGAGATTGCCGATCTGAACATGAATGTGAGAAATCGCGAGCATGAAATTCAACTTATATACTCTTCGCGGAGTTGGCGGCTGACGGTGCCGCTAAGAAAAATTTCGTCGGCGGCTATGCCTATAAGGCAGCGACTGCATCTCGGCACAAAATGGCGCTACATCCGACAGATTATGAGAGCGCTTCTTGGGCCGAGTTATCAAACGCTGTGTGAGCGACAAGCAAGGGTTCTAAAGTCCCAAGCCCGGGAAATTCAGACCCACATTGAATTGATGGCGGTTCGGCCTTCGTTTTCGGTGATTATTGATGCCCGGTCAGGAGAGTGCGGACTTGAAGAAACGATTCGCTCTCTCCGCGCGCAACTTTATACAGACTACTCGATCACTGTTTTGGTGAACCCCAATAAGCCGTTGCAATCATTGCAGGGCATTCAGTTCGTTACTGATCTAAAGCCAAGCACGGCCGACGGAGAATTTCTGGTCTTCCTGGAATGCGGCCAATGTCTAGCACCAAATGCCGTCTACGAGTTCGCATCCGCACTTAATGCTGATGCATACGATCTAATTTACGCTGACGAAGACTCAATCAGCCGGTTTGGTCGTCGGCATACTCCGTTCTACAAACCGGGTTGGAGTCCTGATTATCTTGAAACCTTTAATTACGTGGGCTTTGCCGCATGTTTTAGAAAGAGTCTAAGCAAAGATCAGAACGAGTTTGTCAGTCAATACGACTTCGTACTCTCGTTTACCGAGCAGCCATGTCGCATCCATCATATCGCCCAAGTACTCGGTCATAGAACGCATAAAAATAATTCGGCAAAAGTTTCGGACGTGGGGCCATTGAGCCGGCGGTTAGGGCGTACAGATCGATTAGGCCAAGTGAGCCCGCATAAGACGTTTAATGGCTGCTTCGAGATTACAATCAAACTGAAAACTGAGCCGTTAATCTCGGTAGTTATTCCGACCGCTGGAAAAACGATAGTTTATGGGAAGAAATCAGTAGACTTAATCACGAATGTAATTCGAGAAATAAAAGAAAAATCGACATACAAAAATCTGCAGTTTATCGTTGTGCATAATGGGAATTTAGCTGAAGCGCAGGTGCTTCAACTTAGTAGTTATGAATGTAAGCTAGTGCCATTCTTGGATCGTGAGTTGAATATTCCTAAAAAGCTTAATTTGGGGGCTCAGCAGGCGGCCGGCGATATTTTGCTGTTGATGAACGACGACATTGAAGTGGTTGAGCCTGCGTGGATAGAACGAATGGTTGAGCACTTCGAGAAGCCACATGTTGGAGTGGTTGGCGCGCGGCTTACGTACCCGGATGGCAAACTTCAACATGCGGGCGTGGTGCACAACTACGGAAATCCCGACCATGTCAGAAGGATGTTCGATAGCGAGGAAGCTGGATACTTCTACAGCACATGCGGTGTGAAAAATTATCTTGCTGTAACGGGTGCCGTTATGATGACGCGTGCATCAACGTATCGGGCAGTAGGAGGTTATTCCGAGAAGTTAGCGGTTAGCTTCAACGACGTCGATTATTGTCTGAGGGTCAAAAATCTCGGACTAACGACGGTCTATGCGCCTGCAGCGAAGCTTGTCCACTTGGAGTCGCAGACTCGTGACCCAACTTTGAATAAGGATGAACTGCTTTGGTTTTATAGTTTGTGGGGGAGTGAAACCAATCCCGATCCTTTTTACAATGAACGATTTCTAACGGTCGCTCCGCCCACTTTTGTGCCAACGGTCAATCCTAGAATGATTTGATGCGCATTCTTTAGATGACCTTTAATTCGGGTGCAGCGACAACGAACTGGCCGCCCCAATTGGACACTTGGCTTAGTTGAGTTCGGATTTCATCTGAAATGTTCCAAGGCAAGATTAAGACATAATCAGGCTTTCGCTCGTCAATCGCCGCAGGCGCTAGAATGGGAATATGACTTCCTGGCAAAAACTTGTTTTGCTTTGAAAGAGCAGCGTCACAGACGAATGATACGAGATCCGGTTTGACGCCCGCAAAATTTAGCAAAGTATTTCCTTTCGCCGCGGCCCCGTATGCAGCGACCATCTTACCTTGCCGTTTTTTTTCAATGAGAAATGATAATAGATCGTTCTTTATTTTCTCGGCTTTAGCCTGAAAATCGCGATACAATCCTTCATTTAAAAGACCGAAATCCGCTTCGCGCTTTAGAATGGTTGCGACGGCGGTAGTTGAGGGACGCTGGTCGCTGGTGTGGCAGCCAAACACTCTTAAGCTTCCCCCGTGTGTCGTACGCATCCGACGAGCGCCGTCTTGTCTGATGCGGTATATTTCGCGAAGCGTGTGACCTTAAGTCTAGCTTTAAGGTCATCAGGCGATGCGGGTCGAGGTTTTAGGCGGGTTGGAGC